>VRZD01000003.1 GCA_016743235.1 Pantanalinema sp. GBBB05 | reverse complement strand
CATTAAGACCACGCAATAGGGGAGAGAACCCTCTGCGGTAGGCTGGTAAATTACCAATAAATGCTCTGGTAAAGGCAGAGTCGCTGATCGGTGTGGATAGGTGTCCTGTGAAGGGGTCACCGTTATATGGTTTCACAAGATCTTCGGCCATGTTTAATAATTCCTGAGTATTTGAAACGCTACAGAAGAATTGAAACTAATTCTAAACAGGTCAGGGGCGCTAAATCTCAGAATTGGGAAACTCCTTCAGAAAAGTTAATAGGAACTCTTGCTGATCAACAGACCTGAAGACTAGGGTATTAATCGGTTGTTGTTTCCGGTGCTGTGCTGATGTCCGCTCAACCCAGGCTTTTGACCGATCCATTTCTTCAGTTGCCCAGCGAAACCTCTGTCTGGGTCGTATGGTTTACGGAATTTGCCGGGATTGAGCATCGCGTTGTTTATGGTGCGGAATTGCAACGAAATGTTACGGCGACATCTCGTGTTCTCACTCGGGTTCGTGAGGATCATGACTCCCAACTAGATGAACAATATGAGCCGCCAACTCAGCGCCTGATTTGGCGGCATGAGGCGGAAGTCAACGGATTAGTTGCCAACACTCGCATTCCGTATCAGGTCATGAGTGTCCGGGAAGATGGCGCGATCGCGGTTAGCCCGATTTTTACCCTGTCACCTCAACCCTTACCAGGACAACCACTACAGATACTGCTCACCTCCGATCATCAGTTGAAACCCATGGTGGCTGCCAATCTACAAAAAGTGGTGGAAACGGTGGGACAGGTTGATGCGGTGTTCCTGGCTGGCGATTTAGTGAATGTGCCCGATCGCGCCTCGGAATGGTTCGATGATCGACGCGGCAATGCCTTTTTCCCAGTTTTACAGGGTCGAGCCCACTATAAAATAACCACCGAGGAGACCACTACTGATTATCAGGGTGGAGCTATCATTCAGTCTGCGCCTCTATATACTGCGATCGGCAATCATGAAGTCATGGGGCGTTTCCGGATGGACACTAGTCTGCGGGAGCAATTTGCCGACGCTGTACCCCGAGCCGTTGCAGAAGCCGCCTATCGGCATCAAGCAGACGTGATTAATCCCCAGCATGATCCGCTGCTACGGGATGCCTGGATCAAACAGCAGTCCTTTAATACCGATACCTATGAAGAAATCTTTACCCTGCCCGACAACCCATCTGGGGGCAAGCGGTATTACGCGGTCACGTTTGGTGATCTACGATTGGTAGTGTTGTATGCCACAACAATATGGCGGTCTCCCAGCCTGGACGCGAATATTAGAGGACGTTACCGTGAGCGAGCGCAGGACTTCAACAATCCAGACCGTTGGGGATATGGTCACCATTTGTTTGAAGCGATCGCGCCGGGTAGCCCCCAATATCAATGGTTAGAACGGGAATTAGGATCGCCTGAATTCCAGCAGGCAAAATACAAGGTAGTGATGCTGCATCACCCACCCCATTCTCTAGGAACGAACAGCGTCCCTGCTTATACCGATCCAGTACCAGTGATTGAGCGAGATCCCAGTGGCGCGATTGCCATGATTCGCTATGAATATCCCAAGACAGCTGATTACTTGATTCGAGATGTGATGCCGTTATTAGAAGCCGCCGGAACCCAACTGGTATTCTATGGGCATTCCCATATATGGAATCGCTTTGTTAGTCCAGGTGGCATGCATTTTTTAGAAACATCTAATGTGGGAAATTCCTATGGTGCGCATGTGGGTAATCATCCGCGCCCAGTACCACCGAGAAATTCAGACGATTATGTGCAGTTTGGGAACCCTAATGGCTTAGCGCCGATCGTGCCGACGATCGCCCCTTTGATAAACGCAACAGGTCAACCACTGCCTTATATCGCCAGCAATGACATTACCGTATTTAGTATCTTAGACACGAGGAGGCGAACAGTTAGTAGTTACCGGTTTGATACTCGCACTCCTGATGCGAACGTGGTGAAATTTGACGAGTTTGCCCTCAAGTAGTGGTTTTAGCTTCTCTATGGTGTTACATAGTGGCAGTAAGTATCAGCCTTTATTAGAGTATTTGCGGCATGGCGATCGCTCGGAAATCACTCTAACGTTCGCTGAAATTGAAACGGTGATTGGTATCGCACTTCCCGAGTCTGCCCGCAAGCAACGGGGGTGGTGGAGTAATCGCAGTAAAGGGGCACTGCAAGCTAGTTCCTGGATGTTAGCAGGTTATTTAGTGTCACAATTAGATTTAGCCAACGAGCAGGTCACCTTTCGCAAACCGCCTCAGGTTTATAAAGTGCACCGGATTGATGGCACCGTACAGTGGAACGGTGAGTTAATTCGGGCGCTGCGATCGCACATGGGTTTAACGCAAACGCAATTAGCCGAAGAATTAGGCGTTCGGCAACAAACTGTTAGTGAGTGGGAGCAAGAAGTATATGCTCCCACCCGTGCTTCAGCTAAATACCTAATGCTAGTCGCTGAAAAAGCAAAGTTCCACTACGAAGAAGCTTGATGTCACACCACGAGCAAGGTTTGATAAGTCGTTTCCAGATCCTGGCATTCATTCCCGATCGTAGTCTCTACGTTGCGTAACCGAGTCAGTTCCGCTTGCCGATTAATCTCATGGGATTCTTTCTGCTTCACCAAGTTATCCAACTCTGCCCGCCGGGATTGAATGTCATCGTTGACCCGTTTAATCACTTCCCGTTCGTACACATCAAAACATTCCTGCACCGCACTATAGATCGGTTGCCATTGTTCCTGCGCCATTTGGGGCAGATATTTAACTAACTCCTTCTTCAAGGCTTTGGTGAATTCTTGACGAGCATGATCCGCTTGTAAAGCTCCTACGCCCAAGCTGATCAGAATAAACCATAATCCACCTGTTGCCAGTCCAAAGAAGGTAGAGGCAACGATCGCGATCCCCGCTGAAGTAAAGAAGTTGAGCAGAATACTCTTAAAGTCAAATCCCGCTACTGCCATCGCGGCGCCAGCAAAGTTCCCTGTCGCTAAAGAAAATAATCCCATTGCCCATTTTGCCCAACCCGGAGAGCCATCATCGTCGATCGAGGTACTGGGTCGGGCATGGATTTTTTGCCCAGTCAGCTTTTCAGTAATCTGATTCGTGACTTCAGCATAGGACGCTCCATACTTAGCCGCACTACGTGATAGATGGCTAAAGGCATCATTCAAATCCCGTTCTGCGGTGAGCGTCCAGGCAAAAAATTTATCATTGACATACTGTTGAAAAGCTTGTTGAGCGGCAGCGCTAAATTCCTCACGTTTGTTTTGGCTGAGGTAATCTAAAAATTTCAGTTGAGCCGGTTGGTAACGCAAAAAGTCCTGTTCAAAGGTTGATTCCATACCCAAAACATAGGTTTTAAAGGAATCAGCAATTTGCCGAGATTTCCGATCGCGAACATTGCGAATTTCATCCCGAAATTCATTGCAAATTGAGGCTAATTGGGTGAACTGTGGTTCAACAGAAATAATTCGTTGTTTCAGTTCTTGAATGTCTTGATCGAGAAGCGGAATGCGGCGTTCGATCGCTTCTCGAATGCGAGTATAGGTTTGCCGGGCTAATGTCCGAGCTTGGCGTAATTCTGCGATCGCCCGTTCTTGAGTGAGGAACGTATTTAAAGCGCCCATAAACTCTGAAAAGCCAGTGTTTTCTAATGAGGCATTCGGGTCTTTGAGCCGCCGTCGCAGCGCTTTAATCGCAGAGATTTCAAATACCCGCTCATCATACAAATCCAAGCCATCCACCTGGCAATACTCTGCTAGATTGGCGTGAAATACCTTACGCAGCTTAGTTTCTGCTTCTTTCAAGTCCTCTAAATCATCTGGATCAATTAGGCTTTCGCGCACTTGATCCCAGGCATTAATCAAGAAGAAAATTGATAAGCCGCGACCCTTAATATAGTTTTCCAGGTATCGCCGTTCCGCCAGAGTACAGGGTTGTGATGCCCGTAGAACAAACAGAATCGCATGGCAATTATTGATATATCCCAGAGACAACTCATTCCGAGCCTCAGTATCATTTAGCCCAGGGCTATCAACAATTTCTACACCTTTTGACAGTAGTTCTAACGGATATTCGACCACAGCATGACTAACGTCAGGAAAAGCCTGTTGTTTCTTTTGCTCTAATTCTTTGGCTTCCTCGGGATCGATCGTGTAGCGCTGTTTAAAGGCTTGGAAATCGACTTGTTGAGGTGATTTTCCGTCATTAAAGTGAATCGTGACTTTTTTATCAGGACCATACTTTAATACCGTGAGTAATGCCGTACAGGGATTGACATCACTCGGCAATAAATTTTCACCTAATAGGGCATTCAGTAGGGTGCTTTTACCCCGTTTCATGTCACCTAAAACGAGCAAGCGAAACACACCTTGTCGGAGGTTCTTGCTTGCCGTTACCATATCCTCAATCTCGCGTTCTAGTCCTAGTTTGCCAGACGCTTTTTCGCCATCAAATTCAGATTGAGTGAGTGTTTCAGCAATCTTACTCATGTGCTGGGCAACCTGCTGGCGTACCCTGGCTACCCGTTCTAAATCACTCAGAAAGCCAGTTGTTTCAAGTTTCATGGTCATAGTGGATGGTTGGTTAGAAGAGACGCATCATTTAACGGTGATTGCTAGCCCCAATCGCGATTAAATGACGTTGGATCACATATTCGAACTGATAGAAATAAGCGGCAATGATAACTCGCACTACTAAAGGTAGGAGTTGCCAAACCACGATCGGCAGGGGTTGAGCCTGGAGCATGACAGCAAAATTCAGGTCAACTAAATTCGGGAGGGGTGAAATCAGACTGAGTAACGCAGTCGCGATTAATAGAGACAGATAGTTACTGACCCAGCCATATAACCCCTCCCACCAACTCATCAAACTAGGGAACAAACCAGGTGTAGACTCAGGTTCAGGCAAACGACTGTCCGGGAAAAATTGATCAAGTACATGGTGCAACCAGTGATGTAGAAATGCGATCGCTGGAATGGGCACCAGAAATATCAGAATCACCAAAAGATTTCCAATGCGGGGAAACCACTGGATTAAGAACGTAATCAGCCACCAGAAATAGGGGATTGCGGCTTGTAATCCAGTCATAAACAGGATTAGAAACAGCCCATTGAACCAAGAACGAGGCATGGGTAACCAGGCTGGCCAGTTTTGCATAGAATCTCTTTGCTACCTTCTATTAGGTATCACCGCGATCGATCAGAATTCCGGTTAACGTTTCGCGCGATCGCCTTTAAAGAACATCACGTATGCGACCCAAGCAATCACACCAACGATTAAAGCCGTAGCAATTTGGCTTGCCATCTTCACGGCTACTGCCACTACAATGACTACCCCGACAAATGTGGCAACATTTTGAATTTGGCGAAATCGCTGCCTCATAGACCCTTGAGGTTGCTCATGCTTTACGGTAGGCGAAATCGGGGGCTGGGTAATCTCAGCTTCTAGCTCTCGTAGGCGCAATGCTCGTTCACGTTCCTGAAGCTCCTGCTCTCTGCGTCGAAGCTCGTTATCGTTAGAGTTTTGAGGATTCATGAGACACCGTTGGGGCAAAGAAGGAAATAGCGAAAACGATACCAGACGAAGGCTGGAGAGCGATCTCCATGCAGCTCTACCTTAACTTTCCCACTTTCAGAACGTCACTATCAAATCAGAGTAAATCAGGTCGAGCCGGGGATGATCAGCCCAATCAGGTCTACTTAAGCCAAAAGCAGAGGGAACAGCTAAAGCACTGTTTTGTTGTTCCCTCTGCCTTAAGCAAACTGAGAATTGCCAATGACTGAATTCTAGGTTTCAGCCGTGGTGGTCATCGGAATTACATCATGCCCATACCGCCCATGCCACCCATGCCGCCCATGCCGCCCATACCACCCATGCCGCCCATGCCACCATCGGGAGCGCCACCAGCAGGTTTTTTCTCAGGCTTCTCAACCACTAAAGCTTCGGTGGTTAGAACCATTCCCGCGATCGAGGCGGCATCCTGGAGGGCAGAACGTACGACTTTTGCTGGGTCAATAATTCCAGCCGCAATCAAGTCTTCATACTGGTTGGTTAGCGCGTTGTAACCCATGTTGAAGTCCATGTGTCGGACTTTCTCGACTACCACTGCCCCTTCTGCTCCCGCATTATCGGCAATTTGCTTTAACGGGGCTTCCAGCGATCGCAGCACAATGTCAGTCCCAATTTGTTCATCGGGAGTTAAACTGCTTTTCAGTTCAGCCAATTTAGGCGCCAGGTGAATTAGAGTCACACCGCCGCCGGGCACAATACCTTCATCAACGGCAGCTTTGGTGGCGTTGAGGGCATCTTCGATCCGTAGTTTGCGATCTTTTAATTCAGTTTCGGTGGCAGCACCGACTTTGATCACGGCAACCCCACCAGACAACTTGGCGATCCGCTCAGTCAGTTTTTCTTTGTCATAGTCGGAATCACTGCGTTCTAGTTCTTGGCGCAGTTGAACGATGCGCTTCTCCACATCAGTCGAGTTCTCTACATTAGAAACGATCGTGGTGGAGTCTTTGGTGATCGTAATTTTCCGGGTCTTGCCCAGCATATCTAGAGTGACGGAGTCGAGGCTCAGTCCGATATCTTCAGAAATCACCTGACCATTGGTGAGAACGGCAATGTCTTGCAGCATGGCTTTGCGGCGTTCACCAAATCCAGGGGCTTTTACAGCCGCGACACTGAGGACACCCCGGAGGCGGTTAACGACCAGGGTGGCTAGGGCTTCGCCTTCGATGTCTTCTGCCATAATGATCAGGGCTTGACCAGAACGAGCCACTTTCTCCAGCACGGGAACGAGTTCTTGAATCGAACCGATCTTCTTGTCAGTCAGTAGAATCAGCGCATTTTCGAACTCAGCAATCATGCGTTCGGTGTCGGTGACAAAGTAGGGAGAGATGTAACCCCGATCAATCTGCATCCCTTCGACCAATTCCATTTCGGTCGCCAGAGACTTCGATTCCTCAACGGTGATCACACCATCTTTGCCGACTTTGCTCATGGCTTCGGAGATCATGGCGCCGACTTCCTCATCATTCCCTGAGGAAACGGTAGCAACTTGGGCGATCGCATTACCTTCAATGGGTTTTGCAACTGCTTGAATTTCTGTGACCAGTGTAGCAACTGCTTTTTCAATCCCACGTCGCAAGGCGACCGGATTACTGCCTGCGGCAACGTTCTTCATGCCTTCATGAATCATGGCTTGAGCGAGCACAGTGGCAGTGGTGGTGCCGTCGCCGGCTAGATCCTTCGTTTTAGAAGCGACCTCTTGAATTAACTTGGCTCCGGTGTTTTCTAAAGGATCTTCAAGTTCAATTTCCTTGGCGATCGTGATGCCATCATTGACGATCTGCGGTGCTCCATACTTCTTCTCTAGTAAGACGTTGCGCCCTTTGGGTCCTAACGTCACCCGCACCGCATTGGCTAGAGCATTAACTCCTTTCTCTAATGCCTGCCGGGATTCTTCTTGAAAGACAACAATCTTTGCCATAGCTTTCTCGTTCAGTTCTCCACATAGAATTTAGCACTCCCAGCGATCGACTGCTAAAGGTTCTGCCAAAAGCGACCATGCTGCCTGATTTATGAAGAATTTGCCCCTGCTCCTACCGAAAAAGATTAGGTTTCTGTATCGATCGATTAAGTATTATCAATAATTGATTGCGGAATCGCTATAGTCAGGATTGAATCTATTGATGCTTTGTCAAAACGCCATTTATCCACGGGGATGCTAGGACTGATGAACGATACTCTAATTACCTTAGTTGGTCTAGTTGTGCTGTACGCACCCTTAGCACTGATTGCTTTGGTGGTTGGGTTTGCCTGTTTTATTCGGGTAATGCCATTGTTAGCCAGCAAGCAGTCAAAGACGGCTTAATGGGTTTCCACACCGTTTTCACCCTGCCAACGATCGCCCGCTCCAATTTGTTGCAGGAATTGCTGTAACCGATTCAAATAAAGATTTTGATACTCAGCTAATGAATACCGCTTGACATCTATCCCAAAGGTTGACACATGTCCTTCCAGGGTCCGAGCCACCTCTTGAAAGACCTGAGGATAGTAGTGGTTGCCATCATAAGTATTGTCCGTGCGGGTGGTAACCGGGGATGGAACCGCAAAGTCATAAAAGTGGGTAAATAGACTGGCAATCTGATAGGCTCCAGCAAGTTGACACTTGAGTAGCCCTTCGGCGTACATAGCATTAAATACCCGCCAGGCTGAAATTGGGGCAACGAAACCCACAAATTCAGCGTCAGGAAATTTTTGTTTCAAGGCTTGGTAGGATTTGACTCGTTCTAGTTTGCATTCTTCCCAATCCTTGGCTTCCTCCAGCTCTTCTGGCTCAATTAATTCTGGTTCATATTCAGGAATGTCTTGAGATAAAGTAATCTGAAAATCCTGGTTATAGAGCCGAGAATAGTCATACAGTCCCAATACTGTTTTGAGCGATAAAAACAGTGTATTCATGGAAAAAAAATAGGTTTGATAGAGTGGAGCGGGTTGGATATCCTTAGCAGTTAGGTAGGAGTCTTCGGATGATTCGTTGAGCTTAGAAGGCTCAACTTCTACATAAACGATCGCTGGTTTTGCCCCTTTCTGCTTAATATAATCCGCATAGCTGACAATTTCTTCGATCTTGCCACCACTAAAGGAATAGTTGAAGCATTTGTGCTGCTTGAAGGCTTCTGTATGAATTAAGGTGGCTCTAGATGTACCAAAGACTAAGCAGTTGTATTCTTCTGGATGCTGAAGATACAAATTCGTTTTAGCTACCCGTTCATTCCAGGGCGGGTTAATTGATGTTAGCTGGTTCCCTGCGTGATACCAAAGTGGATCAACAAAGTAATTGAGTAGCCCGATCGTCAGAATAATTGTGATTAAGACTTTGAAGTAGGTATTTAGGTAAGCCTTCATCGATTGATCTCGCCATTATCAAACTACTGAGCTAACTAAAACTAATGCTTAAAACTCAAAATATAAAAACTCACTCACTTTAACCAAATTTAGCAAGGCGATCGCGCTTAATACGGCACAGCACACTGCCCAAAAATGATTAGGTTGCCAGTGAAGGCTTTCCCATCTTGACTGTTTGGGATTGGTAGTAATAGCCACTTTGGGTTGATGATTAGTGAGGTAATGTTCCCCCAACCATTGTTGAGTATTAGGTAAAAACCAAACCAAGAGCAGAAGCCCGCTGATGATCAACGTCAGAATGAGTGGGTCTAACTCATAAACATCTTCTACCTGTTCAATTTTGATCTCTAAATTGGGCATTAAGTGCTCCAAATCAAGATGACTGATTCTGAACATACCTTGCAGCATAATCCATGCTGTATGCATATCTCTGGCTCGGAAAAATACCCAACCAATGACAACTGCAATAAAGGTGATGCAGCCGCTTAACAGTTGACTCCAACGCTGGCTTTGGTTTAAATCTTGTCCTAAAATCCGTTGTCGAAATGATCGCCACTGGTGATTTACTAACAGATACACTCCATGTAGCCCCCCCCAAAATACGAAAGACCATCCCGCTCCATGCCATAGTCCACCTAACAGCATCGTAAGCATTAGATTGATATTGCGGCGAATTTCGCCTTTGCGATTTCCTCCTAATGGAATATATAAATAGTCGCGAAGAAAATTAGAGAGAGTGATGTGCCAACGTCTCCAGAAGTCAATAATATTGAATGACTTATACGGTGAATTGAAGTTGATCGGCAATTGAAAACCGAACATTTTAGCAATCCCGATCGCCATATCGGAGTAACCCGAAAAATCAAAATATAGTTGTAGTGTATATGCCAAGGCTCCTATCCAGGCTTCAAAAAAAGTTAATGATACATCGGGTTGACTAGCGGCTGTAAAGACTTGATTAGCATAAGGGGCAACACCGTCGGCTAAAACAACTTTTTTAAATAGCCCTAAGCTAAATAAGGTGAGACCGATCGCGAGATTATCTGACTTGAAGCGATAAAGAGTGCGATCCGCGAATTGAGCAATAATACTTTTATGATGAATTAGCGGACCAGCTAGGAGATGAGGAAAGAAGGTAACGAAGGTCGCATAGTTGAGTAATGAATAATTAGATTGAGTTTCTCCTCGGTAAGAATCGACTAAGTAAGCAATTTGCTGGAAAGTGAAAAATGAAATTCCTAGGGGCAGGGCAATTTTGCCTAAATAGATATTACTATTGAGTAGATTATTAGCCGTCTCAGCAAAAAAAATGGCATATTTGAAGTAACCTAAAACGGATAAGTTAATCAGAATACCAACGAAAAGCGTGAGTTTCTTACTGATGACTAAATTAATTTGCTCCGATAGAATTGCTCCGATAATATAGTTAAAAAAGACGGAACCAATTAAGATAATGACGTTAGCAGGATTCCACCAACTATAAAAGAAGATAGCTGATGCTAACAGCCATGCTAAAGCTAAGCGATACTGCGATCGTGCCCCTAAATTAAAAAAGCCGACGAGTGTCAGCGGTAAAAATAGAAAAATGAATTCTAAGGAGTTAAACAGCATTGAGATTGCTCAATCATGACAGATTAGACTTCATTAAGCGTTAATAGTTCTAACCTTTTCCAAGTACAGCGGAGCGATTCCTTGATCCGGAAATAGTCAAGGTTAAACTATTTAACTGAGTATAACGATTGAACAAATCTCATGCCTTTCTGGGACGATCGTTGGTTTAAGCCATTACCATGCCACCATCCACATTCATCACTTGCCCAGTAATGTAAGCGGCAGCCGGATCAGCCGCTAAAAAGCGAATCATGCCAGCAACTTCTTCCGCTTGTCCATACCGTCCTAGGGGAATGAATTTGAGAATCTCATCAGCTTTTAAGTCATGGGTCATATCTGTTTCAATGAAGCCAGGAGCAACGGCATTAACGGTAATACCCCGACTCGATAGTTCCTTAGCCACCGTTTTGGTAAAGCCGATGACGCCAGCTTTGGCAGCACTATAGTTGGCTTGTCCCAAATTTCCCATCTGCCCGGCGACGGAAGTAATGTTAACAATGCGTCCTGAGCGTTGCTTCAGCATAATTTTGCTAACTGCTTTAGTGCAGAGGAAGACACCTGTTAAGTTGAGGTCAATTACCGCTTGCCAATCTTCCTGCTTCATCCGTAATAGTAAAGTGTCGCGGGTGATGCCAGCGTTGTTGACTAAAACATCAATCTGTCCCCATTGCTCTAGCGTGGCGCTGATCAGGCTATCCACTTGATCCGCTTTAGAGACATCGGCGGGTATAGCGATCGCTTCACTACCCATTGCCGAGATCTCTGCGACAACTCGATCGGCCGCTTCACGGGAACTGGCATAGTTGACGATCACCTTAGCTCCTTCTGCTGCCAAGGCTAGTGCGGTTGCCCGACCGATGCCCCGCGATGCGCCAGTGACGATCGCCACCTTGCCCCGTAACCGTTGCAGATTTTCCGGCAATGCTTCCATAGTTGTCCTGATCTAAGTAAACACCGATAGATCATCGTAGCTGGTAATGGGGCAATGACCAATGCTTCCGTTGGCAATGAGTCGTAACACCGTAGTTACCGGACGATCGTGTAAACCGTAATATTACTCCGGATAAATGCTGGCTAGGATAGAAGCATCGAGCAGCGAAGGATGCTGAAGATGACCACAAAGAAGAAGTTCAACAGTTTCGATGAAATGGTGGCCGAGTCAGATGTGCCTGTGCTAGTTGACTTCTATGCCACCTGGTGTGGCCCTTGCCGAGTCATGGCGCAAATTTTGGAGCAGGTCAATGACCAGATGAATGAACGGTTGCGGATCGTGAAAATTGATACTGAGAAGTATCCCCAGATTGCCTCGCAATTTCAGATCTATGCTCTACCGACGCTGGTGCTATTTAAGGATGGTAAGCCCATTGATCGCATTGAAGGCGTAGCTCCAGCCGATCAGTTATTGCAACATTTGCAGACAATCATTTAATTGATGATGCTCTGCGACCTCGGATCAAGGTGAGTCAGTGTGATTGCCTTGATCCGTTTTGCTATGGAGGGTTAACGGTGGTGCGATCAGGGAGATGGCGCTCTCTAGAGCGAATTTTGTGAAGTTTTGAAACGGTAATTTCAGTAAATTGGTCTTATAAAAAATTCTGCGTTAAGCCGATGATTAATTCCAGTGAAATCCGCTTGTGGAACTGACTTGTGGATAATTAAAAACGGCTAATTCATCAAGCTGAGAGAATTCGGCGAACTGTGAAACGCTTACCTGATAGGGTTTCTACGAAACAATCAGGGTTTGACGCGGCTAGCAAGGCACTGTTGAGCAGCGATCTTAATCATTGAGTTGTGCCAATTGAATGCCCTCGATAGAGCATGGAAACCCCTAGCAGGAGCGATTTTGGGGTGGTTTTGATAGGGATAGCTTATAGCTAAGAGCCGTAAAACTGCCCTAAAAGCCCTGGGATCTATGTATTTTAATGGTTTCACCGATCCAGATTCTGAATGCACACTCTAGAATAAGTCATTGAAAATCCGATTCTGCGGGAGTTTCAGCCATTTCGCTTGAAACTCTCATCGGATTGTTGCACCCAAATTTGGTCGGGATGATATAGCGGTTCGCTGCTAAATACGGGTGCAAAGTATTCCGTTGAAATCAAGGAGATCCTATGAACAAAGGTGAGTTAGTGGATGCGGTTGCAGATAAGGCCAGTGTCACCAAGAAGCAAGCGGATGCTGTATTAACGGCAGCTCTAGAAGCCATTGTGGATGCGGTAAGCAGCGGCGATAAAGTCACGCTAGTTGGATTTGGCTCGTTTGAGTCGAGAGAACGGAAAGCCCGCGAAGGGCGTAACCCTAAAACTGGGGATAAGATGAATATTCCAGCAACGAAAGTCCCAGCCTTTTCCGCAGGTAAGTTATTTAAAGAAAAAGTTGCTCCTGAGTAGTTAACATTTTCCCACGTTGTCCGAGACTGACCCGATTGAATTATCTGGGGAACGGCTAGAACACTCTACTGTTCCCCGACCTTTGCATGGGGGCAATTTAGCCTGGGCATCAGCTCTAGCGAATTGTCTCCCTGGCGCCATTTTGGATTTTTCCGCCAGTATTAATCCATTGGGATTGCCTGCATCGGCGATCGCAGCCATGCAGACTCATCTATCGGCTCTATGTGCCTACCCTGATCCGAGTTATTTCAAACTGCGATCAGCGTTGGGGCAATTTCACCACATTTCTCCAGACTGGATCTTGCCGGGAAATGGCTCTGCGGAGTTATTAACGTGGGCGGGACGAGAGTTGGCCGAACTGGATGCTGTGATTGTGCCAACTCCAGCATTTGGTGACTACTACCGAGCTTTACAGGCATTTCAAGCGACGATCGTGCCCTGTCCGTTATCTCTAACCCCTGAACAAACTTGGGTCAGCAACGAGTTTGCTGTGACTCCAACCCAACGCATAGGATTACTGCTGAACAATCCTCACAATCCTACGGGAATTGTGCAATCTCCAGCCGCTCTTTTGCCCCTGCTCAACCAGTTTGGACTGGTGGTAGTGGATGAGGCATTTATGGACTTCCTCCTGCCTGAGCAACAGCAAAGCCTGATTGAGTACGTGCTGGATTATCCCAATTTAGTGGTGTTGCGATCGTTGACTAAGTTCTATAGTTTGCCAGGATTGCGGCTAGGATATGCGATCGCTCATCCCGATCGCTTACGGCGCTGGCAACAATGGCGTGATCCCTGGTCGGTGAATACCTTAGCGGCAGTAGTGGGTGAAACTGTGGTGCAGGATATTGCCTTTCAACAACAGACTTGGGACTGGTTAATCCCGGCGCGTGACCAATTATGGCAAGGTCTAGCGGCTTTACCCGGACTGCATCCTTATCCCAGTGCGGCGAATTTTCTGTTAGTACGATCGCAGCATTCAGTAATTGATCTACAAACCCAGTTGCTCCAACGGCATCAAATTTTGATTCGGGATTGCTTGAGTTTCCCGGAATTAGGCGATCATTTCTTCCGCGTTGCTGTGCGGACCTTATCTGAGAATCAACGGTTGCTGGTCGGTTTAGCCGAGGTGCTGGTCAATAACAATGTTGCGTCATCAGATCAGACTGATTGATCGCCTGACAATTAAGTAACCTCAATATCTTATTTAAGATGGTATAAATTTTTATTATTATTCTGCTGATCGCATTGAGTTCGATCGTCGCGCAACCCAATGCGATCGTGATCCAATCCGACTTGCTCGCAGCATGACTCAATGCGCTCGGTGTGCAACTCAATGCGATCGCGATCCAATTCAATGTGAGCGTGGCGTTGCTCTGTTCGAACGTCATGTGACTCAGTTTTTGATCACAACCAGCCTTGCGGTGATTACTGTTTTGCATCGTTGAGTCGTTGGTCTTTCGATTGATTGCATCCAGAGAATTGAGCTTGCCGACCTTTGGGTAATGAATGGGCTAAGCTGTGAGAGGCAGTCCTGGGTTGGTGTATGGCGGCTGACTACAATTTAGTCATTATTGGAAACACGGCGGCGGGAATTGAAGCGGCGATCGCGGCAGCGCGTTTGCAGGCGCGAGTGGCATTAGTCGAACAGAGGGTATCAGGGTGTGATCGACTAGATGCGATGGCTCAAGCCACTTTGGTCGAAGCGGGACGACTGACGGCGGAACTGCAACGAGCTAAGCAACTAGGAATTGGTAATGTTGGTGAGGTGAATCCAGCGACGGCAGAGCCATGGCAACATCTGCAACGGTGGTTAGATGCGGTTCAAGCCACGACTGAATTGACCAATTCGGCGGCTGAATTAGCGGCATTGGGGGTCGATGTGATTCCGGGCTGTGGCGAATTTTGTCGCAAGCCAACCCCTGGATTTGTGGTAAATGGTCGGTTTCTGAGCGCCAATGCTTATTTGATTGCCGTGCATCACCGCCCGATCGTGCCTGACATTCCGGGCTTAGCCGAAGTTGGCTATTTAACGGCAACGACGATCTCCCAACACGTATCGACACTGCAATCGATGCAGCAGTTAGTGATTATCGGTGGCAGTGCTACCGCGATCGAGTTGACACAATCCTTGGCTCAATTGGGTTGCCAAGTGACTTTGATCGTAGAGAGTGACCAGATTTTGGCGGAACTTGATCCGCAAGCGGCCACTTGGTTGCAAGCGAGTTTGGAGGCGGCAGGGGTGAAAGTGCTGACGCGAACTCGGGTGACGCAGATTCGCCAGATTCAGGGTAAGAAATGGTTACAGGCAGGTAACCACGGCATTGAAACTGATGAAATTCTCATTGCGATCGGGCAGCAGCCAGAACTAGACAATTTGAATTTAGATGCGGTTGGGGTGAAGCGATCGCCAACTGATTTAGTCGTGAATGCTAAACAACGGACTAGCCATCCGAAAATCTATGCTTGTACGGGACAAATGCGACAGTCTGATTGTCCGCATCGAGCCATTCACGAAGCGAGAATTGCTTTAAAGAATGCCTTGTTCTTACCGATATTTACGGCTGATGAGTTAAGCATTCCATTGCTCGTCAATGCCGATCCAGAACTTGCTGCGATTGGACTCACGGAACCCGCAGCGATTCAACGTTACGGTAAAGCCGTACTGATTTTACAAGAATCATTTAACTCCATCCCCAAGGCTCAAATTCAAGCGAATTTAACCGGATTTTGTAAATTAATTGTGCATCGCAATGGCAGGATTTTAGGCGCTCATATTGTGGGTAGTCAGGCGAGCGAAATGATTGGCCCGATCGCGTTAGCGATGCAGCAAAATCTCCCGATTCAAGCGTTGGCTAAATTGAATTTACCGACCTGGACGCGATCGGAAATTATTGGCAAAACGGCGGCTCAATGGCATGATTTACGCTTGAAACAGCAACCGCGTTGGCAAGATTTCCTGCAAGCTTGGTTTCAGTGGCGACGGTAATGCATCAGGATGACAGCTACAGGGTTCATCAGGGTAGACGTGATCGCATAGCGAACTCGACAGCATTTTGCCAAAGTTCTACTGTAGACTTGGACTTTGAGTAAACCAGAGATTCCGGCATGGCATCGATTCGTACCCTTCACCAACAACTTGTTCAGAAAAAGCGCTCTGCCGTTGAAATTGCCCAGGAAGCCCTGGAGCGGATTGAAGCGCTGGAACCGAAGCTGCATAGTTTCCTGCTCGTCACTCCCGAGCGGGCATTAGAACAGGCTCGGCAAGTGGATGCCCAGATCGCCGCAGGAGAAGAGATTGGGCTACTGGCAGGCATTCCGATCGGCATTAAGGACAACCTCTGTACGAAAGGGATCCGCACCACCTGTGCCTCCCGGATTCTCGAAAACTTTGTGCCGCCCTACGAATCGACCGTGACTCAGAAATTGGCGGCAGCTGGAGCCGTCATGGTGGGCAAAACTAACATGGACGAGTTCGCGATGGGCAGCTCGACTGAAACCTCCGCCTATCAAATAACGGGAAATCCCTGGGATGTAGAACGGGTTCCCGGTGGTTCATCCGGTGGCTCGGCGGCAGCAGTGGCGGCGGCAGAATGTGTAGTGTCGCTGGGTTCGGATACAGGTGGATCTATCCGCCAACCCGCTTCCCTGTGTGGCGTGGTGGGTTTGAAGCCGACCTATGGCTTAGTCTCCCGGTATGGGTTAGTGGCGTATGCGTCCTCACTTGATCAAATTGGTCCGTTTGGTCGGACGGTAGAAGATACAGCGATTTTGCTAGGGGCGATCGCTGGTCATGATCCGAAAGATTCCACCAGCTTGAATGTGCCGATTCCCGACTACACCCAATACCTGATTCCCGACTTGAAAGGGAAGAAGGTCGGTGTGATTCGTGAAACATACGGCGAAGGTCTGGATCCCATTGTAGAAGCGGCAACCCGGAAAGCGATTCAGCAATTGGCAGACTTAGGCGCAGAGATCCAAGAAATCTCCTGTCCCCGCTTCCGCTACGGCTTGCCCACCTACTACATCATTGCGCCATCCGAGGCTTCAGCGAACTTGGCTCGGTATGACGGTGTCAAATATGGCTACCGGACTGAGCAAGCCGAGAACCTGATGGACATGTACACCAAGACGCGGGCGCAGGGCTTTGGCTCTGAGGTGAAACGCCGGATCATGATTGGTACGTATGCCTTATCGGCAGGCTACTATGATGCCTACTATCTCAAGGCCCAAAAAGTCCGGACTCTGATCAAACAGGACTTTGAACAAGCCTTTGAACAGGTGGATGTGTTAGTGTCTCCTACCGCTCCTACCACAGCATTTAAGGCTGGCGAAAAGACCGAAGATCCGCTCAGCATGTACCTGTCTGACTTAATGACGATTCCAGTGAATCTGGCTGGACTGCCGGGAATGAGTATTCCCTGTGGCTTTGATGCCCAGGGATTGCCGATCGGCTTACAAATTGTCGCTAATGTCTTACGGGAAGATCTGATCTTTCAGGTGGCCCATGCTTATGAGCAAGCGACTGACTGGCACCAGAGATCGCCCCAATTGCTCTAAATCTTGAATGGGGGTTAGGAACTAGCGATCAGAAATAACTCGCGCAGTCCTGCACTACCGATTTCGATCGCCAATGCTGCTAGCAAAAACCCCAACAGTTTTACGGCAATCATGGCTCCCTGTGCCCCCATCCATTGGTCGATATACACTGATTGCCGGACAATAATCCAAGTAATCAACATCGCTGAAATAATTCCGACAACCACACTGATCCGGGCATCGGGTGATTCAGACATCATTAGCATCACGGTTGTGAGCGTCCCTGGACCTGCCAGGAGCGGTAAGGCTAAAGGCGTGATGGCAACATCATGATCGGGCTCTACGGTGGGCACATCTAACTTGCCTTGCAACATATCGAGGGCAATCAATAGGAGCAACAACCCACCTGCTGCCTCTAAAGCCCCCATACTGACATGCAAATAGTGCAAAATTGCCTGCCCGCTAAAGGCAAAGGCGAGTAGTACCACAGTGGCAATTAAACTCGCTCGATCGATTGCCCGTCCTCGATCGGCGGCTTCCATTCCTTTGGTTAATAAAGAAACGATCGGGGCGTTGCCCAAGGCATCCGCCATCACAAACACGGCAATAAACGTTTGGGCAAATACTGAAATGTCCACAGTTCTCCAAGCTTAATTAAGACAGCCCTGTTTCACTTTAACGAATGCGGGGTTCAGCAGGCTGTCAGCCTCATGCTTGACCTAGAGTACCAAACATAGATTCGCGCCAAGCCATATTGATACATCGAAAGAAAGGGGCAGCAAATCAATTCGGAAAATCTATAGTTAACTGTCTTTTAAGGATTGCCGCTGATAGTAGGCATAGCTGTCAAACAACGTGCCGACCAAGCTACAAGTAGAGCCAATAATGATAACGCCCTGAAAGGCATCTCCCTGCCCAAAAACGGCTAAAAACTTTAAGAGTTGCTCTAACCCAATTTGAGCTACTGCCTCAGATACTGGTAGCCAGGTAAATAGAGATAGACAAAATATTAGGACTCCGAGTACCAGTAGCGGTACGGCGAAACTTAGCATACTTGCCAAGAGTAGGGAACGGAGCAACATTGGTAACGTCATCATGGACAGATAGCACCTATGTAAAGTTTGGCTAACCATATCCGAACAAACCCTCTGTTCACTCACTACACAATAAAAGCAATTTCAGCGATCTGCTCAAGATCGGGGAAATATTAAATCATTCTTAAAAAATCTGCTTCATCTTGCTTATCTCTTGAGCTATGCAAGCAATATTCAGTATCACAGACTACTAAAACCCGGTTAATCTAGCTGAAATTACGCCCAAACTATAAAAAACTGTAAAGGAAACCCAGCCTTGAGCGATCGCGAAGCCGTTTGCCTTCACATTCGGTATAAAAGGGGACATTAAAAAAAATATTGGCTCGACAAAAGGTCTTAAAATCTATCGGGTAACCGTAGTATATTGGAGGTGAGCTTAAATTACTGTGAGATTCCTGATGAAAGCAGTTTCTCGGAGTAGCCTACGCTTATCTACTCGCAACAAATTTATGTCTTATCAGTAATTAGCGTTGAGGAGCACAACTCGAATTATGCGGATTGCCAAAGATGTGACCGAGTTGGTTGGACATACGCCGCTCGTCCAACTCAACAAAATTCCTCAGAACGCGGGCTGCGTTGCCCAGATTCTAGTGAAATTGGAAGGCATGAATCCGGCAGCATCAGTAAAAGACCGGATTGGCGTCAGTATGGTGCAGGAAGCGGAAGCGGCTGGTTTGATTCAGCCCGGAAAAACGATTTTGGTAGAGCCAACTTCGGGCAATACAGGAATTGCTCTAGCAATGGTGGCGGCAGCTAAGGGCTATCATCTGATTCTAACAATGCCGGATACGATGAGTCTGGAGCGGCGAGCTATGCTCAAGGCCTACGGTGCCCAACTGGAGTTAACTCCTGGGGTAGAAGGGATGAGAGGGGCGATCGCGCGTGCCCAGGAAATTGTTAGCAATACATCGAATGCCTATATGTTGCAGCAGTTCCGGAACCCAGCCAATCCCAAAATCCATCGGGAAACGACCGCAGAAGAAATCTGGGCAGATACGGATGGTCAAGTGGATATTTTGATTGCGGGTGTTGGAACCGGTGGCACGATTACCGGAGTCGCTGAAGCCCTAAAGCCACGGAAGCCAGGATTTCAGGTGATTGCCGTAGAACCTGCCAGTAGTCCAGTCCTATCGGGCGGTAAACCGGGTGCTCATAAGATCCAAGGCATTGGCGCTGGTTTTATTCCCAGTATTTATGAGGCGGCTTTAGTGGATGAAGTGATTACTGTGCCAGATGATGATGCGATCGCCTATGCCCGCCAATTGGCTCGGGAAGAAGGCTTGCTGTCGGGCATTTCCTCGGGGGCAGCTTTATATGCAGCCATCCAGGTCGCGAAGCGTCCAGAAAATGCAGGACGCTTGATTGTGATGGTGCAACCGAGTTTTGGTGAACGCTATCTCAGTACCCCGCTATTTAAGGATTTGGAAGCGGCGGAGTATGCCGTATTGAATTAATTCCTAGGGGTTAGTCGGTTGGCACTGACTCGATTTCAGCGGCTTGAGCGGGTTTCCGGTTAAAGTATGCTTCTAGGACTTGGCGCACCATCGGAGCCGCTACTGACCCCCCGCCCCCCCCTGAGTTTTCGGCAAAGGCAACTACGATAATTTCAGGCTGATCTGCCGGAGCATAGGCTCCGAACCAGGCATGGGATTCGCGCCCAAAGTCTTCGGCAGTGCCACTTTTCCCAGCTACTGCGGGTAGGCTTGCCACATTTAATGCAGAGCCTGTACCACCGTCTACAACACTGCGTAACCCATCTTGCAGAACTTGGATTGTGGCTGGTTGTAGGTTTAATGACTCTCGCCAATTCCGAGAATCTTCATTGTCTTTTAGCAAGTGGGGTTTGACCAGGTAGCCACCATTAGCCGGAACGGCAAACATCACAGCTACTTGTAAAGGGGAAGCTTGGAGGAATCCCTGCCCGATCGACATATTCACTGTATCCCCCAGAAACCAACCCTCATTTAGGGTCTTCCGCTTCCAGGCGTCATCGGGGACTAATCCAGGGGCTTCTTCATCCGATAATTCAATGCCAGTTTTGCGACCAAATCCATAGCGCCGCGTCCATTGAATCAACGTTTGATCGCCAATCCCCATGCCAATTTGGTAAAAGAAGGTATCACTACTCCAGGCCAAGGCTCCCACAAACCCTAAGGGACCAAAGCCAGCCCGGTTCCAATCTCCGAACTCAATCCCACCGACTGTAATTGACGGATACGTACCCAATACAGTGTCTGGACTAAATTTACCCGACTCAATTCCTGCCGTCGTCGTGACGATTTTGAACGTACTAGCCGGGGGAAATCCTTGCAAAGTGCGATTGACAAAGGGATGGTCTTCGCTTTGCAGCCGTTGCCATTGAGCATCGGTAATGCGAGTGGAAAAGAGATTTGGATCAAAGGCTGGGCGACTGACCATCGCCAAGACGGCTCCATTCTTAGGCGCAATGGCGACGATCGCCCCTTTGCGATCGCCCAACGCGATTTCCGCTGCCTTTTGCAACTCCAGATCCAGAGTCAGTGTGACATCTTTACCCGCATGGGTTTCTTTCTGCCCAAGAATCCGGACCACTTGTCCAGCACCGTCCACTTCAACCTGCTGACCGCCCCATTCTCCCCGGAGTTGGCTTTCAAAGGCTGACTCTACCCCCATTTGACCCACCACATCCCCAAGGCGATAGCCCTGGTCTTTCATGCGCTCCAGATCTTTATCACTGAGTTCGCCGGTATACCCCAAGACATGGGAGGCTAAATCGCCATTGGGGTAATAGCGAACAGCTTCCGCATCCACCTGGACCCCTTCCATTTCGTTACTATACTCAGTCAAGGCAGTTACCTGAGCGGGACTAATTCCTCGGGCAATCCGGACTAGTGACGGTGAGTTGTAGCCTGCCTGCTCTAGCCGTTTGCGAATTGGCTCCTCAGGAATCTCGAGGATTTGGGCTAGTCGTTTGACCGTCGGTTCCCATTCCCCTTTTTTGCGAGCTAAGGGCCAGAGAAATACGGAATGAGATAATCGGCTCCCAGCCAAAATTCTGCCTTTGCGATCGAGGACTTTACCTCGCTCCGGTTGTTTAGGAATCAGGCGGATTCGGTTTTCGTCCGCCATTTTGCGGTTGCGCTCGCCTTCCACGAGTTGTAGGTAGGCAAGGCGGCTACCAATGCCACCTATGAGGATTAGCGAAATGCCAACCATCAGAAACACGGATCGGTAGCGTTGTCCACCTGCACGGGGTATGGTGGTTTGATGAATTGTGGAGGATTGAGTCAACGTCATGCGTTCGGGTGTGAAGAGGGAGCGGAAATGCAGTAATTGAACCGATAGAATTCTTTACCTGAGCGACTGATGGCGGATTGCGGCGTCAGATTGGGCAATCTAATATCCAGAAATGGGGTAAATGCATCACTATGCTATGAGGACTAATCGTATCAGATTACTCAAAATAACTTAACGTTGGGGAACGAAGGAGGGATTCGGGGATGATGGAGATAAGACCTGAGCGAGTTAGGGGGAAGTTGCCCAGTTTAAATCTTTGATTGGGAATTCTGAATGGAGAGCCGGTAGATAAAATAAACCTCAAGCTCGAATTGCAACTCTACCAGAAGGCAGATCATCGTCATCCGCTTTAGCCCGAAAGTCACCTCTCAGCCTATTTTTAACCGTTGACGAGATGAATTTTTACGCTGGTTAACCTCTTACAGGGAATCGCCAACATGTCTCAAACTGCTATCCAAAATCAGCGATCGACCGCAACTGATACTGAATTTGATGTCGAACTTCGCAAAGTCTATAAAGTATTTAATGGCGAAACGGCTGTTCGTGGCGTTGATTTGGGGATTCGGCGAGGTGAATTCTTTAGCATTTTGGGACCATCTGGTTGTGGTAAGACGACCACTCTCCGACTGATTGCCGGATTTGAAACGCCATCCACGGGAGAAATCCTGATTCAAGGACAGCGGGTCAGTAATGTGCCATCCTACCGCCGTCCAGTCAATACTGTCTTTCAAAGCTACGCGCTGTTTAACCATTTAACCGTTTGGGACAATATTGCTTTTGGCTTACGGTTGAAGAAACGCAGCAAGGCAGAGATCCAGAATCGGGTGGATGAAGTGCTAAAGCTGGTGAAAATGGAGACGTTTGCCAAACGGTTTCCGGTCCAGTTATCCGGTGGTCAGCAGCAACGGATTGCTCTAGCCAGAGCTTTGGTGAATCGTCCAGCAGTGGTGTTGTTAGATGAGCCACTAGGGGCGTTAGATTTGAAACTCCGCAAAGAGATGCAAGTAGAACTGTCGAACTTGCACCAGGAACTGGGGCTAACGTTTGTTATGGTGACCCATGATCAAGAAGAAGCCTTGAGTTTATCCGATCGCATTGCGGTTATGAATCACGGCAAGGTAGAGCAGATTGGTTCGCCCAGCCAAATTTACGAGTGTCCGCAAACCCCCTTCGTTGCCGATTTTATTGGGGATACGAACTTACTGCACGGTAAGGTGGAAGGGGCACATCCGGAGATGCTGTGGATTGTTACGGATAAAGGGTTACGGATTAAAGTCAAGCGAGCAGGGGATGGGCATGAACCGACATCAGGTAGTGCAGTGATTAGTATCCGCCCTGAAAAAATTCACTTTAGTCTGACTCCGCCCAGTGACGCTGTGAACTGTTTTGAAGGACGGTTACAGACGGTCATGTATTTAGGGACTCACATGCATTACTTGGTGGAATTGGTATCTGGTGACCAAATTACCATCATGCAACCCAATGTGATGCATAATCCTCCCAGTGTCGAAACTCCAATTTATGTGTCTTGGTCACCGCTTGATTGTTTAGCGTTGTCTACCAATTAGCGGCACATCTATCCTGATTGCCTTGATGGATGCAACTTGGCGATCGCTTTGGAGCAATGATGTGACAACGTGACTAACATGAATCACTCGCTTTCCCTTCTTTTTGTGCCCCTTGTATGACTTCTTCTGCCTTCCCCCCGCGTTCATCCCATTCCCCTCTAACTCGACGAGCCTTTTTACAGGCTACGTTGGCGGCAGGGGCAGGAGCGATGATGTCTGGATGTGGCTGGACGTTGGCGGAAGTGCGTCCTGTCCAGGCAGGGAAGGGGAAATCGGATGAGCTTTCTCTCTATACCTGGACTAATTATGTTGATCCGCCGTTAGTCGAAGCGTTTACGACCCAGACGGGCATTCGGGTGACTTACGATATTTTCAATTCTAACGAAATCATGTTGGCAACCTTTCAAGCCGGAAAAGGCTCTGCCTACAGTATCCTCTACCCTTCTGATTACAAAGTTGAGGAAATGATCGAGTTGGGATTTTTAAGTGAGCTGGATCATACGCGGATTGATGGTTTGAGCAATATTCTGCCCCAATTCCAAAACTCGGCTTATGACCCTGGCAATCGCCATAGTATCCCAATCAGCTGGGGGACGACGGGGTTAATTTATGATGCCGATCGCTTGAATCCGGGACCTGAAGATTGGAGTTTTCTTTGGGAGAATCTAGATAAACTAGAACGCCGGATTACCCTACTGGATGATGTGCGGGAAGTGATGGGGGCGACGCTGCGCTCTTTAGGGCATTCCTACAACTCCACGAATCCGCAGCAGATTAAGCAAGCCTATGAGCGGTTGGTTACTCTCAAGCCAGCAGTTGCTTCATTTAATACGGATGCCTGGAAAGAGCAACTCTTGGCTGGAGATTTGGTGTTAGCGATGGTGTACTCGGCGGATGCCGTGCGGTTGACGAAAGATAACCCCGATCGCAATCTCAAGTATGTGATTCCCAAAAGTGGTACCTCATTATGGAGCGATACGATCGTGATGCCTAAAACGGCACCTAATCCAGAAGCGGCGTATGCCTGGATTAACTATATGCTCCAGCCTTCAGTAGCGGCTCAAATTACGCAACGCCAGTATTTTGCTACACCCAATCAGGCGGCTTATGATCAACTTCCGGCGCCGTTACGCAACAATACCAGTCTATTTCCACCGGACGAAATTCTTGCTAATTCTGAGCGGATTTCTCCGATCGATCCAAAGATTTTAGCCCTGTATGAGCGTTACTGGACCTTATTAACTAGTAGTTGATAGGAGTGGTGAAATCGCCCCCCTTCCAGTACAACCAGGATTGAGTCAGTATTTTTTTGGTCGTCGGTCATTGTCAGTTCTTCCTTTTTTCCGGTGAATTCATGGCTGGTCAATCTCCTCCCCTTTCCAAGCAACCAAGCTTAGACACTGAGAAGGTTCTACCAAAGTGGCTAGAACCATTGTTCTTATTGGCTCCGGCTGGAATTTGGTTAGGACTATTGTTGGTGATTCCTACCTTGCTCATTTTTGAATTGAGCTTGGTCCCTAATATTCGTCCTGGGCAGGTTGTAAATCCTTCGGGGCTAGACAACTATGCTCTGATTTTTGATGATATTTACCAGAAAGTTGTCCTGCGATCGCTCTCGTTTGCGGTTTCAACCACGTTTTTTTGTTTGCTGCTAGGGTTTCCGGTTGCCTACTGGATTGCTCTAATTGTCTCAAAACGCTGGCAAAATCTGGTGTTGTTAGGCTTTGTCCTTCCCCTATGGACGTCTTCGCTATTGCGTTCCTACGCCTGGATCACCATTCTTCGACCTACAGGGGTTGTCAATAGTGTGATTACGCTCCTGAGTTCGATGACGCACCTGACCTTGCCTCCCTTAGATATACTCAACCGTGAACCTGCGGTGTTAATTGGGATGACCTATAGTCTCCTGCCTTACATGGTGTTGATTCTTTATGCTTCGCTGGAAAAGCTGGATCGACGACTTTTAGAAGCGGCGGCAGATTTGGGAGCCACTCCTGTGCAAACCTTTCTAAAGGTGACAGTGCCACAAACTCTACCGGGGATTGCGGCTGGATCGCTGCTAGTCTTCATTACCTGTTTGGGGGATTTTGTGAATCCCGAACTGCTCGGCGGCGCCTCGAGTATGACTGTCGCCCGGTTAATTTATAACCAGTTTTTAGGGGCTACTCGCAACTGGGGCTTTGGCTCGGCGTTGAGTATGATTCTGATTCTGGCTGTCAGCATTGCGATCGCTCTGTTGATCAAATATGGTGATGCTGTCCCTAAAAAGTAGTTCGCTTCCCTGCCTATTCTGATTGTCCTAGTGCTGCTGTAATGGATACACCAAACTCCCGCTTACGATTTTCCCTATCCTGGCAGATGTTGTTTTCGCTGCTCATGTTTGGGTTTATGTATTTACCCATTCTGGTGCTAGCGTTTTACAGCTTTAATGAGTCTCCCTATAGTGCTGGCTGGAAAGGGTTTACGTGGAATTGGTATTACCAGTTTTTTACTGATACCCGCATCTTAACGGCGTTAGGTAACAGTCTAGTGGTGGCGTTTAGTGCGACCTCGATCGCAGCTATTTTAGGCACATTGATGGCAGTGGGACTGGCACGATACCAGTTTCCAGGAAAAGGACTATATCAAGGTGTGGCATATCTGCCCCTGATCATTCCCGATATTGCCATGGCAGTCGCTACATTAGTCTTTCTGGCAGCAGCGGCTATTCCGTTGAGTGGAGGAACGATCGTCGCGGCGCATGTAGTTTTTTGCTTGTCTTATATTGCTTTAGTGGTTTCAACACGGATTAATGGCATTAATCCACATCTAGAAGAGGCGGCTCTGGATTTAGGTGCCACCCCAGCACAAGCATTTACCAAAGTACTCTTACCCGAACTGGCTCCCGCGATCGTATCTGGTTGCCTACTCGCATTTGTGTTGAGTATGGATGACTTTTTAATTGCTAGCTTTACAGCAGGGGATGGCGTGAAAACCTTACCGATCGAGATCTTTGGACGGATCCGAACTGGAGTGAAGCCGGATATCAATGCCTTAAGTGTCACGTTAATTTTGGCTTCTGGTTTAGTCTTTTTTGTGGCTGAATATATTCGTTATCGCAGTGAACAAAAGCGCTTGCAATAGCTGTATTAAAACAGGGACAAATCATGTGTAATGATCTGTCCCTAGGCACGGAATATTTAAGTGACTAACAGTCTACTCCTTAGTAGCGATTGGAGTAGCCTTTGCTCTTGTTTGCCCAACCATTATTGCCACCCGCTGGCTTCCGGTCTTCCCGAGGCCTGGCTTTATTTACCCGCAGATCCCGTCCCATCCACTCTGCTCCATCCAGAGCTTCGATCGCCGCGTCTTCCTCGCTATCGGTAGACATTTCGACAAAGCCGAAACCACGAGGGCGACCTGTTTCGCGATCAGTGGGCAACTGGACTCGCTTTACTGTGCCATATTCAGCAAAAATACTACTTAAATCTTCTTGGGTAACCTGATAGGGCAGGTTGCCAACATAAATCGACATGGAGTTCTCTCCAGAAATTAACAAGGGCATTAGAGATTCAAATCCGGAGAGAAGCCTGCCAGAACCTAAAGACAAACACCACAACGGAATCTACTCTCGCTAATTACCTTAACACAGGATTCAGATGGTGCAAGCAACTCCAAGCAAGTCGCTATAATGCCAAAAACACCCCGCCCTGCTCATCTTTCACCGTGACTTTCGCCGATCGAGTTTGTCCCTGTGCATTGGTCACTTTACACTGAAATGCCTCACCAGGTTTTGCAACTCGGGCTTTCCCGCCACAATCAACCCGAACATCTCCCGCCCCTCGCTGTTTAATCGTTTGTTGAATGTATTGCTCCAGCTTGGATAGCAATAGTAATCCTTTAGTATTCCACCGAAAATCACCCTTGGCATCTGTCATTTGCAACACGACGATAAAAATGCCAGCATCCGAAGTTACTTGACACTCATAGCTTTTTCCCGCCTGAAAAGCCAAGTTGGTAGGACAATTGATTGCCTGAACGGTGAAATCTTTGGTCTTAGCAAACTCTTGGCGTAGCTTGTCTTCTGTTTTTTGAACGGGTTGAGGTTTAGCGGCAAGACTAGGTGTAGCTGCCGGAGTTGATTGGGTTGGGTTGGGAGTCGCGGTCTGGGTAACTGGATTGGGAGAAGAGATAGGGGGTGTACTGGGTGGTTCAGTGCAACTGCTGAGTAGGGCGATCGCCCCTAAGCTAATACCTAATTGCTGCCAGCGATTTCTGCTAGAGCGATCCGGGCATTGACCTTGTCTGGCTGTCTGCTTCCAACTCACTTGATTCATGCACCAACTCTCCACTGATGACTCCACTCAGTAAGCGCAAATTGCGCTCTGATCTCTGCATAGAACCTGCCGTCCCTATTATGCAAGGCAATTTGCCGATCGTGGGGATGGGATTGGCGAGCTAGGACGTGGTCAGGTTCGTATTCCAATTCCTCTTGACTTACAGCTTGCTCAGGAAAAAATGGCTTCCTGGTCTAACTCAAAAATATAGTCATAGTCAAACACTAGAGAGTGAGGATGACGAATAATGGAAAAGCCAAAATTGGTGGTAATTTCGGTAGTGAAAGTAGCGATTGCCAATTCAATCAATTTCTTCTCACTAATTTCCGGTTTTTTTACATAGTAATCACGGCGAGCAAAAAATAAATGTTCGTCTTTGGGTACGATAATTTTGTTGATTTTGTGGGTGTGTTGAATTGGCTTGATATAGGTATGAATAAATTCATCCTGGTTGCGTTGAAGCTTGTATAGCTTCTCATGCTGATACCAACTCATGCGAAACATCATTTTGATTAGCTCAAAGCCTAAGATGTAATTAAATACATTATTCCGTTCTTCAGTGCTCATCACTAACCGTAATGCTGATTCTAAGTAGAGATCAGGTTGCCGGCGCACATCTTGAGCAGAGTGAATGTAAAATTGCCGAATATAGCTTCGTAATAGACCTGTTGTCAGTTCAGTTTTGATGCCGAAATGCTCTAAGTAGTCTTTAACCTTCTGTTTAGTATCGCGATCTTCCAGAATTTTAGAGACTAAGCCATCAGCCGTATAATCATCCAGAAATTCAGCCTGCATTTCTGGTGATGCGGCACACATGAGATGGCATAGCGATAAGACGTAACGCCGTTCTGTCCAGGCTAACCCTTCTGCCCATGCCTGGGCTTCTGGAGGTAGCCGAGATAATAAACTGGCTGAACTCAGTAACTCTACAGAGACGGTGTCACCTAGATGCCTATCCATAAACAACTGAAGCTATAAATATGAAGAATGTTGCTATCTGCTCAAACAATTTCCGACAGCAATAAGATTTGACAGCCAGCTTCATGCCCATGTGCCAAATCAATCAACTTATAGTAGATCCCTCAAGTCATAGTGTTAATCAGGAAAATCCGGGCGGTTCGAAGACCCGAAAATTTTCACCTGAATTAATGGTGTTGGTTTAAGCGACTCAGCAAATTGAATTTGGACAGATCATTAGGAGCGAAGCTGCGTAAAAAGAAAGTACACCCTACTTCTATTGTTCCCCAGGATTCCCAGTATGAACACGGTGTAACCACGACTGTAATAAGTTGATGTAATTGCTACTAGTCATACTGAAGGCGATCGAGACGGAAGGATGAGGGCATGATAGGAAGTAATCCGATTTTGCTCGGTTGACTGGGTTCCGCGTTTCTACTCAGGTATCCCCAATGGATTATCAAAAATTCATTCAACATCTACCCCAGCTTTACTTGCATTGGGGGCAAGCCTCTGTTCAGCCCAAGGACGATCGATTTCAAGCGATCCTCCAGCAAACGGCAAGTCTGGCTACTGCCAATGTCTTGCAACTGCTGAATCTAGCGGTTGCCTGTATGGTGCCAGGGGAGGTGTATTGCGAAGTGGGATGCTCTCAGGGAGCCACGTTAATTGGAGCTTTGCTGAACCATAGCGATCGTATGGCATACGCAGTAGACAATTTTTCAGCCTCTAATGCTCAAGCGGATGCCTTCGACCAGTTGGTTCAGAACTTAGCAAACTTCGATCTGGATGAACAAGTTTTTTTCTGCAATCAAGACTTTGAAGCGTTTTTTGCTGACTTTCGGGAATTACAAACGGACGATCGCATAGGAGTCTACTTCTATCATGCGGCTCACGATTATCGATCGCAATTGATGGGGTTGCTACTAGCCAGGTCATTTCTAGCCGACCAAGCATTAATCATTGTGGCTAACAGCCATGAGGCGGCGGTACAGCAGGTCAATTGGGACTTTATTGCAACTCATCCTCAGTGTGATCTACTACTGGATTTGTCTACTCCAAACCCTAGCCATCTGGGCTTTGGTCATGGCATCCAGGTGTTGAGATGGGATATCACTGCTGAACATCACTATGCGTGGGTTGACCTGGAACAACAGCGTCAGGGGGCTTTATTACAACCGTCGGATCTGTCAGTCAATGCTCAAGCATCAGAGATGGCTAGTGAACTGGAGAACTTACACCAGCGAGGCTGGGAGTTGCAACAGGTTGGGAAACTGAGTGAAGCTGAACAGCATTATTTAAACATTCTGCAACAGCATCAGCATCATGCGGCTAGTTGGCATGGCTTGGGGATGTCGTATTACCTCATGGAGCGTTACCGGGAAGCTCAAGCGGCGATCGCAAAAGCGGTGGAATTAGACCCTGCCAATGCTGCTTATCACTACAGCCTGGGGTTAGTGCTGGAGAAAATCGAGGATATTGCTGGGGCAGGGCAGGCCTATCAACAAGCCATCTCGCTCGATCCCACCCTGATAGATGCTTATAGCAATTTAGGTAACTTAGTGAATGAGCATGGTGATCCACAGCAGGCCGAGCTGATTTTCCGCAGTGCCTTAGAAATTAGCTCAGAGTACCCTGGTTTGTATCTGAACTTGGGCAATGCCTTGCTGCTTCAACGCCAAGTCGCTGATGCAGTGGCAAGTTATGAAACTGCCCTGAACCTTGAGCCAGATAACCTCGATATTCTGGAAAACTTGGAATTTGCGCGACAGTTAGCCGTAGATCAAACCCAAGCGGCGCTATTCGTGGGTAATACCCTTTACCAGCGCCATCACTATTTAGAAGCCATTCCGTACCTTGAAGAGGTCTTAGCCCAAGAAGCTGCCGAGTTTGCGGTGTATGCAGCTTTAGCGGATTGTTTTGGGCAATTGCAACAATACGATCGCGTCGTGGCACTTTGTCGGCAGGGGATAGCTCAGTATCCGAATGAGCCACACTTATACATTCAATTCACACTGGCATTGCAAGAGTTAGGAGACACTGAAGCCGCTATCGCTGAAGCAAAGCAAGCCGCACAGCATTTCCCAGATAATGTTTTATTTCAACTGCAATTCCATCTCTTCCTACCCATTTTGTATCAAACCTCCGAGGAGATTGAGCGCTACCGACAACGCTATACCCAAGGATTGGCAACTGTAACTCAGCAGCAAACTTGGACAACTCCAACGCTGCGGCAGAAGGCTCTACAGTCACTTGGGCGTCATATTAATTTCCTATTGGCGTATCAAAACCAAAACGATCGAGAGCTACAAAAGCAATATGGTCAGTGGGTGCATGAGATTATGGCAGCCAACTATCCTCAGTGGGCAAACCCAGTACCCATGCCGCCTGTGTCCGACAGAATTCGGGTTGGCTATGTTTCAGGTTGCTTCTCAGAACATACAGTAGGCAAGCTAATGCGAGGTTGGTTTCTGCACCACGATCGCACTCGGTTTGAGATTCATACCTACCATGTGTTTCCTAAAAATGATGCCTTGACTCAACAGGTGCGATCGCACAGTGATGCATTCTATCAAATGCCGGATGATCTAGAAGCGATCTGCCAGCAGATCCGGGCAGATCACTTGCATGTATTGGTATTTCCAGAAATCGGTATGCAACCCCTAATGACTCAATTAGCGGCATTGCGGTTAGCTCCAATTCAGTGTTCTTCCTGGATGCACCCGGTGACGTCTGGCTTGCCTACCGTGGATTACTTCTTATCCAGTGATTTGATGGAACCGGACGATGCTCAGGAGCACTATTCGGAAACTTTAGTTCGAATTGCTAATCTAGCGATTTCCTACCCACAACCTGTTGTGCCCGCAGTCACTCAACCGCGCTCGGCGTTTCAATTGCGTGAGGATGCAGTGGTGTATCTTGTCTGTCAGACATTATGTAAAATTTTGCCGCAACAAGATTCGGTTTGGGTAGCGATCGCTCAGCAAATTCCCCAAGCTCAGTTTGTGTTTATTGCTCGTCCTAATGCCTTTATTGCGGAGCAATTTCGGCAACGCTTACAGCAAGCATTTGCGGTGGCAGATTTGAATAGTGAGGATTTCTGCGTAATTTTACCGCCTCAATCACAAACAGCTTATTGGAATCTTAATCAACTAGCAGATGTGTTTTTGGATACGATGGGCTGGTCAGGTGGGCATACTACCTTAGAAGCGATTGCTTGTGGACTACCGATTGTGACTCTGCCCAGTCGGTTTATGCGAGGTCGGCATTCCTACGCCATCCTCAAAATGCTAGGGATTACCGATACCATTGCTCAAACTGAAGCAGATTACATCGCGATCGCGACTCGATTAGGTCGGGATCGTGACTGGAGGAAGACCCTTGTGCAAACCATGCGCGATCGATTTTCTCACCTCTATGACGATCTGACCTGCATAACTGCTCTAGAGCAGTTCTATGAACAGGTCGTGCAAACAACTTTGACTCCTTGAGAATTAACAGAAACTTCATTGATTACGCTCAAGGTTTGTCGGAAGTTAACACGGGATCAGCGAAGTTTATAGTGTTTTACCCTGCTGGAGACTGTTGATGAAACCTCAAGCGTATTTACTCGCAACGGCTAGTTTAGTCACTCTAGTAATGATTGGCGCGAGTTCACTTCAGGCGGCTTCTCAGCAACTGTTCCGTAACCAAACGGCTCGGGTTGGCATGATGACAACCATGAAGCTGATCAGTTTCCATGCTCGTCCGATGCTCCCTACCGCTTCAACAGCTCAACTAGTCAGCCTTTCATCTCCATCGGAGACAATGCTTCCACCCAAGGTTTCCTTGGAGGTAAACCAACGCTTTTCGTTGGACAATTCTTTGAACCAAGTAGAGCAAATGACGGATGCCTTGCTAATCTTGAAAAAACTGTCAGCTCAAGGTCAACTGATCTCTCGTCAACCAATGGCGTTTGTGATGACCGATGCCCAGTTACAGACAGCTCAAGGTTTGAGTTGGATCGATCCTGTTCCAAACTCACTCCAACTTCAGGATAAGCAGTTGCAAATTCAAAAGTTGGATTTGGAACTCTCCCAAGTACAAAATTCTAAAGACGCTCAATGACTCGGGAGCCGGGAAAGCCTACTTCTTAGCTTGTCTGACGCTGCAAACTGTTACTCAATTCCCCTAAAATGACTGATTAGTAATTCAGTGATTAGGGAATTGTCGTTCGTTATTCGTCTTAGGCGATTAGTCGCTACAACTTAACTAATCACCCTGAACAATAACTGAATGGTCATCATTTTATGGCGCAGGCATCCTCAAATTCTCCCCAAGTATTGGGAATTGACTTAGGTGGTACAGCGATTAAACTGGGGCGGTTTACTCAGGATGGTACCTGTTTGTGCGCATTAACTGTGCCTACGCCCCAACCTGCTACCCCAGAAGCCGTGCTGCTGGCGATGGTAGATGCGATCGACCAAATCGACCCTGACCATCAAGCTCAGGCGATCGGGGTGGGTACGCCAGGTCCAGCCGATGCGGCGGGTCGAATTGCGCGGGTGGCAATTAACTTAAGTGGATGGCAGGATGTGCCGTTAGCCGAATGGTTGGAAGCGAAAACCGGGCGATCGACGGTGATTGCGAATGACGCTAACTGTGCTGGATTGGGAGAAGCCTGGTTAGGGGCAGGACGTTGGTTTCGCCATTTAATTCTGCTGACGTTAGGCACTGGCGTGGGTGGGGCGATTATTCTGGATGGCAAGCTGTTTGTCGGACATCATGGTACAGCGGGTGAGTTGGGCTTAATTACCCTCAACCCCGATGGACCACCTTGCAATAGTGGCAATCAAGGATCGTTGGAGCAATATGCTTCTGTAACCGCAATTCGTCGCCGCACTGGCTTGGAACCGGAAGCCCTAGGAAAATTGGCGATCGCGGGTGATCCCAAAGCGTTAGAGTTTTGGCAAAGTTATGGACGGGATTTGGGTGCAGGATTGGCAAGCCTACTGTATGTTCTGACGCCGGAAGCCATCATTATTGGTGGAGGTGTCAGTGCCAGTGCGGAGTTTTTCTTTCCAGCGATGCAAGTGGAAATTGAGCGGCGGGTGCTGCCCAGTTCTCGAGCAGGGTTGCAATTACTTAAGGCGGAGTTAGGCAATCAAGCCGGAATTGTGGGGGCAGCTCGGTTGGCATGGCAATCCCTGAATCCAGTGCAAGCGACTTAGAATACGAGAGGCAACTCTGTAGTTGGGTGACGGTAGCACTGCTTATGGTTTCAGCGAAGAAAACTGCTCCTAAAATTGCTGGTACTCAGGCGACGATCGCTCCGTCCTGGCAGATCAAACTGTTGTATGACAGTGAATGTCCCCTCTGTATGCGAGAGGTCAACTTCTTACAGCGACGGGATGCGGGACGAGGATTAGTCGCGTTTGTGGACATAGCCGACGATCGCTACTCTCCGGACGAGAACGGGGGCGTTGATTTTGAAACGGCAATGGGACGAATTCATGCGGTACTCCCGGATGGTACGGTGATCAAAAATGTCGAAGTCTTCCGGCGGGTTTACGAGATTTTAGGCATGGGCTGGATTTACGCCGTCACCAAATTGCCCCTAGTGGGAGCGATCGCTGATTGGTTATATGGCATTTGGGCAGACTGGCGACTGGTGTTAACCGGACGACCGAATCTGGACATGATCGTGCGCGATCGACAAGCCCGGTTAGAGTGTCAGACTGAGGGACGGTGTCGCCTGCCTGAGTAGGTGGCGGAGACTGGATCGCCAGGGCTTGCCTGTAACTCGGAAGAATTTCTGCTGTTTCTGCGAAAAATTAGTGATAGCCTTTGGCTAACTGTATTTATCACTGCTATGAGTCGCGATCGTGAACCTGCCATTAACCTACTGCTTTACTATTTGTTCAAATGGTCGGTGATTAGCCCCGTGTTTCACCTCTACTTTCGGGGACGAATTTATGGGGCTAACAATGTGCCACGGCGGGGTCGGCTGATTGTGGTTAGCAACCATGCCAGTGATTTTGATCCACCGATTCTATCGGCTTGCGTCCGTCGTCCGGTGGCCTATATGGCGAAGGAAGAACTGTTTCAAGTGCCTGTGTTGAAGCAAGCCATTACCCTGTATGGTGCTTATCCAGTCAAGCGGGGTTCTGCCGATCGCAGTGCGATTCGAGCCGCCTTAGCCTCACTGGATCAAGGCTGGGCGGCTGGGGTGTTTATTACTGGAACCCGGACTGCCGATGGTCGGGTAACGGATCCAAAACTAGGAGCGGCGATGATTGCGGCTAAAGCGCAAGCGGCTCTGTTGCCTGTGAGCTTATGGGGAACCCATGCCATTTTTCGGAAAGGGTCGGCAGTTCCCCAGCCTGTGCCATTAACGGTACGGATTGGGGAAGTGATTCCTCCGCCAGCTTCAACCGATCGCCAGGAACTAGAAGCGGTCACGCAACGGTGTGCCGATGTGATTAATGCCATGCATGATTTGGGGCGATAGGGCAAGTTACGATGAGATTTCATCGGGATTCGTCACCACGATCGCACTACCGTTGCTGTCCCCATCTTTCAAAGCCTGCTTCAGTTGAGTGAACAGAGTTCCAAGTTTGCCATCTTCGAGCAACGTGTTAATCAGTGATAAGCCACTGGTTGAGAGCAGGAGTTTATTCACATCTTGAGCGGCTCCCCCGTTACCGTTGCCATTAGCACCAGGGAAGGAGTAAATCCGGGCATCGCCTAAAACGCCGGGTTGGGGAGCCAGGGCTTGTAGAATTTCGGGCAGGCGATCGGCGATTTCGGGGAATAGTGTGATCACCAAATTGGCGACTAAGTTGGGATTACTGATCACATTCTTGGCTTCCATTTGGGCGCGAATACCATCAGCTTCGGCTAAGGCTTTGTCCCGATTGGCGTCGGCTAAGGTGCGGATGGCTTCTGCTTCCAGTTCTGCCGCTTGTTGAGCAATTTCTGCCTGCCGTCTGCGTCGGAATGCATCGATCTCTACCACGTTTTGATCAAGAACTCGTTTTTCCTGGGCTTCGCGCTCGGCGGCAATCAGGGCTAATTGCTTACTCCGTTCGGCTTTTTCAACTTCGGTGGCTGTAGTGACGGAGGATTCGGCTTTCGCTCGGGCAGCTTCGGCTAAAAAGCTATCTTTGCGTTTCGTCGCCACGGCGATCAAGACATCTTCCTGAGCTAACCGAGCCAAGCGATCGGACTCGGCAATCTGCACCTGGGCTTGCAGCCGACTGGCTTCCACCGTTTGCTGACGAGTAATTTCAGCAATTTCTGCTTCCTGCTTCTGTAAGGCTTGCGCCACTTTTAGTTGTTTGTTGCGTTCTTCCAGGGAGATGTCGGCATCAATCTGACTTTGTTGCACTGACAACTTGCGGCGGATTTCTTCTTCCTCAACCGCCTTGGTTTGCAGAATTTGCGCCCGTTGGGTAGCGGCGGCTTCTTTGGCTTTGGCTTCCTGAATTTCCCGATCGCGTTGGGCCGTTAACGCTTCAATCTGCAAGTTTTGTTCTAGCCGGGCACTTTCTTTCTCCTGGGCAATTTGCAGCGATCGCTTCTGGGCATCCAGTTCTTTTTGCTCGATCGCGACCTGAGTCGAGAGTTCGACTTCGCGTTTTTGTTGGATCGATCGTTGAATCGTTTCTGTGCGCAGCCGTACTCCCTGGGAATCAAAGAAATTATTTTCGTCGTAGGTGTCGCTCTCTTGAATTTCGGAAATGGCGATATTATTCAGCGTCAACCCCACTTTGCTGAGATCTTGCTGCACTAGATTCAGGACTTCCTGGGCAAACCCCAATTTATCAGAATCAACCTCGGCTAAATCCTTATTCTTAGCGGCGGCGCGAATGGCATCATCCGCCCGTTTTTCGAGGGCATTCTTGATGTCTTCTGGGGTAATCCGATTATTTTGGGACAACCGCGCGGCGGCAGTCAGCACATCTTCCTCGTTGGCATTAATGCAGACATAGAACGTGACTCGCATATCTGCCCGCAGGTAATCTTTCGTCCGGACGGCTAGTTTGCCAGTCCGTTCGACATCAATGGAAATTTCTCGTAATGGGACACGGGTGAGTTCGTGAAATCCGGGCAGCACAATACAACCACCATTCAAAATTACCGTCTTTTTCTTGGCAAAAATGCCACCCGTTCGCACAAACGCTTCGTTGTTGGGCGTGATCACATAGACCCGCGTATATGCCCACACACTCAGGAGTAACAGGATCACTAATCCAGCGACTAAGCCAGGGAAGAAGAGGAGTCCGGTACTGAGGTCGGCGGCTCCGGTTTGGGCGAGGGTGGGAGAGATGGAGGGGTTGAGGGAGGTGGAGGAGGTGGGGGAGGAGGATTCTACATCCAGGGTGGGAGGGGTGGGTAAGGATTGGAGGAGGGTGAGCCAGAATAGCATAAGTACAACCTGCGATGAATGAATTGGGGAATAGCGGTGGGACGAACTGGCGATTAGGATTCAGGTTGGGATGAACTGTTGAACCATCGATCGCTATCGGGGCTATCTTTAGCGATCACGAGATAATGAGATCCCTGGCGATCGATTACCACAACTTTGTCGCCGCGTCGGGGAATGGTGGTAGCCCAGTCCGGTAAAACAGTGGCGATACTGACTAAATTGCGGGCGGGATCGAGGACATCCACTTGAGCAATCCGGTTTTCTTGACTGAGGTGCAGGCTGGCGGAACTCACCGTACCAATACAGCCAATTAAGCGATCGCTGCTGGCATCTTCGCCAAACTGGGCAAACACTTTGCCAACGGGACGAGCAATTAAGCTGCCTAAGGTTAATGAAATTGCCAGGGTAGCGGCTAAAACTAATCCACTCCACAAGCCCGCCGGAACTTGCCCGATCGCCACCCCAACCACGACATTCAAAAGCCAACCGACTACGCCAATCAAGCTCAGATCGGTGGCTAACAACAATACCAATGGTGCTTTCCCAAACCCGAACCAGCCTAAGATCTCGGTGACGCTAAAATCGCTATCAGCGTCGGCATCGGCATCCAGATCGAGCAAGCCATGATCGACATCGGCATCCAGGTCATCGTCGCCGCCCCCGGTGAGGATGACGGTCAGGAATAAGAGGATTCCCATCCCCAGGAAAATCCAATAGGGGAGGTTCATCAGGCTAAATAACATACAGCACCGGATGCGGTCGATTCACATCCACGTTAGCCGTGATCGTCTATCTCAGGGTGGAGATTGCGAAAATTTTTAATGAATCATGTGCTAACAATAACTATGCACTTGGTTGGCGATCGTTCATGAACCGTTTCCCTTTCCACCCCATTTCTGCCACTCTACTGCCGTTGGTCGGTGCGTTTACCCTGGGTCAGTCATCCGTGATGGCTGAATCTACGTTGCATCTGGCGTATCCGCCGAATAACCATCAAACGACGGCGAGCAAAATTTTTCTGATTGGGACGGCGCCTCCCACAGGAACCGTGCTGGTGAATGGTCAGGCGATCGCCCGGAGTACCGCCGGACATTTTGCCCCCAGCTTGCCCTTACAACTGGGAGCCAATCAATTCATATTGAACTATGGCAGTCAGCAATTGCAACTAACGGTAACTCGGTTGCCGACTGAGCCACCTGCCCCAGTGGGAGCCACTTTTGTGCCGGATTCGTTAACGCCAGCCGTAAATATAGCTCGCTTACCGAATGAACCGATTTGCTTTAGTGCGATCGCTCCGGCGAATGCGACGGTCAGCGTCAAGTTGGCAGACCAAACCATTCCCCTAGAGTTTCAACCACAGCGTAATTTACCCCCGAATAGTGCAGTGCTGACCGGGCAAAATCAACCTGTTGTCACTTCTGCTGGTAAGTTTCAGGGTTGTGTGCGAACGGTTTTATTAGGCGATTTGGGTCAGCCGGAGTTTCAATTAACGTTGGGCGATCGGCAAAATAGCCAGGTTGCTCCGGGGAGTATTCAGATTTTGTCGCCGGAGCAGTTAGAAGTGGCAGAGGTGACGGTGGAGCAAGGAACCGCCCGCACTGGCCCAAGTACGGATTACTCGCGTTTAACTCCGTTGCCTAAAGGGACACAAGCCGTAATTACAGGAGTGGAAGGAGAATGGCTCCGCCTGGATTATGGAGCGTGGATTAAGCGCAGTGAAGTGCAGATTCGCAAAACTTCAGTGCCTCCGAATTCGATGATTCGCAGTGTGAAAGCGAAACAGGTCGGCGATTGGACAGAAGTGCTATTCCCGTTGCAAGTGCCGGTGCCAGTCAGTGTGCAGCAGGGCGATCGTAGCTTTACCCTGACGCTGTATAACACCACTGCTCAAACCGACACGATCAAATTAGATGATGATCCCTTAATTGCCCGCTTAGATTGGCAGCAGACGACTCCCGGACAGGTGCAATACCGATTCAATCTGAAGACGGCTCAACAGTGGGGTTACAAACTGCGTTATGAGGGTAGCAGTTTGATATTGTCGCTGAAACATCCCCCGCAAGTGAACCGGGGCGCAACGACCAAAAAAACGGCGTTAGCGGGAGTGAAAATTCTGCTGGATCCGGGGCATGGAGGGGATGAGGACACTGGCTCGGCTGGTCCGACTGGCTACCCAGAGAAGAATGTGGCGCTGATTATGTCGAAGTTAGTTCGCGATCGCTTAGTCCAACGCGGGGCAACGGTGGTGATGACACGGGAGCAGGATGTCGATGTGCCATTGCTAGATCGGGTGAACATGATCCAGAAAGTGCAACCCGCGATCGCCCTGAGTCTGCATTACAATGCCCTGCCCGATGATGGCGATGCCATCAAAACTCAGGGGGTATCAACCTACTGGTATCAAGCTCAGGCGCATAGTCTAGCAGTGTTTTTGCATAACTATTTAGTTAAGACGCTCGATCGCCCTTCCTATGGCGTATTTTGGAATAATTTAGCGTTAACGCGTCCTGCTGTTGCCCCGTCGGTATTGCTGGAATTGGGATTTATGATCAATCCCACCGAGTTTGAGTGGATTACCAATGCCAAGGAACAACAGCGGTTAGCCACTGCGATCGCAGATGGCATTACGGAATGGGTACGGCAAGCGAAATGAGTAGTATCCAATCAAGTAACGCTAATCCCAACGATGACACAGCCATGATGCGGCGATGTCTGGAATTGGCGCGGCAAGCTTTAGGCAAAACCGCTCCGAATCCGTTAGTCGGTTCTGTGATCGTGAAGGATGGGGAAATTGTTGGCGAAGGCTTCCATCCCGCTGCCGGACAACCCCATGCGGAGGTGTTTGCCTTACGACAGGCGGGCGATCGGGCGAAGGGCGCGACCCTGTATGTGAATCTGGAACCCTGTAATCATTATGGGCGGACTCCTCCTTGCTCAGAAGCGGTAGTGGCGGCGGAAGTCGATCGCGTGGTGGTCGGTATGGTTGACCCGAATCCGCAGGTGGCAGGACAGGGGATTGCTCGGCTGCGAGCGGCGGGGATTGAAGTCACGGTTGGGGTGGAGGAATCCGCCTGTCAAGAATTGAATGAGGCGTTTGTGTACCGGATCCAGCATCACCGCCCCCTGGGGATTTTCAAATATGCGATGACGTTAGATGGCAAAATAGCCACGACGACGGGACATAGTGCCTGGGTGACGAGTCCGGCTTCCCGATCGCTGGTGCATCAACTCCGGGCGGCTTGTGATGCAATTGTAGTGGGAGGTAATACGGTCCGGCAGGATAATCCTCTACTCACCAGTCGCCAAGAGTCAGCCACCCCGTTACGAGTCGTCATGAGTCGATCGCTGGATTTACCAACCGAGGCTCAGTTATGGAATACGGCGATCGCTCCTACCCTAGTGGTCACTGCTCCCGGCACTCGACCGGAGCTGCAAACCATCTTGCAACAACGAGGCGTAGAAATTCTCGAACTTGATCCCCTGACTCCTGCCGCGTTAATGGCAGAGTTTTACCAGCGTGGGTTTCTCAGTGTCCTATGGGAATGTGGCGGGAATTTAGCTGCCCAGGCGATCGCGGATGGTTCGATTCAAAAGGTGATGGCGTTTATTGCACCGAAGCTGATTGGCGGCAGTACGGCTCCGTCTCCAGTGGGTGATCTCGGTTTAACGGAAATGACCCAAGCGAAATGGTTAGAACGATTGCAGTGGCGATCGATCGGTGAAGACTTCCTGATTGAAGGGTACTTTGCGAATCCAACGTCTAACCTTTAAGGGCAGTTTGGATCACTGCGATCGTCTCCGCGACCATCCGTTCTTCCCGAAACATGGCGGCGGCGCGTTGATGGCAAGCTTGCCCCACTTGTTGCCGTAAGGTTGCATCGCTACCCCAAGCTTGTAACGTTTGGACTAACTCGCGAATGGTGGCTTGCGGATCAAGAATTGGGGCAGATAGTAATTGTCCGGTATCTCCCAACCCTTCAGGAATGCCGCTGACGGCTGATGCGGCAATAGGTAAGCCTTTTGCCATCGCTTCCATCATGGCCAATGGTAAGCCTTCTGATTCGGAGGACAACACAAAAATATCACTGGTCCCCAGCCAATCATTAATGTCTCCCAGTTCTCCCAGAAACTTGACCCGATCGCTGACCCCTGCCTGATTCACCCATTGCTTCAAATGCTCTTCTAACGTTCCTTTGCCTGCCCAAGCAAAGTAAAGATTTTCCCAGACTGGGAGTTGTTTCAGTTGTTTGATCGCCGCGATTTGATACTGGTAGCCTTTGATAATGTCTAACCGAGCGGCAGTAAAACAGACCACAGCATCTGAAGGAATTTGCCATTGTTGCCGCAACCGCGATCGCACCTCGGACTTAGCGGGTTCAAAGTAGTAAGAGGGTCGCCCACAATAAATTACCTGACCTTTATCGGGGGCAAGTCCGAATAGTTTACGCAGTAGCTCCAAATTATTCTGAGACACCGCGATCACTGCTTTAGCTGCGATATATTGCTGAGCCAGTTCTGCATAAGCTTGGGGCACTTCCTTCGGCTTAATCGGATGCACCAGATGCTCCACAATCACCAAGGGAATCCCTAACTGAATTGCTGATCGCTTAACAAAAAAATTCGCGACTGGTCCCCCATTGCTAGCAATCACTAGATCCGGTTTGGCTTCCTGAATCACGCGATCGGCATCTGCCGCTTTTGCCGACTCTAGCCAGATCTGGCGAATCCCCATCTGTTTCTGGTGCTGCATAAACCAATCGGCACGCTGGCGAGTTTGTTCCATGCCCACGGAACCAAACATCTCCACTAACGAGTCAGGAATATCCTGCACATAGGTTAGCTGATACCCTAGAGTAGCCAGTGCCCCCAAAATCGAGTGGTTGTAATGCAAAATACCGCCGATCGCGGGAGAAGCGTAAAGCAAAATGTGCTGTGTCACGTTAGTCCAGGGGAAACAGTGTGTTTTTCAGTGTGGTGATTCCAACCTACAACCGCCAACCAATTTTAGAAAAATGTTTGCGGGTTTTAGAGCAGCAGCACTATCAGTCTGCCCAGATCGAGGGCTATGAAGTCGTTGTCGTGGATGATGGTTCTACTGACAATACGGTGGAATGGTTACAAACCCATACCCAGGAATTGCCCCATGTGCGGCTATTCTTACAAGATCATCAAGGTCCTGCCGCGGCTCGTAATTTAGGGGTCCAAAAAGCGCTAGGTGACACAATCATTTTTATTGATAGTGACTTGGTTGTCACGCCCAACTTTCTCCAAGCCCATGCGGATGCTTTGGTGAATGGTCAACGATCGCTGGGACACGATCGCATCTTTACCTACGGCTGGGTGATCAACACCTGCAACTTTGCCGATCCCACCTCGGAACCATTTAAAGTGACGGACTATTCCCGCGCCTACTTTGCGACAGGGAATGTGGCGATCGCCCGAAAATGGTTGGAACAAGCCGGATTGTTCGATACCCGCTTTCAACTCTATGGCTGGGAAGATCTGGAACTCGGAGTTCGGCTCAAGCAACTGGATTTGACGCTGATTAAGTGCCCCGACGCCGTGGGCTATCACTGGCATCCTCCCTTCACCCTGGATCAACTGCCTCGCTTGATTGATAAGGAAATTCAACGCGGCAGAATGGGTGTCTTGTTCTACCAAAAACATCCCACCTGGGAAGTGCGGATGATGATCCAGATGACCTGGCTCCACCGGATTCTCTGGGGCGTATTGTCGCTGGGTGGCTGGCTGAACGAACGCACGATGGCTCCCTTGTTGCAATGGCTGATCGATCGCGGCAAACCGCAACTCGCCCTGGAAGTCGCCCGGATTTTCCTCAATTGGTATAACGTCCAGGGGGTGTATGACGCGTATGCCGAACTGCGATCGCTGAAACAGGTTTAGCAACTGTCCCTCTCGCTGTGTTACCCTGGAAAAGTTGTCTAAATTCACACATCCAGGCTTTCGGGTGTTTTTTAGTGATTTTTAGCCGTTGCCAGTCAGATTTCTGATCGGACTGATAGCTAATCATACAAGTCGCTAACAGCTACCTGGATGGAGGATTAACCCGAACACAGGAGTTCAAATCAATATGCCAGTTGTTTCGTTGGCTCAATTGCTCGAGTCAGGGGTTCACTTTGGGCACCAAACCCGCCGCTGGAACCCCAAAATGGACCCTTATATCTACACCGCTCGGAATGGGGTTCATATCATTGACCTGGTCCAGACTGCCAAGTTAATGGACGATGCTTATAACTACGTCCGGACGGCATCTGAACAAGGCAAAAAGTTTCTGTTTATTGGCACCAAGCGGCAAGCGGCCGGAATCGTGGCACAAGAAGCTAGCCGTTGTGGTTCCTATTATGTCAACCAACGCTGGTTGGGCGGCATGTTGACCAACTGGGTGACGATCAAAACCCGGGTCGATCGCCTGAAGGAACTGGAACGCCGGGAAGAAACCGGAGCGCTGGATCTGCTGCCGAAGAAGGAAGCATCCATGCTACGGCGGGAACTGGAGAAACTGCAAAAGTATCTGGGTGGCATTAAAGCCATGCGCAAGATTCCCGATATCGTGGTGATCGTGGATCAACGGCGGGAATACAACGCGGTGCAGGAATGCCAGAAGCTAGGGATTCCGATCGTCTCCCTGCTAGATACCAACTGCGATCCAGATTTAGTCGATATCCCCATTCCAGCCAACGACGATGCCATTCGGTCGATTAAGCTAATCGTGGGCAAGTTGGCGGATGCGATCTATGAAGGTCGGCATGGTCAACCTGACATGGAAGATGATTACGAAGATTACGATGGGGCTGAAGAGGAGTACGAGTACGATGAGACCGACTCCTACAGCGGCGATGACGAAGACGAATCGGAAGAGTAGCCATTCGTTGGTTGTCAGTAATCAATAAGTTGATGAGTGATGAGTTGATCTCCAACGCCATCACTCATCTTGGTTGAGAAATTGCTCACAACAGACTAGGAATTTAAGAGACATGGCGGACATCTCAGCAAAATTAGTCAAAGAGCTGCGCGAAAAAACCGGCGCAGGCATGATGGATTGCAAAAAGGCTTTGACGGAAACCGACGGCGACATTGAAAAAGCTGCCGAGTGGCTCCGCAAGAAAGGGATTGCGTCTGCTGAGAAAAAAGCAGGCAAAGTGACGGCAGAAGGGTTGGTTGATAGTTACATTCATACCGGCGGTCGGATTGGTGTGTTGGTGGAAGTCAACTGCCAAACCGACTTCGTGGCTCGGAACGAAGATTTCAAAAACCTGGTCAGCGACATTGCTAAACAGGTTGCCGCTTGCCCACAGGTGGAATACGTCAAGGTTAGCGATATTCCCGCTTCTCTGGTGGAAAAAGAGAAAGCGATCGAAATGGGTAAGGATGACCTTGCCAACAAGCCCGAAAACATGCGCGAGAAGATCGTTCAAGGACGAATTGATAAGCGTCTGAAGGAATTGTGTCTGTTGGATCAGCCCTACATCCGGGATCAGAACCTCACTGTTGAGGAACTGGTGAAACAGTACATCTCTAAACTGGGTGAGAATATCCAAATTCGTCGCTTTGTTCGGTTTGTTTTGGGTGAAGGCATTGAGCGGGAAGAAAGCGATTTCGCCGCTGAAGTGGCAGCCCAAATGGGTGTGAAGACGGAAGAAGCTTCAGCAGCTGAACCAGCAGCGGCAGCACCCGTAGCTGAAGCAGAACCAGCAGCAGAACCCGCTAAGGCAGAAGCCAAGAAAGACAGTGGTAAAAAAGACGGCGGCAAGAAAAAGAAAAAATAGCCACTGTAATACGAACTGTTTAGTCAAAGCTCTTTTGCTCTAGAGCAGAATGGCGCGGGGATCTAGCGGGATCTCCGCGCCATTCTGCTGACAACCAATCCTTAGCCCCTTAGAAAGGTAGAGTTGCTTTGGAGTTGGCAGAGCAAAGCTGGAATGGACTGAAACTTGGAGATGATGCTCAGTCCAAAATTTCTAGCTGTTAATTACAATCGATCGCATCGTGATGGCAAATACGAATAATGCCATTCACCTCTTGGAGCCAATCCACAACGGAATGAGATTGGGGTTGGTTCTCCTCATCTCCTGTCTAGGGAAAGCTAGTCACGATTAACGAGCGATTACGCTTCATCGTAGGCTTCTAAGTCCAGCAGGTATACATAGGGTTCCACCAGATCGGGCCGCTGGAAAGCGATCGCACGTAACAAATGCCAGTCATTCAACCCTTCAAAAGCAGTGGTATAGTTATCGTCCTCTAAACGCGCCGCCAGCTCAGCAACATCCGTTGCCGTCACCGCTAAGATATCTGGATGCTTCAGATCGATTATGGTCATGGTTTCCCCCTTTCCTCAGCCCCATACCCTTAACTTAAGGCAGATGACTAAGGCTACTTCCGTGTACGCCCCTACCCAATCTTACTTTACTGATTTGAACGAGGTCAGTGCTTCCGGCGAAATTAACCGACTCTCGCTAAATCTTTAACAAAATTTTGGATATAACCCAGGACGATCGGTTGAATCTCATGCCCCATATTAAATTCTTCGTATTGCACCGTCGCTCCTAACGATTTCAAGCTATCTCGTGCCCGATATGCCGCTCGAATTGGCACCACTGTATCTTCAGTCCCATGTAGTAATAATACCGGTGGAAAGCTATTGCCCTGAGGCTGAAGGGGTGCATGCAGGTAGCCACTCAAGACCATTAATCCTGCTAGGGGTAAGTTCAGTCCAACATCCAATGTCATGGCACCCCCCTGGGAAAAGCCGCCGAGAATGGTTTGGGATAGAGGAATTCCAGTTGTTTCCGGTAGTGAGTTGATCAGATCTGTTAGTAATTGCCGACTCGTACTCAGGTCAGGTCGTTCGCTAAATTCTGGTGTGCCAGCAAAACTATAGTTATCCGGGAATCCGTACCACATCTTGCCGACTGGGTTGTAGGGATGGGGAAATGGCGCATTAGGAAAGACAAATTGATAGTCAGATAACTTCAGGTAAGGTGCGATCGCCACTAAGTCTTGATAATTAGCTCCCCAACCATGTAACAACACCATCGTTCCTTGGGGGGGCTGCCCAGAAGCGGGAGGGACAGTAATCACATCTAAAGCCAAGTTAGTTCTCCCAAATTGGTAGTAGCAACGCTTATGATATTAGCGATTTTGCTGCCGATCAGGAGTTGGCTCAGCTTGAAACTTTTTGCTTGCTATGCCGTCTGATCTTGAGGCAATTGGTTAGGGATCTCCATTCTTGATTGACTTCTATGAACACTAAACCTGTTATTTTCCTATCCGGCATGTTGGCTATGGCGATCATGGGGATGCCCATCGCTCCAGCGATCGCTCAAGATATTTCCGTACCAGCCCCAGAATCATCGCAGTTGCCAGAACCCAGTCGGCTTAACTCTGGCAGTTTAAATTTAGGGGCAGAGTTGCAACTGAATGCAGCCCAGCGTGACGCGATCGAGCAATTGAGTGAATTGGCGATCGACCAAATTGAAGCGTTAGTTGATAGTGGTTTTGATCCTCAGAAGCTCGATCGCAGCAGCATCACTCGCAAATCAGCCGACATCCAGAAACTGTTGACGTCGCTGATGCCAGATGCTGAGCAAAAACTAGGCTTGCAGAAGCTGTTAAAAGGGGCTTTGCAACAAATGCGGCAGCAACTCCAAACCGATCTGAATCGATAAATCCTGGGTCTGATCCTTCGGTAAACTAGATGTCTTGTGGCAATTTTTGTACTGCAAAAATTGGCATCTCAAGCTGAACTGATTCTAGGAACGAAGGGGAATGGCATGGCACGACTAGCTTTATTGAGCGTATCAGACAAAACAGGACTAATTGAACTGGCTCAAAGCCTGGTGAATGAGTTTGGCTTTGACTTGATCAGCAGTGGTGGAACGGCTAATGCGTTGAAAGCTGCTGGGCTACCTGTGACGAAAGTATCTGAATACACTGGGTCTCCAGAAATTTTAGGAGGGCGGGTAAAAACTCTGCATCCCCGGATTCATGGGGGGATTCTGGCTCGTCGGGATGTGACACAGGATGTGGCAGACCTGGACGCTCAACAGATTCGTCCGATCGATCTGGTGGTGGTTAACCTGTATCCCTTTGAGCAAACGATTGCGAAACCCGATGTTGCTTTAGCGGACGCGATCGAGCAAATTGATATCGGGGGACCTGCGATGTTGCGGGCATCGGCGAAAAACTATGCCCACCTGACGGTATTGTGTAATCCGAATCAGTACGACAGCTATTTGCAAGAACTGCGCCAGCATCAGGGAGAAGTGTCCCTCAGTTTCCGGCAACGGTGTGCGCTTCAGGCCTTCCAGCATACGGGGGCGTATGACGGAGCGATCGCCACTTATTTAGAGCAACAATCCTCGGATACTGAAACTAATCCCTTACCTCAAACCTTTAGCTTATCTGGTCAACAACTGCAAGCCTTACGCTATGGGGAAAATCCCCATCAGCCTGCTGCCTGGTATCAAACGGGAGCTACTGCAACGGGCTGGGCATCAGCGACCAAACTCCAAGGGAAAGAACTGAGCTACAACAATTTGGTCGATTTGGAAGCTGCACGGCGAATTATTGCTGAGTTCGCTGATCCGCAGGATTCCCCAGCTGCCGCCATTCTGAAGCATACCAATCCCTGTGGTGCTGCATTGGGAACCAGTTTAGCCGAAGCCTATGACAAGGCGTTTAATGCTGATCCAGTGTCTGCCTTTGGTGGGATTGTGGCATTGAACCGAGCGATCGACGCGGCAACGGCAACCGAACTCACCAAGACCTTTTTGGAATGTGTGGTGGCTCCTGGATGCGACCCAGAGGCGCAAGAAATTCTCGCGGCGAAGTCGAAAGTGCGGGTACTGATCCTGCCTGATTTACGCAGTGGTCCGGCAGAAACCGTGAAAGCGATCGCGGGTGGTTTTCTGGTTCAAACTTCGGATGATCAGGTGGCTGATCCGCAGCAATGGCAGATTGTGACGGAACAGTCACCCACACCGGCTCAATTGGAAGAACTCTTATTTGCCTGGAAGATCTGCAAGCATGTGAAATCCAATGCGATCGTGGTGACGCGCGATCGTGCCACCTTAGGCGTGGGTGCAGGGCAAATGAATCGGGTTGGCTCGGTCAAACTGGCTTTGGAACAGGCGGGTGACAAAGCCCAGGGTGCGATTCTAGCGAGTGATGGCTTCTTTCCGTTTGATGATTCTGTCCGGACAGCTGCCGCCGCCGGGATTACGGCGATCGTCCAGCCGGGAGGTAGTCTACGCGACCAGGATTCGATCAAAGCGGCGAATGAACTGGGGATTGTCATGGCGCTAACGGGCATGCGTCACTTCTTGCATTAATCAGAACGCGCCTAAAAAAATCGGGCAGATGTTGGAATTACCATCGTCTGCCCGATCGCTGTATTGTCAGTGACTAGTGATTCAGAACAACACTGGAGCAAGATCGGTGAGAACTTGCTGCCTTACGCTTTACTCCAGATAATCGGAGGCAACCCAACCATCTTCTGTTTCAACCCAGGTATAGCCATCTCGGTAAACAGGACCACCACCCGCGTAGACATAGTCGCCTTCATAGTAGCCATCGACAACGCCATACCCTAGACCAGGACCACTGCGAACATTTAAGCCAACATTCGTGTAGGTATCGACCTCACCACTGTATGAAGAGACAGGGTAATAATCCCAATCGTCATAGCAGTCATAGGATACAGGTTCGTAGTCGTCGTGGTAATCATCGTAATAATAGTAGTCATCATAGTAGCCTACTGGGTAATATTCTCCGTAGTAGTCTACATAATTGGCAGCAATCCAGCCTCCGGTGCTGATCGGAGTCCAGACGTAACCATCTTCATGTTCAGCCTCGTAATAGTCCACATCCAGGACAGCCCCATCAGGAGCTCCGCCAATGACTCGGTAGTCAAGTCCCGGACCAGAGCGAATATTCACACCAGACCCGTAGTAGGTGTCTGCAAAGCCATAGGACATCGGCTGATAATTTTCATCCAGTCCTAGAGCCGTAGCCGTTTCTTTGCCAACTGTGCCATCAATTTGCTTTAACCCCTGACGGAGTTGGAAATCGGCTACAGCTGCCGCCGTTTTGGCACCATACTGCCCATCAACTTCGATCCCTAGAGCTTTTTGGACGGCTTCAACTTCTGCACCCGCACTTCCTGGAGCCACAACCGTACTGGTTGCTGCCATAGCGTGTTGCGGTGAACCACCAACTGCCGCCACGGTAACGGCAATTCCAGCCAGACCGATCCATGCGGAACTGGGCATTTTCCAGCTCACTCCATCAAACAACCGCACTTCACTAGAAGCGGGGTTCTCATAATTTGCTGCCGTGTGGACAAAGGCTAGTAACTCCATAAGTTCCTCGTTCGCTTCATCTTCGTTGGCTTAACTCCACCCAAAAAATCGCAAATATCAAGTTGATGTTGCGGCTACTGTGTGAGAACTTTGCAGCTTTAATTACGGGTAGATCATGATTTTTCACTGCTTACCAACTAGGGCAACTTATCTAGAAGTACCGAGTTTGTACAAATGAAAAATTATCCTTAGTCTACCATAGACCTAATAGAAAGATAATGAAGATCTACGATTTATCACTGTGTAAATCAGCGAAAAGCTGAAAGATGTGATATCAGGATAATCATAAAACTCTAAGGTTTCAAGATTTTCACTTTATGCCTCACTCGATCAGGTGAATTGGGGAGAAGGCGATCGAAGTCATTGTTAAATTGCTCTACCCTAAGCGGCATAAATGAGTTAAATCAGTCAGATTGGTAACCACTAGAACAAGTTTGTAAACAGACTTTTATAGATTGCTAGTCGGTATCAGAAAAGCGTAAAGAAATATAAACTGTTCTAGCAATCCAGTTATTTTTTGGTGGGTGTTGCTGTAGTGGCTGTTGGTAGGTCTTTTAACTTGTAAGTGCTAGTAATTTTCACGCTAGGACAACAGGCTGGATCGTTCGGTTGATATTGCTCCATGGTCGCTGCGATCGTGCGATCGTGCTTAATTTCCAATGTTTTCACTCTGACCCGTGGACCTAAAAACTCTGCTGAAATGTGTTTAGGATTACCAGCTTGGTTAACCACTGCAACCAGGTAAGAAAAATCACCAGAGTTGGGGACTGTGACTTTAATTGATGTTGCCGCATCCTTGATGCCATCTTGATTTAAGTCGCCGTAAGTAACGACCTCATCCATTACAAAGCTACGCTTACTCTCAGGATCCTCATACTTGCCATCTGTCAGTTTGATCGGACCTTTCGCCAAAATATAATACTCAGCATTTTTCAGTTTAGCGACGGTAAGAGGTGGTTTAGATGATGTCGGTGGGACGGGGGAAGCGGCGGGTTTGGCTGAACTCGAAGTAGCCGGAGCTACAGGAGGAGACGATTGAGAAGAGGTTGAGTTACAGCCGTTTAAACCTAAACTCAGACCTAATCCAGTGCAAATTATGAGTAACGCGATCGACTGATTCACAGCACACTCCTTGTTGCAATGCTTCCTACTACCATGCCGTAAGCGAGATAATAGCAGCTACCCTATCTAACCAACCGCCGGAAATGGTTTTTCAGTTGGTTTAGATCCTATAGTTCGAGTCAACGCAGGTAAAATTTGGGCAGCATGGTGATCCTGGTGAGTTTCATTGAGTCCAGGATGCAGGAATTCAGATCACAGTGTGGTTTAAGGTTTTAAGAAAGGATGCCTAAAATTCGTTTAGGAAAATGGCAATTCTGGTTGCTGAGCATAGGGCTGATATTGCTACTAGGAGCAACTCTAAAAGTCTTTACAATGGGGCAGCCGTCTACTCGATCGAGCGAGTTAGCGACGACAAAACTTGCTCCAGAACCTCAAGCCTTAGCGGCTGGTACTGATCGCCAACCATTGACTACAGATGAGATTTATCAGAGAGTTAATCCAGCCGTGGTGACTATTTACACAGCTCAAGGAGTCGGTGCTGGTAGTATTGTGCGATCAGATGGCTTAGTTTTGACCAATCGGCATGTTGTCCAAAATGCGCCAGAAGTGAAGATAAAAACGGCGAACGGAGAGAGTTTTGTTGGCAAAGTTATTGATTTAGATTTGCGGTATGATTTGGCGCTGCTGCAGCTCAGGGGTCCATCACGTCACTTACCAACTGTGACCTTTGCCTCAACTTCTCAGTTGAAATTAGGCGATCTAGTGTTTGCGATCGGCAGTCCCGCGGGGAAATCAGGCGTTTTCACGACAGGCACATTTACCCGACTTACCCAACATGGCAGCTTACAAACGAGTGCGGGATTATTGAGTGAAGGCAATTCCGGTGGTCCCTTACTCAATCGCCATGGTGAAGTGATTGGGATTAATAAAGGAGTATTAACCGATCGGAGTGGGCTGGCAACCAGCATTGAAGCTGCTAAAGCCTTGATTCAGCGGCATGATGTGATTTATAAACGGCAAAATTCGACCATTCAATCATGAAAAAAGAGGCACGGCAGCCCGCGCCTCAAGGCAAGTAAATTATGAGCGCGGCATGGAACCGCTTGGTCACTACATGCGACTAATGATCCGTTGCACAATCTCCATTCCTGTAATTGCCTGCCAACCAAACAGACCCATCATGGCGATGTTGAGGGCAATGTGTGTGTAACGTGCCCAATCTTGCCCTTTTTGCATAAATGGTGACAACGCTGCCGCTGCTGCAATTAAACCTGTCATTCCCAAGCCTGCGATCAGATGGGGACCAACAAACAACTTCCCGTTGTTGATATAAGTCACAGCCATACCACCGATCGACCCTATGACCATCAGTGCTAGCAGGATTGAGCCAACTTGATAATGTTTAACGTTATATTTGCCTTTAATTAGCTCTTTTCTTACCTCAGCCGTTGCCGTCCGAGTTTTCCGGGATTTCATCCCCAGATAGAACGCATAGCTAGAAATTACTAATAACAGCCACATCAACGCTGGGTGAAAGAACTGGCTCCAAACTTTGACAGATTCGGGGATAACGAAGCTCATAGGGATGCGGAACGTGAAGGGTCTTCATAAAAGTTAGCATAAAGATATAAATAATTGTAATGAGTGTCCTCGATCAAGATTATCGATCGCCTCGATCAACCTTTTTGTCTCGTAAGGTCGGTGGTAAACCTCCGCCAGGGACAAATTGCGGCTCTGAGATCGGGGTCATCTTGTCCCGATTTTGGTCAATAAAGTTTCGAGCTACGAATACATTGGTCGCTAAACTCGTCATCTGAGTAAAGTCTTCTCCTGCCGGACGAACGCCTTTATTCACTCCAATCATTTCCCCCTGAGTGTTTAGGAGTGGTCCCCCAGAATTCCCTGGTTTCAATTGAACACTAGACTGCAAATCCCCCTTGCTGGTGATACTGAGTAATCGACCGGTTGTCATCACTCCTGCCCGCCCAAACGGACTCCCGATCGCATAAACAGTTTGCCCAACCTGAACCACCTCAGGATTGGCTAGCTGCACTTCAGGCAACGCCCCTGTTGCTGTCATCCGGATTAATGCCAAATCATTGGCGCGATCGGTTGCAATCACCTGCCCGGAATATTCGTTCCCCGTTGCTAGCTTCACTGTGACTGCTTCATTCCGCCGCATTGCCCGTCGCACGACATGCGTATTGGTAATCACTAACCCATCGGCACTGACAATGCTGCCAGAACCAACCTCTCTCCCCACATAAATTGTTACTACTGCCGGAGTGACCTGTTGATAAATTGTTGTATCGGATAGATCTGGGGATGGGCTGGATGCTTTAGGTTGACCCTGAGCGAGTGAGGTAGCAGAGGGGCGCGGTGGATTAACTGGAGTGATTGCTGGAGAGGCGCTAGCGGAGGGAGATGACAGAGCTGGCGTTTCAGCTGGAACCAGAGGTAGGAAGGGATGCTGCTCTGGTGATAGCGAGGTTTCGATCGGTTGAGCGGATAGGGCAATTTGGGGAACGGGTTGATCTGAGGTCGCGATCGACTCAACGACACGCCCCACGGCTACCAGGACTGCCATCACTGCCGACAGCCTGATCACCAGCAATAATGACTGACGCATAAGCTTAAAGAGAATAGAACACCGCACGATGCCAGTTGATCACTAGCTGCGGTCATTCTACTGATTTTCTACCGCTCAGATCAGCGAACCGGAAACAATCGGTAAAACAAGGGACGAGTGGTGATCAAGGGTGATTGTTCATTGATCGCTGCTCATGGGTGATTGTTCACTATCTAAATCGCCTGGAAGTTCAATCACCACATTGGGATCTTGCTCGGTTTTGCGGAAGAACCAGCGTTTTGGGGGTTTCGGCAATGGCACTCCCTGAGATTTGTGGAAGTCTTCCTGCACTTTGCGGGTTAGCCGATTTGAGACTTGCCGTACGACTTGACCTAACACCTGATCGCCCGTAGTTTGAATCAGCGATTTAGGTAAAGCATGAATAAAGCGAGGAAACAGAATCATGACTGTTAAATCTAACTGCCACTGAACTCGGGTAATCCGCTCTGGCAGTTTTCCTTGGGGACGCGCTTGCCCCTGAAGCACTTCATGCGTTGGGAGTTCTACCAATTCCATGGAGGCTTGGAAGTCTACGTCGTAGCCTAGAGCTACATAGTTGGGAACTGGCACCGTTTCAATTCGGTAGACTCCTTCTTGTTGCGGTAGTAAGTCTAGCCCAATCTTCGGTTCAATTTCATACCCAAACGAGCCAAAGCGCCCGATCACCAGAGCATAGCTGTTGTCTCCGATCGCCTCGACTTTCATTGGATGGGCACAGCGACGAAACCACTCCTGATGCAAATCGAAATATGCCGCCACAGTTTGCCGATCGGCGTACATTTCCATACAGTCCACAAAGCGGTTGTAAAAGCGGGTTGGCTCAATCACACTCCGGGTGGGTTCCTCTGTCGGTGAATAACTGCTACTGGGCACAACGGAAGTCGTGTGCAGCAAGCCCTGGGGAAGTTTATCGGCTGGATGATCGGTCGCGTGTGGCTGCATGATAGTTTCCGAAACTTGTTGCTAGTGGCATAGGTTTAGAGTGCCCAAAGCTAGACACCTCCCCACCTTTTTTCTTGAACATTCAATAAAATTCATGCAGGCTATCGCCAATTCCGGTCATGCCGTTGCTCAGCATTATGCTTCAAGAACGATGTCGTAATACTTAGTAACATACTACGATCTGAATTAGATCCATCCTGCCAGACTGAAGCCAATGATTCAACCTAGGCACGGATTACCCAATCTACTGAACTGTCGTTGAGGATAAACGCCGATGAAAGCATTCGTCGCTGGAGCCACTGGGCAAACTGGGCGCAGAATCGTTCAACACTTAGTGAAACGTGGGATTCCTGTGCGGGCGTTAGTCCGAAATTTGGAGGCGGCTCGGGCTATTCTGCCGCCTGAAGTTGAGCTAGTAGTGGGGGATGTGTTGGATCCAGGTACTCTAGCGGCAGCGATCGCAGATAGTACGGTAGTGCTGTGTGCCACTGGTGCCAAACCAGGGTTTGATCCTACGGCTCCTTATCGGACAGATTATGAGGGCACCAAGAATCTAGTCGATGCGGCAAAAACCAAAGGGATTGAACAGTTTGTTTTTGTCTCCTCACTTTGTGTGTCTAAATTCTTCCATCCCCTAAATTTGTTTTTTCTAATTCTGGTGTGGAAGAAGCAAGCTGAGGCATATCTGCAACAAAGTGGCTTAACCTACACGATCGTCCGCCCGGGTGGGCTGAAGAATACTGATGATCCAGGTGCGGTGATTATGTCTCAAGCCGATACGTTGTTTGAAGGCAGTATTCCTCGCACCCAGGTGGCTGAAACTTGTGTGGAAGCGCTATTTCAACCGAGTGCGCGTAACAAGGTGGTCGAAATTGTCGCAAAACCGGAGGCTCCAAAGCGCAGCTTTACAGAATTATTTGCGGCGGTATAACCGCTACAACAGAAAGCGATCGAGGGCAGTCTTCAGTTCCTCAATTTCCAGCTCAATATTGCCCTCTTCTGCTGCCCGCGCAATACATTGGGTGAGATGTTCATCTAAAATCATCCGGGCCACCCGATCAAGGGCTCCTCGTACCGCTGCTACCTGAACCAATACATCTGGACAGGCACGACTCTCTTGCACCATAGCTTTAATGCCCCGAATATGACCCTCAATGCGGGACAGCCGATTAACAATTCGTTTGAGCGACTCCTCGCTGTGGACATGGTTATGACCGGCAGATTCATGGCTATGTCCATGCTGATGCTGATGGGACATGCGATCGTCTGGCAGATCTAAGTTGTCCTGTAAATGATCTCGATTCCTAGGAAGGTCAGAAGTTGCCATCTGTATGGGTAACGCTATTTGAAGATTCTAGCCTAGTGTTCTGTCAAGAAGATTTTGTCACAATAGGAAAACATCATGCTTGAGTTGTGTTTAATTGCGTAGGGTCATGCCATGCGATTGAGAAGTTTTGTCCTGCCATTGCCTTGGTTTGTCAAGGGAGCGATCGCCGTTGGGCTGGCGATGCTGCTGGCATTGAGTGAATTTTCCCCAGCTCTAGCTTGGGCTGTTGCTGAATCACCTACACCGGTTGTCAGTGCGTTACCCGCTCCAGCGGTGGTGGCGCCTGGGCAAGAAAATTTTGTGGCCAAGGCGGTCAATCAGGTTGGTACAGCCGTAGTGCGGATTGATACCGAACGAACGGTTACCCGCCGGAGTAATCCTGATCCGATGTTTGAGGATCCTTTTTTCCGGCAGTTTTTTGGTGAAGACGTTTATCCCCGAGAACAACGACTTCGAGGTCAGGGTTCAGGGTTTATTATCGATCGTAGTGGGATTATTTTAACCAATGCGCATGTGATTGACGGTGCCGATCGCGTCACGGTGACGCTCAAAGATGGGCGAGTGCTGGAAGGAAAAGTGCAGGGTGAAGATACCGTCAGCGATCTGGCTGTGGTTAAAGTGGATGGTGGCGATCTACCAGTGGCGCCCTTAGGCGATTCGGATCACGTGCAGGTGGGAGATTGGGCGATCGCGGTTGGTAATCCTCTAGGGTTAGACAACACGGTGACGTTAGGGATTGTTAGCACTCTCAAACGATCGAGTGCCCAAGTCGGGATTCCTGATAAGCGATTAGATTTCATCCAAACCGACGCGGCCATTAACCCAGGTAATTCGGGTGGTCCGTTACTTAACGATCGTGGTGAAGTGATTGGCATTAATACGGCGATCCGGGCTGATGCGATGGGGATTGGGTTTGCGATTCCAATTAATAAAGCCAAGTCGATTAAAGATCGGTTAGCACGGGGGGAAAGAATTGCTCATCCTTACTTGGGAGTACAAATGACCACACTGACTCCCGAGTTAGCGGAGCAGAATAATTCTGATCCCAACTCAGCTTTCATGGTGCCGGAAATCAACGGTGTCATTGTTGTGAAGGTTCTACCTAACACACCTGCGGCTACGGCAGGATTACGCCGAGGCGATGTGATCACCCAAATTGATGGTCAAGCTGTGACGACGGCTGATCAGTTACAACGACTAGTAGAAAATAGCCAAATTGGTCAGGCATTACAGGTGAAAGTGCAGCGCGGCAATCAATCCCGACAACTTTCAATTCGCACAGCCGAATTAGAAACCGCTGGCTAAGTTGATTGCAGGCGAGGGTTAAGCAGTTTGATGATGAAGTAAAACCGGTGAAACTCTTCTTAGATCAACATTAATGCCACGGCGTTAGGAAAAAAGGGGGCAATGAACCAAGTGCATTGCCCCCTTTTTTCACACCATCTGCCCTATGGCTACGGCAAACGTTGGGATTACACCATTTGCGCGAGGTGATAGGGACTAGTGAGTTTTTCCAGTTGTTGCACCATCAAACTGAGGAATAAGCCCACATCCGTGACGACCCCAACGGATTCGACTGAACCCCGATCGCTCAACTTAGTAACTACGGCAGGATTAATGTCTACACAGACCATCTTCACGCCTGCCGGAGTCATGTTACCTACACCGATCGAATGCAGCATAGAGGATAGCATCAGGATCAAATCTGCTCCTTGAATTAAGCGGGAGTAATCTGCCTGCGCTTTTAACAGATCCATTTGAGTGTCGGGTAAAGGACCATCATCCCGAATGGAACCGGCGAGTGAAAACGGCACATGATGTTGGACACATTCATAGAAAATGCCATTGGTGAGCACTCCCTGGTGGACTGCATCCGCGATCGTGCCACATCGACGAATTGTGTTAATCACCTTCAGATGGTGACGGTGACCGCCTCGAACCGACACTCCCCGTTTCATATCGACCCCGAGGGAAGTGCCCATCATGGATTGTTCGATGTCATGCACGGCGATCGCGTTACCCCCCAAGAGGGCTTGGACGTAGCCATCACGAATTAGTTTTGCCAAGTGTTCGCCACCGCCGGTATGGATGACGACGGGACCAGCGGTCACCACAACTTTGCCACCGCGATCGCGGATTTGGCGCAGCTCCCAGGCAATTTGTTCGACCACCAGTTCCACTCGACGTTCGCTAGAAACTCCCGCTCCCATGAAGCTGAATTCTTGAGTATTGCGGTGTTCGCGAGATTCAGTTTTCCGGATGGTGCGGATGCCTTCAATCCCCACAATCACTTGCTCACCAACTTGTAAATCCCGCAGCAGCTTACATTCGGCTGTAATTCCAGTGGGAGTATCGTGAACGACGATCGCGGCATCCATCCGCTGATTGCGCACTTTCACCCATTCACATTTCACCCGAACTTCAGTGGGGTAAATCGTGGTGACGTAGAAATCATCGGGAGCCACCCCTGCCAGAGTGACGGTTTCCAGATTGGTATCACAGACCTCTTGGGGACGGGCGACCGCTCCTAAATCGATCAGTTGTGACACGATCGTTTCCATCACATCATGGGATGGTGCAGTCACTTTCACTTCTGCCGATGAGGTACTTTGCCGTTGTTCGCCCAGATTAAAATTAAGCACCTGGAAGCTACCACCACCTTCCACAACCAGATCTAGCGCTTGATTGATTAAGCCCGCATCCAGCAGGTGACCTTCCATGCGGACCACTCGGCTTTCGATCGCCGCACTGGCATGAACTTCTGCCCGAACGGGTTCCGTCACCCGGAGAGTTAAGCACTTCGCAGCTCCACCAGCTTTGAGAAATTCAGTCAGAGGAGTTTCGACGACTTCAAAGCCAGCGGCTGCCAATCGGTGCTTCAGGTCATCGGTGGCTTTATTCAAAATGACGGTGTGATTGACATTGACGGCATTACAAGCAAACTTGACGGCATCTGCTTCGCTGACGGCAATCCGCTTGGCTTCTGGTACCCGCATTTCAATCAGGCGATTGGAATAAGAGTCGAAGGCAGGAGGATAGTACAGCAGATACCCACCGGTTAACGGGCAGAAGCAGGTATCGAGATGATAGAAGCGATCGTCCATTAACCGCAGCGAGAGGACTTCAATATCTAGCCACTTGGCTAAGTATGGATGGGAATCTAATTCGGAGCGAAATCCGTAGCCTGCCCACAGCCAGCGTCCTTCACGATCGAGTAAGGCATCCCCAGCTCCCTCAAAAGGCAAATCTTTGGGTAACTCATGCACGGTGTAGCCTTGTTCCAGAAACCACTGCTTGAAGAAGGGTTCCTCGCCCTGCCGCTCTTTGTGATAGAAGCGGCTCAGCACGACATCATCTCCTAATACAAGCCCGGCGTTGGCCGTGAATACCATATCCGGGACACCCCGCTCTGGCTTGACCAAATCGACAACGGCGCGCTCTTTGAGGATCTGAAACAACCCCTGCCATTGCTCGGCGGCTCGATCGCGGGATGACTTATGGATATTGCCCTCCATCCAGGGATTAATCACATAATCCACGTCGTAGTGATCGGGCGAACACATGAGGAAGCGAATTGAAGAGGATGTCATAAGGAGTGGAACTGGGTAAATGTAGACGCTGAATGTTCAGCAAAGGTAGGCAAGCCAATCGTCTATTTTATTACAAGCACTTATCCTAAACGGTTGACCTATCTAGAAAAGTTATGAAACTCTGACAAAGTAAAAAACTTGCGGCGAAATATAGAGACGATCGCGACCTGAAATCACGATTCACATCATTCTTAGCTGCCAGGTTATGCAATCGGAGTTAATCTGAATGAATTGAGATCGAAGTTCAGAGTTGTCCTGTTACTGGGAGTTGACTATGCCTCGAATTAACCCCTACACCTTACAAATGCAAATTACCCGCATGTTTGAGCAGGGGCAATCGCTGTTTGCCACAATGAAAGTGCAGGATTGGCTGAAGGAACGCAATGAAGATCCTCATGCCTATGATATCTTGTTTCATCAGAAGCCTGCACCTCCTGGCTCGGGCGAAGTATTGGTGGTAGAAATTGAACTGCGCCGGAAAGATGGCAAGCCGGTGGATAGCTGGTTACAGGAACAAGCCAATCAACATGCTTAATTTAGGTTGTCCCACTCAATAGCGATAGAGTCACCTAGCTGAGGGGCGATAAGAAACGATCGCGTTAGGAATGGCTCCGATAACAGCGATCGTGGTGAGTGCATAAACTGGAGCCCGGTGCATTCCGGGTTATTAGGTTTTCAGCGATTACCGATGACCTTATTTTGTTCTTCTCAAACCTTCATAAAGATGAGAAAGATGCTCCATCAGGGATTATTAGTGACTGCCGTGATGCTCTTGGGATTAGGGCAACCGGTAGTCGCTCAAGAGCCAACTCCAGCAAGGGTGAATATGCATCCTGATCCGATGTTGCTTCAGCCATCGCTGCGAGCGGATACAGTCAGCAGTCGTTACCAAGTGCCACTTACGCTTCAACAAGCACTTGATTTAGCCAAGCAGCATAATCACCAACTCCGATCGGCGGAATTTCAAGTAGAGCGCAGTCGGGCACAGGTACAGGAAGCTCAATCTCAAAATCGCCTTCACCTAAAAATTCAAGGGCATGTAGACCAAAACTTCCAACCTTAGCAACAGTTAGTTTACCCACTAATTACTCCATTGATTCCACGCTGGCTTTTAATCCCTGGGCTACCAAGATTTGCATCAGTTCATCCGCTTTACTGCGATCGCCGAATGCCCCGGCTTGCATCACCATCCGTCCACCGTGAGATACAGCAAACGCTCCTGGAACGATCGATTTCACTTGAGCTTGCTGGCTATCATCGATCGCGTCCACGACAACTCGGTAGCGCACCACCACAAACGAACGGTTTGGTGGGATGGGGGGACTATCAATTGTTTGGCTACCACCACTCCGAGCCACATAAACCTGCGGCATATCCCCAATGTTCCCGATCGGAATATCGCCTCCCGGTACAGGCAGAATCTTGGGCGCTTCTGCCGTGGTTATAGATGAACTAATTCCAGGTGGGGGTGATGACGGTCTAACGACTACTGGTGCGACTACGCCTGATTCTGGGGGTGGGACAGGAATTTCGATCGATGCCGCTTGTGCCGCTAGAGAATCGGGCGGCGTCAATACTGGAGTCGATCGAGGCGCCAGTACGGGAGTTGGTTGGGTCAGCATTGGGGCAGGCTGAGTCAGTACGGGTGCCGACTGAGTTGATACGGGCGGAGTGCTACGAATGATGGGCAAAGCGGGTAGTGAGCGCTGACTCCCAACCGCTGGTAAATTGGCGGTAATCGGAGTGGGTGTTTTGGGGGCAGCAACTGCGATCGTGGGCAGACTAGTGGCTGGAGTTTCTGGCAAACTAGGAGATGAGCCGAGTGGTGTAACCGTTGGGGCACTAGCGATCGGCTCTATTACGGTCGTATTTCCTACTTCGGGGGCAGGCACGGGAATGTCGATCGGTGTGTCAGCTGTTGCTGCTACTGCTGGGTTAATGGTAGCCAGGGGTCGAGGGGGCAGTGGTGATCGGACAGGTTGTGGTTTGGCGGCAACCGTAAGCGGGATGACAGGTCGAGGCTGCCCGATAGTAGGCGCTAGCGTGGGTAATGGAGAGATTGGGGCAGTCGCGATTGGGGGGGCGGCACGAACAATCACCTGCATGGGACGCGGGGTAACCGGAGTCGGACTCCCGGATGAGCCATTTAAGGCGGTGGGAGTGGGGAAAGCGGCAGCAGAAAAATCACTGGCAACGGCAGGTGCATTGGTTGAGGTGGAACTAGCGATAGGTAAGACAGGTCGAGAAACTGCGGGGGGCGAGGCGGGGGTATTGCTTGGTGGGTCATTGGACGGCTTGCTAGGAGGTTGAGCGGCGATCGCTGATTCTCGGACCACACGACCCATAGCTTTGACGAGATCATTGCCGTAAGCCACAATGGCTTGGCTAGCCGCTTCGGCATTAATGTCCGCTTGAGTGTTATTACGAAAGACGTTGTTTCCTGGTTCTGCGGCTGTGCCTAAATTAGGTTGAGCTTGGGCGATCGCAACTAGACCTGCTTCTGTCTGACCTTCAATCAGATTCTGCCGAACGACTGGTTGAGCTGCCGCTTGCACAGAAATGCCAATACGATTTTGCCGAATCCGATTGCTAATAATTAGCGGTGTGGCTTGTTGATTGATCTGAATGGCTACTCCAGTTTGTTCCAATAAGTTTTCTCGTACTTCCGGACGGGAGGTGTCATTAATTCGGATGCCATTGACATGGTTACGAGAAAAATAATTATCTCGAATTGTGGCTTGGCTGTTGCCACTGATGGCAATGCCACTCTGACCATTGGCGGTAAATGTATTGTGAACCACGATCGGACTAGTAGACTCTAACCATAATCCATTGCCCTGTGACTCACTATTCATCACAGTTACCCCGGCAAGCATGGCTTGATTTGCCCCAATAATCGTCACGTTTTGGCGACCAGCAGTTGGACTGATCAATTTCCCTCCGCCCTGAATCACCACCATTTGTCCCCGATTCGGCACATCGCCTTGAATCGTCACTCCTGGCTTTAACGCGATCGGAAAAACTTCTCCAGTTTCGCTACTGTAGGTGCCTGGAGTTAACAGAATAATCGTATTCGGTTGGGCAACTTGTAATGCCTTGGTTAAGCTACGGAATGGCGCTAAATTACTACCGTCAGCCGTGTAATCATTCCCTGAATTAGGGTTCACCATCAAGACGGTATAGCTTGTGGGGGTCGCTTGAGCGAGTTGGATCGAAGGCTGACTCGGAACTGGCATGGCTTGAGTGGTGGTACCAAACCATCCATATCCCAGGGGCAGTGATACCAGCATGCCAATCTGCAATACGCCAGAGATTTTAGGAATAAAGAACTGTCTCATGGGGGACAAGGAGCAAGACGGAAAATTGATATTTTTCACAAGTTCAGATCAGCACGATCGATTGTTTTGGTAACAATTTTTTTAAGACCAATTGTTTGGTAAAAAGCTGAAATCTACCCATAAACCATGTCTAAAACTTATATTTTGTCGGCAGCAAATAAAATGCGGGTAAGCAAAACTAAAGCCGATCGTCTATCCGGAGACATACGATCACGCCGGATTAGAACCCACTAATGATATCGCTCTACAATGTACTCCATCCTTTTCAGTTTGGAGCAGTGAATTTTGATAAATTTGATCAAGTTTTTCGGGCGCTCTAACGGGTAGGATTATGGCTAATTTCCTACTGGTTTGCGCATAAATTATGAGCCATTCGGAAGTCAACGTATTAGGATAGGAAATAACTAGATGTTATCGTCCGATGACTAACACATATAGCGGCAGTCGGTTTGTGCAATCAGCGTTGTATCGCATTTTGGATGCGAACCTCGATCGCGCCCGAGAAGGCTTAAGAATTATTGAAGAATGGTGTCGGTTTGGGTTGGATGATGCTCGCCTGACAGAAGAGTGTAAAGATTTGCGGCAGGAACTGGCTACCTGGCATCATGCTGAACTCCGCACAGCTCGCGATACCCCCGGTGATGCAGGCACAGAATTGACGCATCCTCAAGAAGCGGAACGCAGTAGCCTCGAACAGGTGTTGCAGGCAAATTTATGTCGGGTTGAGGAAGCGCTGCGAGTGCTGGAAGAGTACGGCAAGGTCTATAAACCTCCGATGGCAAGTGCCTGTAAACAAATGCGCTATCGGGTGTATACGCTAGAGAGTCAGTTAATTGCCTATGCCCGTCACCAACTCTTACAACGATCGCTGGTGTATTTAGTTACCTCTCCGGGAGATCACTTGTTTACGGCGGTAGAAGCGTCTCTCCAAGGTGGTCTGACGCTAGTTCAGTATCGTGATAAGGAGGCTGATGATGAAACTCGGCTCAAGAATGCTCACAAGTTACGTCAGATCTGTCATCAATACAATGCATTGTTTATCATGAACGATCGCGTTGATCTGGCTGTTGCCGTTGATGCGGATGGAGTGCATTTAGGACAACAGGATATGCCGATCGCCTTAGCTCGACAATTGCTAGGTTCCCAACGGATTATTGGACGCTCCACCCATAGTCCGGAGGATTTGGAACAAGCGATGCAAGAAGGGGCGGATTATGTTGGAGTCGGACCTGTCTATGAGACGCCGACCAAAGAAGGGCGACCCGCAGCGGGGCTGGATTATGTGCGCTACGCCGCTGAATATGCCACGATTCCCTGGTTTGCGATCGGGGGGATTGATACGACTAATCTGTGTGATGTGATTCGAGCCGGAGCCGAGCGGACAGCTGTGGTTCGTGCCATTATGCAAGCAGAACAACCAACATTAGTGACACAATATTTTCTATCACAACTCACCAGTCGCCAACGCGAACGCGAACGATCGAAAAATTAGGCTTCAATAATGAGAACAATGACTGAGCAAATTACGCTGCAAGTGAACGGTGAGACTCGTACCTGTATGCCACAAACTGTTTTGCCAACATTATTAGAACAGTTAGGCATGAATCCGCGTTTGGTTGCTGTGGAATATAACGGGGAGATCTTACATCGTCAATTTTGGGACGATACCGAAATTCAGTCTGGCGATCAGTTGGAAATCGTGACGATCGTTGGGGGTGGTTAAGGCGTTAAATGGATATAAAATTGGGGCAAGTCATTTTGCTTGCCCCATATCCATCACGTTGGTTGAAAGAGGGTAGAATTTATCCCTGATCGTCCCTGGTGACCCACTAGATGCAGTTTAATTTCCTAAGCTCCACCATGGACGAGATCCTAAGTTCAAGAGTTGTTGGACCCGAGATTTCACTTGGGCAAAGCGATCGGAACTCAACGTGGAACTATTGTTATATCCTGCCGAAGCTAAGATTCTGGCGCCAACTTGGTCTGCTTGTGTTGTCATTTGGCTAGTGTAATTGGGTTTCAGTAAGCCACTTACTACATTGCCAACCACGTTATTAATGACGCTACCCATCACCCCATTGGTGACATTACCAATTTTGGGGCTGACTAAACCACCGACTTGAGGGAGCAACTGAGCGATCGTACTTGTCAGATTGCCTTTATTCACTAATTGCATCGGATGGGACAGCACACTATGTCCTAACTGACGGGCAATGACATTCGCCAGTGCCGCTTCGGAATTTGCATTGGCGATCGCTCTGGCATTGATGAAAATCTTGCCACCGGGTAGTGCCGAGGCCGTAGCGTTACTATCCTTCACTACGTAGAACTCATATTGCAGATCAGCTCGACCGGCTGTCCGAGCTAACCGCTGTCCCAAGTCGTTGATATAGTTAACAACGTCAGCATCATTCACGACTTCGACTTTACTCAAGGTTTCGCGAGCCATTTGAGCGCCGATCGAGGACTCACCCTGGAGGGAAGTCAATGTGTTTTGCACTAGGTTATTGGTCGGTTTGCCACTGAGCAAGAAACTTAAGCCATTGCTCAACACATTGCCAATTAAATTTCCTCGCGATTTGCGTTGAGCTTCAGATTGCACCCGCTGTAATGCCTGATCGGCTAAAGCGGTAAACTCGCTCGCTAAGGGGCTACTCGGGTTACTAGTAACAAACTGCCGAGCTGCGATCGAAGCTTCCATCCAACGATTAGCTTTGATCAATGCATCGACTTGAGAGCGCACTAACTCAGGCTGATTTGGATAGAGTGCGGCTGCTTGTTCCAGGGTGGATAATGCCTCACTATTACGAGCCGCCGCATTCAAGGCTTCCACTAAGCGCAACTGAGCTGGAATAAATTGCGGATAACTTCTGACTAACTGTTGCAGGGAGGCTAATGCAGAATTGCTTAAACGCTGGGATTGCCCATTATTAATTTGTTGCCAAATGAGTTGAACATCACCGGGCAGCAAGGCTGGATTGGTAATGGCTGCAAGTTGAGTGGAAGAGTTGGTAGAAGGCTGACTACTGGGATTATTCACAAACACACTATTGCCATTGCTAGATGGCTGTACGGGTGTGATTTGTTGCCCTGGCAGTGGAGTAACGATCGGGATCCCATTGGGATAAGTTCCAGGAACTGACATACCCGGAGGATAGACCATCTGTCCTGGAAGGCTTGAAGGATAGACTACCTGTCCGGGTACACCAGTCGGATAAACTACTTGTCCCGGTCCGTTAGTGGGATAGACGACCTGCCCCGGATTCATCACGGCATAGCCTCCTGGATACATCGCTTGCCCAGGGATGGCAGTGGGATATACAGGTTGACTTTGATTGGGGATCCCGACTGAGGTTGTCACCTGTACAGAAATTCCGCCTGGATTGGTAGATTGCCCAGGTACAGCAATGGGATATGTCCCCGGTGAATAAGTCGGATAACCAACCGGATAGTTAGTGGAGTAGTTGGTTGGGTAATTAGTCGGGTAGTTCGCTGGATAATTGCTTGGGTAGGCTACCTGTCCAGGGGCTAAGTTTGGTGTTGGTAGAGCGATCGGATAAACCATCTGCCCTGGATAAGCCATTATTGGACTCCCTGGAGGGAGATTAACGACCGGGGTAGCCGAATTCGGATTGGAGGTGATTGCTGTTGGAATGCCAGTTGTTGGCTGTACCGGAATTGTACCCGTGGCTGTTGTTGTACTGGAAGTAGGTGCAGTCGTTGCTGTAGCAACTGGATTAGCACCATTCGTTGTGCTGGTTTGAGTTGATGTTGTTTGAACTACTCCAGTCGTAGCTGTACTGGGAGTTGTTGTAGAGCTGGAACTAGTTGGTGTAGTAGTTACAGCAGTTGTTGCAGAGGTTGTTGAAGTAGGTTGAGTGCTACTAGCTGGGTTAGTGCTACTTGTGGTATCTACAGTGACAACAGTAGATCCAGTCGTAGTTGTAGAAGGTGTGGTTTGAGCCAGAACTGTAGGAGAAACGAAGAGAAAGCCTACTGCACTCAGCGGCATGATTCTCAAAACGTTGATCAACAGAGAACGATGGTGATATTTCATATTGCCTGGTTGTTGGAAGTGATGCGTGGAGACACCCTGTAACTACGCACCCTGAACGATCGAGCTGAAGCAACAGCATTCCTGACTCTGGGCATCATTGGCATTACTTCCGCATCAGACCAGAGTAAAATCTCATGGCTAAATTATTAGTTGCAATTGGTGATTTAGTAGTTTGTGAACTGATGGTGATCGCAGTGGATTGTGATTAAAATCCATGACGATCAAAGATGAGCAATTCCTGAAATCGACTTAGGTTATTCTCAAACGCATTTCGCACTCAGGCAGCAATCTTCAGGACAAACTAGCTAATTTTGTTCAGCCGCAAGATTCTGGAAACCACGAGTTGACCTGATTAGGGCTTCAGTTTCTCAATCCCCGAGAACGAGTAGCTAACAAGTTCTCTAAAAACAGGCTGATTGTATCTACCCTGATGGCAACAACTCCTTAGAAGTTCCGATCGTTGCTATATTTTTTCTTCGTAGCTTTTCATGGTAACTTTCCGGTGCAATTCTATTTTCAAGTGCTATGTTGCCGACAAAACTCTAAAGCTACCAACAAATCGCTGGTTTGCTGAGGATAGGTAACTTCAGGTCGACCAATTACGATTAAGGGCAGATTTAACGCTGTTGCTACCTGCCGCTTGATCAGTTCACCGCCGACTGCACCAGAGGCTTTAGTCACTACGGTGGTAATTTGCCACTGCTGCCATAATGCCTGTTCCAATTCCGCTGAAATCGGTGGACGTAAAGCAATTAATCGATCGCTGGTAAACCCTGCCTGTAATGCCGCTGCTAGTGCTGTTACTGATGGCAAAATCCGGGCAAATAATAGTGCTCGTTCTTGCCAGGGCTGAAATAGCGGCAACGATCGATAACCCAGCGTTAACAGTACCCGCTGCCCAGCTAAATAATTCCCAGTCAACAGATCCTCTAACCTATCCAGGTAAACAATGCTTGAGTCAGCCGTGTGGTTTCCTGGGCTACCCTCCCTGGTTTTCCCTGCCACCGCTGGACGCTCATACCGTAAATAGGGCAATTGATCCGCTTGGGCGGCTGCGATCGCGAGCTGGGAAATCTCTACGGCAAAGGGATGGGAGGCATCCAGAATGGCTCCAATTTGGTGGGTTTGCAAGAAGGTTGGCAGAGATGTCGCTGTAAGATAGCCGACCCAAATGGTTAAGTTAGGGGCAGTTGGGTAGAGGGAACGAGCCGTTTCAGTTGTTACGGAAACTACACAAAGCAACCCCACTTGGGCGATCGCCTGTGCTAAAACAGCGCTCTCCTGAGTGCCACCAATTAACCAGAGCTGTTTCTTTCTCAACTATCAATGACTAACCTGATCAAAATTGCCTAGAGGCTGAAATTAGCTTCCGACCTGCTTCCAGGACTCAGTGGGGGGAAGCCAGAGCCGCTTCAAGTCTGCCCAAATTGAGGTGTTGAGCGAGCTAGGTGAGTAGAACTAAAATCCGACTTTATAGAGTAGAAATAATTCCTCTGCCTGATTTTTGACAATTCGTCCACCCACAGATTGGATTAATTTTTTCCAATGGGCAACGGGTTCAAGAAATACTTCTGCGCCCAAATAGGTTTCCAAGATTGCCCAGTTTTCCGCCAATGGGGCATCAGTGTCTACAATATCAAATACGAAGAAGCCACCAGGTTTTAGCACTTTTTTCACGGCTGTCATGACTTCACCCCAATACGCTAAGGGGTAATAGCAACTGACTCCGGTCGCAATCACTAAATCGAACTGTCCATCGGTATAGTTCAACTGATGGGCAGGAGCTAGCTCTACGCCTTTAAAGAGTTTGGAATTAAGTTGAGGTCCACGAGCATTAAGCAACTCTTGAGCAACGGCACTGATTTCCTGTCCGTAGAAGAATGCTCCCCAGTCACGCCAAGGATAAATCAGAAAACTTACGCCACAGCCGATGTCTAAACACCGCTGGTTTTTTTGTGGCAAGGCTAATTGCCAAAAGGGAGAAGTGAGTTTTGCTTGAAGGATCCCAGCGGCACGTTCTTGGGCGATCGCCATTGCCTGTACTTCTTCTGGTAACTCCAGGGTTTCCCCGCGATACTCCCGGTTAAATCGGTTCGCTACCGTGCTTAACCGTTCTTGCCAATCTTGAGGTTGACTTAACGCTCCAAAAAAACTGGTTTTGGAAAATGCGGACTCGGATTCAGAATTCGGTTTCTTTGCCATCGTGATTAAAGGTGAGCGGATCGCTCATAGTCAGCCGCCAGCGATCAAATTCATTATCTAGTCAAAAACTGAAGACTAACAACTGTTTCCTGCACACCTATAAAATCTCCTAACTTCCCTTTAAGGCTTTGGTAAAGTTGCGGCGATAGGATTTATTAAACACCAACACTGGCCACAACAACCCCAGATAGATCCGCCCTTGACTAAAGTTGGTGTGCCTAAATCCACTCCAAAATTTCCACAGTCCCCCCACATACACAATCCCTAACGCAATTGCCACTAACGTTTCCATGGCTACTATCCTTGGCGTAATGCCAAAATTCCTTAGTACTGTTCTATCCTACTCACAGGAGCCTATTGGTCAGCAACTGGTGTTTGTAACAAGCTGTTTACGATCGAGGGGGCTAGGGATGGCAGAAGCCCACATTACTATTGAGAAAGTACAAGGAAAGCTGATTTGAGGTTGATCAGGCAATAAAATTGCAGCATCCAACTGTTAGCCCCCTGGGTTTTCCTGAGTTGTCAACTCCAATACTAAATTTCTTGAATTTCACCTTGGGCAGTGGATGTTGGACCGAGTTTTTAGGCGCAATCACTTAAGGCAATCTCAACGAATCGAATCACCTCAGATGCTTACGGGCTAGTTGCCCCATTTACCTAACCATAATTTCGATTTCAAGCATAGAGCATAGAGTTTAGGACGGAGAATTTATGCGAGCAGTTCTGATGGCAGGAGGATCTGGAACACGGCTCAGACCGCTGACGTGCGATCTGCCCAAACCGATGGTGCCAGTGCTTAACCGACCGATCGCCGAACATATTCTTAATCTGCTCAAACGCCACCGCATTACCGAGGTAATTGCCACGCTGCACTATCTACCGGATGTGATGCGGGATTACTTCCAGGATGGTAGTGACTTCGGGGTCCAGATTACTTATGCGGTTGAGGAAGATCAACCCTTGGGTACGGCAGGCTGTGTCAAAAATATTGCTGAGTTACTCGATGACACCTTTTTGGTAATTAGTGGCGACAGTATTACCGACTTTGACCTGAGAGCGGCGATCGAATTCCATCAACAGCACCACTCGAAAGCCACGATCGTCCTGACCCGAGTCCCCAATCCATTAGAATTTGGGGTGGTAATTACCGATGAAGATCACCGCATTCGGCGATTCTTGGAAAAACCCTCTAGCAGTGAAGTCTTCTCCGATACGGTGAATACAGGGACATATATCTTGGAACCGGATGTTCTGGATTACTTACCTCCGAACCAGGAAGCCGATTTCTCTAAAGATCTTTTTCCCTTGCTATTGGAAAAAGGGGAACCGATGTATGGCTATATTGCGGATGGTTATTGGTGCGATGTGGGTCACTTAGATGCCTATCGAGATGCCCAATACGATGGTTTAATGCGGAAGGTCTATCTTAACTTTGCCTATGAGGAGCGATCGCCCGGCGTCTGGGTAGGTCAAAATACCTTTTTCGATTCTAGTGCCCGGATTGAACCTCCCGTGCTGATTGGGAGTAATTGCCGGATTGGACCGCGAGTCCAAATCGATGCGGGTACGATTATTGGTGATAATGTCACGGTGGGGGCAGATGCCGACCTTAAACGTCCGATCATCTGGAATGGCGCGATCGTGGGAGAAGAAGCCCACCTCCGAGCGTGTGTAATTGCGCGTGGTACCAGAGTCGATCGCCGTGCTCATGTATTAGAAGGAGCCGTTGTCGGACCGTTATCGACGATCGGGGAAGAAGCCCAAGTTAGTCCTGGGGTACGGGTGTGGCCGAGTAAGCGGGTTGAACCGGGTGCCACCCTCAACATTAATTTGATCTGGGGACATGCCGCCCATCGCAATTTATTTGGGCAGCGAGGGGTGTCGGGATTAGCGAATGTCGATGTTACTCCCGAATTTGCCGTGAAGTTGGGAGCAGCCTATGGTTCGACGCTGAAACCTGGTTCCTCAGTGATGGTGTCCCGCGATCAGCGTACCATTTCTCGCATGGTGTCCCGTTCGCTGATTGCTGGCTTAATGTCAGTTGGCATCAATATTCAAAACTTAGAAGCCACCGCTATTCCTCTGGCTCGATCGGCAGTGCCGACGCTCCGGATTGCCGGTGGCATTCATGTGCGAGTGCATCCCGATCGACCTGACCATATCCTGATTGAATTCTTTGATCACAAAGGCATTAATGTCTCCAAAGCGCGCGAAAAGAAAATTGAAGGCGCTTACTTTAAAGAAGATTTTCGGCGAGCGCAAATTCATGAAATTGGCAATGTCACCTACAGTAATCAAGGGCTGGAAATCTACAGTACGGTGTTTCAGCGCCATTTGAATATCGAAGCAATTCGCAACAGTAGTTCCAAGGTCGTGATTGATTATGTCTATGCGGTGTCAGGTGCAGTATTGCCGCAACTTCTAGCCCAGTTTGGTTGTGATGCGGTTGTCTTGAATGCTAGCTTGACCCAGACCTCACCAACTGTCGCCGATCGCGAAATGCTATTGAATCAGTTAGGTCATGTGGTGGAAGCGGTGAAAGCCACCTTTGGTGTCCAGGTATCTGCTAATGGCGAGCAACTAATTCTGGTCGATGAGGCGGGCAGCCCGATCCGGGGTGAAATGCTGACGGCCTTGATGACGGAGATGATTTTGATGCACCATCCCCGCAGTACGGTTGTCGTTCCGGTACATGCCTCTAGTGCGGTGGAGCAAATTGCTCGTCGCCATGATGGTCGCGTGATTCGGACGAAAGCGAACCCAACCGCGTTAATGGAAGCCTGCCAAATGAATCCTAGTGTCGTTCTAGGCGGAAGTGGCGATATGGGCTTTATCTTTCCCCAATTACACCCCGGCTTCGATGCCATGTTTTGCATTGCCAAGCTGATCGAAATGCTAACAATTCAAGAGCGATCACTCGGACAAATTCGCTCCGAAATGCCTCGGGTTTGTCATAAAACCTATACAGTGCGATGCCCCTGGTCGGTCAAAGGTGCACTCATGCGGCATCTTGTCGAAACACATCCCGTAGAATGCCTGGAATTGGTGGATGGCGTGAAGATCTTCAACTACCAACGAGATAGCTGGGTCCTAATTTTGCCTGATGCTGGAGAACCCTTAGTACACATTTTCGCTAATAGTAGCGATCGCAATTGGGTCGATGAAACCCTACGCGAATATCGGATTCGGGTTCAGGATTTTGTCGATTTGGAGCATGAGATGGAAGATTTGCCGATCGAAGCGCCTTATTGAGTCACCCATCTGGGGGCATTTAAACCGCGTTGAAGGATCACTCCAGAGTGCTATTTCGCCTCATGACTAAGTGAAATCTTCCGTCAGAGCAAGTAATTTCAGTATAGAATATATGTACTAGTCTGAAATATAACATCCGTAGTGAAAGCGATTGTAGTTTGTGAATTAGTTTCTCTGGCGACAGATGGCTAGCACCTGTTCCCTGCATTCATGCAACGGCGCAACGACATAGCTGTTAGAATAAACAGCCACAGTGACTCGCTGCCCACCGAATCGTTAACTGCTGAACTGACCATTGGTGACCTATGAATAGCTGTATTTTGATGGCAGAAATTGTGCAGGAGCCGACACTCCGCTCCACTCCTGAAACTCAAACCCCGATGACTGATATGGTGGTTGAGTTTCCTGGCTTACGACCGGATGATCCAGCTTCACGGCTGAGGATTGTGGGATGGGGTAACTTGGCCCAGGAAATGCAGGAGCGTTATCACAAGGGCGATCGTGTTGTCATTGAAGGCCGTCTGAGTATGACGACGGTTGAACTAGAAGGTTATAAGGAAAAGCGGGCCGAATTGATTGCCCAGCGGATTCATCGCTTAGAGGCAAATGCCTTGTGGGAAAGTACTCCTGCAGGGGCAACAGCGATGGGGTCAGAAAACCAATTTACTGCTCCTCAACGGACAGAAGCTCCTACCGCCACGCGATCGACGGCTAAAACTGCTAGCCCTAAATCTCCTGCTACCAAGTTTCCAGCCAAGGTAGAGCCTATGTCGGAACCTAATTTGGATGATATTCCCTTCTAAATTAAAAAGTCTTGCAAAAAATCTAGTGGGCTATCTTCCCAACACGGTTCAGGCCATAGCCGCAGCAGCATTTGGGTAATATCGATCTCAATTTCACCCATATTTTCTACTTGAAATAATGCTTGCATGGCTTCCAGATCCCGTGCCCTCAAAGGGGATAATGGCTCTGCATGGATGGGAATGCGTTCAGCAGGTTGGGACTGAAAGAATTCGCGCTGTCGCAATGAACCTAGCCGAACTCCTTTTGCCTCTGCCTGTTTGACTGCCTGGCGCAAGGCTTCTAGCCCATCGAGGGCAACTTCTTGGCGTAAGGAGGGATGGAGTGATGATCCAGAGCGATAGACTGACTGTTCACTGCGATCGTCCAGCCAGCCTTCCCTGGTTGTACGCTGTTTCCAGTGATGCCACTGTGCTGTAACGGCTGGCGGTTCCCCATCACAGTGATGCTCTATATGCCCGTTAGGTCGCGGGAAAGAGTTGGAAATCGCTAATAGCTCTGTCAGCGTAGAGCTGTCTTCGTCAAATGAATGCATCAACATGAACTGCACCCAGAAATTGTGCTAAGTTCACAAACGGTTTGGTAGAGGCAGACCTCTGTATTTGCCCCAACACTGACCGAGTATGAGTTTGTTACTCAGTAGATGCACACCCCATCCTGCTACAGCCGATAACAGGTTAGTAGATCAGTAGACTCTAATCATGTCAGATTAGGGTTACTGATGCGCTTAAGCTCCAATTGATACGGTAGCTTGCGTAAATTAGCTACCCATTATTGTAAAGAACTCGTCGGATGACTGGCAATGATATGCCGAGACCGTGTTCTCCCTGAAACTGCCAGACTAGGCACCACCTTTGGCGGTATGGTTTTGGTTAAATCATTTAAGTAAATTTACGCGATTTAGCTAAAGTTAGGCAGTGCAGATACTCAATCGGGTCTGCCAATGGTGCCCTTGAGTTTTGCAAAGTTTGACTGAGGCAATATTGGTACAATCCACCAGGGATTTGCATGTCTAGCCAATAGATAGATAATTATCTAGTAATCATGCGGTTATTTCTGGAGCCTTCACGCTTTACTTTGGAAGATGAAGGAATATCCTAATTGCCAAATTGCTCCAGTATGAACACAGGCATTGCCGCTAAATTTGGGTTCTGATCATTTTGCCAGGTGTTTCAGAATGGGTTGCAGTCTGATATTGTCTGGCTTTCTGCATCAATTGGGCATTCTGTTCTTAGCATCGCATGAGCGCCAATCGATTATGTTTGACCCCAACTCGTTAGCTGAATTCTCTTCCAACTTGCTGGATACTCCCGCAAACACAGCTGAGTTAGATCAGCGCTTAGGGTTGTACCGAGTGTTCTTAAAGCTATATGAACACCACCGAGAATTACTGGATGAAATTCTCGAGCTAGAAAATGCTAATAGTCAACAGCAGAGTCGGGCTGTTTATCAATATATTCAGGGTGTGGTACAGGGGCGACAAGTTTATTTGACGACTAATTTAGTCAGAGGTAGAACGCAATCCCTGATGCAATCCCAAGGAATTTGGCTAATTGGGCGCGATCGCAAAGCGGCAGTATCGATCCAGGATAAGCGCTTGTCTCGTCGTCATGCTGCCATTCAATATCGAGACCATCGTGGCTTTTACCTGATTGATCTCAATAGTACAAATGGTACGTTTGTGAATGGTGAGCCGGTGCGTCAACAGGTATTGTTGAAGGATGGCGATCGAGTGCGTCTGGGCAGTCTATCTTTTGTCTTTTTTAACTGTAAGGTGCTGCAAACTGTAGAGGTAATTCCGCCCGATGTGCTGGAGCAAATTAACACAGCTCGATCAACCAGCTCAACGATGACTGAAGCGCCTACATTGGATGAATCCAGTGTGTTTCATAGTGAAGTCGATTGGGAAAATGGTATATCGAACGGTGCGGAAGAGACTTCAATGTTTTTGAAAACTCCCCTATCCCCCGAAGATCCACCTGTGAGTTGCTCTGAACCTCAATTAAGTGCGGCACAACAGTCAGATATCCTCGATCGCTTCCTTAACCGCCAGGTGCAAAGCATTCATCCCTAAAAATAGGGTATTGAAGAATTACGGCACATTCCCCAATACCCTAGTTTTGGGTGACTAACTGCTAACTGATTCAAGACTGCTAGCAAGGGGCAGACAACCTGCCCTGAAGGCTACTCCTCCTCAGCGTAATCTTCATCGTCACTGTCATCAGCATCTAGCGGACCAACAGAGTTTGCCGAGACTACGGCTCCCATTTCCAGTTTTTGTCGAACTTCCTGGTCAATCTTTTTGGCAAAATCGGGACTTTCTTCCATGTATTTGATCACATTGTCCCGTCCCTGACCAATATTGTCGCCACTATAGCTATACCAGGCACCTTTGCGAATAATCACTCCGGTTTCCTCAGCTAGATCGACCAAACAACCCAGTGTCGAAATCCCTTTGCCAAACACAATGTCAAACTCGGCAATTCGGAAGGGAGGAGCCACCTTATTTTTAGCTACCTTAACCTTGGCCCGAATCCCATACTCATCCGTACCTTTTTTCAAGGTTTGAATGCGGCGAATATCTAACCGCACTGAGGCATAAAACTTCAGGGCTTGTCCTCCCGTCGTGGTTTCTGGACTACCGTAAGTTACGCCAATTTTTTGCCGCAATTGGTTCAGGAAAATGACGGTGCAGCCAGATTTGCCCATGTTGCCCGCAATTTTTCGGAGGGCCTGACTCATCAGCCGAGCTTGCAAACCAACATGGGTATCTCCCATTTCGCCTTCAATTTCAGCACGGGGTACTAATGCCGCAACAGAGTCAATCACGATAATGTCGATCGCGGCAGATCGCACCAGTTGATCCACAATCTCTAACGCTGCTTCTCCGGTATCTGGTTGCGACACCAGCAGATTATCAATATCAACCCCTAACGCGGCTGCATAGGAAGGATCAAGGGCATGTTCTGCATCGACAAAAGCCGCAATCCCTCCATTACGTTGAACTTCAGCCACAGCATGTAGGGCTACGGTTGTTTTACCAGAACTTTCTGGTCCATAAATCTCAATCACCCGCCCTTTCGGAATGCCGCCACCCAAGGCCAAATCCAAGGTTAATGCTCCACTGGGGATTGTTTCCACCTTCATCCGACTGGCATCCCCTAGGCGCATAATGCTGCCTTTGCCAAAATTACGCTCGATTTGGGTTAGGACGAGGTTTAAAGCTTTTTGCTTATCAGAAGTCTCAGTTTTAGTAGCCATCAGCGCCTCAACGCGAAAGTTTCGGTGTATTTCAGATATGGGAACGAGCGGGTTTAGCAGGAATTCTATTTTAATCTTCCCGCTGGGAACGGATAGCGAACCGGAAATAGAAAATCGAGCAACTCTCCAGTTCTTGGCTCAAGGGAGGAAATGAATCAAGCTGCCTCGTAGAAGCCTCATGTGGTCAGAAGAATTTAGAACTATTTCAGGGCAACCATGGCAGAATGCAGTGCAGCTTACTGCCGAATTGGCTAGAGTCTAGTTAACTTAAAGGCAGTTCGCCCAGCCTGGGTGAGTAATCGTTGCATTTTTTAGTAATTCACCTCTCAGCCAACGATTGGATTGCCCAATTGATTGCTAGTGACTACTCTTATTTCTCCTTTGTTCAACACAGGTGACGGATGATGAATTCTTATATCCCTAGCTTGTTAGTACCTGATACGGCGCTCTCTGTTGCCGGACTGACCGCCTACATTCAAGCTATTTTGGAACAGGATGACCAGTTGCGGCAGGTTTGGGTAACAGGCGAAGTATCTAGCGCTACACGATACCGGAGCGGCTTATTTTTCACCTTGCAAGACCCAGATGCAAAAGCGGCAATTAGTTGTGTGGTTTGGAACAGTCAATTCGATCGCTTAGTCACACAACCGCAGCAGGGTGAACAACTAATTATTTTGGGACGTATTCATGTTCATCCTCAACGAGGGCAATATCAATTAATTGTTTGGCAAGTGTTGCCTGCTGGAGAAGGGCTAAGGGCATTGCGCTATCGGCAATTACGCCATCGTTTAGAAGCAGAAGGATTATTTGATGCTGCCCATAAACGATCGCTGCCAACCCATCCCAAAACTGTGGCTGTAGTCACTTCACCTCAAGCGGCAGCCTGGGGAGATATCCAACGGACATTGCGGCGACGTTATCCTGGTTTGCATGTTTTGTTTTCTCCAGCCTTAGTTCAAGGGGATCAAGCTCCAGACTCAATCGTCGATGCCATTCAACGAGTTGAGCAAGATGGTAGAGCGGATGTACTAATTGTATCACGAGGTGGCGGTGCGATCGAAGATATGGCTTGCTTTAATGATGAACGAGTGGTACGAGCAATTGCCACCTGTTCGATTCCGGTGATTGCTGGCATTGGGCATCAGCGGGATGAATCCCTGGCGGATCTGGCGGCGGATGTCTGTGTGCATACCCCGACAGCGGCCGCCGAACAAGCCGTTCCTCGTCTGTCCGCTCTTTATACTGAACACCGAGAGCGGGTGCTGGCCCTAAATCAAGTGATGCTTTACCGGTTGGGAGCCAGCCAGGAGCAGTTGCTGCGGATTCATACCCGTCTGCAACGGCTCCAATTAGACCGTCGGGTGAAACAGGAAATGCAAACCATGACCTGGTTGAGGCTGCGTCTGGTGCAAAGTACGCTGCGACAGGTGCAACAAGCGAAGCAGCATTGCTATTTGTTGAAGCAAAAACTGGCTACGTTAGACCCGCAAGCTGTCTTGAAACGTGGATATGCGGTGGTAAGAGAAGCGAATGGGGCGATCGTGCGATCAGCCGCAGAGATTGAACTAGGACAAGAGTTGCAAATTCAGTTCGGTCAGGGGCAGCTAAACGTTAAAGTAACTGAAGTTTTGAATACATCTATAGATGATTGAAGCAAAACTCTCCAGAGTTAATATACTGACGGTATTAATCTGTGAGATATCCCTGTGAGTAACTCGGCTGATCCCCCCACTGGGACATCATTGCAAAATCCCTTAGAGATGGTAAGTGTCAATCCAACGCTGCATTCCTTTCCAGATGATTGGAACTATGAAGCTACGGTGAAACAGGTTGAAGCCATCATGATGCGAATTGAGTCTGGTGAGTTGGAACTGGCAGAGGTATTTGAGCAGTTTGCGGCGGCTGTCGAGTATTTACGGCAGTGCGAAACGTTTTTAGCTCAACGGCAGCAACAAATGGATCTACTGATTGAAACACTCAGTGACGGACCTGATTTTTAACTTATGTAACGGGTGACTGCCACCAACGATCGCCCTGAACCAGCGTGTGAACTTGCCATCGCGGGTCAGTATTGGGGTAGTCCGATCGATAGTGCCCACCTCGACTTTCGGTGCGGAAGTGAGCGCTTTTGAGGATTAAGCTGGCTACCGTCAGTAGATTACGGGTTTCTGCCCATAACCGTAGGGTTAGTTCTGACTCTGCCACCGACTGAATGTTAGCTGGAGCAGACAGTACGTTTTGCAATGTTTGGCTAGTTGCTAACGCAGCAAACTCTTGTTGCCACTGCTCTACCTGGGCGATCGCTTGTGCCATAACTTGCCCGTCTCGACAAATCCCCGCACTTTGCCAGACAACCCGGGGGATCTCATGTCGTAGTTGCTCAATTGTGATTCTATCTGCTGGAGAAACGCTAATTTGCGCGGTGCTATGGTTCTTTGCCGGTTCGCCGGTATCCCTGTTCACGGCTCTATGACTCCATCCTTCTAGCTTGCTGAGATGGGCTAACTGGGCGCCAAAGACCAGACACTCCAAAAGTGAATTACTGGCGAGACGATTGGCTCCATGGACGCCAGTGCTGGCGGTTTCGCCAACGGCATAGAGACCTGAAATCGAAGTGTGATTGCTTAAATCAGCTGCAATACCTCCCATCCAATAATGAGCCGCTGGTGCGACCGGAATGGGTGACTGAAAGACATCAATCCCCCAGCGTTGGCAGACCTGAATAATATTTGGGAAGCGGTACCGGATGCGATCAGGCGGAATGGGTCGCAGATCTAACCAGACATGAGCGGTAGACAGATCGGTCTGGGTTTCTTGCAAGTAACTAAAAATGGCTCGGCTGACCACATCCCGCGGGGCTAGCTCTCCGGCGAGGTGGTATTTGAAGGTAAAGCGATCGCCCTGGTCATTGACTAAGTGGGCACCTTCGCCCCGGACGGCTTCACTAATCAAAAACCGAGGAGCACCAGGGGTGGTCAGTGCCGTGGGGTGAAACTGAACAAATTCTAAGTCGCGGAGCACGGCTCCTGCCCGGTAGGCGATCGCTACCCCATCTCCCGTACTTAGAGAGGGGTTGGTAGTTTGGGCGAACACTTGACCACCGCCACCGGTTGCCAGCACTACAGCTTTTGCCCGCAGCCAGCGGATCTGCCCCTGATGAAGTAAGCAAACCCCTTGGCACTGTTGCTGCTCTAGCCAGAGATCGAGCGTAAAGGCTTGCGAGATGACGTGAATATGCTTCCGGGCTAACACTTGAGCCGTTAAGGTACTCACAACTGCCCGCCCTGTGGTGTCGGCGGCATGCAGTACACGTCGTCGTGAATGCGCAGCTTCTAGGGTAAGGGCAAGTTCACCGTTATGCCGATCGAACGCAACTCCCATGTTCACTAGGTTATCGATGCAGCTAGAGGCATGTTCAACTAGATACTTGACGGCTTCGTAATCACATAGTCCCGCTCCCGCTTGGAGTGTATCGGCAATATGGAGTTCGGGAGAATCTTGGGGATCAATGACGGCGGCGATCCCCCCCTGTGCCCAATCGCTGGCAGACAGCGACAACGTATCTTTAGTGATCAAACCAATCTGAAGCTGATCCGGTAAACATAGGGCTGTATACAGCCCTGCCGCTCCGGCTCCAATGACTAGGACATCAAACTGGTCAGGGAATGGGGTGGCGGCTAAGGAAGACTCAGGAGAGGGCAGAGACTCTGTCATTAAAATTACTACCTAAAAATAAAAAATTGCTCTCTGTCCAGTCGCTGGGCATCGAGCAATTTTTGGAAGAAATTGAACTGACTGTCTAGCGGTAAATCCCGTTATTGATGCGATCGGCGCCTTCAACCAGAGCCGATTCTACGTCGGTAACGGTAAAGCTACTCAAATTGTCTTGTAGAACTGATTTTTGACTTGCAGATAGCCCCGGAATATCCAACACATCATCGACCTTGTCGTAAGGTGCATTCTTGACGACAAGGCTAGCGATCGTGGGATACATGCCTGGAAACTGTCTGAATGCCCGAACATTGGTATTATTCAAGTCAATCTTTTTACCGTACTCAGAAGCCAGCTTTTCGCTCACCGCATCCCGTACCCCTTCAACCGCTAATAGGTTAGATGCAGAGGTGACAGAATTGAGAGTCAGCGCATTAAAATTTGCGGCTAGCGCCCCTTGAGGAAATGCTAGCCAGCCAAGACAGCCTATGACCAGGCTCAGGGTAACTAGTAGGTGAACCAATCGTTTCATAAAACCTTACCTCCCGTTCCATGCCACGGAATCCATACACGGCATTATTTATTGAGCCTATCATTTCCTGTGCCCAATCTTGCAGAGAACTCCAGCAGGTCATTAAGGCGGTTATTGGTTTAAAGGGATTTCTTACTTCGGGTTTGGAGAAACAAGTCTAGGTCAGAAAATGTACAGGAGTAGGCGAGGGTGGCAGCATCATACCCCTTCAAATCAACGGTATGCTCGGTAAATAAGTGACTTTCTGCTACCAGCGCCGATAAATATTGATAGGTAGTTTTTCCGACTGCCACGTCTGCCCCAATTTGCTTGGTAGATGTTTCTAGGCGAAAGGCGGCGTTCACGGTATCTCCTAGGGCAGTATAGTCGGGGCGATCGCCACTCCCAGTATTACCCACCATGGCATATCCCGTATTAATACCAGCCCCAATCCGGAGGGGAAAGGGGACCGGATAGAGATTACATAAGTCAGCTGTCATCTTATGGAGCGCACTTAAGGCGCGCAATATGCGCAGCATCTCATCACTGCTGATATCTTGAGTCCCGTGAATCCAGATTGCCATCACGGCATCGCCAATATACTTGTCAACCCAGCTTCCGTGCTCACGGATAATGTCTCCAGCATGGCGAAACCAAGTGCCAATCATTTCGGAGAGAACTTTTTCGTCAAGTTGTCGAGTTAAAACGGTGAAGTTGCGGATATCGACAACTAACACGGAAATCAACCGTCGTACATGTAGCGTTGCCGTTGCTGTAAAATCTTTGGCGCTATCCTGCATGACAGCACTGACTGCCTTAGCACTGGGGCAGTAGAATTCCAGCTCGGTTTGACCAAAGGTTAAGCGATCGCCATTATGAATGGTTACTGGGATACTGACCCGCCGACCATTGACAAACGAACCATTGCGACTGCCGAGATCGATGAGATAGTACTCTCCAGTTTCCATGCACTGTAACATGGCATGATTGCGAGAGATCCAGCGATCCGGCAGGACGAAGTTGTTATCCTCGCTGCGACCAATCGTCCAGCAATGGGTGCCAGTCAGCAGCAGACGGCGATGGCCGGATTCCGTCCGAAGTAGCAAATGAGGAGCCGGTTGCAAAGTCACCACAGACTGTGAGCGTAATGATTCTTCTCTATGATGCATCCTGCCACATCCATTCATGCCAGTGTAAGGGCTAGAAGAAAAATCTTTCAACAAATTATATTGTGATAAAGATTTTCTTCAAGCAAACCTAGCAGATGACACCAATAGATGATGATCTGGCTCCCTAGTCAATCACTCATAAGTATGAGGTTAGATTAGGCAGCACAAGCAGCCAGCCAGAACAAACCATCAACCAAGATCGTACTCAAGACTGCACCACTGAATGCCCACCAGTGTAATTCTGGGAAGCGTTGAGTGGAAATGCTAACCCAAAAGAGAATGGCTGCTAGTATGATAGCCCAAGCAATTCCCCAGGGGGTCTGAATTTGAGCGATCGCAGATTGAAAGATCGAGGGAATCATGTCTTCGCTGACCTGCATCAACTTACGCCAGTAGGGAATCAGATTCAGCAAATAAAAGTAAAAATCTGTTAATGCCGTGCCGAATAGCGATCCCAGATAGAAAAAGTTACCTACCTTCCCTCGATTTCTTGCGATCCCCCATAGAGCAAAGGGTAGCCCGATTGCCTCTACTGGTAAATGCAGTAACGGTTCCCACCGTAGCCAGCCCCAATATAGCGATCCCGCTAACCAGGTCCAGGTGAATCCCAGCAGCAAGTCGCCCCAGCGCTGAGTTCGCGGCTGAGTCAACCAACGTTGTCCTAGCCACCAAAATCCTAATGTCAACGTCAGACTGACCAGGGGCAGCGATCGAACTAACGGTGCCTGGACGAATACTGGAACGGAAACCAGAAAAATGGCAGCTGACAAAATCGCCCAACGGGGTTTGTCGAGATTTTCAGCTTGAGTATCACCTCGTTTAGGTTCAGCCACTAAGGGAGACGCTAGAGGCTCAAGCATCTCGACTGGGGAAACCGTAGATTCTGAAGGATACAGCGGGTTAGAAGACGGAGAGTAGGAAATCAAGGGTGCAATCGCTGATGAAGGATCGTCAATAATGAGTATCTACTTTACTTTATTTAACATAGTTCAATTAGCCATAGGATATCAAGCCATTTTTTAATATGCCCCCCCTGGGTATATCGCTCTATGCTAGCCCAGTTCTGATTTAGTGACAAATCGGGATAGAACTTCTGGGGAATATGTACTGAATCGTGGCGATCGCTGCCTAGCGATCCAGCGCAGAAATGATCTTGCAGGGAGATGGCATACTAGCTACGGATAGCGCTCAGGTTGGTAGCGAAACCTTAGAGATTGAGCAATATCCGGTTCGTTGAAGTAATGCGCTGAAGAGTAGATGGGTTCATGCCATACATTGGGGGCCAAGGGATGGAATTATTAATGCTGAACCCGCTAGATTCGTGGGTCGGTTGGAGTGCTATGCAACCGTTAGTAGGGATTGCAGAGGCGCAAGCTGTAGTGGAAAGCCCGAATTTGTGGGTGGGAATTCTGCAAGCCTTCACATTAGGCATTGTGCAGGGAATTACAGAATTTCTGCCGATTAGTAGTACGGCACATCTCCTGATCTTCAGAGATATTTTTCATTGGACACAGCAAAAATATTTTGTGGACGCTATCCAGTTTGGTAGCGTTATTGCGGTTGTCATGTACTTCTGGAACGACATTCGCCAAATTTTGCTAGGGGGATGGGTGGCATTCCGTCGTCGGGATTGGGAGCAGGAAGAATGGAAACTTCTAGTTGGCATTGCTGTAGGGACTCTACCAGCCTTGATTGTGGGGTTTCTGCTTAAGGATGTGATTCCTGAAAGTCCGGCTGTGATTGCGATCGCCTCGATCATCATGGCATTACTTTTAGGATTGGCAGAACGGGTGGGCACTCGCAAGCGGCGCTTTCGGGATTTACAAATTCGAGACGGATTGTTGGTTGGGGTAGGACAAATGTTGGCTTTAATCCCAGGGGCATCGCGCTCGGGGTCTACGCTAACCGCCGCGCTGTTTTTAGGCTTGGAACGCCAAACCGCCGCTCGATTTTCCTTTCTACTCGGAATTCCCACCTTAACCATCGCCACCCTGTATCAAGCACGTAAAGCGTTTGCAAATTTAGAAAGCTTGGTACCTCTGCTGGTTGGCATTGTTTCCAGCTTTATTTTTTCCTATCTAGCGATCGCCTGGTTGCTGCGCTTCTTACAGCGTCAAAGTACCTGGGTGTTTGTCTGGTATCGGTTAGGATTTGCTGCCACGTTGCTATTAGCAATTGCGCTCGGGGGGCTGAAAAATAGTTAAGTTAGTGGGTGGGACTGAGCGTTAACGAATCACGAACGCTGAGTCTAACTAACTCCTTACCTATCGCGGCTTCATGAGCGAATCTTCTATCCGTCCAGCCTTAATCACTGCCGTGTTACCCGAGTCGATCGCGGCTGAAATTGGATTTGAAGCGGGCGATCGACTCGTATCGATTAATGGGCAGCAGCCCAGAGATTTAATTGACTATAAGTTTCTTTGTGCCGATGAAGTGTTGGAATTGGAAGTGCTGGATGCCACGGGCAAAACTCACGTCGTGGAAATTGAAAAAGATTACGATGATGATTTGGGATTGGAGTTTGAGACCGCGCTATTTGATGGCTTAATCCAATGTAATAATCGCTGTCCATTTTGTTTTATTGACCAACAACCTCCCGGTAAGCGACAGACGCTGTATTTGAAAGACGATGACTATCGGCTGAGCTTTCTCTACGGTAGTTACCTGACTCTCACTAACCTGACTCAACGCGAATGGGAACGAATTGCTCAACTGCGATTGTCACCTCTATACGTTTCAGTGCATGCAACCGAACCAGAGGTGCGATCGCGGCTGCTAAAAAATGCTCGAGCTGGGCAAATTTTGGAGCAATTGCAATGGTTCCAAGCCCATCAACTGCAAATTCATGCTCAGGTGGTGTTGTGTCCTGGGATTAATGATGGGGCACACCTAACGCAAACGTTATTGGAGCTATCCCAGTTTCACCAAGGAGATGTGCCCTCTGTGGCTTCTGTCGCGGTGGTTCCCGTTGGGTTGACCCGCTTTCGTCCGGCTGAAGATGAACTGATCCCTGTGACGCCGGAAAAAGCTCAGGAAGTAATTACGCAGGTACAAGCCCTACAAACGAAATTTCGTCAACAGTTAGGTTCAACCTTTGCCTGGTTAGCAGATGAGTGGTTTCTCATTGCTGGACAGGACTTACCGCCCGAGTCACACTATGAGGACTATCCCCAAATTGGGAATGGGGTCGGTTCCATTCAACAGTTTTTGACTGCATTTCAGAAAGCGGCTCGCCAGTTACCCAAACAATTACCTGTACCCCGTCGCTTTACCTGGGTAGTGGGTAATGCAGTGGAACATGCCTTTCAGCCGATCGTCCAGAGATTGAATCAGGTTAAAGGGTTGGATGTGCAACTGGTGGCGATCGCGAGCCAGTATTGGGGACAGGAAATTTCCGTGACTGGGTTAATTACGGGGCAGGATATTCTGCAAGCCCTGGAGGGACAGGAGTTAGGCGATGCGATTCTACTGCCATCCGTCATGCTGAAGCACGATGAAGCCAAGTTCTTAGATGATTTGAGTGTGGCAGAACTGAGCGATCGACTCCATATCCCGATTTTGCCTGTAGAGGGTGTGGAGGGATTGATTATGGCTTGTCGTGACCAATGATTTGGGCAGTGAGTAGGATGCTGCTGTGAGAAAGTTGGTGTAAAGTTGACCTGATGTTTCGTTAGAAATTTTTCCGTCCTGTCCCTCATCTCTCGAACGATTCATGCCGTTTGTCAACCTGTTTATTGCTGGTGGTGTCGTCATGGTGCCACTGCTGGGGTTCTCACTCCTGGCAGTAGCGCTGATCTTGGAACGGGTTATGTTTTGGGTTCAGGTTGTGCGGCAACAGGATCCGGTGGTGCGGGAAGCCTTAACACTATATAAACGCAGTCCTAGAGCAGCATTTCTGAAACTAGAGCAACATACTGATCTACCAATCGCCCGAATTTTTCTGGCCGCTTTGGAACTGGAGCAAGCGACCCCAGAGGAATTCCGGTTGGCGTTAGAAAGTGCAGCTCAGGCTGAAATTCCCTTATTACGACGGTTCAACACGGTATTTGACACGGTGATCAGTATTTCGCCCTTACTCGGGTTACTGGGAACCGTGTTAGGGTTGATTCGTTCGTTTGCGGCCTTGAAGATTGGAGAATTAGGCGGAGGGAACACGATCGGAGTGAGCGCGGGGATTAGTGAAGCTTTAATCTCGACGGCAGCGGGATTAGTTGTGGCGATCGTCACGCTGCTGTTTGCTAATTCTTTTCGGGGCTTATATCGGCGGCAAATGGCGTTGATTCAGGAATATGGCGGACAATTAGAACTGCTCTATCGTCGCCATTATGAACAACGAGGAGTGCCCTACAATGCGTCTACCTGATGATGACATTGAACCGACGTTTCAAATCAACATCGTGCCGATGATCGATGTGATCTTCGCGATTTTGACGTTTTTCATTATGTCATCGTTATATCTGACGCGATCGACTGGGTTACCAGTCACGTTACCCAAAGCCACAACAGCCGAGTCGCAAGCCCAAAGCCGAATTGCTGTTACCATCGATCGCCAGGGACAAATTGCTTTAAATCGTCAACCTGCCCGACTGGAAGATTTGCCATCTCGGGTTCAAGCCTTGATGGGCAACAATCAAGCTGCACTGGTTATTGTCAGTGCCGACACCAGCGTGGATTACGGTCGGGTGGTCGCAACGATGGATCGATTACGGATGATCCCAGGCGTGAAGCTGGCGATCGCCGCCCAAAAACCTTGAAAACCTCGAATTTTGAGGGGGGTAAATCACGATTTACTCCCCTCAACAGCGGTTAATAGTGGCTTAACGACCAACGCCAACATAGCGAAATCCGGCCTGTTCCAGAACTTCCTGATCTAAGAAATTCCGTCCATCAATCATCACAGGCGTATGCATGAGTTTTGCCATCTGGACGTAATCTAGCGTCCGGAATTCCTGCCAATCTGTCACTAATACCAGGGCATCGCACCCATCGGCTAGCCGATCGGGGTCAGTTTCTACAATGACGTTGGATAAGCCATGCCGTACTCCGGTTTGAGAAACCAAGGGATCATAGGCTTTGACTCTGCTGCCCAACCGGGTCAAATGTTCAATCATCGTTAAGGCTGGTGCGTCGCGCAGATCATCAGTATCTGGCTTAAAGGTTAGTCCCAGCAAGCCAACCGTTTTCCCCTTCAGGATCTTGAGGACTTGTTGGAGTTTTTCCACCACAATCAGCCGTTGCCGTTGGTTGACCTGCACGGCTGCCTTGAGCAATTGGGCTTCGTAGCCGTAATCGTCGGCTGTATGAATTAATGCCGATACATCTTTGGGGAAGCAGGAACCACCCCAACCGATGCCAGCTTGCAGGAACTTGCTGCCGACTCGGGAATCCAACCCGATGCCCTTTGCTACCTGCACCACATCCGCTCCCACTCGATCGCAAATGTTAGCCACTTCGTTAATGAAACTGATTTTAGTGGCTAGAAATGCGTTCGCGGCATACTTGATCATCTCGGCTGAACTCAAATCCGTGACTAGCACCGGGACAGGCGGCAGCGATCGATCTTCTCCAAACTGCCGCTCGACGATCGGGGCATAGAGTTCTTGCATTAGGGCAATCGCTTGGGGACTGTTACTGCCTAGCACAATGCGATCGGGATTGAAGGTGTCATAGATAGCGGCGCCTTCCCGGAGAAATTCCGGATTGCTAACGACATCAAATGCTGGCTCTGATGGTAACGCTCTACTCAGAGTGGCAACCTCTCCGTTACCCATACCAGCCATGACTGGAATCGCTGAAACTCCTTCGCGCTCAGCATAGCCATCCAGAACCAGCATTCTGACCCAATCGCCTGACCCGATCGGTACAGTCGATTTGTTCACAATTACCTTATATTCCCTATCTAAATGAGACCCGATGCCACGGGCTACAGCTTCTACGTAGCGAGTATCACTTTCGCCTGTAGGTAATGCGGGTGTGCCGACGGCAATAAATAAAATCTGGCCGTGGCTCACTCCGGCTGCTAGATCGGTGGTGAACTCAATGTTGCCGGAACGAATAGCGGCTTGCAAAATTTCGGATAGTCCCGGTTCAAAAATCGGTGACTGACCGGCTTTCATCAGCTTTACTTTTTCTTCGTTATTGTCTACACAGATGACATGATGACCTGTGTGGGCAAGGCAAGCACCAGTGACTAACCCGACATACCCAGTACCAATGACACAAACACGCATGTGGTAATCCTCTCAAAAACCTCAATAGTGATGGGACGGCAATGATGCAACCAGAACCAGGACTCAACTTAATCCAAGCTATTCTGACTGAATTGTTTGAGTGACAGAACCCCTACTTACAGGTGGATCCTCAGCTTGGCGATCGAAATCAGGCAGTTGCCGTGATGTTAATAAGAATTGACACGATCGGTGGGTGTAGCGTCGGCGCTACTTAAACGGGACTGAAAGTCTGCGATCGTCCGCTCTAGGCCGTCTTTCAGGGGTACAGTCGGTTCCCAACCCAGCCATTCTCGGGCTCTAGTGATATCGGGTTGCCGCCGTTTCGGGTCATCTTGGGGTAAAGGTTTGAATCGCACTTGTACTTCAGGATTGACCATCGCCTGAATCACTTGCGCTAATTCCAAAATCGTATACTCCCCAGGATTACCTAAATTGACGGGACCTAAATGATCGCCGTTCATCAACCGCATCAGTCCGTCTACTAGATCGGATACATAGCAGAAGCTCCGGGTTTGCGACCCATCCCCATACACGGTTAGAGGGATGCCTTGCAGTGCCTGCACAATAAAGTTACTGACGACCCGACCGTCGTTTTCTTGCATCCGAGGACCGTAGGTATTGAAGATCCGCGCGACTCGAATATCCACATTGTTCTGGCGATGATAGTCGAAGGCTAACGTCTCGGCGACCCGCTTGCCTTCGTCGTAACAACTGCGAATTCCGATCGTGTTGACATTGCCCCGATATTCCTCAGGCTGGGGATGAATTTCGGGGTCGCCATAGACTTCTGAGGTGGAAGCTAGCAGGAATCTCGCTTTGACCCGCTTGGCTAGCCCTAACATATTCAGAGTGCCGATTACGTTGGTTTTAATCGTCTTAACCGGATTGTACTGATAATGCACTGGCGACGCTGGACAGGCTAGGTGATAGATCTGATCCACTTCTAACCGAATAGGTTCAGTAATATCATGTCGAATGAGTTCGAAGTAGGGATGATCTAACCACTTCAGGACATTTCGCTTATGTCCAGTGTAAAAGTTGTCTAAGCAGACGACTTCATGTCCTTCCAGCATCAAGCGATCGATTAAATGGGAGCCAATAAAACCTGCGCCGCCTGTAACTAAAATTCTCATGTTAGGGGTAACCGAATAGGGTGGATAATTCAGTTGAGCAATGATGCGTCTGACCGACTTATTGAGATTGGTAACGCAATCAACCGAGAATTACAACCGAAGTGCTATTAACCAGGCGATGACCCAGGTATAAGCTAAACCAAGAGCTGAGGTAGTCTAAAGCTCTCTGCTCCGCAGTTTACCAAAACTTAATTTTTTAAAGTTAAAGATTGGTAGAACTACGGAAGACAAAACCCCTACTGTTCTAGACGCAAGACTGCCATAAACGCTTCTTGAGGCACATCAACGGTGCCGATCGCCTTCATCCGCTTTTTACCTTTGGCTTGCTTTTGCAATAGTTTCTTTTTCCGCGAAATATCACCCCCGTAACATTTGGCTAACACATCTTTGCGGAGAGCTGGAATATGTTCGCTGGCAATGACTTTGCTGCCGATCGCCGCCTGAATCGGAATCTTAAATTGGTGGCGAGGAATCAATTCCTTCAATTTCTCGGTGAGTGCCCGCCCGACCCCATAGGCTTTATCCCGATGCACGATCGTGGAAAGTGGATCAACCGGATCCCCGTTAATCAGAATATCCAGCTTGACTAACGGATTTTCTCGGTAGCCAATCAATTGATATTCCATACTGGCGTAGCCCCGAGTGCGAGACTTCATTTGGTCGAAAAAGTCTGTTGCCACCTCTGCCAGAGGTAACTCGTAGATCAACGTCGTCCGCTCTGGGGTGAGATATTTCATGTCCTTGAACACGCCCCGACGGTTCTGACACAGTTCCGTCAGGGTGCCGACAAATTCCTTCGGCGTGATCATATCCACTTGCACGTAAGGCTCTTCAATCTTCTCGCGATGCTGTGGTTCTGGCAGTTTACTGGGATTCTCGATATAAATCACTTCCCCGTCTTTAATTAACGTGACGCGATAGACCACGGAGGGGGCAGTGGTAATCAGATCCAGGTTGTATTCCCGTTCTAAGCGTTCCTGCACAATTTCCATGTGCAACAAGCCCAAGAAGCCGCACCGGAAGCCAAAGCCCATTGCACTAGAGGTTTCCGGCTCATAGTTTAAGGCGGCATCGCTTAACTTGAGCTTCTCCAAGGCTTCTCGGAGGTCTTCAAACTGATCGGCATCGGTCGGGAACAAACCACAGAACACCATCGGTTTGGCTTCGACATAACCGGGCAGAGGAGCAGGAGCAGGAGCTGCTGCCAGGGTAATGGTGTCGCCAACCCGAGCATCTTCGACCGCTTTAATCGCGGCGGCGAGATAGCCCACTTCCCCCGCATGCAGATCATTCACTTGGACTTGATTCGGAGACAATACGCCCAATTCGTCAATCTCGTATTCTTTTCCTGATGCCATCAGGCGCACTCGATCGCCCTTCTTCACGGTGCCATCCATCACCCGGAAGTACACGATTACCCCCCGATAGGGATCGTAGTAACTATCGAAGATTAAGGCGCGTAAGGGTTGGTCAACCGTATCGCTAGGGGGTGGCACCAGATGAACGATCGATTCAAGAATCTCATTCACCCCAATCCCCTCTTTTGCCGAAGCCATAATGGCTTGGCTACAATCCAGCCCAACAATATCTTCGATCTCTTGCTTGACGCGATCGGGTTCTGCTCCTGGCAAGTCAATTTTGTTGAGCACTGGAATAATTTCTAGGTCATGTTCCAGCGCTAGGTAAACGTTGGCAAGGGTTTGGGCTTCTACACCTTGGGAGGCATCCACTACGAGCAGTGCTCCTTCACAAGCTGCCAGCGATCGGGAGACCTCATAAGAAAAATCTACGTGTCCTGGGGTGTCGATCAGGTTGAGGACATACTTTTCCCCATCAAGAGCGGTGTAGTTCATCCGAGCCGCTTGTAGTTTAATCGTAATGCCCCGTTCTCGCTCCAGTTCCATATTGTCGAGGAACTGTTCTTTCATCTCCCGCGCCTGGACTGTCCCAGTGACTTGCAGTAATCGGTCTGCTAGGGTGGACTTGCCATGATCAATATGGGCAATGATGGAAAAATTCCGAATTCGGGAAACGGGCACCTCAGTCATACAGTGGCTCACTCAGCTAACAAAGCTAAACAAAATGGCTCAATTTTTTGGGCAGATCTTGAACTTAAAGTACCCTATCAATATATAGTTCCCTACCCTTAGGGAACGATCGGGGCGATTGGGGTTAGCAAGAATACTTACCTTTAAGTATTGTAATGCTTTCCCAACGGGCAATATGGTGCGAATGAACTCTCCCCCTCTGTTAAATGTTTTGATAGACGTGTGAAGCTAGATTAGTAAAATTAATAGCGGGAGTACAGGACAGCGTCACTTAGACTTGGTAGTATCTGCCAGCACTAGCGAGATGTACCGCATCTACGATCGTATCCCTGGGAACCAGCAGTATAGGGGATAATCTACCCAGTTTCTTTGTCCATCTGCCTCTCTTAAAACTGTGATTATGAATGAGCCGCTTGTCCACTCCCCTGCCACCTCTGAAAAAATTGAACTTTCTATTCATATCGACTCGGATCTACTGGCACAAATCAAACATCTCACCAATGATCCCGGTAAAGTGATTGAAGTTGCTGTCCGTCAGTGGCTCAGAAATGAGATGCGTCGAGACGATGAACTGACTCGTGATCTTCAGCGTAACCCTCCCGTTCCACCCCGAGGTGAATGGAACGACTAGGGTCAATGTTCTAACCCGCAGTTGCAATGTGTAATGGTTTCTTCTGATTTCCATCGTCCCTTGCCCACAGGTTTAGAGTCTAACTCTGAGCAGAACTCTCGGCGAGAGCGTTCAGCCGAGTTAGTCAATGACAGTGATCGGTTGGCGGCTGCCCCTAGTTCCGATCGCTACTTAAAACTATTGAACCAAATTGCCTGGAATATCCGGCGTACGCTTGATTTACCGACGATTTGGCAACAAACCGTTGAAGGACTGGGTAAAGCCCTAAGTGCCAGTCGCTGTATTGTCTGTGCCTATGAACCAGATGCTCCCACAGTGAAGGTCGTCGCTGAGTATTGCCAGGAACCGCTGCCTTCCATGTTGGAACTGAAGTTTTGGATCGGTGAAGAACCAGAGCTACATCAAGCGATCGCGGATTTAAACCCTATCTGTATCGAACCATTGCCTAGTAGCGCTCCCAAGGTGGTAGAGCAAGACAATCAAGCCAAAGTTGAACTAGCAGTGCCAAAACTGCGAGATTTCTGCCAGCAGCCAGCCCTGATTGTCGCGACCTGCCATCAAGACACGCCCAACGGCTTAATGATTCTCTTTCAGGATCAACCATCGCGTCCTTGGCTCTCTGAAGAACTGGAGTTTGTGCATGAATTAGCGGATCAGGTAGGAACGGCGATCGCCCATGCGAATTTAATTGCGGCGAGTCAATCGTTAGCAGCGGAACTGCAACGAGCCAACAGTAATTTTTTACAGAAGCATCGGGAGCTAGAAGAAGCCCGCTGTCAAGCGGAGGAAGCCTCTCGGCTGAAAAGCGAATTTCTGGCGAATACCTCCCACGAAATTCGAACGCCGCTGAATGGCATGATCGGCTTTCTCAAGCTGATTATTGATGGGATGGCAGATGACCCGGAGGAGCAAACTGAGTTTATCCGAGGTGCTTATGATTGTGCCTTGCACTTGTTGAATATTATTAACGATATTTTGGATCTTGCCAAAATTGAAGCTGGTAAACTCCAGATTGAGCTGAGTCCGGTCAAGTTAGATGAATTGCTCGATCGCGTCGAGAATTCAACTCGGGCACAGGTCCAGCAGAAGAGGCTCAGTTTTGAGATCCAAAAGCCCCCGACAGATGATGAGATTATCCTGTACGGCAACTATCAGCGCTTGCTGCAAGTGATGCTGAACTTGGTGGGTAATGCAATTAAATTCACGCATGAAGGTGGGGTGACGATCGGGGTTGAAATTATCAAAAAGAAATTGGTGGTTCAAAGCCAGGAGTGCCCTGGTATTGTGCGAGTTCGGGTGGCAGATACAGGCATTGGCGTATCGCTGGACAAGCAAGATAAGTTGTTTCAATCCTTTAGCCAGGTGGATGGGTCCCGCACCCGGCAGTACGGGGGCACAGGGTTAGGCTTAGCGATTTCCCAAAAACTGGTAGAAGCGATGGGTGGAGTTGTGAACTTCTACAGTATGGGGGAAGGACTAGGCTCAACAGTGACCTTTACGGTTCCCCTCTATCAGGATCCTGTCATGGTGACATCGCAAACGACCGATACCTTGGATTTAATCCTGTAGCGCCTGCGATCGCTGCCAATCCTGGAACATAACTGCTTTGACCGATTGGTAGACAAAGCAGGATACGTCACGCGCTAGATCGCCAACTTTGCCAACTTGACTTGCACACTGTAGTTGTCATTCCGGCTGAGAACAACTAAAATAGAGAAAGGAACGATCGGGAAGTGCATGTCCTCAGAGCTGAGAATTCCCTATCTGATCTAGCCACTCTCTCAATGTAGTGTTTTCTGGCTACATTCTTGTAAAAGTTTTATGCAAATTGGTCGTTTTTTCTCACTGTCCAACGGACGAGTGGGGCAATTCCTATCGCCTAGAGTCCTGCTTGTCCGAACTCCATTTCGCCCCGTAGCTCGTCAGCAGGAAGTCTGCTATTTCGGGTTCGAGCAGCTGAAGCAAGCTCAAAAGTTTGCTCAAAATCTGGCTCTGGCGGGCTATTCCTTTCAGCTCCGACGCAGTCAGGTTGTGCCTCAACCCTATGAGGTGCGCTTACCAGGTCATAGTGATTTAGCTCGTACCTTAGCGTATTGGGACCGGCTCGATCGCCAGCCTAATTCAGTCCCATCCGCTGGCTCCCATTCGCTCGGTTCACCGTTAGCGGCTTAATACCAATACCCCAACGTACGATCTGCTTTTCCCTTGCAGCCGTTGTGATTTTCCACTACAATAGTACACAGGTACTAACGATTCAAGTTCTTGACCTATGACTAAGCACTATATCCTCAGCCTCGATCCCAATGCCAAGTATGAGTGGGATCGTTGTACTCTCCGCGACCCGATCACGGCAGAACATCCGGCTCTGGCAGATCTGGTAGCTCAGGCAGTTGGTGAACAGTCGGGTTCCTATCTCGTCGCCCTCAATATTGAAGTGACGGTGCTCGAGCAAGCTAATCCTCAAGCTGATCGCCTGTCAACTCCGGCGGTAGAAGCCATACCAAATCGCCCACAACTCCCACAATTAGCTGAACTGGTTGCTTAATCACCCGATCGGTAATGATTTTTTCACTACCACTCTGCTACTCCCAAGGAAGATTGTTATGAAGCTTAGTATGAGTCAGTATCCCAGCGCGATCGCCCAAGCCTCCCAAGCGGTAAATGAGATCGATCACCAAATTATGGAAGTCCGCCAGCATATTGCCCGCTTGGAAGGCAATGCTGATATGGTGGTGGCGTTTGAAACCGCTTTGAAGAATGATAATCAACGACGAGCACGGCGATTTGAAGTGCTTCAGATTAACCCGGAATATCAACGGGCATATGATGCGCTGAATCGGCTGTCCACTGAAAAGGCGAATGCGATGGCTCGGTTAGAACACCTGCGGAACGAGTTTAGTGTTGCCAAGCTAGAAGCCCAAATGCAAATTGCCCAACAGTTGGTGGGGCTAGAATCGCGTGAACTAGTTGGGTTGTAAGCGCCCACGGTCGTCTATTCTTATCCCCTTGTTGCTAGGCAGACACAAAACTATCGGCAAGGGGATTTGATCTGTGTTTACCTAGCGATCGCTATGGCAAAATGAACGGGCACTGTCTCAATGGCTAGACCTGAACCAACAAAAAAGTGACCCTCGCCGCCAGGGGAAAGTCACTTAATCGATTCAAGTTCTGCATTTAAGACTACTGGAAGCAAGCGGATTTATGCAAGGACGTGTGGTGGAGTTGATTCGAGAGTTGATGCAGGCCCAACGGCTGAGTATCCGCAAAATTTCTGCCCGCATTGCTCAGGAATATGGCGGCAGTGAAATGGGCTATACCCAGCAAATCAACCGGATTCTCAATGATCCAGATTATGACCCGAGCTTCTCCACCGTGCAAAAAATTTTGTCTGCCCTTAACTACTCGATCTGGCAGGGAACTCCCCTGACCGATTTGACTCGGTTGGAGCAGCGTCTCGATCGCATGAGCGGGGAAATTGCAGACTTGAAGGAAATCGTCAGCACTTTATCACGATCACGAGCGGAATAGATGGAACCTATTCTGAATTGTCCAAGCTGAGTTTCCAGTTTGGCATAGCCCTTCATCAAAGATTCATCGGATTGCCCGTAAGTTTACGGGCTGTCAAAGCGCCTCCATAGAATTACAGATATCGGAATGTAACGGGCGAAAAGATTCCGCAATCTTTACCAAGGGATTCTGGTCGAAGTTTGGCATGGTTATAGTAGCAGACCGCCCACCCATAATTGATGATTAGGGTCGGCATTTGCTCCTATCCTGCTCACTTAGAAGACCCACCATGTTCCAAAAGCCCTACACACTCCGGTTTCCTGTCTGGCAGTTCCTCAACCAACCCCTCAACTCCAATCTGACGTTAAATCCTCGTCGGTATTGGAATCGCTACAGTATTGAACTGCTTGAACGTTGCTTATCCCGGGATTGTGCTTCTCAAGATAGTCGTTGCGATTAAACGCATCTTACTTCCGGAGAGGGTCGCGCTCGGAGGAGGTTGGACGAGACGGCTTAATAAAGTTGGCAATCAGCAAACAGACAATTCCCGCGTTAATAAATACATCTGCCATGTTAAACACGGGAAATTTAATCAGACGGAAGTCTAAAAAATCTACAACTTGCCGCAAGACAAAGCGATCGATCCCATTACCGAGCGCCCCAGAGAGGACCAATCCCCAGCCAACTTGTTCCCAACGATTGAGTTTGGGACCAAACCATGCCATCAGTAACAGTCCCGCACTGACGGCTAACGATAGCCACCGCAACCAATCAACTCCCTGCGTAAATAAGCTAAACGCTGCACCTGTATTGACGACGTAGGTGAGATGGAATACCCCTGGAATAAGTGGGATCGTGGTTGGTGGAATCGAGAGTGGCATGGTGTAAACAATGCCAAATTTGGTCAGGCGATCGATGACCAAACCAATCAAAGCAGCAATCCAAAACAGACGATTTTTCGAGAACATCAGTAAAACATAATGTGGCGGAGGGCAAACGCAATTACCGTCACCGCACAGACGACAGCAAACTGTCCTGGTAAAGGTCTAACTGAGTAATTCACCAGGGCTTCAAGCAGTTTAGCTTGAGGGGTAGAGCCCAGTAGAGCGGTGAGACACAGGTAGCCAATGCCCGTTAGGTGAATACTCAGTAACCCACTGATACAGCTCAATGCTAGTGATTCTAAACGGGGGGCTGCTTTAAATGCCAGATAGCCGCATACCCAGGCGGCTGGAACAAATCCTAGGAGATACCCGAAACTAGGTTCGCCTAAGTAGCTCAGCCCGCCCCCTTTGGCAAAGATGGGAAACCAGGGGGTTAACCCCAGAAAAATATAAGCAATTTGGGAGAGAGTGGCAGCATTTCTACCGCCAACACATCCCACCAGTAGCCCAGCCCCAAACTGATAAGTGATTCCGAGGGAATAAGGCTGAATGCCGTGATTCAGCCAGTCGCGACCTGGGAAGGCGATGAAGGCTTCTAGAAATGTTCCAGCGATCGTCAGGAGTAAGCCAATCAACGCCCACAGCAGTTCAGTGGCAATACCCATAGCGAGAGGGTTTGGCATAGGAGGGCAAGCGTACCAACATCACTATGTTGCCGCCTGATTCTGGTTCCGTCCAGGAATTGGTGCTTCTCCTCCGGTTAACCCCAGGGATGCCAGCATGGCGTGGTCGTGCTCGGGCGGTTGTCCCAGGGTGGTGAGATAGTGTCCAATCAGCATGGCATTAATCCCAGCTTTGAGTCCCAAGGACTGAAGTTCACCCATGACGGCTTCCCGACCCCCGGCATAGCGGATAATCTGTTCGGGCAGAATTAACCGGAAGATGGCGATCGCCTTTAAAGCCTCAAACGGATCAAGTTTGGATTGATCACCCATCGGCGTACCAGGACGGGGATTCAATAAATTTAATGGGACTGATTCCACTTCTAACTCGCGCAGCGCCAGAGCCAGATCAACGCGATCGTCCCAGCTTTCTCCCATACCCAGAATGCCGCCGGTACAGGCTTGAATGCCGACGGATTTCAGGTTACGGATCGTTTCGACGCGATCGTGCCAGGAGTGGGTGGTTGCCACCTTGGGGAAGAAGGCTTCGGACGCTTCCAGGTTGTGGTTGTAGCGAGTCACTCCCGCCTGCTGCAAGGCTTGTGCCTGTTCCAGAGTCAACTCACCCAAGGCACAGCAGGGTTTAATGTTGGCTTCTGCTTGAATCTGCTCGACCATCGCCAAAATTTGTTCAAACTCGGTCGATTTAGAACTGCTATATTTTGGTCCCCGTCCCTGGCTGACCAGACAGAACCGTTTTGCCCCCGCTGCGGCAGCCGCTTTTGCCTGTGCCAAAATTTCTTCAGGAGACTTTAGTCCATAAATGGGAGAGTCATCGCCGGGATGATGTGCCGACTGGGCACAGAACGAACAGTTTTCTGAACAAGCACCGGATTTAACGTTAACAATGCTGCACAGATCAACCGTGTTGCCGCAACAGGCTTGCCGGACTCGATCGGCGGCTTCACATAGCAACAGAATCTCTGCCTCTCCTTCAATTTGAGTTAGAGCGATCGCCTCTTCCCGGTTCAGCCGTTTGCCAGCAATAATCGCGTCTGCCAACTGATGCAGGGTATCTGCTAGCGATGTTTCGGTGGCGGGAAGCAAGGACGATTCAGTGGGGGATGAAGGGTAGGATGCTAACGGTGCTTGAACCACGCTGAACCTCTAGATATCAAAGTGATGGCATTGTATCACTTGTCCAGTGTAGTCCAGACGTTCGTTTAAACATCGTTTGAAATCGACAGATAAGGGATGGGCGAGATGAAAATCCTGATCGATGGGGTATTTTTCCAACATGCGAATACGGGGATTGCTCGGGTCTGGAAATCGCTACTAGAAGCATGGGTAAACGATGGATTTAGTGACTATCTTCTGGTGCTCGATCGTGCTGGAACGGCTCCAAGAATTTCGGGTATTCACTATCGGCAAATTCCACCGTATGACTACGGCAATATCGAGCACGATCGTGAATTTTTACAACAAATCTGTGATGAAGAAGAAGCAGATTTATTTATTTCTACTTATTACACGACACCATTAACTACGCCCAGTGTATTGCTTGTTCATGACATGATTCCCGAAGCCATGGGCGCTGATTTAACCTATGCCGATTGGCGAGAAAAACATCATTGTATTGCTGCCGCCTCTGCTTATATTACGGTTTCTCAAAATACAGCAAAGGATTTACTCAAATTCTTTCCTCACATTCCACCTGAGTTAGTCACAGTAGCTTATAACGGCATTAGTCGAGAATTCTCGCCTGTCTCTGCCACCCAGATTGCTCAGTTCAAAGCCACCTACGGGATTACCAAACCCTATTTCTTGATCAGCGGACTAAATACTACCTATAAAAATAATCAATTGTTTTTTCAAGCGTTTGCTCAACTCTCTACTCGCACCGGATTTGAGGTGATTTGCACTGGTAGTCAGTCTTTATTTAAACCAGAATGGCGCACTTATACAAGTGGTAGTACAGTGCAAATTCTCCAACTCACGGATGCGGAATTAATTGCAGCATATTCAGGCGCGATCGCGTTAGTGTATCCCTCGAAATATGAAGGCTTTGGTTTACCAATTTTGGAGGCAATGGCATGTGGCTGTCCGGTGATCACCTGTCCGAATGCCTCGATTCCTGAAGTGGCGGGTGATGCGGCTTTATATGTGCAGGATGATGATGTTCTCGGGATGGCAAATGCTTTATGTGATGTGCAAAAACCGCAAGTACGGCACGAATTAATCGCTAGAGGGTTGCCGCGATCGCAACAATTTTCTTGGGTAACAATGGCAGCGATAGTGCGATCGGTGTTCGTTGAAACCACATTACAGTCATTCAATTTGAGGAAAATTAATTGGATTGCATTTCCAAACTGGCAGCAACCCGAAGAACACCTATTTGTAGAATTAGCTGGATTAATTCAAATGGTCATGACTTATCCTGAGAGCCAGGATTTGACGTTACTAATTTATGCAGATTCGGCTGTTAGCGAAGCGGCGACCTATAGCTTATCGGATATCACAATGAATGTTTTGATGCAACTAGATTTAGCAGAGGATCAGGTTCCAGAGATTGCTTTGGTCAATGAACTAACTCCCCTGCAATGGCAAGCGTTAGCTTCCAAAATTCAGCAACGAATTGGTTTAGTGAATGAGGATCAAGTGGCGATCGAGCAAACAGGAATGAATCGTAAACCAACCTTGCCGGTGTCAACGCAAGTCTAGCATTTAGCCCAACTAATCCTGTTCAATTAGAGCTTTTTGCGCCACGATATTCAGACTAATTAATGTATCCAATACTCGCATACTACTGGTGTCATCAAACAAGTTAAATTCAGCCACCTGTCGATAACTATGAAAGCCAACTTCTTGGAGATATAAGCCTAAAATATCAACGTCAAATCCGACTTTATGCACATCATAAATATTGGTTTGTCCCCCAAAGATCATTGCCATAATATGGTGGCGTTCTAAGGGTTCTAAATTAGGATTTAAAAATAGCCAACAGAGGGTTCTTAGATCAGGAACACTCACTAACAGGTAGCCGCCTGGTTTTAAAACCCGATGCCATTCTCGTAAGGTATTTAATAGTTCGCCATTAATCCCGTGATAAAAGTGCTCCAGTACATGACTGGCATAAATTTTGTCTACTGAATCAGTCGCAAATTGGCTCAGATCTGAGGCATCTGCCACATAATCAACTTCTGGACGCGCTTCAACGTCGAGAATTTTCCAGTCGGGATGCGGCTCATGACCACCAATATGCAAATTCAGGGACATGAATAATGAATATTTACTAGGGAATATTGAGAGGATGTTTTAAGGAGCCTACTGCATACATAGCATCGTATCGATCCCCCTAAATCCCCCTTATTAAGGGGGACTTGGAGGTTATTTCCCCCTTTGTTAAGGGGGGTAGGGGGGATCTCTAAAAACGCATAGACTCGATCGACGATTAGGTGCCAGAAGTCCAAGAGTTCATGTACTCAATCTGTTCAGCCGTCAGAGCATCGATCGCAACGCCCATGGCTTGTAGTTTCAAGCGAGCAATTTCTTGATCGACTTCCTTCGGCACCGTGTGCAGTCCAGCAGCCAAGCTGCCCTGATTCTTCACTAGATATTCGCAAGCGAGTGCCTGGTTGGCAAAGCTCATATCCATCACAGCACTGGGATGACCTTCGGCGGCTGCCAGGTTCACCAGACGACCTTCACCTAACACGATTACAGACTTACCGTTCTTAAGACGGTATTGCTGGGTGAAGTTACGCACGTCCTTGACTTCAGTCGCTTCCGCACCCAGAGATTTCAGGTCAATCTCAATGTCGAAGTGACCAGAGTTGCAGACGATCGCGCCATCTTTCATGACTGCGAAGTGTTCTGCCCGGATCACATGCTTGTTGCCAGTGACAGTAACAAAAATATCTCCTAACGGAGCCGCTTCAGCCATTGGCATCACCCGGAAGCCATCCATTACCGCTTCGATCGCCTTCACAGGATCGATTTCGGTAACAACTACATTGGCTCCCATACCACGCGCCCGCAGGGCAGTCCCCTTACCACACCAGCCATAGCCAGCCACAACCAGAGTTTTACCAGCCAGCAGAATATTGGTCGCGCGGATGATGCCGTCTAGAGTGGACTGACCTGTACCGTAGCGGTTATCAAAGAAGTGCTTGGTGTCGGCATCGTTGACGTTAACGGCGGGGAAGGTCAGCACACCGTCGTTAAACATCGCCCGGAGTCGGACAATCCCAGTGGTGGTTTCTTCGGTAGTACCAATCAGATCCGCAATCTGATCTTGACGCTCTTGGATTAGAGTGGCGACTACATCGCTACCATCATCAATAATAATATTAGGACGGTGATCCAAGGCGATTTGCACATGGCGGCTATAGGTGGCGTTATCCTCACCTTTCATGGCAAATACGGGGATGCCGTAATCAGCTACCAGACTAGCCGCGACATCATCCTGAGTCGATAGGGGATTGCTGGCAATTAATAAGGCATCGGCTCCGCCATTTTTCAGGGCGATCGCCAGGTGAGCGGTTTCAGTCGTCACGTGGCAGCAGGCAACCAACCGAATTCCTTCAAACGGCTTTTCTTGAGCAAAACGCTCTTGAATTTGACGCAGGACTGGCATTTCTCGTCCAGCCCACTCAATCCGTTGCCGCCCCTGGGGAGCAAGGGAGAGGTCTTTGACTTCGTGCTTTTGCGCTGATGGACGAACCGGAGTAACAGTCATGAATGTCTTTCCTTGAGAACAGTGAAGCTGAACAGAAAGTCCGTTTATGTTTTCAGGTTTCTGCGAATGAATTCAGGGCGCTTCTCAACTTTTTAATTCTACTCTGGTTAGGATCGTCTACTGGACTAACAAACCGCTAAAACGCAAGACTAGCAGGCTTTGGCATAAGTTCGTGGCGCTATTCAGTGCGCCGTTAGCAGGGTAGAGGACGAAATTAGATCAGTAGATTGGTAAACTTTGGATGAATTTCTGCTGGTTGCCAGAAGATTTGTCGCTGGGGGTGAGGTTTAACGTAAAGATGTGTAAACTGTTGGTGACAACACGCAGTTTTACCTAGACGGCTATGGCAACGATCTACAGGAATGCTCACCTTCTTGATCCGACACAGGGAATTGATGGTCGTGGGGATGTGCTGATTGAAAACGGCAAAGTGGTTGGGATTCTGCAAGAGGACTTTGCCAAGGGGAAGATTGTCCCAATCCTGGTGCCAAATTGGGATACTCAGATTATTGACCTGCAAGGGGCTTATCTTACACCCGGATGGATTGATCTGAATACTTACATCCTCAGCACGATCGGGAACTTCTGCTTGCCGGTCGATGATGTGGGATTTCGCTCCGGGGTAACGACGGTCGCCGATGCTGGAACCTCTGGGATTCTCACCTTTGATGCTTCCCGCCGATCGTTGATGGATACGGCTAAAACCCGCACCTATGCCTTCATGGACCCGTCGTTGTTGTATATTGCCACATCGGACTTTATTGCCCACCAACTAGAGATTTCTACGAATCCCCGCAATCAGGATGTGCAACGGGCGGCGGCAGTGGTGGAAGCCAACCGGGATGTGATTGTTGGGTTTAATGTCCGTCCAGTCCGACGCCGGGGAGAAAGTCGATCGCCGGTTTTCGATGCCGCTCGGACGTTAGCAGAAATGTTCTCCCTGCCGTTAAAGGTGCAGTTGGGGCAGTTTGCTCAAGACGAAATGATGCCACCGCAGGAATTACTGCCGCAGTTGCGCCCTGGTGATATCGTCACCCAATGCTTCCAACCGCAATACGGTTTATTTGATTCTCTGGGTAGTTTGCTACCCGCCGCCCGTGAAGCGATCGATCGCGGCATTTTGATGGATGTTGGTTACAACAGCACCACATTTTCCGCCAATCTTGCGAGTAACGCGATCGCCCAAGGCATTCTGCCAAATACGCTGTCTACGGATCTGAATCGATCGAATGTTGGACCCGATGGTGACTTGGCAGCAGTGATGACCAAATTTATTAAGTTAGGGCTGTCATTCAGTCAAGTGCTGGAACGGGTCACCAGTCGTCCGGCAGCAGCACTGAAGAAGTCGCAGGAGTTGGGTAGCTTCCAACCCGGTATGGCAGCCGACTTTACGATCGTCAAATGGGTAGACTCAACCCTCTCGCCAGACCAGGAACCGAATCCTACTGCTCCAACGGCGCAACTTAAAGTCTGTGGAGTCTGCCGGGACGGAGAGCATATTCACATCGAGCGATCGCCGTTTGAGCCAGAACCCATTGCTACCGAAACTCCAGTTCCAGCCTTGGTGTAATCCGGGTTAGCGATTGACTGGACTGACTTTGGCTCGATACAATAGGCGATCGCCCTGCCGATACCCGGTATACCGAATCTTTACCGGGTCATTCGGTTCAGCAAATCCTTCCATTAATTGGTGCTGTTGGGGATCGTAAGGCGCTTCTGTGCCGACGGTGGCGATCGCGTCAATGCCCCAGTGGGTTAATAACTGATCGATTGGACGCAGTAAGGGCAATAATTTAACGGCGGGAGCCTGGGGATTTTGTTGAGCCGCATAAGCAGCGGTCGGCAATTGCAGCAGCAGCGACTCTAACATCTGTACACTGGACTGCTGAAATTCCTGTAATAGTTCTTGGCGTTGCTGCGCGAGTTGCGTTTGCAGGCGATCGTATTCCTGCCGTAAATCCGTTAACTGCTGTTCTAAATTGGCAGCAGAGGGGAGCGCCTGGTCTGCCTGATGATTGGCGGTAAACGGTGTCAACAATTCAGTCAGTGAAATTTGCAGAGCTTGACTGAGCTTTAACAGGATTTCGACCCGCATCTGCGCAATATTGCCCTGCCGTAATTGCTCGACCTGCCAGCGAGATACTCCAGCAGCCCGACTCAACGCCCGAAAGCTAGTCATTCCGGCTTGCTGCATCCAGTTCTGTAATTGAGAGGTAAAGACAGCCGCCTGATCAGGATGAGACATCGGATTGATTTCCTTAGGATCGTGGATTTTTTAAGCTGCAATTTTTGCCCTCACCCTAGCCCTAGCCCTGGGGAGAGGGAATCAGCGTTCTGGCGCCCTTCTCCTATGGGAGAAGGGTTGGGGATGAGGGCGCAAGAAGTTGACAACTTTTTACAGGTTATTTAATTCCCATTCCTTAGCGACCTGCAATCCGATCGAGCCGATCGCGCACATTCAGTTCAATTAACGATCGAATTAATGCTAGACCCGATAAGCCCGCCACTACAAACGCCACGATCGCCCAATTGATATAAGTGCCACCGACTAAGAGGACAGCCCCCGACAGCAGCGTAAATCCGGTGAGGCAGGTGTAGATCAAGCTTCTCACCGCCAGATTCAAGCTTCTCAGTGCCCGATCGCTTTCAATCGATCGCACTCGTACCTGGAGTTCACCTTCTTCCAGCCGTTCCTCTAGTCTCTGGACTAAGCGCTCGATCGGGCTGGGTTGGGTCAGTTTGTAGGTGATATATTCTCTGGCTTGTTTGGTTAGTTCCCCGATCGCGCCTTGATTATTGGTGGTGGCTAAACTTTTCACAAATGGTTTAGCAGCTACCATCAGGTTGTATTGCGGATCAAGGGCACGAGCAACGCCATCCAGGGTCGTCAGCGCCTTGAGAATAAAGGTCATCTTCGCCGGGAGCCGGAACGGTTGCTGCTCAAATAAGGCGTAGATTTCACTCCGCATTTGCTTAAACGCCTGGATCTCTACGGGTTTCTCAGTGAACTTTTCCAATAGAAATCGCACAATTCGGCGCACCGGAGTCATATCCGGCATCGGTTCCAGCAGTCCCATGCAGGTTAAGGTATCGAGTACCTGCTCAGTATCCTTCCGCATCACCGCGAAAAAGGTTTTTACCATCTGTTCACGATCGAGCGAAGGGACTTCAGCCATCATGCCGAAATCGTAAAAAATCAAACAGCCATCTTGACTGACCGCCATGTTGCCGGGATGGGGATCGGCTTGGAAGAAGCCATCTTGCAGCAGTTGTTTCAGGTAACTGCAAATCCCCAATTGATTAATTTCTTTAACATCGATCCCGCAAGCCGCCAGACTTTGGCGATCGTTAACTTTGATCCCCGGTACATAGTCCATCGTTAACACCTTTTGCGTGGTGTACTTGGGATAAACCTTCGGGGCAATGATTCGGGGATAGTCACGGAAGTTATGGCGGAAGCGATCGGCGTTGATGGCTTCCTGCACATAATCGATTTCCTGATACAGGATCTCGGTGAATTCCTGATAAATGGCATCTAAGTCGTATTGCCGGGTCCAGGGCAGAAAGCGATAGCAAAACCGCACTAATCGTCGCAACACCTTAAAGTCCAGGTTAAACAGCTTTTGTAGTCCTGGACGTTGCACCTTCACGACCACCTCTTCTCCCGTGAGCAGGCGGGCACGGTGAACCTGCCCCAAACTTGCGGCAGCGATCGGCACAGGGTCAAAATTTTGATAAAGCTGATGAACTGGACTGCCCAATTCGGTTTCGATAATCGCGATCGCTTCTACCCCGCTAAACTCTGGGACGCGATCTTGGAGCTGTCCCAGTGCCTGTACATACTCTAGAGGCAGCAGATCGGCACGCGTGGACAACGCTTGCCCAATTTTGATGAAAGTTGGACCTAAATCCAGTAATGTCCCGACTAACCACTGGGCTCGCCGATTTCGATGTCGGGGCGATTGCCGCACCACCTTATGATCCCACCATAGGTAAAACATCAGTTGGGCTGCCGATGTAAAAATGTCCATCTGGCGCACAACTGGAGAGTACCGAGTGCGTTGCCAGCGCAAAGTTCTGGGAGTGGCGGGTTTCAACATACCTTTAGCAGGTTGGGGGCAGGGCAGACCATTCGAGCGTCCTTCTAGAAGAAGTGGCAAGGCAATCGATTAACGTAACACAAAGGCTTTAGTGGCGATTTTACTGTATTAACTGGTGGGACACAGGCAAACTCCTCAAGGCAGAGTCAGGGTAAAACAGGTTTTGTAGGTTGGAGATTCCTCCAATGCTAGGCTAGTTGCAGCGATCGTGCCATTTAAATGCTGAACTAAAGACTTTACAAGTGCCAACCCTAAACCAGTACCCTGAATGGCATTGTGAGTCGCTCCTTGGCCGCGGCGAAATTTGTCAAAGATATGAGGCAGCTCTTCCGGTGCGATCCCAGCCCCAGTATTGCATAGGGTCATGACCACTTCACGGGTGGAGTCAGTTGCGGCTGAGCTAACCGTTAGGTGAACGATCGTATTGGGGTCAGCATATTTGCCAGCGTTTGTAAGTAATTCCAAAATGACGCGACTGAGACTATCGCGATCGCTGTGGATAATCACTGGAGCGTCAGGCAAGTCAAGGTTCAGGATCAGACCTTTAGCCGCCCAGCGTTGATAGAACCCCGCCGCCAGTTCGCGGATCAGGACGGTCACATCCAATTCCTGTAATTGCAGTAAAACTTGCTTGGATTCCAATTCCTGTAATGCCAGCAGATCATTGATCAGATCCGTCTCTTGGGCACACTGTTGTTCCAAAATATCTAAATACCGGCTGCTGCGCTCGCTGGCTAATCCCACTTGCCGCAACATACGAATGGCTAGTGACATACTCGTCAGTGGAGTTCTCAGTTCATGACTGACGGTACTCAGGAACTCGTCCTTTAATTGGTTGAGATGTCGGAGTTGGTCTAACTGCTGCCGGGTTCGTTCATAGAGTTTTGCCTGTACGGTCAGACTTTGCTGAAGTTCAGCGGTACGCTGCTCGACTAAAGCCTGGACTTGCCGCAAGGTTTCGGTTTGGATCATGGCAGCACTTACCTGGGCGCTAACCAGTTCCACGAGTTCTAGGTCTTCAGGTTGCCAAGCGCGGGGTTGATTGTCCTGAAACACCAAAAATCCTAAGACAGTGCCCTGGCTTTCTAGGGGGGCAATTAATAGCGTTGGCAACTGAGCCAGGTGGAAGATGGCAGCAACTGCATCTACCGAGTTCTGCTCAAGGGACTGGCGATCGCAAATGAGTGTGGGTTGGGAGCTGCTAGAGAAGACCTGCTGGCACAGTTGGCATTCAGATAACCAGAATGACTGATTTAAGTGACTGCCGGGGGCTAATCGTTCATCCTCTGAGGGTAGTACCTGCTGGGCGTGACTGCCTGCATTGTCCTCATCCTTCAACCACTCATAGGTCACTGTAACCCGGACTCGGGGGGGCTGATCCTGAGGGCGACTGCGTAAGCGGGGATCCCAATATTTCAACCGTAAGAGCATGCCCCGCTTGACTCCGAGCGCTTGGGCAGTTCCTGTGGTTGCTAAGGTCAGAATCTCGTTCAAATCCTGAGCATTCCGACTGGCCAGGACGAGTTGGTTGACCACCGCCTGATATTGGCTTTGCTTGTGGATCTGTTGCTGCATTTGAGACTGCAGCAATAGCACCGCCAGCTGTTGTGCTACTGTTCTCAAAGCTTGAATCTCTAACTCTGTCCAGCTATAAGGCTGCGATCGCATCAAGCTAATCACCCCCCAAACCTCGCCTAGGGGAGGTAAAGGGATGTCTACAGTCGTCTGAATCGTAAGAGCCGTTTTCTGGGCGATCGCTTGCCAGGTTTCTATTAGCGGAGTGGCTGTAAGGCGATCGACGATCGGGGTTGGTCCTAATTGTTCGATTAAGGCTTGAAAGGCTGCGGAGGTCAGGGCTGGCTGCCATGTCAATGAAGGGGAAAACTGTGGTAGCCAGTAGGCGGTATGTAGGGGCGCTTGGGTAGAAACGGTGGAGGCGATCACCAAACAGCCATCTACTTGAAATGCCTCTGCGATCGCCTGAGCAACTTGAGTCAGGGCTAACTCTATATCATCAGAATTTGTCGTCGCAATCTGGCAAATCTGTTGCTGAAGGTGCGTCAAAACGACCCAATCTGGCATGGAGGAAGGATGGGTGGGGGGGGATAGAGCCGTCCCAATCGGATGGGGCAAGGAGGAAGTTAGAGACTGCATTACGACTGGTGTAGAGTTCTGCTGGATGCCAATACAGCGATCAAAGGAAATAATGGTTTCCGGGTTCCTAAACATGAGCCTCTGCACCCTGATCAGACATTTCTTGTGTGAACCACTAATCTGAATCTAGGATTCCCGTGTAAGTGGGGAACTGAGCAGATTAAAGCCGAGAATTTATGATCAATGGACAAAAACGTCGCTTAAATGACTGAAATATAGGGTTTTGATGACAAGAAAATTGGCTGTTTGCGGTAGATTTTTGTTTCACATTACACCGAATTACTGATTGCAGTATCCGTGGATTCTCAGAACCATTCTGAAGAAATAGATGAAACGTTCTTAAAAGACTTCACGAAGAACTGATTGAATCACGTACAGAACCGACTGAATTTTTCAGCTAAGTCCGGTAGATCCAGTAGGATAAATGCATCTGTACTGTTTCTAAGTGAGTAGCTGACTCAACTGGAAGCAAAACATCCTTTGTGATGGATTTCCTTAGGAATCATGGTATGAAGACAAATCGTGCGTTCCCCACTGACTCATCGGTTGCCACCTCGCAGACCAAAGTCATTGGTACCGTTAAAGGACCGGGTGAGGGTGGTAATCAATATGTATTCATTACGGCGGATAATCGCTATGTCAGGATTGGGGAATTTGTCTATTACGAAGTCCGAGAAATTGTTAGCGATTTATCAAAACCCACGCTACAAATCCTGGGTAAGATCTCCGATCGCTGCTTAATTGATCATCTGCCCGATCGCATCTTTGCAGATACTGAAATTAGTCCAGAGGCGATCGCGGCACTGGTCGGGTTTACCTATACTAATCCGGAGATCTATGAAGTCACCGTTGATGTCATCGGCTACTTTGATAAAGCGTTGGGATTTATGAATCCTCGTAAGTCCCCGGATCCAGGGGCAAAGGTTTTTTTAGCCGATGATGATATGTTACGACGGGTGCTGAACAAAAAGCAGCCTGGGCAGATTGGGGCGGCTCACTTGGGTTCCTTACTACTACGTGATCTGGGCTCAGTGCCGATCGCGTTAGATGTGAAGGAATTAGTCAGTACTCATATGGCTATTCTGGCAGGTACAGGGTCAGGGAAATCCTATACGGCAGGGGTATTAGTGGAAGAACTATTGCTGCCCCATAATCGCGCTGCTGTGTTGATTTTCGATCCTCATGGGGAATACAGTACCCTGAGCGATATGCGGGGACATCCAGCGTTTCAGGGTGAGGATGGGTATACGCCCAAAGTTAAAGTGTTGTCGCCCGAAGAAATTCGGATTCGGGTGTCATCGCTAGATTATGCCGATATTCTGACCTTACTGCCCGAAATGAGCGATCGACAAAAATCGATTCTCAGTAAAGCATTTGCCCTGGTCCGCAAACATCGGGCAGGAGAGTATCGTTGGGGCGTCCAAGACTTAATTGCTGCGGTATACGAGGCAGATCGCCAAACTGATGAAGAAGGTAATGAAAAAGCAGGCTCATCGGCTCCGGCTTTGGAATGGAAATTGGAACGGATGGATCGATCGCCCTATTTCCATACCTTCCAGCATTTGGCACCGAAAGACTTGTTTGAACCAGGACAAGTAACCGTGCTGCAAATGAATGAAATCAATCAGGAAGAACAACAGGTGATTTGTGCAGCGGTGCTACGGCAGGCAAATCAAGCTCGAATGAATACGTTGAAGGAGTTGATCACGCCAGAGGATGAAAGTTATCTCCCCTACCCAATTTTTGTCTTAATTGAAGAAGCCCATCGCTTTGCTCCTGCCAATGAACCATCACGCTGTAAAGCTGTCCTCCGCACTATTTTGAGTGAAGGGCGTAAGTTTGGTTTAGGCGTAGGCTTAATTACTCAGCGTCCCGGTAAGTTAGATTCAGATGTGCTGTCTCAATGCATGAGTCAGTTCATCATGCGGATCGTCAATCCAGTAGACCAAGAGAGCCTCAAATATGGCGTGGAAGCGGCTGGACGGGATTTATTGAAAGAACTCCCAGCGTTGACTAAAGGGCAGATCATTATTTCGGGTAACTGTGTGAATACGCCCGTTCTCTGTAAGGTTCGGCAACGCTTGACGCAGCATGGGGGTGAAACCCTGGATGCTCCCGCCCTTTGGCAAACTTATTTCCAAACCCATCGGGTGCGGGAACGCGAGATTCAACAGGCTCCTGTGGCAGGCAGATCCCGATCGCAAACGGTGCGTGGTGTCAGTATTGATTAAACCCTGATTGAGACTTATTGCGGTTCTGGAGCCGACGCCTCTGGAGATACTTCGGCTTGTATCCGTTTCGCCTCCTGCAGGGCGACTTCACTTTTCTCGCGGTACTGGGCGACCCGATCTTGAGCGAGTTGGTGGCGAGTATCACTACTGGGGACTTTTGCCATCCAATCGGAGGCTTCTTGCCAGCGAGCCGCTAAACTGAGCCACTCTGCCGACGATTTTGCCACTTGTCCTTCATCAGAGGCTTGAGTCGCTAGAGTCACAGCTTTAGCAAACGGATCTGGGCTGTCGGTTGTCGTTACATTAGGCTTGGGGACTGACGGCGAACTAACCTGACTTGCTGCCGGATCGGTTGTAGAGCTAGATGCTTTCGCCACTGTATCCGGCTCCGGCTGATTGGGTGGGGCGCTGAATCGGCTGTAAACCCACCAACCGCCTGCCAGTACCAAACAACTGACTAACGCGCCGCCAGTAATGCCGCGCCAAAACTGCCGTTGTTCACGTAATTGTCGCGGCGAGGCTTGGGAGGGCACTGAGTAGCCTTCAGCCCGCCACGATCGCCATTCATCTGCCAACTGTTTGAATAAACCGGGTTTCTTCAGCGTAATTTCTTTTGACCACAGGAGTTGGTTTTCCGGATCACGGCTAATTTCTTCTAGCCAGAGTAACTGTTGTTCCCGCACAATTCGACTATTGATGTTGACGCGACGAATATTGCGGGGCGCGATCGCTTCTAAAATCTGCCGTACCCGCTCAATCAAGGTAGAGGACTCCAGTTGCTCAGTTGTTGGCGCTTCGCAGAGCAATTGCAAGACACCATCTGCAAAGATGGCGCGGGTGCGCACACCAGAATCCGCAAGTTTATCGTTGAGAACTTGAATGATCGCCGCAACGCTGCCCTGTTTAGCTTGTTTGACGATATCGTTAGCTGGGTTTGTCATCTCTGAACCTGGCAGATAGTCTAAGGTCAACCCCGATTTATATCTAGAAAAAGATAAATCGTAATTCTGCATCCAAGATACCTGATGTCTGGAGATCAGAACTAGTTGTTTCGATCGAGCATGGCTGCATCGCTATAAAACAACCCTCTACGAACCGGGATCAGGAAATTGTTTAGTCGCTTTTCCCTTTACAGTTACCTGAATCTTTCGATTTTAATAAAAATTTAACAGCTGTTGGCAGTCCATTCACGAATTTGGGGATCAAGCATAGGTAAGTTTAAGCCTGCAAGTGATGATAGTCGTTGATCCGACGAATTTGCCATAAATCTGTATTAAACCGGTTGTGATTAGGATTGTACCAACGTGACCGATCTACCCAAAACTCAAATAGCGCTGTATTCATTGCCCGTAACCGCCACGATCGCTCACACCCCAGGAGTTCGGCAATCAAGTGCTGCAAGATCCAGCTATGGGTAATGATCCAAATATGCTCGCCATTGCTGTGCTGCTGTAATAGTCGCTGAATAAAACGGTTTGCCCGCGATCGAGCAGTGTCAAGTGATTCTGCTGCTGGGATTTGAATCCAATCTGGTGAGGCTTCTAATTGCTGACATAGTTCAGGATAGCGCTCGCTGGCTTCTGCCCAGGTCAGCCCCTGGAAGATCCCGTTTTGAAATTCCATTAACTCGTCGGCATACTCGACGGGAATCGATCGCAGGCGATCGTCGGGTAGTTCGAGAACGGGATCGGCTTCACCCCCGATTAAATCGCTGACAGCTGCCGGGAGCGGTGCTGTAACAAAGTGATCGATGAGAATCTCAGTTGTCTGCCGGGTGCGTTTAGATGGGCTGCTATACACCTGAGATGGCAGCCAGTTTTCTGCCAGCAAACTTTTAGCTAGCTTCTCGGCTTGCTGTTTGCCGACTTCAGTCAGCTCAAATTCTCCCTGCCCTTGCATCCGACGTTCGACGTTACCGGTCGATTGGGCATGGCGGATAAATAACAATTTTAGGAATTGATGCATAGACCTATTAGCGACTCACCTGTTCCGTAGCTGGCTCACGCCAAAAGACGATCGCGGCATTTAACGGCTGGAGTTGAGTTCCTGGGTAATAAAAGCTGAGAATGCGATCGCTCGACCAACCCAAGTCCCCTAACCGATAGGACCCCGTTTGGCTCAGCCCGACGCCATGTCCCAAGCCACCGCCGACAAAGGCATAGCCCTGAAGAGACTTGTTGGCTCCATAGAGGGGTTCGAGATAGAACAGTGTACTGTTGGGGGCGTAAAACACCTTTAAGATGTTGTCTTTTTCTAGCTCTACAGTACCTAGATCCGTGATGACAGCCAGTTTGAGAACTCGTCCGGATGGAGAGCGTTGCAATACCTGGAGTTGCTGAATTGCTTTAAATCTAGCTAGAGGGCTATTTTGGCTTGCTAAATAAGTTTTCAGCTCTTTAGTCAGTTCGGCTAACCGACTCTCGGCTCGCCAGCGAAACCAGCGAGTTCCCTCTTCGTTAAAGCCGTTTTTCTGACTGATAAATCGGCGGAGGTTTTGTTCTTCGGTCAGAGGATACCGAGCCAGATCCCAGGGGCTACCCACTGAATCCAAGACACCTTTGAGGTAGGGACGTTCAGATCCCTGCCAGATATCATGGAACGCGGCTGTGACACCTCCTGTCGTTGAGGAGTAGACGGCATCAACTAGTTCATTTTGATAAGTTAGCACTAACCCTTTGGTTGCCGCGATCGCCCGATCCGTCGCTGAAGCCGTACCGCTCAGTCCGTTGTAAACCTGACATTGGGTATCCGCACAGAGTTGATAGCCATCGATCGCAAACCGCCGCAGGTTACGCAAGGCATAGGTTCTTGCCAGAATCGCCTGGGTTTGTAATACAGAGGGTGCTGCCCAAGTGCCGATTTCGTGCGGTACGACTCCCCGCAAATAGGTCTCTACGGGAACCCGATTGACTAAGGTATAGTTGCCGTAGGTGTTAGGCTGGAGGCGTAAACTACCGGCATACAGGTTACGGCTGCGCTCATCCCCGATCGGACTTACCTGAATCACGCCTTGGGTAGAGGAGATATCCACATAATCGCGGTTATAACGGTAGCCATTCAGCACTAGCGATGACTTCGGCTGCTTTTGCACCACTCGGCTGTCGAGATAAGCCGTCTGAATTCCCTTAGACTGCAAATTTTGTAGCAATAGTCGGCGCACCACCGGATTGCTGTAAACGTCGCGCTTTGCCCAAACTTGCCAACGTTCGGGTTGAGCCACTTCTACCTCAATCCCCTGCGATCGCCAGCGATTGGCATCCGCTTCCGCGCTTTCAAAACTGCGGTGGGTGCTGAGAACAACTCGCTCCTCTAGCTTGGGCTCAGGGAGGGCTTGGGTAACAATCTCTAGTTTGGCAGTTGTACCTGTGACCGCTTGTTCCTGACCATTAGTTTTAAAGCGAACGGTCAGGCGATCGCCCGATCGCGCTTGCAGCGTCAACGAATCAGTCGGCTTGCTGCCAAATCGCTGCACGATCCCTACATACAATTCGGGATTTTGGGGATTGCTGGCTTGAGTCGCCTTAGCTTGGGAGCCAAGTAAGGTAGATACTGCTAATGCTGTGCCAGACAGCAGCGAGAGGGATAGCAGTGGTGGAATCGCTAGTCGGTTGAGAAAAGCAGGCTGAACTCGCAAAGTTGTCTATCCCCCAAAATTACAAGGTCGCAGTTGCTCAATCTTAAGATAGTGCGCTTTGGTCAAAATGCAATCCGTTATTCACAAACTGGTGGGGCTACTGACGCTCCGGACTCTCATCAGCCATGACTCGTCGTTGAGTTGGTTACTCAGATAGTTGACCTCTAAACTGAGAAAAAGTTGCAGCCCGAACTCGTAATGAGTATGATTTAGAAAAGAGCTGATTGAGGTATTAGGTTGATGGTACGAGTGGAAGAATTACCATTGAATCAAATTCGGCGCCCCTTGTTTCGGCAAAACGATCCGCAAAAGGTAGCGGCATTAATGGCATCGATCCGAGAAATTGGGCAGCAAGAGCCGATCGAGGTTCTGGAAGTGGATGGGCAGTATTACGGCTTTTCGGGCTGCCATCGGTTTGAAGCCTGTACTCGCTTAGGGCAGGAAACCATTCTGTGTCGAGTGCGCCGCGCCCCAAAATCGGTGTTGCAAAAGCATTTGGTTTAGTGCGGACTACTGGGGTTTATGGTGGGTATGCCAATGATGGGCAATGTCGATGCGGCGGCAGAGCCAAACGCGATCGTGCTGTTGCACATAATCCAAAAAGCGAGCGAGAGCTGCTGCACGACCGGGTCTACCCACCAATCGGCAATGCAAACCAATACTCATCATTTTGGGCGCAGTATCGCCTTCGGCATAGAGTAGATCAAAGGCATCACGGAGATAAGCAAAAAATTGGTCGCCAGAGTTAAACCCTTGGGGCGTGGCAAACCGCATGTCATTGTTATCGAGCGTGTAAGGAATCACCAAATGGGGCGTACTGTAGTCAGTTACCCAGTAAGGTAGGTCATCGGCATAGCTGTCAGAGTCATACAGAAAACCGCCTGCCTCGACTATCAGCTTACGGGTGTGGGGACTATTGCGTCCGGTGTACCACCCGAGGGGAGGACTGCCTGTGGCTTGAGTATGGAGAGCGATCGCTTGCTGTAAGTGCTGGCGTTCGTCGGCTTCACTAAAGTATTTGTAGTCAATCCAGCGGTAGCCATGGCTGGCAATCTCCCAATCAGCAGCTTGCATAGCCGCGACGGCTTCTGGATGGCGATCGAGTGCCATAGCTACCCCGTAGACGGTGACGGGAATGCCTCGGGCTGTAAATAAGCGGTGCAAGCGCCAGAATCCGGCTCGGCTGCCGTATTCGTAGCAGGATTCCATATTCATATGGCGAAGTCCCATAAACGGAACCGCCCCAACAATTTCTGACAGAAACGCTTCCGAAGCCTGATCGCCATGCAAAATGCAGGTTTCACCGCCTTCCTCGTAGTTGATCACAAATTGGACGGCGAGCCTTGCCTGATGGGGCCAGCGTGGATCAGGCGGATGTTGCCCGTAACCAACCAGATCGCGAGGATAGTCTTGAGACATTGGCTGAGGCGATAACCAGTGAGGAGAAAATTTTGTCTGGGTGAGTTGAAAATCACCCACCTAGGTCATCTTATGCGGGGAAGGTTCTATTAGGCGATTCCCAGTATCTTAAAACCATCATCAGTTTGCTCAAGTGCAACTGTAGACCTGGCGGGGGGCTGCCAGGTCTTTTTTTAGCTTTAGTCGGGAGCTGAAATGCTGAACGATCGCACTTCTACTTCGGGTAAATGGACGGGTGGCAAGGGGGAAGCAGGAGCCAGCGGCTGATGCAGCCGCATTAACCGTGCCAGGGTAGATTTTAATTGGGTTCGAGGCACTATCGCATCGACAAAACCATGTTGTAACAAGTATTCTGCGGTTTGGAAGTCATCAGGTAGCTTCTCGCGTAGAGTTTGTTCGACTACCCGCCGACCGGCAAAGCCGATCGTTGCCTTTGGTTCTGCCAGAATAATGTCACCCAGCATTGCAAAACTGGCGGTCACTCCCCCGGTGGTTGGATGGGTCAAGACAGGGATATATAGCAGGTGGTGATCTCGGTGGCGTTCCAATGCCCCAGAGATTTTTGCCATTTGCATTAGGCTCAACATGCCCTCCTGCATCCTGGCTCCACCAGAAGCACAGACAATTACGACTGGCAGCCGTTCGCGGGTGGCGCGTTCAATCAAGCGAGTTAGCTTTTCTCCCACCACGGAGCCCATGCTGCCGCCCATAAAGCGGAAATCCATCACCCCCAGTGCCATCGGGATGCCGTCCAGTTGCCCTACTCCGGTTTGAACTGCGTCTTTCAGCTTGGTTTTTTCTTGCATGTCCCGGAGTCGATCGCTGTAGGATTTGCGATCGCGGAACTTAAGGGGATCGGTCGCATGTAGCCCTGCGTCCATGGGCAGCCAGGTATTGGGATCAATCAATTGGCGAATCCGTTCATCGCTGTAGACACGCTTGTGATGCCCACAATCTGGACAAACCATTTGGTTAGCCTGTAAGTCCTTGGTGTAGGTCAGAACTCCGCAGACCTCACACTTTGACCACAGCCCATCAGCAATCTCGCGTTCCTGATGATCCTGGCTGATCGGACCCGATTTCTGTCGATTTGCAAACCAATCAAATAGAGACATGGACGTGGTGGGTTGTTAACTGAATATGTAAATCTGGCTGACAGTCAGTATTCTTCTGAGCAAAAAATCAGTGAATATTGTCAACACTGCATATTTGGACAGGCAATTCCAGCTTTTAGTTGCGGATAGATTATACCAACTCACTCTAGCAACTCTGGTGGGTGGTTCACTTCATTCTCGGTTGGTTCATCGCCAATGGGGCTGAGTAGCAGCAACGCCGTCCAGCGATCGTCTGGGAGAACTTGTAGCGCTGCCGGACAGCCAGAACCCATATATGAGGAAACGCCTAAGTCAACAATTCGGCTGGCAATCTCGTGAGATGTCAACACCTGCTGCATCAGTTCAGCTTCCCATCGGGTGCTGGTTGTTCTCAATGTGATCCACGACACAACGTTAATCTTAGCAAAACCTGGGAATTATAAAGATACTGCAAGGTCAAATAAAGGCGTATTTACGCATTGACAATGTCGCATCTATATGGTTAACCGATTTGGCTCCTCGCTGTATAAAGCCGTTGCAGACGATGCCCTCAAGGATGAAGATAACGCTGCCTGGGTGACTGAGTTAGAACCCGAAGTACAGGATAAATGGGTGCAACGGATTCGCTGGATTCGGTTTGTTGATCGATTAGCGGAACAGGATTTACTCAACCCCAGTAGTCATCAATTTTACACATTCTTCATGGAATGGAAAGGGGTGATAAAGACAGGTAATGTGCCAGAAGGAAGTATTTATACGGAGACTTTGGTTGACCTGCGCGATCGCTGGTGGCGGCAAGATGGCTGGACAGACTATCTGACCATCCGAGCCTGGCAACGTTATTTGTCGGCGATTGCCCGATACCATGTCCCGAATTTGGTGATTGGTACCCTCAGTCAGTATGAAACGATGCTGAAGACATTAGCAGGATCGTTTTTTCAGCTTTTCCCTTACTTGCCCCAGCCCTATCGACCAGCGGTTTACCATTGGGGGGCGATCGACCAGTTTTATAACAACCTCCGCGATCTATATGAGGATGCTGCTCAGGGCATCTGTTATTTACCCAACGAATTGTTGCAACAGTACGGAGTGCACCGGGAGGAAATTTTCCAATTGACTGCCTGCCAGAATCCGAATTATCACCGCATGATGCAATTCTGGTTGGATGATTACTTACCCAAACTGCAATACCAAACTCAGCCAATTCTCAGTGCCGACGATCTCCATCCGTCTTGGCAGATTTTACGGGATTGGTCACTCCATCGCTACAGCCGCATTAACCAGATATTTCGTGCCTGCAATTTCGACTATGAAGAATTCTCCCAGCTCTATTGGTCTGTAGTTCAACAAGAGCTACCTATCCTATTGACTCAACTGCATCAGCAACATGGCATCGCTCCACCGAAAATGCCTCATCTGGCGGTCACTCTGCTTCCTGGTAACCACTTAGTGGAGCCGTTACGATCGAGCCGTAAGCTTGTGAGGCAACCGATCTCTGCTTAACTACGGGCAACTTCTGTATGAACCAAGCATTCACTCCTTTACTCGGTAAGGCGATCGCGATCGCTGCCGTAGCCCACCAACACCAATTAGATAAAGCCAATGCACCCTATATTTTGCATCCATTACGAATGATGATGCGGGGGCAGACCGAGTTAGAACAAATCGTTGCGGTCTTACATGATGTAGTAGAGGATTCGGATTGGACATTGGCTCAGTTAGCCGCAGAAGGTTTTCCCGATGATGTGGTCGCGGCTTTGGATTGCCTCACTCGTCGGGCTGAAGAGAGTTATGACGAGTTTATCGATCGGGTACTGACTAACCCGTTAGCCACCCACATCAAGCAGTATGACTTGGAAGACAACATGACCTTAACCCGGATGTCTGTATTAACCGATCGGGATATGGAGCGGTTACAGCGGTATCATCGGGCGCATCAGCGGGTTATTCAAGCGGTAGCAAGGCGGTAATTCCTGCGACTCCTGCCATCGTCATACCCAGTTGGCGCGGTAACCCTAGTAAATTGCCAGCGATCGGGTTCAATTCTGGGATAGGATGCTGACGAAAGTTATTGAGTTGATACCAGGGAACCTCATGCCAATACAAGTCATATCCTAATTTTTCCAAGGCATCACGGAGGTCCTTGGGTAATTTCCAGTGCGAGGCAGGAGCTTGGGGGTAACGAGCGCTGATATAGACGATCGGCTGACTTCGCTGAATTGTCGCCGTAGCCCCTTCTAATACTGATAGAGCCGCTTCCTGCCCATTGATTTTCAGTAAGCAGCATTGTGGGACAGCAAAACTATCCAATGTCGTCATCTGAACTGGTTCACTGGCAGGTAGCGTTGTCCCTGCTCGAAATGTTGGCGGAACTGAAATTTGGGTGAAGCCAAGTTGGTTGCCTACGGCTACTTGATAGGGATAAACATTAATGACTTGATTCAGGGCTAGGTTGGCACATAACGTCTGAAATAGCAGGCGTTGAGGCTCGATCGCTAATACTTTCCCCGTAATGCCCACGGCTTTCGCAAACCAAACTGTTTGAGCACCGAGACTTGCTCCCACTTCAATCACGAGATGACCCGATCGCAAGAATGGCTGCAGAAAGGTAACTTCACCTTCTAAATATTCTCCGTAAAGATCCAATGATTGCCCGATGCTGCGATCGCTGGGGTAGTAGAGGAGTGTGCCGTGGCGACAGGGCTGGGGAGTGAGGGAAGGTGGAGAGGATAGGAGAGATGAGGTGGCTGGAGAAGGCGGGGGAGCTGAGGCGGAAGTTGGAGGAGTGGGGGTGGTTGGGATGGTCTGTTGTAGAGCGGTCATGATGTGTTGGAAGACGGTCTGCCAGTCGCCAGGTTGGGGTTGCCGGAAAAGACGCATGGTGGGATACCAGGGGCTATCGGGGCGATCGAGGAGCCAGCGCCAATCGGCAACGTAGGAGAGCAGTGTCCAGACAGGTTTGCCTAATGCTCCGGCTAAATGAGCAACGGCCGTATCGACACTAATGACTAAATCGAGTTGCGCGATCGCGGCGGCGGTATCGCCAAAATCCTGGAGCTGATCGCTGAGATCGGACATTCGCTCTTGAGCAGTTAAGAGCGGACGATCGGCTTCTGGGCAGTCCTTTTGCAAGCTATAGAGTACGACTTGGGGAAGCTCTAGCAATGATAGAAAGTCGTTTAAGCGACACGATCGCTTACCGGCTGTACTGCTAGATGGGTTAGCAGCCCAAGCAATTCCTACCTTAAACGCATCTTGCCCATTGCCTGGTAATTTAACCCTCGATGGCGGCACTTGGAAATAAGGAACTTGGGCTGGAATCGTTTCTAGTGTGGTTCCCAGAATTAGGGGTAAGTCCAATAGGGGGCAATGGAGGTGGGTTTGGACATCCACTCGATCGCGATCGACACAGCGATCAATCCCACCGATCGTATTCAACAGCCGTAACAAAGGCTTCTGGCAAGCGATCACGACATGCCCACCTCGCTGGGCTACCAGGGGAGCATAGCGGACAAACTGGAGTGTGTCACCAAATCCTTGTTCTGCGGTGAGTAAAACTACTTTGCCATGCAGATCGTCGCCATCCCAAAGTGCCTGAGGATAACGTAAATCGGGACACTGTTTGGTCTGCCAGCGCCAGTGATACTCGGTAAAGCCCCGGTGGAAATCACCTAACGTTAGTAAAATAATCCCCAGATTTAAGTGGGCATCGGCGTAATCAGATCGGTAATGAATAGCCTGTTCATAACAGTCGATCGCCTCATGAAATTTGCCCTGCTCGACTAACGTACCCCCATAGTTGTTATAGGCATCGGCATGATCAGGTTGCAGCCGAATCGCTTCCTGATAGCAGGCAATCGACTCAGTTAATTTTCCCTGTTCCTTTAAAGCAGCCCCTAAATTGCTATAGGCATTGGCACAATTGGGCTTCAGGGCGATCGCTTGGCGGTAATGCTCGATTGCAGCCTCTAGTTCTCCCTGGCGTTGTAAGACAGTACCGAGGTTATCGTGAGCGCTGGCGTAGTCTGGTTTGATGGCGATCGCCGTTGCAAACTGCTCTTTAGCCGTCTCTAACTCACCCAGCCGCAACAGGGCTATACCCAGACTATTGCGAGCATTGACATGCTCTGGCATCAGGGCGATCGCTTGCTGGTAATACGGAATGGCTTCTTCCAAACGATTTTGCTTAAACAACACGGCTCCCAAGTTATGGTGAGCGTTGGCATAGCTCGGATTCAGGGTAACAGCGTGCTGATAGTGGACGATCGCGGTCTCCAGTTGTTCATCTTTCGATAACGCGATCGCCAGGTTGTAGTGCAGATTGGCATCGTTGGGGAGTAGCGATACTGCTTGCTGCTGATGGGCGATCGCTTCTGTGCGACGACCTAAATCCAGCAAAACTGTGCCTAAATTACTATGGGCTTCGGCTGAGTTAGGGGTTAACTGGAGTACCTGCTGATAGTGGGTCACACTCTCTTCTAACTTGCCTAATTGACTGGCAATTAACCCTAACCAGAACCAGATATCAGCCTGCTGTGGATGCTGTTTAACCACTTGACGGTAAATCGTTTCTGCTTCCCGTAAGCGTCCCGACTGATAGTGTTGGTGGGCCGTTTGCAACAGGGTCGAGTCTACGGTGGTCATGATGGTAACGATCGCAGCACAGGTACTTGACAAATGTTGAGATTTATCACCCTAACATATCCTTACGCTGGGATTGGGCTGCTCCACAGAGATTAATTCTGGTGGGGCATCATGTGCTGAGAGTAAATTGCTGGAGTAGGATGGTCATGCTCGTGCCCATTGTGATCTGAACGGTTGCCTCTATGACCTCTGCCACTCCCTCTGTTACTCGTTCCTACGACATCATTGGTTTTGGGGATGAAGTTCCTGGTGTATTGGCATTAGTATGTGCGGCGAGGGAATATCGACGACGCACTGGACGCTTCCCCAAAACCCTACTGATGTTTAAGGGGAATTCACCAGATGGTGTGGGGGGGCATTTAGTCAGAGGTGGATTGGCCTATCTCGATCGGGCGATGGTGCCCGCTGATGTGCGCCAATCCTTGAATCTCAGCACTTTTGGTGATCCATCGGCGATTTATAAGGAGTTTTTACAGAAAGCGGGAGTCGCCCAGATTGCCTTAGATCCCCGTAAGGCAGATGCGGCTTTGCGGCAAATGCTAAGTGAGGTGAAAGCTGACATTATCAGTCGGGTCCAGATCCAATCGGTGCTCAAAAAAGATGACTTATTAGCAGGGATTCGGTTAACTCGTGGTGAAACCTACCTGGCGAGGCAATTTATTGACTCAACAGTGAATGCAGAACTGGCGCAATATGCTGGAGTGGACAAAGTTCAAGGATTTGGCACATTTGGCTTGCCAGAGTCAGAACTTCCCGTCACATTGGTGTTTGAAACAGAGGGCTTGACGATCGCTGCCCTGAAGCAATTTGAGTTAGATTTTCTCAAACGGTTAACCAATCCCAATGACGCAGAAGCTCAACGATTTATCCAGATTGCGGCCGGGAATGATGCCAAACTAATCGAGCAATTGCGTAAGGATCTGATCGATGCCAATGGTCAGCTCAAAACTATGTATGTCGGCTTGGATCATATCGATGTCCGGTGTAAAGCCCTCTCGATCGCTTATCACTCGTTCCGGGGCAAACGCTGGTCACTGGAAAAAAGTGGTGCCATTCTCGATCAGCCGAATATTGCTATCCTCTCGCCCACTCGCCTCTCCTGGAATGCTCTCCTGTGTGCTTGTACAGGCTTGCAGGCAGAACAGTTAGCCAGAGCTGCCGCTAAACCGACCCCAGCGATGCTCCAAGAAATTACCTTTCTCGATCGCTGGTTTAAGAGCTTAGGAGCTACGGCAGTTCGACCGGCAACTGAGTTATACATTCGTCATGCGGGGAATGTGTTAGGGGCAGTTGACCCGTTAACTGGGGCGAAGATGATGGCGGGAGCAGTGCCTGCAAACGAGGCGCTCGGGACGTTTGGCTATCATCTGGATGTGCGGGGTGGCATTGTGGGGCTAGGGGCGAAAGCCAGAGAAAAGGATCTCACCAGTGTCTCGTTCCATCACCCACCGTTATTCAATGTCGGCATTCAACACGCGTTGTTAAACACCGTGCCTAACCTGGCAGTGATTAGTCCGGGATCTGGCTATGATGGCTATGCCTGTGCGGCGGGCAGAATTGTTGAATTTAATGTGGCAGTGGGTCAGGGAGTAGGAATTGCGGCGGCGATCGCGCTGTTAAGTAATCGTGCTTTAGCCGATATTTCGAATCTGGAAGTCAGACAGGTTTTGGTGCAGACAAACCAGTTGCCTCGGATCTATGGCACCAGTTATCTGGCAGAGGCGATTAGATTACAGACTTTTGAACAACTGATGATGACGGCTTAATCCAACGATCGTAAGGGCGTGGCATTTGGCAGATCGATCTTGATTTGTGACAAGATTTTTTGCCCCAATGCTACGCCCCTACTACATCCCGACTGACGAATCACCCAATATTGATGATCGTTAATATTCCGGCACTGAGGAATCGATTTCGCGGCTCCAGGCGAGAATGCCACCTTTGACGTTAGTGCCTTCGATGCCTGCTTGTTTCAGAATGCCGATCGCTTTTGCCGATCGCATTCCCGACTTGCAATGCACAATCAGCTTGGAACCATTTGCCAGTTCCTTCACTTTGTCAATCCCGTCCCCATTTTCGATATCGGGCAAGGGTACGAGTACCGCTCCAGGAATCCGGGCGATCTGGTGTTCGTTCGGGTTCCGGACATCGAGCAACACGTAGGTGTCGGCGGATTCACCACTCATCAACCGCTCCAGTTCATGAACGGTAATTTCGCGCATTTCGGCTTGGGCTTGGGCTTCCGCCGCTTTTGCCTGGGGAATGCCACAGAACATTTCGTAATCGATCAGTTTTTCGATCACGGGACGTTCGGGATTCGGGCGCAGTTTCAATTCCCGGAATTTCATATTCAAGGCATCGTACAGCAGCAAGCGCCCACTTAAAGTATTGCCAGTGCCCAAAATAATCTTGACGGTTTCCGTCGCCTGGATCACCCCGATCACGCCAGGGAGAATGCCTAACACGCCGCCTTCCGCGCAGGATGGCACGAGTCCGGGTGGGGGGGGTTCGGGATACAGGTCGCGGTAGTTGGGACCACCTTCATAGTTGAAGACTGTCGCTTGTCCTTCAAACCGGAAAATCGACCCGTAGACGTTGGGCTTGTTCAGCAGCACACAAGCGTCATTCACTAGATAGCGGGTAGGAAAGTTATCGGTGCCATCCACCACCACATCGTAGTCTTTGACAATATCTAGCGCGTTTTCGGAACTCAGCCGCGTTTCATAGAGATCCACTTGGCAATAGGGATTAATTTCCAAAATCCGATTTTTGCCTGACTCAATCTTGGGTTTACCCACCCAAGATGTCCCGTGAATCACCTGACGTTGCAGGTTAGAGTGATCCACTACATCAAAATCGACGATGCCAATCCGCCCGATGCCAGCGGCAGCCAGGTAGAGCAAAAGCGGAGATCCCAAGCCACCCGTGCCAATACAGAGGACACTAGCCGCTTTGAGACGCTTCTGCCCGTCCAGTCCCACTTCTGGCAAAATCAGGTGGCGTGAATAGCGTTCGTATTCTTCTTTAGTTAACTGAATCTCATCCAGATTGGGGTTCAGCATGATGATTTGAGCAATATGGAAGGACAGGTGTTAGACGACCTAAGGCGAAACTGGCTCAATGACAATCACCGGTTCAGACTGAAACTGATGAGAGTCATCAAGTTGCCAACTATAGAATTCCCCAGCTTGACCCGCGCGAACCGAGAGGATCAAATACGAGTAATGCTGCCACGCCTGACGCCGATCGCATTCGGAGGGCACCGCCGGATGATCAGGATGGGAATGGTAAATCCCAATCACATCAAGATCGCGCTGCCGAGCCTCCCGCATGGCGGCTAGCATGTCCTCGGAAGAAATCCAGTAACGGCGAGTTTTGGTCAGAGCGGACTCTGCTGCCGCAAACTCGCTGGCAACCTGCTCATTCCAGGCATTGGTAACCGTTCGCACGTCTACCAGGGTTTTATCATCCGACACTAACGTACCCAAGAGCAAACCGCAACATTCGTCTGGGTAGGCTTGTTCGGCATGAGCCTGCATGAGTTGAAGGTGTTCAGCCCTAAGTTTAAGAGCCACAGATCGATGGGGGTATGAGGGTTGAGATCCTAAATTCTAGGCTGAGAGCATTCGCAAGAGTATGAATGTTTTGACAAGATATCACTGACGATCGCCAGAATTAATGCGCCTTGGTTGCCCCTAAATACAACTCGCCCACTTTGGGATCGTTGAGCAAATCAATGCCGCGTCCCTCAAACCGATCGCGACCTGATTCTAAAACGTAACCTCGGTCTGCCATTTCTAAGGCTTTACGGGCATTTTGCTCCACTAGGACGATCGCGGTTCCCCCCTGATTAATCTGCTTGATTTGCTCAAACACACTATTCACCAGGATGGGCGATAGCGCTGCCGAGGGTTCGTCTAACAGCAACAGGGTAGGCTTTAGCATCAAGGCTTTGCCCATTGCCAGCATTTGGCGTTCGCCGCCAGACAGGGTGCCGGCTCGTTGCTTACGGCGCTCGGCTAACCGAGGAAATCGGAGAAAAATCTCCTCTTTTAGCGGTTGCAAGGGCACATCCCGGACAAAAGCGCCCATTTCCAAATTTTCTTCCACCGTCAGCGAGGGGAAAACATTGGCAATCTGGGGCACGTAACACATACCTCGTTGGACGATTTGATTCGACTTCAAACCGGCGATCTGCTTGCCCTGAAATAGAATGCTGCCCTGGTGGGGAGTCAGGAGCCCAAAAATGGTTTTTGCCAGGGTAGACTTTCCGGCACCGTTGGGACCGACTACCGTGACCAACTCGCCAGGATAAATTTTGAAGTTAATCCCTTGCAAGATGTCTAAGTCTTTGACGTACCCGGCATACACATCTTGGACTTCTAAGAGAGGCGCACCGTCTGTCATGATCCTGCCTATTGGGGAGTTTTTTGCAGGTTAGGACGCTCTTCCGGGACGATCGCCCCTTCTACGGGACACACCTGTAAACAGATGCCACAGTCAATGCAGGTAGCGAAATCAATCCAATACCAATCTGTCCCTTTCATATTTTTGCCGGGACCCGGATGAATACAGGCAACGGGACAGGCATCTACGCAATCCGCGACGCCTTCACAAGTTTCAGTAACAATCGTATGTGGCACGGTTCTCTTCAGGATCAGGATTCGTATCTAGGGTAGCAGGAATCCTGATAGTCCATTGCGTTCAGGTCGCGGGAATCTCAATCTCAAATACTGTGCCATATCCCAGCTGAGAATAACATTTCAACCGTCCCTGATGCTTCTCCACCACAATTTGATAGCTGATGGATAGCCCTAATCCAGTGCCTTTACCCACAGGTTTAGTCGTAAAAAACGGATCAAATAAGCGAGTTTTGACTTCATCCGTCATGCCTGTGCCATTATCCTCAATTCGAATCACGGCATAAGGAGTATCCGTTTCAGACGGTTGCCAGTGAGTCTGAATCGTAATTTGACTCGGTTTAAGCTTCATCTCCGCCAGAGTCCGCTGACTATCTCGTTCTTCCAAGGCATCGATCGCGTTACTAATTAAATTCATGAATACCTGATTCAGTTGTCCGCCGTAGCATTCTATGGCTGGCAGATCTCCATAGTCTTTGACAACTTGAATGGCTGGACGATCGCTCTGTTCTTTTAACCGATGTTGCAAAATTAATAACGTATGGTCAATGCCTTCATGGATATCGATTGACCTTTTCTCTAGCTGGTCGTAGCGGGAGAAGCTTTGTAGCGATCGGACAATTTGGCGAATCCGATCAGCTCCCACCTTCATCGAAGCTAAGATTTTTGGGAAATCGGCTGCCACAAACTCTAAATCAACCGTTTCTAAAATGGCTTGCGTCTGGGCATTGGGTTCTGGGCATTGAGCCTGGTAAGCAGCCACCACCTCTAATAAATCTTTGGCATAGCTAGCTGCATAGGTGAGATTGCCATAAATGAAATTCACAGGATTATTAATTTCATGGGCAACACCCGCGACTAATTGCCCCAAACTCGACATTTTTTCAGTTTGCACTAACTGACTCTGGGCCTGTTGCAAATCCTGGAGCGTTTGAGCTAATTCCTGCGCCGTCTGTTCCAGCTGTTGAGCATGGGCTTTAGCCGTAGCGGCAGCCACACAGCTTTGCTCGTACAGTTCGGCTTGCTGAATGGCGATCGCGGCTTGATCCGCTAATTGTTGCAACAGATCCGTTTCAAAGGTTTGCCAGCGACGCGGCGCCCGACATTCATGGGCAATCAGCAACCCCCACAGGGTATCGTGCATTCGGATGGGCACAACTAAGTTTGCCTGGACTTGCATCGTATGTAGCAAGGTCTTATGACAGGGGGCTAGCTCAGATAAGGCAACATGATCGATCGCCCGAATCCGTCCTTGCAGATACTGCTGGGCATGTTCTTCTGGAAAGCAGGTGTCGTGATAGGTTTTGCCGAGAATTGAGTCCCAAGGCGTTAGTACTTCTTCAACGACAACTTCCCCAATCCAATCCGGTCCGAACCGATAAATTACGACGCGATCAGTGTTCAGTAACTTCCGAACTTCGCGGACGATTGTTTGCAGGACAGTTTGCGAATTTAAGGTGCTGCGAATTTCATCGGTAACTTGTTTCAGGACTTTTGCTAGTTCTAACGATCGCTCTAGCTCTGCTGTTCGTTCCTGTACCTGCTGTTCCAAGCTGGCATTTAGTTCCTGAACTTTTTGGTAAAACAGATGTTGCTCGATCGTAAAGGCTTCAGATTCACTCATCAGACTCATCCACCGATTAGCTTGGTTCATTGGGTTCTCTAAATTCATAGTGTCCAAGTTATGCGCCAACCTATAGTTGACGAGTAGATGGGCTAACCTGAAAAATTGCTACTATCCTGAAGCAAATCCTTAAGCGGAATAAGCCTGTTCTCGTAAAGCTGCAGAACGATTGCGATGAGCTAATTTTTCTAAATTCAATTGACTCTGCTCATCAAGTAATTCTTCACGTTGCATGAATTCAAACAGGATTTGAGACAGCAATTTTTCCACACGTGAGGTTTGGTCAGCTAACCACCGATGCGTTTCCGCTTCCTCAGGGGATAAGTCAGCACAGCTAGCGGTATAACGCCGAAATCTTCTGACTTTACGTAGTAATTCAACTAAATGAGCTGGACATTCGCAGGTAATCACATCAGCGGTCTCACAGATCATTTGCAGCTGAGTGTCTGAAAACTCTGGCAAGCTATATCTCATTGAACTTACTCACTTATGTAGCCTAAAAGTTTTGGAATTAGTCATAAGGTAAGGCTGAATTAAGCGATCGCTTAATTCAGTAAATGCACCACTCCACAACCACTATTGGTTTAGTAAATGCACCTTCAATTTCCCGCTAATTAAAATGAATAGAAATCTCGATTGAGACAAGTTTATATACTTTCTGAAACCAATGTTAAGAGTGGTTAACTTTGAGCTTAATCTAACCTCTAAAAGCAGAACCATATCTCTTAAGACAGAGATTCCTTAACATAGCTACTATGACCTTAAACCGAATGATGTAAATATTTCTCTGGCTGGAAACCAAACGTACTAGGCTTTGCTCTAGTTTAATTAAATCCACTCTTTCTATAGGATAGTCTATTTTTCTTCTTGTATAGCGTTAAAAATATGCATTGACGAGAGTTTAAATAAATTTCATATAATGGTGCCGAAGTTAGCCATGACATGACATATTTATATCGTCTTTCAGTAGTGGCTAAAACACCAATAAACCTGAAACAATTGCTTCATTCTATACATTTTTGCTTGCAGCCTATTGTTAACAGGAAAAGCAACTAAAACGAGAAGCGCTCCTCTAGAGGAGCGCTTCTCTCATTACCTTAGCCGAGTATCAGGGATTAACCGTTGATAGCGGGAGCGGTCAGCGCGATCGGAGCAGCTTCGCCAGCAGCCAAGTCGAGCGGGAAGTTGTGAGCGTTACGCTCGTGCATCACTTCCATACCCAGGTTGGCGCGGTTCAGCACATCTGCCCAGGTACCCACTACACGACCTTGAGAGTCGATGATGGACTGGTTGAAGTTGAACCCGTTCAGGTTGAACGCCATGGTGCTGATGCCCAGGGCGGTGAACCAGATGCCCACTACCGGCCATGCACCCAAGAAGAAGTGCAAGGAACGGCTGTTGTTGAAGCTAGCGTATTGGAAGATCAACCGACCAAAGTAGCCGTGTGCAGCCACGATGTTGTAGGTTTCTTCTTCTTGACCGAACTTGTAACCGTAGTTCTGAGATTCGGTTTCGGTGGTCTCACGCACTAAGGAGGAGGTCACCAACGAACCGTGCATGGCGGAGAACAAGCTACCACCGAACACACCAGCCACACCGAGCATGTGGAAGGGGTGCATCAGAATGTTGTGCTCGGCTTGGAACACGAACATGAAGTTGAAGGTACCAGAGATACCCAGAGGCATCCCGTCAGAGAAGGAACCTTGACCGATCGGGTAGATCAGGAACACGGCGGTTGCAGCTGCCACAGGTGCAGAGTAAGCCACGCAGATCCAAGGACGCATGCCGAGGCGGTAGGAGAGTTCCCACTCCCGACCCATGTAAGCGAAGACGCCAATCAGGAAGTGCAGGACGATCAACTGGTAAGGACCGCCGTTGTACAGCCACTCATCGAGAGAAGCCGCTTCCCAGATGGGGTAGAAGTGCAGACCGATCGCGTTGCTGGAGGGCACAACAGCACCAGAGATGATGTTGTTACCGTACATGAGAGAGCCAGCGACGGGCTCACGGATACCATCGATGTCCACAGGGGGAGCAGCGATGAAGGCAATGATGAAGCAGATGGTCGCGGTCAGTAGGGTGGGGATCATCAGAACGCCGAACCAGCCGACATAGAGGCGGTTGTTGGTGCTGGTCACCCACTCGCAAAACTGACTCCAGATGTTAGCGCTTTCGCGCCGCTGAAGAGTTGTTGTCATGGTTGAATAATTGCAATCAGTGCTTGATGTATGAATCAGCCAATCGCTTGACTGTAAACACAATGTAACAGTCTTCTGAGTATTTGTAAAGAAGTGTAAGGAAAAATTATTTTGTTTTTACTAGATAAAAAATTGCCTGCTGTCCGAAACCTTGATACAGGCTGGATAGCAGACAGATTCATCAATTGAAAACTGGATTCAAATTTTGTCTCAGGATTGAGCGCGATCGTCTACTTTACGAACTTTTGTAACCCTGAAGTTGAGAAATCTTAAGGCAGTGTCTGGTTAAGCTGATTCCTTGCTGGCAACAGATGACCGATGTAGAGAGGAAGTTGCCGCACAATCCGCGATGGTTACTGAAATATCACGCTAGTCTGTAAACAAAGGTTACAACTTTCCAGTTCAGGTGCAAACCTGAACGAGTCACATTTGTTTAGTTATACCAATGGCTCCCCTGAGAAGCCTCCCTGGGAGCGAACCCGTTGGTACCATCTAGCGCCAAAATTAGTACATAGTTTCTGTCGGTACAATCGACCGATACTGTCCTGGTTTGACTTGTAGCTTCACCAAATTAGCCAGTTCTTGTAGTTGGCTAATGGCCTCAGCACCTTCTAATTTCATCAGTTCGCGATCGTCGCGCATTTCAGTCCAGGTAATACCATAGTCAGATACTAGGAACCGGATCAGGTGGTTATCCGCCAGGCTGACCATAAACGATGCACTGTTCATCTGCCCACCACAGGTGTAGCAGGATGCCAGATAGCCTTGCCGTTCCAGCACAATGGCGAGTGCCTGGAGATTCATAACAAGGTCTTGGACGAATTGACGGTGTTGTTCTGCGAGTCTTATGAACACGGTTGCCCTCCAATCACCACACTTAATTCTAAACCTTTTTAATACTTTCTTAAGAATTGGTTTTGCAAAGTTGTGGTTAAGTCTGGCTACTTAAGTGATTAATACCCAGATTTTGCAGGATATTAGCAATATCCCTTCCACTCTCCAGAGTAGCTGAGTCCCTGAACCAACAACGTATCAATAGAGACAGTCGTCAGACTTCAGGGCTTTCGCAGGACTTCAGCAGAAAAAATCTGCAAAGGAGAATTTCTCCAGTCTACTCGAGTTTACGATCATTCGCAGATACAGCGATATCAGCAAAGATTTCGGAAACTCTAGGGGGCATTCTTTACCAACACCCTTTACCAAGCATAACTAGCTATTTTCGGGATGGGTATCCATCTGACAGAGTATCTACATTACTTAAGTAATCGCAAGCAATTTCCCCTAATAGGTTTACGTTTTGTATCAATCTTGAAGTTAAGTTGGTGATTGCTGCCTGATGGTCTGGTATGACACTGGTTTTCGGCAATCGGTACAATGATCAATGTAGCATTTGGCAAGTTGCGCTTATCGAGACGGTTTACGGTAATCTTCAAGGGCTAAAGTCTAGCCAAATCAAACAACTACAGCGGCTTTATCATCAGCGTCTACCGCGCGATCGCTTCACCACGGTGGAATTTGCTCAACGGGTGGCGGCGATTAGCACCGATATTGGGCAACCCCTATGTGTTTACATTAATCGGCGGGGACAGGTGTTGCGGGTAGCGGTAGGGACACCCCGCCAAACCCAGATTCCCCCCCTCGAATTACCCCGATATGGAGCTGCCCGCCTGAGTGGCATTCGTTGCCTTGCCACCCAACTGAAATTAGATTCTCCGAGTGAATCGGCACTTACAGCGATGTCGGTGCAACGCCTTGATGCTTTAGTGTCCCTAGTGCTGACGGGTAGCGGCTTTGAACGGCGTGGTGGTGGGGCAACTGGCTATGTGCGAGAAAGCTATTTAGCTCACTTAGTCCCTCACCCTGAAGTAGAGTGGACGGTATCATCCCCCTTAGATATAGAAGTCGTCGCCAATCAAGACTTCCTGAATCTGGTGGAGGGATTAGAGGAGGAATTTGGGCGGGAATTTGTTGCCCAACAGGTCGATACGGATCACGATCGCGTCTTACTGGTCGGCTTAATGACTGATCAAGTGTCATCCCAACGATTTCAAGATGGGTTGCAAGAACTAGCGCGGTTAGTGGAAACGGCGGGTGGAGAAGTGTTGCAGTCGATGAAACAGCGTCGTCCCCGCCCTCATCCGCAAACGGTGGTGGGGGAAGGGAAGGTGCAGGAAATTGCCCGAACGGCTCAAACGATCGGAGCAAATTTGGTGGTGTTCGATCGCGATTTGTCTCCGGCTCAGCGACGTAATCTAGAAGCGCAGATTGGCATTCGTGTGGTCGATCGCACGGAAGTCATTCTGGATATTTTTGCCCAACGGGCGCAGTCGGGAGCCGGAAAGTTACAGGTGGAACTGGCACAGTTGGAATATCGCTTACCTCGATTGACCGGACGGGGACAAGCGATGTCCCGGTTAGGCGGCGGGATCGGCACACGCGGACCGGGGGAAACCAAGTTGGAATCGGAACGCCGAGCCATCCAACGGCGGATTTCCCGGTTGCAACAGGAAGTGAACCAATTGCAAGCCCATCGTGCCCGCTTACGGCAGCGGCGGCAGCATCAAGAAGTGCCTTCGGTAGCCGTAGTGGGCTACACTAACGCGGGCAAGTCTACCTTATTAAATGTATTGACCAATGCGGAAGTGTACACCGCTGATCAACTGTTTGCCACCCTTGATCCCACGACGCGCCGTCTGCCTGTACCGGATGCAGTGACTCAGGAACCGCGATCGATCCTATTAACCGATACCGTAGGCTTTATCCATGATCTGCCGCCTTCATTGATGGATGCCTTTCGCGCCACGTTAGAAGAGGTGACTGAGGCAGATGCTTTATTACATGTGGTGGATTTATCCCATCCAGCCTGGCAAAGCCAAATTCGATCGGTGATGACGATCCTCTCTGAGATGCCAATTACGCCAGGTCCCGCCTTATTAGTGTTCAACAAAATTGATCAGGTCGATGGCGAAACTCTAGCGTTAGCCCAGGAAGAACATCCGCAAGCGGTGTTTATTTCTGCCAGCGATCGGCTGGGGCTAGAAACTCTACGGCGACGGTTAGGGCAACTAGTCCACTATGCGGCTGAACAATAGCTTAACTTTCAGCCGTGGCAATCTCAGATGATTCTGGTTCAGGATCTTGCTGGTGGGGGTGGAAGTAGTCGTAGATTTGTTGGGCGAGGCGGGGTCCGATGCCGGGGACGGTGGCAATTTGGTCGGGGGTGGCTTCGCGAATGTAGTCGATCGATCTGAAGGTGGCTAACAATTGTTTCTGGCGATAGTGACCTAGACCGGGGATCTCATCTAAGCGCGATCGGCGCATGCGATCGGAGCGTTGTTGGCGATGGAAGCTGACGGCAAACCGGTGGGCTTCATCCCGTAAGCGGCGTAACAACTGGACTCCGGGTTGTTCGGCATCGGTGTTTAAGGGTAGGGATTCTCCGGGTAAGAAGATCTCTTCCCGTTGTTTGGCTAGGCTGACCACTCGTACTTCTTCTAACAAATTCATTTCCCGCAGGGCGGCAACCACGGCGGACAACTGACCTTTGCCACCATCGATCATCACCAGATCAGGGAAATCCGCATCAGCCGCCACATGCCGACTTAACACGGATGCCGTCTTGCCAGCTCCCACCTCTTCGCCTTTGGCTTTGGCTGCCGCATATTTGCGGAACCGTCGCGTAATCACTTCTGCCATCGAAGCGAAATCGTCCGAGTGTCCCGAGGTGACAGTAGGATCTTTAATTTTGTAGTGGCGGTAATGCTGTTTGGCGGGTAAACCATCGACAAATACCACCTGGGAGGCGACGGCATCCGAGCCTTGAATATGGGAAATGTCGTAACCCTCAATCCGGCGAGGGGGTTCGGGTAAATCTAATAATTCCGCCAGATCTTGGGTGGCTTGGGCATTACGATCGGCAAATCGTTGCGCCCGAGCCAGTTCATATCCGGCGTTGCGCTCCACCATTTCGATCAATTCAGCCTTCACCTGCCGTTGGGGAGCGACGATCGTCACTTTGCGTCCCTTAGCCTGGCTCAAAAACTCTGCCAGCATTTCGCCTTCTGGCAGATCATGCTGGACCAGAATCTCGGCGGGAATTTCCACCGGATCAACACTCTGAAAATGTTCCTCTAACACCCGTTGCAGAATTTCGCCTGGAGTGCCGGACTGAGCATCAGCCACAAATCCCAGGCGACCCACTAAGCGACCCGCGCGAATCTGAAATAGCTGCACACAAGCATGATGATCATCGGCGGCAAGCGCGATCGCATCCCGTGATACCGTATCATCCGGTAGGGCAACTTTTTGGTCAGCGCCCAATAGTTTCAAGCCATTAATTTGATCCCGGATGCGGGCGGCATGTTCAAAGTTCAGGTCTTCGGCAGCTTTCTCCATTTGACTGGTGAGCACATCGACCAATTCTTTCGTCCGCCCCTGGAAGATCATCGCGACTTTCTGGACGGTTTTACGATAGTCCTCAGAGGAGATCAACGCCTGACACACGCCGGGACAGCGTCCGATGTCGTAGTTCAGACACGGACGATCCTTAAATAACGGCTGGGGACGTTGGCGAAGGGGAAAAATCCGTTTGACTAAATGCAGCGTACTCCGGAGCAGATGGGTATCGACATAAGGACCGTAGTAGCGGTCTTTTTCCTTTCCCAGTCGGCGTTTGCGGGTAATGAAAATCCGGGGATAGGACTCTGACCAGGTAATGCAGAGATAAGGATACTTTTTGTCATCCTTCAGCAACACATTAAAGTGGGGTTGGTGTTGCTTGACCAGATTGGCTTCTAGCGCCAGCGCTTCGGCTTCTGTGTCGGTGACAATCACTTCTAGTTCCGTCACCTGCCGCATCATCAGGGCAATGCGGGGACGGGTATCATGCCCATTAAAATACGATCGCAAGCGCGATCGCAGCTTTTTGGACTTGCCAATGTAGAGAATTTGATCACTGGCATCTTTCATGTAGTAGACCCCTGGTTCCGCCGGAATTTCCTTCAAGCGGTTTTCCAAGCGATCGGGGTCTTTGATTAAGGGCAGAACATTGGCAGCCGTCACAGCAAAAATCACCACTCAATCAAGGGTCTTCCTTGATCTTAGGGGAATTTTTCCCAGTCGCCCTAGCGTAAAACCGTCGGTTGCTCGTGCGGTTCCCCTAACAGGATGACGGAGCAAGCAATTTGTTGGACGGTGCGGGAAGTCAAATCGCTGACTACCAAGCCGCCAGCACTGGTTCGGTGGGGAAAAGAGCGTAGAATCACCAGATCGTAATCTTTAGATGTAGTCGCGATCGTCCGAGCGATGTCGTCATAGGGCTTAACGATGATTTCGGGTTGTAAGTCAGGTGCAACTTTGCTAGCCAGCAGCGCTAATTGGGATTCCATCCAGGCAACTTTACCAGGAGTAACGGCACGATTATTCACATGTAGGAGGGTGACCTGAGCTTGGGTAGTGGCGGCTAACACGTTAGCGATGCGCAATCCTCGGATCGATCGCGGGGTTAAGTTGGCCACAGGTACTAGAATGCGCTGCATGGCCTGGGGTGAGTCTAGCAACCGAGAAATTGCCACTGGACAATGGGATGCCCATAAAACCCGATCGATGACATTCCCCAACAAGCGAGCAGACATGCCCATCCGTTTGCTCCACCCCATTACGATGAGATTGGCGTTTTGTTCACGGCTGGCACGGGTAATGCCCTGAGCAATCCCGTCATCAATACGGAGTAAGGGATCGGCTTCAATCCCTAATTCTCGACCCACTTGCATGGCGGCATTCAGCAACCCCTGACTCCGTTGGAGTGATGCCACTAGCTGTGGCTCATTCATGTGGGTGTGGGAAGGCGCGATCGACAACGGGACAATCCGCCCAGCATGATGTTTCGCCAGCAATACGGCTAACTCAATCAAATACTGTTCTGTTTTGGGGTTATAGACTGGAACCACCACGACAAATTCGCGCTGTTCCGCCTCTTGCCAACTCAGCAAGTCGGTTTCGGGACTAGTTTCTGTCTCGGAAACAGCCAGATCGGGGGCAAACCGAGCCGTTAACACAGGTCCCAACGTTGAAGTGACCAGCATCAAAACAATCACACTGTTGAGCAACTCTTCGGATAGCATGCCAGCCCGATACCCGACCAGGGTTGCTGCCAGGGTGGCGGCAACCTGAGGTAAAGACAATGACCACATGACGATCATTTCGTGGCGGTTGTATCGGTATGCCAACTTGGCGAGGAAGGCGGCAAGAAACTTACTGATAATTAGCCCGAATATGACGCAGAGGGTTAAAGCCAGGGCTTGTAGATTCGTCAGACTGCGAATGAAGGTGGGAATGTTGATTAACAGTCCCATATCCACAAAAAAGATGGGGATAAATAGGACGCTACCAACGAAGATGACTTTCTCCTTCACTGGACTCTCACCCACGACCCCATTGACCGCCAATCCGGCTAGAAATGCCCCGACGATCTTTTCCACCCCAATTAACTGAGCACCTACAGCAGACAAAAATACGACCAGCAGAATAAACAGAAATTGATTGCCTTCTTCATCGCCCGATCGCCGGAAGAATTCCCGCCCAATCCGATCGAAGCCAATTAAAATCACGGCGGTATAAACGGCTAGCGAGGCAATTAAGGTTGCGATGCTGAGTGGCGTAAATTTGCCAGCATGAATGGCAATACAGACTGCCAGAACTAATAAGGCGCCAATGTCGGTGAAGATGGTGGCCCCGATCGTCACGGTCACCGCTTCATTGGTCACAACTCCTAAGCGGCTAACAATGGGGTATGCCAGCAGGGTATGCGACGCAAATAACGACCCAATCAAGATCGATGCATTCCAATCAAACCCAAAAATGCGCCCAACGATCGTGCCAAAAATCAGCGGCACCATGAAGGTGAAGCTACCAAAGCCCGCCGAGCGATGCTTGGTTTTTTGGAACTGTTCGAGATCGACTTCCAATCCAGCCACAAACATCAGGTAGACTAAGCCGATGTCTGACAGCAATCGCATGGTTTCCGATTCTTTTTGCAAGAGGCCTAACCCATTGCTCCCTAACAGAACCCCGGCAGCCAAAAGCCCGACGAGTCCTGGTAGACGAATCCGCTCAAAGAACGGTGGCACAATTAGAATGACGGCAAGAAGAACCACAAACGGTAAGATCGGTTCTTCTTTAAAGTGCAGAAGAGCTTCCATATAGATTAGGTCTATTAACTAAACATTAGGTTGTTGTTAGCAAATTAACTATAAAGGTAAGCTTTGTAGTCATTTGCTGGTAGAACTGTTAACTGCCCAGCTTAGCCTGCGCTAACAATAACGATATTCTTGAGCAGCGAGCCTGATTAGTATCGCTGTAACCGCAAAAATTAGGAACAGTAATTTAATAACGTTGATATTTGGGCAATGAAACACGCGATCGTATGGCTGGACGGCTACTCTCTTTAGGTATAGTAAGCATAAAAAAAGAAGTCAAAGATGAAAAGCTAAAAGCCATGTTTTGACTTTTCACCTTTGACTTCACCTGTGCTTCTTAACTAACTAGTGATCTCTGACACCATAAATACTCGGAAAATCCTTCCAGAGGAATCTATCTATAGGTGAATCTGACTTAAAATTACCCGTAAGCGATCGTAGTCATCCTTCAAAAGTAAGCTTAACGATCGTCCAGCCTGCACTAACCACTCGCGATCTGCCTTACGCAATTGATAAATTTCTCGAATCGTTGCAGCAGCTAACCCATCCACAGGCGCCCCATTCATTTCTAATAGCGTTCGCAGGAAGTCAAATTTCTCGCTAAACCGAATAATTTCCTCCGGTTCACAGTAATAAACGGCTTGATGAATTTGTGGGGGTCGCGGCGGCAAATGTTGATAGATTGGGGCAGTTTCAAACAACGGTTCGCTCCGCCGATCGCTATGCGGTTGAAAGCCGACGATCGCGGCTCGGAACTCTGTTTTTAACATGGCAAAAATTTGGGGTTGCTGCTCTCGTAGTTCTTGCAGCGACAATCCTAAAGCGCGGGCACGGTGGACGGAATCGATCGGACTAGTGGTAGCGTGATAAACCACCGCATAAACGCGATTACCCGAATCTTCATCGGTGGCTTTAACCCAACTGCCAAAGGGCGGCATCGTCGGAAAACTTAAATCCTCCGGTTCCAAACATTGCGCCAAAAATTCGGTTGTAGCGGTTTCGATCACCTCAGCAATGTGACTGGGATGACGATCTTTTGTAGTGAATTGCGGCAGCGGCAGGCGCATAGGCAGTAATGCAGATGAGGAGTTGAGGCGATGGGGAGGATGAGGTGGAATCCCACCTGGATCCCATCACCAAAAACTGGACTAACAGCTATACCCTACACGGTCAACTCCCGTTCTGGCACCCTTATTTCTTTTTCTTACCTGCGGTAGTATCCACTTCTTCCAGCTCCGACAGGCGAAAAGTGACTAACTTATCCCAGTTGCCCCCTTCAAATAACACGGCAGCTTTACCATCGCTGACTCGTTGGACTAAGCCCTGAAAGGTATAGTAGGTATCTTGAGTATTCGTGACTCGAACGGCTGAACCTGGCAGAATCATCGCTTTCTAACGTATTGAAGAACCATTTAATAGCTTACAAGCACTCGCTGCGATCGCACGGCATCGATCAATTGAGATCTCCCACTCTATACAGTAACCACTAGTCAATCCTTCGACGGGTCAGAACAGGACGATCGTCGCAACTAGTGTCAGTTTGATTAACCTGAGGGATGATGGAACCATCCGCTTGGATAGGAAAACAGTCTTATGGTTACTGTCCTAAACTTATCTCCAATCACCCAATTGACCCGGGAGCAGTTTTATCAGCTTTGTTTGGCTAACCAAGATGTTTCCTTAGAACGATCGCCGCAAGGGGAGTTAATTATCGTGTCACCCGTGGGAGGAGAAAGTGGCAGTCAAGAGGCAAGTTTAATTGCCAAGGTCGTGTTGTGGAATGAACAGACCGGCATAGGAGTTGTGTTTAGTTCTTCCACCATCTTTAGCCTGCCCGGTGGTGGCGATCGTTCCCCGGATGTTGCCTGGGTGCGATTAGATCGCTGGAATGCCCTAACTCCAGGGGATCGAGAAAAGTTTCCGCCCATTTGCCCGGATTTTGTGATTGAACTGCGCTCTCGCACCGATCGGCTCAAACCCTTACAAGCCAAAATGCAGGAGTATCTCGATAGTGGGTTGCAATTAGGCTGGTTAATTAATCCCGCTGATCGGCAGATTGAGATTTATCGGTCTAATCAGGCGGTTGAAGTGCTCAGCTTACCCATGATGGCAACTGGCGAAAATGTGTTACCCGGTTTTAGCTTGTCCATACCATAAGCAGTGTTAGACAGTATTTGACAGTCCAATCAGTTAGCAGAATGTGGTGATCGATCTCGCTCTATCCTGATCAGAGGCGTAAACTGTGAACTGTGCGCTATGACTGTAACGAAGCTGGTGGGATCGGTGGCTGATGAATCATCCAGAGCAAGTGAATACGATCGCGCCCTTGATGGGCTTAACGGAAACAGAGGTATTAGCGCGGCGATCGGCGGGACAGGGAAACAATGTTTCATTACAGACTAGCCGTTCTTACCGCCAGATCTTTCAGGAGAACCTCTTTACCTTCATTAACATGGTGTTCTTCTCCATCAGTCTGGTGATGTTCCTGTTGGGGCGTTTCAGTGATGGGGTGTTGGTCGTAATTGTGATTTTTGGCGGGGTGCTGGTCAATATTTGTCAGGAGATTTGGGCCAAGCAAAAGTTAGATGAAATTGCTTTGCTACATCGCCCGAAAGCCACGGTGATCCGGGAGGGGAAGGAGCGTACTGTTGACCCGAGTGAGATTGTTTTAGGCGATATTCTGGTGGTGATGCCAGGGGATCAAGTTGTGGTAGACGGTTCCCTGGTCGGAGATGGTCGGATGGAAGTGGATGAGTCACTCCTGACCGGGGAATCGGATTTGATTCCGAAAGTGGCTGGAGATCCGGTTTATTCCGGCAGCTTTTGTGTCAGTGGTACAGCCTGTTATGAAGCTGAGAAAGTTGGGACGGAAACCTTTGCCTTTAAGTTAATGATTGGGGCACGCGCATTCCGGCAAATGCTAACTCCGCTCCAACGTGAAATTAACCTGATTATCCGCACATTTTTACTGATTTCCTGCTTTTTATGGATTCTCGTTTGTATTAGCTTCCTTAGCCGTTCTTATTCGCTAAATGATGTCATCCAACGGGCGGCTGTAATTGCTGGATTAGTCCCCGCTGGGTTGTTACTGGCGATCACGCTGGCTTACGGTCTGGGGGCAGTGCGGATGGTGGGTCAGGATGTGTTGATCCAGCAAGCCAATGCGGTGGAATCCCTTAGTAATGTGGATGTCCTCTGTTTGGATAAAACGGGCACTTTGACAACGAATCAAATCCAGTTAGAAGAGATTCATGCGATCGGCATTCGTGACGATGAGCTGCGATCGTTATTGGGGATCTTTGCCAGCAGTGCTACGACTACGAATAAAACCAGTGAAGCGATCGCCCATGTTTGTCCGCAACACAAGATTTCTCCAGTTCTAGAAGTCCCGTTCTCCTCGGCACGGAAATGGAGTGCAGTAGCGTTTGATAGTGGCTCTGGGCAAGAACTATCAGCACGATCTCCGGGTGCGGATGACTCGATCCCTCTAGCTCCGCCCCTCACCCCCGGTGCTTACGTGTTAGGTGCGCCCGAAATGTTGATGCCTGCTGCCAGCTTAACGCCAGAGATGCAGGCTTATATCAAAACCGGGACAGAACAAGGGTTGCGGGTCGTTTTGTTTGCCTATAGTCCTAATCTCCATTCACTCCAGGATGCCTTAGGACAACCCTGTCTACCGCCCCATCTCACCCCATTAGGCATTTTACGGTTTAGTGATCAACTGCGTCCCGAAGCCCAAGCAACGCTAGATGGATTTGCGGCGGCGGGAATTGAAGTCAAAATTATTTCTGGTGATAATCCCCAAACAGTGGTAGCTCTGGCAAAACAGGCAGGCTTAGGGGCACAGGTACAGGTGGTGTCGGGGCAGGAATTAGCGCGAATGGATGAGGCTCAGTTTACCCAATCAGCCCTGACTAAAACGGTATTTGGGCGGATCACACCGGAACAAAAAGCCCGATTGGTCCAGTGTCTCCGGCGACAAGGACGTTATGTTGCCATGATCGGAGATGGGGTGAATGATGTCCTGTCCCTGAAGCAAGCCAATCTAGCGATCGCGATGGAAAGTGGCAGTAAAGCGACTCGGGGTGTGGCAGATATTGTGTTGCTGAAGGATTCGTTTGGCGCATTGCCCCATGCGTTTTTGGAAGGACAGTGCATTCGGAACGGCATCCAAGATGTGATGAAGCTGTTCATGGTCAGGACGTTCTGTGTGACGTTGCTGATTTTTGCCACCGCGATCGTCACTGATAGTTTCCCGTTAGAGAACAAACAAAGTGCGATCGTCTCGCTGATTGGAGTGGGCTTTCCGACCATGTTTATTCCGATTTGGGCTAAACCAGGGTTGCTGCCCCGGCGCAGTATGGTGCGATCGATCCTGCACTTTATTATTCCTGCCACGCTTCTGATCACCATGGTGGCGTTACTGGTCTATTTGTATTACCTGGTTGTTGCCGTGTTAGATTTGCCTCCCGCCTCGGATTTAGCGCGAGTCGATTACAGTGTGCCGCGCAGCGCCTTAGTAACAATTCTGGTGATGTGTGAATTGCTGCTGATTCCCTTTCTGAAGCCACCCACACGATTCTGGGTTGGCGGGGAACCTTTAAGTGGCGATCGTCGCTATTCTGTAGTTGCCTTAATTCTGCTCGGCATCTACTTTTTGATCGTCGCCATTCCCCCATTCCGCCGCTTTTTTGAACTGACCTACTTAAGCATTCCCAGTTATATCTTTATTGGGCTAATTGCCGTGGAATGGTGTTTTCTGTTGCGGGCGACCTGGCGAACTAAGTTTCTCGATCGCTTCCTGGGCGCTGATCTCAGTTAAAGTGTCAGTCTGCCGTCGGTATGATGTGAGCACTAGATAAATCGGTTACATCTGGAATACCGAATTATGGAGTCGCATCACTAACATGATTCCGCTATGGCTACAAGCCGGATTGTGGGGATTGCTGGCCGGTTCAGCGTTGTTATTGGGAGCGTTGATCGGATATTTTCTGCGTTTACCACAACGTGCGATCGCCGCCGTGATGGCATTTGGGGCTGGAGTGCTGATTTCGGCATTAGCCTTTGAGCTGATGGACGAAGCTTATCATCGCGGTGGGTTTCCGGCGACTGCGATCGGTTTTCTCACCGGGGCGATCGTCTATACGGCCGCTAATTTATATCTTGACCAACAGGGCGCCAAACACCGCAAACGTTCCGGCAAGCAGCAATCGTCTGAAGCCGAAACCAGTGGGAGTGGGTTAGCCATTGCGATCGGAGCTTTACTGGATGGCATTCCCGAATCGATCGTGGTCGGAGTGAGTTTACTCAGCGGTGGTGTAGTCAGTTGGGTCACGGTAGCGGCGGTATTTTTGTCGAATTTGCCAGAAGGACTGTCTAGCGCCGCAGGCATGAAGCAAGCTGGACGAGCGCCCCGCTATATCTTTGGAGTTTGGGGCTCGATCGCAGTTGTCTCAGGTGTTGCGGCTCTGATTGGTTATGTAGTTTTCCAACATTTTTCTGCGGCTGTGATTGCGGCTACCACTGCGATCGCCGCTGGCGCGATTCTTGCCATGTTAACGGATACTATGATTCCCGAAGCCTTTGAGCAAGCCCATGATTTTGCCGGACTGCTAACGGTGTCTGGGTTCCTGGTTGCTTTTGTCCTCAGCAAGTTAAGCGAGTAATCTGCTTACAGCACACCACACTGACCTTGCTGGCGCATCAGATGATCACACAACACCAGGGCTACCATCGCTTCTACCATCGGGACTGCTCGTGGTAACACACAGGGATCATGTCGTCCCTTAGCCGCCAGTGTGACCGCTTCAGCCTCACGAGTAACCGTGCGTTGTTCTTTACGAATGGTCGCAGTGGGTTTAAAGGCGACCCGAATCACAATATTTTCACCATTGGAAATGCCGCCCTGAATGCCACCAGAGCGGTTGGTGACGGTACGAATTTCGCCACGATCGTCGGTATAAAACTCATCGTTATGTTCGCTGCCAGTTTGCAAGGTGCCAGCGAATCCGGAACCAATTTCAAAGCCTTTGGTGGCAGGTAAGGACATCACCGCTTTAGCGAGATCGGCTTCTAATTTGTCGAATACCGGTTCACCCAAGCCTTTGGGAACTTGACGAGCCACACATTCCACTACGCCACCTAAGGAGTCCCCTTGATCACGAATTTGTTCGATCAGGTCAATCATGCGATCGGCGGTTTCCTGATCCGGACAGCGCACAATATTGCTTTCTACTTGTTCTAAGGTGACGGTCTCTGGATCAATCATCGCTTCCAGATCTTTGATCCGTTTGACGTAGCCGACAATCTCCACACCAGCCACCTGTGCCAAAATCTTTTTCGCGATCGCCCCTGCCGCTACCCGTCCAATGGTTTCTCGGGCAGACGATCGCCCCCCGCCTTGCCAGTTACGAATGCCGTACTTCGCATCATAAGTCGCATCCGCATGGGAGGGACGATATTTCACAGCCATCTCGTCGTAGTCCTGCGATCGGGCATCTTTATTGCGAACCAGCAGAGCGATCGGGGTGCCGGTGGTTTTGCCCTCAAATAGACCGGAAAGAATTTCGCAACGATCTTCTTCCTTCCGGGGAGTCGTAATTTTGCTTTGACCCGGACGCCGGCGATCGAGCTCGACTTGAATCTCTTCCACAGAAATCTCTAGCCGGGGAGGACAGCCATCAATCACGACTCCCACTCCGCCTCCATGAGATTCGCCAAAGGTCGTAACCCGAAATAAATGACCAAACGTATTGCCCATGATCTGTGCTGTAGCGGCTTAGAGGTTCCCATCTTAACTGAAAACGTTACCATCTCACCCCTTGTCGCAAAACTCCGAGTTCTCGCTAAACTAAAGCCATGTCTTTTGCAATTGCTCCGGGGGCACTGCCAGTTTTGGTGTTCTGGATAAGGCAGATTGTTGTCAATATGAGGAATATACTCATGCTCAAACAAATTTTGGCAGGTTGTTCACTAGTCACTGTACTGGCAGTGAGCCATCTTCCAGCTCAAGCGCAAACTCCCCCTGCTCAGCAACCTGCTGCCCCCTCAACCCAGCAACCGGTGGCTCCTACGGCGCCTAAAACTCCAGTGACTCCCGAGGAACTGAAGAAGTTTGCCAGTGCGGTTAAGCAAATGTTGGTTGTGACCACTGATGCTGAAACCCAAATGATGGCAGCAGTCCAAAAAGAAGGACTCAGTCCCACTCGGTTTAAAGAAATCTATCAGTCGCAGCGCGATCCCAAAACGAAGCCTGCTAATCCGGTGACTCCAAAGGAACAGCAGAGTTATACCCAAGCGGTAGCCCAACTGACTAAAATTCAGCAAGACGCTCAAGTGAGAATGGACAAAATTGTCCAGAATGAGGGGTTGAATTCCCAACGGTTTGGGCAGATTTTTGCTACTGTTCGGGGTGATGAAAAACTTTGGCAAGAGGTGCAAAAACTCATTCAGAACTAAGACTATCGTTAGCGTTTGAGGGTGACTAGCAATTAGCGATTAGCATGGGTAGAGACTAAATCGCTAATTGTTAAATCAGACGCGCAGATGAATTGTTGGTGTTATTCTCTCTCTACTATCCGATGCCTACTAGCTGGGGATCGCCGCATTTGGACAAGCCTGGTATTGGCAGGGATAGGGGGATTGCTAGCCACGATCGCTCCTGGTCGAGCTGCCGAGCGGATCTATGTGTCCTATAGCTTGCTGGAGCGATCGATTCCAGTGGCTTCCTTAGAGTCCTATGCTAGAACTGGCGCGATCGATGATGATTTAGCAGTTTATACTCAATTTGCTGATGCAAGTACGCTGAAAGAGTTACGCAGCGTCTTGTTAGCCCGGGTGAAGCTCTCTGCTGTCACCATTTCCCAATTTCTGTATTCGGCTCAGGGCGAACTTCTGCTCCGACGCTTGGGGACCGTCATTAAGCCAGAAGCACGCGATCTTTCTGGTTACAATGCGATCCGAGCAGCTCTGATTCTAGCGGCAGCAGACCCAGAAGGGTTAACATTACTCAATTTTCTGCGTAAGTTTCCCACCCGTGGATTACGGATTGACGTCGCCGAGAGCCTGCGCATTGCTAGAAATTTAGAGAAGTTAATTAGCCAAACTAATCGGGCGGTCGCTGCTGTCAACCAGGAAGCGTCGGTGGAACAAACGTTAGCCGCTCTGACGCTTGATCTTCAGGAAAAGCTTGACTTTCCAGCGACGGATCTGCGGCAACGGGGACCGTTTGCCTTCCAAAAGCGCACGGTTCCCCTGACGGATCTCAGCCGCCCTGCGGTGATTCCGCTTCCTGTTAGCGAACCTCAGCGTTCTTTAACCGTAAATGTTGTCAAAGGACGGGTTTTCCCGGTCGATATTTATCTACCCCAACCAGGTCGGAGTAGGCTGCCTGCGCGTCTTCCAGTTGTGATCATTTCACATGGGCTAGGTTCCGATCGCAATACCTTTGCTTATTTAGCTGAGCATTTGGCATCTTATGGGTTTGCGGTGCTTGTGCCAGAACACCCCGGTAGTAATCTGAAACAGCAAGAGGCTTTGGTGAATGGGACGGCTAGCGAAGTGGCTCAACCGACTGAATTTATCGATCGCCCATTAGATATCACCTATCTCCTCAATTATTTGGAACAGCAACCTGCCTATCGCCAGCTTAATCTGCAACAGGTCGGGGTGATTGGTCAGTCGTTTGGTGGTTATACCGCTTTGGTGCTAGCGGGTGCGCCACTCAACTTTGTGCAACTGCAAGCCGCGTGTGCTGATACCGCCAACAACTATAATTTGTCCCTGTTGCTGCAATGTCAGGCGTTATTGCTGGCAGATGCTACCAGTTCCTTGACCCGTACCCTGCAAGATCGCCGGATTCAAGCCGTGATTGCTCTTAATCCGATTACCAGTGCTGTCTTGGGCCAGGATAGCTTAAGCCAGATTCAGGTTCCAACGATGGTCGTGAGCGGAAGTGCTGATACGGTTGCTCCCACCTTACTCGAGCAAATTCAACCCTTTACCTGGTTGTCGGGTGATCACAATTATTTGGTGTTAATGGATGGTGGTACTCATTTTTCGGTGATTGCTGGAACTGGACAACGGCGTCCTTTAAGAGCGGCGCTTGAGTCTACCGAACGTCCTGTAGCGCTGCCTGCGGAAGTAATTGGTCCCAATCCAGCGATCGCTCGTCGGTATGTCAATGCGCTGTCCCTTGCCTTCTTCCAGACCTATATTGCGAATCAGCCCAGTTACGCTACCTATCTGCGGGCTGACTATGCTGCCTTCCTCAGTGAAGCCCCGTTGCAATTGTCTCTTGTTCAAACGCTGACGGTAGACCAACTAGCTCAGGCGCTGAATGGAGAATCACGATCAACTCCTGCCCCGACACCTACTCCCACTCCGGTGCCATCGCCTGATCAGCCAGCCAATTGAGCAACAAATTGACTAATTTTCTTCAGGGGGGTCGAGCGACTCCAGCGATCGCTCGGTTGTGGAAGGCGGATCTACTAAGCTACGGAACGATTCAGAACTGTCGGCATCCGCAGTAGTCAGAGCAGATCCAGGTTCGGCACTCGATTGCGGACGACGCTGTCGTAAAACTAATTGATAAATAATCCCGGCGAGCCCGATCGCGGTTACCATTGTGACCCAACCTAGCCAGGCTGGAAGCGAGGAGTTGGTGGTTGGCTGAGGAGTGGGCTCCGTTAGCTCGCTCGGGGTGGGATATGGGCTAAAGCTGGTTGTAGGAGAGGGTGGGGCGGTAAGAGGGGGAGATGCTTGAGGAGAGAGATTGGGCGGGGACGCTTTAGGAGCAGGGGTGGCAGCAGAGAAGGGAGCAGGCGCAGCGGCGGTCGGCGTTGCCTTAGGGGTGGCAGCTCTGGGATTGGCTGACGGCAATAGAGGGGCTGGAGCCGGTGTAGCGGCTGGGGGTAAGGGCGCTGGAACCGGAGAGCCTTGCAAGGTTGGGACGGGTTGACCGACGGGGGGAGTTGTTGGCGGGGTAGGCACCGCCGTTGGACTGGGGAATGGTTCAGCGGGTAAGGTGGCCGGTTCTCCCAGTCGATCGACGGGTCGGGGAATCAGCTCGGGTTCGGGAGGTAAGGTCGGTGCAGCTTGCGGTGCCGTTGGAATAGGACTAGGGGTAGGCGTTGGGGTGGCGGTTGGGGATGCGATTGGACTGATACGGATGCGTGGTTGCACCGTTGGCATAGGGGACTGAGTGGGTGAGACTGGGGGGCTGGTTTGGGCGATTGTGAGTGTGTCACCGATTCGTCGCGCCGAGTGGGTTGGAGCAGCCCAGTCAGTTGACCAGGTTCCCGTTGTTAGCAGGCAGGAGATTACGCCTGTACCCAGCATGCTAGATAGAGAGGGGCGGGTCGCGTTGCGATCGTGCCTGCTGTTCATACGTCACTTGTCCTGATCGTTTCCGGTCTTTAGTTTGCCATACTCTATCGGTGCTGCGCCCCTATGGTAAATTACGTCGATCATCAGGTAGTAGTCAGGATGAGTCGAGAAATCAAGCTAGAATTGCGATCGTTCCTATGCTGCTCGAAGAGTGCTGCAATCAAGTGATGGTAAATTCCCCTGATTCTCAAACTCAATCTTCTGAATACTCGGTCAGTATTTGGGAAGGCTTGGCGATCGCGGTGGGGGCTGTGATGATTGCGGCTGTTGGTACAGCTGGCTTATTTGTCAAATTTTTTAGTAACGCGGTTGATCCGCAACGAGCGACTGCCATTGCTCAAAGTTTGATGGACTATCAGATTCCTGGTGGTGCACAGGGGGTATTTGGTACGAATATTGGCGGGGCAAAAGTGGCGATCGTTAGTAGTCCATCGTTCCCACGGGATTTCACGAACCCACCGACCGATCTCAATCGGGTCTCAGGCGTGGAATTATTCGTCGCTAAAGTTCCCTTAGATATTGAAAGTCCGACGACACCGACAAGGGCGGATGCTGATGAGGATACGTCTATGCCATCGCCGGATTTCACCCTGTCTTATCGATCGGGTGAAGATTTCAAACCGCTCAGTTCTCGGACAGAGGCAAGACCGTTCTGCGGCAGCAGTACGCTGGTTTTGATGCAGGAGGGGGAACTAACCCTCTCCCCTGAGCTACCGCCAGTCTACGCTGTGAAGCATGATGCGATCGTGGCATTGGCAGATGGTAAACGTATGGCGACCGTATTAGCGATCGGGCAGGATGCCAAACAACAAGCCGCTACAGTATTTAATTCTCTGAATTGCCGGAAATAAAGATCGGCTCAAAACCTCCGGTTAATTACTCATGCTGCTTAGTCAAGCATCAGAAAAAATCCGTGAAACTGCGGCAACCGTTCAATCCCGAGTCAGTACCTTAATGAAGGAAGGATAGAGAACCTGAGTATTGAGCCTTAGCAGCAAAGTATTGATAAGGCTCAGGGTTAATCCTGAATGTCGTTGCGTACTGTTCCTGGAATTTTATGCAAGTTCGGCGGAAATCCCTCAGATGGATGTTTTTTGTCATTAGCCTCGCCGTTCACCTGATCTGGTTCTACAGTGGACAGAGTTGCCTAGAGTCTCAAGCTATGCCGAATGCCAACTCGTTCCCTCTCACCTACCCCGTTACCCAACAGGTCAAGCAAATTGACGACTATCATGGCGTTAAAGTGGCTGATCCTTATCGTTGGCTCGAAGATCCGGATGCGCCAGAAACTAGACAATGGATTGAAGCCCAGAATCAACTCACTTTTGACTATTTGAGCCAGATTCCCCAACGAGCAGCTATTCAGCAACGTCTGACTAACCTGTGGGATTTTGAAAAGTATGGCATTCCATTTAAACAGGGCGATCGCTATTTTTACTCGAAAAACGATGGCTTGCAGAACCAAAGCGTTCTCTATACCCTCAAGTCGCTAGACGCTACCCCTACGGTCTTACTCGATCCGAACAAGCTTTCAGAAGATGGCACTGTGGCGCTATCTGGCATTGCGGTCAGTGAAGATGGACAGCGCTTGGCTTATGGATTATCCATTTCAGGATCGGATTGGCAGGAATGGAAAGTTCGGGATGTGGAAACGGGGCATGATTTAGACGATCGAGTGCAATGGGTGAAATTCTCGGGTGCTTCCTGGACGCATGACGGTGAGGGGTTTTTCTATTCCCGCTACGATGCTCCGAACGAAAAGACGAAACTGGAGGATGTTAATTACTTTCAAAAGCTGTACTATCACCGCTTGGGTACGCCGCAGTCCGACGATGTGTTGATTTATGAGCGGAGTGATAAGAAAGATTGGGGATTTAATGGTGGCGTCACCGAGGATGGACGGTATTTAATTGTCTCCGTCTGGTTAGGCACTGATCCCCGCAATTTAGTGTTTTATAAGGATCTCTCTGCTGCCGATGCGCCTGTAGTGGAGCTGATTACAGCCTTTGAAGCCGCATATAGCTTTATTGATAATGACGGTAACCACTTCTGGTTCAGCACCGATCTAGATGCGCCCCGGGGGCGAGTGATCGAAATTGATATCACCCAGCCCGATCGAGCGCACTGGCAAGAAATCATTCCACAAGTCACCGAAACACTCCAAGGTGCCAGTGTTTTGAACAATTGGTTTGTGCTGTCTTACCTGAAAGATGCTCGCAGCCAAATCAAGATTGTCGATCTTCAGGGCAAGTTTATCCGTGAAGTGGCTCTCCCTGGGATTGGTTCGGCAGGCGGTTTTGGCGGTAAGCGCTACGATACCGAAACATTCTATGCCTTCACTAGCTTTACGGCTCCCACAACGATTTACCGCTATAACCTGATGACAGGTGAAAGTACCCTATACCGTCAACCCCAAGTCGATTTCAACCCGGACGACTACGAAACTGAGCAGATATTTTACGCGAGCAAAGACGGAACCCAAGTGCCGATGTTTATTGTGCATAAGAAGGGTCTGAAGCGAGATGGCACCAATCCGACTTATCTCTATGCCTATGGTGGGTTTGGGGCGTCGATCACTCCTAGCTTTTCTGTGAGTTCCCTGATTTGGATGGAGATGGGCGGCATTTATGCCATTCCCAATCTGCGGGGTGGGGGTGAGTACGGTGAAGACTGGCACCAAGCTGGTATGAAGTTGAAGAAGCAGAATGTGTTTGACGACTTTATCGCGGCGGCTGAGTGGTTAATTGAGCATCACTATACCTCTTCGAAAAAACTTGCGATCGCGGGGGGAAGCAATGGCGGCTTGCTGGTAGGGGCTTGTATGACTCAGCGACCCGATTTATTTGCGGCAGCCTTACCCGCTGTGGGTGTGATGGATATGCTGCGGTTCCACAAGTTCACGATCGGTTGGGCTTGGATGTCGGAATATGGTTCGCCCGATGATCCAGAGGAATTTAAAGCCCTCTATGCCTACTCACCCTTACACAATCTCAAACCCAACACTGCCTACCCAGCCACCTTAATTACGACAGCTGACCATGACGATCGCGTCGTTCCGGCTCATAGCTTCAAATTTGCTGCTGCGCTCCAAGCGGTTCAACAGGGTCATGCTCCAGCCTTAATTCGGATTGAAACTAAAGCGGGTCATGGGGCAGGTAAACCTACCGCCAAATTGATTGAAGAGGCAGCCGATCGGTGGGCATTTTTGGTCAGAGTTCTGGAAATGGCTTAATTTTGCTCCAGCATCTGTAAGTAATAGAGGCTGGCGTACAATCCGCCAGTTTGCAATAGCTCGTCGTGGCTACCCGCTTCCACCAGTTGACCGCGTTTTAATACCAGAATGCGATCGCAATTCCGAATGGTTGAAAGTCGGTGAGCAATGATGATGGCTGTGCGATCAACCAGCAAGTGTTCCAGCGCATCCTGAATTAAGGCTTCTGTGCCGACATCTAAACTGGCAGTGGCTTCATCCAAAATCAGTACACTGGGGCTACGAATGGCGGCTCGGGCAAACGCTAGTAGTTGTTTTTGTCCACCGGATAGATTGGTCCCCCGCTCCCGCAGTTGCGTATCGTAGCCCTGGGGAAGTTGTTCAATTAAATTTGCCACATTAGTATTTCGGGCAGCCGCTTGCACGGCTTCTAGGGAATAAGTTTCCCCCAGCGTAATATTGCTTTTAACATCGCCAGCAAAGATAAACCCATCTTGGAGAATCACCCCTAAATGGCGACGTAATTCTGTTTGAGGCAATTCGCGAATATCAATGCCATCTACCAGAATTCTGCCTTCTGTTGTTTCGTACAGTCGAGTCAATAAGCGAATAATTGAGCTTTTTCCAGCCCCTGTCGGTCCGACAAGCGCGACTTTCTCGCCTGGACGAATGGTGAAGTTAAGATCTTTGATGACATACTCACCCGGCTTATAGGCAAACCACACATGCTCGAAGCGAATTTCTCCGGCTTGGTTAGTGGTATTTAGTAAGGTTTTTGGCGTTGCCACGTCCCGGATTTCGATCGGCTCGTTCAGAATATCGCTGACTCGTTCTACCGCGGTGAGTCCAGCTTGAATGGCAGTAAATTTTTCTGCAAATTGCCGCAAGGGATCAAACAACCGTTGTCCAAACAAAATAAAGGTAGAAAGAACCCCAAATTCCAATTGCTTTCCTAGAACGAGCCAACCTCCAACGGCTAGAACTCCAGCGATCGCCACTAAGGAAATCCATTCTAAAGTAGCGGAAATCGCTGAGTCGAAAATAATCGTGCGATCGACTTGTTTGATGTAACGCTGGTTAATTGTCCGAAATAGGTCGGCATTAAACCACTCGCGCCGAAATAGTTGGACAACGTTGATGCCGACAATATTCTCCTGCAACATCGCATTGAGTGCCGACAATTCTTCCCGCGCTCGATAGTTGGCTTTACGATATTGTTGCTGAAAATAAATGATCAGAAATGTGACTGGAATCAGCATCAAGGTCAGTAACAAAGCCAATTGCCAGCGCATCAGGAACATCAGGACGGCAATCACAATGATGGAAAACAGATCGCCCAGAATGCCGATCGCGCCAGTCGAAAACACATCTCCGAGCGCTTCCACATCACTGGTTAATCGGGTAATTAACCGTCCGACTGGAGTGCGATCAAAGAACCGCATGGCTAAAGAAGTGACATGATGAAACAAATCATCTCGAATATCAGCGGTGATCCGTTGTCCCACTTTTTGCACCAAATAGCCCTGCCAGGCATCTAACATTAACCGCACGATCAGGGTAAACAGTAAGGTTCCCGCCAGAATATTAATGCCTGTAGTTAGCGGTAATTCTCGTAGTCCCAGTTCCCCTTGGCGAAAGATGCCCCAGGTTGTGGGTGGCTCTTGCTTAATCAAGGAAATGGCAACCCCGATCAAAATTGGCTGAATCGCTCCCGCGATCGCCGCCGGAATCAGCAAGAGCATGGCTAGCAAAAACACCCGACCATTTCGTAACCCATAGGGCACCAAGCGCAAAAATAACCGCCAGTCTGTCTCGCGAACAGGGCGACGGAATTCTTCATTCGGCAGTGATGAACCAGTCATGAATCTAAGCGGTGCAAGAATAATACGCCTTCCAACTCTAGCGCAGACAGATGTGGTGTACTATGCTTTTGCGTGTTTGGTGGTCCTAGGAGTGATGGCATGAAAAACCGGATAACTGAAGCTGTGCTCATCGCAGTGCTATTGCAACTGTTGGCGATCGCCTGTAGTGCCGCTAATCATCAAGTGACCCAATCACCACCAGCGACTGACCCGGCTAGTCCCAGTATTTCGCCATCGGCTACCCCTACTCCAACCAGCACAGCCCAGTTTACCGATGATCCTGAGCAAGCCAAATATTTGGATGCGATCGAATCCTTGCGAGTGATTCCATCGGAAAAGCCAGAATACCGGGAGGTGGTCGAGCGCTTGCTGAAGCATGAAGATGCTGTTAAGCAGATGCTGAAAGGCTGTGATCCGCTTGACGCCGAAGCACCCCAACTCGGCTCGCAGTTCTACAAAACGTCTGACTCTAGCTATATCGTGATGCTGCAATGTTTTTTGGGGGCTTACCAGGGTGGATTTGCGTTTTACCTTTACACCGAAACTCCGAATGGAGCCACAGTACAACCGTTAACGCTCGATCGCTATGATGACGATGCCGGTAAAGTCAAAAAGACGAGCAGCCATACGGCGGCAGGGTATCCCGAATATAATCCTGACCGCAAAACGCTAGTGCTGAGCACCAAATATCGGGGTGTGGGGGATTGTGGCACGACGGGAACGTACCAATTTGCTAACAACAAGTTTGTTCTAAAGCAGTTTGAAGCTGATTTTGCTTGTGATGGCAAACTTCAGTACAAAACTGTCTATCCCTAATCAGGATTGTTGCCAGGACAACGCGTTTAACGATCGCCAGATACAGCCGTTGTTGCGATCGTCTGGCGAATGTTAGTAATCCACTCACTAATGCCATCTTGATTCAAGCGGTAACTGAGGGGATGGGCAATTAAGCGAGCGGTACTTTCAAACAGCACATCAGTTTCAATTAAACCGTTCTCTCGCAGCGTAGTTCCGGTGGCGACTAGATCGACGATCGCTTCCGACATCCCCGTAATCGGACCTAATTCTACGGAGCCATATAACGGCACAATTTCTACCGGTAAATCCAAACTATCGAAATACTCCCGGGCACAGTGGACAAACTTCGAAGCTACTCGCCCATAGAGGGGCAATTCCAACGCCGATCGATAGGGGCTGGACTGCTTGACCGCAACCGACATCCGACATTTGCCAAATCCCAGATCGGCTAGGTGCGCTACCTTAGGCACTTTCTCCCGCAAAACGTCATAGCCAACGATGCCTAACTGTGCCTGGCCATACTCGACATATACGGGCACATCGGAATTTCTGACCAATAAGGCTCGTGCGGTATTCGTCGGGTCATTAATTTGGAGTAAGCGATTGCCTGGTTCAAGAAAGGCACTAAAGTCTAGCCCGATCGCTTTGAACAAGCGAATACCATCGGATAGCAGGGCACCTTTGGGCAGAGCAATGGTTAGCATGGGTGTTGTTTTAGCCAGGAGGGTAGTGAGTTAGGGACGGTACAGGCAAGATTGTTAGTAGATATTAACTTCTGAAGCATTAATTTCTAGGGTGAGGCGATCGCCATACGCAATTCCACGGATGGGAGGAGCCAGAATTTCTAGGGTGGAGGTCGTTTGAAAATGAGTTTGTTTCGTGCTGGGATCGGGGTAGTAAATCCAGGCGCCGTATCGAATGCTATCAAAAATTACATGACATGCTGAAAAGGAAAAGTTCTCAGGCGGATGTTGATTTGTCCAATGGACTTGCTCAAATCTGTACTGGGGATGAATTAACTGGAATTGATGGGGGGCAATTGAGATGTTGAGTGTCCCTGCAAAATAGGCCGTGAGATCTAACCCTAAAGCTTGAAAATAAGGGATTTGTAGCGCGATCGTACCCGTTGGATAAGGGTTATCTGCTGCTGCTCCCGAGGCGACCTGATGTCCTGGTTGGACAGTTCCAGCAATCTCAATCCATTGATCCGCCATAACTCTATCTGCTGAATCCTTCTCTATATCTCTCTAACCCTAGTTCCCTTATGAGAATTCTGCTAGTTGATGATGAAGTTGAAATGGCAAACCCTCTGAGCCAGTTGCTCCAGCGCGAGGGCTATGAAGTCGATGTTGCCTATGATGGCGATCGCGGGAGCCAACTAGCCGCCCAAACTCGGTATGACTTATTAATTTTGGACTGGATGTTACCCCAACGGTCAGGGCTAGAAATCTGTCAGCAGTTGCGATCCCAGGGGGATACAACCCCAGTGTTATTTCTGACGGCAAAGGATACGGTGGACGATCGAGTCCAAGGCTTAGATGCGGGAGCGGATGACTACTTAATTAAGCCGTTTGAACTCCGGGAGTTGCTGGCTAGAGTGCGGGCGCTGCTCCGTCGTCCTGCCACGTTAGAAGCGACCAGAGATCGGCTGCGAGTTGATGACCTGGAATTAGATATGCGCAATCAATTGGTATATCGGCAGGGGCAAGCGATCGATCTGTCGGAGAAAGAAACCCAATTATTAGAATATTTAATGCGTCATCCAAATCAGCTGTTAACTCACGATCAGATTCATCAATATCTTTGGGGAGATAGTGATGAAAAACCGACTAGCAATGCTTTAGCGGCTCAGATCCGATTATTGCGTCGAAAAATTGAAATATTTAGTGATCCCCCCCTGATTAACACTGTTTATGGTAAAGGCTATCGTTTCGGTTCAGCACCTGAATGAAGATCCAGTAAAATACGATAGCCAATGTTGTTGTGCATCGTACCGTAAGCCCCATGCCAATTTTTGGACTTGTATGGGTTGCATCGTGGGTTAGTTGCTTGTTTGCGTCTACCCAAGGCTTACTTAAAACCCCCTACCACCTAACGAGCGTTCTACAAAACTCCTGGGTATCAGCAAGCTTACATTTACCCAGCCGATTGTTAGCGCGCAGTCCCAATCCCTTAAGCCTGGCAACCCTGACTTTTGATTCGCGTTCTAGTTCGATTACCGTCTACCCGGATGCTTCTAGCCGCAACGCTGTTCAGTCAGCTCCCTCAACAAATTGGTCGATTGCCCCGATCAATCTAGGCTCTTGGACACCGGCATCGGCTCCATTCAATGGGTTTCAGCCCACGATCGAATTTCAGCCTCACCCCCTGCCTCCAACGCAGAACTCTCGCTTGTCGTGGTTAGATCGGCTGGAAGGCTTATTATTTCGTTCGCAAGCTCGCTACGCTAAGTTGCTGAGTGAGATTGTTAAGCTGGCTCATCATCAACGGGTAAAAGTGAATAAACCATTCACCCGCGCCACTCAAGAGCTAGCATTTCCTGCCTTCTCTGCGCCCCTCAACTTGTTTCATCGGGGATTTCCAGGGGTACAAGTATCCTCATCTGCGGCAAAGGATAACTTTACGATCGTCCCCATCTGGGGCAATTCCGCTGACCTTAGTTTGGATGATGCTTCGATGCATGTTCGAGAGGGTCAATTTGAAGACTGTCCACTAGTTAGCTTGAATCCTGGTCATGAAACGAGTGGGAATCAGCGAGCCTTTCAAATTCGGTTCCACGATCATGTGATTGCTGCAGCTCCGGAGCAATGGTTAGCAGAACAGTTAGTGCAGGAGTTAAAAGCCATCCTCGATCGTGCCAACCTCCAAGCTGATCAAATTGAACCCACTACTGTAAATGGGATGCCTGCCGCTCAGTTGGAAATCTCTCACTCCACAGACGACCGTTTACTCTTTACGGTTGATCAGGAATTTGCCCAAGCCTGGGGGTGTGAGCCTGAACTGTTAGCCATGGACTGGGTAAATAATTTGCGACGGGCAGTTGAACAACCCCCCTTGTCATTTGCCGTAGCCCAGGAGAAATTCTATGGTCTACAGGACTCTAACAAAAAAATGACTGGAGTGGCTTCCTGGTATGGCGATGATTTTCACGGATTGCAAACCGCAACAGGTGAAATCTACGATCAACATGCGTTTACTGCGGCGCATCGTTCCTTGCCGTTTGACACCTATCTCAAGGTGACAAATCTCAAAAATGGTCGATCGGTGATTGTCCGGATTAATGATCGAGGACCCTATGTGGGTAACCGGACATTAGATTTATCGTTAGCGGCTGCCCGTTCTCTTGGTAGTGAAACTGTTGGTGTCGTGCCGATCGAAGCTGTGGTGATGCAACCTGATGCTTTGCCAGCTCCATCAGAGCGATTGGCAAGGGTTGATACGGCTCCTTAGGCTAGACTGCTCTAAACATTAAAACCAGGGTCAGGTTGTGGTTTGGCTCCTGACCCTGGTCTTGATAACGCTAAAACAGTGGCTTGACATATGGTGATCTAGATTACCAGCTGTACGGTAGAACGATATGGCGGCTCTTATCGATCATGAGCCAGCCCTCATCCTTCAGTTTGCCAAGTAAGCGGGTGACCGTAACACGAGTAGTGCCGATCGCGCTAGCCAAATGCTGATGAGTTAAGCGCACACTGAGCCGTGTTCCTTCGCTGACGGGTTGACCAAGCTCCATTTGCAAAAGCAGGATCAGTTGACGCAAGCGATCTTCTACCCGCCGACATCCTGCCATTGCCAGCATGGCTTCTGCTTGCCGCAACCGGCGATTTAAGTGATAAAAAATTTCCTGACTTAGGGTGGCAGACTGCTGGAGGTCTGAGAGTGAAACACACATTAAATCTACATCAGACAACGCGGTTGCCTGATAGGGATAAATCAAAGTCATTGGTAAACCAAAGGGCATTGAAGACCCGGCTAACCCTAACAATGCCTCTTCGCCATTGGGATACAGGGTGCTGAGCGAAACGACCCCTCGACAAACAATCCAGATCTCCTGAGAAGTCATAGGGATGGTTTGTCCAGCCCGAAACGCATATAGGCTTCGCCCCTGGTAAAGTTCCTCCAATATCTGCCGTAAATCTAGTTTGTCGATCGGCTTGGAGGTATGAAGCTGGAGCATAGAAGAGAACCCCACAGTGGAACCAGAGAATAGGATATTCTCCCCAGCTCAAGGGAAGTTAATTAGTAGGTTGGCTTCAGGTTAAGCTTTATTTTTAAGCGGCTGAATCTTTTCCTACCCTTCTTTGCCTTGCCAGGCAGCAATCAGCTCATCAACACTCATGCCCAGAATGCGAGATAGCGGGGTAAGTTGATGACTTTCAATATCGCCACCAGCATAGATATTGGATAGTTCTGGACGGGAGAGTTTGAACGTATCACAAAACTTGGCAAATTCCTCGTCCGATAAATCCAACTCATCCTGGCGATCTTTGAGCAGGAGGGCAACCATTGCCGTACCCCGTTTGGGTCGTCCCGCCTTGGCTAAATACCGTTGAGCTAATTCCTCCACCTGAGTGGCTCCCCCACCCGATCGTGCCACCAAGTCATAGCAAGCCAGTTTGAGGGCTTTACGAAATTGCTCATCCTCATTCAAGGTGGCAACAATGCGATCGGCAAAGTCAGGGCGACAAAAGCCCACAACCTTACCTTCGTAAGAAATAGGCACATAAACCTTAGTTGGATTGGTTTCCCAGGGTAGGGGCTGATTCATTCTTGCCACACTGCACCTCCCAAAAAGCCCATCCTACCAAAGCTCATGTAGAAGCTGTAAGAATGAAGCATGAAATCAGTTCACTAGACATGGGAATGGATTGTGCTGGGTAAAGCAACGTTGATTAGACCTCAATGTAGTCAAACAACACTGTGCTCATGTAGTGATCTGCCCACTCGGTGCCAAAGGCTTTCTCCAGCACCCGACGAGTTTTATCGTTTTCCTGTTGTCTGGAGCAGTAGTAATGCTGCCCTGCCAAGATTTCTGTCTGCTGTTCAGGAGTTGGTTGGGTTGCGATCGCTTGCTGGCAATGGATTGTTAGGTAAGCCTGGACTCGTGAGATAAATGCGGTCTCTTCGGCTGCCCCTTCAGGGCGAACAAATACACAAAACTCCGAAAAAATATCTCCCCACGGTGGTAGCTCCCGGGGTTGAGAGAAGCTGGGAGCCGCAAGCTGGCTCAACGCCAGTTGATAGCCCTCAGGAAGCTGACGTTCGGCATTCACCGGGGAGAGATCCGCGATCGCAGCACTGATCTGTCCACGACCACCAACTAAATCGGCCCCAAACATCGGGAGAGCATATTCAGGACGGGGAAACATGACACAATGCAAAATGTCTAACATGCTGCCCACTTTCGCCACTTCTAGGTGTAACTTACGAAATTGGGGGGTTTGATAGCAGCGGTTTTCGATCGTTAACCGTTCTCCTTCTAACCGACCTTCTACATAGCCCAGTTCCGCTGGCAACGGGTAAGGAGATAGCTCTAAATGCTGTTTCCAAGTAGCTTCGATACAATCTGCCAGTTGGCGAATTGCGGGCTGTAGTTGTTCACGGAGACAGGGTTCGGAAGACAATGTCATAGGTAATCGGGAGTTAAACGGTAATTAGAAATCAGCTTAAAAATGTGCTAGGGCATCCTGGTGTGTCGTTAGGGAAAGTTTGAGGGTCAACCTGCTCACTTTCAGCCTAGTCAATCATCTACATTACAACTACTTGGTAATTAATGATGGATTGACTGCGATGACAATCGTCCTAAACTTTGCCTCTATCTCAAGAATGAATTTACCCTCACTATAGATGCCTGATGAAGTTACGACTAAAACATATCCATGCATTCGTTAATCTGATCTTAGATAAGGAATGACATCAAATTTCACTTCTCTACTGAAAGCCAAACTTTTCTTGACAATTTGTCCCCCGATAAACGCAGCAAGATGTCAAGAGTAGTCAACAGTAGCAATTTTTTGTCAAGAGATGACATAAATTGAAATTAGGCAAACGGGATCGAAATTCAAGCAATGGCTGTTCATTCCAGCGGGTTTCTGCCGCCGTTATCACAATATGACAGAACTGCCAGACGGCTCCAAAACTTCATTTAACGTTCCTGCGGCGATCGATGCAGCTGATTTATTACGCTACTACAGCTTCGATCTCGGTGGGTATCCAGTTGAGCAACTGCTAGGTCACTGGTTAACCCAATACTCTGCCGACTGGATTCGATTAGCTGTGATTGAGGCGTTATATCAGGGGCGCTACAAAGCCGTTTCGGTGGAGCAAATTTTGGTGTTGTGGCAGCGACGACAGCAAGCTTTTTGCCATTTTAATCGGGAGTTTGAGCGTCTAGTCTGTAATAAAATTCCGCAGCAATTGAATTTGACTGCCCGTTCTCCAGTCTCATCCCATCCGCAAGCGTCAGAGAGCACCTTACCAAGCTACCTATCGCACCGTAAGGTCGTGCTGCACTTACCTAATACGCAGCAGGTGCTCTCCCTGTTGCAAACTCCAGCTAAAATTCCACCGTTGCGGATTACCCCTGCCACCCATGGCAGTTCTGCTTCCCGTCTGCTGAACTTGGTATCTCCCACCCCGGCGGCGAGCCAGCCTTTACCCCCGTTTCCAGTAGATCATATTGATCAGCCAGTGGGCGAACTCGATCGCACTCCCTGTCCGCCGATCGCTGAACTTCGCACTGTAGTGGCTCAACCAGCTCTAGAGTTACCCAGGCTCACCCCAGAACAGCCACAAGCTCAACCTAAACCGGAGGTTAACCGCGCTTCGATCGCCACAGAATCAGCTGCTGTAGCTCCAACCAGTGTGCAATCTCCCAGTTCCCCTAGTACTAAACCATCGCTGCCAAAGTCCTCTCAACCTCAAGAACCTCGTGTGACTCCGGCTGCTAAACCCCCCGGACCGGTACCTAAATTAGGTGCTACCAAAACACCGACGGTGCAGCAAACCTCTAAGCGATCACCTCAGATATCTAAACCAGAGCTGCATGTAACTCAGATTCCTAATCCATCTGAACCCGCTCCTCAGCCAGGGCTTCCTGATGTGCCGCAGACAGTTGAACGAGCGGCTGACTCGATCGAGTCTACCCCAGAGCTAGCACCGTTAGAGAGCCCCCCAGTAGCACTGCAACCCGCCCCTCCGGCTGAAGTTAAACCAAAACGAGTAGTAGAACTGCCCATCTGGCAGCGGATCCAGTCAGATCCGCTGTTGACTAGCCAGTTAACTCATGAGGCTCCTACGGCTCAGGCGGAGTCAGAACCTGCCTATGTGACTCCAGCCGTCTCTGGAGCAACAGCCCATTGCCAGGACTTAGACAGCCATAGCCCTGCGACCATCTGTAATGGCAAAGAGCAATTTCTAGAACAAATTAGACAAGGCATACGGTTTTCTCTCGATCTCGGACTAACGAATCGGGCTATGCAGCCAAAATTGCGGTTGCTCCTGAGCCAGATGTATCAGCTCGACCAAACGATTTTTAATTTTAATCAGCCGATTCACCACTTTGTGCCAGCCTCGGATTCCCCCGATTTTCATGGCAAACTTCGGGCTGTAGCGCAATCAACTGATCGTAAACCTCATAATGGCGATCGCGAGGAAACTCCTTCTGCCTCACCGATCGAGCAAAATTCTTAGTCCACCACCGAATCAGTGCTAGTAAGAATGTGAACCCATGATGTGGGGACAAACGTCCGTTTACCCCCACGCAGGACTACTGAGCATTTCCGGCGGTTGCTGCTGGCTCAGGAGCCTGAGTGACTCCCATGCGAATCTCGGAGCAAAACGAAGCGTTACTGACCCCGTCTGCCCGTTTTAACACGGTCGTGCGCAATCGCAGGTTTGGGCTGGCAAACCATAGCCGCTCTTCCATTTGCATCGAATTATGGTCTGTGGTTAGGGTGAGAACCTCATCGCTGCCAAGCGTATACTGTCCTGCCGCTGAGATTCTGCCTCGACTATCCATATAACGTAATAGGCGACCAGCATTGGATTGGTTGGGATCTGCGATCGGCACGAGCACGGTTGTTCCTGCCTGTTTGCTGGTTTCTCCATCCATAAAGCCGTTCCAAGTCACCCGTGCTCCACACAACGCGAGTTCTGGATTGATCTGGTGTTGTTCACATAGTTTGATCACCTCAGGATCGGCTTTATCTAGCAGTTCTAGTACCACATCCGATCGACCTACTTTAGTTTTCTGCTCGTTTAAATGATGATTGGTTCGCTGAGAAAACCACTTGCCACTACTCAGTTGGAAAAACTCCACAATATCCATTGCTTATCCCGTTGTCTGTCCTTGTGCGTTCTCACTCTCCCCATTTTAAGATGACTGGTTAACTAGCAGGCAGCAATCAGCAATCAACAGCCAATGAGTGGGAGTGACGATGGCCACTCTAGGCACCAGGGCTTAATTTGGTGTCACTGGTGACTGCATCCACTGGTGGAGCAGTTGAGTAATACCAGAGTAAGCCACGATCGCGCTAGCTACGATAACTACCAGCAGCATTAGGACTGCGATCCAGACTAAGGGAATGCCTTGTTCTGGCTGCACTCGGATCGTGCCGGAGGGTTGAAAGGTAATCCGGAATCGAGCTAGAGGGGGTAGAGCCTTGCCGCTATAACGGGGTTTGATTAGCAACGGGAGTGGAGTTTGCGGTAAGTAATCGATCGCGGTTTGACCGATCGGTTCGTAAGCGGCGATCCCTCCTACATCATCGACTCCTACCCAATAACTGACTGGACGATCGCAGACAACTTCGCTCTCCCAATTGGTATCCAGTAAGGTATAAACTTTTTGGCTTAAATAGCGCACTTGGCTGCGACTGGAAATTTCTGGAGCCGTAGCTAACAGGGAGGAGCTATTCATTGCACGATGACTAACCCGTTGCCGTAAGGCGCACAGAGCAATCGCTTGAATTGTCCCTAAGATGCCAGAACCTAAGGCAGTGGGTTCCAGTGCCAGGTTGATATTCAGCAATGGTGGAACCAAACTACCTAGCGTAAATAAACCGGACGATAACAGGACGGCGATCGAGGGAATCATCACCCACCACCGGCTAGATTGGGTGTATTGCCGCAGAAATAGCCATTGGGCAATCCCTAACCATACAGCGCATAATGCCGATAGCAGGGTACTGATGGCTCCTGATGCCAACAGCGTTGCTCGTGGATGCATGGTGCTAAGGTTGGCAAACCATTCGGTATTTTTTAGCAGTTGGTCTAATAAGCTCCACCAGGCTTCCTGGGTGGTCATTAGCAGCACATATCCTACGCTACTCGCCAGAATCCATAGCCAGTCTGAGAGATAGCGTCGTAATACCAGCCATTGCAGAGCGCTGACGATCGCTCCAGCAACTAAGCCAGTCACAAATGCCCCCAACAACCCTCCAGTTTGCCAAAGTTGAGGCAGCATAGGAGTATCGAGGGTTCGTAAGATCCCAGCTTCCAATACCCAGCCCAGCCCGGTGGCAAGGACGAACAGTACCGTGAACCGAAACCGATTGAGGGGCGTAATCAGAAATGGTTGTGAGGTAATCGGGCTAGTAGATGCCCCCATAGCTAGGAAGCTGAGTTGCGATCGCATATTCAAGACTCGTCCAAATCGACAATTGGGGACGAACTATACACTATTCCAGTGATCAATGCGTAGCCAGACGAACACTTTGTGAACTTCTTCATACAACCAAAAATCTCTTAATATATTGATTTACGTTGACGCGCTAAGATTTGCAAATTTCTGGGGATTCTGGCTATAGCAGCTGTTTTTTATTGCCCATGACTACGAATAAATGCGCTCTGATTACTGGGATCACAGGTCAAGATGGGTCTTACCTGAGTGAATTGTTATTGGAAAAAGGCTATGAAGTTCATGGCATTATCCGACGCACTTCCACCTTCAATACCGATCGGATTGACCACATTTACGAAGATCCCCATGACCAGGGAGTGCGGCTATTCCTGCATTATGGTGATTTAACTGATGGCACGACCTTGCGCCGGATTTTAGAAGAGGTGCAGCCTGTCGAAATCTATAATTTGGGGGCGCAATCCCATGTGCGGGTGAGTTTTGATTCGCCAGAATATACTGTGGACAGTGTTGGCATGGGAACGCTGCGATTACTAGAAGCTATCCGAGACTATCAGCACCGGACGGGGATTCAGGTGCGCTTCTACCAAGCGGGATCGTCGGAGATGTACGGTAAGGTGCAGGAGATTCCCCAAACAGAAACCACACCGTTTTATCCGCGCAGTCCTTATGCGTGTGCAAAAGTGTATGCTCACTGGCAAACGGTGAATTACCGGGAGTCCTACGGCTTATTTGCCTGTAATGGGATTTTGTTTAATCATGAATCTCCACGACGCGGTGAAACCTTTGTCACTCGCAAGATTACCCGTGCGATCGCGCGTATTATCGCGGGACAGCAGCAAAAACTTTACATGGGTAATCTCGATGCTAAACGGGATTGGGGCTATGCCAAAGATTACGTCAAAGCCATGTGGATGATGTTGCAGCAAGCCCAACCTGATGATTATGTGATTGCTACGGGTGAAACCCACTCGGTACAGGAGTTTCTGGATATTGCCTTTAGTTATGTCAATTTGAACTGGCAGGATTATGTTGAGTTTGACGATCGCTACCTGCGTCCTGCGGAAGTTGATTTATTGATTGGTGATCCCACTAAAGCCAAACAAATTTTAGGCTGGCAAGCTTCCGTGACCTTTGAACAATTAGTGAATTTAATGGTTGAGGCGGATTTAAAGGCTTTGGGACTAGTGCCCCTGAGTGGTCACGTTCGCCAACCGGTAACTGATCATGCCACCGTTCGGCAGAGTGCTGGAGGGTCGATCGCTTAATGGTTCTGGGGGAAGGTCTAGCTGGGGACAAGCGATCGCTGCGTAAATCACTCCTCGCCACTCGTCGGGGATTGTCTACAACTGAATGGCAACAAAAAAGCGTACAGATCTGTGGACATTTGCAATCTGACCCGGTATTTAGACAAGCCCAGACGGTCTTAGCCTACTTCAGCATCCGGCAGGAGGTGGATCTCAGTTCACTGTGGTCGATCGCCAAAAACTGGGGGTTTTCGCGTTGCGTGGAACAATCTCTTGTCTGGCATCAGTGGTCACCTAATGCCACGTTGCCGCTTCAGACTGGAGCCTACGGTATTCTCGAACCCCATCCAGCTGCTCCAGTGTTATCGCCTCAAGAGGTGGATTTAATTCTGCTGCCTTGTGTTGCCTGCGATCGTCAAGGCTATCGTTTGGGCTATGGTGGCGGCTTTTACGATCGCTGTTTAGCCGCACCTGATTGGGCTAGTACACCAACGATCGGGATTGTCTTCGATTTTGCTTACCTGCCCAATTTACCAACGGATCCTTGGGATCAACCGTTGCAAGCCGTCTGTACTGAAACCGGATTGTATAGACGTTAGCAGTCTAGTGATTAGCTAGGTTTCCGGCTATGAGGGCAGACCACTGGGTAACCTCTGGCTCTTTAGGCTCTTGACCGATCGCTAATCCTGAGCAGAAATCTGAGAGAAGTATTAAATTTTATGATGGTAATCATAGAAGTACCTGACTGAAGAATTGTAACCAGTTAGGATTTTGTTGCTTAGAAGGCAGCTTACTTTATTCGAGCTGCTCAAATCCTTATTTGACAAAGGTTCCCAGGAAATCCTCTCGGTTAGGTCTCAGCATGTAAGTGAGTTGATCTACCTAAGAGATCATGAATTTAGAATATTGAATGTAAACTTTTTCAACAAAAGATAGATTATCTGGAGAGATTTTCATAAGCTTTATCGAAATCGTTACCGCTGTGCGACGACACAACGGTGTGACGTGCAAGCAATCTGTTCAACTGCATTACTCGTGATTAGGAGGTCAAACGTGACGCTTTCTCAAAGTCAAGTGATCGCTCAACCTGATTTAGGCTTGACGCTCAAAAGCTTTGCACTATGGACAGGTATTTTGACAGTTTGCTTGCTGATTATCGGGTTTCCTGTCGGAATTTTGATTGTGACGATCGGCTGGCTACTGGCAATGAGTCTGCACGCGATTATGCCCGGACTCGGCATTCTGTTGGTTGTGGGTAGTTTAATTGCCGTTCAGATACTTGGCGTGATGGTTGCTGCGGCTACCCTAACGTACAAAGGCATTCATCCTAAAGATGTCAGCTGGTTACCCTGGGTGCAAGGGCGGGCAAATCCTCAACATGAAGCGAGTTATGCCGCTTGTCCGTTAACCTGCGATGTCAAGCAATAAAGGCTGTTTTATCCTTAAGCCTTAAAAGCTCGGTCAACACCGGGCTTTTTTTGTGCAATTCCTCGCATCTCTGTATCGAAGAGCAGTTCATAATGGCGAAAGGATTGATATCAAATTCCAGCAGGAGCCATCTGGACGGCTATGAACGAAAATCCGTTAGCAGTGTTGCGCCGCAATCTGCGTCGATCGGGATTGCAGCAAATTGATGCTGCGATCGCTCAGCTAGAGGCACAACTTCAGAATCCAGAACTATCCGCAGCTGACCAAGTTTTCCTGGCAGGTCGCCGTCGGGAATTGCGAGCCGCTCGTTGGCTGGTTAATCGCTTGCTGGTTGCCCAAGAATCCGCTCCCGCCGCACCCTCTTCTGCTACCCCGCCACCCCCGGTTGCCTCCCCAACGATCGCTTCAGGACGGGCAACCCCTCCAGAGCAAACTTCAGATTTGCCCAACTTCAGCGAATTGCTGACTCAATCTGCGGCTGCAAGCAGTATGAGAACAATTCAGGCAGTGCTATTGGACAGTATGGCAACTCGTTTATCCGCTAGCTTGCTCAATTTAACTGACACTCCTTTAGAAATTGATATCCTGCGCGAGGATAAGAAGCGGGAATTACTTTATATCATCTTGAAACAGCTAGAAGAAATTTTGGATGAGTTGCGATTCTCCCAAGTTACACCTGAGCAATTGCGTGAGAAATATCCACTTGTCATGCAAGATTTGTGGCAGGCAGCAGCCACCGATTTCTTAGGAAGATACTATAGTTTGGCAGTCGGTGATCAATCCGTGCTATTGGTCGATCGCCTCCTCCAAGATGCTGAAATTGTCCAGACAGCTATTTTAAACAAAATTCCAGGAACTCTAGAATTTCTCGCCCATTTATTATTTCAAACTCCCTTAACGATCGATGGCATACCGTATGCTATTGGCACGGTTGAAGCAATGGCACGGCTAGAAATGCTATTGCAGAATTTAACTATTCAAATAGCAAATGCGGTCATGCAGCCATTATTAAATCATTTTGGTGATGTGATTACCATTAAGCAGAATTTTTATGATAAACGCTTACTCTCATCACGCGAAATCGAACGATTTCGAAATAATTTATCCTGGAGATATCGGATTGAAAACTTAGTCGGTGAACCCACAGCTATTTTTGAAAGTCGTTTTTATCTATTTGTATTCAGCACTTTAGGCATTACTAAAACTTCTATTTATGCCGCTCGTAATCAAGAATTATCGGACTTGGCAGGAATTCAGTTAGCTGTGACATTGACTCTAGAAATGAGAGATGCGATCGCCCCTCGACTGCGTACGGCTATTGCTTTTGTCGGGAGTGGTGTGGTGTATGTGTTAACGGAAGTCATAGGACGGGGCATTGGCTTAATTGGTCGTGGCGTCATTAAAGGAATTGGTAACGTTCTCCGTGATAATGAACGTGGTAGTGAGCGTTTCCGCTAATAGAACTATGACCCCCTCCTACTTCGCGAATCGCACTATTGTCTTAGCTACTATGCATTGCAAAGAACAGGTGATTGCCCCGATTCTAGAACGAGAATTGGGAGTAAAAGTTGTTGTTCCAGAGTCGTTTAATACCGATATTTTTGGGACATTTACCCGCGAACGCGATCGTCCGGGCAATCAATTGGAAACAGCGCGAATCAAAGCCCAGAATGCTTTAGACCTGACCGGGGAAACTTTGGCGATCGCCAGCGAAGGGAGTTTTGTGCCTCATCCTAGTTTGCCAAGCATTCCCAGTAATCGAGAATTGGTTGTGTTGATTGATCGCATCCATAATCTGGAAATTACTGGAGAAGAATTATCTCTGAATACAAACTTTAATCACAAAATTGTTAAAACTTTTGAGGAGGCACAAGAATTTGCCCAGAAAATTGGTTTCCCTCAACATGGTCTAATTGTTAGTTTAAGTTCATCAACTCGAGACTCTAGTACGATAGTGAAGGGAATTACGACGGAGGCGCACTTTCTGACGGCGGTTAAAACAGCATTGGAGCGATCGCCGAACGGTACAATTCATCTGGAAACTGATATGCGGGCACTCTACAACCCGACTCGAATGCAGGTGATTCAACAGGCGACTCAAAATTTAGTTAAAGCGGTCAATCAAACCTGTCCGGAATGCGGTTGTCCGGGGATGAAAGTAATAGAACGACGTCGAGGATTACTCTGTGAGCTATGTAATTTGCCAACCAATCTGACCCGATCGTTGGTCTATGGTTGTCAAAAATGCCAAGTGCGTCGAGAAGTTTTGTTCCCTGATGGTATGACTACAGCCGATCCAACGTATTGCGGCTACTGTAATCCCTAATCTCTCAACCAGATTTACGTGATTGCACGACTCCACCTAAAACTGACCAAGAAAAGTTCTGTAGGCGCACTGAGTAATTCTGGGATTAAGCGAGATAACTAATAAGAAGAGGAGAGCAGAACCCGATACAATTTTCTCTCTCCCACTGAAGAAGGAGATTTGTATGGACTTCCAATTTCCTACAACCTGGCAAGAGCTTGAATCGATCGTGAATACTGGTGTGTTAGATGAATTGCCAGTCGAATATAAGCGCAGTCCTGTGCTGATTCATACCTATGAGCAAGACCGTCAAACCATCTCTAAAGCCCAAGCGTTACAAAATATTCATGCTGAAATAAATGACTCGCTGACGGTATTGCCTACTGGGGAAGAAGTAGCACTTACCTACAATAAATATCCCTACGATCTGCTGTTGCATAACCTGCCCGGTGTAGACCATGCCCTCTTGTGGTTTAAAGGTTCTTTATCGATTGCGGCAGCTAAAGCCTATCTGCAATCATTAGGAAAAACCTGTTGCCTCTACGAAAATCCGGTCGCTTTAAAGTCGATTCCTGAAGTAAGTCATTATCAAGTTTTTCTACTCGATAACGTTAAAGCATTCCCATTGCCAATGGCAGCTTAGTTTAACTATTTTCTCTTAACATCATGAAAAAAAAGCGGTTTGGAGAACGAGCGGTTAACAAAGTCATTGAAGTGATTCTTTCACGACTCGTTGATACCGATCGCCTGCAAGTGCAAATCAAAACTACTCTGAACCGATTAGCTCAGGGAGAGGTGGATGCGATCGCGATTCACATGTATGGGTATTTAATGCGACCAAACCTGCGGGTGGAGTCATTTTTATTCGATATTGGGGCAGCCGCCGTTAATGTGAAAAGTGCTATGCGCCGCAAAATTGAATTACTGCATCCATCAACCGGATCGCTACACCTGACGTTAACCGAAACTCAGTTTACAAATTTACTGACAGCAGAACTAGATCAGATGACCGCTTTAGTACCCACACAGATTCTGCAACAGGTGGGTTGTGTGTTTGCTGCCGAGGGGACGGTTGTTTTGGACTGGCAATGGTTGGATACGGGAGAGAGTTACTCGGGGCGCTGGGTAGGGCTTCCTAACGTTCATCCAGAAGATTGCAGCGTTGAATTTACGTCGACCGTTCATGGTGAACCTGTGCCGGACTATTGGCTGACCCTAGCAATCGCAAATTTAAGGCGCACCTTGAATCTGCTGGATCTAGCGAATCAGGGCACTACTTTTCAAGTCAAAACAGTGGCGATCGATGCTGGTAAAGCGATTGTCAAAGCTAATGCATATATTGACTACGTACCGTCGAACTAACTCTTTAAATCCTCAACTTAGTTGTTCAATAGAAAAATGATTTAGAACATGAGGCAATAAGAATCATTACGCTCTGTGGTGGTCTGCAAAGAAATCTCACAGACTTAAGGCAAGAGAGCGCACAATCACCCTGCCTTTTACTTTCACCCAGGTCTATCTGTAGTCAGGTGGTTCTAACTTGAGTGTGGAAGCCTATAAGCCCACAGGATGGGGATGAGGCTAATGGTAATGACTCTGACACAAGGGTGGCTGCCAACAGTGGCTGCAATTGCCTCTACATCTAGAGGTGATTGCCTTGATGGTTATAAAAAATTGCTTAACCAAAATCAAATTTGTCCAGTCTCTGAACCCTCACTCCAGTTAGCTCTTGGGTTAATTAGCTGCGATCGTAGCGGGTTTTATGATGGACCTAGTTTAGTCATGACAAAGGCTGCGAATGCTCAATTTAGCCATTGGGTATGCGCTTTGGGATGTTGTGCAGATTTCTGGATCTGTCAATTTCTTAACCCCAACTGTTGCAAAGCTAATGATCAACTGCCGAGCCGGAGTCTAGGGGGGGAGAGGATGAATTTAACCACTGCTCAACTGGAAGCGCTACAGGAGTTGATCCATGCTGCCATCGATCGAGCCGCCAGAGCCTTAGAGCACCTGATTAATTTAGATGTGTATGTAGAAACGTCTACCATTCAAGCGTTAATGCCATTGGATATCAGCCATGAGTTAGGGCTACAGTTTGGCAGAGTTCAACTATCTATTGTCAGTGTTAATTTTTCTGGGCCATTAAATGGGACAGCCTACTTTATTCTGCCATTAGAAGCTACTGCTTATCTGCTATCAATCATTAATCGAGAACAGATTTGTGCGGAAGGCTTAAATCTATGGCGAATCAGCACATTTTTGGAAATTGCTAGTATTTTGATCAATCACATCTTAGAAACTGTGATTGATCAAATTCATCAACCGCTTCAGGCTGAAATGCCGATTTATCGGCAAACAAGCGTTGAAAGTGTGCTACCACTGACTGATTTAGTAGGTAATTCTATGGCGCTACTAGCTCAGACTCAATTAGAAGTTAAATCCTTACCGTTTGTTGGCAATCTACTATTAGTGTTTCGAGTTGGAACATTTAACACGTTCCTGTCTAAAACGCCAATTTAGTAGTGAACTGAGATAAACCATTAATGAAAGCTTAAAAATATTTTGCTGGTCGGAGCATTTTGCGGCGATCGTGTTCTAGAACAATTAAGGATGAGCCGAGTATGAACAAGATAAATGGAGAGCAATGCATGATTTCCCAAGTCTCAATGGAGTCATTGGGAATGCTCGATTTAGTCCCGATCGGAGCTTGTATTCTGCGGAAAGACTTAACGGTATTGTTCTGGAATCGGCTATTAGAAACATGGACAAATATTTCACGTAGTCAGATTGTTGGGCAACCTATTCATTATGTTTTTCCCCACTTTGCTCAACTTAAATATATGGAGCGGTTAAGGCAAACGTTTGAAATTGGGGTATCAGGTGTATTTTCTGCAGAGTTACATCCTCATTTAATTCCAGTGAGGCGAGAAGATGGACGATTGCAGATTCAGCATACAACTGTAACGGCGATTTCTATCCCTGGAAATTCTACCTTTAATGCTCTCCTTTCAATCCAGGATGTCACAGAATATGCAGCACAAAAACCGTTAATTAATGGAACGACATTGCCTTACCCAGAGCCGTCGCATCAACTGGTTTTAGAATCTGGAATAGAATCTGGAATAGAATCTGGCTTGTGCGTTAATTCAGACAATGGTCTTGAACAAAAAATTCGTCAACAAACTGAAGAAATGCAGCGATCGCTGGGTTATGAGTCAAGTTTTCGGCGAGTAACAGAAGAGATTTGGAAATCACTGAATGAAGATTATATCCTACAGGTTGCTGTAGAAGAATTAGGAGCAGTGTTAAAGCTCGATTGTTGTCGTACCGCTACCTATAGTTCGGATCATGTTAATTTCTCTGTAACTCATGAATATTCAGCAAGTCCTGATAGCTCCTTAGGCTGTGGGCTAAACACCTATACTGATTCGGGAATTTTGCAGAAATTATTGCATGGAGAAACAGTGCAGTTCTGTACTTATGCGAATGATATTGCCCCAGCTGGAACGCCATTTTCGGTACTAGCCTGTCCAATTATGGATGAGCATACTGTCTTAGGTGATTTATGGTTATGCCGAAGTGGTGAAGCCGCATTTGATCAGCTGGATGTTCAATTTGCTCAACAGGTGACAAAACAATGCTCGATCGCTCTACACCATGCCCGAATGCATAAAGTGGCACAGGCAAGGATGGCTGAATTAGAAACATTAAACCGGTTAAAGGATGATGTGCTGAGTTCAATTTCTCATGAACTCCGAACTCCTTTGTCGAGCATCAAAATTTCGGCGCAGGTATTAAGTACAATCCTGGAACATCCTGGCATTTTAATTCAAGATCAAACGGATAGTGCAATTAACCACGATCGCATCCACCAATGTTTAAATGTGTTGTTAGAAGAAAGCGATCGTCAACTTGATTTAGTATCCGATCTGTTAACTTTGCAACAGGTTGATACCAATGATTACCCATTGGTTTTATGCCCAGTAGAGCTGCAAACCTGGATGCCAACTATGATCGAAACCTTCCAATCCCGCACTAATGAGTATGAACATCAGTTAATGATTGACTTGCCGCCTGAGCTCCCAGCGATCGATACAGATGTTTGTGTCCTCAATCGCATTTTGGCAGAACTTCTAACCAATGCCTGCAAATTTTCTCCTTTAGGTAGCACGATCGCGGTTGTCGTTAAAGTTGTCATTAACTCGGACCAAACCCAGTTACGGCAGTCTGGTCCACCCTTAGCATCTCATCCCCATCTACAGATTACAGTCACTAATCCTAGTGAGATTCCACCTGACCAACTGGACATGATTTTTAACCTGTTTTATCGCTTACCTAGCCGTGATCTGCGGCGCTATAGTGGGACAGGAATGGGACTGGCATTGATCAAGAAGTTAGCCACATTATTAGGTGGCAATATTTGGGCAGAAAGTAGTTATGGACAAACCTGTTTTACCTTAGAGTTGCCATTGGATAATTAATGGTTAATACAGACGATGTTGCTGCAATAGTGAGCTGAAGAACTAGACTTTAATAATTTTTTTCCATTAAGGTTTAACTGTCTCGTTGCGATTAGATGACAGATTATCCAACTTTTGCCGCCCTTGGTCTGGTTGGAAAGGAGATGACATTATGGCAGGTCAGGACACGAGGATTGATCAGGCAGAGCCCGATCGCTGCTTGCCCATTCAACTAGTGGGTACAGACTTTAGCCAACAAAATTTTGATCAGAGTAACCTAACCCATGCTTATCTAGCTTTTGCTAAATTAGTTCGTTGCTCTCTGATTAATGCGAATCTGAATCAAACGCTGCTGTATGGGGCTGATTTGAGTTATGCCAAACTAACGAAGGCTAGCTTAATGAATACCATCCTGACTAAGGCGAATTTGACGGGAGCAAATTTAGTCCGAGCGAATCTTTCGGGCGCAAGTTTGAGTGGAGCTATCCTCACGGGAGTTAATTTGCGGGAAGCTAACTTGCAAGGAGCGAATCTGTGTGGTGCTAATTTGCAGGGGATTAATTTGCGCTCGGCTAATTTAGCTGGGGCGAATCTTTGTTGGGCAAATTTAACTGGAGCGCGATTAAGTGGAGCTAACCTTCAAGGAGCTAGGCTGAGTGGCACGAAACTAAGTCGAGCCTTTATGAATGGCATTGACCTTAGAGGCATAAATTTAGATGGAATTGATTTAAGTGAAGCCAAACTGAATGGCACCAATTTTTCGGGTGCAGATCTATCTGTCGCAAATTTGAGTGACGCATACTTACGGGTTGCCCTACTCACCCAAACCAATTTACGGGCCGCTAATTTAGTGCGGGCATCCTTGATTCGAGCTGACTTAACAGGTATTGAGCTCAGTTATGCTGACCTCAGCCATGCTGTTTTGTTAGAAGCCAATTTAAATCAAGCTAACTTAGTCAGAGCTAAGCTGAATGGGGCAAATTTAGCTCGCGCAACATTACGCAACGCTTCGTTGTTAGGCGCCAATTTGGATACTGCTAATTTACAAGGAGCCGATTTGCGAGGGGCGAATTTACGGGGTGTTAGTATGCATAAAACCTTACTGCAAAATATTCGGTATGATGCAAATACTCAGTTTCCTGCCGGATCTTTAGCGGGAGCGGGTTTGCCTCATACCGTCATGAGCAACTGGTAAGTTACAAGCCTTGATTCAAGTGTAGTTAAGCTCAGGGCGTCTGATAATCTATCCGCTATAAGCTGCTATCAGAGATAATTGGATCACCCCTTTTAGGTAGGTTAATCTTCGATTGCCCAACCCAGAACCTCAGCAATTTCTTCATGTAAGGTAACTGGGTTAAAGGGTTTGGAAATCGCGCCTTTGGCTCCACTTTGCCCCACACTATTTGTATCAATCCAAGCTGTTTTAGCTGTCAGAACAATGACTGGAATAGATTGGGTATTGGGATTGCTCTGAAGTGCTTGCAAAAAAGCTAATCCATCCATCTCAGGCATCATCAAGTCCAACACGATCGCGTCTAGCGGCTCGATCGTGGCAATTTTCAGTCCTTCCTGACCTGACGGAGCTTCTAAAACATCCCACCCTCCTAAGTCCCTGAGACAAGCCTGCACAACCTCGCGGACGTTCGCTTCATCATCGACAACTAAAATACGTTTCACCGACATGACCCCTCCGGACAGCAACTTGAATACAACAGGGTGGAGCATACTCAAACTCTAGATTGGAAAGATAAAGAACTGATGAGGGGGCGTGATGTGTAGCGATCGTTGACGGTCTTTTGAATTGTCCGCTCAGCCAACGTTCAATCATTGCGGCTATATTGGGCAAGCAAACACACCGGACGGGCATGGGTGAGTTAGCTGACTGACCAATAAATTAATGCTAAAAAGTAAAAAAATCATGAGGAAGAGCCGTTGCCGCTCAGTCAATTTGAGGATTAGATCGGAATACCTGATAGTTCTCTAATGCCGGAGGGGCAATGAAGCGGTTTTATCGGTTAGTCATGATTGGCTTTTTAGTCGCTACGATCGTGGGTGCTGCCGAAGTCGCTTATGCTAACTTGTCTCGTCAAGCTGTGATTCGAGGGGTGGTAGCGGGCATTAACCAGATTCATGGCAATGTCGCCAAGCCCAAAGTGTATTACAACATTCCCCGTGGATTTGTTTCACCCTGTGGTGCGATCGATGCGAATAATGCTGGGTACTGTCCGCGGAATCACACAATTTACATTGGACAAGGCATTCAAAATTTAGCGTATTACCGCTATGGCGATGCGGCTCTCGCCTATCTTGTGGCTCACGAGTATGCTCACGGTATGCAGGTTACCTTTGGGTTTCATCCGGGTTCTACCGTGCTGGGTGAACTGCAAGCTGATTGCCTGAGTGGTGTTTATATGGCAGTCATTCCCAATCTGACCTTCGATAATCAGGACATTCGAGAGATTGTCCGATTTGCTTATGCGATCGGTGGGTACGAAACCTGGTCACCGAACTGGCATGGTACTCCTCAAATGCGAGCCAAAAGTGTCTTAACTGGCTTAAAAGCGGGCAGCATTAAAGCCTGCTCGGTGTAGATCCAAATTTTTTGCGATCGTCTGAATTATTAAACAGAACTTTATAAACCAGTGGAGCACTGCTAAGTTTACTGTCCTGGTTACCTGCTTCCTGTGAACCTGTGTTCTACTTGAAGCGTTGGCATGGCTGTTATCGATCGATGACGGAGATGCTACCTCAGTGAGAAAGCCGTTAGGGTTGTGGGCACTCTAGGGCTGATCTGCAATCCTCAAACTTGGGAGAATACCATTGAGTCGAGTTGGACTGGTTGCCATTGGGCGCAATGAAGGTGAGCGGCTGCGTCAGTGCTTGAAATCGGTTGTCGGCAAGGTTAACCCGATCGTCTATGTCGATTCTGGGTCTACTGACGATAGTGTGGTCATGGCACGATCGCTGGGAGTGATTGTGGTTGAGCTAGATTTGTCGATTCCATTTACGGCGGCTCGTGCCCGTAATACTGGCTTGCAATACCTTCAAGACCACTATCCAGAGCTTGAGTACGTCCAGTTTATTGATGGCGACTGTGAAGTGGCGGAAGGATGGCTAGACCAAGCGCAGCAAGTGCTAAATGCTCAGCCGGAGGTTGTCGTTGTTTGTGGGCGGCGGCGAGAGCAGCATCCCCAAGCTTCGATTTATAACCGCTTATGTGACATTGAATGGGATACCCCGATCGGGGAAGCCAAGGCTTGTGGTGGCGATGCCATGATGCGAGTTGCAGCGTTGCGACAGGTGGGTGGCTATAACCCAACTTTGATTGCTGGGGAGGAACCAGAACTATGTGTGCGATTGCGCCAGCAGGGCGGCAAAATTCTGCGAATTGATGCTGAAATGACCCGACATGATGCCCGGATCACGCGGTTCTCTCAGTGGTGGAAGCGAACCCTGCGCTCGGGACATGCTTATGCGGAGGGCGCTTGGCTGCATGGTGCCCCACCAGAACGCCATTGGGTGCGTGAAAGCAAAAGTATTTGGATTTGGGGAGTTGCCCTGCCGGTGTTCATCGTTGGGACAGGTTGGTTGACTCATGGCTGGAGTTTGCTTCTGTTAGGGCTCTATCCCCTGATGAGCTATCGCATCTACCGTTACTTGCGTCGCACTGGTCTACGCTCAAATCATGCAGCACTCTATGCGCTGTTCTGTATGCTCAGTAAATTTCCGCAAGCTCAAGGACAAATCCAGTTTTATGGGGGGAAATTGTTGCGTAAACGGGCGCAGTTAATTGAGTACAACACTCCCTAGCTCACTACGCTTAGCGAAACAGGGAACTGGCTAGACATCAAGTATCGATCGATCTTGATCCAAGAAGCGTCAACGATTGGGTTTGTCTACCTGCTAATTAATTTGAAGATTTCTTAGTCTGGGTGGGCACTCTAGCGTAGGAGCGAATGACTGGCTTAAACTAATTTTCTACAAGATATTTTACCGGCAATGAGTGAGTATTCTTTAGGTTTGATCCTGTTGAAAGAAGGTCTGATTACTCAGAGCCAATTGGACGCAGCATTAGAAACTCAGCGTCAGCAGACCGCGTCAGTGGGCTGGCAAATGCTTGGAGAGATTCTGCTGCAATCAAGGCTGATCACGAAGCGAGACCTGGAAGAAGCCTTAGAAAGGCAGGCAAAAATCTATGATATTGAGTGGTTTAGTCTTACCCCCCATTCTTCTACCTTAAGTGGGTTGAAGCGGTTACTGGATATTGTAGGTGCGATCGCTGGGCTAGGCATAACGGCGCTTTTGTTTCCCTTAATTGCTCTAGCCATCTATCTAGACTCGCCTGGTCCTATTGTGATTACTCAACCTCGGGTAGGGCTACGAGGCAAGCAATTCAAACTTCGGCGGTTTCGGACTACAACGCCTGATGCCGAACGCTATCGCCTCAAAGTTGCCTATGAGAAAGGTGGCAAGTTTTTTGACTCCCAAATTGAACCCCATGTGACTCGGGTGGGTCGGGTCCTACGACGGTTTTATTTAGATGAAATGCCACAATTCCTCAATGTGCTGACTGGGGAAATGAGCTTAGTAGGAACTCGTCCGCCAACGTTAGATGAGGTACAGTTTTACACAAAAACTGACTGGCAGCGGCTAACGGTCAAACCTGGAATGACTGGACTTTGGCAGATCAATCGTCGTAAGTATGGGATGACGTTTGAGCAGGTTTTGGAAATTGATTTTTCCTATATTGATGCCTGGAAACATCGATTAGATGCCAAAATTCTGATCAAAACGTTCCTCCATATTCTATTAGGTGCGAAGCGCATCCGGCGGCTGGATGCTCAGGGTGATCAACGCTGGGAAACAGTGAATATTTTGAACGTTCCGATCGACAATATGTCGGTAATCGAATTTCTAGAAGAACTCAAAAGTGGCGTAGTTTTGACCCCCAATGTGGATCACTTGATGAAATTACAGCGTGACGCTGAATTTTTCCACACTTATTTACAGGCAGACTACAAAGTTTGTGATAGTCAAATTCTGATGTATGCGTCTCGTTTTCTGGGGACGCCACTGAAAGAAAAAATTTCTGGTTCTGATCTATTTCCCACCTTTTGTCGATTTCACCGTAACAATGAAGATGTCAAAATCTTTCTGTTAGGAGGAGCCCCTGGAGTTGCCGATCGCGCCCGAATCAAAATTAATAGTAAGGTGGGTCGTGAAATTATTATTGGGGCTCATTCTCCATCTTTTGGATTTGAGAAAAACGAAGCTGAATGTCAGGAGATTATTGACATCATCAATCAGTCTGGAGCCACGGTTTTAGCGGTAGGGGTCGGTGCGCCCAAACAGGAAAAATGGATTTGTAAGTACAAAGATCAATTCAAGTTTGTCCAAATCTTTTTGGCTGTTGGAGCAACCATCGATTTTGAAGCGGGAGCCATTCAGCGATCGCCCAAGTGGATGAGCCGGATGGGAATTGAATGGTTATTTCGCATTTACTCCGATCCCAAACGGTTGTGGAAGCGCTATCTGGTTGATGACCTACCATTTTTCTGGCTCCTGCTCAAGCAGAGATTCGGGATGTACACACCTCCCAACTTTAAGCTCTCGCCGGACGATCACATGACCCCACGCTTCTAAATATTGCCTAAACCGAATAGGCAGGAGCGGAAAGTTCGCAAGGACGAGGTTCAGCCGCAACTGGGATGAGTGCAACTGCACAGGCTTTCAGTTCTGGCTGGCGGGAATCTGGGCAAGCTTCCGGGTGGGTCAAGGCGTTGGCTTCGGCTCGATCTGCCCATAGTTCACCCCAGTGCATCGGCACAAAGACTGTACCAGGTGCGATCGCCTTGGTGATCTTGGCAGGGAATTGTGCCATCCCCCGCCGCGAGCGGACTTCGACCAAGACTCCATCCTGGATGCCTAAGGCGGCGGCATCACGGGGATGAATTTCAATAAATGGATGAGGGTGCATCTGCCGGATTTTTTCGGTGCGTCCAGTCCGAGTTTGCGTATGCCAGTGTCCATACAGTCTGCCAGTCGTCAGGACATAAGGATACTGCGCATCGGGGGGTTCGCCCAATCCACGAGAATGATAGGCTGCAAACCGGGCGCGACGATCGGGGGTATGAAACTGGAGATCGGTGTATAGGCGAGCAGAAGTTGTTGGGTTTTCTGGGGTTCCGGCGGGACAAGGCCACTGTAAGGGTCCCGTTTCCTGCAATCGTTGATGGCTAATGCCTGACATATCACAGGGACGATCGCGGGTCAGTTGAACAAACTCGGTATGCACCTCAGCCGCTGTCTGGAACTGGAACTGTTCTCTAAAGCCTAATCTGCGACCAACTTCGGCAAAAATTGCCCAGTCTTCCCGAGCTTCTCCAGGAGGGGCTTGAAATTTAGGGCATAACGACACGCGCCGTTCGGAGTTGGTCATCGTGCCTGTCTTTTCGCTCCACTGAGTCGCGGGTAGTAAGAGATGGGCGTAGGCTGTGGTTTCGGTTGGATAGTAGGCTTCCTGGTAGATAGTGAAAGGCGATCGGCGGAGTGCTGCTTTTGTGCGCTCCAGATCGGGCAGACTGACGATCGGATTAGTAGCCGCAATCCACATTAACCCAACGTCACCTTGCTCCAGTCCAAGAATCATGTCCCAAACGGTACGACCAGGTTGGGAGGCAATTTGTCCGGTTGGGAGTCCCCAGAACTGTTCTACTTCCTGCCGATGTTGTGGATCTCGTACCGATCGATAGCCTGGCAACAAATGAGATAGTCCTCCGGCTTCCCGTCCCCCCATCGCGTTAGGTTGACCGGTGAGAGAGAAGGGACCGGCTCCGGGCTGACCAATTTGTCCGGTCATTAAGTGCAGATTAATCAGCATTCGGACTTTGGCTGTACCTTCCCGTGATTGATTTAATCCCATTGACCACAGAGACAACACTCGGCTACCTTCTGCCCAGTAGCGAGCGGCAGTTTCTAGGTCGCTGACTGAGATCCCACACCGTGCCGCCGTGATTTCAGGAGGATAATGCTGAAGAATGTTAGCGTAGGCGGCAAAATCTGATGTGTGATTGTGAATAAAATCGGGTTGATGCCTGCCCCATTGCATGAGTAAGTAAGCGATGCCATTAAACAAATCGATATCTGTACCAGGACGAATAGCGAGATGTAAGTCGGCGGCTTCGGCGGTCTGAGTTTTCCGGGGATCGACGACGACCAACTTGACGTGGGGATTCCGCTTGTGGTGTTTGCGTAAGCGATTAAACGCGATCGGGTGGCATTCAGCCGCATTACTGCCAATGATGAAAGCGCAATCTGTTAATTCCAAATCGTCATAACAGCAGGGCGGACCATCCGAGCCAAAGCTTTGAATATAGCCAGCTACGGCAGAGGACATACAAAGGCGCGAGTTGGCATCAAAGTTATTACTGCCCAGACAACCTTTCATCAACTTTTGGGCAACATAATAATCTTCGGTAACGAATTGTCCAGAGCCATACATACAGAGGGCTTCTGCTCCCTGAGTTTGCAATACGGTCTGAATCCGCTCCACAATGCCATCGATCGCCTGATCCCAACTAATGCGCTGAAAGGGCTGATCGAGGGACGGACGGAACATCGGGTAAAGGAGCCGATCCTTTCCGATCGCTTCACTGGCGGTTGCCCCTTTCACGCATACCATACCCTGACTGGAGGGATGGCTGCGATCGCCACGCACTTGCCAAACTGGACCTACCTGCTGATCCCGGTTTGCTTGATTCGATGACGCTGCGGGTAAAACTTCCAAGCCACAACCCACGCCACAAAACGGGCAAACGGTTTTGGTTGGATTTGTCGTCATAGTTACTCCACCACACTTACATCAGCAATATCACGGTGACGGAGCTGAGATTCGACCACCTGCAACCGCAGACAGGGAATGCGCTCCAGGAGTTGGAGTTGATCAGTTACCCCAACATAAATTTCTAACCAGGCATCGGGTAACGCTTCAAATAACCAGCGCTGCCCAGAAAATACGACTGACTCCCCCTGGCAACGGACACCATGAATAATCCGGGCAATTTGCAGTTGACCTGTTGTGTTGGCGTAGTAACACAGTTGTGGGTGAGCATCATTGGTCGATTGGGCAACAGACATTTGAGTCATACCGACACCCCTGTTATGAATCATCCGACTCGGACAACGGACTTTGGGCACGGGCGATCGATGAGCAATCGCGAGTTGTCTACCCGTTACTCAACATCGTCATGGGCAAACCGATGATAGAGAAAGTCGAGGGCTTCGTTCCGCAATTCGTAGTATTTGGGATCTTCCATCAGCCGAGTCCGATTCCGCGGGCGAGGGAAGGGAATTTCTAGAATTTCACCAACTTTAGCGGCGGGTCCATTGGTCATCATGACGACCCGATCGGACAGGAACAAAGCTTCGTCAATGTCGTGCGTAATCATCAACACCGTGACCCGATGTTCCATCCAGATTTTCAGCAGTTCTTCTTGCAGTTCCTCACGGGTAATCGGGTCTAAAGCGCCGAAGGGTTCATCCAGAACTAAGACTTGAGGGCGTAGAGCCAAGGCTCGGGCAATACTCACCCGTTGCTTCATGCCACCCGATAGGGCTTTGGGTTTCTTGTCAGCGGCTTCGGTTAAGCCCACCATCGCTAAGTGATCACGGGCGATCGCTTCTTTCTCGGCTTTTGGCTTGTCTGGCCAAACGGAGTGAATCCCCAAATAAACATTCTCAAAGGCGGTCAGCCAGGGTAGCAATGAATAGTTTTGGAAGACCACCATGCGATCGGGACCTGGTTTGGTAATCCGATTGGATTGTAACCGTACTTCGCCACTAGAAGGAGTCCGGAACCCGGACACCATATCTAACAATGTTGATTTACCACAGCCAGAGTGTCCAATCAGGCAGATAAACTCGCCTTCACCAACGGTAAAGTTGACCCCATCCAGCACGGTGTATGTGCCGCCACCGGATGTGGGATAGACCTTGGAGACGTTGTCAATCACCAGGAATGGTTCCTGCTGACTTTGCGGTGCTGTTTCCAGCGTTGTGGCTTTGAGGGTTTGCATAGGGAGGGAGATAGGAGTGGTTGAGGGTTGGTGATCCGTCATCAGATATCAGCCATGCGTAATTGGAACAAGCCTGATGTTGAGGTGATGAATGGTGGATGGAATTCTCACCGTTCATCACTCGTCACTCCAGGATTAGACAGTTGAAGGCTCTGGTGTATCGATCGTGATCTCTTCAACCTGAATCGTGCGCTTAATGGGCAGGCTATTGAGATAGCCAATAGGGTCATCGGGATTGAAAACGGAACCATCCGATAGGGTGACCGGCGATCGATTGGGTTCAATATCCAATAGACCTAAGTCACGGGCAGCCGCTCCAAATACATCTACCCGCCGAGTCCGATCGAGAATGCTGAGCCAGTTACGTGGGAAGGGCGTAATTCCCCATCGGGCTAACTGAGTCATGATCCATAAGCCTTCTGCCCGATAGGGACAATTGGTACGGTCTACGTAGAATTGGTTGTAGCGTAACAGGCTTTCTGGTTCGTCACCCATACCGCGATCGTAAGGAGTGACTAGTCCGGGACGCAGATGGGCGGGGTCAGCCCCCACATACTCGGGTCGAGCCAGAATCTCGACGAGTTCTTCCCGGTTGCGGAAGTCGTCACAGTATTCACAAGCTTTTAATAGCGCTTTCACTAACGCCAAATGGGTTTTAGGGTATTGGGCTGCCCAATCTTCTCGAACGCCCAATACTTTTTCTAAGTGCCCCGACCAAATATCGAGATCCGTCGCGATCACATAGCCTAAGCCTTCCTGAACGGCACGGGAATTCCAGGGTTCACCGGCACAATAACCATCGATCGTTCCCGCCTTTAAAGTACTCACCATTTGAGTTGGCGGAATGATCACAATATTCACATCCTGGTCGGGATCGATGCCGCCGGAGGCTAACCAGTAGCGCAACATTAAGTTATGCATGGAGGCAGGATGGACGGTTGCCAGGGTTGGCACTTTATCCGAACTCCGCACCAGATAGTCTTTGAAGTCTGCCAGAGTGCGGACTCCTTCATGCAGTAACCGCTTGCCAAAGGTAATGGCATTACCATTGCGGCTCATGACCAAGGCAGTAACAACCGGCAGCGGTGCTTTGCCACCCATACCCAGGGTTAACGCTAGCGGCATCCCAGCGACCATCTGAGCCGCATCTAGCCGACCTGTGGTAATGCCTTCCGCGATCGCCTTCCAGCCTGGTTCGCGGGAGAGCGCGACCTGTTCTAAACCATATTCCTGAAAGAACCCTTTTTCTTTAGCAATGACCAGTGGCGCACAGTCGGTTAAGGGAATAAAGCCCAGTTCCAGATTGACCTTCTCCAACCCATTGCGAGCGATCGGCGCCGCTTGTAGGACTTTGCGCTTTTTCGCTTGTTTTTGTTGGTTCAAGAAGTAAACCACTTCATTCCGCATGCCGTAGTAACTGGGATGCTTGACTACTTCCAAGCGCTCGCGGGGGCGCGGGAAGGGGACTTCTAGCACTTGTCCGACATAGGACTCAGGACCATTGGTCAGCATAACGACGCGATCGGATAGCAGCAAGGCTTCATCCACATCGTGAGTTACCATCACACAGGTGAGTTCATGTTCCTGGGCAATCTGCATCAGTTGATCTTGCAAACTGCTACGAGTTAGGGCATCCAGTGCCCCAAATGGTTCATCGAGTAACAGTAATTTGGGACGAATTGCCAGAGCCCGAGCGATCGCCACCCGTTGTTTCATCCCGCCTGATAATTGCCCTGGTTTTTTATCTGCTGCATGCCGCAACTTCACCAGATCAATGTGGGATTCAATAATTGCCTTACGTTCACTGGCAGACAATTCTCGCATGACCCGGTTGACGGCTAAAGCAATGTTTTCGCGCACTGTTAGCCAAGGCAGCAGGGAGTAGTTTTGAAACACCACCATGCGATCGGGACCTGGTTTAGTTACCTGCTTGCCTTCCAGCACTACGCCACCGGAGACTGGCTGAGTCAGTCCAGCGATGATATTGAGCAGAGTAGATTTGCCACAACCAGAGTGTCCGATCAAGGAGATGAATTCGCCCTTACGGATGTCTAACGTAATGTTCTTGAGGGCAATGTATTGTCCGCCATTGGGCAGATCAAATACCTGATCAACGTGGTCAACTTCAACAAAGACTGACATAGGTGTTGGGTAAGTTGCAGTGAGTGTAGGCGTAAATCGGTTGTGGATCGTCGGATACGGGCAGCAACTTAGTTCGCTTCAGCCACAACGAGAGAAGCAATGAAACTAATCAGTTTGTCCAGTAAGAGACCGACCAGCCCAACGTAAATCACCGCTAAAATTACTTCACTGAGGTTACCGCTGTTGTAGGCATCCCAGATAAAGAAGCCAATCCCGACCCCGCCAGTCAGCATTTCGGCAGCAACAATGGCTAGCCAGGACAAGCCGATCGCAATCTTAAGACCGGTGAAAATGTAGGGAACGGTGGCTGGCAGCAGAACTTTGAAGAAATACTCCATCTTCGACAGTTGCAGCACTTTAGCCACATTGTTGTAGTCCTGTGGAATGTTTTGTACTCCTACCCCTGTGTTGATGATGATGGGCCAGATTGCCGTCACAAAAATTACAAAAATGGCAGCAGGTTGCGCTTCTTTGAAGGCAGCTAATGAGATGGGTAGCCAGGCTAGGGGAGGAATCGTCCGCAACACTTGGAAGATGGGGTCCAGTGCCTGAAACATGATGACGCTGACACCAATCAAAATGCCTAAACCAATGCCAACGATCGCGGCTAACGTGTACCCGATCGCGACCCGCTGCAAACTGGCAAATAACTGCCAGAACAAGCCTTGATCAACCCCTTCACCTTGGTAAAACGGCTTGAGAATTAGTTCCTGGGTTTCATCCCAAATCTTGGTTGGGCTAGGCAGCGATGCGGTGGGACTAGAACACAGGAGTTGCCAGACCAGCAGCAAAACGCTGATGGCAATAATAGTCGGTACTGCTTTAATCAAAAGCTTTTTGGCTTTAGCGGGCAACCCGGAACCCAATAACGTGTGACCAGGACGACTAACATTAACTGCCATAGTGTGAGTTCCTTTGGGTGTGGAGAAAGGGAGGAAATTGCGATCGGTTAGGAGAACTAAAATTTCAGGGTTAAACAATCACAACGAGGCAAGCTGAACCGATGGGGATGGGGAAACTTGCCCCGTTATGTTTCTGCTAACTTACGCTGAAACCTTCTTGATCTTGAGTGCCTTTAGATACGCTTCGGGATTTTCAGGATCGAACTTGGTGCCATCGAAGAAGGTTTCTACGCCCCGTGAAGGACTCTTGGGAATAGCGGCTTCTTGCCCGATCGCCTTTGCCGCTGCCTGCCACAAATCTTCCCGGTTAACTGCTTCTACCATTTGCTTTGTATCCGTGTCGGCAGGCAGATATCCCCAGCGAATATCTTCAGTCAGGAACCAGAGATCATGGCTCTTATAGGGGTAGGACGCGTTGGTGGCAGCATCTTCTGCCCAGAACTTCATCATGTGAGGGCTATTTTCCACGACCTTGCCATTGCCATAGTCGAACTTGCCGGTAGCTCGACCCAAAATGTCATTTTTAGCTACCTTGAACCATTCGCGACCGGAGACGATTTGACACATTTCCTCTTTGTTCTCTGGCTTAGCACACCACATTTGGGCTTCTTGAACTGCCATTAAAAGTGCTTTTGCCGCTTTCGGATTCTTATCCACCCAATCAGCTCGCAACGATAACGCTTTTTCTGGATGGTTATTCCACAATTCCCCAGTAGTTAAGGCGGTAAATCCTTGACCTTGAGCCACTAATTGAGCATTCCAGGGTTCGCCTACACAGAACGCTTCCATGTTGCCCACCTTCATATTGGCAACCATTTGCGGGGGTGGGACGACGATCGTGGAAACATCTTTATCCGGATCGATCCCACCTGCGGCTAACCAATAGCGCATCCATAGATCGTGAGTGCCACCTGGGAAGGTAACCGCGCACTTAATCTCTTTACCACCGGCTTTTGCCTTGGCAAATGCCTCTTTTAGAGGCGCACTATCTGTGCCTACCTGGAGGTCTTTATAGGTGTTCGCAACGGAGATACATTGCCCATCTACATTCAGCCGCGACAGAATGTACATCGGCAATTTAGCTTTGCTCTTGGTGATTTTGCCTGCTGTTAATAAATAAGGCATAGGTGTGAGGATGTGGGCACCGTCAATCCCACCGCCTGCTGAACCTAGCTCAATATTGTCACGGGTGACTGCCCAAGAGGCTTGCTTAATCACCTCGACATCTTTCATGCCGTATTTGGCAAAAAAGCCTTTCTCTTTGGCAATGATTAGTGGTGAAGAATCGGTGAGAGCAATGAATCCGAGCTTGGCGGTAGTCACCTCGGGGGCATCTGCGGCACTGACATTAACCGCTGGAGCAGCACTCGGAGATTTAGAGCCTGAATCTGTTGTAGAACTCGTTGAACTACCCGAGCTACAACCATGAGCCAGCAAACTACCTGCTGCGGCAACACCTGCTGTGGCAATAAACTTCCGTCGTGACAGATTTGTCATTTGTGACCTTCCAGTAATCGATGATTTCAACAATTATTCAGCAAACAAAAATACGATTTGGCACCAAATGAGACATTGCTTAGGCATCAAGTCGGATATATCCGATCGGATGCGCAATGCAAGGGAGGATGACACCATTGGCTCGATCACTCTCAGTCAACGCCTGTGGCTCTCCGGCATAGCGTACTTCTCCGGTCAGGAGGCGTTGCTTACACGTGCCACAGTTCCCAGCCCGACAACTACTAGGAAGCTCTACTCCAGCCCGTTCTACGGCATCTAAAATCAAGTCTTGTTCCGTACAAGCAATATCTTTTCCGGTCTGCGTCAGGGAAACTGTGGCAGGAATAGCGGGTGCCGTTGGCTCTGGGGTAGGGCTAGTAGGAGCGGGGGCAGGCATAGTGGCGATCGTGCTACCTGGTTTCGGTTTTGCCCCAAACTGTTGGATCAGTAGCTCTGCCAGGACGGGTTTCAGGTCTTCGCACGGTACCCCCTTACGAACGCATTCACCCAGTTCGGCATGTTTGCCCACCTTACCGCCCATGAAAATATCAACGCCATCGACGGCTTTCCCGTTTTTGCGAGCCTTTGTGCCCATTAAACCAATATCAGCCACCTGGGGCTGACCACAGGAATTCGGACATCCTGTCCAGTGCATCCGTACGGGTTGAGGCACTTGCAGTTCTGCATCTAATTCTTGAATCAGGGCTAAGGCGCGATTCTTTGTTTCAATTAAGGCAAAGTTGCAGAACTGTGCTCCGGTGCAGGATACCAGGCTACGGACTAAAGGGGTTGGTGCGATCGCGAACCGTTCTAACAACGGCTCTTTCAGTAACGGGGCAATGCGGGAATCGGGTACATTCGGAATAATCACATTCTGTTCGACAGTGAGCCGTAATTCGCCACTACCGTAGACTTCCGCCATGCGAGCCATGTCGAACATATCTGTGGCATAGAGCCGACCGACGGGCACATGCAGTCCCACATAGTTCAAGCCTGGTTGCTTTTGGGCATGAATCCCGATGTGATCCCGCTTGTCCCACAGAATTTCGTCTTTCGGCGCGGCAGCTTGCAGGGAATAACCGAGTTGCTGTTCCACGGCTGACCGGAACTTGTCCATGCCCCATTCATCAATCAGCCACATTAACCGGGCTTTCTGCCGATTGGCTCGCAGCCCATGATTGCGGTAGACCAACAAAATCGCTTCACACAACGCCACGACATCCCGTGGATCAACCCAAACATTCATGGGAACGGCAGCGGCACAGCGCTTGGCAGAGAAAAAGCCCCCGACGAGGACGTTGAAGCCGAGTTGCCGATTTTTGTAGGCCGGTACGAAGGCAATATCGTTGATTTCGGCGTGAACCGAATTATCCCGACAGCCCGCGATCGCAATATTGAACTTACGGGGCAGATTGGTAAACGAAGGATTACCTTCCCCATTGTTGGTAATCATGTCCTGAACTTTGCGACACAATCCTCGTGTATCAATCAGTTCATCAGCATCGATCCCAGCCACCGGAGATCCGGTGATGTTGCGCACGTTGTCCATGCCAGACTGAATGCTGGTTAACCCAGCCTGGTCAAATTTATGAAAAATATCGGGAATATCTTCAATCCGAATGCCGCGTAGTTGAATATTTTGGCGAGTGGTAATGTCAGCACTGCCATCTTCCCCGTAGCGTTGTACGACCTCTGCTAAGACCCGCAGTTGCCCACTGGTAATAATGCCGTTGGGAATCCGCATCCGCAGCATAAATTTGCCAGGAGTAACCGGACGGAAGAACACGCCCATCCACTTGAGGCGATAATCCCGATCGGTTTCATTCATCGCCTCCCAACCAATCTTGGCGAACTGCTCCAGTTCCGCTTTTACGGCTAAACCATCTTTTTCTGCCTTAATTTTTTCAAACTTATTTAGACTCGCCGCTACTGGAACTGTGCTGGTCATAAATTCTTACTTCCCTTGCTTCAGGCTGCTGATGGGGCAGTACTTATCGAGATACCGATCGCGCTGTTAAGAAGTTTTTCAATTTCGCTCTGGCGCTGTACTTGGTACGTCGTTAGGGATAAGGTAGTCGCATGAACTAGTGAAATTCGTATATCTAGTTACAAAATATTTCGTTCTATGTATTTTCGGCATAATTCTGATGCGAATTGTGCATGAACAGAGTTTTTTCGTTTCCGCAGAATAGCGATGCGATCGCTGGAACGCCTATCAATCAAGCCATGCTTCTCCTACATCAGGAGAAAATAAGAAGTGTAAATGCTAAGCCTATTTATTTAGGTTGAATTAGCTGCAACGCAAAAGGCATAGGTAATCACTACCCATGCCCTTTGTAAACTACCCACACAAACTCAATGCAACTTTAGATATTTTTGAGCCAGTTCTGCCTCAATTAGGAGAAGATGATGCGGGAATTGTAAACCTAATTTCTTTGAAATCTTTTCACAATTCCCTGAGAGCTTGCGGCTGATCTTTACACAGTTTCGGAAACTACATCAGCAGATTGTGCAACCTTCCCATTTTTGCCATGAGTATGTCCATTCCCATTACGGGGTTGGATGACTCCATAACCTCCATGATTCCGTTCATAAACTACATTGATTTCACCTGTTTCGGTATTCCGAAATACATAAAAGTCATGATCAACGAGTTCTAAATGTTCCAAAGCCTCCTGAATGGACATGGGTGGCATCGCGAAGTATTTAGTCCGAATTACTCGCTCTGGTAACTCTGGGGTACGATCTTGTAGAAGATCAGTAACAACCGGCTGATCATTTAAGGCATTGGTTGTTTTAACCGCTCCATGGCTCCGCTCGTGGCGCTTTTCTTTGTACTTGCGGAGTTGACGGGAAATCTTATCAGCAACCAAGTCAATACTGGCATAGAGGTTTTCGCTGCCTTCTTCGGCACGAACCACAGCACCATTGACATAGATAGTTACTTCAGCCGTCTGTTTAGAGTTAATCCGGGGATTACGGGCTACAGACAGATGTACATCAACTTCATTAATTAGAGTTTGAAAGTGATTAACCGCTTTCTCGATTTTCTGATTGACATACTCACGAATTGCATCTGTAATCTCGATATTTTTGCCCTGGATAACAAGCTTCATAAAGCTTCCTCCCCTAGAAAATTGGGTCTTAACCCTGACTGAATAGGGTCTTAACATCACCCTAGCACTTTGTATACTGCTAAACAGTTCCCTTTAGAATGTTTTGCATCCGTTGATAATTCTTGATTTGATCTGCCGTAATTTGATGCAGATATCCGTTGTCTTCCCCTTGATTTTTGAATGAATTTGAACGACTTTAAAAAATTGGGGTCGAAATCAGTCCAAAATATTCAAGATTATGAGAGCGTTAACTTCCCTATAACTACTCAACGATCGTGTCAACTTTATATCCAAGGAACCACTCCCTATGCTGATGCTTGGGAATGGCAACAGCAGTTAGTGGCAGAGCGGCGGGCGAATCCCACGGCTGAGGATGTGTTGATTCTGCTGGAACATTTTCCGGTATATACGCTAGGACAGGGATCCAGTCCAGATTTTCTCAAATTTGATCCAACCGTTCATCCCGATTGGGAAGTCTGCCGAGTCGAACGGGGTGGCGAAGTCACCTATCACTGTCCGGGACAGCTAGTCGGCTACCCAATTCTGAATTTGAATTATTACCAGAAAGACTTGCACTGGTATCTGCGGCAACTGGAAGAGGTGTTAATCCAGGTGTTAGCGGTATATGGATTGGCAGGTACTCGCATTCCGGGGTTAACCGGAGTTTGGGTGGAAGGTCACAAAGTTGCCGCGATCGGCATTAAGGTTAGCCGTTGGATTACCATGCACGGGTTCGCCCTCAATGTTTGCCCAGATTTGAGCGGGTTCGATCGCATTGTGCCCTGTGGCATTCCTGACAAACCTGTAGGTAGCCTGCAACAATTCGTTCCAGATATTCAATTAGAAGAGGTTCGACAGCACGTTGCGATCGCCTTTGCGAATGTGTTCAATGTGGAATTGGTGCCAGCATTAAGCGTGTAGGTCTAGTGCTGAACCCATTACTGAGGCTGTCGCAAAAACTCTAGTAACTCACGATTGACTGTCTGCGGGGCCTCCTGCTGTACCCAATGCCCACAATGGGGAATCCGTTTGAGCTGAAACGGCGCTTTGATCAATTGATCCATCCCTTCTAGAAGGTGGGAACTGAGAAAGGCATCCTCTTCGCCCCATAACACTAAGGTTGGGACGGTTAGATTGGGTGGATGTCCCCATTCCCGCAGCCAATGCCAGGGTTGCAGAAGTTGCCGGTAGTAGTTGATTGCGGCAGACAATGCCCCCGGTTTCTCTAAAGCTGATTGATACACTTGTGTATCTTCTTTGGAAAATGCTCCTTTCCGTACCGCTTGACCTTGCAGTAGATTTTTGACAAACTCCTTCAAATTATGCTGGATTACCCATTCGGGAATTCCAGGTAACTGAAACGCTAACACATACCAACTGCGGCGCAATTGATCCAAATTGCTGGTCATTTCATGCACTAATCGCTGCATGGGAGCGGCATTAAGGATTGCCAGCCGATTGACATATTGCGGAAATTTCTGGGCGAGATGCCAGGCGATCGCGCCACCCCAATCATGCCCAACAATATGAGCGTGGGCATAGCCCAAATTCTCAATCAGTCCGCGAATATCCGCACTGAGTGTATCAATGTCATAGCCACTATGCGGCTTATCAGAGTCGTTGTAGCCGCGTAAATCTGGGACAACTACTTTAAAGTGACGAGCTAAGGCGGGGATTTGAAACCGCCAGGAGTACCAGAATTCTGGGAAGCCGTGAAGTAGAACCACCAAATCCCCTTCTCCCTGCATGACGCAGTGCAAACGGATCTGATTCGTTTCGACAAAATGATGTTGCCATTCGGCAGAGAGAGCAGTCATAGCGCGATCGGTGACGTATAAACGCAGTGAGCTGGCAGAATAGTAGCCATCCTTCTATTCTTCACTATTTGGTGGGCGCATGGCTTCCCGTCCGACCATAAATAAGCCTGCAACGCCCAGACAGACAAACCAGACATATTGATACCAGTAATGCTGAACTTGCTCGATCGCACTTAAATGCGGATGGAGTGTATAGAGGTAGAGCATGAGAAACATGATGCCTAGTGCCCCAAAGCCAATAAAGACTAAGCCAATCTGAATTCGGAGCGGTTGTAGCTCTAGGTCGCTGATCTGTTCTAGATCAATATCTGCTAATTCATTCAGCGATTCTTCTGCCACGATCGAGACTTCCCCCAACTGATCTGCGATCGGTTCAGGCAATAGCGGGGTCAGGGTTTCCAGGGTTTTTAACCGCCACGATCGCTCGGTATTTCGTAGCAATACCAGTGGTTTAGGCTTTTCTGGCTCTGCCCACTCTGGGCTTTGAGAGGACGATCGCCGCTCTGCTTCCGGTTCAATCTCCATAGGCATTCCGCTTGCAATGGCTCATATTGACCCCATTGTAGGAGCAGAAACTGCGATCGGGCAGATTTGAGGATGAGGAGGGAGGTTAGGGAGAGGGGGAAGGTAGGGAAGATGGGGAGGTCAGGGAGATAACGGAGAAGGGGCAGGAACGATCTGTGTCTACTACCTGTACCGTGCCGCTAGGCTTGTAACTCTTCGAGCTTGGCAAGCACTTCGGTACTGTGAATGGCGGGACGGACATCGGTAAAAATCGCGCGGAGTCTCCCTTCTGGATCAATGATGAAGCTGTGTCGCATGGAGACGAAGCCGATCCAGGAACCGTAGGCTTTGCTGACGGAGCCATCGGTATCCGCGAGTAAGGGGAATTTTAGCCCTTCTGAGTCGCAGAACTCGGCATGGGAATCAACGGAATCGGCGCTAATGCCAACGACCTGAGTGTTGCGATCGCCATATTTCGCCAGGTCTTGCTGGAATCGTTTGGCTTCCAGGGTGCAACCCGGCGTAAAGTCTTTGGGATAAAAGTAAACTACCACCCATTTCCCCTGGTAGTCCGACAGTGAGACCGTGCCGTCACCAGTGTTAGTCGGTAAGCTGAACGCTGGAGCGGCTTGATTGAGTGGGGGAAGCTTGCCACCTAACGCATGAGCTGCCGGGGTAAAACCAAAACTGCTTAAAAGGGCAAGGCTGATGGCAAATAGGACATTCAAGAAGGAGCGACGGGAAAGCATAAACCAAATATTGAGCGAAACTTAACATAAGTTTACAGCGATCGTCATCTGCTTCCAACCGTCATAACTGGTGAGGAATTCCACCCCCAGAACTCTCTCATGAAAGTGTTAGCATGATCCCATGAAACCAAGACAGTCTGTACAGGGACTGTGGGATAAGGAGTAGACACGATGTTTTACTACCATTGGTCATACCTGCTATTAATTCCAGGTATGTTGCTCATGTTCTGGGCACAGATGCGGGTTCAGGGTACTTATAAGAAGTACGCCGAAATTCCTTCCAAAATGGGAATGACGGGTGCCCAAGTTGCCGAAACGATTTTGAAACGGATGGGTGTCTACAATGTGACGGTAGAACCCGTTGCCGGACAATTGACCGATCATTATGATCCGAGTGCTAAAGCGGTGCGCCTGTCTGAAGGCATTTACAATTCCAATTCTTTAGCTGCTGCTGCCGTAGCCGCCCATGAGTGCGGTCACGTTTTGCAAGATGTGCAGGGCTATAAGCCGATGAACCTGCGGGCAGCCCTAGTCCCTGCCGCCAATTTGGGGTCTAGTCTTGGACCGATATTAGTGATGGCAGGGCTGTTTATTGGCGCGTTTAAGGCATTGATCCCGATCGGGATTGCTTTGTTTGCGGCGGTTATCATCTTCCATGTCATTACGTTACCTGTGGAATTTGATGCGTCCAATCGGGCGTTGAAGTTAATTGATGAACTAGGAATTCTGCAAGGCGAAGAGCATAGAGGCGCTCGTCAGGTTTTAAGTGCTGCCGCTCTGACCTATGTTGCCACGGCGTTGTATGCAGTGTTGCAGCTGGTTCAACTGATCTTGCTGAGTCGAGAACGCTAATCGTCATGATCGGTCTACTGAATCTATTCCTATCAGCTTAATGAAATGGGGCATCTCTAATCGATGCCCTTTTGCCGTTTAAAGGGGTACCTGGTTCATAAGGGTTAAGTAACGTCTGGCAAAAATAGACTTGAATCACATCGACGATCGCCCCCCCACGTTGAATTAGAATTGTGGCGATCGGTTTAATGGATTGAAAATAGGTCGGGTAGCGATCGACGCGACTAGGATAGCGACGTTGTGATGCGAAATACAGACCATTCTTGCCAACCCAATCAGTGCTATTTGTCCAGATCGCATAACCGCGCTGGTCTTGATCAAAACTGGTAATTGGTTTGTCGGTCAACGGGGCGACGGCCATGCCGACCTGTCCTGCTAGAAAAATTTCATCGGTAAACAGAAACGTACTTTGATCTAAAGCCGCTCGACAGGGTTCAGAATTCTCTAATCCATGTCGAAGTTGTTGAATATCAAGTAATTGGGCAGAACCATCTGTATTTGCCGGAATGATGCCGCCCAACCAGGCGTAGCGGCTCCCTTGCTGGAGTATACCGAGATTGAGATGCAAGAGAGCGATCGTGATTAAAGTGACGATGACAATCCCAGAACCCCAAAGCCAGCGGTGTACAGCTCGCCGAGATCGCTGTTGCCAGTGAGCCGCGTAGTCTCCCAATAATAATGTTGCGCCCCAGAATCCCGGCATTGCCCAGGTTGGCAGAATCGGACGATAGCCGCCCATTAGTGTAAAGCCAACCATTAATGGTAAAGCAACCCAGAGAATAAACCGTTGTTTCTCTCCTAGCACTTCAGGTGGCTTAGAACTGTTGGTCTGCTTGGCGATCGTTCTGCCACTGACCCACCACAGCGGCACACCAAAAGTCGGAAATAGATAAGCAATGCCTACTAGAAACGTCACCGCTAGATCTAATAGACTGTAGCTGCGATCGGGAACGGCGCGACTAGATTGAAATCGCACTGAGATCCAGTCATGCTGGACATTCCAAATTACAATTGGCGCGATCGCTAGCAGAAAGAGTCCCAATCCTGCTAGCATCCAGGGCGACATCAGTGCCGATCGATAACGGGAACTGGTGAGGCAAAACCCGACAAAGCTCGCTCCTAACACAACACCATGATATTTGCCTAAGCAGGCCAGCCCAACCAATAAGCCGACGATCGCCAGTCGATAACTCGGTTGATAGGACTCTGATTGATCAAAGAACTCGATTACTGCCACATATAAAGCCGCTGTCCAAAAGAACATCAACGGACTATCGGGCAACGTTAGAACACCAAATCCCACCATGAAGATTGGGATTAAACTCGCGATCGCTAAGGTTAAACGTGCAGCCGTTACAGAAAATAGTCGCCGACTGGTGAGATACAACAGCAGCAACGATCCGGTGTAAAGCAGCAAGCTACCTAAGCGAATGGTGAAGGCGGAAACCGTCCCCGTCAACCAACAACCCAATCCAGTTGTCAGTGCTACTAAGACCGGATGATCAAAATAGCTCCAGTCTAAATGGCGCGTATATTGATAGTAATACGCTTCATCAAACCCCGGTGGCAACCAAACCGCGATCGTTCCTCGCAGCAACAATCCAGCTATCAACAAGCCTGCAACCCAGCGAAATTCAGTCTGGAGCAGCCTGTCATCTTTTTGCATACTCATATCTCAGGAATATAGATCGCGGTAGCTAGCTCGATACTTGCTTGCCAATAAATTATCAAGAAACAAAAATAGAAAGGCTGGCAACTTTTAGGTTGTGAAAACATTCATCCTGACATAACTGATTAGAGGAGATTTTAGTCATGAGATCTAGAGTTGCTGGGTTGGCATTGCTGGCTGGATTAGCAATCATGAGTCTGGGAAGCTATGCAGCGGCTCAATCACGTTCATCAACGATTGCCCAGGCGCAGCCTCCTTACAATTGTCGGACGCGAGAAGTGTGGAGTCCAGAAAAGCAAGCTTGGTGCAAAAAGTATGGCAATCAACAGCCTGCGATCGATCCCATAGGTCCGGTAGAAAGTCAGAATTGGTATAACTGCTTAACTAAGGAAGTCTGGAGTCCGGAGAAGCGAGTCTGGTGCGATCGCCTGAGAACGCTACAAAACACGACCTATCAAGTTCCTGATGTCGGTTCAGTGAAACTGACGGATGGCAAGTATAAAAACGCCTCGCAACAGATTACTGTCACTTTAGTTAATCAGCCAGATCTGATTGCGGTTGGGGATTTAAACGGCGATCGTCAACTGGATGCTATGGTGTTGCTAGCCGTCAATACTGGCGGTTCGGGGGTGTTTATGTATCTCGCTCCTGTTCTCCAACAGGGCAATCGGCTTCAGTCAGGATCACCTTTATTATTGGGAGATCGGGTGCGGGTGCAGTCCATCATGATCGATCAAAGCCGTGCCAAAGTGGATATGCTGACTCATGCAGCTAAGGATCCGATGTGTTGCCCCACTCAAAAAATCACCCAACTCTTTACCCTGCAAATGCTGCCGACCTTAGTGCCATTGCTGCGTGGGTAATGGGTTAACTCAGCCACTATGTTTTGGTAGGGCGATCGCCTGTCCAGTCTCAGGTTCAAACAGATGGAGTTTGTCTGGAGCAATTGCTAACCATAATTGATCGCCCATCTGCACAACGCGATCGGATTCTACCCGCACCTGTAAAGGGATGTGATGCGATGCAGTCGCACCATTCAGCCGTACCGCCAGATAGGTTTCACTGCCTAATGCTTCAACTAATTCCACTTGAACGGGCAAATTCTTTGGAGCAGGAGCACCCACACTCAGATGCTCCGGACGAATCCCTAAGGTGAGCGTTTGCCCGTCGTACTTTTGTAACACTGGCTCCCAGGCTTCTGGTAAGGTGAAGCGAAATTGCTCATGCGTCAGCAGCAATGGCGCTCTAAACTGTACAGGTAAAAAATTCATCGGTGGCGAACCAATAAATTCCGCTACAAACCGATTTGCCGGACGGTGATACAACTCTAAAGGTGAGGCAATTTGCTGAATTTGACCGGCATTCATCACTGCGATCCGATCGCCCATCGTCATCGCCTCGGTTTGATCATGAGTGACATAAATCGTCGTTGTGCCCAATTGCCGTTGCAGTTTGACAATTTGCGATCGAGTTTCTGCCCGTAACTTAGCATCCAGATTCGATAATGGCTCGTCCATCAAAAACACCTGGGGATTCCGTGCCATTGCTCGCCCTAAGGCGACCCGTTGCTTTTGTCCCCCCGAGAGTTGCTTGGGCAACCGCTTCAACAAGGGTTCAATTTGTAGCACTTGCGCCACTGAGTGTACCTGTCGATCAATCTCTTGCTCTCTGGGCGATCGATACTGTAATCCTTTCGGTAACTGGCGAGTGGTTGTTACCAACATATTTTCTGCCCAGCTTGGTATCGTTTTTGCAGAAGTCATGGCTTCACGACTTGGCTGCCCTGATTCCTCTGAGGCTTTCCATGTCCGCCGCAACCCAAATGCCAGATTTTCATATACGGTCATATGCGGGTATAGCGCATAGTTCTGGAACACCATCGCAATATCCCGCTCTTTTGGAGGCAAGGTATTCACTAAGCGATCGCCCACCCAAATATTGCCTGCGGTAATTTCCTCTAAACCAGCAATCAGCCGGAGTAGTGTACTTTTGCCACAGCCCGAGGGTCCGACCAGCACCATAAATTCACCGTCTTGAATGGTCAGATGAATTGCTCGTAGGACTGCCGCTGAAGGGTGAGGAGAACCCTCTCCAGAATTAGGACTGCGATCGCTCACCCCCTTCTGAAAAGTCTTATAAATGTTTTCCAAAATCACCTGTGCCACAGCAGTTATTACTCTCCAACGAAAAAACAGGTAAACAAGGGCGCTAAGTTAATTCAAGCAAATCTAGATATCAGTATGCCGCTTTGAGCCAATAGCACTTTTTCTGAAACTAATTGTCTTTCCCAAATTCATCCAATCTCACTTCTAGAAATTACCACCTTAACGTTATCGGTACACTTGCGGTTCTCAGTGGTCTGAATTAGATTACTCCGACAAGCAAAAATCCCCCACCGAAATGGTAGGGGATTTTTGTTAGCTAGCTACAGCTAGGTTCAGCTAAATCATTAACCAAACTTCGCGGCAGTCGAGGCAATCACAAAGGCAGCGTAGGTGAAGATAAAGCCAACCGTGAAGTGAGCTAAACCAACCAGACGAGCCTGAACGATCGATAGAGCAACCGGCTTGTCCTTCCAGCGAATTAGGTTCGCCAGAGGAGTGCGCTCGTGCGCCCAAACCAGAGTTTCGATCAGTTCTTGCCAGTAACCTCTCCAGGAGATCAGGAACATGAAGCCCAGTGCCCAGACGAAGTGAGCGAACAGGAAGATCCAAGACCAGATCGCCAGGTTGTTCATACCGTAGGGGTTGTAGCCGTTGATTAATGGACCAGAGTATAGCCACAGGTAATCACGGAACCAGCCCATCAGGTATGTAGAGCTTTCGTTGAACTGAGCCGCATTGCCACCCCAGAGGGCGAGATGCTTCCAGTGCCAGTAGAAGGTTGTCCAAGCGATCGTGTTCAGCATCCAGAACATCGACAGGTAGAACGCATCCCAAGCTGAGATGTCGCAAGTACCGCCCCGTCCGGGACCATCGCAAGGGAAGGCATAGCCGAAGTCTTTCTTATCCGGCATCAGCTTGGATCCACGAGCATCCAGCGCACCCTTGACCAGAATCAGGGTAGTGGTGTGCAGACCCAATGCGATCGCGTGGTGAACTAAGAAGTCGCCAGGACCAATGGTCAGGAACAGGGAGTTCGTACCATTGTTGATCGCTTCCAACCAGCCAGGTAGCCATACGTTACCGTAGTTCGGCCAAGCGGTGGTCGCAACACTGTCGGGGTTCGACAGCAAGGTATTCATGCCATACAGCAGTTTCCCGTGAGATGACTGAATGAACTGAGCGAAGACCGGTTCAACCAGGATTTGCTTCTCAGGAGTACCGAAGGCAACCACAACGTCGTTGTGAACATACAGACCCAGGGTGTGGAAACCGAGGAAGAGGGATACCCAGCTCAGGTGAGAGATGAGTGCTTCCTTGTGCTCCAGCATCCGTGCTAGCACGTTGCCCTTGTTCTGCTCAGGATCGTAATCCCGAATCCAGAAGATGGCACCGTGAGCAAACGCACCAACCATCAGGAATCCAGCGATGTACTGGTGATGGGTATAGAGCGCGGCTTGGGTGGTGTAATCCTTCGCCATGAAGGCGTAAGGCGGCATGGCATACATGTGTTGTGCCACGAGGGAGGTGATCACACCCAGACAAGCTAGGTGCCAACCGAGTTGGAAGTGCAGAGAGTTGTTGTAGGTTTCATAAATGCCTTGGTGCGGCATGTTGAAAGGACCTTCAACTGGCTTGCCAAAGAAAGTTTTGGCATCCATCATCTCTTTGATGCTATGACCAATCCCAAAGTTGGTGCGATACATGTGACCTGCCACGATGAACAGGACCGCGATCGCCAGGTGGTGGTGAGCCATATCCGTCAACCACAAAGATTGGGTTTGCGGATGGAAGCCACCGAGGAAGGTCAGAATTGCCGTTCCCGAACCGCTAGCCGAACCAAACACATGCTGAGCCGTGTCAGGGTTCTGAGCGTACACGCCCCAGTTGCCGGTGAAGAAAGGAGCTAAACCCGCTGGGTGAGGCATGGTGGATAGGAAGTTATCCCAACCCACATGTTGACCACGGGATTCAGGAATCGCCACGTGGATCAAGTGACCAGCCCAAGCCAGAGAGCTAACACCGAACAGACCAGCCAAGTGGTGGTTCAGGCGAGACTCAGCATTCTTAAACCAAGCCAGTGAAGGACGGAACTTGGGTTGCAGGTGCAGCCAGCCTGCGAACAGGAAGACTGCCGACAGGATTAGGAGGAAGATCGAACCTTGATACAGGTCGCCATTCGTCCGCATCCCTTGGGTGTACCACCAGTGGTAAACACCGGAGTAAGAGATATCAACGGGGTAAGAAGCGCCACCTTGAGTGAAGGCATCAACCGCCGGTTGACCGAATTGGGGGTCCCAAATCGCGTGAGCAATGGGACGGATGTTGAGTGGATCTTTGATCCACTGTTCAAAATTACCTTGCCATGCTACGTGGAACAGGAGTCCAGAGGTCCACAGAAAGATGATGGCAATGTGACCAAAGTGAGAGGCAAAAATCTTTTGGTAAAGATTTTCCTCGGTCATGCCGTCATGACTTTCAAAGTCGTGGGCTGTCGCGATCCCGTACCAGATCCGCCGAGTAGTTGGATCTTGAGCGAGGGCTTGGCTAAATTTGGGAAATTTAGTCGCCATAACTTACTTCGTTCTCCTCGCGCTTATCCAAGTGAAAGTGTGCGAGCCAGGAAGAACGCCCACGTTGTGGCAATTCCTCCCAGGAGGTAGTGAGCAACCCCCACTGCCCGACCCTGAGTGATGCTCAGTGCGCGGGGCTGAATGGTTGGAGCAACTTTCAGCTTATTATGTGCCCACACAATGGACTCGATCAACTCTTGCCAGTATCCCCGACCACTGAACAGGAACATGAGGCTGAAGGCCCAAACGAAGTGAGCGCCCAGGAACATGAGCCCATAAGCAGACAGAGCGGAACCGTAGGAGGTAATCACTTGGGTTGCTTGTGCCCAGAGGAAGTCGCGCAGCCAGCCGTTGATGGTGATGGCGCTCTGAGCAAAGTTGCCAGCAGTGATGTGAGCGACGGAGCCATCGGGGTTAACCGTGCCCCAAACATCCGACTGCATCTTCCAGCTGAAGTGGAAAATTACCACGGAAATGCAGTTGTACATCCAGAACAAACCGAGGAAGACATGGTCCCAACCAGAAACCTGGCAGGTGCCGCCACGTCCGGGACCGTCGCAAGGGAAGCGGAACCCAAGGTTGGCTTTGTCTGGAATCAGACGAGAGTTACGAGCAAATAGCACACCTTTCAGCAGGATCAGCACGGTGACGTGGATCGTGAAGGCATGAATGTGGTGAACCATGAAGTCAGCCGTACCAAGGACGATCGGCATCATGGCAACCTTGCCACCAATCGCAACCACATCACCACCGAACGCGAAGCTAGCAGGAGCTAAGGCGTTAGGAGCGGTATTGCCAGGAGCGAGAGTGTGGATGTTTTGGACCCATTGCGCAAAGATTGGCTGCAATTGGATACCCGTGTCCGAGAACATATCTTGAGGACGACCAAAAGCCCGCATCGTGTCGTTGTGAACGTACAGACCGAAGCTGTGGAAGCCCAAGAAGATACAAACCCAGTTCAGGTGAGAGATAACTGCATCGCGGTGGCGAATGATGTTATCCAACACGTTGCCTTTGTTCACTACGGGATCGTAGTCACGCACCATGAAGATGGCTCCGTGAGCGGCAGCACCGCAGATTAGGAATCCACCGATCCACATGTGGTGAGTGAAGATGGACAACTGAGTGGCATAGTCAACCGCCAGGTATGGATACGGAGGCATCGCATACATGTGTTGCGCGGTGATGATGCTAACAGAACCACCGATCGCGAGGTTGATTGCCAACTGAGCGTGCCAGGAGGTGGTCAGAACTTCATACAGTCCTTTGTGACCTTCTCCAGTAATCATGATGGGATCCCGATGAGCTTCGAGAATCTCCTTCATGCTGTGACCGATACCCCAGTTGGTCCGGTACATGTGACCTGCCACGATGAACATGACAGCGAGTGCTAGGTGGTGGTGAGCTTGGTCAGTTAACCAGAGGCTACCAGTCACGGGGTTCAGACCACCTTTGAAGGTGAGGAAGTCTGAGTAAGCACCCCAGTTGAGGGTAAAGAAAGGAGTTAATCCCTTAGCAAAGCTGGGGAATAGGTCTGCCATCAACTGCTTGTTGAGAATGAACTCATGGGGCAGCGGGATGTCTTTCGGAGCAACCCCAGCGTCCAGTAGCTTGTTAATTGGCAGAGAAACGTGGATCTGGTGACCAGCCCAGCCCAGAGAACCCAGACCAAACAAACCAGCCAGGTGGTGGTTCATCATGGATTCTGCGTTCTGGAACCATTCCAGCTTGGGGGCACTCTTGTGATAGTGGAACCAGCCAGCGAACAGCATCAGCGCTGCCATGACTAGACCACCGATCGCGGTGCAGTAAAGCTGGAAGCTGTTCGTAAAACCAGCTGCTCGCCACATGTAAAAGAGACCAGAGGTGATCTGGATTCCGTGGAAGCCGCCACCAACGTCTGCATTCAAAATTTCTTGACCAACGATTGGCCAAACCACTTGAGCACTAGGCTTAATCGCGGTTGGGTTCGTTAACCAAGCTTCATAGTTTGAAAATTTCGCGCCATGAAAATACATGCCGCTCAACCAAATGAACACAACGGCTAAGTGACCGAAGTGTGCGCTGAAGATCTTACGAGATACGTCTTCTAAGTCAGAAGTATGGCTATCAAAGTCGTGAGCGTCAGCGTGTAGGTTCCAAATCCAGGTTGTGGTTTTGGGTCCCCGAGCTAGGGTGCGATCGAAGTGACCAGGTTGAGACCACTTTTCAAAGGAAGTGGGAACCGGGTTTTTATCGACGACAACCCTCGCTTTCGCTTCGCGCTCGCGTGGGGTAGTTGTCATTGAGACTCTCCTCTCTCTAGACAAGGAACGAGGATTCCCCCTACCAGAACCTACTCCGCTCTAGAACGCCATCCAATTGGCTGGAGCAGAACCTGCCACACATCCCGTAAAGACGAACAGTTATAAGTCCCAGGCAGTGGTGTAGCAGTTGTTGAGAACAGAGCTGTTTCATTCCAAAACTGGAAACGCTCGCAGAGCGGTGAAAGTAGCCCGGAAGGGGTTCTCAACGTGACATTATAGGACTTGCTTCATGCCGCTTTCGGACGCAGTTAACAATAATTCAAAATCTCTCAATCATTGGTGTAGTCGGGCTTGCACATTCAGGCAACTCCGAAAAAGTCAAGAGGGGCTTCGATTATGTTTACATAGCGAAACGATAGATAAAAAGTATGATCTAATAGGTCAAAACGAGATCCTTTGTCAATTGCTGACATATATCTATAGAAATAAGTGACAATTTTGATAAAAAACTGCCGAAATCGTGACTCATAGCAGGATTTGTTAATAGTTGTGTCTTAATATTTGCAACACTTCCTTGTAAAAATTAAGAAAACCCTAACTGCCTGTTTATATGCTATGTGGTGCTCCTAGATAAGGGGGATTTGGCATAACTGGGCTGGAAGTGCGACTTCAGAACGGGGGTTGGCACATCGCTAGAGCTAGTTCTGATTTGTTAAGCATTTGTTAAGTTGATGGTATTGAAATAGCTTTGCAAGCTGCTCTCTGGCTTCAGTTTGGTGTGAGTCGAATCGTAAAGTTCTCGGAAGTACACGATTCCAGAGGGTGGGTCGTTAGAATTTTTGTTACATCAGTGCTCTGGATTTATAAGTCTGTAGAACGAATTGAGTGATTGGGGGATTGATTCCGCTATAGTTCCCTATGGACGGCAGATTAAGTCATATAGGAGCGTGTTTCGGTGTCTGGACTCATCATTCGCTGGCGATCGTTCGTTAAAGCCTGTGTTGCTACTGTATTAGTGCTGCTGCTGGTATTTAGTGCTGCGGGTAGCAATCAAGCTGCGATCGCGGCTCGGAAAAAACCACCTGTTAAGCCTGCCCCCACCCAGGTGAGCAAACTTTCTGAAGTGGCTCCCCCCCCCGTTCTGCTCGAACTACGGGAATTGATGGATGGTTATCAGCCACAGGTGAAGATTCTCAGTCCCAGACCGAATGAAGTGCTGCCAGACAATATGGCTTCTGTCCGGTTTCAGGTGAATGACTTACCTTTATTTAAAGATGAGACTTTGGGCTTAGGACCTCACCTGCATGTGTTTTTAGACAATCAGCCCTATCAGGCAGTTTATGACACCAGCCAGCCCCTGGTCTTTGAAAATCTGTCCCCTGGAACCCACACAATCCGAGCCTTTGCCTCCCGTCCCTGGCATGAAAGCTTCAAAAATGAGGGCGCCTATGCCCAGACTACGTTTCATATCCTGACTAAAACCCAAGAGTATAGCCCTACTGCCGAACAACCGTTACTGACTTACAGTCGTCCTCAGGGAACCTATGGGGCAGAACCGATTATGTTGGACTTCTATCTAACTAACGCGCCCCTGCATCTGATTGCCCAAAAAGATAGCCAGGATGACATTCCAGACTGGCGGGTTCGCTGTACGGTCAATGGTTACAGCTTTATTTTGGATCAGTGGCAACCGGTTTATCTACAAGGCTTTAAACCGGGTAAAAACTGGGTACAGCTTGAGTTTATTGATGAGAACGGCAATATCGTTAATAACGTATTTAATAATACGGCTCGGTTAATCAACTATGAACCAAACGGCACGGATACCTTGTCGAAGTTGGTGCGGGGCGAACTGTCTCTGGTTGCCTCTCGCGGCATTGTTGATCCCAACTATCAGCCCCCGGTTGAGGAACCCCCTGCGGCGATCGAACTCCCCACTCCAGAACCTACTCCGACCCCGGAAGCTAGTCCCATACCTGAACCGACTCCAGAACCCACCCCAGCAACTCCTGAGTCTCCTCTAGAGTCTGCGAAGGAACTGCCGACACCAGACGTTACTCCTAGTGCGGAACCAACTCCAACGGTAGAAATTCCAGTTACTCCAGAACTGTCAGCGCCAGCTGCGCCTACCCCTGTTCCAGTGCTTCCTGAACCGATCGAATCTCCGATCGTGCAAGAACAACCTGCGATCGAAAATTCCGTCGAAGCAGAACCTGCAATATCAGAAGAAACACCCTCTGAACCCACGATCGCCCCTACGAGTGAAGAACTAGAACAGCCTACCGTTACCCTTGAGCCGACGGTAGCTCCTGAACCAATTTCTACTCCTGAACCTGTGCCAAGTCTGTCCCCTGTCGAAACGGTGAAAGCACCAGAACTCCAGGAGTCTCCCGTTCCGGCGGAATTGTCTGCCCCGATCGAGGAAACCCCAGTATTGCTAGTTCCTCAACCCGTAGAAACGCCAGTGGCGCAACCAACTCCCAGTTCTCCCGCAGCTTCCCAAACGCTACCAATTCCGGTAGAAACGGCGACTCCAGCCCCCGTTCCATCCACCCCACCTGCTCCTTCTGCGACCTCTCAGGTGGGGCAGCAGGCTGGCAAAGTAGGACGGCAAATTGGCGAACAAGCTGGACAGCTAGGGCAAAAAGCGAGCCAATTTGGGCGACAAGCTAGTCAACGGTTTGGACAATGGTTTAATAATGCTCGGCAATCAATATCCAAGCCAGTAGCGCCAACTGTTAGCCCCAGCCCTGAAGTAGCGGAACCAACCATACCTAGTCAAACGGCGGAATAGCCGGTTAGGACAGTAGGGAAGATGAGGAGGATGGGGGACAGTTGAAGCAATCTGAACGGGGATGAGCTTGAGGGGAGAGAGAAAACTAATAGTGCCGCTTTGTCTGCTTGCTGCCCTACCTTCTCCGTGCCCCCTCTCCCCCTCTCCCAAAAACTTTGGGAATCTGGTAAAAGTTTTCTATAGTAGTACTTGTGTACCTGGAGATGAGGAAGATCCTAAAAATCAGCCAAATGTTACTCCTCTACGTCTGGTAATAGTGCCATAATCTGCTCGACAAAGGCTTGATGGTCAACGACCGGCTTAGAGATGTAGCCGTCTGCTCCACTTTGCTTGAGAAAGCTTTCTCGATCGCCTTCCATCGCATGGGCAGTGACCAGGATGATGGGTAAATCAGCGGTTTTTGGATCGTCTTTGAGCATCTGAGTAATTTGGATGCCATCAACCGATTTTCCTTGGTAAACGCTCCGAGCTAATGATACATCCATTAAGATAATGTCCGCCTCTCCTGCCTGAGCAATTTGCATCACCTCTTCGACATTTTCGGTATGCCTTACGATCAGCCCACCTCGTTTTGTCAGAATTTTAGAGAACACCCGTGCATTGATCAGGTCATCCTCCACAATCAGAACCGTTTTCATAACGCCTTCCTTACGAGTAAGTCGCTTAACTAATGCATATGACTCGACGATGCAGCCATCAATTTATTTGTGTGAGGCTAACCAGAGATAGGTGAGAGCAGAATTTAGGATTATCACTATAGTAGATGTCACTCGATCGAGATTACACAGAACCGTCGTCACGTCAGGAATTAGGAAATAGAACTCATGGCTAAGCAACTGAATATGCTCTCCGCAGGACAGGTTATCACAACCGCTCTGCATACAGAGATGCAACAGTCGTATCTTGAATATGCCATGAGTGTGATTGTCGGTCGCGCCTTGCCCGATGTCCGTGATGGCTTGAAGCCTGTGCACCGGCGGATTCTATATGCCATGCATGAGCTAGGCTTAACGCCCGATCGCCCCTATCGTAAGTGCGCCCGTGTGGTTGGGGATGTGTTGGGTAAATACCATCCTCATGGGGATCAGGCGGTTTATGATGCTTTAGTGCGACTGGTACAGGACTTTTCCAGCCGCTATCCCTTGTTGGCAGGGCATGGCAACTTCGGTTCTGTGGATGATGATCCACCTGCTGCCATGCGGTATACGGAAACTCGGTTAGCGCCGATCGGGAATGACGCGTTACTGACTGAAATTGGTGAAGCGACAGTTGATTTCATTGGTAACTTTGATAACTCTCAACAAGAACCGATCGTTCTGCCGGCTCAACTGCCGATTTTGCTGCTCAATGGTAGTTCAGGAATTGCGGTGGGCATGGCTACCAATATTCCGCCCCATAACCTGAATGAGGTTGTTGATGGTTTAATTGCCCTGATTGATAATCCCAATTTGTCCGATGAGCGATTGTTTGAACTGATTCCTGGTCCTGATTTTCCGACGGGAGGGGAGATTGTTGGTACAGATGGCATTCGGGATGCCTACACCACAGGTCGTGGTAGTGTCGCTGTCCGTGGTGTGGCTCAAATCGAGGAAATTCAGCCGGGGCGGGGGCGGCATCGGCGTCCAGCGATCGTCGTCACAGAATTGCCCTATCAGGTGAACAAAGCTGGATGGATCGAAAAAATTGCCGAATTAGTTGGGCATGGACGCCTGGAGGGAATTGCGGATATCCGGGATGAGAGCGATCGCGATGGCATCCGGGTGGTGATTGAACTGAAACGCGAAGCTAATCCTCAAAAAGTGCTCAACTGCTTGTATAAGCAAACGGCATTACAAAATAATTTTGGAGCGATTCTGCTGGCACTCACTAACAGTCAACCCCGGCAGATGACGTTGCGCGAGTTGCTCCAACATTTTCTTGACTTCCGCGAGGAAACGCTCACTCGCCTTTATCAGCATGAACTCGATCGTGCCGAAAGCCGCCTACATCTACTCAATGGCATGTTGATTGCCTTGGAAAATCTAGATGATGTCATTGACATTCTGCGCAATGCTCCCGATGGCAGCACGGCAAAAGCGGTTCTCCAGGAAGAGTTGGAGTTGAGCGATCGCCAAGCCGATGCCATTCTAGCTATGCCACTGCGACGTTTGACTAGCATGGAGCAACAAAACCTCCAAACGGAATTTGACCAACTTAGCGATCGGCAAACAGAATTGCAAAAATTGTTAGGCGATCGCCGGGAACTGCTAAAAGCCTTAAAGAAAGAACTGCGGGCTTTGAAAAAGAAATTTGGCGATCCCCGTCGGACTCGGATTGTGGGTCGTCCGGAGCCAGGAGAAGGTCAAAAGAGTAAAAAAAATGATGCAACTAGCACTGAACTAGCTGCGGCAGACTCTGAATCAACTACGCTGTTACCGCTAGATGACGAAGAACCCGCTGAAGAAACAGTATTGGAAATAACTCAACGCGGCTATGCTCGACGGATTTCTGTCAAAACGTTGCAACGCCGGAATAGCCGGAATGAAGAACAGCCCGTTGGTCTAGCAGAGTTTGAAGACTTTACGATCCAAACTCACATCACCACGACGGCTCACACCATTCTAGCGATTACCCGTGATGGTAAAGCCTATCCGATTCGGATGAGTGATGTGCCACAGGCAACCGGACGCTCGCGGGGTGTACCTTTAATGACTCTGCTACCTCCAGCCGCTCAAGGCAGCCCGGATGCGATCGTGGCTAGTTTCGTTATTCCTGAAGTTCCAGAAGAACAGGATCTGATTCTAGTCACTCAACAAGGTCGGGTGAAACGGCTACCACTGGAGGATTTTACTGATTTAACCGCCCGAGGACTAACGACGCTCAAACTCAAAGATGATGATCAGGTTGCCTTTGCTTGTATTACCGTGGTTGGTGAACAATTAGTGCTAGCAACTTCGAATGGTCGAATGTTACGGGTAGAAATTGATGACGATCGGCTACCCCTATCCAGCCGCACTGCTCAGGGACAAATTGCCATTCGCTTAATTAAACAAGAACGGTTAGTAGGGTGTGTAACGGTCCCGGTTGACTGCCATTTGCTGATGGTTTCAGAAAAAGGCTATGCCAAACAAATGCCCGTTGGGCTGTTACGCCTGTCTAACCCTGGGGATCTCGGTGGACAAGGACTACAGTTTGCCACCAAGACCGATACCTTAGTCGGACTGGCAGCTGCTTTTTCAGACTCAGAAATTATTGTGCTGACCAGCGCCGATCGTATGAGTTATATCGATCTGGACGAAGTGCCAGTAGAAGGTAAGGATGGCAAAGGCAGTCGGATCTTGAAACTCGATCGTGATGAGAAAATTACCAAAATCACATCACTAGAATTTACCGATGTGTTTGAGGAAGAGGAGTTAGAGGAATAAGAGCAATCGGATAACTGCCGGGTAACTCATGCAAGTTTGACTTGAGCAATTACCCGACAGTGGCGACAATCACACTTAATGCACTAGTTCGATCGCGCGTTTGGCGAGAGCTTCAGCCGTAATGCCGTTAAATGCCATCAGTTCACCAGGGCTAGCCGTGGTTTCACCGCGTTTCCAGGCAAAGGTATCCCGGCGAGCAGTACTCCGCAGCATTACCGGTTCCAACATACCACTGGCGCCACCTGTGACAGCTATCAGTGCGTCACCGCCAAATAAGCGATCGAAGCCAGCATCATCCAGAAATTCCCCATCCGGTTCGGAGCAGCTTTCCCAAGCCACATCCGTAGGACGGTATACACGACGGGGATTCACAACGGAGACAATGCGGACTCCCAGTCCTTCAGCTTCTAGACTAGCCGCTGCCTCAAACACGGGAATCAAAATCATATCCCCAATCACGGCAAAGACCACAGTTTTTGTGCCTGGATCACCTTTCACCTCTTGCAGCACGATCGCCCCATCATCGATCGCCTGTCGAGTTTGCTCGAAGGTGGTGCGAATCGGTAAGGGTGACTTACTGGCCGTAATTACAATGCCTTTGTTTTTGGTCGTCAGTGCCCAATCGTAGCAAGCCTGAATACTGTTCGCATCCGGTGGGAATAGCGGGAAGACATTGCCATTCCGCATCATGGCAGCAAAATAGGCTTCGATTTCCGGCCGTTGATGTGTCCAGCCATTGCGCCCCTGTTCCAGTGCTCCGGCGGTAAATAGGGTGACGGTAGCTGGCGTGGGACGACGTAATTCTGCCATCGCCTGAGTGACGGTTTGCCAAATGGGTAACCCATTAATCGCGAAGGATTCATAGGAGCACCAGAGCGATCGCGCCCCCATGAGTGCTAGACCTGCGGCTAATCCTGCACAGGCATCTTCACTTAAGGGTTCATAGACTTGCCCACCGGGTTGCTGGAAATACAGCGGATCTTCAGTCGGGTGATTGATCTTCAGGGCTTGGTTGATGTTGGCAATTCCAGATGCTTCATTGCCATCGGCATTCGTGACAACAAAGCTGCGATCGCTCTGACCGACTTGACCGACTAACCGACCCATTGCCGTTGTGGACACTTTCGGATCACCGCCAACGGGAAATTCTTCTAGTGGTAACATCTCCAGGTCGGGTAATGACAGGATTGACTCGGTGACCACTGTTTTGCTAGCAGATCCACCCCCTGCCCGGTAACAATTAGTACGTACCAGTTCCCAAGCTTCAGGAGTTAACGCCCGCGTTTTTAATGCTCCGACAATATCGGGGTTATCCAGTGTATGTTGCGCATAGAGGTTGTGGGATTTAGCGCCCCGAGCATGGACTCCCGCCCCTTTGAGTTGCTTGATGATAAAGACCGTCAACTTACCACTGAGAGCGGCTTTAGCGGCAGTATCTACACCAGATAGGATAGCTTTGACAAACTCTAGACGTTGCTCAAATGAGAAGGCAGTGCTATCGACAAAGGCTCCTGCCTGATTTTGATCATCAAAGTCCTTGGCATCAATCATCACGACTTGCTCAAAGCCGTTACCTTGCCAATATGCGGTCATTTGCTCGTTAGACAGCAGTGACACCATACTGTGATGTTCCTGAGAATAGCCATTCCAGACCAGCACAGGTAAGAAGTTAGTCACTTCCGGATAGGCAGTATGGAAGTGTGCCATCGAACTCATGATGTAGGGTTCGCCTAACCCCCCATCGCCAATGGTGAAGGGAAACAGTTTGTCTCGATGGAGCAAGGCGGCAGACATGGCAAAGTGTTGCCCCTGTCCTAAGGGTCCGGCCGGAGCGAGAATTCCAGGAATGTAACCGGATAAGTGACCCAGCAGACCATGCCGTTCGCGGAAGCGATCGCGCAATTGCTGCACTGTTTCAATCCCCATATCTTCCAGGGAGCGATCGAGGAACATGGCGCTGTAGAAACCGGGAGCGTGGTGTCCGACTTCCGTGACAATATTTTTGTAGCCCAGCATTACCAGGGCGGCGTAGGCTTCTGCCTGACTAGCAAATCCACCCGGATGCCCAGAAGCTTTACTCCCTGTTACTTGCAGCATCAGGTAGCGCAAGGCATCGGCATACAGCATTGTCTGGTAGGCGGCTGTGGGATCTGTGGGATCGGCGATCGCAGTTTCTCCGTCGGAGATTACAGGAGCTTGACCATAGGTATCAAATCCAGGCAATGCGTCCCCAAAATATTGAATGCCTTCACAAAATACCGGAACTGATTTGGGTGTGGGAGTGACTGCGGTCATGCTCTAGATACCTAACTGCGACAATAAACAGATCTGAAAGAATATCTCAACTATTCATAGTACACAGCTACCTGCCCAAAAAGTTGCCATGACGATACATACCCTTAAAGACAGCTATCAATTTAGGGTTATGGTTATTCTCTGGAAGCGACTAGAACGCTGAGTTTGTAGTCCTTCACCTATTTTTCCTGAATTTAATCATTATTCCTTTGGTTAGAAATTTGTAAAGCTTATGTCATCTGGAAGATTTGAAAAAACTGCTTTCAGCTGATGATTGAAAAGTGCTTCACCCATTTGCAGCAGGAAAAATGATATTTCCTCTGCTATTTACTTACTTAGTTTTTAGCTGTTAAAAGTATTAAGTTTTGCTTTAAGTGAGATCGATTCTAAAAATATTGTTTAAGCAGGATAAATCAATTGATTCAATTTAAAAGTTGAGCGATCGAATTCGTTCCTATTAACCAGAGCAATTCCTGGACAAAGGTTAATGTTTAAATCTTGGTTTGGTTGGGTTGATTTTTTTGAAGCCTTTGTCAGCTTTCTTCTACAACACTTGTTTCTATGACCCTTGATCAAAGCCAAGCTCTCGATTTTTCTGAATTGATTCAGAGTCGCTTCAAAAAGTTATCACTTAAGTTCAAGTTCTTCTTAGGTTCCTTATTCTATTTAACCTATGCTGTCTATGCTTATCGATATTCTCGACAGCGCGATCGCTTAGAGCAGCAATTCACGGTTCCACCGACATTAGAAGTAGTTGAAAGTCCGGGTAAATTGTTGCAAGCCGAATCCTGGGCAAGAGGCGCTTATTTTTACTTTGAGCAAGCTGAACTAGAAATTTGCTTTTTGAAGCCTGATTTTGTCCAATTGAACTGGAAGCCCGGTCTACCTCCCGTACCCTATGCCTTAGCAAAACCGATCGATCATATGTCCTGGCAATTATGGTCAGAAGTGACGATCGACCTGAATCCCACCGCCGAGGGCTGGACTGTCTCCAGTGGCGAGTTACAGATTGCGGTAAGTGCTACGGGTCAGGTGAAGTTCTATACGGCTAGGGGTGAGTTGTTACGAGAGGAACTGCCACCGAGGCGGGAAAGTGAAGCGTGGAGCCATCAGACCCGATTACGCCCAGAAGAAAACCTGTATGGCTTAGGGGAACGGGCAGCCCGATTGAATTTGCGGGCTCATGATCTGTTTCAGCCACCTACACCAGATGTAGAAACTAAAGCTGAATTGCCATCAACCACCCGCACGTACCGAATGTGGAATTATGATGCGGCAGGGATGTACGCGCCAGGATCGGATCCCATGTACATTAGCATTCCGGTCTATATCAGTTTACATTCGCAGGGCAGCTACCTGATTTTTTACGAAAACTCGTTTGAAGCAACCTTTACCTTTGATGATGCTCATGCCACAGCGGCGTTTACTGGGGGAGCCTTACGCTACTATGTTGCCACGGGATCGCCCACTCAACTAGTAGAACGCTATACCGAACTGACCGGACGATCGCCCTTACCCCCTCGCTGGGCATTAGGTTATCACCAATCTCGTTGGGGCTATCGGACGGAAGCGGCAGTCCGAGAAACCGTGCAGCAGTTTCGGGAGCTAGATTTACCCCTGAGTGCGATTCATTTAGATATTGATGTACAGGTGGGTTACCGAGCCTTCACGATCGACCCACAACGATTTCCTGAACTGGGTAAATTTACCAAAGAATTGGCATCTGAAGGTGTCCAATTCATTACGATTATCAATCCTGGAATTAAATACAGCCGCAAAAGCAAGCTGTTTTTAGAAGGACGGATGTTAGAAGCCTTCTGTAAACTGCCGACGGGTGATTTGGCGATCGCTCCGGTTTGGTGCGGCTGGTCAGCCTTTCCAGACTTTACGAATCCCTTGGTGCGGCAATGGTGGAGTCGGCAATACGAGTTTATGTTGGATTTGGGAGTCGCAGGGTTCTGGCACGACATGAATGAACCAGCTGCCTTTATCACTTGGGGCGATCGTTCATTACCTAAAGTCGTGCGGCATCACCTGGAAGGTAGAGGCGGGGATCACCAGGAAGCTCACAATGTTTATGGATTCTTGCAAGCGCGCGCTGGGTATGAAAGTCTGTGTCAATATCGTCCCAATCAGCGTCCGTTTATTGTGTCACGCGCTGGGTGGGCAGGGCTGCAACGGTATGCCTGGACGTGGACGGGGGATATTGAATGTACCTGGGAATGTATGCAGCAAACAATTCCTACAGTATTAGGATTGGGGTTGTCCGGCATTGCTTATAGTGGTCCGGATATTGGCGGATTCCAGGGCAACCCGTCTGCTGAGTTGTATCTGCGCTGGTTTCAAATGGCAACATTCATGCCGTTTTACCGTTCCCATTGCTCGAATAATGTGGAGTATCGTACGCCCTGGACGTATGGAGAACCCTATCTCAGCATCATGCGGAACTTCCTTCAGTTACGCTATCAGTTGATGCCCTACTTCTACACCCTCGCCTGGGAAGCATCGCAGAAAGGTTATCCGTTAATTCGTCCGTTATTTTGGTATAACCCCGATCAGCCGGCTTTATGGAGCATTGATGATGCCTTCTATTTAGGTAACGCCCTGATTATTTATCCTGTGTTTGAGGAAGGTGGACGATCGCGCTTGGTGACAGTTCCACCAGGAAGCTGGTATAGCTTTTGGGATGATTCAGTGGTTGAAGGCATGGCTCAAGTAAAGCTAGCTGCGCCATTGGAACAAATGCCTCTACTGGTGAAAGCAGGCAGCATCTTACCGATGGTGATCGATGATGATTTAGTCTTGCATTTATATCCCCCTGTCCAAGGAAGTTCTGAAGATTGTATTTACAGTGATGCTGGAGATGGCTATGGTGAATGGCGATTAGATCACTTCCGACTAGTGCGATTTGCAGAAGGGCTGGAATTGTTTTGGGAACAGCAAGGTGATTTTCCCTGCCTATATCCATTTCCCTATCGGAGGATTCAACTTCAGGTACATGGATTCCAGCTACAGAATCTTTGGGTCGATGGTCAGGACATGACTGCTTCTAAGGGGCAGAGTCAGAGCGATCGTCGGACTCAGACCATTATTCCCAGTCCATTTCGCCAAGCTTATTTGCAAGGTGTATTTATGAATGATTGATTAGAGTTAGATCAATCGTAAATTTAACATTGAATGAATTGCTTCAGTTTAGAAATTTATCGCTAAATTGCCATCAATAAATCTCTCATTAGGTTGAGGTGTAACAGGGATGCAAGCTGGATGATAAAACGTAATCTGATTTCAAGTGGAGATTTAAGGCATGATGCAATCACTCTGGCTGGCAGCCGCACGACCTGTAGAAGATCAAGTTGCGCCCTGGTTTTCTTCAGGAACCCCACTAATTATGTCAATTTCTTGCCTTCTGGCAGTACTGATTGCTAGCCGCGTGGTGCAGCGCCCTGATGTTGGTCCGATGTTGCCATTAGGACCTTTGAAAATGAGTGTTCCTACGTTTATTGGAGCTATGAGTTTTGGGCATTTGTTAGGTACTCTGGCTGTCCTGACTTTAGCTCGTTAACTTATACTGTTGTTAATTGAGCGATCGCGATGATGTCATGCTGCGATCGCTAGCTGAAAAACCCAGATAAAAGATGAGGGACGTTATAGATTTAACGTCCCTAAGATAATTTTTCTAGAGTAGCTGCGTGATTAATAATTGATCAGCTACTCCTTCGTCTTTTTCAGTGATCCAGGTTTATGTGCGGCTTCCTTACCGGTCTTATCGCTTTTCACAAGATATTCAGGATTTGTGTCTGAAGCCGCTACATGATGCCCCTTAATTTCTGTTGCTTTGGTTAACTTCTTTTCAACTTGACCTTGAGTTTTACCTTGGGAAGTTTGCCACTCGACTTGATCCCCTGGTTGAAGATTGTTTGACATCTTCACAGCTCCTTTTCTAGAACTTGGAATTGCTTGGAAACGAAAAAATCAGCATAGAAAAGGGCAATCAAGCGGGTAGTAAAGGGGATGATTGCCCACAATTCTGATTATTTGATTTGCTCTAAAGGCAGGCTGCTGTTAAATCTAAAACTAGCCCGACCTTCAGGGTTTGATCGCAATGTTCAATTACAGATTGGTATCGCGATCGTGCTGAGCCGAATTGGGATCAACCCCCATGGGTGCCACAATATTACGGAACAGCGTAATTTGTTGTTGGAATTCTAGCCCAGTAATCTGGCTCATGAGCTGTTCTGCTTGGGCAGATAGTTTATAGTCAGCAGGCATAGGGCTAACCGTGCCTTCATCCATGCCACAAGCCAGTAAATACCAGAACAGCAGTTTTGTCGTATCGCTTAACGCCCCATACTCACGCGCGATCAGATTATTTTTGTGAGTGATTAAATCCCGTTGCAGCTGCAATTGCTCTTGATGGGACATTTCCTTAACTTGATTAAACAAGCCTTCAGCAATTTCCGAGGAAGTAGTGCTAGCTCCAGGTGCGGCGGGAGTTACAGAATCGCCCATTTTCTTATAGATGAAATAAAACAGGGCAAGCTGTTGATCTACATCTAAACTACGAAAAGATTCTGCGAGTCCAGTTGTAGGTTCTGCTGTGAAAGTCATAAAATCCTTATCTCACTAACTGCAAGCTTTCATAAGCTCTCTGAAGATTAACGAAGAATTTAAAGCACTTAAACCAACTCAAGGTAGAAGCCTGTAATCTGGCTGAGGGTAGAGGTAAGTTTGGGGCAGTCTCTCAAGATAAAAGATAGGGAAAATAGGGGAGATTGAACCAGATGACTAATACAATTAGCGGTACTAGGCGATTGGAAGGTAAAGTTGCGATCGTCACAGGTGCCGGAACTGGAATTGGTGAAGCGATTGCCCATAAGTTTGCTAAAGAAGGCGCCAAAGTCATAGTTAATGGGTTACCCGGCGATCCAGTCGATCAAGTGGCTGTAGCGATTCAACACTATGGGGGCGCAGGGATTTCCTATATTGGTGATATTTCCGAAGAGTTTCATGCTCAGACCTGTGTAGAATCAGCCGTTGCTACCTACGGAAAATTAGATGTATTGGTCAACAATGCGGGTGTATTTCTAACTAATGCTGAAATTGATCAATACCCGATCGAAGATTTCGATCGCACAATCCGTATGAATATTCGCTCAGCATTTTTAATGACCCGGTTTGCGATTCCTCATCTCCGAAAAACGAACGGTAACATTGTTTCCGCTGGTTCTGAAGCAGGCTTCAATGGATTGGCTCAGAATGCTCCCTATGGTGGCACCAAAGGCTGGATGCATGCCTTCATGATGGGAATTGCCGTAGAAGAAGCAAAGTATGGGATTCGTGCCAATTGCGTTTGTCCCGGCGCGATCGATACCGCTTGGACGCATAAAGAAACGGGACCCATGGATCAACAAATGGAAAAGATGTTGATTCAGGCGACGCCAATGGCACGTCGGGGGACACCCGAAGAAGTGGCAAATGTTTATGCCTTTTTAGCATCTGATGAAGCCAGTTATGTGACTGGAGCCTTATGGTTAGTCGATGGTGGTGTCACTCCGGCAAAAGGACCTGTTGGCAAGCAAACGCCTTTCTGGAAGCGAGTAGAACCCGATGGCGAATTGCGTTTAGACCATTCCCAGGAAGGGCTGGAAAATAAGGAAACCCACCGGATTAAGTAAAGGTGTAGGGGTGATTTTTATCCATAATGGAGTGGATCGTTGGAGCAACCCTTCATGTTTAATCTGCCTTTTTCAAGCAATCAAAAGGATGACACTAATCAGGTAAGGAGCCAGCATGAAGGGCAAAGTTGCACTGATTACAGGAGCAGGGTCAGGGATTGGTAAGGCAACGGCTCTGCTATTGGCTGAGCAGGGAGCCAAGATCGCGGCGATCGATCACAATCCTGAGGAAAGCCGCGAAACGATTGAAAAGATCCAACATCAGGGTGGTGACGCGATGACTGCGATCGCGGATATTTCCCAACCGGATCAGATGCAAACTGCAATTCAAACGATTGGCGAGAAATTTGGTGTCATTGATGTTGTATTTGCCAATGCTGGCATTAATGGCGTATGGGCACCTATTGAAGAATTAACGCCAGAAGAATGGGATAAAACATTAGATATTAATCTCAAAGGCACATTTTTAACCGTGAAATATGCAGTGCCTTACTTGAAGAAAAATGGTGGCTCGGTCATCATCACGGCTTCGGTCAATGGTACTCGGATTTTTAGTAATACCGGAGCTACAGCTTATTCTTGTTCTAAGGCGGCTCAGGTTGCTTTTACTAAAATGATAGCGTTGGAATTAGCCAAGCATCGAATTCGCGTCAATGTGATTTGTCCTGGCGCGATCGCCACAGAGATTGATGAAAATACCCAACAACGGGATTTGGCTACGATTAAAGAACCTGTGGAATTTCCCAGCGGCAGAATTCCGTTAACCGATGGTAAATCAGGTACATCCGAGCAAGTTGCCCAACTGGTATTATTTCTTGCCTCCGATGCTTCCAGCCATATCACCGGTACAGAAGTTTGGATTGATGGTGCTGAGTCTTTGTTGCAAGGATAATGCTGCATGCCCCAATATTTTGGACAATTGCCCTCTACTGACCAAGCCTGGTCGATTTTAGGTGCCGTCGAGTCGGTTGAGATTCGCGATCGCAGTGTTTTCTGCCACTGCCAAACTGCCACACTAATGGTCACGGTTCTAGCGGCTAACCTAGTGCGAGTGCGGCTATCGCCTACAGGAGAGTTTTTGCCTCGTCGCTCTTGGGCAGTCGCTAAAGATGATGCTGAATGGACAGATGTTTCAGTTGAAATTACTGAGCAAGAGACAGCAATTCTGCTCAAAACTCAGCAGGTAACGGTGCAAATCGATCGCGATCCTTGCCGAATTACTTGTTACGACAGTCAAGGTCATCCGTTTGCTAAAGATACAGGGATGGGGTGGTCTGCCAGTGGAATGTCGGCATGGAAACAGATTGAGCCAGACGAACATTTCTATGGCTTTGGTGAACGCACCGGATTCTTGGATAAGTTGGCAGAGCGCAAAACCAACTGGACAACCGATGCGCTGGACTATGGTTCATTAACGGATGAAATGTACCAGGCGATTCCGGTGTTTATGGCGCTGCGTCCCGGCTTAAGTTATGGTGTTTTTCTCAATTCCACTTATTGGAGTCAGTTTGATATTGGTGCTACCCAACCGGGAATTTGGCAACTGCTAACGCGATCGCCGGAGTTAGACTATTACATCATCTATGGTCCTGAGCCTGCCCAAATTCTGACTACCTATACTGAGTTAACCGGACGGATATCGTTGCCACCCAAATGGGCGCTAGGCTATCACCAATGCCGTTGGAGTTATGAATCGGCAGCGGTTGTGCAGGAATTGGCACAGGAATTTCGTCGTCGCCGCATTCCCTGTGATGTGATTCATTTCGATATTGATTACATGCAAGGTTATCGGGTGTTTACCTGGAGCCAGAAGCGGTTTCCTGAACCGAAGCAACTCATTGATACCCTAAAACAGGATGGGTTTCATGTCGTGACGATCGTTGATCCCGGTGTGAAATATGAGCCAGAAGCCGATTATCAGGTATTTGATCATGGGCTAGAACACGATTACTTTGTGCGGCGATCGGATGGCAAGTTAGTGCATGGTTATGTTTGGCCAGAAAAAGCCGTATTTCCTGACTTCCTCCGGTCTGATGTGCGGCAATGGTGGAGTCAACAGCATCAAGCCCTAACGGATATGGGGGTGGCTGGCATCTGGAATGATATGAATGAGCCTGCCTTAGACGATCGCCCCTTTGGTGATGATGGCAATAAAATTGCTTTTCCTCTAGATGCACCGCAAGGAGAATTGCACGAACGCACGACCCATGCGGAAGTGCATAACCTGTATGGACTGAGCATGGCTAAAGCGTCTCAGGCTGCCTTACAACAACTGCGGCCGGAGCAACGATCGTTTGTGTTAACGCGATCGGGCTTTGCTGGCATTCAACGCTGGTCATCGGTGTGGATGGGTGACAACCAATCCTTGTGGGAACACCTGGAAATGTCGTTGCCAATGCTCTGCAACATGGGGTTGTCTGGTGTCCCGTTTGTTGGTTGTGACATTGGGGGCTTTGCGGGTAATGCCACGGCAGAACTGTTCGCTCGCTGGATGCAAGTGGGAATGCTCTATCCCTTGATGCGCGGTCATTCTGCTATGAGTACGGCTCGTCATGAACCGTGGGTATTTGGCGATCGAGTAGAGCAAATTTGTCGAGAATACATTGAACTACGTTATCGCCTGTTGCCTTATATTTACTCGCTATTTTGGCAAGCTGCCATGACTGGCGCGCCAATTCTACGACCGTTACTGTATCACTACCCGAATGACCCTCATACCTATACTTTGTATGATCAGGTCTTGTTAGGAGAACACTTAATGGCCGCCCCTGTTTATCGTCCCGGGGTGGAATACCGAGCGGTGTATTTACCAGCCGGAACTTGGTATGACTGGTGGAGTCAGAAATCTTATCATGGACCCACTCATATTCTGGCTCATGCACCATTGGAACGAATGCCACTATATGTGAAAGCAGGAGCGATCATTCCGATGCAGCCAGTGATGCAATATGTGAATGAGTTTCCTTGGCAAGAACTGACGTTGAAAGTGACCCCTGAACTCGGTGAATGGACGTTATATGAAGATGATGGTCACAGTTTTGATTACCAAGCGGGGGTTTGGGCAACTACGACGTATCGCACGTCTCAGCAAGGTGATCAAATTCTGGTTGAGGTAATCCAACGTCAAGGCAACTGGACTCCACCTGACCGCAAGGTTCATCTAGAGCTACTTGGGGCTGATGAGCGGTTATTGCCCATCTACAGAGACAATCTCTAACAGTACATAAAAGGTTCCCTCTTAAGACAGATAGTGTTCTTCAAAGAGGCTAATCCTGTGATAGAGAAGAAGCTCATCCGATCGCGATAGCCTGATTGGTAAATAGACTATCTATACCAACTTCTCATTCTAAATGAAACCAACTACGCTTCAATCACATACTGTTACGACTCAGGTAGAATCCCCTCGCCCAATTGAATCTACCTCATTGGGGGAAGTAATTGCTCATTACACGGTTCCAGGCTTGATCCTGTTATGTTTCATCATTGCTTTTGTTGTCTCTTCCTTCCCGTCGCTACCAAAACTGACCCAAAAGATTGTCTTTAAACGTCCATCAAAAATTCCTTGCCAAAATTGCCGCTTTTTTAGCAACAGTTCTTACCTTAAATGTGCTGTCCATCCAACAACGGCAATGACCCAGGGCGCGATCGATTGTTCAGACTATCAATCTCATAAATCACCTCAATCTTAAGCAGAATTATGAAAGACCATCTGCCTGAATGTTTCAATCTCTGTATAGATAGCCATACCCTAATTAATAATGCAAGATAAAAAGCATTGATGTTATTACCTGGCAATTGGTTGTTATTTAGGATTTAAGCTTATGGCTTCATCTACACCCCTACAAGGTTCAGAACTGATTGATTGTGCTAGAGCCAATGGTCGAGAAGGACTGGAAGCAGCTGCTTATCATTGTGGGTATGGTAATGATTTAACAGCATTTGAAGCTGAGTTGAAACAGGCTTGCGATGAGATCGGGGTTGATATTACTAGCTTTAGTGACTTAACCAAAACTTCTCAAATTCAAGCTCAAGTTCTTGGGGAGATCGTTGCGCCTGATAGTGCCACCCAGCTTTAAGCGATCGGGGTCCGAGGTAATCTAACCTCAAATCGGGTCCACCCCTGCTGGCTAACGACTCGAATTGTACCGCCTAACCGTTCTGCTAACTTTTGGATCAAGGCTAACCCTAAACCCGTTCCACCCTGTTTCCAGGGATCAGCATTGGGAACGCGATAAAATTTATCAAAAATATGGGGAAGCTCAGTAGCCGGAATTTCCGCCTGATTTTGTACAGTCAAGACAACTTCAGTGGGTTGAGCTAAGTATAGGCTAGTAGTCTGCTCAACCTGTAGTTCAATCTTGCCTTGGGCAGCAGTATATTTGCAGGCATTATTTAATAGTTCGGATAGGATGCGCTCGAGGCTAGCACGGTGCGTTCGTAGAGGAGCTAAGTCAGGTAGTTGGGTAATCTGAAATGATTGCTGCCGTTCCTGGCTTCGCAGGTGAAATGGTTTAGTAACGGTTTGGAGCCAGGTTGATAGGTTTACTTCGTCATCTAAAGTAATGACATATGAAGCGGCTTCTAAACGTTGTAAGTCTAATAAGTCATTAATTAGTTCCGATTCTCGCAAACATTGTGATTGCAATATATCCAGATAACGCTGGCGTTGTTTAGCGTTCCCAGAGAGTTTCAGCATGTGAATTGCCATCTTCATATTCGAGATAGGTGTGCGCAATTCATGGGATACCGTACTCAGGAACTCATCTTTCATTTGGTTGAGCCGTTCCAGTTCTGTTACCTGTACCTGAGCCGCCTGGTAAAGTCGGGCTTGCCGTAAGGCGATCGCGCACTGGTTTGCCACCTGCTGCACTAAGCGAATTTCTAAAGCATCAAATGACTCATGGACTGGCTTAAATAACCATAAATCTCCGATCGCGGCATGATCATCGCAGATCGGACAAGCAAAAATTGTTTTAAGTTGATGGCTAGAACCAGTGTCATGAGGCGCTATGCAGCAGAACGCAGCCGTTGGTAGATCGCAAGTTTTGGTCACTTGTCCCAAGGTGGACGGTAAAGTTGTGTATTCATATTGAACCGTACGAGTTGTTTGCTCCGCACTGTAAATTCCTGCCTCACAAGCAAGTGCGCCTAGAACCTGACTGAGTTCTTCAACAGCTACCTGCAAAATCTGGGCTTCATCTAAGCTATCTCGGACTTTATCTGTAATCCGTTGTAATAACGCTTCATGCTCTAGCGATCGTTGTAGCTGTGCCGTTCGTTCTTGTACTTGTTGTTCTAATTTGGCATTTAGGGAGCGCAGTTGTTCTTCGCTAGCTTTCAGCGCTATATCCGATCGCTCTCGCTCAATTGCAATACCAGCAAGATGAGTTGATAATGCCACTAACTGCCGATCTCGTTGGCTAGGATGACGAGGTGTACGGTATACCATGGCAAATGTGCCTAGCACATCTCCATTGCTGGCAAAAATTGGACTAGACCAGTATGCTCGAAATCCGTAGGATAAGGGGATTTCTCGAAATGCTGCCCATAAGGGATCATCGACAACATCCACTGTAGTGACTGCTTCTCGCCGATATACCGCTGTTCCACATGTGCCAGCACAGGCTCCTACGGGGATTCCAGCGGCTAACATCTGTTGATAACTCTCTGTAAAACTGGGGGCAGCACCTAAGTACAGGGTCTGTTCTACTGCATCTAGCAATAAAATTGAGCAAAAAGTGTTGGTTGTTTGCTCTTCAATTCGCTGTGCTAATACTGCTAAAACGTTTGGTAATGGTGTACCAGTGGCAATAAGTTCTAATACCTGGTTTTGGGCATCTAAGAGCGATCGCTGGGTCTGGTGTTTAGATTGTCGATGTAGCATCCGTAAGTTAGAAAACTGAGTTACTTGCCGCCGCAGTTCTCCTAGCTCAGCATAGAGTTCTTCTCTAGATTTATCGTGATCATCACGTTGGCAGATGCTCTGGGGTGACATTGCTTTAGAGAAAGAAGGAACACAAGATGACCGCCGATACTGTTAAGGTCGTCACATCTGATTTTATCTTGTGCCTATCAGGTGAAATCCGAAATTCTGCGTATTCTGCTAACTTTCATTGTAATTTTTTACGTACGTAGTTAAATTTAATAGCCATCTATAAAGCTACGTTATTGGCGATATAACCAGTTAAATAGACTTAGGGAAGCAACGGTTCCAAGGAAGTGAGCGGTGATCCCATTCATGTTTGCCATTGCAATGAACACATCGAGTGAGCGAATGATCCGGCTGGGATCATAAATTGCCACTCCTTGGGGTTGAGCAATTGATTTTGCCAGTAACATCCCTAGTGATGCTCCGCCCCCTAAAATTGTGAGTAACATACCCACTAGCCCCACAATAATTCCTAACCGTAAGGCTTGCATAATCTGTTCTTTGCGAGGATGAATCCTGGGATCAGGATGGCGTAAGCGTTTGGCAAACCGAGTTTGGCGAAATGCTAAAGTAACATTAAATAATAAAACTAAAATACCCGCGATCGCCCAAAAAATCCCGATGCCAGGGATGGCTTGACCAATGCTATTACTAACTCCAACTCCAGGTACAACTTGAGTGGTTGGTGCGATCGCTTGATTAAAGTTACGCCCTGAAATGGCTAACACCAAGAATAAAGCAGAGGCAGCCGCAAACACTAACTGCACCCACACACCTGCCCAACCAACGAGGCGTAAAATATTAGCGACTCGTTCTAGCTTGATACTAAATGTCTTCGTTGGTTCAGGAGTAGTTTGCATCATGGTTCTCCAAAGATTCTGATTGAATCTATTTGCACAATAACGAGATATCTGATAGTTGACGACTTCCTAAAGAAAGAAGCTGAATTAGTGCTGGAAATTGAATATATTGGAGATATGATCTGATTTTTAATTAGTATTCAAAATTATAATTTTGTTTTCACACCGTAAAGAAAATATTGATAGCTGTACTGCGTTGCTTGAAGCCATCCCTCGCTTGGATTTGGCATCGGAGCGATGATTGGACTCGTGATCCGATCGCTTCTCGGCACTGTCACTTGCCGTCTTTGCAAGCAAGCGGCAATTTAGCACTGGCTTGAAATACCTCTACCTGAGATCTGCACCCAGAAAGGCGGGGCGTAAGTAGCGTAAAATAGTGCTCTATCCGGCATTTCCCATCCGTTAACGCCATGCTTTGCGACTACTTGCAACTGATCCTGACGGCTCGTGTGTACGACGTTGCTCAGGAGACCCCACTAGAATATGCTCCTAATCTCTCTACCCGATTCGATAACAAGCTATTTTTGAAGCGGGAGGATATGCAATCTGTTTTCTCCTTTAAGTTGCGGGGAGCCTATAACAAGATGGCAAAGCTACCACCGGACTCATTGGCACAAGGGGTGATCGCGGCGTCTGCTGGTAACCATGCCCAAGGGGTCGCTCTGGGTGCCAGTCGGTTGGGTACTCGCGCCATTATTGTAATGCCGGTTACAACGCCGCAGGTCAAGGTGGATGCTGTGAAGGCACGAGGCGGTCAGGTGGTTTTGCATGGGGATACCTATGATGATGCCTATGCCTATGCTCGCCAACTGGAAGCTGAGAAAGGTTTGACCTTTATTCACCCCTTTGATGATCCTGATGTGATTGCAGGGCAAGGCACGATCGGAATGGAGATTTTACGGCAGTGTCAGCAGCCCATCCACGCAATTTTTGTCGCGATCGGGGGAGGTGGCTTAATTTCGGGCATTGGGGCGTATGTAAAGCGGATTCGTCCAGAAATCAAAATTATTGGCGTGGAACCTGTAGATGCCGATGCGATGGCACGATCGCTGCAAGCAGGACATCGAGTGCGGCTACCCCAGGTGGGATTGTTTGCAGATGGGGTCGCTGTTCGAGAGGTCGGTGAAGAAACATTCCGGCTATGTCAGCAGTATGTAGATGAAATCATTTTGGTCAATACAGATGACACTTGTGCTGCCATCAAGGACGTATTTGAAGATACTCGATCAATTTTGGAACCGGCTGGAGCCTTAGCGATCGCAGGGGCAAAAGCCTATATTGAACGGGAACACATTGCAGGACAAACCTTAATTGCTGTTGCCTGTGGTGCGAACATGAACTTCGATCGGCTGCGGTTTGTGGCTGAACGCGCTGAGTTAGGGGAGCATCGGGAAGCGATTTTTGCCGTGACAATTCCAGAGGAACCGGGAAGTCTGCGCAAGTTCTGTGAGTGTATTGGCAAACGTAGCCTGACCGAATTTAACTACCGGATCGCAGCTCAACAGGAAGCCCATATATTTGTTGGCATCCAGATTCAAAACCGGGCTGATGCGATCGCGATGGCAAATACGTTTGAAACATGTGGCTTTAAAACGATCGACTTAACGGATGATGAACTCACAAAATTGCATCTCCGGCATATGGTCGGTGGGCATTCGGCTCTGGCTCACAATGAATTGTTGTACCGATTTGAGTTTCCAGAGCGCCCAGGGGCATTGATGAAGTTTGTTGGTTCTATGAGTCCTGATTGGAATATCAGCTTATTCCACTATCGGAATAACGGATCTGACTACGGTCGCATTGTCGTTGGGATGCAAGTCCCCCCGTATGAAATGGCGGAATGGCAGGCATTTCTAGATACCTTGGGCTACCGTTACTGGGATGAAAGCCAAAATCCAGCCTACAAGCTATTCTTGGGCTAGAGGATGCCTAAGTATGGTATGGCTACATGGTTGTTAACTTCTTCGTAGTCGTATGCTTTACCAAACTATTGTCCTTTAAGCAACTCGGTTTCCGGAACAGGAAATTGGCTTGCCAGGGAGAGAATTATTTGTTGTCTTTATAAGGAGTAATATTTAAGACAATCGATTTCTCCGTAATTAGCGGATGTCGAGTTGTTAATATTGCTGGGTCGTGCCATCTGCTGAGGCGGCGGTCATTCATGTTAGATGCTTAACCTATTAGTGCCTCATTGGTCGATCGAACTGCTTGTGCTGAAGTGGTTCGATCTGGAGCGTTCCCAATCTAAAAGGCAATAAAATCTTGGCGGTAATGCTGTCTAAAACTCAATTGAGTGTGCTTAAAAGCTACTTTTGTATCGATTGTGTGTAACATTACGAGTCAAACTTATGATCCAAAGTTGCGTTACAAAGAATAGTTTGCCTCGATTAATAGAGCCAGTTCATGCCAGTGACAACTCGGTAGCAATGACAGGTTTACTAATTTTCGATGACGAATACCGATATGCTCATATTGATCCCTACTTAGCTGAGATCCATGGGCTGACTGTAGCCGCAGTCCGTGGCAAACATATCGAGGAGGTACTACCTCAGCTGGCAACTTTAGTAAAACCGATGTTACAAAAGGTTTTACTTTTAGGTCAGCCGATTTTGGGTCATACCTTGACTTATCAGCAGAGAAAGCATTCCGAGCTAAATCGGGATTGGTTGGTATCGTATTATCCGTTATTGGCAACTAATGGCAAGGTGATTGGAGTTATTAGTATTATGATTGGTCTTGGCGACTAGTACTATTGCTTTATATTTGCCAGTTATCTGCATGATGGGGGATGAGAAGAGAGTTAACAAACTTTTCAGCGTTAAGGTGCTTGGCTATTGTAGTTAGGATAACTATGTCTACCTTTAATGTTTGGGTAGTGCTGAGCCTGATTTTGAATGTGATACTCTGGATGACAACCGCTCAATTCGGGGCGATTTAGTGCAGTCATCGTGACATTCTAGAAGCACCAAGACCACCTCAATAACTACATATCATGATTTGTATAGAACGTATCAAGAGCTTGCTGGATAGTTCTAGTGATTTGTTCCAAATTGTCTCACTTGATGGACACTTGCTCTATACAAATCAGGCATGGTGCCAGAGATTAGGATATAGCGCGGCGGAGACGCACAATCGTCCCTTAATCGAGTTAATTCATCCGACCTGTCGCGATCGATGGTTTAGCGTCTTTCAACAGGTGAAACACCAGCAATGTGATCTGGCAATTCAAACGTCGTTGTTGGCGAAAGATGGTAGGACTGTAACGATCTCTGGATGGGTTTATTATCAGGTAGCAGGAGATGATCCACCAGCACTTTGGGGGTTATGGCGGATTGTCCAAGTCGAAGCGTTGGAGATCAATCTGGCGTCGCCACAACCGTATGGCTTGTCTAACCTAGCGGAAGACTGTACTCAACTGCTGCGCCAGTATTGGCGAAATTCGGCTGCCAAATATGTGCATCAGGCGTTAAGTCACTCATCGCCCCAGTTGGCAACACCGAATTGCCTGACTCAGAGCCAGAAAATCTCTTATCATCCAACCTCCTCTCGTCTAGACTCGTTACCCTGCTCGACCGAAGCTGTTGCCGACAAGCTAGTGGTTACCGAACTGCAAGAACAAGAACTTTTGTTTCGTAGTATTTACAACACGGCGGAAGTCGCGATCGTGGTGATGGAGGTGTCTGCGGATCAGAGTTTATGCTTCGTTGGTTGTAATCCAGCTTACGAACGACTAATGGGGGTTACTCTAGCAACAGTTCGGGGTAAACGGCTAGAACAAGTGTTGCCAACAGCAGTAGCGAAGATAGCGCGAGAGCGGTATTTACACTGTGCAGTTGTCCAAGAACAAATGACTTATGAAGAATGCATCCTTTGGCAAGGGGAAGAAACATGGTGGTTGACTAATTTAATCCCCCTGCAACCTAGTCAATCTCAGGGCTGCCGTCTGCTTAGTATCAGCTCTAACATTACGGAATATAAACGAATTGAAGCGGCAGTACAATTACGCAATCGGCAGCTGCTAACGTTACAGCGCATTTCGCAAATTGCCTTAAGCCAGCGATCTCTGAAGGAACTTTTTCACATTCTGGTCGAAACGATTAGCGTAGTCATGGGGTTTCCGATTGTGACGCTCGAAGTCTATGACAGCGATCGACAAGTGATGCGGTTTGAAGGCATGAAGGGAATTCCTTTACTTGAAATCGGTTCACCGATTGAAATTCCAGCCGATCAAATTACTTCTGGTACAGTGGCTCGTACAGGACGACCTGTAATTAATCGTTATCCGATTGCGGAATCATCCCCCTGTTATCTCAATACTATTTTTAGCCAACTTGGTGATGTAAAAATATTAATTTGTATGCCAATGATTGCGAATCAAAGAACATCTGGCGTACTCAGTTTAGCTCATTCAGACGAAATCGAAATAGACGATGATTATTTACAGTGGATATCCAGTTTAGTGAACCATCTTGCTTTATTAGTTGATCAAAAGCAAACAGAAGAATTGTTAAGGGACGCTCATCAGAAAACGGTTCAGGTTTTAGAAAATGTTACGGATGCATTTTTTACCCTCGATCACCAATGGCAATTTACTTATCTAAACTCGCAAGCTGAGAAACTATTACAGAAAAAACAGCAAAACTTGCTAGGGAGATGTGTTTGGAATGTATTCCCGGAAGCAATTGACTCTCTTTTTTATCATCAATATCACAAAGCTATCTCAGAACAAGTTAGTGTTGCCTTTGAAGCGTTTCATCCCCACTTGAACTGCTGGTTTGACGTCCGAGCTTATCCCGAGCCAGGTGGTTTGTCAGTCTATTTCCGAGATGTAACCGTGCGTAAGCAGGCTGAAGCAGAATTACGAAAAACTTTGGAACGAGAGAAGGAATTAAACGAACTTAAATCTCGGTTTGTGGCGATGGTTTCCCATGAGTTTCGAACTCCGTTAACCAGTATTCAGACAGCCTGCGAATTACTTGAGCATTATGAATGGACAGTGTTGGAAAAACAAGAACGGTTCCAACAGATTTATGACTCGATTCAATATATGGCAGCTTTGTTGGACGATGTGATCGTTGTCAGCAGTATTGAGACAGATCAATTGCAATTCACACCAGAACTGTTAGATCTGAATAGTTTTTGTCAACGCTTAGTAGCTACCTATAAAACAACAGTAGACAAGCACCATCAACTCATTTTTGTACCATCTAATCATCCTTGTAATAGCTGGATTGATCCAAAACTACTCCGGCAAATTCTGAATAATTTGTTGTCTAATGCAATTAAGTATTCTCCCTACGGTGGCACGACTCGTTTAGTCTTAACCTACCAGAACTCCAATGCTATATTTCTCGTTCAGGATGAAGGGATTGGGATTCCGCCTGATGATCAAAAGCATTTATTTGAAGCATTTTATCGGGCGAGAAATGTGAATACGATCGCCGGTACTGGGTTAGGGATGGCGATCGTCAAACGCTGCGTCGATCTACATCAGGGCGAAATTACAGTTGAAAGCCAACCTGGAGTGGGATCAACCTTTATCGTTACCCTACCGATGAATTTAATGCCAGAGAAACTCCTCAATTAAAAAAGACTTTTTGCCAATTCTGAGCCCCAAACTCCTTATGGAATTCACTGATTACCCAGGTAATCGTTTTATTTTGCTGCTTGGCGATCGTCATTAAATATTGCTTATACGCCTGTTTTTGCTCTAGGGTGGGACTGCTGCCAAAGGTCGATCCCAAGCACCAGACATCTTCCGGTAGACAACTATACTGTTCAAAAAATAGCCGTAATGCCCAATTGGGCGATCGCTGCTCTCGATAGACTTGTTGGCGATAGGCATGAAAACTCCGGAGCATTTCCTGCTTATCTTGAGGGGCAATCTGTTGCTGTGATTCATTCAGTACTTCAACTAGATCTGCGGTATGAACGGGAGTCGGTTCCCGCAGCCATTGATGACCACAATCTGGACAGGTCATGATAAATGACCACACAATCCGGCTACAGGCAGGACACTGTTTTTTCGGGGCAGCTCCTACTTCATTTGGCTCTGTACTCGTTGGTAATGTGTATGTCTGCACATCCTCAGGAAAGCCTAGGCGGTGAAGGTTGCCAGCTTGATCAAGAATAATGCCGTGGGTTTTGCCAGTATGGGGAGAAATTCGCATTACCCGTCCAATCTGCTGAAAATGTAGAGCGCGTGACTGAGTTGGACGCAACAATAGACCCACTTCAACGCTTGGTTCGTCAAACCCAATGCTGATGACGTTACAAGAGGTCAGTACCGTTAAATACCCCTCTCGTAAGTCCTCGTAAAGTACCTGTCGTTGTTTAATCGGTGTACTACCATCAACAACAGCCGCCGGGATTTTAGCCGCTTTAAAGGCTTTAGCCACGTGATGGGCGTGTTCGACATCCACACAAAAAGCGATCGTTCGCCGATCGGGGGTGAGCCGCTGCCATTCTTCCACAATGCGTTGAATGAGCTCCGGTCGATCGCAGGCATTCTTTAAGTCGCGCTCATCAAAATCTCCAGCGACGGTTCGGACTTCTGCTAGGTCAACCTGGTAGTCTGTCGGCATCCCGTAATATTTCATGGGCGCCAGAAAGCCCATTTGTTGCAGATCCAATGGTACAGGCGAAGCGACTAATGCTTCCAGGTGATCACCTAATTGTTCTTTACCCAAGCGATAAGGAGTGGCCGTTAACGCTAAATGCACTGCTTGAGGATGGGTTTCATACAGTAATTGCTGTCCCACCTGGCTGAAAATCGTGGTGTGGCCTTCGTCATACAGTACGACATCCGCCTGCCATTCGCGCCACCAAGGACGCTTGATCATCGTTTGGATACTACCGATCTGAATCGGCGCTGTAGGATCTTCTTTCCATCCAGCTTTGATAAAACCGCAGGGCAGCCCAAAGGCTTGCAACTTTTCATAGGTCTGTCCTACTAAAACATCCAAATGCACTAAAAACAGTAATCGGCAGCCTCTAGCGTGGGTATGGGCACAAATTTGCCCGGCAATTACCGTTTTTCCGGCTCCGGTACCCGCTACGATCGCGAGTCTACTGTATCCCTGGCTCAGTTTGGTATACAGATCTTTGATCAGTTGCAACTGATAGGGACGTAGTGTGGGTGGATTAGGGGGGAGTTCAGAGGTCAGGGAGGCTTGCATTCCATCCATTGTGCAAGATAACTGCTCCTTCAGCACTGAATTTTTTGGCATCTTAATCAGGTTGGACTGCTACGGTTTGAGCCGTGTTCTGTTCCGCTTGTGCTAATTCGGTGAGGAAGCGGAGGGCTTTGGCGACATAGTTGGCGCAGTCATAGGGAGAGCGTTCATAAAAACCTCGCCATGCATTAGCTTTGTATTGGTCGTAAGTCAGGTGATGTTCTGGATGATGCTCTAACCAGGCTAACCGCACAGCATGACCAATCAACACGTCTAGCACAATGTATTCGGCAATGTGCAGATCAGGGTTGCGATCGGCGATCGCCGCCAATTCCATTAAGGCTTCAACGTTAACTTGGTGGTACTCAGGAGCCTGGATTTTATTCAGTAAATGTTCTACTTGAAGGGCAAAATTCTTCTCGCCAGGAGTCATTTCTGCCAATAGCAATTCACTGTCTAAACAATTACGTCGTTCTAATTTATCGCCAATGACTAAGCCTTGACAGTGCTTCAATAGCTTCCAGACATTAGGATAAAAGTTTTTGGGCACTCGGTTGAGTGAGCCATCCATTTGGCGTTTACGTAACCAATCACTCGTTGCTGATGTTGTCTCACTGGCTTCTGGCAACACGACCCACTCAATATCTTTAACGCGTTGAGAGGCGTGCAATGATTCTTGTTGGAATAATGCCTGGTTACTGTCTTCGTAGCCGATGAGGACCCGATGGAGTCGAGTTTGAATTTCATGGGGGCTAAGTTGTAACAATTGTTCGTAGGCTTCCCCTTGATTGACGTTGAGTTCTTGCGCCAAGCCAGTGGTAATTAACAAGATTAAGTAACCAACGCGGAGGGTGAGTAAGCCATTAAATAAATGCGGTTCGGCTTTAATCAGCAAACTCAAGTAAGTCAACATTTCTTGAGTCAAGACCCGATCGCGGATATCTTCCCTACAGAATTCACGAATCTTATCCAGTACTTCTTGCGGTGATACTGGACGACTGATTACGGATGCCTCGCTATACGCCCGCCCGATCGCGATTTGCTTTTGTCGGACCAGAATATCGGTGACGGCATCGGCAAGATTCATGTTGACTTTATCGAATAATCCGGCTGCCCCACGGACGATCGCCCAGAGCTTCAATTTTCCAGCTTTGGCATAGACTTCATCTAATAATTCCGCCACGGTGACTGCTTTTTCGGGTTGTCCCCAGCCAGTATCAAAATGGAGCCCTCGTAGCCGAACCAAACTACTTAATAGTTCAATCTGCTCATATAAATTATCCGAGTTTCGCAGAGTGGCGAGTAAGAGCTTGATGTTAGTTTCGCACTCTAATTTGAACTCTTGCGTAATACTTAAAGAAACTGATTTAGCTGGATTGCAGGCTAAGTAAACAGCATTCGGTTTGGCATCTTGGACGGCAGCCTGAGTAAATTCAAAATCGTGTAGGAAATCCATTCGTTCTACACATGCCATCAACATTAGCTGATGTAATCGCCCCAACTTAACTTGAACCCCATTACACTTGCCTTCCCGTAACTCTTTCAATAATGGCAAGATGGGCATAGGATTCCCATTCGCCTCATCTTCTGCCTGGAACATAGCATGGGTGAGTAGGATGGTGATGGTTGGTCGTCCTAACTGACTCCAGTGCCGCTGAATATGAGCTAGCTCTGCCCGAATTTGGGTGACTAAGAAGTGTGGATCAAACGTAAGGTAGAACTGTTGTTGATCCAAAAAAGACGGGAGAAAAACGATCGTTTCTCCCTGAATCCGAAAAATTTTTGAAGTGGTGAGGCTGCGCAACCGACGTAATGGCCGACCGGTGAGGGGAATTTTGTCGTTCCGACCAATCTGGGTATAGGCTTGAGCTAATTCACCCGCCTGCCGGACTTGGATTGGTTCCACCTGTTTGGGCGTTTGGGTCGCAATGCCGTAAGCCGCTAATTGTGTTTGTAACGCTTCATCTTCTGCTAGCAAGGCAATCTGGACGATCGGTGTGCGTTGTTGCCGTAAATGCAGGTGTCGTCCTAAGGGATCAATATCGCCAACGGATAGCAAGTCTTCACTCAGAAGTTGTCCTAACAAGTAAAGACTTTGTGCCCAGACCAAGGGAATGTTTTCGTTCGGTAAGCGGGGCTGACTTGGGGGTGAGTTGCGTTCTGCCTCCACCGAGGCTGTGGGCACATAATAGAGTTCTGGTAGTAACTGTAAGCCGTCGCGCTCGATCGTTAGGGTTTGCAAACATTCCTGATAAGCGGTTGCCTGCTCATGATTACCCTGGAATAGTCCATCCAACATTAAATAGGTGAAAAATAGGGGCCACTCACACTCAATGTGCTCGAATTGCTTGAGTTCCCAGGGTTCATAATGCAGGCGATGGGGGTCCTCCAACACCGTTTGGTGTCCATCCCGGAGGAATCGTTTACAACCGTACTTGCCTTGTAGTTTGGTGATAATATCCTGGCGGGTGCGATCGCATAATTCCGTATTCTCAACGGCAAAAGCTGGGAAACTAATCACACTTAACAACGCCGCATCAATTTCTTTAGAGCTGGATTCTCTAGGTAATAAGGATTCCAGCGTGATTCGGGTGCGGGCAATTTCATCGGGTAATACATGGATGACTGATGCTTGCCCACCCTGTACCCCAAACAAGTTCAGCCCATTCATCGCTTCCAGTGCTGCCTTTGCCATTCCTACAGAACTGGCATTAAGTTCGGCATTCCCATGATTAATTTTGTTTCCTCGCTCCCAAATGCCATAATCAGGCGTTCGATAGGCTCGCCCAATGTAATAGACCAAATTTTGCACAAAGTTAACTTCATCCAGCGTGAATACAATGTGCAACCCAGAAGCGGTCATCTGTGCCAGCATCAGCAGGAACACAGAGGTCGCATCTAACTGTAAATGCCCCCACTGGTCATCACCGACTACGGTATCACCGGTTTTTGTATCGTATTTGGCGTGTAAGGCATCCAGGAGCGACTGCGTTTCTTTGAACTGCTCAACTTTATGGGCTTGCCGCATCATGGCAAACAGAAGACCACGCATCAGCTTAATCACACTATGTTCTAGTTCAAACGTGCGACCACGATCGTCGTCTAGCTTGCGGTAGGCTAACGCCAAGCCCCAGACAGCCAAAATACTATAAACATTGTCCCGCACCCAGGCATCGGTATAGTCTCCGTGGGCATTAACAGCCGTGCTGGCAGGTAACAACCCAGTAATCGGATTTTGTCGCGTTAAAATAATCGCTTTAATTTGTTCATAGTAATAGTCTAATCGTGCATACCGATCCGCCGCTTTCATGCCAATATCCTGAGTAAAACCAACAGTTGAGCTAAGGGATATCTGCTCATTATCACCTGTCTTCACCCCAGCAAACGTAAATAAGTTAACAACATCGACTCGTGTATTTACCAAATCTTCATTGAAAGGGCGCAAGACGATACCGTACTTTTACGCAAAATTGCATAGGATTGAAAAATCAATACGCGATCGCTTTGATGGCTTTTGAGGTGAGCTATATGTCTCGTCGTTGCAACCATAATCAATCTCCCTTAATTAAAATTGTCTACTCGCAAGTCAGAATCAACGGCAGAGTAGAGTTAATTCCGATGGAGCTTTATGCAGACGGTTCTTTAAAACGGAGTGAGTAATTTGTCGGTTTTATTTAGTCATCGGACAACTGGTCAAACGTATGGCTAGCGATGTCTAGAAACTCCACCCGTGACCTCACTGCTATGAATTGTTTCCAGCCTGTTTAATTGTGTCCTACTGACAGTTTGAGTGTACCCTGATCGTGATCTTCCTGGCTAATAGCCAGGTTTTTTTGGCAATTGATGATAGCTAAATCAGTTCATATAATCTTTATATTATCTTTTTAATCGTTTGAAGATTTGCCAGAGTCTTGGCTTAGCAAAACGATCGACATGACTGAAAGATTAGCTGCTTTAGCCTACCTGAAACCTTGATTAGAGCGGTAACCTAACCCTAGATTGAATGCTGTAATTTAGTTGTTTTGTCAGTAGAAAAAAGCAAACTTTAGCATGATTGTTTCCTCAAATTTACTGACTCAATTGTTCTAATCTGGAATGAGATTCTCCGGATTCAGGCTCTATAGTTTGTAAAAGATGATGGGATACAGGGGCAATGAAATGGAGTTGTTCAAACTCACCTTAAATTGATTCATAAATGCCTCCTGCCTAGACTGCACTGAACCAACTAACCTCACCTGTAGACTGAATATCTCTAGATTTTGCCGGATCGCTTGAATCTTTATTATGCAGCAACAGGGTCTAAAAAAATGGATACGAAACTACGATCGCGTCGCTCTCACGGCGATCATCGGGGTGGTTGCCCTCACCTCTCCAGCGATGGCAATTACCCAACCAGCTAATCCGGGAATTGTTGCTCCACCCAACGCGGGTCAGCTCCCCAATGATGATGGTTATTTACTCGGAGCTGGCGATCGGGTAAAAATTGATTTCTTCAACGTTCCAGAATTTAGTGGTGAATATCAAGTTCTCCCCAATGGCACACTGAACTTGCCCCAAGTTGGCGCGGTCTCAGTCCAAGGTAAAACTCTGCGGCAGGCATCTGACCTGCTTTCCGTTCGCTATGCTTCATTGCTAAAACGACCGATCGTCACAATTAGTTTATTAATTGCTCGTCCGATCGTTGTCGCGATCGCTGGTGAAATTAGTCGTCCCGGCTCCTATACGATTACTCCATCGACAGTGGGAGAAAACAGAGTCACAACAACCAGTAATGTTATTCAACTTGCGGGTGGGATTACCCAAGCTGCCGATATTCGTCGCATTCAGGTGCGTCGGGCGCGACCAGACACGGCAGGGATGCAACTGATAACACTGGATCTGTGGCAACTGCTTCAGTCAGGTAATTTGAATCAAGATTTGCGCTTACAGGACGGCGATAGCATCTTTATTCCTACAGCAAATACTATTGATTTAAATGAAGCCCAAACGCTAGCGGCAGCAAACTTTGCCTCTACGAGCAACCGCCCCTTGAAGATTGCGGTGGTCGGTGAAGTGTATCGTCCGGGTCCGTATGTGCTGGCTCCTGGAATCATCACCTCGGGCACTAATCCTCAAACGACATCAGGGATGAATCAACAAACTCTGCAAGTGCCTAGCGTTACCCGTGCAATTCAGCTTGCTGGTGGGATTACTCAGTCAGCAGATATCCGCAATATCCAGGTGCGTCGATTAACCAGAAATGGAGTAGCGCAGAAGATTAACCTGGATTTTTGGAAGTTGTTGAAATCTGGTGATAACCTTCAGGACTTGCCCCTACAAGATGGAGATACGATCGAAATTCCCACTGCAAAATCAATTACCCCTGGCGAAGCTACGGAATTAGCGGCTGCCAGCTTTTCTCCAGACAGAATTATTGTTAATGTGGTAGGAGAAGTGGAAAAACCTGGGGCTATTCCGGTACAACCAAACATCCCTTTGAATCAGGCATTATTAGCGGCAGGTGGTTTTACAACTAGTGCTAGGAAAGGCACAGTTACATTAGTGCGCTTAAATCCAAATGGTAGTGTGACCAAACGAGATATCAAGGTTGATTTTGCTCAAGGGTTAAATGAGGCTAGAAACCCAGCAATGCGTAATAACGATATCATTATTGTTCGGCGATCGACGTTTGCTGGAATTGTTGATACGGTAGGTAAAATTGTTTCCCCGGTCAGTGGCACTGTTGGAGTATTCGGTGGCATTCTCAACCTGATTAGAGTTTTGAATTTAAGCAACTGAAAATTATTACCCCTAACCTGAGGAGCAATTTACTGTCGCTCAGTTCAGCTAAGGCTCAAATATGGACGGCAGTTGTTTCACTTAGTTCTATTTGATGCACCGTCCATTGGTTACATCGAAATGGCTGTTTAACGGCGAGACGAGAAGGCCATGACAATCCGCAATACGTACCAGAATAGTAGAGCCACCGAGGCAAATAGCTCTAGTGAAGCGGCAACATAATGCTCAGTGGAGTAATGATGCATAATTTTTGAGGTGTCATACAAAATCGCGGCGGCAGCAAAGATCACCATAGCGACTGAGAAGATTAGCCCCAAGGTCAAGCCAAATAAAACACTACAAATAATTAATCCGATCGCAACAAACCCAGCAATTTTTAAAATGCCGCCTAAAAAAGAAAAATCTTTGCGAGTCGTAAAGGCGATCGTGGTTAAGCCCCCAAACAATAACAGTGTCAAAATTGCCGCCGTCGGAATCACAGTGGGATCAGAGAAATAGGCAGCAATAAACAATAAGGGGGCAAAAATTAACGCCTCGGCAATTACATAAATGCCTAGACCGATGTATTGGGTTTGAACAGCATCTGCCTTACCGGCTAGTTCTCGGGAAAACCACCCTAACAGGGCAAAGCCTCCTAAAATCGCTAACCAGCTAAAGCGACTGGCAGCCACAAAACTGGTTAATGCCGCTGCAATACCAGTTTGGAACAAGAGAAATTCAACCAATACAAATGCCCCAACGGCTCCAGCCAAATGGGTATAGGTTTGCTGGATAAATTTAGCTCGTTCACTAGGGCGAGCTTGAGCGACCGTTAGCGTCATGGTGTTCCTCAAAATAATCTAGTTGAGTTCGTTGCCAGTCTAGCCAATCGATCGGGGAACTAAGTTGAGTATAAATACGTTGGATTGGTCTGGCTGCTGCGATTGGGTTCAACCCTCAAATTTAAGTAGCAACTATAGCTGATTTAACACTACCAATATCGATTTAGCTGCTAGTCCTAGATTGCTATTGGAATCACCAAATCCAGGGGTGGATCGGGTTGTTCCTCCTCACAAGGGATCGGTTGGCAACCTGAGCAATCTGCTCCAAACTTAAGCTTCTCCTTACTCTATCGCCCTCTTCTAAGGGCTCTCCGTACTGTTAGCAGAAAACACTGGGTGCTAGAGTCCCTATTCTGTAAATTTCCGCTTGCAAAAGACTTTTGAATTTGTCATGCTTGATGACCATCTTGATCTGTGCTTCCTGATCTATGGCAAAAGTTTTTTGGAGTGTTCTGCTGGCGATCGTACTGGTCTGGGCTCCTCTCCCATATCCTGCGAAAGCAGAACCACTATCTCCGGTTCCCGCTGCTGTCACTCAGTCGGCTTTTCCCTTCAGTCCGTTTGAGTCTCACCCCCAAGTGACGATTGAGATTGCGCGCATTCGTTCTGGATTACTGCCAGGCGCTTTTTTAGGTGGGCATCATGAAGGATTTCTCCATCTATTGCAGCAACACTATACGGCGTCTGGTTGGCTAGATGAGCAATTAGAAGAGGCCCTTCGCCGTCTGCTGGAAGATGAGCTGGCTCAGGCAGGCTATCATGTTGCTGCAACGCCATCTAGTTCAGTATTTGAGGAGCAGTTGGTTGAAGAGTTGGAGCCTGGTCGGTTTTTACTAGGTGGCACGATTATTCAGGCGGCACTCAATTCTTACAGTTCCCTATTTGGGGATATGACGCAGGATGAACGCACCGTGCGCTGGGAAGTTTTTGATCGCGATCGCGGCAAGGTAATCTATCGTCAGGAAACTGTGGGTAAGGCGCAGGCCGAAGGGATCAAAAATCCTGCTGCAACGTATGATGCCATTAAAGCGAGTTTTCAAGCCCTGTTGACATCCCCGCAATTTGTGGCTGTTTTGCAGCGCTCACCCACTCCGGAGCCGACTACCCCAGCGACCAGCTACACCATTTCAGCCCTGCCCAATTCGGCTGTACCGATGACGGTAGAGCAGATTGCCGGACAGGCTATTCCCGCCATTGTTCGCATCCGCACTCCTTTGGGGCGGGGCACAGGATTTCTGCTCAGTCACTCTGGGTTAGCAATTACAAATCAGCATGTTGTGGGTTCGGCTTTTTCTGTGAAAGTCGATTTGTATGATGGCTCTACCCGCACCGGACGGGTGATGAAACGGGATGCGACGTCCGATATTGCGCTGGTCAAGTTGGAAGGCGAAGAGACGGGAGTAGCAGGGCTACCTATCTGCCAAACCAATGCGGTGAAGGTAGGTGAAACGGTTGTCGCGATCGGGAATCCACTTTCCTACACTAATAGCGTTACTCAAGGCGTCGTAAGTGGGTTTCGGACCATGGCATCGCGTAGCTTGATTCAAACCGATGCTGCCGTGAATCCCGGCAATAGTGGTGGACCGCTGTTAAATCGGTTTGGGGCTGTGATTGGAATTGTGACTGAGAAGATTGCGAGCCGTGGTGTGGAAGGATTAGGCTTTGCTGTACCGATCGCGGAATCTCTGCAAAAACTGAACGTGCAAATTACGACCCCAACCAGCCCAAATTTGACCGCTTGTGGTAACCCTACCCGCTACAGTTAGCGATTAGCGAATAAATTTGAGCGTTTCCGTCTTCTGGGCAAACAAATCAGTAAAGATGCTCATCACAGTGCGCTGCCGCAATTTGATGTTTGTACTGACGGACATCCCTGATTGAAGCGGAATTTCTCGCTGATCCACCTTTAAGTTCTGGCGATCGAGTTGGACTTTAGCGGGAAAGCGATAGAAGGGATGAATCTGATCGGGGGGTAAGGCATCAGAGCCAATCCAGATCAGCTTGCCCTTAATATCGCCATATTCACTAAACGGGAAGGAGTCAATCCGCACATCAACGTCCATCCCTTCTTTGATAAAGCCAATATCTTTGTTCGTAATGTAAACCTCCGCGACCAGTGAGTCACTGGGGACGACCTTGAGCATAGGCACATTACTGTTGACAACATAGCCTGGTGAACTCGGTTTTAGCTCAAATACGGTGCCATTAGCGGGGGATGTGATCACCTGATACTTTAAGGTTTGCTGCGCTTGACTCAATTTGCTGTCAATCTCATCAATTTGCTTCTGGTTATCCAGCATGGCTTTAGTCAGTTGACTATCGATCGCAGCAATTTGCTGATTATTGCTGGTCAATTTCGCCATCATGTCTTCCTGCGAAACTGCTGCCGAATTATGTAGTTTTTCGATCGCTTGAGTAATCGCTAACTGCAGGCGTTCTTGCTCCTGTTGAAGCTTCTGTACTTCCGTCTTGCGAGTTTCCACATCTTGTTGTTGTTTGAGATATTGCAGCCGGGAGATGCCGCCTTCGGTTGCTAACGTTTGCAGATCCCGCAAAATCCCTTCATTGACGCTTAAGAGATTGCGGGCATTGGCTAATTGCACCTTAACTTGTGCCAATTGTTGCCGGAGTTGATCAACTTCTAGCTGGGCTGTGGCTAACCGAGTGTTACTTTCAGTTTGGCGAGTTTGTAGCCGGATCTGCTGCTCGGTAGTCAAGTTAGCCGCTCCAGATTGTCCTTGCAGTTGTGCCTGATAGATTTGGTTTTCCGCCGTTAGGGCAGCGCGACTTCTGGATAAAGTTAATAATTCGGGTGAAATCTTGCTAGGAATTGTGTTGGGATTCGTAGCGCTACCGCTTAACAAACTCCGGTAGAACTGATTCTCTGCGATTAATGCAGTCCGGATTTTCTGTAACGAGACGACTTGCGCCTGAGCCGTTGTCGAATCTAGCCGAACTAATTGTTCTCCTTTTTTAACTTGTTGACCATCCTTGACATAAATTTCCTGTACTACCCCACCTAGGGGCGCCTGAACTTCCTTAACGGCTCCTTGAGGTTGTAACTTGCCGATCGCGGGAATCGCTTCTTCGATTTTGGAGACACAAGCCCAAACCACTGCCAGGGTAGTCGCGCTAATAATGCCGAGAGCGATCGCATGGGAGCGAGTGGGGGACTGTTGGAGAATAACCGGTTGATCAAAGTGAGTGGTCATAATTAGTTCGCCGCATCCTGTTGTTGGTACAAGCAGTAGTAATAACCTTTCATAGCCATAAGTTCTTCGTGGGTGCCCATTTCGACGATGCTGCCTTGATCCATCATCAAAATCACATCAGCGCTGCGAATGGTGCTGAGTCGGTGCGTAATAAAGAACACAGTGCGATCGCGGAAGGCATCCGCAATATTCCCGCATACCTGATGTTCCGCGTTGTAATCCAAAGCGCTCGTTGCTTCATCCAGAATAATTAGTCGGGGATTTTGCAGAACCGTGCGAGCGATCGCAATCCGTTGGCGTTGTCCACCGGATAATGCCGATCCCCGTTCCCCAACGCGGGTGTTGTAGCCATTGGGCAGGGACATAATGAAATCGTGAGCAAAGGCAACTTTTGCCGCTTCAATCACTTGCTCATCAGTAGCGTCTGGATTAGCAAGAACAATATTGTCCCGAACAGTGCCGTCAAACAACAGCGTGTCTTGCAGGACTACTCCAATTTGCCGTCGCAGAGAATAGAGTTCGACTTTGCTGATGTCATAGCTATCAAGTACGATCTTCCCTGCTTGAGGTTCATACAAGCGAGGGAGGAGTTTTAGTAGGGTACTTTTCCCAGAGCCGCTTTGCCCCACAATGCCGACAAAAGTTCCAGCAGGAAAGTCGAGATTGATATTGATCAGTTGCATAATGCCGCTGGCTGGATTAAAGCTGAAGGACACGCTATCAAACTTGACATGCCCTTGAATGTCTGGCATGAGGATATTCTGGCTACCCTCGTCTTGTTCTAATGGGGCATCAACAATGTCTGCCAACCGTTCTAGAGATAATGCGGTTTCCTGGAAGTTTTGCCAGAGTTGAACTAATCGCAGTAAGGGACTGGTGACATACCCAGCAATAATTCGGAAGGCAATCAACTGTCCCAGGGTGAGGCTCCCTTGTAAGACTAGATAGGCTCCCACCCACAGCACCAACATACTGGACAGCTTGTTGAGAAAGTTACTGACATTGCTAGCCGTTGTGTGAGTAGAAACAGTTTTAAATCCAGCGCTAATGTAGCGAGCATAGCGGTCTTGCCATTGCCAGCGCGATCGTAGTTCCAGGTTTTGAGCTTTGACCGTTTGCATACCACCCAGCACTTCAACTAAGTAGGAATGGGTATCGGCATGGCGTTCCGCTTTCTCCCGTGATTGATTCCGGATGATCGGGGACGCGATTAGGGTGACTAAGGCGAACAGAGGCACGGTGGCTAAAGCGACCAGTGTTAGGATCCAGCTATAGATCAACATCACGATGATGTAGATCACTGAGAACACAGCGTCTAAGACGACTGTTAGGGCGGTTCCGGTCAGGAATTGACGAATGTTTTCTAACTCATTGACACGGGTTGCTAGTTCCCCCACCGGGCGGCGCTCAAAGTAAGGCAGGGGCAGCCGCAGCATGTGATGAATCACTTCTGATCCCAGTGCTAAGTCAATCCGGTTGGTGGTATCGACAAACAGATGGGTCCGCAAGTTAGTTAGGATGGCTTCCACAAATGCCATGCCCAACAGAAAAATTCCTAAAACTGTGAGTGTATCACCACTGTTTTTTGTAATGACTAAATCGATGATGACCTGGGTGACTAAAGGATTGGCTAAGCCGAATAATTGCACAAATACCGATGCGAGGAGTACGGTGATCAGCACTCCCCGGTAGCGAATCAAGGAGGGGACAAACCACCCCAGCCCAAAGCGCTTTTTGGGTGTGTACTTAGAGGTGCGGAGCAGCAACACTTCGCCTTCTTCACCCCACGCTTCCACAAAATTGGCAGGTTTCTTTCGGACAAGACCAATTTCTGGGATTGCCAAAACAATTTCTTGGGCACTGGCTTGATACAGCACGGCAAAGGTATCTTGCCAACTAATGAGGGCAGGTGTTTGCAGCCGACTAACGGCTACGGCGGGCACACGTACGAGTTGAGTGGTTAACCCTAACAATTCTGCAACCGCCCCACAAAAAGGTAAGGAAAGACTGCCGACTCGCTCTAGTTGGTTGGCGACTACCCGCCGGACGGTATCTCGCCGGAAAGGGACACCGAAGTGTTGGCTGATCATCTGGCAGCAGGCAAGGGTGGCGTCTAAGGGACCTCGACCCGATACGAAGGGATATTTTTGTGGCTGAGTATACGTTGGAGTGGGGGTAACAGAGAGGTCAGGCGCATCCTGAATCTCGATCGCGGTGAAACGATCCCCATTACTTGCAGGGAGAACGGTCGCTGATTTAGGGTCACTTGGGGTGGGTGTCAGAATTGATTTGGGTAAGCCAATTAACCGCGCCCCATTCCCTTGAACGAGTAAATCTTCTGCTGAGGTACTGGGATTAATCCGGCTACCAACGGGAAAGTCAGTGATAGCACCCGCACTGACTAACCAGATCAAATCTAGATCTAATTGACTGATGGGAGTTTTGCCGATTGGCAAGGGATGAACTGCGGCCTGAGCATAGCCTCTTAATACCAGATCCGTAAGTTTGACTGAGGCATTAGCTTGTCGACCTAGTTCTGCCCCCAATAAATCAAAAACCTCAACTAACGCACATTGTTTCAGAAAGGCGTCGGCAAAGGTAGGATGCTGTTTCATCAATCCCAAAAAATTCGCTGCCGGAATTGTCAAACAAATGGCTTCTGTTGACGCGATCGCTGTTTCACAAGCTACTCCTCGAATCAGTCCAACCCAACCAATGATTTCACCAGGTTCTGCCAACTTTAAGGTTGTGGGCGTTTGCCCATTAGGATCAAAGCCTAATAGCCGGATTTGCCCTTGATATAGAACGCTAACCTGGGTGGGCATGGTTTCCCGCACCACGATCGCCTGACCCATGCGATAGCGTAAGAACTGAACGTGATCGCCTAATCGCTGAAAGACATCCGGTGGCAGGCAATCAAACGGTGGGACACCGGTGAGAAATTCCTGAGTGGCAACAGCAATTGAGTTCATTTTGGTTTTATTTGCCAGAGGCAAAACTGCCGGACGGTCACTACAAGTAGACATAGATGGGGTGTTATGGACAAAATTACAGCCGATCGCAGCAATCTGGCGATAGAATGCTGTGAAAGTTTAAGAAACTTGTAAAAGAATAATTGCGGAGTTGGATTTAGCCCGAAATCTGCTACTGAGATGGATCTCAGCTAATTACAGAGGCACGTAGGCTAAAACATCATCCTGAGTAGAAGCAAGGCACTGTAAAACGACTTCTACTAATGCAGTTGAATTAGGCAGCCTGTGCGAGTGGGGCATGTTCTGCTACTTGCCCGAGTTGAGCTTGTATCCAGGTTTCAAATAATTCGTTCAGTAACCGTTGGCGCATCAAGTCATTGAGTTGAGCGGGCACGATTTGCTCTAGCTGCACAATAACGAACCACTCTCCTAAGCGAGTTGGTTGCCAGAGTTGACCAGGTTGGCTGACGCGTAACATCCGCGCTAACTGAGGATGTAATGTGCCTAATTCTGACGGTCCGACTTTACCTCCCGATCGAGCTTCGGAGCCTAAAGAATAGGTTTCGGCTAATTCGGCAAAGGGTTGTTCTTGAGCTTGTAACCGAAAGTAAAGTTCTTGAGCAATGCCTGCGTCCTGAATCCGAATCAGTGAGTAGATGGCTTGATCGAGTTGACCTTTACGCTTGAGGAAATACGACTCCAATTTGTTGTCCCAGGTAGCACGCTTGAATTTTTCAATTCGTGACTTCCGAGTGGCGATCGCTTCCAGCTCGGCAGGCTGCATGTTGTGGCGCTTCAGCCATGCCTGTTGCTCGGTAGCAGTGGTAATCTGCTGCTGGTTGTAAAAGTGCTGACAGGCAATGGCAATTTCCTCAGGAGTACAAGGGAAAGTGGCGATCGCTTGGTCGATCAGAATTTCACGTTGGAGTTGGGGCAGCAGTTGATACCGAGCTAATAGGGGAATCAGGTCTTCCGAGTTCAGGGTTTGATTGCCGATTTGGAGTGCAGTAGACATTGCTCGATCGTTCCTTATAACTCACGCTCATGGAGGCAGGGGCTAAACCAGTACCTATGGATTTATATGGGATGAGCCGTTAGTTTTATGCAGGAGCGATCGTCCTGGAGCTGCCCCCATAATTGAACGGTTAGGCAAACGCTCTGACGATCGAAATATAGGCAATCAAAAAGGGACGTAAAATACGTCCCTAGCTATGAGGGCTTGATGTTGAATAAGTTAAAGCACGGAATGGTTCCGGTAGCTAAATCAGTGCCTTAAACGCTTTCTAGCACTTTTTCTTTGAACAGCTTACCGGCACTAAAGGCTGGGACTCTGGTTGCCGGAATCTTAATTGGCTGCCCTGTCGAAGGGTTTCGGCCCTCCCGAGCCTGCCGTTCTCTGGCTTCGAAGGTGCCAAAACCGACAAGCGTGACCTTTTCTCCACTGGCAACCGTTTCCAAAATCACATCTAGCATGGCAGTCAGAACGAGATCTGCATCTTTTTTGGTGACGTTTGCTTTAGCAGCAATCTGGTCAATCAGTTCTCCCTTATTCATATTCGGAAAATCCTTGTAAGAGTTGCTGTGATTATACTTGAGGAGTTTGAAAGCGCAACAGGTTCAATGATATTCTCAACAGAAACACACTAAATTTCAAACCTAAATGAACTAATTTAGCGGCTGAAAAGTGAAAAACATTCCTAATGGCTAATACTAGCGGATCGAGTGTGGTCTAATTTTATCTTTAGCAACAAAATAGATTTGCTAAAGATTAACTCACTTAATCACGAATGATGTCTTTCAAAAATTCAGTTAAACAGTCAGCTTGAATGTTGTCTAATGTCTGCGTGTGAACAATATCAAATTTTGCGCCTGCCCGCGATCGTAAGTCGTCATCGAGGGAGTTAAGAAAGCCCCGCGCAATCAGATCATTCCCGACTTGTACAAAGCCAATTCCTAGTTCATGATCACTGTCTAGTTGCTCGGCGGCCTCGACAATGGTTTTGACAATCTCCATCCGATCTTGGGGCTCACCATCAATCAGCACCACAATCATTTCCCCGTTGGGCTTGGTTTGTCCGGCTTGCTTCCGGGTGAAGTAATCCGTTAAAGCGATACTTAACCCATCCAGTAGGTTGAGAGTTTCGGGAGGATAATTTTCGTTAAAGATTTCTTCGATTACGTTGGAGGTGACGTGACGATACTGCCGAAATAAGCCAGCAGCATGGTCTTTGGAAGAAATGTAGATGGTGATGCCGTCTGGATCAAAGGTTTCGCACTTTTGCACCAACGTGACGATCGCCCGATGGGCATCGCTCCAACTCTGATGAAATTTGGGTGATGCATAAGCTGTGCTGGGGGCAGTTTTGGCGACAAGTACCGTGTAGTCGCGATTATCGAGGGCAACTTCAGACATGGGAGGCTCTCCTAAGCTGTGGCTATTCTAGTGCGTTCCCATGATGACGAAAAAAAATCTCTAGGGATTTCTTTAGAAGTGGAAATCCCTAGAGATCAAAATCATTGGCGATTTACCATTACTCAGGTGAATCGACCAATGCCGGAGCCTTCAGCGCTGGTAGCTTAAACTGCGGTACAGAAATCGCATTCGGCACTAGTGGGGCGACCTCAACTAACGACTCATCCAATTTCGCTGTCAACTTCAAGGTGGTGGAGTCGTAGATTTGGGTCAATAATTTGGGATACAACCCAATGCCAATAATCGGCACCAATAGTGCACTGATAATGAACACCTCCCGTGGCTCTGCATCCACCAAGGCTTCGTGCGAGGTTAACTCCTTGTTTTCCGGTCCGTAGAAGATCTCACGCAGGTTGGACAGGAGGTAGATCGGAGTCAAAATGACGCCGACGGCGGCTAATAACACCACGATAACCTTGAACGGGAGCGTGTAAGCGTCACTGGTGGCAAAGCCGACAAATACCATTAGTTCGGCAACGAATCCGCTCATGCCAGGCAGTGCCAATGATGCCAACGAACAAGCGGTCCACATGGCGAAGATCTTCTTCATCTGTTTGCCGACTCCACCCATTTCATCCAGCATCAGGGTATGGGTGCGATCATAGGTGGCGCCCACCAGGAAGAACAAGCTGGCTCCGATCAGCCCGTGGGATACCATTTGCAACAGCGCCCCACTTAAACCGAGATCGGTAAACGACGCGATCCCGATCGTCACAAAGCCCATGTGGGAAATGGACGAATAGGCAATCTTCCGCTTTAGGTTGCGCTGAGCAAAGGAAGTAAGTGCGGCATAAATAATATTGACAATGCCAAAAATCACTAAAGCAGGCGCAAAGACCACATGGGCATCGGGCAACATGCCAACATTCATCCGTACCAGGGCATAGCCACCCATTTTCAGCAGAATGCCGGCCAGCAACATGTGAACGGGAGCCGTGGCTTCACCATGCGCATCGGGAAGCCAGGTGTGGAACGGAATAATCGGCAGTTTCACGGCATAGGCAATCAGAAAAGCGCCATACATCAACAGTTGGAAGTTGAGCGCCATGTCTTTTGCCGCCAACGATCGCATATCGAAAGTGACACTATCGCCGTAAAATGCCATTGCCAGGGCTGCCACCAGAATGAACAGCGAACTGCCAGCCGTGTAAAGAATAAACTTGGTTGCCGCATATTGCCGCTTCTTACCGCCCCAGATTGCCAGTAGCAAATAGACCGGAATCAATTCCAGCTCCCAAGCCAGGAAGAACACTAACATGTCTTGTACAGCGAACACAGCAATTTGTCCGCCGTACATAGCTAGTAGCAGAAAGTAGAAAAACTTCGGCTTCAGGGTGACTGGCCAAGCGGCAAGGGCTGCCAGAGTGGTAATAAACCCAGTCAGCAAAATCAACGGCATTGACAAGCCATCGGCTCCGACTGACCACCGGAGATCCAGTTGCGGAATCCAGGCGTAGCTCTCGACCAGTTGCAGATCTGGATTCGAAAAGTCGTAGAAGTTATAAAAGGCGTAAACCAAAACTGCAAAGTCGATCAAGCCGATGACTAGCGCATACCAGCGCACGGTTTTGCCATCTTTGTCGGGGATAAAGGGGATCAGCAGGGAGGCTGCGATCGGGAAGAGAATGGTGAACGTTAGCCAGGGAAAATCGGCAGTCAACATTTCACGATAGAAGTAATGAGTTATCGGGCGTTTGTTTTAGGTATTAAACCAATTTCTCAATTAATACCGCATGGAATTTGACGTGAGGGATTTCCTAAGCTTGAATCCCGATTCCATTGATTGTCAGAAATCTGCTTCAGGGGTTGGTTCGCGATCGCGAACCCCTAATTTGTGAAGATAGATCCTGAACACATCAAAAATCTTGAGATTGAATTTGGCATTGTTAGTAGTGGTTCAACTGCGATCGCGGTTCCAAGTGAACCACTACCAACGAATCAGCCTGGGTTCAAGTGACTCCAGAGAAGATCACTAACCCTAGAACAGCGGCAAAGACAATCAGGGCATAGAACTGAGCGCGACCATTTTCCAGGTACTTCAGTCCCTCACCCGTTAAGAGGGTGACTAACCCTGCCAGGTTGACGATACCGTCTACTACCTTGTAATCGACTTCCAGCACTTGTCGAGCTAACCGCCGACTGCCCTGAATAAACAGAGCATCGTAGATTTCATCCACATACCACTTGTTTTTCGACAGGTTGTAGAGGAAGGGAATCTTTTGGGCGATCGATACTGGATCAACTTTGCGGCTCAAATACATCAAGGAAGCCAGCGTGATCCCAATTAAGCTGATGCCCACAGAGCTACCGGCCATTAAGGCAAATTCGCCCAATTCTTCAGTCGGCAGACCATTTGCCCCGACTTCTAGCACTTCACCCGGTGGATGGATAAAGGCTTCAAAGTAGTTGCCAAAGGGCGTCCCAACCAAACCGATCGCAATCGACGGAATCGCCAGGATCAATAACGGCAATGTCATTGTGATCGGTGATTCATGGGGTGTATCCGCATGATGATGATCATGTCCATGCGCCTCGTGATCGTGCGTGTCATGGTGATCATGGGCGATCGTCAGTTCCTTGGGATTCATTGCCCCAGGACCAAAGGCGATCCCCAACGCTTGCAGTTGTTCGGCTTTGATCTGGTTACGAACATCAGCATCTTTGCCCCGGAATTCACCCTCAAAGGTGGTGAAGTACATCCGGAACATGTAGAAGGCCGTGATGCCAGCGGTTAACCAGCCAATCACCCATAAGGTCGGGTTAACGGCATAGGTAGATCCGAGAATTTCGTCTTTTGACCAGAATCCAGCGAAGGGAGGAATGCCGGAGATTGCTAAAACGCCAATGAAGAAGGTTCCGGCAGTGAGCGGCATGTATTTGCGTAAGCCGCCCATCATCCGCATATCCTGAGCATAGGCTGGATCATGACCGACCACACCTTCCATGCCATGAATCACGGAACCGGAGCCGAGGAACATCATGGCTTTGAAGTAAGCATGGGTCATCAGGTGGAACAGTCCAGCCCCGTAAGCACCCACACCCATCGCCATGACCATGTAACCCAACTGCGACATGGTGGAGTAGGCTAACCCTTTTTTGATGTCATTCTGGGTAATCGCGATCGTTGCGCCCATAAACGCTGTGAAGGCTCCCGTCCAGGCAATTATGCTCATAGATGAAGGAATGCCTTCAAACATCGGAAACATGCGGGCAATCAGGAAAACCCCCGCAGCCACCATTGTTGCGGCGTGGATCAGTGCCGAGATCGGGGTCGGACCTTCCATCGCATCTGGCAACCAGACATGCAAGGGAAACTGAGCAGATTTTGCCACTGGTCCTAAAAACACCAAAATGGCAAACAGCGCTGCCATTCCGGCACTTAGGGTCCCAGATTGAATCAGTTCTTGCAGGCGATCGCCAATCACATTGAAATCAAAACTATGGGTTGACCAGTACAGTCCCAAGATGCCTAGGAGCAGCCCAAAGTCACCCACACGGTTTGTAACGAACGCCTTTTGACAGGCATCTGCGGCGGCTTTGCGGTCATACCAGAACCCAATGAGCAAGTAGGAACACATGCCCACCAGTTCCCAAAACACATACACTTGCACCAGGTTGGGACTGACAACTAGCCCCAGCATGGAAGAACTAAATAAGCTTAGATAGGCATAAAAGCGCACATAGCCTGGGTCATGCGCCATATAGCCATCGGTGTAGATCATGACCAGGAACGCTACTGTGGTCACGATCACCAGCATTAAGGCGGTGAGGTGATCCACCACATAGCCCATGCTGAGGTGAAAATCTCCGGCGGCAGCCCACTCAAACATTTGAGTGTAGGTTTCATGCCCCTGCCACTGGCTCCATAACAACGCAAAGGACAGCACCATGGCTGCCCCTGTAACTGACACAATAAACACGGCAACGACCTGCCGCAGGCTGCTGGTTAGCTTACTGAAGGAGATTAAGCCCAATCCGACAATCATTGCCGCGACCAGCGGCAGGACGGGGATCAACCAGGCATATTGATAGATCGTTTCCATTACGTATGCCTATGTTTCAAGTTCTTTCTGGGTGTGGAAACCCGTTGACGGACAATCGGGTAGTTTTCAGAAGACAACCCACCAACAAGGTAGGCGATCAACCTCATGTTAGTTTACCCGCTTTGTACTGTCTTAACATTTCTCGATAAAGTTTCCTGATTAGCTCACCGTTGCATTGACTGCAAAACTTTAGCGGCAAAGCGCCGCTGGGTCCTTCCAGTCACCGTTTCTAAGATTTGTTGTTGGTTCACAACCTCCCCATACAGCTGGACTAGCGTTTCAATGTTATGACTTAGGGCATAGCGCTCTTCTACTCGGCGCCGGGCATTTTGCCCTAAAAGGGTAGTCCAGCTTACATGATCCCGCAGTTGGGGGAGCAGAATTTTGAGTTGAGTGGCGACACTTTGAGTTTTCAAAATGACTCCAGCTTCCTTCTCTAATACCTCACCGTCTGCCCCAGCATCTGTAGCCACGCAGGCTACCCCACAAGCCATCGCTTCCAGTAAGGAAAGTGACAATCCTTCAACTAAGGAAGGCAACACAAACACATCTGTTCCACGTAGGATATCAATCCGACGTTGTTCGTCAGCAATAAAGCCTAGCCAAATAATCCCATGTTCTGCACCATAGAACGGCATTAAGGACGCTGCCAGAGGTCCATGATTGCCCACAATCACTAACTTGGTGTCTGCTCCCATGCGGCATTGTTTCCAAGCTTTTAACAGAGATTCCACATTCTTTTCTGGGGCAATCCGTCCCTGATAAAGGAAAATCCGCTCAGCCCCTAATTCAGCTTTAAGATTAGATGCCCCGGGAGAATATTTTTGGATGTCAACCCCATTGGGGATCACGACGACCCGATCGGCGGGTACTCCCAGTCGAATCAGCAGTTGCCGTTGCAGATGGGAAAATACAATCACCCGATCGTACTTAGCTAACCAGGGGGCATAAAGCTGGTAGGTGAGATGTTGCGTCCCTGAGGTGATGTTACGCAATTTGCGATCAAAGGCGGGATGAAATGTGGCAACTAACGGTAGGTTCAGATCGCTACAGATTTCTGGCAAGAGGAAATCTAGAGGGGAAAGCGTTAGCGAGGCATGAACCACGTCTGGCTGCAATTCCTCCAAGGATTGGGTCAAGATCTTTTTGGAGGTGAGGCTGGGGATCGTGTAAATCTGAGACTTGTAGAGAAATGGGATCGATACCTCTTCGCCAAAGCTCGGCCAATTATCCGGTGGGGGTTCATCTTGAGCAAAGTGGAAAAAGCTGACTTGATGACCCAGATCCCGCAGGATGTTAGTGACTTCGCGGCTATAGGTAACGTTGCCACAAAAAGGGGATTTCTTTCCGAGCCAAGCGATATGCATTCAGGTTTGTTCGGGTAGTGGACAGAAACAGAGGCGCTAAAGCAGCGATCGAACCAAAATAAGCAGATGTCAGAAGTTATACCAGATTTTCTCCGATCGCTGGAGTTCAGTTCGCCTGAATTACTTGTCCACTTGGCTGGAGAGCATTACTCTGGCTTACTGCGGCTTACATACCAGGTAATCACACCACCCGCCACAACTAGCAATGCCAATCCTGTAAATACGGTGCTTAGCCCCAAAAAGGTTTCGGCAACCCCGGCTAATGCTAATGGCAAGCTGAGGGCAATATTGATGGCATTATTTTGCAACCCAAATACTTTACCATGCATATCCTCTGGCGTTTCCTCCTGAATCGTGGTTTGCATGGGAACTCCCACTAAGGCGGCAAATGCGCCGAGCGAGCTAATTAATAACAAGGCTGGAACGAGCTGTTGGGCGAAGAGAGCCAACCCAAACAGGGAGGCTGCCATTCCGATCGAGCCATATAAACTCAGTTGGGCATGGGGGAAACGTTGACCATATTGCCCAATAAAGGTTGCCCCGATCGCCATGCCGACTCCACCGGCTGCCAACAAAAAGCCGAATTGGGACGACTTAATTTCTGGGATCACTTCTGCCAACCGCACGGCTAGCACGGCTAGAGCCGCAAACACCGAAAATAGAATGACTAACTGGATCAGCGCACTGCGCACCCGCCGTTGTTGACCAAGATACCGGAGCCCATCCCGAATGTCTTGCCAGATGTGAGGTTGTTCTGCGGTGATCGCCCCATTGCCATTAACAGCAGTGGCTTGATTGCTCTGGCGACGACGTTGGGCATCCGGTTTCAGTAGCAGAATTAAAATGAGTCCTGCGATCGCGTAGCCACTGCCCACAATTAATTCTTTACCTAGCCCCACCGCTGTCCAACCGAAATAATTCATTAGGTGATCAGCGATCGCTAATAAAGGTTCACCAACGGCAAACCCAATGATCACGGATGCCATCATCGTTGTTGTGTATAGCGAGTTGGCAGACAGTAAGTGTCGCCGCTCGACGATCAATGGAATTGCTGCTTGTTCTGCGGGAGCAAAGAACTGGGTGAGGGTGGAAACCAGGAATGTAATGGCTAGCAAAATCCAAAACCCCACAGGGAGTCCGGCGATTGGCGTCCAACCTTTGGTTAGCCATAGCAAAAAGGGTAGGGCAAAGACTAATCCGCCTCGGAGTAGGTTAGTTACCACTAAAACGCCTGGCTTTGACCAACGATCGACCAGGGCACCCGCGATCGAGCCAAATAAGACGGCGGGAATTGTAAAGGCAATCATAATGGAGGACACCCAGCCGCTGATCGTCTGGTCTTCTGCCTGGAAGCGACTGGCAATCAACGCGATCATCAATACCAGATAAACTTTATCTGCCAATTGAGAGAACACCTGACCGCTCCAGAGCGTCAGGAACTGGCGGTTACGTAGAACGGGCAGAAATCCAGATTCAGGTTCTAAGTTGTCTCCGGCTTCATCCTCCAGGTTAGCTAACGCATCGAGGGTTGCTGGAGCAAAGGAAGACTGGGAGGCACGATCGCCCATGTCTGGAGTCCGAGCATCAGTTGGCTGCATCTCATCCGGTGGCGGGAGGATATCTTCTTCAGAGCGAAACATTAGCGAAGAATTCTCCTCATTACTAGGGATATCCTGAGCCAGAACAGGGCGGTCATGCAAGTTATTGCTATTGGTCTGCTCTGCAGCCAACTCAGGAGCCGATAACTGGTTGCTCGATCTCTCCCCGGATGGGCTGGGGGATGGCTTCTGTCGATCGCCGGCATAGCGGGGATCACTCGAGAGCAGCACGGCTGATTCCAGGTTGGAGTTAGAGAGTTGGATCATAGCTCGGACAGGGTTAGGGGTGGGTTGGCGGGGTCAGAAAGCAGGCATCCATCAAACTGGCGGAACGGATTGGGCGATCAAAATGATACTGAGCATAATGCCGTAATGCGCGTTCCAGGGAAAGCCATAACTGATCAATCTCTAGAGGATTAGCCGCCATCACCGGGGACAAAATCATTTCAACTTCTGGTAATTCGGCTTGGGTCAGTTGTTGGAGCAGGAGTAATTCTGGAGCGGTTAACTGGCGATTGAGCTGCGATCGCAATGTGGGAGGTGGTAATCGATAAGAACCGGTACTACTATTAGCCCTGGGACTGGCTGCGGCTGTTTGAGCGGCTGATGACGCTACAGCGACCCGTCGAGCTGGTTGGTGTTTGCCCAGTTGCAGTTTTTCCAATGCTTCTAATGTGACAGCACCTCCGGTAGGAATGCTGAATCCGGCTCGCCAATTGGTATCGGTGGGGTCAGGGATTAGCGGCTGGCGGGTGACACAGCAAAGATGTACTTGCGGGGCAAGACCTGCCAGGATTAACAGTTGGTAGGTGGCATGGGTGAGTCGGGCGAGGACTTCCGTGGCAGGCGATCGCTCAACTCGTTTGAGATGCTCATTCAGTAAGCTAAACAGTTCTTCCTGCGGTTGATCGCTCAATGCTTGACAAAGACAAAGTTCAGCCAGATATTGGCTCGCGGTGAGTTTTTTCAAGTCCTGGCCTAAACCGGGATAGGATTCCAGCGTTTCGGCTTGAGCAATCTTATCCAGCGACTTACCTTTGATGATTAGTAGATCATTAACGACAAATAAGCCGCTGCGTCCCGCCAGGCTGGAATTATGTTTGCGCGATCCCATTGCCACGACCCGCACCAAACCATGTTCCCGCGTCAGGACAGTGAGCAAGCGATCGGCTTCTCCCATGGGCATCGCCTTCAAATTAATTCCAGTGGCTTTGTAAGTGCCGCTCATAAAATAGTTCGATTAGTTAGCGCAGTCCTCATCTCCCTCATCTGACCCATTTACTCCTCTCCCAGGGTATCGCGCTGTCGCAGGATATCGGGGCCGCGAGATGTGCCTAAACGAGTCGCCCCTGCCACGATTAATTCCAGAGCTTGTTCGGCAGTACGAATCCCACCTGAGGCTTTAATCCCCACCCGAGCGCCTGTGAGTTCTTTCAACAAGCGGACATCAGCTACCGTCGCGCCGCCATACAGACCTGTACTGGTTTTGATAAAGGCGGCTCCGGCATCCATACAAAGTTCGGTTGCTAACCGTTTTTCGGCATCGGTCAGCAAGGCAACCTCCAGAATCGCTTTGACTATTTGCCCGGTAGCTTCCCGGATTTCGGCAATCTCGCGATGCACTTCATTGGTCATGCCCGCTTTTAGCCACCCGATATTAATTACCACATCCAGTTCGATCGCCCCATTTTCTACCGCATCTTGGGCTTCATAGAGTTTGACAGCAGACGTAGTCGCTCCGTAGGGAAAGCCAATCACCGTACAAACTTTGGGTCGCTTACCGTGGAGTAAACTGACCGCTTGCTTCACATAGGTCGGTTGAACACAGACCGCCGCGAAATGGAAGCGATCGGCTTCTTCACACCATTGCTCGACCTGTTGTGGGGTAGCGGTGGGAGCTAGAAGCGCATGGTCAATGAACGGCGCAATATCAATATCGGGCAGGTTAGCGATCGTCATGGAGGCTCTCAGTAGTCCATTACTAACTAGTAGCAAAAAGTTAAGGAAGGTTAAAGCAGTTTAAGGCAGATTAACGAGCTACCTGGTAGACCCGATTAAATCCTGACTCCGGTAGAGGCTAGTAGGGGTGGATTCTACCCTGAAGTGGATAATATGGCTGATCAATTTATTTAGCTAAAGTTGAATGTCACTGAAGTAACCATCCGAACTGCCCCCCAACCCCCAATTCTGGGAAGCCGAACCTCAATGCCATTTAGCTAAAGTTAGCCTTAACGATCGCGACTATGGGCGGTTAGAACCACTGCCAGTCAGCCTGTGGCAGTAAAAAAAGGCTGATAGAGTTCAGAATGCTCTGTGTCTATCAGCCCTCTTAGTTATGGAGCGATGCACCGACTCAACCAGTCGGAACTAGCTAGTCGGACTACTTGCTTTCGGTGAAGTCAGCATCAATCACATCATCCTCACCGCCGGAGGCAGACCCACCGGGAGGAGGAGGGGGAGCCGCACCACCATCTTCAGGGCTACCACCACCCGCTTGTTGATAGATGTTGCTACCGATCGTGTACAGCGATTGCTGGAGTTCGGTAGTCAGGGTCTTGATGCGATCGAAATCTTCTTTGGCGATCGCGTCTTTCAGATCCTTCACCTGTCCTTCCACCTTGCTCTTATCTTCAGCCGAGACTTTATCGCCCAGCTCCGACATTTGCTTCTCAGCTTGGTAGGCTAGCGAGTCTGCCTGGTTCTTCAGGTCAATCTTCTCACGCCGTTCCTTGTCGGTACTGGCATTGCGCTCGGCTTCATTCACCATGCGCTCCACTTCATCCTTCGGCAGGGTAGAAGCGCCGGTGATGCTGATCGACTGTTCCTTGCCCGTGCCTTTGTCCTTCGCGGTGACTTGCAGAATCCCGTTCGCGTCAATGTCAAAGGTGACTTCGATTTGAGGAACACCCCGAGGAGCGGGAGGAATGCCATCTAAGCGGAAGGTTCCCAGACTCTTGTTGTCGTTCGACATTTCCCGTTCACCCTGGAGCACATGGATTTCCACGTTGCTCTGTCCGTCAACGGCGGTCGAGAAGACTTCCGATTTCTTGGTCGGAATGGTGGTGTTACGCGGAATGATCTTCGTCATGACGCCACCCAGGGTTTCCACACCCAACGACAGTGGAGTCACGTCTAGTAGTAGTAGACCTTCAGTTCCGGCTTCACCGGACAGCACACCGGCTTGAATTGCCGCACCCACAGCCACCACTTCATCCGGGTTCACCGTTTGGTTGGGGTCTTTACCGAGTAAGCGCTTCACCAGTTCCAGCACCGCCGGAATCCGAGTGGAACCACCCACCATCACCACTTCATCAATATTGCCTTTGTCGAGCTTGGCATCCCGGAGCGCATTTTCAACGGGGATGCGGCAGCGATCGATCAGGTCAGCACAGAGTTCTTCAAATTTGGCGCGGGTCAGGGTGGTGTCGAGGTGCTTCGGTCCATCCTGAGTCGCGGTGATGAAGGGCAGGTTGATTTCTGCCTGGGTGACGCTGGACAGCTCAATCTTGGCTTTTTCAGCCGCTTCGGTTAATCGTTGCAGGGCTTGCTTGTCTTTCCGCAGGTCGATGCCTTCGGTGCGACGGAATTCTTCTGCCAGGAAGTCCACGATCTTCTTGTCGAAGTCGTCGCCCCCTAGGTGGGTGTCTCCCGAGGTCGCCAACACTTCAAACACGCCATCACCAATTTCTAGGATGGACACGTCAAACGTACCGCCCCCTAAGTCAAACACCAGAATGGTTTCATTGGCTTTCTTGTCTAAGCCATAAGCCAGAGATGCAGCCGTGGGTTCGTTGATGATCCGCAGCACTTCAATCCCGGCGATCTTGCCCGCGTCTTTGGTGGCTTGCCGTTGGGAGTCGTTGAAGTAAGCCGGAACGGTGATGACGGCCTGGGTCACAGTTTCCCCTAAATACTTACTGGCATCTTCCACCAGCTTCCGCAATACTTGAGCCGAGATTTCTTCGGGAGCAAACTGCTTGCCCACGGTGGGACAGTCGAGTTTAACGTTCCCGTTAATATTCAAAACTTTGTAAGACACTTCCGTCGCTTCATGGGTCACTTCATCAAAGCGACGACCAATGAACCGCTTGACGGAGTAAAAGGTGTTCTCGGGGTTCATGACTGCCTGTCGTTTAGCAATCTGACCCACTAAGCGATCGCCATTCTTCGCGAACGCTACAACGGATGGGGTAGTCCGGAAGCCCTCGGCATTGGCGATTACGGTGGGCTTACCACCTTCCATGACTGCCACGCAAGAGTTCGTAGTCCCTAAGTCAATTCCGACAACTTTTGCCATTGTGCTTCGGCTCCATAAATCAAAAATTTCTACGAGTGGCGACGTGCCACAAACGTTACACCTTAAGAAAGGCGACAGGGTATTGAGGTAGGGACAGCAACCAGAAGCGATTCCTTGCGAGGTGACTGACGGCTACACAACACGCCTGTCTACTATACTGAGCGCGATCGTCACTTCTGATGAAGGCGTATTTACCGTACCTGGGCGGGGACGGTTTGGACGGTCGCGATTGGGTGATTGAGAAAGGGGGGATGAGAGCAAACCCAGATTTCTCATCCCCCGATACTATTAGCCTTCAGTTGGCTCGGTCTGAGCTGCTGTGATCGGCGTACCGTTTAAGCTCACCTTCACCACTTTGGGGCGATCGGCTTCGACTTTCGGCATAGTCAAGGTCAAAATGCCATCTTTGAACTCAGCATTGGCTTTATCGTTTTGGACGGCGATCGGCAGACCAATCACCCGCCGGAAGCTGCCATAACGGAATTCAGTCCGGAAAATTTGGTGTTCTTCAGTCTTGGATTCAGCCTTATATTCACCAGCGATCGAGACGGCATCCTGAGTGACTTGAATGTCGATATCTTTGGCATCAATGCCAGGGAGTTCCGCCCGGAGTACCACATCGGTTTCGGTCGTTTTTAGTTCGATCGCCGGTGCCCAGGCGCGACCTGTAACGGTGGACACCGCATCCCGGCTAATTGGAGCTAATTCATCAAACAATTGGTCGAATTGACGACGCAGGGTTTCCATTTCTTGCCATGGTTGCCAACGAATCATTGCCATACGATTACCTCCTGAAACTGATGGATTGATTGTGTACTTGTGCTGGGTTAGGTGTGGAGAAACTAAGTAACGTTTCAGCATCAAAGTGTTAAGTAATAAATCAGATATTCAGGGCTTGACTGTTAGTTGAGTTCGGCTTTATTTTGGTTGAACTCTGTCGTGTTCCTGATGTTTCTAATGTAAGGCAGGCTTAGGTTTGTAGCATTGAGGTAAACCGTAATTCTCCGGTCGTAGTTCCCGATTTTAGCTAGTAAATTAAGTCTCTTTCATAGGTTAGGCAAACCGAAATTTAGCGTTCGGTTTACCGATGCAATTCCGCAACGATAGAATGAGGAAGCTAATTCCATTTGGTTCGCTATGGTTGCTTTGTCGCCTGCCCTGCAAGAACGCCTCGCTACTCCCCTGAAGATTGGTCCCTTTGAGGTCAAGAGTCGGGTGTTGCAATCGCCGTTGTCTGGAGTCACAGATCTGGTGTTTCGGCGGTTGGTGCGGCGGTATGCGCCCGATTCGATGATGTATACCGAAATGGTGAACGCGACGGGGCTGCATTACGTCAAGGAACTGCCCAAGCTGATGGAGGTAGACCCGAACGAGCGCCCAATTAGTATTCAGCTATTTGATTGCCGCCCAGATTTTTTGGCGGAAGCGGCACAAATGGCGGTTGCCGAAGGCGCGGATACCGTCGATATCAATATGGGTTGTCCGGTGAACAAAATCACCAAGAATGGCGGTGGTTCTTCGTTATTGCGGCAACCGGAAGTAGCAGAGGCGATCGTGCGATCGGTGACTCAGGCAGTCAAGGTGCCGGTGACGGTGAAAACCCGGATTGGCTGGACAGATAAGGAAATCAATATTCTGGATTTTGCCAAACGCATGGAGGATGCCGGGGCGCAGATGATCACGGTACATGGACGGACTCGCGCTCAGGGCTACAACGGCTTGGCAAAGTGGGAATGGATTGCGCGGGTGAAGGAGATTCTGTCGATTCCGGTGATTGCCAATGGCGACATTTTTTCCGTGGAAGCGGCAGTTAAATGTCTGGAACTGACGGGAGCCGATGGCGTCATGTGTTCGCGGGGCACGTTGGGCTATCCGTTTTTGGTCGGTGAAATCGATTATTTCTTGAAGACCGGAACCACTAAACCTGTACCAACTCCGATCGAGCGGTTACAGTGTGCCCGCGAGCATTTATGGATGTTGTGGGAATATAAGGGCGATCGCGGGGTGCGCCAAGCCCGGAAACATATGACCTGGTACTCGAAGGGCTTTGCGGGTGCGGCAGAGTTGCGGGGACAGTTGAGCACGATCGAGAATGTGCATCAAGGACTGGAATTACTCGATCGGACGATCGATCGAGTAATGAATACCGATGACTTTGGTACAGAACCAGAATCGGAAACCCCAGAATTAGCGGTGATTTAAAGTGCTATCGGCTCAGATAGCAAGATATACATTAAATCTACTCTTGCTATTTGGGCTTCTGTTGGAGCTAACTGCATCCAATCCTGGAAGCTCATTCCTAATTGATGAATGGCTTTAATTTCGGTTTCATAGGCTTGTAATCGCTGGCTAGTTTCAATCACGGATTCCATCGTTATCATTGCCTTTACCAGTTCATCTTTTTGGGATGTAATATTTTTGGCAGACGGCGAATTAGGTGAAAAGGCAAACTTGAGTGTTAAAACTCCTAACGCCACAGGTTTAGGGAGATCTTTCACCGATTGCATCGAATATTTAGCCAGTTCAAACAAGTTATCTCGTTGCAATTCAAATACAGTATTCTCATCTAAAGTTGGATTAATCCACTGGTAAACTCTGGTTAATCTGCTTAAACTAATTTTCCCTTTTAATTGAGGTTGTAAGTAAATCGCTGGATTATCAGTCAGTAGAACTTCAACATATTTTTGGAAGCGAGGACGCAGCTTTTCAATCCCTTCTTGTAAGCGAGCTAAAGCCTTCTTTGATTCTCCTAATTCTAAATAGCAATGAACTTGGGCTAGATAAGCTAAAGATAAGGTCAGAAGATATTCGATCGCGATTACATTTTTCTGCTCAAGTTCTTTGTCTGCTAGATTCTTATAGATTGATTGGGCTTCAGCAAAGCGACTAATTGCCTCTAAAGCTCGACTTTCTCGATAAGCCAAATTCTCAAATGTAAAAGCATCAGTAGCGGCTTGCAATGCTGCTTCAAAATTAGCGTAAAAGCCTAGATTAACTTTATGATTTAAATCCTTAATCTCTGTTTGAATCTGCCGTAAGTTATTTTCGATGACTCCCAAACGTTGCAAGATGATTGGTAATCCGATCGCAGAAATTCCCAGATTTAACAAGCTGGCTGCTGTTGCCGTCTGTAGCATTCCCGGTAAAGCCACCGTTCGGGGCAGAGTTGAACCTAGCTCTCTTAACCAGGCTACTACTTGCTTACTACCCGCTTCCCGAATGATTCCACCAACCCGCTCATAGTCCCCAATTGCTAATCCCTGAGCAATTTCCACCGGAAGATCAAAGGTTACGCTGAAAGGATTCATAGATATGTTCTCTAGAAAAGTTGAGCAAATCATTTGATTAATGACGCTTCCCTGATCTAGTTATCTCGGTTTATCTATCAATGCAACCTGTTTGTGGAAGTTGAGTGATAATTGAAGCGACCTCTGCTTAACTAGCCTTTTTCTATTAGTGCTTGCCAGTTCATAGCTGTTGTAAAACTTCTTCAACAGTTAAAACAGAGATTAACATACTTGAAAAAGTAGCATCACGAGTAACTATAGCATCCAAGCCTTGAGCGATCGCGCAAGCTATTTGAACAGCATCTTCAAAATCAGGTATAGCAGATGCAAATGCTGATTCTAAAACTGCTCGGTTGACCGGGCAAATTGCCATAGCGGTTAGTATTTCGAAAGTGGCTTGCCTTGCTTGCTCAATACTACCAGTATGCCGACGAGCAATATAAAAAATATCAGTAAGAGTTGTGGCAGTCAAATATGCCACAACACGACCAGAATTGATGGCTTGAAATAGTAGATTTGCATTTTGAAAAAAAGGCTCTCTCTGTAATAGATAGTCCAGAATAATATTGGTATCAATCAGCACTCTCACTACAGATATTTCTCCACCCGCCGTTCTTCTAGCATGGCAGCTACTTCTTCATCAGTCGGTGCAGGTTGATCTGTCTTCAGCAAACCTCGCATCTGCTCAATTGCTCTGGATCGTTCAGGTGGAAGACTGGGCAGTTCTTGTAAAGATTCAATAATTGCACCGACTAAGGCAAGGCGATCGCCCACCGATAGCTTAAAAGCCTGCTCTTTGAGTTCCTGGAGAGACATAGGACTACTGCTGATCTCTAAAATCTACTTTCTATTATGGCAGTTGCATGCCCTAACCATAGACGGGGGCGAGAACTTCGATTTGCTTGAGATCTAAGCCTTGTTCAAAAATAGTGTCGATCGCGAGCATTTGACCTGTAGTAGTCATAAATTTGTGGTCTTTAGTGGCGCGAATAATGGAGCCATCTTCTAACGTGTACTCAAACACTTCTTGCTGACCGCGATCGTGCCATTGCCGAATCGGTTGGGTATAAATATAGCCGCGCGGAGTCATACTATAGACCGTACAATTGAGCCGTTTATCGACAATTTCCCCGATCGGCACTGTGCCATATTCCACCGTTAAAATTGGCGTGTCATAGGTGAGGCAATATTCGGCGAATAACACCATTTGTTCAAACAGTTCCGCTGCAATCTTGGATTTCACACCATTTTTTTCTGACCCTTTGACAAAGAGTTCCTGGTGTTTTTCCATCTCCGATTTCTTCTTTTTCCCCATCGCTCGCCGCAGCAAATCGGCTTGCCCCAGGGAATACCCTGCCATATCCTGAGCAATCTTCATGATCTGTTCCTGGTAGACCATAATGCCGTAGGTTTCCTTCAGGATTGGCTCCAGAATTTCATGGGCATAATCGATTTTTTCCCGTCCATGTTTGCGGTTAATAAACTTAGGAATTAGCCCCGCATCTAGAGGTCCCGGACGGTAGAGCGCGAGGACTGAAGAAATATCTTCTAAACCAGAGGGACGTAGATCGCGGACAATTTGCCGCATCCCTGATGATTCCAATTGGAAGACACCTTCTAGATCGCCGCGTGCCAACAGTTTGTAGGATTCTGGGTCGTCGAGAGGCAAGCGATCGAGGTCAATTTTAATTCCCCGACCTTGTTCTACCAATTCCACCGTCTTTTGGATCATGGTCAGGTTTTTTAGCCCCAGGAAGTCCATTTTTAATAATCCCAGCGCCTCAATATCTTCCATGTAATATTGGGTGAACACTGCCCCATCCTGGTTGCGTTCTAGGGGGACAATTTCATCCAGGGGTTGCGCCGAAATCACGACTCCTGCCGCATGAATTCCCACACTTTTGTTCGTACCTTCAATCCGCATCGCCATATCAATCCAGCGACGATAGGTGACAGCGGGATCGGTGCCGGGAACCGTGAGGTTTTTGTGGTACTTGTCCTTAAAGTCGGGAGATGGAGTGTCATCCGAAATCATGACCTTCAATTTCGTAGGCTTCCCGCGTACCACCGGAATCATTTTGGTCATGCGATCGGATTCCCCGTAAGGAATATTCAGCACCCGCGCCACATCTTTCAACACCGCTTTGGAGGTCATGCGGTTGTAGGTGATAATCTGTGCCACCCGCTCAGTGCCGTACTTCTCCGTGACGTACTGGATCACCTCATCGCGGCGATCGATACAGAAGTCGGTATCAATATCCGGCATCGATTTCCGTTCGGGATTGAGGAAGCGCTCGAACAGTAAGCCATGATGTACTGGATCAATGTTGGTAATCCCCATTGCATAAGCCACCAACGATCCGGCAGCAGAACCCCGTCCCGGTCCCACTGGAATCCGTTGATCACGGGCAAATTTGATGTAATCCCAAACCACGAGGAAGTAGGTCGAGAATCCCATCTGTTGCATCATTTTCAGTTCATATTCCAGCCGCTCCTGATACTCCGGTTCTACTTCCTCGATCGATTTGCAGTCCCGCCGTTGGGCTAGTCCTTCCCGCGCCACCTTTTCCATATAGGCATCTGCGGTGTAGCCTGCGGGAACCGGATAGTCGGGAATCCGGGGTTCCCCCAAAATCTCGTAGCTAGAAATTTTGTCCGCGACTTTCAGTGTATTGGCGATCGCCTGCTCAATGATGTCTTCTGTCAGATGATCGCGGAATAAGCAGCGCATCTCATCGGCGGACTTGAGATATTCCGTACCGCTATAGCGCAACCGTTTTTCTTCACTGATCAATTTCCCGGTTTGGATACATAACAAGGCATCGTGTGCCTCGACATCAAAACAGGAAATATAGTGAGAATCATTGGTACAAATGACTTCAATATCGAGTTCTCGAGCGATTTTGACCAATTCCACATTCACGATTCGGTCTTCCTGCGACCCGTGATCCTGAAGTTCCAGGTAATAATCGTCGCCAAATAAATCTTTGTACCACTGAGCTACCCGCCGGGCAATTTCGGGTTTATCTTGCAGAATCGCTTGGGGCACCTCACCACCCAGACACGCTGAGGTGACAATCAGCCCTTCGTGATATTGCTCTAATAAATCTTTGTTGATGCAGGGACGGGCAAAGATTCCTTTCCCTTGATAGCCCTTGAGGTTAGATAGGGTCGTGAGTTTAACCAGATTCTTGTAGCCCTGCGTATCCTTTGCTAGCACGACCTGATGGTAGCGCGGACGGCGTTCCTGCTTGGTGATGTCGCCGTTAATCACATACATCTCGTTACCGATGATCGGCTTGATCGCCCCGCCTTTGCTTTTACAGACCTTCAGGAGTTCGATCGCCCCATACATCACCCCGTGATCCGTTAGCGCGATCGCGGGCATATTCAGCTCAATCGCGCGATCGATCATCTCCGGTAGCTGGCTGGCACCGTCGAGGAGGCTGTAATCACTATGGATATGAAGACCAACAAAGGACATAATGGCTCAGACTCGGCAAAGACTGAGTTATAGAGTATGCGATCGTGACTCAATTGACTACATAGATTTAGCGGTTTACTTTTAAACTCGACGCTAGATGTAGTGAGCAGCGCTTGAGAGGGGTGAAAAACGTTTCAAGCTGACTATATTTATGGTACTAAAGTATCACTAACTGCTTACAGTCTCTATAGCAGTTTTTTAAGGTGGTAATTACTCAAGCTTTATTTAGAGAAGGTGCTGATCAAGGAGGTGATCAGTTGTCCTCCCGCGAATAATACTAATATACCCATCGCCACTACCCCGATCGGGCGCAGCATGCCCTGAAGTCCTTTCAAGCGACTTTCCAAGTCATCCTGGTAGTATTCGCCAATTTTGCGCAGCATTTCGTCTAATTTGCCAGCGACTTCCCCAGTTCGTAGCATTTGCAAGGCATGGGCGGGAATTTTGTCATGCAAACTATCACTTAACGGATTGCCTGCCCGAATTTGCCGAGACGCCATCGATAAAGCTTTTGCCAATTCTGGGTCAGGAATGCGGGGACGGACTAAATCTACCCCTTGTAAAATCGATAACCCGCAGCGTAACGGTAGTTCTAACTCGGAGAAAATTACCATTGAGCGGGCGGCTTCTAGATCTTTAAGGGGAGGAATTCCTGTCGAGACCGAATGCCAGGTTTGGCTAACTTTACTGGTACTACCTAGTATTGTCGCGACGATCGGTGCGATCGTTAGAATTAACCCAATTAACCAAAAAATTGGGCTGACAAGAAATCCTGTCCCACCAGAAGCAACAAATAGGAGGAGTGCCAAAGAACAGAGCAGAATGGCGCCGGTAGATAAAGCCACCGATCGATACAGCTTTTGACGCTGGTGCTGCATTTCTACCGCTACTGCTAACCGTTCACAGACCTCAATTAAGGCTCCACTGGCTTCCGCCGAGCGCAACAGGCTCAGGGTCCAAGGATCAAATTGGGGCGGGGTTGTCCGTAATGCGGTACCTAAATCCTTACCAGCATCGATCTCAGTACTTGCCTGGCTTAAGTAGCGCTGAAACTTGTCGCTACATCGCTTGCCTGCCATACTCAGGCTTTGGGATACCGAATATCCGGCATTGAGTAATGCTGCAAACTGGCGGAAGAATCGGGCTTTTTCCAGCATTTTGGCAGAATATAGAAAGGTGGGTTTTGGATATGACGATGAGCGATCAGGTAGAAAGTCAAGAACTGTTGCATTCACCGTCTGCGGATGAGACTGAGTTGATCCGAGTGCGTCCCTGGGGTACAGTGACGCAACTAGAGGAAGGCAGCCATTACCGAATTAATCGGATTGAGTTAGCACCTGGTAATCATATCAGCACTCAAATGCATTATCACCGAAGCGAACATTGGATTGTCGTGTCGGGTACAGCAAAAGTAATATGTGATGGCAAAGAGGAAATTCTGGTGCAGAAACAATCTACTTATGTGCCAACCTGTACACCGCACCGGGTGGAAAATCCAGGCGTGATTCCTTTAGTAATGATTGAAGTTCAGAATGGCGAATATTTGGGTGAGGATGACATTATTCGCTTTAATGATGCCGACGATTCAGGCCGGTCGCATTAGCACCTCGATCGCGGTCAATTGGGTATATTCTGTCTCCGGTTCCGGCTGATGACGTTGGCACAGTGCCATCTGTACCTGTTTCAGGGTAGGGAACTCCCATTGGATTGTTGCATGGCTAGCGATTGCAGTGGAGCGGATAGAACGGCGATGCATAAGCTGATTCCAATTTTCTAACAGGACAGTGTAATCACTCTCTTCCCGATCGAGGGGATGGTATCCGGAGAATTTGAGAACCCCCCAATTGTTCCCATCAGGATCTAACATGGGCAATGGTCAGTCGTTGAGACGATCGACTCCCAACAGATCTTGAGGTGGGCATGATTGATGTTGAGCACCTGAGTAAGCGGTATGGGGCAACCGCCGCGATCGAGGATGTCACCTTCCAGGTAGCACCCGGAGAAATTCTGGGATTTCTGGGGCCGAATGGCGCAGGCAAAACGACTACAATGCGGATCTTGGCAGGATACTTGCCTGCTAGTGCGGGTACCGCTAGAGTGGCGGGCTATGAGGTGCACGAGCAATCGATGGCGGTGCGGCAGCGGATTGGTTATCTACCCGAAAATCCGCCACTCTATCCGGAGATGACCGTCGCGGGATTTCTCAATTTTGTGGCTCAGATTAAAGGGGTAAATGCGGGCGATCGTCCCCAACGCATTCAATCGGCGATCGATCGCTGTGGCTTAACTGAAAAACGGCAAAGTTTGATCCGCAAGCTCTCAAAAGGGTATCGCCAACGGGTCGGAATTGCGCAGGCGATCGTCCATGATCCACCCGTGATCATTCTGGATGAACCGACCGTTGGATTGGATCCACGCCAAATAATTGAAGTCCGCAATTTAATTAAACAACTGGCTGGCAACCATACGGTGATTTTATCTACTCACATTTTGCCAGAGGTCAGCATGACCTGTAGCCGGGTGGCGATTATTAACCAGGGGCGAATCGTGGCGACGAATACACCGGACTCGCTGACCCATCAACTGACTCAAGGATCGGGCTACGAGTTGGAAGTCGAAGGCGATTGGGATACCATTCAGCGATCGCTCCAATCGTTAACCGGAGTGCGATCGGTCGTCGCCGTCCCCACAGATTTGCCAGAACACCACTATAAGGTGCGAGTCGCGGCGGCAGATGTCAGCTTAAGTGGGCGAGCACTGGCGAACGCGATCGTGGCAGCCGATTTAGGACTTCATGAACTGCGGCGAGTGCAAGCCAGTTTAGAAGAAGTGTTCTTGCAACTGACCACGACAGAACAGCCGTTGGAGCCGACAGAACCTACCAATTCGGGCAGTCCAGCCAATCATGGTGCGGCAGCCCAGCCTGCATCTGATCCGTCAGCATCTGTGGCGGAAGTAGACCCCGATGCTAATTCCGACCAACCCAGTTCAGGAGCGATTGGCTAAATGCAGACGATTTTAAGCAATATTCTGGCGATCTATCGCAAAGAGCTTCAGAGTTACTTTGCCTCCCCACTGGCCTATACCGTGGCTGGTGTATTTTGGTTGATTGCTGGCATTTTTTTCGCTGGCATCTTATTTGGCGAACAAGGGCTAATTGGGCAAGCTGCCAGTAGTGATCTGCGAGCGCAGCAATTTGGCTTTTCACCGTTCCCGATCGATATGCCTTACACCTTCCTACAATTTTTCCTGGGTACTTTAGGGTCGCTGGTACTCTTCATCCTGCCTGTTCTCTCGATGGGACTGTATGCCGAAGAACGTAAGCGTGGGACGTTGGAACTGTTGGCAACCTCCCCGATTACCAACTGGATGGTGGCGATCGGCAAACTCCTGGGAGTCGTGACTTTCTTCATGACGATGTTGCTGCCATTGCTGATTTATGAAGCGATCGTCTTCAATGCCTCTAATCCCCCGTTCAATTTCACAACGGTACTAGTGGCTCATTTAGGACTATTGCTGTTGGCAGCGGCAATTCTCTCATTGGGTATGTTTGTGTCTTCGTTAACCGATAGCACTATCTTGGCGGCAATCTTTACCTTTGCACTGATCTTGCTGCTATGGGGTATTGATTTAGTGGCGAAGAGTGTTGGTGGGGTGATGGGGAAGGCGCTGGGACATCTTTCCTTATTGAAGCATTACACCAATCTGGTTCAGGGCGTGTTGGATGTGAGCAGTCTGGTATTGTTTGCCAGTTACATCATTTTGGGCGTGTTTCTCACGGCGCAATCGATCGAAGCCCTCCGCTTCCAACGGACTTAGGTCAAAATCATTCACATTCATTTTTGAGTTGCCTCATGAACGCGATCGCTCCTTATCTCAAATATCTGAACTATTTAGTTTGGTTAGGTCCCATGCTGATTGTGGCAGGGATTACGGCGGGAATTGTTGCCGGAGTCTGGAGTCCGATTCCGATGGGCATGATTTTTCTAGGGATTCTGGTGATTGGACTGTGGTTAGTCTCCCTCAGTTTGACTGGAGTAGAAATCTCGCAACCTGGGTTTTGGAAGCGCCGGTCTACGGAAGCCAGTACGAATGCGCTGATTGCTACGGTGGCAGTCCTGGTGATTTTAGGATTGATCAATTTTCTGGCAGTGCGGTATGGGGGACGCTTGGATCTGACCGATAGTCGCCTTTTTACCCTGGCTCCCGAAACGCAGCAATTAGTGCGGAATCTGAAGCAACCGGTGAAAGTGGTGGTGTTTAGCTCTCAACAGAATCCGCAAGATCGGGAGTTACTGGAAAGTTACCGTCGTCAGGGGCAACAGTTTAATTTTGAGTTTGTTAATCCGATCGCCCAACCGACTCTAGTGCAATCCTTTGAGATGAAAAGTGTGGGGGATGTATTTATTGAGTCTGGCAAGCGGCGGCAGTTCGTCCAAACGATCGAAGTACCCCAAGAAAATCGGGTAGTGGAACGGTTATCCGAAGTGAAGCTCACCAATGCGATCGAACGGCTGACCAACGATCGTCCGATTCCGGTGTATTTCCTGCAAGGACATGGGGAACGTCCGCTTGAAGCCGGTCGAGGCGCCATCACTCAAGCAATCAAAAGTTTGACTGACAGAAATTACACTGTTAAACCCCTCAATTTAGGGGCAACAGCAGAATTTCCTCAAGATGCGGATGTGATTGTGGTAGCGGGACCGCAAAAGCCATTGTTGGAGCCAGAAGTAAAAGCCTTGCAGGATTATCTCGATCGCGGTGGCAACCTCTTGTTATTGCTCGATCCCAATACTGACCCCAACTTGGATAGTTTACTAAAACCTTGGGGCGTCAGTTTAGACAAACGGATTGTGTTGGATGTCTCTGGGCGCGGCCGGTTGATCAATCTGGGACCAGCCGATCCGTTGGTGACCCAATATGGCGATCATCCGATTACGCGAGATTTTGGCAGTACGAATGGTTCCTTCTATCCTCTTGCTCGCCCCATTATGACGACATCGGTCGATGGAGTCACATCAACACCTCTGCTGTATACCAATGAGAATAGTTGGGCAGAAAGTGATCTAAAAGCTGCTCCGCCCACCTTTGACCAAGCCACAGATTTACCGGGTTCGATCGTGTTGGGTGTTGCTCTTAGTCGTCCCGTGGTGGTTGCGAAAGCTACCCCACCTCAACCAGATAGGAATTCTACAGATGTTCAGCTAGCCCCAACCCCATCTCCTTCCGCCTCCCCCTCGCCATCTGCCTCCCCCTCGCCATCTCCCGCATCGACTGCCTCCCCTACCCCTTCTCCTCAACCCTCTACTCCCAAAACTCCTGAACCCCAGGCTCGCCTAGTCGTGATCGGCAATTCCAGCTTTGCGACCGATGGTGTCTTTGATCAGGTCGTGAATGGGGATGTGTTTCTCAACTCGGTGCGTTGGTTGAGTCAACAGGATCAGCTCGCTATGTCGATTCGTCCGAAGGAAGCCAAAAACCGGCGATTATTAATTACACAGGAGCAAGAAGGACTAGCCAAGTGGACCGCGATCGGGATTCTGCCCTTGCTAGCATTTGGGGCTGCGTTGTTTGTCTGGTGGCGACGCCGTTAACAGTAGCTCTGGACGTACCCTCAATTCTCCAGCCAAAATGGTCGGGTAAGTCTCCTCACCATTTAGCCGCGAATGAATTGGTTCGTTGATCAACTGAAGGAAGTGTTTACTGGGGTGGTGGAAGTCTTTTCCACACCAATGTTTGAGGTCGGTGGGACTCGATATTCCCTCAACCTGATTCTGACTCTACTGGTGATCAGTTTTGTGGTCTTCTGGGTTGCCCGAGGACTGAGTAATTGGATTAAGCACCGATTACTGGTCAAACTGGGGTTCGATCGGGGCAGCCGCGAAGTGACCGCTTCATTAATCCGTTATTTATTAACGGGGTTTGGCTTTATCGTGGTGCTGCAAACGGCGGGAGTTAACTTGACCTCGCTGACTCTGTTTGCCGGTGTGGTTGGGATTGGGATTGGTTTTGGATTGCAGAATCTGGCCAGTAACTTCATTAGTGGGTTGACCTTATTGGTTGAGCAACCGATTCGGGTCGGAGACTTTGTGAAGGTGGATGATCTGCTAGGTACGGTGGAAAGTATCTCGATTCGGTCTACTACGGTCAGAACGCTGGATGGCGTGTTTGTGATTGTGCCGAATATTCGGTTTGTTGAGAACAATGTAGTCAACTGGAGCTATCGCGATCCACGCTGTCGGTTGCATGTCAAAGTCAGCGTGGCGTATGACAGTGATACGTTTTTAGTATCGGAAGCCTTGCTAGAAGCGGCACGGAAAGACTTAAGGGTATTGTCTGATCCAGCGCCGCGGGTGTGGTTCCGGAGTTTTGGTGATAGTGCGTTGGAATTTGAATTGTTGGTCTGGATTAATCAACCGACAGAAATTGATCCGATTAAAAGTGCGTTGAATTTTTTAGTGGAGCAAGAGTTTCGTGCTCAAGGGATTCACGTGCCGTTCCCGCAACGAGAGTTGTACATTCGCAATCTCTCTGATTTGGCTCCAGCCTTGCAGAAATTCGGCAAAGCAGACTCCGATAATGGCAAAGCTGCCCATCATCCTGAATCATCCTCGATCGCGGAACCGAAAGCCGCTCCACCCTCACCCGGTAATATGACGCTGCGGGATTTGCTCCGTCGCATTAGTTACTTTGAGCGATGTTCAGATGTGGAGATTTTGCAATTGATCGAATATGGCTATCGGCAGTTATTTCCGGCTGAACAAGTGGTCTGTGAGGAAGGCGCCCCCGGCGACTCGTTCTATATCATCCTGAAAGGATCGGTCGAAATTTTTTCGCGGCGAGTGGAACAGTACATTGCCACCTTGAACGAAGGCGAATTTTTTGGCGAAATGTCGTTGTTAATGGGGATTCCGCGATCGGCGAGTGTGCGGACTCTGGAAGACTCGATCCTGTTTGTGATTGAGCGCACTGATTTACAGCGCCTCCTCCAGAACCATCAAGGTCTTGCGGATCAAATGGCTGAAAAACTGTTGGAACGGCAGCAAACTCTGCGCGAGATGGGCATTCTGTCGGATGAATTGGCGGAAGGCAATCCATTACTGCGGATTCGTAAGCGGTTACAAACCTTATTTGGTATTTAACGAATTTGAAGCTGAAGGCTGAGCTTGCATAAACGCGATCGCGCTGCTCCATTGCACCTGCTGCTGATTCAATGCGTTAATTAACGCTTCCCGAATTTTGCTGATCTCCGCTTCAGATAGGCTCTGACTCAGATGGTCTTGATAACTGGGACGATCGCTGCCTGGACTGAACCAACGGTTGAATAAAGCGGGAGTGATGCGGATTTCTGTGGTCATCATTTCCAGGTGAATCTCTGGCGTGAGTCCAGCGGCTTGACACCAGGCGGTCAGCTCCGCCACATCCCAATTAACGAACGGATCATTGGGATTCTGATAAATCGCTTCTTCCGCTTTCACCCAGCGATTGTAGAGTCGTGTGCCTAAGCGATCGCGTTCCAGCAATTGATACAACCGCTGAGTATATCGAGGCATGGTTTCGGCCAGAATCAATTGTCCCGGCGACGATAGTAAGTCGGCAAGTGCAGTTAGTAATGAGATCGGATCGCTACCTTCTGTCGTCTGCGATCGTTGGATTGTCTGAAGTAACGCATTTCTACCGATGATGCGATCGCAGTGCATCCCCGGAACTTGTTGAGCAAGTCGTTGCGGTAATTCGACGAGATCCGCTTGTAGCACGATCGGACGTTGTAGTTCTGGTAATGCGGCGGCTTGTTCTTGAAGGGCGATCGCATCCTGCTCGGTTTGCACACAGGCATAGACACCACCCTCCGGGACTTGACGCACCGCTTCCCAGGTCAATAAACCACTCCCCGCATTCACATCCAAGATCACATGATGCCGTTGGGGTGGGGCGAGGGCGAAAACGCGATCGCGTACCTGCGCTAGTTGGTCGCCCACCTGACTTAAGGTGCGTTGCAACCACCGTTCTTGAGTAGAGTTGGTGGGGCTAAAGGTCAGCACTTCTGCCACGGCTGTATTCTCGACTAGAGCGGCTAACTGGGCTTCCCGTTGCCGAGCCACCTGCGTTTGAATCTTGGCTTCGTACCCCTGATCCGAGGGTTGGTAAAACACCTGTCCCTGCAAGGAACTGGGGAGATATTGCTGTTCCACCCAATGATCACGATAGGCATGGGGATACAAGTAACCCGCTCCATGTCCAAATCCTTGCTTGTCACGATTACCATCACGTAACGGATTGGGGATTTCCGCCTCCCGCTCCTGTTCAACCGTAGACAGGGCATCAAAGAAGCCCATCACACTATTCGATTTAGCGGTGGTTGCCAGATATAACGTGGCTTGCGCTAAGGGATAACGTCCTTCCGGCATGCCGACGCGATCGAACGCTTCGGCACAGGCATTCACCACCACGATCGCATTGGGATCAGCTAACCCAACATCTTCTCCTGCTAAAATCAACAACCGCCGAAAGATAAATCGCGGGTCTTCTCCGGCGTATACCATCCGGGCTAACCAATACAACGCCGCATCTGGATCGGAACCGCGCACACTCTTAATAAACGCGCTAATCGTATCAAAGTGGGCATCCCCTTCCTTGTCATACAGCACCGCTCGCCGTTGAATGGATTCTTCCGCCACCGCTAAGGTAATCTGAATCATTCCTTCGACATCCGGTGGCGTAGTTTCGACCGCCAATTCCAAGGCATTTAACACTGCTCTAGCATCGCCATTGGCGACATTCACCAAATGATCCAGGGCATCCTGAGCGAGTTGCACGTTCAGCTTGCCGTAGCCACGATCGCCATCCGTCAAAGCCTGCTGCACAATTTGCCGTAATCCCGCCTCATCCAGGGGTTTGAGTTGGAAAATTCGCGATCGGCTGACCAGCGCTTTATTCACTTCAAAATAAGGATTTTCGGTGGTCGCCCCAATCAGAATCACCGTGCCATTTTCCACCCAGGGTAACAAAGCATCCTGTTGCGCTTTATTAAACCGATGTACCTCATCGACAAACAGAATCGTGCGTTGGTTGTACATCCCCCGTTTGTCTTGCGCGGCCGCGATCGCCTCCCGAATTTCCTTAACCCCCGCTAACACGGCATTGATCGCGATGAAATGTGCCTTTGTGGTATTGGCAATAATTCGGGCTAACGTCGTCTTCCCCGTTCCCGGTGGCCCATAAAAAATCAACGACGACAATTGATCGGCTTGAATCGCTCGTCGCAACAATCGCCCCGACCCAATAATCGCTGACTGTCCGGCAAACTCATCCAGGGTACGCGGTCGCATTCGAGCGGCTAACGGGGCTTCTGCCTCGGTAATCTCCTGTCGATGGCGATCGAATAAATCCAATAGCTCTCACCCAATTTCTGATTCAATGGTCACAATTGCTATTGCTGTTTGCGCCTTCATCTTCTTGCTGGTCTTGTTTAAACTTAGCGATAATGCGCTGAACCTCTGTAACTTCTGTGTTTTCTTGTTCTGATTTTGAGTAAATATCTAATAGAACCACCGTGGAAGTGAACTGCAACCAGTAGATTAGGCGATAACCGCCGCTTTTTCCTTTTTGGGCATCACTATTTTTAACTCGCAACTTGAAAACTTCATAACCCACACCTACAATTTGATCTCCTGACAACTCTCCACGTTGCAGTTGTTCAAAAATGGGCTGTAAGTCGGCTTGGATGCGACGATATTTCTTAGCTAAATTGCGTACTTTACGCTGAAATTCAGGAGTAATTTTAATTTCAACCAGTGAGGGTTCAGCCAACGTCACTGTCCTCCCAAAGTTGAGACAATGGCAGAGTTTGACCTGTCATTGCCTGCTCCCAAGACTGACGAAAGCTTGTAGCTGAAAATCCTTCTTCGTTCTCTAGTTCTGCTTCATACTCTGCTAGAAGCACAATCACCCGTACTCGTTGAGGTTCTGCAACATCCAAAGGCTGATCTAGGCATAGCTGCCCTTGTTCATTCACTGTTCCAGTTGTTTCGATCGCTCTCATCCTGCCTCCAACCCAATCTACTCACTTCATCATTACTGATCGCAGCTTCAATCAAAATCGTTGACAGATCTTTGTGACCGCGATTAGTTCATGAGCTAATCACTTCTGCATTGATCGTAGCTAACATGAACCGCTGAGCGATCGCCCTAGTGTTGTCATAGAACACATCCTAATTATCGGTCGATCCATTACGAATGGACTCTATGATCAAAGAGTTGTTCGCGATCGCCCTAGTGTTGTCATAGAGCACATTCTAATTGTCAGTCGATCCATTATCAGTAGACTCTATGATTGCCGCAATGCTGGGTGATCCTATTGAATTGGATGACGCGCAGGAACAACTGTCATGGCACTCAAGCGAATTGCTGGCAGCATCAAGCGTTGGTTGGCAGTGAAACAAAGCGTGAGCGACTATGGCGATCGCCGATAGAACGGTTTCTTCACCACGATCGCGGGATACTGTTTACCCCGGATTTCCACATCCAGGATTTGTTCCGGCTTAGATAGGGCAGTCGGGACATACGCTAGAGCGATCGCATAACCCAACAGGGGGGATTGGGTGCCACTGGTAACTTCGCCGACGACAGCACCTTCATGTAGGACGGGATAACCATGCCGAGCAATATTCCGGCCTTGCATTTGGATGCCCACTAGTCGCCGTTGCACCCCCGCTTGCTTTTGGGCTTCTAACACTGAGCGACCGATGAACTCCCCTTTACTATCGAGATGCACTAACCAACCGAGTCCGGCTTCTAAAGGCGTTGTCGTGTCGTCAATATCCTGACCATACAAACACATTGCCGCTTCGAGGCGTAACGTATCTCTGGCTCCTAACCCACAAGGTGTGACTCCTGCCAGCAATAGCGATTGCCATAGTGCCACTGCCACCGCAGGATCGACCATGACTTCAAACCCGTCTTCGCCGGTATAGCCAGTCCGAGCCAGAAAGCCGGGATGTCCCAGCACCGTGGCTTCCAGATGCCCAAAGGCTTTAATCCCCGACAGATCTTCGCTAACGAACTCTTGTAACTGCGCAACGGCTTGGGGTCCTTGAACCGCGATTAGGGCTTTATCCTTGGACAGGTCTTGAAACTCGATCGCGGTCAAATCCAAGTGTTCCAGTAGCCAGGTCTTATCTTTTTGGGTGGTTCCCGCATTCACAATTACCACCCACCGTTCTTGTCCGGCAGCATTTAATCCCTGGTAATAAAAAATCAAGTCATCAATGATGCCACCTTGGGGATTCAGCAGCACTGTATATTGTGCCTGTCCAGGTTGTAATCGACTCAGATCGGACGGCACTAAGCGTTGAATCTGTTCGAGTACCTGGTTCCCAGTCAGCGTGAACTTGCCCATGTGGGAAATATCAAACATCCCCGCGGTCGTCCGAACAGCCTGGTGTTCACGGGAAATGCCGCTAAATTGCACTGGCATTTCCCACCCCGAAAACTCCGTCATCCGGGCGTTCAATTCCAGGGATACCTCATACAAAGGGGTCCGAGAGAGCGGAGTATGGTCACTACTGACAGGATTGGTCTGAGTCACGAATCTACGATTCCGTTGCAGGTCGATACTCTACAATCCTAGAGGAAACCAGGACACGATCGCTGGACTTATAACCCTGTAATCTCCAGAGTGAACGGGGCTACAGTTGGTGAACTAGCAGGATCGCTGTCACCGCTGGGCGTAATCGCGATCGCCGGAGCATTGTTGGCATAACTGAGCGTATCGCCAGTCGGTGTGACCGTCAGTGACAGCGTGGAATGATAGTTGGCTAAGGTTTCAGGCTGAAAGGCGATCGGTGATTCCACCTGACCCAGTGTATATTCAAAATTCCAATTACCATTGAAGTCACTGCTGCCTGTGATGTCAGTGGATGCGGCGATATCAGCTCCAGTCAGTCGAGCGAGCTGGACTAAGAATGGCGTCGGTAAGAAGGGGGTAGGACGCTGGGTTAACAACGGATCATTCGCGACCTCTGAACCATAAATCACAATATCGGCATCGGCAGACAGGGCTGTTTTCCAGGAGGCAATTTGGCTGGTGTATTGGGGCAGTGTACTGTTATCGAGCTGGGTATTGCCAAGTTGTAAGCCAGCACTCAATCCGCGCGAGACAATATGTAAACTCTCAATGCCTGTACGTCCGGTGAGAGCTTGAGTAATTTGAGCGATCGCATCCTGAACTGGATCAAGAACAACAACTTCTGTGTCAGCTTTAACTCCAGCCACTAACTCCTGGTAATTGTCTAGCGTTGAGTCGATCACGAGTAGTGAGGCACTAGACCCGCTGAAGGGAGGCAACGGAGCTACAGGGCTGGTCAGGGGATCTGGAGGGACTAGCGGTGTCGGCGCAGTGTTTAGATCAGACAAAGCATTGGCAGATGGGAAAAGCGGTTCCACAACGGTGTTCCTCTGAAATAACTGGGCAAATTAAAGGAATGGATGCAACCGCAGAGCGCGCAAACTACACCGGATTACCTGGTGAAAAGTTCACATTTAATCAGGAGTTTGGCAACTGAAAAAGCCATGCACAAACTACCAGACTATCCAACGTGCTGCTGCGGTCAGGCAAGCAATATGCTCTATATAAAGAGAAGTTTTATCTCATATACCCTCAAACTCTCGATGCTGGTTCACAAATGAATGCAATGAGTTGTGAGCAATTGCAAGTAGAGCATTGAGTTGGTGGAGGTTGAGATGCACCATAAAACGTTGACTAAACTCTGTCCACCCTCAGATCCAGACAGCTAAATCGGAGCCAGGTGAATTGCCATAGCAGGGAAGAAGTCAGCTTAAGTACGTCAAGTCCACTGCTATTGCTTGACAATCAATCACCTACTATGCTTACCCATGTAAACACGGCTGACAAAATCAACCAGTCTATTCACGGAAAATTGTCTCAGAATTTACCGATTCTTCATGATTTTAGCCTAACTTAATCCGGGGCTGCGGCTACGGTCGTAAGAGACACGGTTCCGCATTCAGGCAGGGACCCTGAGGAAGGCGGGGGATGACTTGACACGAGGTGATCGCCGGATACTCGCGACCTAAATAGGCGTTTTAACGATCGCAAACCCGAGTTTTCATTGAGATCCCCGTGGTGGGTCGTCAAAATCCGCACTATACAGAGAATATCAACCTGAGGTTGGATCACAAAGACACGGCTTTCCGGTGTGGCATGTAACTACCGCCTGCACCCCACCTATCTGCATGAAAGTTGCGATCGTGACTTTAAGGTTGCCATCACTGTTGGGGGAGATCGCAATGAATGATTTTCATAAGGCACTGTACGAAGCTGTTTTAGTTGCCTTTGGTAAAGTTTTGGCTAAATATAATGTGTTTGCCCAAAGTGCCATTCTCAAAGATGTGGGCAAAGAGATTATCCAGTATTTGCAGGAGCATGATTTTCACTTTGAAGAACAAGGTAATTTGGATGATTTACCTCGTCTTATGACTCTATTTGTGGAAAACGGCTTTGCGGAAGCGCTCAGCATTGAACCAGCAGATAAGGGTGCAAACTATATTTGGCAAGATCTTTATGGCATGGCGGCTTACAAAGCCCTGTTTGATGTTGCCGAGAATCCCTTTTTGTCCTGCCCCTTAAATCTCTGCTTGTACTACCTGGCAGATAAATACAACAAAACCTTCTTACTGCATCACAAGTCCTTTGATCTGGAACACCACATTACCCAATCCCAGTATGAGCTAGTGGATAAAGTCGAGTCTAGCGAAGCTGGGTTTGATCCACTGGTGTTGGAGAATGCTCGGTTGTATGAGTTAGCTTGCCAGCGAGAGGCACAGTATCGCCACCAAGCCATTACCGATCCCTTAACGGGCATTAGCAATCGTCGCCAAATCATGGCTGAAGGGGCACAAGCCTTTTGCCGAGCCCAGCGGTATGATCGTCCCTTGTCCGTTCTCATGTTTGATATTGACCACTTCAAACAGGTGAACGACACCTACGGTCACAGTATGGGTGATGTCACCCTTTGTCTGCTGGCAGGGCTTTGCCAGCAAGTAGTGCGGGAGGTTGACTTACTTGGTCGGATTGGAGGTGAGGAGTTCCTACTCATACTGCCGGATACGGCACTGGCAGGGGCGATCGCGTTAGCAGAGCGGTTGCGCCAAGCGGTAGAAAATACAGTGATTTCCACCGATGACTGCCCCTCTCCTCGATCGGCGTTTCGCATCACGATCAGCATTGGCATTGCCACCTATCGTCAAGAGTTGCCCAACCTGGAAGCTCTGTTAGACAACGCTGACTTGGCGCTCTATCAAGCGAAGCGATCGGGGCGGAATCGGGTGGCGGTGCAATCATAAGTTCGGTACTGATTCGGCTTCTCGTCTGTTGCCTCTATCGCAGATTGCCCGATCTCTGACTCAGGAGATTTCTGTGCCAGAGATTCCCCTTGTCCGGGGCTAGCATTCGGCAGATCAGCTCTAACCGATCGCGCAGACGGTTGACCGAATGCCAAACCCCGACAATTGATCGGGATTAACTCATCTGGAACTGACTTAAGGCTGACTAATGACTACTTCTGCCTGTCCCTTAAACGTCTGAATACTACGCTCAAACAAGGGCAGGTGCTGTAGATAGTCCTCTGCCGCCGTAGAATAGCCCACTGTCCATACCGTTCGATTTTGCTTGATCACATAGATGAGTTGCTTCACCCGCACTCCCTGGGCGGCGGCTTCCGTTACTAAGCGCCCGGCTGGTTGCCCTTGGATCTTGACTTGCTGTCGATCGACAATGCGAATTTGAGCAGGGAGAATTTTCGCTAATGTGGTCAGATATGCTTCCAAGGTCAGGGTAGGGGCAACCTGTTCTGCGGCTACTAATACATTCGTTACCCCACCCATGGCATTCAGTTGTGGGTCAACCGCAAATAGCACGAAGGTCGATGGATTTTGCTCCACCATCCGGGCAATTTGGGCAAACTCTGCCCCTAATCCTTTGATCGCGGCAATTAATCCTTTGGCATCTGCGGCACTGGGACTGCCACCCCGATAGTTGCTGGGTAACCCCAGTTCCACGCCTCTGCCCACAAAGACCTTCCATCCTGGAACCTGAGCGATCGTAGATGGAGTTGGCTGACTGAGCCAGGGACTTCCCCCAACGGGAGTGACACTTGTTCCTAAACTGAGGCAAGACAGGCAAACACTGAACAGACCGAATAGCTGACTCATAAATGGGAACGGAATCTGCCTTTGAATCATGTGCCTTTCAATTGTGCCGAAGTTCAGTGAGTTGAGACGATCGTGTAACCAAAGTGAACAGTGCTCTGTAAACAAGGTGCTAGGACTGGTGCTCAGCTCCTCACCACTCAAGTCATGGGTCGCGATCGTCGGTGCTGATTATTCGTAACTAATTGTTGATCGCCTGTAGATCCAAGGATGATCTGGTTGGATCCCTGTGGCAGAATGAACAGGGTAGATCCCGGACTATTGTGTTTCCCCCAATTCCTATGACGAAGTTTGTATTTGTGACCGGTGGTGTTGTCTCTAGCATTGGCAAAGGGATTGTGGCGGCAAGCTTAGGGCGGTTGCTGAAATCGCGCGACTATTCTGTGTCGATCTTGAAACTTGATCCTTATATCAATGTTGATCCGGGAACCATGAGTCCGTTTCAGCACGGGGAAGTGTTTGTGACGGAAGACGGGGCAGAAACCGACCTCGATTTAGGACATTACGAGCGCTTCACCGATACCTCGATGTCCCGCTTGAATAGTGTGACGACCGGCTCCATCTATCAAGCGGTCTTAAATAAAGAGCGACGCGGCGATTACCAAGGGGGAACAGTACAGGTCATTCCCCATATCACGAATGAGATTAAAGAACGGGTACTGCGGGTCGCTAAGGATAAAAATCCCGATGTCGTGATTACCGAAATTGGGGGAACGGTGGGCGATATTGAATCCCTGCCGTTTCTGGAAGCGATTCGGCAGTTCCGCAAAGATGTGGGGCGGCGCAATGTCGTTTATATGCATGTCACCCTCCTGCCCTGGATTCCCTCGGCAGGCGAAATGAAAACCAAGCCCACCCAGCATTCAGTCAAGGAACTGCGATCGATTGGGATTCAACCGGATATTCTAGTCTGCCGCAGCGATCGCCCCTTGCCGCCGGGTCTGAAGGAGAAGATCTCTAACTTCTGTGATGTTCCGGTTGAATGTGTGGTCACCTCTCAAGACGCGGCTAGCATTTACGAAGTGCCGTTGATTTTGGAACAGGAAGGGATGGCAAATCAGGTGATTGATTTGCTGCAATTAGAACAACGACAGCCGGAACTGAGCCAATGGGCAACGCTGGTCGATCGCCTGTATCGCCCCACTCGCGATGTGGAAATTGCGATCGTCGGTAAATATGTGCGCTTAAGTGATGCCTATCTCTCGGTGATTGAAGCCTTACGCCATGCCTCGATCGCCCTCGGTAGTGCCTTACATCTGCGCTGGATTAATTCAGAAGATCTAGAAGTGCACGGAGCCGCGAAGTACCTCGATGGTGTTAATGGCATTGTTGTCCCCGGTGGATTTGGGATTCGAGGGGTTGATGGCAAAATTGCCGCGATCGAATATGCCCGGATCCATAAGATCCCGTTCTTAGGGTTATGTTTGGGGATGCAATGTTCTGTGATTGAGTGGGCGCGGAATGTGGCGCAGTTGGAAAACTCCCATAGTGCTGAGTTTGATCCAAATGCCCAAAATCCGGTGATTAACCTATTACCGGAACAGCAAGATGTGGTCGATTTAGGGGGCACGATGCGCTTGGGCTTATATCCCTGTCGCCTAGCTCCAAATACATTGGCATTCAATTTGTATCAAGAAGAAGTGATCTACGAGCGCCATCGCCACCGCTACGAGTTCAATAACGCTTACCGCAATTTGCTTGTTGAATCCGGCTACACAATTAGTGGCACATCACCAGATGGTCGCTTAGTAGAAATTGTCGAGTTACCGCATCATCCCTTCTTCTTAGCCACTCAGTTTCACCCAGAATTTCAATCCCGTCCTAGTTCACCCCATCCTTTATTTAAAGGATTTATTCAGTCTGCTTTGTCTCTGCCATTTACTGGTACTGGAGCGGTAGCCCAAGATACTCAACCATCTGCAAGTGAGGCAGTCATGGTTGCAGCAGACTCAGCAGCCAGTTCTAGTACGGCTTCCTCGCTCGTTTCTCCGGCTGAGGTCTCTTAATCAGTGAAGAAAAGTTGAGAACTTTCTAGATTAAGGCTTCAACAAGCGGGGTGGTCTTGTGGCTCACTGGATCAAATTTATCTACGATCGCAATACCTATGTGATTGATCTCGATCGCGTGACGACATTTTGTTTATCTCACAATCGCAGAATCTCGTTTCCCGTGATGGATGGCAGTACGACGATCGTGATCAATCAACAAAGCGATCCAGCTACCTATCAGACCTTGTTGGATTACATTGAACAGCAAACCGGGCAACCGCTGACGTGATTTGTGACTAAGAAGATCCTTTTGTTGTACCTTCGGCACAAACTGGTTTGTCACCTTTGAGAACTGGAGGTGGAGGGGGGGATGGACTTGATTTCGTAGTGAAACAGACGATCGACTGAAGGGATAGGTCAGCGTTCATGCCGATCTTGTTGCTCTTTGCGGCTGAAGATTTCAGGCTCTTGGCCTTGGAGGGGATAATAAACACTGCTCCTACAGCGCTCTGCCCTTTATCGATCGGCATTGCATAGTGAAATACGGCTTGCTCCGTATGATGGAGGAAATAGACGGACCCCGATTTATTTTCCAATTTAGTTGGCGGACCTATTTCTCCAAATCCTAATCCTAATAGGTCGATTCTGGGAGCCAGGCGCTCTTTCTCCAGGAAGTAGGCGTGTTGAACGCGGTTTAGGCTTGCCACCCTGGATCTTCTCGCCACATCTGGGTTATACCCTTCCTGATTCAAAAAGGCTCCTAAGATAGTAGGAGATATCAATAAGCCACCTCCGAGCACTAATCCAATCACTGCCAGACAACTGACGTTTTGGGGGGGCTTGGCAGGAAGACGCTGGTTTCTACTCATGGAGTTGCTTGGATATGCTAGATGCCTGGGAGGTGCGGGTGGTCTTGGCAGGAACTGGTTGAGATAAATTTGCTTGAAGGGCTTTAACCTAAAAATTTAATTCGACTGTATTGCCTACACAAACTGGTTCATAGCCGTTAAGCATTGGTGGCAATGGCGGAAGTTGGGATGGAGATGTTGTTTGACAGACGATCGCCCGTGTCTGCGCACTGGTCATTTCAATCCTTCCTGTTCCTGGCGGCGAAAATGCAGGCGGCTTGAACGTGGGAGGGATGATAAACACTGCTCCTACGTAGCTTTTCAACCCTGGTCGTCGCGCCACGCCATATTGGAATGTGGCGTTACCCAGGTTCAGGTTCTTGATCGAATAGGTGTAATGTGAGGTTTGGGTCGGTATCCCTAAGCCTAAACGTTCAAGCGTATCGGCAAAGCGATCGTTCTCCAAGAAATGCGCTTGTTGAGCGCGGTTCATGGCGCCAACGTATTCCTGTCCCTGGTCGATTCGGTTAGGCTTCCCTGGAACGAATTGGTCGAAGAATGGCAACCTTGGTAACAGTAATAAACTGCCGCCAACGATGAGTCCAGCGACCGAAAGTACGGCTAAACGACCATAGTTGACGGAGGCAATTGGAGTTGTAGGTCTGGCTAAGTTCGCCTGAAGCGCTCTCCGGGCTTCACGGGCAGTGGTGAAGCGACGTTCCAGTGATGGATCAACCAGCTGTTCTAGCCAATCGGCAAATCCAGGGCTGAGCAGTGCCCGATCGCGGAATTGTAGGCGTAAATTCTGTTGGGGCAGTTCAGCTGGCGGAGTTCCGGTCAGTAAGTGTAGTAAGGTTGTCCCCAATCCATACAGGTCAGAGGCGGCAACTGCCCGTCCCCAGAGTTGTTCTGGTGCCGCATAACCACTTGTGCCCACTACGGTAAAACTCGCTCCTTCAGCTTTAGCCCGATCTTGGACTGCCCCGAAATCGACCAGATAAAACTGTTGATCCTGACCCAGAATGATGTTGCTTGGCTTAATATCTCGGTGAAATACAGGTGGACTCAATTCATGCAAGTAAATCAAAATCTCTAACAGATCTTCGGCTAGACAATACGCTTGCGGCTCCCGCAACCGCCGTTTTTGATCTAAAAGTTCTTCTAGCGAGATACCAGGAATGTATTCCTGCACCAACACAAACCAGGGCAAGCCTGACCCCACGGACTCATCGATCGCGAAATAGTTCCGATATTGCGGAATCCGCGGATGATTCAGATGCTTTAGCACCAAGCTTTCCCGCTCAAATAGTTTGACATCCCCCCATTCCAACTGGGGATTAAATGCCAGCAACTTTAAGATCACCGCTTCTTCGGTCTCTAAATCGATCGCCTGCCAAGTCTGCCGTCCGGCTCCAGTGCGTCCCAGTTGGGTTTGCAGTTGATACCGCTCTTGTAATATTTGGTGAGGCTGAAACATACCGCGATCGTTCCTGAAGCTGTGAATCAGACTACATCTAATCTGGCTTCAAATTCGGTCAGTGGCAAATTGAAGATGGAGGAGGTGATGGAGATAAGGCAGGTGATGAAGATGAGGGAGATGGGGATAGGCTGTCTCTTCCCTATCCTCCCTATCTCCCCTACTTCCCATCCCTACTACCTACTCCAACCGAATCAACACCCCACCTCGCTGCACTCCCGATGCACTGCCATAGCTACTCAACGTCAGCGATCGCAAATGGCTGAATATAGGCTTTCCAGCTAACTCAACAATTCGAAGTAAGGGAAATTGTTGTTCCAGTAACGGGCGACTGGCATCCCAATCGAGATAGAAGTAGCCGTTATTGGGCTGTTGGAGCGGTTCAGTGGCTTGTTGGAAGCGATCGCTGGTTGGTAAAGAACTCTCCACCGATCGCAGGGCTTGATCCATTGCTGTCAGCGAGGAGGTGAAAATCTCATAATCACCGACTGTCGCATGAACGCCTTGGACTTGCGCTTGCAGCGTTTTGTCAGTCCGGTTGTTCCGCGAAGTCGTGGTGAGTTTTGTCCAAGCTGAGACGGTTTGCTCGCCTAACTGAAAGGAACCAACACTTAAGCCTTGCTGTTGGGCGAGTTCATCTAAATGTGTGATCGCATCCGGATCCGATCGTTGCGCCACAAAAATCCAATCATTAGTAGGTTTCAGCGCTTTGCGAGTAGCGGCTGATTTCTCCTCTGGGCTAACCGCTTGGGGCACTAATCCCAGGGCGTATTCACCCTTAACCCAACTAAAAATCTCCTGCTCTAAGTCAATTTGCCACTGTTTTGCCAGCGTGGCTAGAGGTTGCTGAATCAGTTGCGACACGATAGTATACCGACTCAAACTATCGCCTAACCCCGTCCAGAGTTGTGCCAAGTTCGCTCCTGATGCGGATAGCGGGCTATTCAAAGGAATGTACTGGAGAGCCGCTACAGGTCCCATCAGCGTTGCCGCGATCGGTTCGTTGCTAATCGGTTGCAAGGCGGTTTCTGCTAGTAGTCCCTTGGGATTCAGCTCCAACGCGATCGCCAATGTCTTGTAGCTTTCGAAGGCAGAGGCGGTGGCTGGACGCTCTGGCGACTGCCCACTGAGTAAATTGGCTAAAGACGGCAGATTAACGAAGGTTAGCCCGATGCGAGGATGGGTCATGCTTCCCAACGCCTGAGTGTAAAAGCTGGCATGACTCAAATTCAGGTCGGGAGCCTGCACATTATTAATCGCTTCTCGCAATACTTTGGGGTGATTGGCGAACAAGACAAACTTATCTGCGACCAGTGCCGTTGCTAACGATGGAATTGGCAGTATGGCTGGAGTTTCAGCCGCTGAATCTGACGACTGGGCTGTTGCGATCGCCTGGAGCTGCAACTGTTCACCATAAATCAGATTTACACCTTCATAGGATTCAAATACGAGGTCGGTGCCGATTAAGGCTTGCTTTTGCCAGAATAGTTGGAGAAACTCTCGGGAACGCTCAGGATCTTTAGTTGCCATGGCTAACAAATAACCCGGCTGAGTGCCATTGCTGCGATCGCGATCGAGATCCAAGGCCGTCACTGCAAAGGTAATCTCTTCCCCAATCCAGGGTTCTACATCTTGCTGATAGTTCAACCCTGTACTGGCAAATAAGCCTTGCTTGAACTTTTCCAACTCAGCTCGGGTGCGTTGCCGTTCTGCTGGTCGTGCCACCGTTTGGCGAAATGATTCTAACCGTTCTGGTTCGACGAGGAGGGAAACTACCACTGGCGCCTGCTTAGGGACAAAGATGGCAGCTTCTGGGGTTGCTGCCTGCCCTCCTTCTAATAGATTTAAGGGACTTTGAGCAATGATCCAGTAAAAGCCGCCTGCACCTGTTAGCAGCAGTACCACAACCAGGCTGAGAAGAACGGAGAAAAACGATCGAAGCTTCATGGGCAATCAGATCCTACCGGGTGGCAGTTGAGCAAATGATCAGCAAACACAGTCCAGCATCATTATTTCAGGACAATGGACGTTGAGGACATTAAGTTGTCGGAAGAATTGGGGAATTGAGCAGATGAGGGGATAGGAGGAGCAAAGCGCTGAGGGAAGGTGAAGGAATGATGAGTGATTGCGGATCGGCGATGAGAACAGTGGGGGAGCGGGGAATGCTGGAAACAGATCGAGTTATAAGACGGTTTTTCCACCAATAGATGATAAGCAGATTATCGTATTGTCAGGGTGCGTAAACTTGATCACCTTAACTACTCTCTTACTTACTACTAAGCGATCGAATCTTTATGTCTGAGCAACCTAAACCCCCTTGTGAACAGCAAGAGATCCTAGAATCTTTGTCTACGATGGATATTGAGCAGTGGATCGAAATGCTACAGCGTGCCGATCGCTCGTTCTATAACATGATGGCGCTAGAAGTGTGGTCGATCGCCAAGACGATGGATACCCTCCTACCCGGTTTTTGGAGCCAATTCATGCATAATCGCCAGGTTGCCCTAAAAAAGTTCCTGGAAGAAAAACAAGCTCAACGCAACGGCAATAGCGAAGTAACCGCTCCTCAAAAGTAGACTCAGATTCACTTTCACCTCTGTTACTTCTCCCTCGCTTCCTCACCTTCCCCACTTCCCCACTTCCTCACCTTCTCCCCGTCCCTCTGCTCTACCATCGTGGACTTCCATGAACTCTCCCTCTTCCTTATCGATCTGGCAACAGCTGAAGCGCCGTGAAGTCAGCTGTGAGCAAGCTTTAATGCTGTTAGTGAATGAAGATGGCATTGTTTCTCTCAGTTTGCTGGATGCCGAGGTCAGTTACCGCTTTTTCCGCGAGTTTCCCGATCGCAAGGTACTGCCTCCTCTGATTCCATTGCTCCTGTGGCGGAATTGTTTCTATTTAGGCAGTCCGGTGCCATTGTCACTAGAGATGATTCGCCGGCTAAGCGATCGAACTTGCACTGATATCAAAATTGTGCCGATCTCGGATAAGAGCTATCGTGCCTGGCATCGGGCTAAAAATTTGGACTGCAACCAGATTAGTGCCCAACCTTTTGTGAATCCGCTGACTGGAGAACTGGAGCAAGAGGACATTAGTGAAGTCACAACGGAGTTGTTGTCGAAGGCAGCCGACCAGATTGGACGGATCAAAACCCTGATCTCGGGAGCCTTACGCAACCGGGCGAGTGATATTCACCTGGAACCTGTACCCACTGGGTTACGTGTTCGCTATCGAATTGATGGCATTCTGCGCGACATTACGACCTTACCGTTAGAAATCAGTCGGCGAGCGATCGTCGCGTTGAAAGTGATGTCCAATATGGATATTGCTGAAAGTCGTCGCCCCCAAGATGCCCGGATTGGTGAAAGCTACACCAGTGGACCAGAGTCTGAGTTGGGGTTAGATATGCGAGTGAGTACATTGCCTTGTGTTGGGGGTGAAAAAGCGGTTATCCGGTTGCTGCCCCGCCAAAATCCCTTTGCCAGCATTGAAGAACTGGGCTTTACCGACCATACTCTAGAGATCTATAAAGGTTGGCTGCAACAACCGCAGGGTATGGTGATTTTTACGGGACCAACGGGGTCGGGCAAAACCAGTACGCTGTATACCAGCCTGCAAGCGGTCGCTACGGAATATGTCAATGTGGTGACGGTAGAAGATCCCGTGGAATATATTCTGCCTCGGATTACCCAAACCCAGGTCCATGAGCCTGCGGGTATGACCTTTGCGGCGGGACTACGAGCGATTTTGCGGCAAGACCCGGACATTATCATGGTGGGCGAGATCCGAGATCATGAAACCGCAGAGACTGCCATTCGATCGGCGCTCACAGGTCACTTGGTCTTGACGACCTTACATACTAATGATGCTGTGAGTGCTATCCCCCGCTTAAAAGATATTGGTCCTGATCCTGGGTTGATTAGTGATGCCTTGCTAGGAATTGTGGCACAGCGGCTCGTGCGGAAGATCTGTCCTCATTGCTCGGAACCCTACACGCCGACAGAGGCAGACCTGAAGGTGCTAGGGCTGACCTGGGAGGAAGCCCAACCAGAACAGTGGCGACAGGGACGGGGATGTGCTCGTTGTTTCCACTCAGGCTTTATGGGACGTGAGGCGATCATTGAGATGCTAAATGTCGATGACACGATTCGGCAGATTATTTACGAGGGGTCGATGACTCAACTGTATCGCTACCTGGGTGAAATTAATTTTGATTCCTTCCGGGTTGCCGCGATCGCCAAAGTCACCCAAGGCATTACGACTGTCAAAGAAGTGCTGCGGGTGCTGCCTCATAGTGCGATGTACCGTCGTTACCTGGAAGACAATCGGCATAATCGGATCCGTGCCGTCAGTAGTTAGACAAGAACTCGTTTGATCGCTAAATTAGTTTCAATTGAGCTGCGTGACTTCCTCGATCGCGGCTTGTCGCTGACCCATTGATTTACTGGCTATGTCTACTCAATCGATTGTTCAAATTAGTGTGGAAGAGTTTGCCCGTTTGCAAGCTGAGGCTGCTGAAAGCTTACAACTGGTGGATGTCCGGGAACCGCATGAGTTACGCATGGCAGCGCTAGATGGGTTTCAGAATTTACCCTTGAGTCAGTTTGCGGAGTGGTCGGGTGACATTCATTCCCGGCTTGATTCTGACAAAGAAACTCTAGTGCTCTGTCACCACGGGATGCGATCGGCGCAAATGTGCCAGTGGTTACAGAGCCAGGGCTTTACTAATGTGAAAAACATTGCGGGTGGAATTGATGCCTATTCTCTAGTCGTTGATCCGACAATTCCTCAGTATTAAGACCAGCGATCACCCTAATATTACGATCGCTACGATAGGATTAACTTCTGAGCATTCAATGTGTTGTGGGCAACAGACGTGCCTGTTGTTACGGTGAATCATCCCAACTCAGGGGACAATAAAGCATCAACGTTGCATTTGCCTGACTTCAAAACCCTTTTAGCATCCTGTCCTTACCCGCAATGTCTATCCAGATCAATTTAACAAATCGGCAACAACAAGTCCTGTGGGCAACAGTTCGGCATTATATTGCTACCGCTGAACCCGTGGGCTCTGAAGCGTTAGTCAAAGGATTTAATCTTAGTGTCAGTTCTGCCACGATTCGGAATGCGATGGGTGTGTTGGAAAAGGTGGGCTTACTCTACCAACCGCATACCTCAGCAGGGCGAGTGCCTTCGGATTCAGGTTACCGCATTTATGTGGATAAACTGATTACTCCGGCAACAGAATTTACCTCCCAAGTGGAGCAGTTGCTCAGCGATCGCTTGACCCGAGAAGACTGGAGTTTAGAAGCCATGCTACGGGGCGCTGCCCAAATTCTGTCCACCGTGAGTGGTTACATTGCCCTGATTACGTTGCCACAAACTGCTACAACTCGCTTGCGCCATGTGCAATTGGTGTTAGTTGATTCCAAGCGGGTGATGCTGATTTTTGTCACTGATTCTTACGAAACCCAGTCGGTTTTACTTGATCTGCCCACGCTTGCAGATGCTACTGCAACTGATACCGAGTTGCTAGAACGGGAACTCCAAATCCTCTCGAATTTCTTGAATAGTCAGCTGCGGGAACGGACATTGGCTGAACTAGCGAGTCTAGATTGGACTGAACTCGATCGGGAGTTCCAGCGTTATGGTGAGATGCTGCGAACCGTGTTAACTGAGCTGTCTCGCCGTTCTCAAGCTCCTGCCACCACTCAAATCATGATTAGTGGCTTGTCAGAAGTATTACGCCAACCCGAATTTTCTGAAGTCCACCAGGTTCAGACGATCGTGCATTTGTTGGAAGAGGAACAGGATCAACTCTTACCTCTAATCTTTGAACCTTCACCGACCGAAGTTCCGGGTAGACGGGTGAGCATTCGCATTGGCTCTGAAAATCCTCTAGAACCCATCCGCACTTGTACCTTAATTTCATCGACGTACTGCAAAGGTTCAGTTCCCGTCGGTAGCGTAGGGGTTTTAGGTCCAACCCGGATGGTGTACGAAAATGCGATCGCCTTAGTGGAAGCTGCCGCCGATTACCTATCAGAAGCCTTGAGTTAAACCTCACTCGACTACGATTCGCCACTCATAGAGCTGGTAGGTGACACAGCCATTTTGAATTAACGGATCTTGTGCCACGATCGCAGCCGCTTCCTCGATCGAAGCGGCTGCAAATAACAGCATGCCACCCCCGCCACCTCCCCAATAGCCAGAGCGGGCGTGATGACCTTGGCGAATTAACTCGCGGACGAATTCTTTATGGGCAGGAACATGTTGATCGAATGTGGCTTTATCCACAATTCCCACTTCAATCTTCACAAACCAGGGCATGGGACGGTATTCTTCCTCTTTTGCTCAAGCTCCACCATAACGATTTTTAGTATGGTTTAGTGGCGACCACAAACATTTGGGCTCCCAGAAATTTCCAGGCGATCGAAAGTTTCAAGTACAGCGACAATAGAGCGGGTGACGATGGTCTACCTTTGGTTGAAAAGGGTAGAAAGCGAGGAATCATAGTTTCGATGTGAAAGCCGATCGTGGTTAAAACTTCTGCCAATGAAATGTGGGTGATTGGCAGGTGGTGATCAATAAAATCGTAATATTCCTTGACTGCATACTTAAAGTTTGGCTGAATAATGAGTAGTTTGCCGCCAGGATTGAGTAGCTTAAAACAAAAGGCTAAGACTTCAATTAATTCTTCTTTACTCCGGAGATGTTCAAAGAAATTGGAGACGAAAATGCGATCGACTCCTGATGGTAAATTCCGATGTTGTTTGGAGTCCAATATATCAATGTTGAAGACCTGAACATCCGGATTGGCAAACTGCTTGGCATCTGGATTCAGGTCAATCAAATATTTTTTGTTGGCTTGAACCTGATTAATAAATTCACAATAACCGCCACCAATATCTAGTACAGTGGCATTTCGACCGACATAAGTTTGGAGAAACTCTTTGACTAGAACCTTCCAAAGCTTGAGTTTAGCCTGCTGTTCTTGGTAGTTGAAGCGATTGGAATACAGCTTGGCTAAATATTCTTGCTGTTGCATAATTGTAAGGTTTTTGTGTAGACCTACATTAGGGTATCACTAACAGACTTTAATAGAAAAGGTTGCCTAAAACGATCAGGTTTTCCCATGACACGAATTTTACTTACAGGCGCAGCAGGTCAGGTCGGTCAGGAGTTACAGCAGACCTTAGCCCCTCTAGGGGAAGTGGTTATCGTCACACGGGAACAGATGGATTTCTCCCAAGCTGATGCGGTACGGCAATTAGTGGCATCCATACAGCCGGATGTGATTGTGAATGCCGCCGCATACACGGCAGTAGACAAAGCGGAAAGTGAACTAGAGTTAGCCAATCTAGTCAACGGCACTACGCCAGGAATTTTGGCAGAGGTTGCCCAGCAACAAGGTACAGGGTTGATTCATATCTCGACTGATTATGTGTTTGATGGCAGTCAAAGCACTCCCTATCGGGAAACTGACCCTACTCACCCACTGGGAGCCTATGGTAGTTCTAAGTTGTTAGGGGAAGCTGCGGTGCGGGCGAATTGTCCGTTGCACATGATTATTCGGACTGCCTGGGTCTATGGGGCAAAAGGTAAGGTAAATTTCGTCAAAACCATGTTGCGCTTGGGCGCCGATCGCGAAGAACTGCGAGTCGTAGCCGATCAAATTGGTTCACCCACCTGGGCACTCGATTTGGCAACGGCGATCGCCCAATTCATCCCCCAATTGACTCTTGATACCGCAGGCACCTATCACTACACCAATAGTGGGGTGTGTAGTTGGTACGATTTCGCGATCGCTATTTTTGAAGAAGCGACCGCATTGGGGTTTCCGCTAAAAATTCAGCGGGTAATTCCGATTACGACGGCAGACTATCCGACTCCGGCTCGTCGTCCTGCCTTTTCAGTGTTGTCATTGCAGAAAACGACTCAGCTCTTAGGATCTCCACCTCCCTATTGGCGACAAAGCTTACGCAAAATGCTGCTAGAACTCAAACAATTAGGTTAAAGGCATGACCAAGATAACTTGCCTGTGATTTATCTAATTACCGTGAATTACTGCTCAACAGACTTAATTGATCAGCTTTTGGCATCAATTAAGTCTACTGGTGCTTCCAATTTCAAGTTAGTGATTGTGAATAACTCTCCGGACGATCGCCGGATTCAAACATTAGCTGGAGCATCAGTTTTCGTCTTAGAGGCTCAAAAGAATCTAGGGTTTGGTTCTGGTTGTAACTTAGGATTACAGTGGGTTTATCACCAGGATCCACAGGCGATCGTGTGGCTAATTAACCCCGATACTACCCTGCCTGAAGCGGCGGTAACGCAAGCTAATCAGTTTTTTCAGACTCATCCTGATTTAGCGATCGTAGGGACAGTGGTTGAGCAACCAAATGGTCAACCTTGGTTTACAGGTGGGCAATTCATAGCTAACACGGGAGCGATCCAGACGATTGATTTATTTAGTAAGTCGTCGGAGGCTGATTATGTGGCGTGTGACTGGGTAACCGGATGTAGTATGTTGCTGAACTTCCGGCAATTTTCTCATTGTCCCCAATTCGATCCAGCTTATTTTCTGTACTACGAAGACTTTGATTTTTGCCAACGCTATCAGCAGGCAGGATATTCTGTTGGGATCACAAATTCGATTCGGGTAATTCATCAACCGTCTTCAATTAGCGATCGCAATCTGCAAACCAAATTTCGCTACAGCACCTTTAGCTACCTGTTAACGCTAGAGCGATATGCTGGTAGGCTAACACTAGGATTACGATTGTTGCGATTGGCTTTACATGCACTGGTATTGTTGCCAGTTAAACCGCCAATTGCGATCGGAAAACTTCAGGGTATCGTCACCTACTTCACGCGGAACAGAGATTTTGAGTAGTTCACTGTTAGTTAACTTAGCCACCCTGTCCGTTCAGCCGACGGGTTTAACCACCTATAGTAAAAATCTGTTTCCTTATCTGCGATCGCTGGATCCCACCTTGCTAGTTTCTTCCGTGTTTATGGAGTCGGCAGCTCAGGTGATTGATCAACAACAGTGTTATCAAATTCCTGCTGAAATGACTTCTGATCAAGGTAGTAAAGGACACTTAAAGCGGTTAACCTGGACCCAAACTCAACTGCCAAAAATTTATCAGCAACTGGCAGCAAATTTATTGTTTTCTCCTGTGCCTGAAGCGCCTTTAGCAGCGAATTGCCGCCATATTGTTACCGTTCATGACCTGATTCCACTCCGCTTCCCTCAACGGTTTTCGCCGTTAACTTCCTATCATCGGCATTATGTGCCTCGCGTGTTAAATCAGGCAGAACATATTATTTGTAATTCCCAGGCTACCGCTGAAGATATTAGCCAATTTCATCAAATCTCAGCCAGCAAAATTACGCCAATTCCTTTAGCCTATGATGCAAATCATTTTCGGTTTCTGAATCTGCCCACCCAAAATTATTTTCTCTATTTAGGTCGGCTGGATCCCTATAAAAATGTGCAGCGGTTAATTGCTGCTTTTGCTGTCATGCCCGATCGGGCGGACTATGAATTGTGGCTGGTCGGACCCCGAGATCAGCGTTATGTCCCTACCTTAGAACAACAAATTCAAACTCTAGAATTGACCGATCGCGTCAAATTTCTGGATTATGTGGGGTATGACCAGTTACCCACCGTCATTAACCAAGCGATCGCCTTGGTCTTTCCTAGTCTTTGGGAAGGATTTGGCTTACCTGTTTTAGAAGCAATGGCCTGTGGTACACCCGTGATTGCCTCTAATCTGTCATCGATTCCCGAAGTGACCGGAGATGCAGCGCTGTTAATCGATCCGACAGATGTGAGCGCGATTTCCCAAGCGATGACAACCTTAGCGCGTGATGCGGGAGCCTGTGCTGAATTACGAAGGGCAGGTTTAGTTAGGGCGACGCAGTTCAGTTGGGAATATACCGGACAGGCAACGATCGATGTATTACGCAACTATCTCTAAACCGATCGATCTACTTTCTCCAGGCAACTAGGATGACGCCACAGGCAATAAATCCTAAGCCCACTAAATGGCGGGGAGTAATCGGTTCTTTAAAGAAGTAATACCCCATTAACACTGAGAAAATGTAGCCCATTGAAACCGCAGGTCCAATTACGCTCAAATTAATTCGGGTCATGAGCAAGATATAGAGAACGGCGCTTAGGGCATAGAACGTTAGTCCCAGCAGCAGTTCTGGAGTCCAGATAATACTTAAGATGTGAGTGGCAAAATTGGTGGCACTGACTTTGCCCAGTTTGACTGCACCGAGTTTTAGGAAAAACTGTCCCGTTATGCCAATAAATACTGTAATTAGCAGTAGCCCGAATTCGCGTAAACTCACTGGTGCTCCTTGATGATTGCTTCAGTCTCTTAGTGTATCGCCACTCAGTAATCCTGAGAGGTTAGAATCGACTTGAGGATGTTTTTAGTGCATGGTTGAAAAAAATGACTAGCACGACTCAATCGGCGTATACCAGCGAACAAGTGGCAGTTTGGTTACGGGGACTGTTGACGATCGCTTGGTCGGATGGACACTTTGATGAAGAAGAACAAGACCTGATCACCAGTGTCCTACACCAGGATTTGACTGAGGACGAACGATCGCAAGTCCTAGAACCGATCTCTCCCCAAGACCTTGCTCAAATTTTAGGCAAAGATCCGGATCTAGCCGAGAATTTTCTCCGAACAGCGGTGATGGTAGCTTTGGCAGATGGTGTGTACTCCACCTGTGAAGATGAATTGCTGGAGCAGTTCTGTCAGGCATTAGGAGTGCAGACTGAAGTGTTGCAAGTTCTGCGGACTACCCTGCAAGACCTGGCAAAGGCTCAAACGACTGAAGCGATCAATACCGGCGTGGCTTCTAGTTTGCAGCCTCCAGCCTTGGGTGATCACCATCTCGATGTGTTGCATCCCGTTCGCGATTGGCTGGACGGCATGGAAGTTCACGATCCGAAGCTAGCCCGATTTTTGTGTAAACTGATTCCACCCCAGTGCCCATTTGAGCGGGATATTAAATTGTTTGGTCACAAAATCGTGCATATCCCGCCAATGTGCAAGCTAAATCCGCTCTATGAGCAGCTAGTGGGTCTACGCTTCCGAGCGCTCTCTTACCTGGCAGATGATTGTGGCGAAGATATTTCTGAGTATTGCTAAGTCTGAGCGGGTTGACTGCCCCAAATAGCTGTACAGAGTTCAGCGATCGCGGTAACGTGGTACATCATCTAAATTCCTGAATTGTATTGGGGAATTTTGAAGTACCGCCTATGCAGACTCTTAGCCCTCAAGAGCTTCCCTGGCTTGATTCACCTAACTTTTCCAAACTACTGGCACGATCGCCGTTGGATGCGCGGACAAAAGCGTTAGTCCAGCATTATGCCGACTATGGGTATGTGGTGGTTGATCTAGAAATGCCCGATTTCGATCGGCGGAGTCAGGAGATCATTCAAGGGTTGGCAACCGAGTATCGCGGTCAGCAACGAATTCAGGATGCCTGGTTATTTAATCCTGCGGTACGAGCGATCGCGATTCAGCCACAAATTCTGGCATTACTGGAAGTCTTTTATCAACGTCGTCCGATTCCCTTCCAGACGCTCAATTTTCCAATTGGGACTCAGCAACGTACCCACAGTGACACAATTCATTTTCATTCCCTGCCGGAGCGATATATGTGTGGGGTCTGGGTGGCTCTGGAAGATATTGATCTCTACAATGGACCGCTGCATTACTATCCAGGTAGCCACAAATTACCGATCGTTGAGTTTCAAAATATCGGTTTAACTCCCGGTTATGCCAACTACGGAAAATACGAAGATTACATTCAATCCCTGATTTTGAATCATGGTTTAGAACGGGTTGAATTATCCGTTCGTCAAGGTCAAGCCTTAATTTGGTCAGCCAATTTATTGCATGGTGGTAGCCCAATTTTGGACCATACTCGGACTCGCCACAGCCAGGTGACCCACTACTTTTTTGCTGATTGCCTCTACTACAAACCGATGTTGTCTACTCCAGACCAAAAATATTTATACGAAGTAGTCGATATTTCCACTCGCCAACTAGCTACACAAACTTACGAGGGGCAAGCGATCGCCTATCGTGACCCGCGATCGTGGCGCAGCCTGCTCAGCAAAAAACTTCGCCTATTCCACCCCTTTCTCGCCAAACAACTTCACCGCTTATCTATCCTCAAACAACAATTGAGTTTGTAAGCAATTTAGGTTTTTTAGTTAAAAAATTCTGAAGCTTTTTCCCTGTTTTCCGTAAAAAAGCTTTTATGGAGAGAATCATCTATTCAATTTCCCCAAGTGGAAGCTAAAGCAGATAGATTTTGGCTTAATTTATTTAACTGGATAAATAAATCAGCTAGGCAGGCTAAATCCAAGTTAGCCTTTCATCCTTAATTGATGAAGCTGCGTAGCCTGTCTTAAGTGTGCGATTCAGAAGATTACCTAGCAGTTTTCTCAGGAACCACTTGAGCGATCGCCGTTTGCAGACGAAGGCTCTAACCCTTCTTAGTCGCATCATGGCAGTTTTCCATCAGCTTGAATCGATCGAGGTGCTCAGAAGTAGTTCTCTTTATACCTAATACCTTTATGAGCGAATCAAATCACGGCATTCGTCTGTTTGGCAAAGTCATTCCTCTCTACCTCCAAATTCTCATTGCTCTAGTGTTGGCTGTCGGCTTAGGGGTTCTACTGGGCGCAGGCAATTACGCGTCACACCAGAAGGCACTAATCGAAAATCTGGCAATTCCTTGCGATCTGATTCTCAAAGCCCTGCGGGCTTTAGCCACCCCACTCATTTTGTTAGCCGTCTTGCATTCGTTTATGACGGCTGAAATCCCTGGGCGTTCGGGTAGAAAACTACTGTGGTTACTGTTAACAAATACGCTGGCGGCGATCCTAATTGGCTTGTTAGTCGCCAACCTTTTACAACCTGGTAAATGGGGGCAACTGGCTCATCCTTCCGGTGGCACCGAAGCGATTAAGAAAACCCTCGATCCCTGGCTATTATTACAAGACATGGTGCCAGATGCTATTCTCAAGCCACTGGTTGATAATAATGTCATTCAACTGATTATTTTAGCCCTCAGTTTTGGGGTTGCCCTGCGTGGACTCAAGAGCATTCAAATTGAGCGAGGGCATACCGATTACGTGCCAGTGCAGCAAGTGATCACTGTACTGTTTGAAGCGGTCATTCGCATCTTGAACTGGATTATTACTTTAATTCCCCTAGCTGTGTTTGGGATTGTGGCTCGCACAGTGGCGCTCAAGGGCTTTGAACCGTTTAAAGCACTTGGGGGATTAGTCGTAGCGGTCATTATTGCCCTGTTGCTGCAACTTTGTTTCTACCTGATCCGGGTAAAGTTGGGGTCTTGGGTTAATCCTTTCAAACTTTTGCAGGGTGGAGTGGATGCGCTGCTCACCGCCTTTTCGACGGCCTCTTCCACCGTGACAATGCCCATTACCTTTGATGCCTTGATCGAAAAAGTCGGCTTGCGCGAGTCTTCTGCCTCTCTGGGAGCCTTAGTGGGTAGTAATTTCAACAATGACGGGACGGCGCTGTATGAAGCAATGGCAGCGCTCTTCATTTCGCAAGTGATTGGGGTTAGCTTGCCTCTGCCCCAGCAAATTATTGTAGTTCTGACTTCAATTTTTGCTTCTGTCGGGGCGGCGGGCATTCCAGAGGCTGGTTTAGTGACGATGACGCTCGTATTTTCTGCGGTTGGCTTACCAACGGAGTACATTGCCATTCTCATCACCGTGGATTGGTTTCTCGATCGCTGCCGGACTGTGATTAATGTGATGGGAGATATGACGGTCAGTGCCTTATTAGATGGCAAGCATCCCAAACTGAAGGCGGAAGCATTGATGAATGAAGCTCTAGCCCCAGAAGCACCACTCAAATTTGAAGATGGCAACTGAGCGGTGGGTATAGCAGAGCAACTCAATCCAGGGCAAATCAATAGGCTGATATTGCTGAATCATCCGATCGCTGACGGAAGCAAAAAGTAGGACGGTAGAATTATCTGGACTATTCGTAGCTGAGCTTGGCAAGTGATGAGTGTACGCGCCCTGTTTCGAGCGGCTACCGTGGCAAACGCGGCTGCGCCTTACAACAGCATTCACCTCAAGGTGTTTTACCCAGCCCACATATCGGGGAGTGACCAAGAACGGAATACGGGCATTGTTCCGGCGGATGCTGAACGAGCACCCTTTCCGATCGTGATTTTTTTCAATGGGTTTAACTGTGGGTTGGAACAGTATCAATGGCTAGCGATTCAGTTAGCCGAGCGCGGACTAGTTGTTGTTACCTTTACCTGGATTGCCGAAAATTTCCCTGGGATGGTGGCGATTACTCCTGGCGTTGACCTGAAAATGGTAGTTCCCAGTATGTATGGCAAAGGTCCAACTGCTTCGGCATTGCTGACCTTGCTGACTGAGCTAGAGCGGTTACAAACCGAAGGAGTTTTAGCGGGTCTGCTCGACCTAAACCGGGTGATTTTAGGCGGGCATTCGGCGGGGGGCAAAGTCGCGATCGAAAGTGCCAATCCCCAGTTCGTTCCGCAAGTCGTTGCCGCATTTGCCTATGGGGCTCATACCGCTGCTACTGTGCAGTTGGGATATCCTGCTAATACAATTCTGCCCCTCCCGGATGCCTTACCTCTCCTGTTGATCGGCGGCACCTGTGATGGTGTCATTGCTAATAGTAGCCATGGCTATGGGGTTACCTGGGAACACCCAACGGCTCCAGTTCAACGCACCTTTCAAGAAGCGATCGCAGGCGGCAGACAGGATAGCTATCTGCTCTTACTAGAGGGAGCCAATCATTTTTCGATCGCGGATCCCGATGACACTACCGCTAGACCGTTTCTAGATTTCCCCGCTACCCAATCCGCCGCTGAATTACGCCACCTCATGGTAGAGGCGATCGGTCTATTTATTCAGGCTCATGTGCAGCATCAGTCAACGGCTCTAGCTGCACTGCATCAACGGCTAGCCTCTAAACATCCTGCGATCGCGGCATTTGAATGCAAGTAGTCACCCAATTAGGGATACAACAGAATTTTGTAGGTGTCTGGAGTTGGTGAAACTGCTTGTTCCACGGCTTTGGCTAAATCGCTGAGTGGGTAGCGATCGCTAATCAGTGCATCCACGTCAATCTGTTTGTTAAACACAATATCGGCGGCTAATGCCTGCACCCGATAGGACGAACTGTAGCTCCCCATCAGGTCAATTTCCCGACGATAGAGAATATTGGGATTAATTGGAATCTCTACTTCATCTGGAAACTCAGCAAAGAACAGAATTTTGCCCCCTTTGCGGGTACAGTCGAGTGCCTGGAAGAACGCTTTCTCGCTAGGAACGGCGATCAGGCTGGTATCCACTCCCATACCATTTGTCATCGCTTGAATTTTGCTGGGTAAATTGGCATCACGGGCATCAAATGCAGCATCAGCTCCCACTGCCAGGGCTTTTTCAATCCGGCTGGGTAATAGATCGGTGGCGATCGCCTTAGCGCCAAAATATTTCACCAACATGATGAACATCAGCCCGATCGGACCCGCTCCGGTAATCAGCACCGTTTGACCGGGAGCAATCTGGGCTTTTTTGACGGCTTTCAGGCAGCAATTCGTCGGTTCCACAAAGCTGGCTTGCTCAAACGTAATCTGATCTGGGATCTGAATCAGTCCGCCATTGCGGACAATGTGACCGGGAACTTTGACATATTCCGCAAACCCGCCACCACTGGGGGCAAATCCCGCCGTGGTCGTGATGTTTTTGTAGACATCACACATGGAAAAATTCTCGTTCAAACAGTAGGCACAGTGCATACAGGGAATGTGATGCAGCACCACCACGCGATCGCCCACCTGCCAATTTTTCACTTCAGACCCGACGGCGGAAATCGTCCCTGCCGTTTCATGCCCAAAGATGCGGGGCGGTTCATACAACGGATACCGGATTTTCTTAATATCCGATTGGCACAACCCCACCACCCGTACCTGCACCATCACCTCATCCGGTAACAGTTCCGGCATTGGCACGTCTTCGTAACTGAGTTGATTGACACCGCGAAATACCTGCGCTTTCATACCAAAAACCTCAAGACCCTCCACAGCAGACTTTACCATTCGTTACGTCCTTTCTGCCATTGGGTCATCTGACGACGTATTATCTAAGCCTGGAACTGATGATTTACGGCTAGACTCATGCAGACTTTAACAACAGATGTGCTGGTGGTTGGTGGTGGTACAGGAGGAACAGCCGCCGCCATTCAAGCCGCACGACGAGGCGTAAACACCATTCTGGTGAGTGAGTTTCCCTGGTTAGGCGGGATGCTGACCAGTGCCGGAGTATCGGCGCCTGATGGCAATGAGTTAGCCGCTTTTCAGACGGGCATTTGGGGAGCCTTCTTACAAGAATTAGAACGTCGTCAACCGGGAAGCTTAGATCAGGGTTGGGTCAGCTTCTTCACGTATGATCCGCGCATTGGTGCCCAGATTTTTGCGGATTGGGTGGCAGCACTGCCGAATTTACACTGGATCACCGGACAGATCCCGTTAGAGGTGCTGAAGCAGGACGATCACATTACTGGCATCCGGTTTGCGGATTACACGATCGCTGCCCAAGTAATTCTCGATGGCACCGAGTTAGGTGATTTGCTGGCATTGGCAGAGATTCCGCATCGTTGGGGTTGGGAGTTACAGGCAGAATTTGGCGAACCGAGTGCACCGCTAACGACCAATGCCTTGACCCAAACCTATCCAGTCCAAGCTCCCACCTGGGTTGTGGTGATGCGGGACTATGGGGAAGGTCAGTCAGCTCCAGAAATCCCCGTTCCACCCAATTACAACCCGGCTTTATTCCAGGAAGCTTGGGATAACTATGGTGGTGAGCAGTTTCTCAACTATGGTCGGTGGGCAGGCAATCACTTCATGATTAACTGGCCCATTCACGGTAATGATTATGGAGAAGGGATTCATCGCTTAATGGGTTCCCCAACTGGACAGCAGCAATTTTTGCAGGAAGCCTGTTGGCATAGCCAAAGTTTTGCCCGGTATATTCAAACCCAGTTGGGTCAACGCTATGGTTTAGCGGCGGATATTTTTCCGTCCTTGCCGACATCGTTTGGTGGAGGAGCCTATGCTCTGCATCCTTACTTCCGGGAAAGTCGGCGGTTAAAGGGACTAACCACAATTCGAGAACAGGATATTTTGCCGATCGTTCGCGGGTCAGCCGCTTCATTACCCGTGACTGTCTGGGCAGAAGGCTGTATGCAAGTGGAGAATGTCTGTGATGCGATCGCGATCGGGAATTATGCCAATGACCATCACTATCCCAGTGGTGAAATTCCGCTCAAGCCTAAATCGCTACGCTGGGGCGGTCGCTGGACCGGCACTCCATTTACAATTCCTTATCGCAGCTTAGTGCCCGTAAAAACAGATGGCTTTCTAGTCTGTGAAAAAAATATTTCTGTCTCTCACATCGCTAATGGAGCCACCCGCCTACAGCCCTTAGTCTTAGGCATTGGACAAGCGGCGGGGATGGCAGCGGCTTTATGCGTGGAGCAGGGATGTCAGCCTCGGGATTTAGACGTACGATCGTTGCAAGAAGCCTTATTAACGGATGCGATCGCACCGGCTGCCGTGATTCCTTTATTTAACTTGGTGATCAATCATCCCGATTGGCTCAACTGGCAACGATATTATCTCGATCATCCAGAGGCGTATCCGGCAGCAGGGAATTGCCCTTTGCAGCACCCATCTATGCCTGCAAAAACTCACTTGGCAAACCCATCCACCAAGGGGCAAACCCTGGCTGGAACTTATACGCGAGTCGATGCACAGACCTATATGCTTGAGGTGAAGTCACCCGATGCGCTCTCTGAGCGCACCTTTACCTTGGTAACGCTTAATCCGGATGTTGATCAGAAGTTAGCTGAATTGAGTCAGGCACAACGGATAACAGTAGAGGGCAGGATTAATCTAGCAGGGAATTGGGTTTTGGCGACCGCGATCATTGTTGAAACTGCCCTCTAAATTGCGGGGAAATTCCTGGCTCGCCGTTCTCTTCTTCGTCTGGCTCGATCGTTAACTTGGTTGGTTTACACCGCTTAATCACGACGGTAATTCCCTGAGCCCCTTCCTGCTGTAAGTCTTCCAGGTAGCCGGAATGATGCTCCTCGGCTTCCTGGGAGGAGACAAACGGTCCAAAGTAATACGTGCAACGAGGCAGATCCGTTGTAATTTCAACCCACCAGGCTAAACCAATCAGATTTAACAGATTTGTCAAAGGTTCCTGCATTGCTGTCCTGTAAATTCAACCAGTGATTTATATGGAGATACCTTGCGAGTCAAACGTCCTGACACGGATCTTCTTCATGATTTGTTATACTCTGCTGCCTCCCCCTTTTTCAACTAGATAGCTTTTTCTAATCTATTTAGCCGGAGCGTATCAGAGATTCGCTGCCGATGAATTTCATACAACACCATACCCGTTGCTACAGAAGCATTTAAGCTGGGAGTGTTGCCTTTGAGCGGGATCGCCACCAGACTGTCACAGGTGCGTTGAGTCAGCAAACTCAATCCATCTCCTTCAGAACCAATCACAACGGCTGTAGCACCAGAAAATTGCACGGTATGAATCGGCTGACTGGCTTCAGCTGACATCCCATAAATCCAGAAACCAGCTGTTTTCAAGTCTTCTAGCGCTCGACTCAGGTTTACGACTCTGGCAACTGGGAAATGTTCTAACGCCCCCGCAGCTACTTTGACAACGGTGGCTGTTACCCCAACAGCCCGTCGTTGCGGAATGATTAAGCCCTGGATCCCTAATGCTTCGGCAGTACGAATAATAGCGCCCAGATTATGGGGATCAGTGATCCCATCAGCAACTATTAATACAGGATGTTCCGAAGCCGCTTTCGCCGTAGTGATGAGATCCCCCAGATCGACATATTCATAAGGAGCTACCTGAGCGGCGATCCCCTGATGGTTTGCTCCTTGGGTCATCTGATCTAAGCGACGCGGTTCAACTTCATCAATTACTGTGCCATTGGCTTTAGCTTGCAGTAATAAAGTATGGAAGCGGGGATCATAGCGGAGTCGAGCCGTCACCCAGATCCGGTTAAGATTACGTTCGTTTTGTAGTGCCGTTAATACAGGATGACGACCGTAGATCAGTTCTTCCGATTCAGCATTTAAATGATCGGATTGTCCGGCTTCGGGTGTAGTCAGATCGATGATCGCCCGATCGTTGGCTTCTGCCCGGTAGCCTGAAGATGGCTGCTGATGAGGCTTTTGGAAATTAGGCTTGCCACCAAATTTATTGGCAGGTCGATCGCCTCCTCTAAACTTGTTCCGTGGACGATCATCGCTCCGCTCCACTCGTTTGGCTGGACGATCAAAGGATGGCTCTGTTTGATAGGAAGACTGCCGCTCATCACGGCGGTCAGAACGATCGAACTTGCGATCGGATCGGGGAGCCGGACGGTCGGAGCGGTCAAAATTGCGGTCAGAACGAGGAGCCGGACGGTCAGAGCGGTCAAAATTGCGATCGGATCGGGGAGCCGGACGGTCAGAGCGGTCAAAATTGCGGTCAGAACGAGGAGCCGGACGGTCGGAGCGGTCAAAACTGCGGTCAGATCGCGGAGCCGGACGGTCAGAATGATCGAATTTCCGTTCTCCATCGCGTTTAGATCGTTTGGGTGAGCGACCCAAATCGGTATCTCCACTACGTTCGGAGTGGTGAGAGGGGCGCTCTCCTCGTTCCGTGTAGCGATCGGAGCGAGGAGTGGGCCGATCTCCAGGCTTTGCAGAGCGGTGACTAGACGAACGGCGTTGAGAATCGGAAGGACGCTTTTTGTTAGGAGCCATGATAATGCCAAGAATGAAGGATCGATGCAGAGATTACTGAGTCAGGAAACCTAGTCATGTCGTTGAAACGGCTTACACGCATCAGACAACTCTGACCGACGGTTGAGTATGACTAGAGATCAGGTGAAAGCTGTAACTGAGTTAATAAAGCAATTAATCGCTGGGGATCGGTGAGATACAAGTAACCAATTAAGGTTTCTAAACTAGTGGCTTGCTGATAGGTTTCTAAATCAATTCGTTTGGGTTTGCCATTGGCGGCATTGCGTCCCCGGCGCAGAATGTCTAATTCGATTGGGGTGAGTTGGGGCAGCAGCGATCGCAGATGGCTCGCTTGTTGCTCGGCTCGAACTTGACCAACTACTTGATTGTGATACGTTTGAATGCGTTTGGGTGGAGCCAAATAGTAATGTCTAATGTAAAGCTCATAAACAGCATCTCCCAGGTAAGCTAGAGCGGCGGGTGAAAGTTGTTCTAACGGGACTGATGGTCGCGATCGCGGCGCTAGCCAGTCAAAACTGATGACGTTGGCTAATGAGGCATCATCTCGTTGAGCCATATCTTGATCCTGCTCTGATAGAGCGATCGGCGCAACAAACATCATCTGGCATGAACGTTCCTTTCTTTTGATTCTGGTTCTTAGTCTGAGAGATGAAGGCTAAAAAGCAAACCGACTACTGTAGCGTTCTTCTGCCCAGGGTTCTCCTCGGCGGTGATAGCCATTACGCTCCCAAAAGCCTAGCTCTTCTTGACCAAGAAACTCTAGCCCATTGATCCATTTAGCGCTTTTCCAGGCATACAGATGTGGCACTACCAAACGCATGGGTCCACCATGGTCTGCTGGAAGGGGTTCACCAAATAGAGTGTGAGCAAAAAAGTTTTCTTCCCGCAAAAAATCGTCGATTGAGATATTCGTTGTGTAGTCGCCATAGCAATGTGCCATCACATGCTTAGCTTGGGGATCAAGATCAATCTGGCGCATCAAGTCTATGACTTTAATCCCCGTCCATTGCACGTCTAGCTTTGACCAGGTGGTGACACAGTGAAAGTCAGCGGTAAATTCGCTTTGGGGCATTGCCATCACATCTTGCCAGGTAAAGCTCACTTCCGTTGCCAGACCCCACACTTTCAATCTCCAGTCTGTTGTGCTGACCTGAGGGGTGTCTCCATAGGTCAGCACAGGGAAGCCGTTGGTGAGGTGCTGACCTGGAGGAACGCGATCGCGTAGCTCTGGTCCTGGTTTATGGAAGAACTTTCCCGGCATTGCGATGTACCTGTAGCATCTTCACAGTGAACTGCGGAGTCAATGCCTGGTCAGGATCGAGGTGATCCATCATCAGGTATCGATTCGGTTAGGCTTCTTCTTCGTCCTCGGCGTCGTCTTGAGGATAGATAAAGCCTTCAGCCCGTCCAGTTAAAACGGATTTACCCAGCGACAGCGCTCTTTGAGCTTGCAGTGCCGCTTTACGCTTCCAGGTTGCCTTTCGCATGTCGCGCTTAGACTTGGAGGTTTTCTTCTTAGGAACAGCCATGACAGAGGAGATTAATTTTTCACAACCTTTCTATTCTAGAGCAAGAATCCCAGATACGGATTCGATCGTCAGCGAATTCTGTGCAGATCGCTACAAACAGTCTCTATTCAGAGATTTTGATGGGAGTCACCTTAGGGCGATCGTGAAGGTTTGGCTAGAAATTTGTTTTGATCTAGCAAAATCAGCGCTAACTCTGAAATGGGATCGGTAAGTTCATGATATAAAAACTACAGTAATCCCATCAAAAAACTGGGATTTGTATCTGAGGCAAAACTGGGATTATTTAAACTGTGAGACTTTCTTTGTCGCTGAGGTCACTGCCGTGGGCATTCTAGTTGAAAACGTATCCAAGCAGTTTGGTAGCTTTCAGGCAGTTAGCCAAGTTAATTTGGAAATTAAGAGTGGTTCGCTGGTGGCGTTGCTGGGACCTTCGGGGTCTGGGAAATCGACCCTTCTAAGATTGATCGCTGGCTTAGAAACTCCTGACACGGGACGGATTTGGCTGACAGGAGAAGATGCCACGAACCGCAGTGTTCAAGATCGTAATATTGGCTTTGTGTTCCAACACTATGCCTTGTTTAAGCATATGACGGTACGCAAAAATATTGCCTTTTCTCTAGAATTACGCAAAACCCCAGCCACCAAAGTCAAAGCCAGGGTGGAAGAGTTATTAGAGCTAGTGCAATTAAGTGGGTTAGGCGATCGCTATCCCTCACAACTTTCTGGTGGTCAGCGACAACGGGTTGCCTTGGCGAGAGCCTTAGCCGTGGAGCCACAAGTCTTACTGTTAGATGAACCCTTTGGGGCGTTAGATGCCAAAGTCCGCAAAGATTTACGGGCTTGGTTACGCCGCTTGCATGATGAAGTGCATGTCACCACGGTGTTTGTGACCCACGACCAGGAAGAAGCGATGGAAGTGTCAGACGAAATTGTGGTGATGAACAAAGGCAAAGTGGAGCAAATTGGTTCTCCGGCAGAGGTCTATGATCACCCAGCCAGTGCGTTTGTCATGAGCTTTATTGGTCCAGTGAACGTGTTACCTAGCACTTCCCATATTTTTCAGGCGAATGGGTTTGACTCCGCCCATCCAGAGGTATTCCTACGTCCGCAGGATATTTTGGTGGAAACCACTCCAGATGTCTCATCTGCCGCTGCTCGTGTCAGTCGGATTATTCACTTGGGCTGGGAGGTTCAAGCCGAGATTACGTTAGATGATGGTCAGGTGGTCACAGCGCATTTAACCCGTGAGCGGTTTGATGAGCTAGATTTGAAACCCCAACAACGGGTGTTTGTTCGTCCGAAGGAAGCGAAAGCCTTCCCGCTCTATTACTCCATTTGATCTCGCTAGACTATGGAGAGCATTGCCGATCGCTGGAATTGCTCCCTGTTGCATGCTGAAAATTCATTTTCGCAAACTCAATCTGACTCAACTGAGATCGATCGCGATCGCCTTTAGTAGTGGCATTGTCATGGGACTGGCGACGGCTCCACTCAACTGGTGGGGCTTGGCTTGGGTTGCCCTCATTCCGTTGTGGGTCATGGTTAGCCGACAATCCCCATTGAGCCAACCTACAGGATCGCGCTGGCGGTTTAACTCGATTTATTTACTGCCACTAGCTTGGGGCATTGCATACCACGGGTTAGCTCTATCCTGGATTACTGGACTGCATCCCCTAACTTGGATGGGGGTTCCCTGGGTGGCAAGTATTGCGATCGCTCTATTTTGCTGGGGTTTTATTACCCTATGGGGAGCCGCCATAGTAGTGATTTGGACATGGGGAGTTCGGCAGCTTTTGCTCTGGGATGAGGGAGATAGATCTTCCTCACCTGCCCTTTCCCTCACTATCCGCCGTGTCTTGATCGCAACCGCCCTCTGGTGCGGCTTGGAATGGATTTGGAGTCTGGGATCCCTATATTGGACTTCGTTGTCCTACACCCAGAGTCCCGGAAATGTGGTGATCCTGCATTTAGGGCAGTTGTCGGGACCAACCGTAGTCACAGCGGCGATCGTGGCGGTGAATGGCTTGTTGGCAGAAGCCTGGATGAATTATCGTGGACAGAGGTTGGTTACTTCACGCTGGCAGCAGTTATTCGGAATAGCGGCGATCTTAGTGATTGGACTATCTGCGATCGGTGGGTGGCTGTATAGTCGTCCGCTGGGGCAAGCACCAGAGGCAGCCCTGAAGGTGGGAGTGATTCAAGGGAATGTGCCGACTCGAATCAAATTGTCGGCAGCAGGGGTGAGGCGGGCGATCGATGGTTATGTGTCTGGTTATGAAATGCTGGCTGCACAAGGAGTTGATGCAGTCCTAACGCCAGAGGGGGCTTTGCCGTTGCTGTGGAATGGTCAAACTGCAAACCAGAATCCGTTTGATCAAGCCGTAGTAGATCAAAAAGTGGTTGCCTGGTTAGGGACGTTTTTTCGCCAGGACGATCGCATTACTCAAAGCCTCTTAACTCTGACTACTCAGGGAGAAGTATTCAGCCGCTACAACAAAATCAAATTAGTGCCACTCGGGGAATATATTCCGTTTCAGGAAATTTTGGGAGCAGTGATTGGTCGGTTATCACCGATGAAGACCAGTATGCAGCCTGGCACAGCCGCCCAACGGTTTGATACTCCCTTTGGACGCGCGATCGCGAGTATTTGTTACGAATCGGCTTTTCCAGAATTATTTCGGGCGCAAGCTGCATCTGGAGGCGAATTTATTCTTACCGCCTCGAATCTTGATCCCTACAGTGAAGTGCTGATGGCACAACATGAAGCCCAGGACTTAATGCGGGCGATCGAAACCGATCGGTGGGCTGTGCGGGCGACAAATACGGGCTACTCCGGGGTAATTGATCCCCATGGCAGGATTGTCTGGCGATCGCAGCCTCATGAATACCAGATTCATACGGAGACGATCGCTCGCCGCCAAACCCAGACGCTATATGTACGCTGGGGGGATTGGCTAACGCCAGGATTAATTGGGTTAGGGGGGAGTTGGCTCGTGGTTAGTCGTTGGGTTCAGAACAGGAAGTAAGTCCGTAATACTCCGATAATTTGCGTATCGTTATCGTTGTCGTTTTCAGGATTGAAGACTGCCCAAACGCCCGGTGTGATTGAAACATTATCGTTGAGTTGAATCCGGTAAAAGGCTTCTACATGCAGCGAATGATCGTTCTCATCGCGGACATCACTGTTGGTCACTCGGGGAGGTAAGCCGACCAAAATTCCCGGTAGATTGCCACGCCCACCCAGATCCGGGAATGAAAACCCGATCGCGCCGTACCAAATATTTGCCCGATCGCCGTTATCAACAAACCGGGTGCTTGTACCCCCTCTGCCATTTGAGAGATCGCTAAAGCCGTCATTTTCTGCCCGTGCCCAAATGTAGCCACCCCAGGCATGTACTTGGAAGTTAGGAGAGAAGCGATAGTAGCCCTGGACTCCGATCGTGTCGCTAGAGGTTGCAATGCTATCACCAAAGGGTGAAGCGGCTAGAAAACTGCCAGTGCTGCCGGTCAAATTTACCCGACCTCCCGGAGCATATCCCCGAGAATAGGCAACGCCGATCCCGCCCCAGTCGGCATTGTAAACTAGGTGCGCCAGAGCACTATAGCCACCATTAAATAAGCCGTTTTTAGCACTCGGATCATTAGGATTGGAGGCTAAATAGCCTACTGTGAGGACTAAATCCTCGGTAATATTCCAGTTAATGGCACCGCCACCGCCGCCTTGCCGGAATAAGGGATTGTATTCGCCAAACAGGGAAGGAACCCCTAAGCCATCGTCCGCGATCGTGGCTGGAGTGACAGTGTCGGTAATATCGGTGTAACCAATTCCCGTGGGACCTACTACAAAGGCGATCGAGTCATTGATCGGGAAGTAGTAACGCAGATGGGCCAGACTAACGAAATTGCCGAAGTCTGTATCAAAATTCAAGCGGGTCATATTAGTTCCAGTCACATTAGCAATCTGACTAGAGCCGTCTTCGGAGAGAAAATTACCAAACTGGAACCGCACTCGTAGTAAATCCCGCCCGGTGAAACTAGATTCAAAATTTAGCCGGACGCGATCAGCCAGAAAGGGCTGCGATCGATCAGAATCTGCACCTACGGCATTGCCATAGGTATCACTCACGGCAACGATCGCTTGCCCAATTAATTTTGTGGTTGGCGAAAATTGTTGCCGTTCCAAGGTAGCTGTACGTACCTCTAAGGTATCGATGCGACCCCGCAAGGTGGCTAATTCAACGGCAAACTCTTCTTGTAATCGTTGTAAGGTCAGTAAATCTTCTTTGCGGACTAAATCCGCCGTTCCGGCAGTAATTAACTCCTGAATTTTATCCATACAGGCATTTAACCCAGCAGCAAATTCATAGCGGGTAATGGCTCGGTTCCCACGATAGGTGCGATCGGGATAGCCCACAATACAGCCATACCGTTCAACTAGGGATTGCAATGCTTGAAATGCCCAGTCGCTGGGTCGAACATCGGTGAGTTGAGAGACTGAAGTCACCTGATCCATTGGAGTCGCTGTCTCCAGTTCAGGGTTTAGCAGATCTTGAGCCCATGCCGCTTGACTCAAGCAACTGGCTGCACATGCGATCGTGCTGACCAGCATAAACCGATGGAAGATGCTCGCCATGATTAAGGCTCCTAATATTTGATTTAGCGAATTTGGTTTAGAAAAAACGTTTGATTACTCATCAGACAAGTCAGCTTATGAGCCTGCCCACTCAACTTGTACACTGAGCGTTTGATTAGGAGCAAACGATCGTCAGGTTTCTAAAAATTTCTCAATTTGCCGAAATTTAGGTTGATTTTGAACTAAGCATTAGCTAGCTATATTTAGCCCCTATTTCGTCCGCAATTCGGTAGATTGCTTTGTTAAAAGCTGCTGTTAAGTGTGTCCTGAGCAGCTTTAGCGATGGCAGAATCCTACCCTTCAAAAATATTTTTAATCAGAAAATAGTAAAGGGCTGACTGGGAGGTTAGGTAAGTTAGGATTAGATCTAAACTCAAATTTCTATTAAGATCCCTTAAGCACTTTCCGGATGGCGATGACACTCTCAGCGAGATTTTATGGAATGGCGACCTCCCCTACCGTTGCTCCTGAACGGTCTAGTCAAACAGTTCGCCAGCAGTATCCCAACTTTAAAGTGATCGTTCTAAACGACGACTTCAACACCTTCGAGCATGTGGTGAACTGCTTGGTTCGCTACATCCCTGGCATGAACCCTGATCATGCCTGGAAGTTGGCAGATAAAATTCACCACGAAGGGCAAGCGGTCGTCTGGGTCGGACCGCAGGAGCAGGCAGAATTGTATCACATGCAATTAGGCATGGAAGGATTAACAATGGCTCCTTTAGAAGCCGCTTAGGAGCATACCCATGAGCCAATCTTCTTCTAGTGGGCGATTAGTCCTCAATCACTCAACTCATATTCCGGGGCTGATCGCGATTCTCGATCGCCTGACCAAGCAGCATGGTATTAAAACCATTACCCCTGGGGTAATTGGCTCGGTACGGGCCCATGCCCCGAAGTTGCACTTAAAAGTTTCTGTGCCGATTCGGGGCGGGTTTAAGTTAATTGCCCGTCAGGGTAAGACAGTCCAGGAAGTCTTTGTCGTAACCGATTTAGAGAAAACGCCGTTGGAAGCCGCGATCGCTCAGGTAATCAAATCTCGTTAACGACTTAGCTTTCTTCCGGTTGCCGGGTTGCGAAGCGATGCAAGGGTAGGCTGAGAACACTAGTAGCCGCTAATAGATAAGAGATGACAGCGGTTAGTTTGGCGCTCAGGAGCATAACTTCCCATTCCTGGGCAATCAGGGTTTGTGCTCCCGTTGCAGCACAATATACTAACCAATAAGCAAAGCTACTTAGGAATAGTAAGCGATCGGTGGCTTCACTATAGGTGCGATGTTTCTGTTGATCGCTCAATAAGATCGCTACTCCAGCGATCGCTGCAAAGAAGGACAGGATAGTTAAAGCTGTGTGCCAGGAAAGCTGAAGCATTACAAACTCAAGACCTTTAAAGCAAGAACCTTTGGATCGAGGATCAGTCTAAAGGATGAGATATTGCAAGATACAGTGATCCTTACAAACAGCAATAAACTAGTTGAATTCGCTTAATGAACTGCAATGATCTGGTGGCTAGATCCTTAATTCGTGCGGCTCTGCTGGAAGCGTCCACCATTCCAAATCCCTTCTAGCTGGGTTCCATCAGCAAAGAAATAAGTCCCTCGACCATTCTGCCGACCTTCGCGGAAGCCACCTTCATAGCGATCGCCATTGGGAAACCGGCAAATGCCAAAGCTATTCAGCACGTCATTGATAAACTCTCCTTCGCAACGTACCCCATTTGCCAGGGTTAACGCGCCGCGCCCTTGCTTCTTGCTATCTAAAAAAGTGCCTTCATAACGATTGCCACTTGGGTATGAACAGACGCCAAATCCGTTCAGCAGGTCATTTTGGAACATTCCTTCGCAACGAGTGCCATTCGTGAAGGTAAACGTACCTCTACCCTGTCGTTGCCCATTCCAAAAATTGCCGTCGTAACGGTTGCCACTGGGGAACAAACACGACCCTTGACCATTCAGCAAATCATTTTGAAAGATGCCACTGCATCGGGTGCCATCACTAAACGTAAAGGTTCCCTGTCCTTGTCGTCGTCCGTAGTGCATCTCCCCCTCGTAGCGGTTGCCGCTGGGAAAAGCACAAGTCCCACGACCGTCAATCTGCCCCTCGCGAGTTTTTCCCTGACAGTAGTCGGCAGCGATGAGGAGCGGTTGATTCGCTGAGGCCGAATTGAGAGGCACGATGTAACTGGTAACATAAATACTGGTTGTAACCAGGAATACGGTTCCAATGTGTTGAGTGATGCGAGTCAACATAAAAATTCTTTGTTCTAACAACCGTTGAAGGGTGGATGAGTTACGGCGTTTAACTGTAATCTGGCATGAAGCATCTACTGACTGGAGCGGTTTCTTCGACTTAAGGTATTTGACTTTTACGAGATGATTCTTGATTTGTCAAGTTTTTCCGCCAAAAAAAATTGCATAACGTTTTGGGGTGTAACCGATAAGTTATTTAGATGAATTCAACTCTCATGCTGGCATTTAACTCATGCCAACAGGGTTAGGATCCATAACTGGGCAAGTTTGCTCCACAATCACAAGGCGCCTGAGATAGCCATGGTACCAGCTTCGAGAGCTTAGCAAGCTCGATCGTACCGATTAGATGATTACATTACTGCAAACTACCCTGATCTAGCTTCTGTCTGGAGGAATGAGTCTGATGACGTTCTACTTTATTTTTTGCAGGGAATACTAAATGCATAATATTTATCTACCTCTCGTCAGCAATATTCTCTTTAGACGGACATCTTTAGCAAAATGCTCCCAATTGCGGCAAATTAGTTTGCTATTTTGGTAGTTTATTCACACAACGATTTCTACTGCAATTCTTTGGTCAATTGCTTGTAGGATGATCAGGGTTATCACGTCAACGAGGTCGCTTTAAATACGCTCTTTTTGATTCCGTACTCAAACTCAGCCGTAGTCGTCGAAAGACTGATCAAATCTGCTCATGCTGTCGCTGTTTTCAGTTGTTACACTTGCACAAGTTATGCCAGTTCCGGCTCCGTCGCCGGCTTCAGTCCCCTCTAGAAGAGCCACCCCTCCTCAAGAACTGGTTTTGCCGCCAGAACAACTGCCTCCCCAGGAGCAGCTCCCGGTTCAGGAAGTCTTTCATCCGCAAGAAGTTCGTCCGCTTCCCGGTAAGCTGGACGCGGTTCCTGTCTTTAACAGTAATAGTCCAGAAATCGTACAGACAGAAGGGATTCTGCTTTCGACCTTTCCTCCCCAAGGAAAGTTGGTGCCCTCTGCTCACCTGAACTTTCCGTTTCAAGGACGGTTTGATCTGTTTTCTCATCATATTGCCCGCGCTCGATCGGCTAGCGAGACGAGGACGTTATTTCAAGGGGTATTGGTTTATAACCCGACTAATCAGCCGATCAGGATTGATGTATTACAAGGTGCGAGTTACCTGACTCGCCCGGATGCCCTGTTTACTAGTTTGCCTCCATTTGTGGAGGATCCGCTGGGTACGGTGTATGCAGGACCTGGCAGTCGGGTGGTTAATGATTTACTGCGAGGACGGCGGAGTTGGTCCCCGCTGTTATTGATTCCACCGCAGCAAGCTCAGATGTTAATGAATCTTCCTATTCCTGTAGGCAATGTGGCTCCTTCATCGAATGGGCGATCGACCTTACTACGCTTACAGAGTAGTGGTCCTGTCTATCTTGCCAATCTGGCGATGTTTGCGCCTCGTAATCCCGATGGTGGTGAGCGAGTCCCTACCCTAGATGAATGGCAAACCTTACTGGTCAATGGCGGCTTAGCAGGACCACGGGATATCCCTCCCACTCCTATGCCCACAGGTTCCAGTCAAACCAAGTCGGTGATTGAGCGGGTTTTCTATGGTCGTGTTGCTGGGGTGGCTATGGGATCACAGTGGCAAGCCAAGCTAACGGATAGCCCTAAGGTGGATCACCTGAGCATTCCGCAACGGGGTAAAGCTTTCTCCTATGGCATCAGTACTTTATATCGGGGAACCTTGGGAACGGGTCAGGTGCAGAGTGCCCAAATGCTAGTCCGCTATCCTGATACAGCGTATCAGGCGAATGGTAATTACGGGGTGCAATATAGCCTAACCTTACCGTTGAAAAACTCAACGAAACAGTCACAGACGGTTGCTTTAGCGATTCAAACTCCAGTGAAGCAAGACAATAATCGGGGAGGTCTACTATTTTTTAAGCCACCTGAGAATCGGGTGTTTTTCCGGGGACCGGTGCGAGTTCGCTATAAAGATGAACGGGGAGTGCTTCAGACCCGGTATATTCATCTCGTGCAACAGCGGGGGCAGGAAGGCGAACCCTTAATCAAGTTAAATATTCCTGGAAATAGCCAACGGGAAGTGCAAGTTGACTTCATTTACCCACCTGATTCGACTCCGCCCCAGGTATTGACCGTCAGAACCTTATCCGATACCACGATCGGTGATGCTCGGTAAGAATCTGGAGTTGATTTGGTCGTTCGATCGCCAAGATGGGACAATAAGAAGCGCTAGGGGTGAGCAGTGGCTCACCTTTTAGGTGTGATGAATTTATCGTATCCGAAGAAAACGGCGAACGGGAAAGGGAGACATGCTCAAACGGATTGCAATGATGCTGTTGGTTGTGCTCAGTTTGAGCCTACAAGCGTGTGTGTCTGATTTGGCTGGATTTAAGAGCTATGTAGACACTACGGCTGGTTATCAATTTCTGTATCCCAATGGTTGGTTGCCAGTTCAGGTGTCAGAGGGACCGGATGTCGTGTTCCATGACATTATTGAGCAAACAGAAAATGTCAGTGTGGTGATTAATCCTGTAGCCGGTGATAAGACGCTGCGGGATTTAGGTGATCCAGGTGAAGTGGGTTACAAGTTGGGTAAAAATGCGATCGCACCAGATGGTTCGGGACGGGAAGCGGAACTGGTGAATGCTGAGGCGCGGGAAGTGGGCGATAAGACCTACTACCTGTTGGAATATGCGGTAAAAGTGGGCGAGCAGCAACGGCATAATCTAGCCAGTGTGGCAGTGAGTCATGGCAAGCTGTTTACGTTCAATGCGTCCACCACAGAACAACGGTGGGACAAGATGAAGGAAGCCCTAGAACAAGCTGTACGTTCATTCTCTGTCTACTAAACTCATGAGTCTGCCTCAATTTGTGCTGGCTTCTGCCTCGCCAGCTCGCCGTAAGTTGCTGCAAATGGTTGGCATTGAACCGATCGTGCTGCCAAGTGATTTTGATGAAGATCAGATCCAAAGCGCAGATCCATCCGTGTTAGTAAAAACCTTAGCGTTGCGGAAAGCGGAAGTGATTGCTAACCAACTGAATCAGACCGCGACCTCTGTACCTCGGTTAGTGATGGGGTGTGATTCTGTATTGGCAATCAAGGGCGAGATTCATGGGAAGCCAGCCAATCCGGCGGAGGCGATCGCGCGCTGGCAACAAATGCGGGGACAAGTGGGTGAGTTATTCACTGGACATACGTTGTTTGAACTCCCCAGCGATCGCCGCTCTGAGATTAGGCATCAGATGCGATGTCAGGTGACGCGGGTGTATTTCGCTAATATCAGCGATCTCCAGATTGAAGCATACGTCGCAACAGGCGAACCATTGAACTGTGCGGGTTGCTTTGCGTTGGAAGGCAAAGGTGGTGCATTTGTGGAACGCTTAGAAGGTTGTCATAGTAATGTGATCGGCTTGAGTATGCCGTTGTTGCGATTAATGCTGACGGAATTTAATTACGACATCACTGACTTTTGGCAGTAAGCGATTTTTCTTGGCTTGCTCGTTGTTGCCGGATTTCTAAATAGCGATGCAAATATTCGGAGATAATTCCGTGTAACAGTAACCGTCGGGCTGCTCCAAAGGGACTTTCGGGGGCTAAGGGATGACGGTTCGTGATCACATGATTCCAGTTGTAGTCGTTGGTAATGATGCTGACATAGCAACCAAAGTTTTCATCGAATTCTAGCGAGAGGACGGCTCGTTCAAATTCGTCGCTGGTGAGACAAAGCGAATAAAACACTTTGAATAACTCGATCGCAGATTCTAAATCTAAGATTCTTAACCCTCGGTGATCAAAGTCGATATCGATTTCGATCGGGCGAATGCTGTCATAATTCAAGCCGCGTTCCTGGACTTGCTGCACCCAATCAGGATTCGCTTGCTGAGCTTTGGCGTAGTCCAACACAAAGTTATACAAAATCAAATCATGTTCGAGAAACGCGTTGTCAGCTAAATCAGCAACGGTGCGCGGATAAAGTTGGGATTTCTCGATCGTTGGATCAGGTCCGTTATCAATCAAAAAGTTAACGACGTTGGAACCGATGCATAAGTGACGCACGATTAAATAACAGGCTTCTGGTGATACGAAAGTATTGAGAAACCACGCTGCCGATCGATGCATCAGCCAATAGTTACTAAACTGAAATGGCAATAGTCGTTTAATGGTCATAATCAAACCCAACGACACATTTGCCACCAACTTGATTGGCAATAATAAATAATTGCGGGTCCAATTCCGTAAGTCACGAATCATGTGAGCTTTTGCCACTGGATCAACGGGAATCGCCGCATCTAAATACATGGCATCCCAGGCATTGGGATTGCGGCGATCGTGGGGTTCTGGTTGATAGGGCAGGGCGATCGGGGATGGAGGGGTCGGTGGGATAATGGTGTGAGTCATGGAGGGAGGGGGAAGATAAGGACGATAGGGAAGGTGGGGGAGTGATCAATGAGCGATAGCTATTGTTCATTGATCACTCAAGGTTCTGATGATTAGGATTCCCGAATTTCTTCGAGTTGTAGCAAATATAAGCGAGCGGTAACCTGGGCAGTTTTGACAATGCGATGGGCAATCTCGATCGTCATCCAGTCGGCATTGATGATGGCGTCGAGTTTGCCAATGTGGGATTCATCATTAGCGGCGTGATACCCCAGGAAGGAGACTTGATCATCCCGCAAACTTAGGGTGGTTTTGATTTGTTCTGCCCATTGACCCGCTAAGCGATTGCCCAAGCCTTCAATAATAAACATGCTGCCGATCAGGTCTACCGGATTTTCCCGTGAGGCTTGATGAAAGATGAACGCCGATAAAGCTTCACTACCGACATTCTTCTCCGCCTGGATAATGTCTTCGAGTAATCCACCGACGGATACGTAATTACGCTCTAGCATTTGAAAGTCGCGATGTTCATCTTGAGCATGACCAATGAAAGTCGATCGCAACCGGAAGTCGGTCATATTGGAAGCAGCACGGGCTATCCAACGCGCCCCATCCACCACTTGCGGGCGTAAGTTACAAAGTAAGGCTTGGTAATCTTCGATCGTGAATTCACCGCGATGCAGTTTCCGCACGATCGGCACCGATCGGAGTTTCCGCTCAAACTCTAACCAGACGAGGGCAAGTTGGCGAACTAGGTAGGCAGAAGCAGGTTCCTCTTGGGAAGGTGAGGAAGGTGAGGGGGATGGGGAGGATGAGGGGGGTGAGGAGGGTGAGGAAGATGAGGAGGCAAGAAAAGACGCTATATTTTCCCGACTTTCCCTATCTTCCCGACCTTCCCTATCTCCCCGACCTCCTGCATCTCCCACCACCGTCAGCATCATATAGGCGGTAGTAAAGCGCCCACTTTCGGGAACGAAACAGAAGACTTTCTGACCGGGTTGGAGTTTGCCGGAGTGGAAAAGTTCTTCCAGCATCAGGTAGATGGAGGCACAACCCGTATTGCCGCGTGTATAGAGGTTAGTAAACCATTTAGATTCTGGAATCATGCAGCCTGCTTTTTCCAAAAGTTCGACAATTTGCCCTCGGAAAAAGTGAGAGGAATAGTGGCAGAGGAGCCAATCAATTTCATCAGGATGGACGCGACCTAATTCAATTAGTTTCAGCCAACCTTCGACGCCTAATTTGATTACGTTGTCGAGAAGCCGAATATTTTGGCGTAAATTGAGCGCTCCCGATCGCGCCGCTTCGACATAGGAAGGGTAGGTCATCCAACTTCTTTCAGCTTGCTCATCACCGGCTCCGGCATACATACAAACCGGATAGGCATTAGCGTGAGAAATTAGTTCAATCCATTCTACTTTTAAGCTAAGTCCAGTTGGATTGGGATGATCTTGAACCAGAAAAGCGCCAGCGCCATCAGAGAGCATCCAGCGCAGAAATTCAGCATCAAAACTGAGGGTTTGTCCGGATTGGATTGAAGATTCGGCTTCAAAGTTACTGTGCCGAAATAGGCGAGAGGGTTGTTCGGAGGCGACAGCGATCGCGTTACGTTTTTCCCCGAGTTTGACTTGAGAAACCGCATATTTTAAGGCGGAAACACCGGCACAACACACGCCGTGACTGGAACTAATTTCGATCGGAGAGAGTTCGGGTAATTCGCCATGCACCATGCTGGCAAAACTGGGCACTAAGACATCACCCCAGGTGGTTCCGGCGCAGAGTAGATCGATCGCGCTGGGTTCTAAGTTAACTTGGGATAAGGCAGCTCGAACGGCATGAGCGGCCATCTGACGATTCAGATAGGTGATATTTTGCTGTTGATCTAAGGCGTAATAGCGTTGTTGAATGCCATTACTTTTGAGGATACGGTTTTTGACCTTAGAGGGACGATCGTTGATCTTGCCTAAATAATCCTCCATCTGATCATTGCTGATGGGATTTCCGGGTAGAAAGTGACCAATGCTGTTGATAAAAACGTGTGACATGACGAGCTCTCTGGAAGAAAAGAAGGGGTGAGTGATTTGATCTGTCTGACTGCTCTTAAGAAGTTGCGGTGTGTAGGGATTTCTAAATTGAGTGACAAATTCTGCTTCGATCTCCCTAAGTCCCCCTTAAAAGGGGGACTTTGAACATCTTTGGTATGTGCTTTGCACACGCTTCGCGAACGGCTCCCTCCTTTTTTCTAGCGTTACGCGTAGCGCGAGAGTTGGGGAGGATCGGCTCGACTTGTGTGCACACCGTAGGCATAAGCGGATGATTCTAAATCTGCTTATGAGTAGAGAACTCATGTAAAGTCCTCTTTTCGCAGAAGATTGGGGAGAATCTTACATAGTAGGCAACGGGACTTTTAGAACATCCGATCAACCAACTTTGACAAATCCTTATCTTGCAGAATGGCAGAAGATTACGTTCATTTTGGCTGAGTTTTTGGCTGAGTTTTTAGCTGAGTGCAAGTGGAAGTGCTAACTAATCACTAACAAATTGCCAATGATCATTCAGCATGAATTTGTGCCAGTTTATAGAACTGGTTGAATCACTCTTCAAGTGTCAGTTTGTCACGGTAGGGTGAAACTAACGCTTCGCTCGATTTAGTGATGGATACCTTGGATACTGTGACGCTGCGATCGCCCCAATTCTCTTCGTCTCTGACCTTGCGTCAAGGTTTAGTCCGTTACTATGCGGCAAATCCAGGCTTTGTGCAGAATCAGGACTTTTGGGTGGGGATAGTGCGAATTCCCTGGTGCGATATGCAGCGACATGACATCATGCATGTGGTCACTGGATATAGCACCGATTTAGATCAGGAATTGCGGCTGATCGGCTTTCTGCTCACGGCGATTACCTGGAAGCGTCCCTGGTACTACTATGTCCAAAGTATTGGCGTGTTTCTGGAACTACTGGGACGATCGCTGCGAGGTAAAACCTTAGGGTCGGTCTATTACAATCCTGTGCAGGTTTGCCAACTGTACCTGCAAGGGATTCGGCAGGGGCAGACTGTCCGTTCGAAGATTAATGCCTACATTGATCCGGCAACCGTTTTGGATCGAGAGTTAGAGTCACTGCGGCTGGAGTATGGGATTGAGAATGCGGGAGCTTGGGATTAATCCAGGGTAAGTTAGCTTCCTCCGATCGGATGAGTAGATTGGAGGAAGCGAGTATCATCCCAGTCGATTACTGTAGGGTCTGAGGATGCACTTTTAGCCAACTAGCACATCACGGTTTCGTAGGGGTAGAGCCCGTTGAACCACTATCCTTTGAGGGATGGAGGCAGTTCAATGAAAATTTTCTCTACTTCTGCGAAATTTTTGTTTATGTCCATAACTCTTTACACAAGTTTCTGTCAAAAGTCCACGAATCAGGTATAGTACGGGTCTGAATCTAAGAGGGTGTTTGAAAAGATGCTAGCTGTGATGTTAAGCACTTGGAGATCCCCCCTAGCCCCCCTTTTTAAGGGGGGAAGCAGGCTTATAGTCCCCCTTTTTAAGGGGGATTTAGGGGGATCGTGTCTATTACTACTTGTAAAAGGACCTCTAAAACATCCTCTAACCCGGCTGGCAAGAATGGGGGCTTGTTGATAAGAACCTAGTTCTTTAGGCTGATCGTTTGCTAAGTTAGGGGCAATTGTGAGCGGTTTAGCCTCAGCGAGCCATGACCACTGATTGGCAGCGACGGAGTGTTCACAGGGCAGAGATGACGTAGGAGCGAAGGCAATTATGTGTGGAATTGTAGGCTACATTGGCACCCAGGTTGCAAGCGATATTTTGTTGGAAGGATTACGCAAGCTGGAATATCGCGGCTACGATTCTGCCGGAATTGCGACGGTACTGGAAGGAGAGATTCATTGTGTCCGGGCTAAGGGCAAGCTGCATAACCTGGAAGAAAAGTTGGCAGGAGAAACTAATCCGGCGCGGCTAGGAATTGGGCATACCCGGTGGGCAACGCATGGCAAACCGGAGGAATATAATGCCCATCCCCACATGGATACCAAACGGCGGATTGCCGTGGTGCAGAATGGCATTATTGAAAACTACCGGGAATTACGGGAGGAATTGAAAGCGCTGGGGCATGAGTTTCGGTCGGACACGGATACCGAAGTGATTCCCCATTTGATCGCGGAAGAGATGAAACAACAGGGGGCAGATCCCTCGTTGTTAGAAGCGGTGCGGCAGTCGGTAAATAAGCTGCATGGAGCTTTTGCGATCGCCGTGATTTCGGCGGATTATCCCGATGAATTAATTGTGGCGCGGCAACAAGCTCCTCTCGTATTAGGGTTTGGGCAGGGTGAGTTTTACTGTGCCTCGGACACTCCGGCATTGGTGCCTTACACCCGCGCAGTATTGCCATTAGAGAATGGCGAACTGGCACAACTGACTCCCTTAGGAGTAGAGGTTTATAGCTTTGAAGGTCAGCCGTTGAAGAAAGCCCCCCGCACCCTGAACTGGAATCCGGTGATGGTGGAGAAGCAAGGCTTCAAACACTTCATGCTGAAGGAAATTTATGAGCAACCGGGAGTAGTCCGGGCTTGTCTGGAAGCCTATTTTGATAGTGAATGGACTCCAGCGGATCACCTGCATTCGCCTGTCCGCTTAAATCTGCCGGAGGACTACTACAGCCATCTGCAACAAATTCAAATTGTCGCCTGTGGCACCAGTTGGCACGCGGCGTTAGTCGGCAAGTATTTACTGGAACAACTGGCAGGCATTCCGACGCAGGTACAGTATGCGTCCGAGTTTCGTTATGCCCCGACTCCGTTAACCCCTCATACCTTAACGATCGGGGTGACGCAATCGGGAGAAACGGCAGATACATTGGCAGCATTGGAGATGGAAAAACAACGCCGAGCCATGCACTCGGAAGAGTTTCAAGCCCGACTATTGGGGATTACCAATCGACCTGAAAGTTCGTTGGGAGATCTGGTCTCCCACATTATTGATACCCATGCCGGAATTGAGATTGGTGTCGCCGCGACCAAAACCTTTGTCGCTCAATTGATGGCATTTTATGCCCTGGCATTAGATTTAGCCCAACGTCGGCAAACGATCGGGGCGGGTCAACTCCAGGATCTAATCACGGGACTGCGGCAACTCCCCGCACAACTAGAGACGGTGCTAGAAAGCCAGGAACGCTACATTGAAGAATTTGCCCATAACTTTGCGGAAACCCAAGATTTCATCTTCTTGGGTCGGGGAATCAACTTCCCGATCGCGCTGGAAGGGGCACTGAAACTGAAGGAGATTAGCTATATCCATGCCGAAGGCTATCCGGCTGGCGAAATGAAGCATGGGCCGATCGCGTTACTGGATGCCAAAGTCCCGGTGGTGACGATCGCGATGCCGGGAACGGTGTTTGAAAAGGTGTTATCGAATGCCCAAGAAGCGAGAGCCAGAGATGCGCAATTGATTGGCATTACCCCGATGGATGAACAGGAGGCGGAAGATACGTTTGATACGCTAATTCCGGTGCCGCATGTAGATGAAATGCTGTCGCCGATCGTGACGGTAATTCCGTTGCAACTGTTGGCTTATCACATTGCCGCTCGTAGAGGCTTGGACGTCGATCAGCCCAGGAACCTAGCAAAGTCGGTAACTGTTGAATAATTTGATGAAGTGTTAAATGATTTTTAATTACTAAAATCATTGGCATTCTATATTAATAAGCGATTGCTCCTACTAAGTCAAGTGTTCTCAGGTAGGAGCGATCGTTGGTTTTAAAGGGTGGTCAAGCGGTTTGAGCTTGGCTGGTCGTTGACTCTTCGGAACTAGATTTTAATCGGCTGACACTACTGCGGCGAATCCGTTCACTTTTGCGCACACCGCCTGCCATTTCGTATTCACGGCTATCTTTGCCATACTTGAACGCGACACCGAGCAACATTCTGTCGGTTAAATCATTCAGAGTTTTTTCTAACTCGTCGATCTCGGATTTGGAGGAGTCAATCACGGCGAGGGCGGTATTGTAATCGTTGAGCCGAGTCCGCAGTCGCTCAATTTGGCTGGTCAGGTTAATCAGGGTGCGAGTGTCGCCGAAATCCATTTGCGGATCGACGGCTCTATAGGCAGAGGCGCGCAGTTCAGATTTTTCGAGGGTACGAGAGGTGCGTTTTTTGCGTGGCATGGTAGATGTCACCAAATCAGTTAACTAGACCAGCATGACGAATCACAAGCTAGTTTCGGTTCAGCAAACTCCGCAATGATTGATATTTCTTCCGCGAAGATTTTTGTTTCTGGTCGTAGTTGTGCTGATAGCAAGTACGGATAACCAGGAAGAAATTTGGGCGATCGTGGGTAAGCTTTTGGCAGCAGTGCTTTCAGGCAATCATTGCGACTGAATTGAGTGATGATCTTTACTGGAGCTTTAACGTAAGTAACTACAGCTTTAACGTAAGTAACTACAGCTTCATCGTTTCTTACTTCCACTTGAACGTAAGTAAGGACAGCTTTAACGTAAGTGAGGACAACTTGAACGTAAGTAAGGACGGCTTGAATGGAAGTAACGACAGCTTGAATGGAAGTAACGACAGCTTGTGCTGTAATAGCGATCGCTTCAGGAGAATTATCTTGCTTAATGAAGAAAAGCCAGCGCAAACCCATATGAATGGGGTCAAAGGTATAATATTGATCGCTTGGTCACGTCTAATCATGCAAGGTAAGAAACTAAAGCCCTATGTCCCCTGAAGCCGATGTACTGATTGTTACTGTGACTAAAGTTGAGAGTAGTGCTGTGATACAGGCGTTTGAGCAGTCTACTGGTCAGCAAGTGGTTCCACAATCAATTAACGATCGCCTGTACTTTTATCTTGGGGAAGTCAATGATGCGAAGGTTTTCCTGACGCAATCGGAGATGGGCTCTGGTGGATTGGGTGCCGCTTTACTCACAGTTGGTAAAGGGATTGATACACTCTCACCCACTGCCGTTATTATGGTTGGGATTGCCTTTGGTATCAATGAGCAGAAGCAAACCATTGGCGATATTTTGGTGACAGAACAGTTGCGGCTATACGATCTGCAACGGGTAGGAACACAGAATGGGCAACCAGAAATAATCTTGCGAGGTGATAAACCTCATGCCTCACCGTGGCTCATCAACCACTTCAAGAGCACCGATCTGCTCTGGAACGGTGCGAAAGTACGTTTCGGTGTGGTTTTAACTGGCGAAAAGCTGGTCGATAATGTAGACTTTCGTGACCAACTGCGTAGCTTTGAGCCGGAAGCTATTGGTGGGGAGATGGAAGGGGCTGGCTTATACGTTGCCTGTCAGGATAAAAAAGTGGACTGGATTCTGGTCAAAGCAATTTGTGACTGGGCGGATGGCAAAAAAGCTCAGGATAAGGATGCCCGTCAGCAAACCGCCGCTCACAATGCTGCCGCTTTTGTGCTAGCAGCATTGAAATTTGCACCTATTGATTGGCAGAAGCGACGAGGCGGGACTGCAAAGGCTAGCCTAAATCCGAAGTCACCTGAGGCAATGGCGAATCAGGAAGTGATATCCCCCGCTCTGGCAATGGCTCGGAGATCATTGGCTATTTTAGAGCAACAGGCAGCAGGTTTTACTACTCTGACGATTCCTCCTCACCTGAAGCTTGACCTAGAGGAAAAACAACGCGAAGTGGCAGAATTGGAAGCGCGATTAAGGGATGGAAAACTGAATGGATGATTGTGCCAATCTTAAGGAAACATTGGCTATTGCCAAGAGGGTGCTTGCAAACTTAGAGAAAAGAAAAGCAGGGTACACTGCCCTCTCAATGCCTCCTGACTTAGAAATAGAACTTGAGGAAAAGCGTAAGGAAGTTGCTGAGCTTGAGGAGCGCTTAGCTAAAGCAAAGCTGCTACCAGAAAAAAAAGAGGCTCAGGAAGCTGCTCAGTTAAGTTCTAATCGTCCATCCTCCATGAGATCGCGAGTGCCGAATGAGCATTATATCGAACGAGGTAAAGCGAAAAGGCTATTAGAAAACTTTTCAATCTCACTCCAACAACCGGAAGAACATCCCTTACTGTTCAATATTCATGGGATTGGTGGGGTCGGTAAAACGACATTAATGGGTCGATTGCAGGAAGCTCATGCAAGTGAAGTGGATTTTCTAGGGGTTTGTTTTGCGAAAACGCCTGAGATCGAAACTCCCCTGAAGTTGATGCGGAAGTTACATCAGCAGGCAGTAGAGCCTTCAGGTAGCCAAACAAGCACTGATGTATTTAGCCAACGGGAACAGCAGTTTGAGACGGTTTTATTTGAACTGAGTCGAAGCTCGGTAGATGGCACAGAAACCAGCAGTGAGGAAGCAAGAAAAATCACAAGCTGGTTTGAAAGATTTATTTGGTTAGGGACTGCCAGTTTTACATCTACCTCCAGCAAACCGAAGATCCATGAAGCTTCAAGTTTAGGATTTGGCACTTCGGGGGGAATGGGCGAAGATGTTGAGGGTTTGAAAGAATGGATACAGCAGCGCGTGCGACATCATCCTGCAACAAAGGATCAGCTTGGGCTCCAGGCACTCATGTTAGAACCCGTTTCTCAACTAACACAAGCCTTTGCTGAGAGTTTGATGCAAATTGCTCAACGCAGAGAACGAGCGCTTGTACTGATTCTAGATACCTTTGAGAAAGCCCAAGCTTATTTGAATCAATGGTTATGGCAGTATCTGGTCGAGGACACGACCCTTTATTCTGCACCTGTTCGACTAGTAGTGGTTGGGCGACGATCTCTGCAAGCGGATGAGGGATGGCGCAAGCTCAACCAAGACCGAAGGCTGCTTTATGAAACATTCCTTGAAAGATTCGACAGGAAAGAAACTGACCAATATCTTCAGAAAATTGGGATTCAAAATGGCGGTACACGCAACAAAATCTACAAAGTAACCCAAGGATTACCTTACTATCTAGATTGGGTACGGAAGCAACGAGAAGAAGGTAAAGAGCCTGACTTCTCTAAAGGGAATCAGGCGATCGCAGATCTACTTTTGCAGGGGATAAATTCCGAACAGCGCCAGCGCCAGCGGAAGATTTTACAAGTAGTAGCCTGCTGTCGGTGGTTTGACCTAGCAATGATTAGATATCTTCTGAGAAGTGTTAGCTCAGAATTGCAACAAGACATCGACCAAGCAGAAAGTTACTTTGAATGGTTGAAACAATCAGACTTCGTTGAGTTTAGTAAAGGGCGCTATCGCCTGGATGATGTAGCGCGAGATGTCTTTCGACAGTCCTATTTTCATGAGGATCAGAATCAGTTCCGTCAAACCAATGTCCTACTCGCTGACTACTTTAAGCACCAAGCGGATGAGCTTTTTGAACCCCAAAGCCTGCTACCTGATCCATATGAAGATGAGGAGTGGCGAAAACCGATGGCTGAGTCACTTTATTACGGTCTTTTTGGCAAAGGAAGAGAAGGGCTCCAGCAGTATATAAAACAGTTTTTTATAGCAGCTTTTTTGCGAGAGCCGGATGTATTTATTGCTCCTTTTGCATTCATTTATGCAGAGATGAATGTGGAGAATCAGAATTTGCTTCCTAAAGCAACAGGAACATTCTTTGAAGATTCAGCAATAGGGCTTAGATTCGGTTGGATATTTTTAGGTAAATCTCCCAAAAGCTGCAAGCTTATATTTGAAGGTGAGGATGATTTATCAGAAGAGAGGATTGAGCTACGCTTAAAAAAGATTGAAGGTTCTTTGCAAGTATTGCTAGAATATGTAGGAAACTTGCAGGATAGCTTTGCTAAATGTGTAGGATTAATGTATAAGTCTCTACGTTGCACTAGAGATAGAGAAATACTTGACTCACTTTTACAATCGAAAAGCCAGGCTGAGCAACTATCAACTCATTGCCGTCCGAAACTATTGCATAGTCTCTTTTCAAATCTTGGTGGTCTGTTAAACAATATAGACTGTTACCAGGATTCGCTAGACTGCTGGGAGCAAGCACTGGAGCTATGGCAAAGTAACGTATTCACCTTTCTCCACCAAGGTTATGCACTCAGAAATCTAGAGCGGTATGAGGAAGCACTGGAAAGTTATCAAAGAGCCCTTGATATTGACCCTAAATCTGTTAGTGCCTGGATAAATCGAGGAATTGCACTCAGGAATCTAGAGCGGTATGAGGAAGCACTGGAAAGTAATCAAAGAGCCCTTGATATTGACCCTAAATCTGTTAGTGCCTGGATAAATCGAGGAATTGCACTCAGGAATCTAGAGCGGTATGAGGAAGCACTGGAAAGTAATCAAAGAGCCCTTGATATTGACTCTAAATCTGTTAATGCCTGGATAAATCGAGGAATTGCACTCAGGAATCTAGAGCGGTATGAGGAAGCACTGGAAAGTAATCAAAGAGCCCTTGATATTGACTCTAAATCTGTTAATGCCTGGATAAATCGAGGAGTTGCACTCGGTAATCTAGAGCGGTATGAGGAAGCACTGGAAAGTTATCAAAGAGCCCTTGATATTGACCCTAAATCTGTTAGTGCCTGGATAAATCGAGGAATTGTACTCGGTAATCTAGAGCGGTATGAGGAAGCACTGGAAAGTAATCAAAGAGCCCTTGATATTGACTCTAAATCTGTTAATGCCTGGATAAATCGAGGAGTTGCACTGGGTGCGTGTCACCTTCTTGGGAGAAAAATTAGGCTAGGAGAGAAGCCTATTGTCCCAACTGTCGTATGACCCCAGAAGATCAAGCGCAACTGCAACAAAGCATTGATACCATTGCCCAGATTCTCT
>VRZD01000048.1 GCA_016743235.1 Pantanalinema sp. GBBB05 | reverse complement strand
TCGATTGTCTGGTTTCAACTCCTCAAACAGATCCGAATAAGCAAAGATGTTGCCGCACAACACGGGTTTGAAATTGTTCTCAAATCATTGCCCAGCTTGGTTTATTGGGAGAGGTGCAAGATCTGAGGAGATGTATTACATCAGGACAAAGACATCTTTGGGGATTCTGTGAATCTTGCTGCTCGTATTGAGTCAGTTACTCCCGCAGGTGAAACTTATCTCTCACAAGCTGCATGGTTAGCGCTCAATAAAGCTGAAGTCAGCACAGAGTTTGTGGATAGTTTTTCACTAAAGGGGATGAGTGAGCCGGAAAAGGTTTATCGCATTAATCAGTAATACAAAACTAGAGTGATTCGCGATCAAGTATTAGTATTTACAGACTTAAGAAAAATGAGTCGCTACTTCGATTCATACTCCGATGAGTCACAAAGTATTCAAGCAATTGAATTCATGTTGACCCAGCTCGAAGAATATATCAAAAGTGTATGTACAAGCTATGACGGGACTATTCGCCTCATCATAGGGGACGCCTATCTTTTAACATTTTCAGAAACACCCTTAGCTTTAGCCGCTTTAGAATGCCTTCAGACCCAATGGGATCGATTCATCCAGCAGCATCAGATCCCCTGCCCATTATCCATCGGTGTTCATCGAGGGACGATGTTTCTTTTTAGATCAGCTGCTTATGGGCATAGCATAAATTTAACTTCACAAATAGAGGCAATGAATAATCGCCTTACCCCTAACATTGCAGTCAGTTCTATAGCTGTATCCGAAAAGATCCAAGCAGAGGTGATTGGTACAGAGTGGGAGGAAAAATTATTCAAACTAGAAGGAGGAGCTTTTACTGATATCCACAATGTAGAGCATACACTTTACCAATTTCACAATGACCTCTTCAGAATCTTAGTCAACGCAATGAATTGCTAAATCAGCAAAAGGTGACTGAACAAGCGCCTCCTAGCACAAACTTGAGTGCAATGAATTAAACGCAACTGTCGGCATACGGCGTTGGCGATGTCAGACCCCAACTGTTAGAGTGTGAGATCGCGACTCCACTCCCACTCCCAAATCCGCAACCGTTGCGGATTTAAACCAAAAGGGAGCAGCGATTGATAGGCGTTCTGATTTGAAGATTAACTGAAGCTCTCTACCTAATTCCCTTACTGATGGCTAATTATGTTGAACTTCAGGACCATGTCTGATTTGACCCACCTGACGGTAATGTTAAACTCGGAATCAGGTTTTTCCAAGCCGAGTAACAAAATATGGCGAACTCTGAAGGATTGACTGGCAAGGATGTTCAAGCAATGACAATGACTGCTGAACAAGCAGAGCTGTATGAACAAATTCAAGCATTTTCGCTAGACCAACCAAATGTCCAGCTATCGTTTAGCAAACGGCTGGCAAGAGATAACGGCTGGTCATTGCAACACGCTCGACAAGCCATTGAGGAGTACAAAAAGTTTACTTTTTTGGCTGTGGTAGCAGGGCATCCAGTCACTCCTTCCGATCAAGTAGACCAAGTTTGGCATCTCCACTTGACTTATACACGATCGTATTGGGAAGAGTTCTGCTCAAAAGTTTTGCAAACACCACTCCATCATGATCCCACTCAGGGTGGACAAGCCGAGAATCAAAAATTTGACGATTGGTACAACAAAACGCTGGAGAGCTACGAACGATTTTTTAGAACAAAACCTCCAATAGAGATTTGGTCAACACCAAAGGATCGGTTTGGACGCGACTTATATTTTGTGCGGGTTAATACTCAACAGAACTGGGTACTGCCAAAGTTACAAGTTCAAAAAGGAGCTGCGGCAAGTGCAGCTAGCCTTGCCACCTTGATATTAAGTGGTTGCTATGTAGGTAGTTCTGAAACCAATATCAATCCCTTTGCAGGGGCTTTACTTGCCGTTATTTGTATTGCCGCAGCGTTTGGAGTTATACGGGTTCTTATAGGGATAGTAGATCTCATCAAAAATCCTTCGCTCCCTCGTATCGGAGGAGGTTGGCACGGCAGTGGTTGTGGATCTGCTGGCTGCGGGGGTTGGGGGAGTGGATGGGGATGGGGCGATTCTAGTGGTCATAGTTCTGGTGACTCTGGTGGCAGTGATGGCGGCAGTGGAGGTTGTGGAGGTTGTGGAGGTTGTGGAGGCGGAGGCTGTGGTGGTGGAGGTTGCGGTGGTGGTGGCTGTGGTGGTGGATAGTCGTATAACCTCTCTGGATTCAGCAAGATTAAGCCAGATGTAATGGCAAAAGCGATCGTGGACTATCGGAAAGACCACCAGCTTAGTAACCTCACCTTTTTGACTAAGTTGAAGTATGGAATTGGTAAGGCAAAGCTAGCTCCGCTTGCAGAGAACCTGGCTCTAGGGTAATCCTGCCTAAGTGGGTTGAGCTTGATGAATTGGAATCTCACCTCCACTTTCAAATCCGCAACCGTTGCGGATTTGGGAATCTAATTAACTGCAGTAGCCATGAATGAGCGTCTAGCGGCTGGCTTCAGCACCTGGTTAGGCGGTTGCGACTGTTCAGAGTGAGTTCACAGCTTTGTGTCCACGGTGACAGTGAAATCAGGAGAGACAGTCGCAGTGATTTTGTAGTTTGAGCTGTTCTCGAAGTAGCCTTGAGGTGCCGATGAGAAATGCTTTCCATTCGCGTCGAAGGCAAGTTGTAGACCGGACTCACTCCGGGGACTCACCAAAGTACTGTGCTGCCCACCTGCTGGAATTGAACCAACTGCCTGAGTGAATCCAGCTCCGGAGGCAACGACGTTAGTTAGTTCGGTGGTTGAGCGGTTGATGATGGTAAGCTGTGGCGCTTGGGAGCAGCCTACAACAAGCGTGAGAACTGAGATAAGAACAATAGAGAGAATTGACCGATTCATGGAGTGCGCAGAGCAGCGCCTAACAGTAAAAGTCAGCAATGTGGGGAGAAGATCGCACCATTAAAGCACTAATCCCTACATTTTACCGTCAGTAAAAGCACTTTATGTACTGATTTGGTCAGAGGCTAACGTTCAATCTAGGTTGGTGATACAAGACGCATAAGCCCGACGGCGATTTGCGATCGCAGGTTCGTTTGAGCTGCGATCGCCCTCTTTCTGCTATTTGATTTTGACCCTGCGATCGTTGGTGAGGTGCGATCGGGGTTTGTAAATCCACAACCGTTGCGGATTTAGGAGACTAACGTTAATCTAGGCTGCGATCGCTGGTAACACACAATTGCCCTTCGCGATCGCAGGTTCGTTTGAGCTGCGATCGCTTCTAGGCTCTGCTCAACCGGGTCTAGTCGTTTTTCGCTCCTCTTGTTGATTGTTCACCGGGGATAGTCGCGAGCTTTGAATCTGCAATAGTTGCGGATTGGGTCAGGTATAGACGTGATATTTAGTGGAGGGTGAGGTAGATCTACGACTGTTGTAGATTTGAGCAATCCTCATGTGTGCTTTGCGATATGAAATACCTCCGTTTGACCATTACTGACACCTTGGGCTTTTGGGATGATGATTTGGGTGACTACCTCTTTGATCCAGCGAATGCCAAGACAATCACCTATTGGTATCGGGTTCCAGACGTGTGGCTGGAAAAAGGCGTACTTGGTTCTGAACGACGCGAGATCCTGCTAGAGCACCTCTACGGTATCAACTGGCGGCTGGGGAATGAAGATGGCTCGAAATATATTGTCCTCACGATCGATGAGCATGAGTTGTTGGATGTCGAAGCGGTACAGCGGTTATGGAGTAGCACAGCCAATACTTGTTATGCAGTCAACCCGGATGGCACGATCGAGCAGGTGAGCCAAGGCGCGATGTAAGCAACTGTGAGGTTGATGCTTTAGCTCGATCGTGTCTATGGCATTTTATAGTTTGACCCTTTGTACCACGAGGGAGTAATAGATGGCTGCTACACCGTTGGAACAGCACCTTTCAATGTTCAGCGTCCCTGTCCGACACTACTCGACCTATGACTGCGGAAGTCAGGAAAAGAAGTTCAGTTCTAAGTTGAAATCCGCAACTGTTGCGGATTTGGGAATCGCCTTCAAATTTCTGTTTGGGGTTTGCACCACGATCATGGGTGAGATTCGATCGCCCTCCTAGCGTTGTAGCTTGCAAAGCCTGGTGTAGTTCTTATAGAAGCTTGAAACGCTGGTATAAGCTAATGCTGGATAATACTCCTATGCAGAATTCTGTCTAACATTTGGGCTAGATAGGTTCGCTCATTTCTTGCATTAATCATCCGGTCTAACGGATAATACCCTAAAAAAGCCGAATTTAACTGATAATATTACTGTTTAAGTCCCAGTTAAGGAGGAGAGTATTGTGTAATCTGCTTTATGACTTTGGAAGATAGATGTACTATCTAGCGGATCTTGTGAAAAGGATAAAACGGCTTGCTTAGTTGTTTGAGGGATTAAGGTCAGGTGAATGTAAATATTAAAGTTTTCATCAGCAATGTCTTCCAAAGAAGTTATCAAAGTTGCTATAGCTAAACTAGATATAGAGAGCAAAAATTACTATCAAAGCGCTAATGAAGCTCTGTATACTTCTGTGTGCTACGCAGTAGTATCTTTCGCAATCTTTACAGCTTCTTCTATAGTAATCCCCTCACAGCTCATTCCATTAGCAGAACTAAAATCTCTAATTGGCATTGGTGGTGGAGGAACAGCTAGTGGTATTACTCTCGCATGGGGCTTTAGACAAAGATTGGAAAGAAGAGATAAAGCTCGACAAATAGAAGCACAGAAAAAATCTCTAGAAATGCTTAGTGAAATATCAAGTTTAGATAGCGAAGCGGATCGAATTCGGATAGTGACTGCAACTTTAGAACTTACATTAAGAACCATTTCAGCACCATATGACTTCTCTAGAGAAAAAATTGAAGGAACTGAATGACAGCGTTGAAAGCTATGAGCACAGGTCACGAAAACGGGCGTTTGTTTATTCACTTGTAATACCCACAATTTTACTAACCTTCTACCTTGGCTTTACCGTATGGCAAATTAGTCAATTGAAGTATCAGAAGGAACAGCTTGAACAACAAAATAACAGTCTTATGGAGAGCAAAATAGCTCTTACACGAGAAAGGAGCTATTTAGCGACGCAAACAATGGAGGCACAAGCAAAAATCGAAACGGCTAGAAGGGAACTGGAAGCTATCAACCAGCAACTTACAAGAGTTAGAAGTGCATCTGATAGCGCTTCTGTTCGAGAATCAGTTTCTGAAATAGAGAGAAGAGTAACAAATGTAGATTCAGGAATTACAAGTGCGGCTAGAAACTTAGAGAAATACAAGAAAACTGGCTGTGGTTCGATCATAGATAACTCAACTAGCCTTGAATGGTTCATTGGTCCAGATCGCAACATGACTTGGGATGAATCTCGTGATTGGGTTAAAAACCTTACAGCCTGTGAAGGTAGAGGTCAATGGAGACTACCACAGATTAATGAGTTAGCGTCTTTGTATAACGAAGCTTATACTGCGGGAAAAGGATACTTCACTGGAGGGCAGTATTTCCCTGCTCATATTCATCCTATATTTGCTGATATTGGAGGTGGCTCATGGGTTTGGTCAAGTGAGACTTTAGGATCAAATCATGTGCGCTCCTACAATTTCAATCAAGGTGTTGAAGTTGAGTTTCCTCGTAATAATAAAACTTACTCTATAAGGGTGTTTGCTGTACGCTCCAAGCAGTAATCCTAAAAATATGTTGAGTCCTGCTGATATATACTCCAGCCAACGGTAGCATAGCGTATCGATCGCTGCTCATCCACTCCCAAATCCGCAACCGTTGCGGATTTGAACAGGCTTCCTCACTCTGATAGATTGAACTCGATCATCACATCAGCATTCCACGGTTAAACTGGTTGCATTGATGTCATGAAGTTCTGACATACTAAATTCGCAACCGTTGCGGATTTGAACCAATGAGCAAACCAGCATACTATCGGCACGAAATCAGACAAGGCGAGAGTTACTCAGTTAGCCTTGACCTCAAAAATCCAGATGGAAGCCCGTCCAACAATGCGGGGTATAGCGGGGCATCCAATATTGAAACCTTGGATGGCACGATCGCGCCCTCACCTTCACTCCCAAATCCGCAACCGTTGTGGATTTGGATAACCTTCAGCCATGTTTGTCGCTCCAAACATAAGTCTCAAAGGGCATGTTGCCCATGAAGATTTAGATATCAAGCCAAATCGGTCAATGATGCCGGATAACTAATTTCTGGTTATCCTCTCATTCAAAGCTGTAAAAGCTGGTATAAGGTTGATTCCAATGAATCCCAATGGCATAACTTAAGCGTGTTCAAGTTGTGGTCAAATGGTTCCCAAAACTATTAGAGAAGCCTACGCCATCTCGTAGAGTGGCGCTAGGAGTAGTCACTTGAGAGGTAATGATTAATGGCAGCTATCCCTTCAAGAGATTTGTGCAGCCGAGTCGCAGAGGCGTACAGAGGTGCAACTCCTCTAGATGTCGATAACAAATACGTCCTGCTAACCAATGGCGCCGTACTAACCGATAACAGTTCCATGTTATCGATCGTGACCGCAGAGTTAGAACAAGCAAACGGATACCAATACCAGTGGGTAGCCTATAGCCCCGGTGCCAGTAGTTATGATAGCGGTCAGAGTCGGCAGGAACTACCTGGCACCAATGCCGCATTTACCGCGTCAGGGGGTGCACTTCAGTACGATACGGCGGTGATCATTTCCGGGACCGGTCCACAGCAAACAAGTTGGTAACGACCATCAACGATGCTTCTGACCGCTTGGAGTTTGACTCGGATCCAGGACTGGTAGATGGGGATAAGGTTGTCATCACTGCTGATATTGGTGGTAGCGTTCCCAGTGAATTGCTCGATTCTGGTAATCCTCGCCTACTGTTTGTCGTCGGCAGCGGCAACTCAGGGGGAACCTGGTGGATTCAACTTGCTCTGACTGAAGAAACCATTGCCAGTAATGGTTGTGGATACTAATGGCGGCGTTGAGACTGGGCAAACGGTGACGATGCGGGGTAATCGCATGGATGCCATGCCGCGTGTCCGAACCGAGCCACCAACCACATCTCAACCCCGTAAACGCCTGCTCATCAAGTAACTGTACGGCTTAGGGCAAACATTGTATGTGGGTGGATGGCAACCTGATGCCGTTGCGGTCTATACCCTGCAACCGGGTGAGAGTTGGTTGACGGCTTCCCTGGATAACCTGGGTGGCGATTTGTGGCACGTCGATTTGGTCACCACGATCGGAGCCGCGACTCACTTGAGGTTATTTGCGAATACGGAAGATGCCGCCGCGATTAACCTGTCCACGACGGACACTATTCGGATTGGGGAGCTGTACGGCTTTGGCTTCAGTTACTTATCACTGGATGGGGTATTCATCCCAGTGCCACCCAGCGGCAGCATTTTCAACACGACGCAACGCTATGTCATCAATGGGGCAGTGCAGGCAGCATCTGGCAGTAGCATCACCACCCAGACCTCAGAGGTGTTCTATTACGCTGAGGGAACGGTGTGGTACAACCTGTTCAAAACCACCGTCAATACCAGCATTACTGGCATCCCACTAACCCCTGAGTTAACCTACAACTTTTCCTCTACTTCGATCGATAACAACTATGTGAGTGCCGGGGGCGCGGGTCTACCGCCCATCCCAGAAGACTCCAGTTCTGGAACTGAGGACTCGTTAACCACGATTCGGATTGACCAGTCTGGCAGATTCGCGATCGGGCGTTATGCTACCCAGCAAGGATTCACACAAACCAGTGGCTTGCTCTGGATTGCAGACTCTACCATCAATCGGATCCAAACCACCTTTGATCCGGAGGATTACTATCTGGATGTGCAAACCACGGGATTCACGGCGATTCCTAAGACCGAGTTTGACCCCTACCTTGCAGACGGCACAACTCAAATCTCCATTCAGTTTGCTGGCTATAGTTCTGGATTCAACAAGCAGGGGGACTTAGAAACGTTGGTCTATCCTCCCAAACCCTACGACCTTCCGACCTTCAATTTCTACGCAGCTTCCTACCATGAATAGTGACCTTGACCTGCGGCAACGGAATCGATCAGCGCTCGATCGGGCAATGGCAAATCGCCTGACCAAACAGCTCACCCCAACAACCCCACCCACGGAAGCAGTCTACCTGGGGTATGACACTGGTAATCAACGCCATCAGGTCAGGGCAAAAGACGGCAGCACCTACTATTGCTTGCTGGAATCTACTGGCACCCCTGAGATTGGATCAACCTGCACTCTAACGCTCACCCGTGGGGGTGTGCCTCGGATCAAAACGATGCCCCGATAAATCAAATCCGCAACCGTTGCGGATTTGCCAATCTCCATATTCTTGTTCGCTTCACAAAAATTAACAGCCTCACATCCCTTTAGCGTACTCTACAGTGTAAGTTTATTTGGGAATTAACAAATCGAACGTCCGTTAGCAACAGCCTTAATTGTTAAGTCTTTAAAGTAAACAACAACAAATAATAGTACGAAAGAACTATATTGTGGAATAATAACCGCAAGTAATTATTCACCGTCCATAAAGTTACAAAGTGAAAGTTCAGAAAGTTAAACTCCAGTCCGGGCAAACAACCTGGATGGTGTTAGGAGATGACTTTTTGCCAATTGAGCCAGTTGAGGAATTTCTGGCTTACCTTCGTGGCATTGAAAGATCGCCCAATACCATTAAAGCTTACGCTTTTCATTTGAAACTGTACTGGGAATACCTGCAAGACAAGATTCTCGACTGGACAGCAATTGGACTGGTTGAGCTTGCTGACTTTATGGTGTGGCTCAGAAGCCCAAATCCGGTAGGAGTGATGTCTATACAGGAGCTACAGGCCAAGCGGACTGAATCGACCGTAAATGCGATATTGGCCTCAGTTCGTATGCTTTACGACTTTCATGAGCGAACGGGTAACGTGCCACACATCCCTCTCTATCGCTCACAGTTTACCTCTGGCAGAAAGTACAAAAGCTTTTTGCATCACATTACAAAAGGCAAGCCGATTCAGACAGCATTGCTCAAGCTCAAGGTTCCTAAACACGCCCCCAAAACACTGACGCAAGAGCAAGTTGAACAAGTCATTGCCGCTTGTAAGCGAAGCAGGGACAAGTTTTTGGTCTGTCTGCTTCATGAAAGCGGGATGCGGATTGGGCAGGCACTTGGACTTAGACATGAGGATATTCAGTCCTGGGACAATCAGATTCAAATCATTCCTAGAAATGACAACATCAACGGTGTCCGCTCTAAAAGTAAAGACACGAACATCATCCATGTCTCAAAGGAATTGATGGGGCTATACAGCCAATACCTAGAGAAAGAGTTTATGGACATACTGGAAAACAGCTTTAGTGACTACGTTTTCGTGAATCTTTGGGAAGGCGAGATCGGCGCACCTATGACATACAGTGCCGTCATGGATTTGTTTAACCGCCTTAAGAGGAAGACAGGTATCGATATTCATCCCCACATGTTTAGACATACCCATGCCACAGATTTAATTCGCGAGGGGATGGAAATGGCGTATGTCCAGAAACGCTTAGGACACGCCAGCATTCAGACAACGATCGATACTTACGTTCATGTCACGAATGAAGACATGAAAGAAGCCTACAAAGAATACCTTGAGCAGAGAGGCAACACCAATGAGTCCACAACCGGATCTGCGCAAACCACTAATGGTAATCCCGAAAGTTGACGGGAAAATAGTTTGCCATCATTGTGGGAGTGACCACTATGTTAAACGCCGCAAAAGCAAGGATGGAAAAGGATACCAGATCTACTTGTGCAAGCGCTGTGGTAAGCACTTTACTCACAACCCTGACAAATTCAAGCCCGTTGTCAATCCTGATGCTGAGTACAAGAAAAATATTTGGGACTGCCGAAACTTGGGAATAGACCCTGGTGTAGGCAAATATGTATACAAAATCAGCTTTGAAGGAATTGTCCAACCTTGGCTGCTTGAGACAGCCAAGCAGTTCATTAAGTTCACTCTCAGTACACTTAGCTTTTCTTCTGCCTCTTCCAGACTGCTTGCACTCAAACGTCTTTCGCGGTTTCTGGCTAAATCCTATCCTGGCATCACTCCTAGCGAAATCAACCGTTCAGTAATAATTGATCTTCTGGCGTATTTAGCAAGCGAGAAACTGTCACCTAGTACAAGAGGTAGCACAATCAGTTCGATCAGAAGTTTTTTTGAATTGAGTTATCAGAATGAATGGTTAGCGGTGTCTAGGTATCTGATTCGTTCTGAGGATTTCCCGAAACGTCCAAAACCACAACCCAGATATATTCCAGAGGATGTTGTTCAGCAACTTAACGAGCATTTAGACGACTTACCTGAGCCTGTTATGCGAATGGTGCTTATCCTGCAAGAGTGCGGAATGCGAATCTCTGAATTGCTACATCTTAAAGCGGACTGTCTTTTGCAGGACAAGGCAGGGGACTGGTTTTTACGGTACTACCAGTTCAAGATGAAAAAGGAAATTACCATCCCGGTTTCTAGAGAGATTGTTCGAGTCATACAGGAGCAACGACAATACCTCCAAGAGAACCTAAGCATCGAGTTTGCATATCTATTCAGTGCTAACGAGAGTGGTTCACATAAGCAGAGATTCAGACCCCGACCTAAGCTCATGTCACGCAACGCTTTTTCGGATTACCTCAATAAACTTGCCGAAAAGCACAATATTTGCGATTCGTTGGGCAAACGCTGGCATTTTCAGCCTCATCAATTCCGGCATACAGTCGCTACTCGGATGATTAATAATAGAGTGCCACAGCATATCGTTCAACGGTACTTAGGGCATGAATCGCCTGCTATGACAGCGGTTTATGCCACCATTCATGACCAAACTATGAAGGCAGAGATCGCCAAATTTCAGGGCAAAGTAGTCAACATTGCAGGACAGGTAGTAGAGCCTAACGATCTAGAAGCCGATGATATTGGATTGCAGTGGTTTAAGCGTAATATCAATGCCCAATCACTGCCTAACGGATCCTGTGCGCTGCCGATCATCTCTCAGGCATGTCCCCATGCAAACGCCTGTCTGACCTGCACCCACTTTCGGACGACCATTGAACACTTACCTGAACACAAGAAGCAACTTCAGCAAACAGAGAGGCTTATTGATAGAGCGAAAGCTAATGGCTGGACACGCCAACTTGAAATGAATGAAAAGGTCAAAACTAGCTTAGAGAGCATCATTACAGGGCTGGAGGGTAAGACCGATGACAGTAAAGCGTAATGTTGAAGGATTGCGTCAAAACGCTCAAAAGAAGCGTCAGGAAGCCCTGGAGAAGGTTGAACAGGGAATCCGTAAGCTTTTAAAGGAAGGTAGAGCGATTAATTTCAATACGTTAGCTAGTGCTGCTGGCGTTAGTAAAGCTTTCCTATATAAAGAGGCAGAGATCAAGGAGAGAGTCGAGCTGTTACGCTCTCAAGAGGCGCATAAAAAGCCGCAATCGAAGCAATCCATCTCTGATGCGTCTACAAATGCAATAGTTAGAACCCTACGAGATCGGATCAAAAAACTAGAAGCTGAGATCAGAGACTTGCGAAAACAGAATGAAGCCGCTTACGGTCAAATCATCGAGATCAACTCACTTCGTCAGCAAGTTGGACGGTTGCAGATCGAAAACGACCGTCTACGTCAACAAGTACCAAAAGATGACAATAGAGGGCTGCGTCAACAAGAAGCCGCAGGCATTGAGTCAGAGGTGAGAAGCCTAGGAATCGAGTTGAATACCACCATCCATAGGCTTATACAATCAGCGCCACCTGAAATCGTCACAGAAGCCATAAAAACTTTAAGAGAGGCTGTAGCCGAAAACCGAGTTGAAAATCGAGCTGGATTTCTTAATAAGGCAATTCGAGACGCATGGAAGCCTAACGAAAACCAGGAAGAAGTTCAGCACGAACTATTTAACAAATGGTTCGCCTGGGCGAAAGAACGGGGTTTAGCAACAGCCAGCATTCAAGGCGATACTGAGATCATGATTTTAACGGCTGATGAATACTGGATACCGTTTTCGCAAGCGATTCGAGAATATCCGATGCCCAGTTGAAATGGCTGAGCCTCGGACGAAAACCAAGCAACTCTCAGAGAGGCTTGACCAGGCAGCCTTTACGCGATCCAAACTCTTCACGATCGCGTCTCTCTAGACTTGTGTTAGAATTTTTGAGAACCCAATAAGCAAGAAGAGGGCCTACCCTCAGAAAGTAACCCTCCTCTTGTTTGTTTGGTTTTAAATGCATGGGGCGTGAGTTTGGTAACCGCCGAGGCCTTGAGAACCAACGGTTATGGGTTCAATTCCCATACGCTCCACATCCCCCTAAAAATATTAGGAGGCTGGCTAGTTGTGACTAACCATTGCACATCTATTTTAAACGGACATGCTCCAAAGACGCAACAATTATTCATTACGCCTTTCATGGAAATACCAGATAATGCCAACGACTTTTCCTCGGTGCGTTTGCACTTAGATGGAGTACCGCCTAGCGAGTTATTAGTCCTTGAGGCACTCTGTAGGCGTGGCCAAGCCACAGGTGTAGACCTTCAAGAAGAAACTGGGTTAGGTAATTCGACGGTTTTAAAGGCTGCAAGCAGTCTTCGCAAGAAGGATGTGGCAGTTGCCAATTTCTTGCCAGGTACAGAAAATAAATCCAGCCCTACTTTTGTATTTTCAATACACCCTGATATACCAATAGACCTTGTTATTGCCGAAGTAAAAAGGCTGAAATCGGCATCCAAACCACAAGGACGAAAGAAGAAGCAGAGTAAAGAGAAGAAGCAGAGTAAAGGGTTTGCGCCTCCTCGTCAGCCCAATACAAATCCAGCCACTTCTCGGATCTATGAGATTCTTAGAAACTCGCCTAATGGATGTACGGCAAAGGAGCTTGTTTACAAAGCTGGGCTGTCTATGGGGACAGTCCAAGGAGTTTTAAAGAGAGCCTTGGACAAAGAGGAGGTTTCTCGCAAAAAAAATCTAACCAACTCAACAGTGGAGTACATTTATACTATTTCTGACAACGTGTCGAATACTGATCAGATACCCGATGTATTGAGCGCAGCTAGTTCTTCTGTTCTTCGTTCCCCTACAACTACTCACTCCTTAGATCAAAGCAACATCAATTCTCTTATATCTATGGAACCCTCACAACAAGAATCACCCGCTTCCCCACCTGAGACTGCCACTCAAACATCACTCTGGGCGCTTGTAGTAAATATGGCACAAAGAGTTCTTGAGCTTGAAAGTCGCTTCAAACAAATGGAGCAAGCTTTCCAGGCTATTGGCAAACCTGAGCCTGAAGAAGTCCTGTCTGAAATAAGTCAGCGGTTACGCAAGAAGGATTGAAACGAAAAGCAAGAGTAAAGCTCACTTTCAAAGGAGTAATATGAGTAGCTCAAAAGCAAAATCGGCACGACCTCCGCCGCACCGAACAAAAAATATCTGTATGTTAGAAAATCAACAACCGAGTTTGGCGTAATTGGTAGGCGCACCTAGTTACCAGCTAGGCGGCAATGGAGTGGAAGCTCCTAGCCATGCAGGTTCAAATCCTGCAACTCGGACAATTTCTAAGATGAAGGCGTTGTCCCTCAACTCCTTCATCTTAGCTCAACTTGCATAATTTTTGAACGTAAAATGGAGGATGTAAAGAATGGCACACGAGTTTAAAACTGTGATCCCTGAACTAAACAATGCTTCTATCCGCCGCACACCAGATGGTCGGTCTAGTGTTTACGATTTGATTGCTGTTATCGGGGAGCAGAAAAATCCTTACCAAGCCTGGGATCGCATTGTGGAGCGGTTTCCCGAAGTTCTCACAAAATGTGAGGACTTCAAATTTCCTGGGAAGCGCCAGCGAAAAACACCTGTTACTGATCGTGCTGGATGGGCGTATATTATCGGCTTACTCCCTGGTGTAATGGGACACAAGTACCGTGAAGCATCAGCCAATCTGGTTTTGCGCTACCTCGATGCCGACATTACTTTAGCTGCCGATGTTGTAGAGCGAAACGATAACCAGCGAGAACTAGAATGGTTAGACGCTAGAGTACGAGGGAAGATCACGCGCAAAAAATTCACTGGTATTCTTAAATCTCATAAGGTCTTTGGTAGCGGTTACGCGATTTGTACCAATAGAACCTATATTGGATTATTTGGCACGACAGCCGAAGGTATGAGGAAACGAAAGGGTTTATCCAAGAAGGCAAACTGGCGTGACCATGCTTCTACCAGTGAACTTAATACGATCGCTTTTACTGAGGACTTATCAGGTCAAAAGATAGACGGTGTAAATGCACGGGGTAACTCTGAGTGTTCCGATGTATGCTTCTCCGTAGCATTGAAAGTCGCAGATTTTACAAAAGAGATCCTTCGTGCCTGAACCTGAAGACTGAAACCAGACGGGAGTGTGCTGCTCCCGTCTGGTTTCTTAATGGGCGGCGACTGGTTCCCTCCTGACCTCCTAAGTCCCCGGAGGAGGGGTTCGACTCCCCTGCCGTCCACAAGTTTATAATATGTGGTTTCGTCCACTACCTTGAATAAGGTGGTCATAGTGGCTTAAAAGCAACCTTGAATTCTTCCGCCTTATCTAAAAGTAGCCCATACACATATTCATGAGTTTGGTGAAAATAGGATAAGTCCCTAAAAAGACGATACTTAGTAACATCTTCCGAAGGGAAATTACCTACCAACACAATTCTCCCGCTGTCAACTGCTATGTGTGCAGCATTCAGCGAGGTGTTTAACTCAAGAACAAATCGGTAGAATTCTTGACTGTTTCTTCCTACTACTTCCCCAAACAAGACAGCGGCAATACTTGTCCATTCTCCGTGGTCAACGACCTCTGCCCAGTAATCTACATACTGGTGACTCATTTGAATTGCAAAACTTTTTGAATTAAACTTTTTTATCGGCAATCCAGTGTCGCTTAACCATTTGCCTAAAGTCTCTTCCCCAGGGCGCAGGCTTCCCATGTACGACATTTTCTTAAGACTGTCCATATTTACGGCAGGGATTGATTAGGGTGGTCAATAGTATTGGTACGATTATCGACTCTGTTTCGTGTATGAGAATTATTAGGTTGGGGTACGGAATGGTTAGCACGAGAAATCTTGTTATGAGAGACGATGCTAGAACCATTCAAGTAAGTATTCATGTATGGTCGATGAATTCTCTCTGATTCTATACTAGAATCTGCTCTATCCTCTGGAGGAAGGGCGAGCTTTGAGGAAGCTGTAATAGAGCCATAGCCTCGACGCGAACGTGTCATTGGGGGTCGATCTGTGTAGGGTCTTAACAAAAAGAAGCGGGCCAGAAACCTGCGTATCCTTGTAAGCAATCTATGCATTAGGATCTCCTGGCTTCGGAGGGGTTGCGCTTGGAGGCACTTGCATTGCTGTAAGATTCGTTTTTGCTAATTGTGCTTTGACCTCTTCTTCAACATATCGTCTTAGATTTTCATGCTTGTTGTCGTACTCTCTGCGAAAAATCTCAAAGATAGCAAAAAGTATTGTTACAACAATTAAACTTGAGCCAATATTGACCAGTAGTCCGCCCCAGAAAGGATCTTTAATCTGGGTATAAGCAATCCCAAGGATGATAATTCCGAATAGAACAAAAATTGTATGGACAGCTATTTCAAGCTTGTCTAAGCCGTTTTCTTTATTCACCATCGCCCTCAACTAAACTTGCAAGTGCCCGAGCCTCTTAACAAGAAATATTAGCAGAGATAATTAAGCTTTGGCTGTATGTCCACAAGGTGAAAACTTTATCCAGCAAGCAACCTGGTGATTTCGCTATAGATAACAGTCGCTGGATCGCGCACTTCCATGCACCATTACTATTAAGTGAATATGTGCAGGAAGTAGGCAGAGCTGGACGCGACGGTAAACCTGCTACAGCATTGACCTTGATCAGTGAAACAACAGGATGGCTTGATCCAGAAGATAACCACCGCCGTCAGTTTTTTCTAGATCAACAACATCAGCAAGTGCAAGCTGCCCAAGGACTAATGCAACAATTGCCCCGAGTAGGTGAAGTCTCGGCGATCGCCAAACAATTTCCTCAAGGGGCGATCGCGCTAGCATTACTGCATAGTGCTGGCTGTTTAGAATGGACTGATCCATTTCATTACCGCATGACGACACAAAAGTCAGGCAAGCTAGGACAGTCCAATGCCACGGCGGCCCAACAAATGACGAATTACTTGAAGACGAAACGCTGCCGCTGGCAATTCTTACTAGATGGCTTCGGCTTTGGATCGGAAGCAAAAAACTTCCGTTGTGGACATTGCGACAACTGCCGTTAATCTTTCATTATTAGGGTTAAATCAATGGCACAATCAAGGCGGGGACTGGGATGACTCAATCTCCATTGATCTTGAAGAGGTTGATATGCCCCAAACCCACGATCGCAGCCAACAGTTGTATCTCATCTTCCTACTTGGGATGTTGGGATTTTCCCTAGTCATCTTGGGGATTTCTGCTGTAAAAGGCAATTCACCGGATTTAATTGTCAGTGATGGCAATGGTTACTATGCTTGGGTGCGATCGATGGTGATTGACGGTGATATTAACTTTCAGAATGACTTTGAGCAACTTTACTTCCCCGATCCCCCACCGCCCGAATGGTCGCAACGCACTCCTACAGGGCTAGTCCCAAACAAATATCCCATCGGTCTAGCCATTCTAGAAACACCAGGATTTTTACTCGGTCATGCGATCGCGCAACTGACTCCCTTCGCCAAGGATGGCATCAGTCTGCCCTATCAACTCTCGGTGACTGGTTCATTAGTTGGGCTGATTCTAGGTAGCTTTTACCTCTTGTACCAAGCCTTGCGGAACTACCAGATTTTTAGTCAAACCGCGTTGCTATTTTGTGTCATGCCGCTAATTGGCACAAATTTAATTCAATATTTGGCAAAAGAACCAGCCATGGCGCATGGAGCCGGAGTTGCCCTCATCAATATCCTGATTTTTCTCTCCAGTATAAAGACAAGTTTGGGCAAATCCAAATTTCTATCAGGTTTGGTTCCCGGTCTGCTAATCGGGCTGACATTAATTATTCGACTATCTAATATTGTTTTTCTACCCTTCTTCCTTTGGCTATTTCGCGCTAATTTTAGGGATAGGTATAAAAGTTTACCATTAGTTTTAGGCATCGGAATCATGCTGTTTTTACAGCAATTTAGTTTATTTTGTCTATGGGGTAAACCTATTGCTAATTCTTATCAGGGACAAGGATTTACTGGAGGAATCCAAGGAATTTTTGCCATTATTTTAGGCACTCATTACGGGCTATTTCTTTACCATCCCTGGTATTTAGTTTTAGTTGGGTTAAATATTGTTGGCGTCTGGTTTTTGGCTCGCCCACAGAAGCTGTGGCATGGCATCATTCTATTTTGCTTTACCTGCCTGTGGCTGCTGAATGGGCTGTGGGGCTTTAGCGGCGATTCATTCGGTAGTCGCGCCTTCATCGAAACCCTACCCGTTCTATCGCTGGGAGCTGCTATGACAGTTGAGCATCTGTCCGATCGCGCCTTTCACTTTATTCGACTTCCTGGCGTAATATTAGCTGGACTCTTAATTATCACAAATATTTATTTATGGGGAGGATATCTGTTACAGAAATATCCCCAAAATAGCGATCGCACGTTAGAGCAGGCATACTTGTGGATCATTGGTTTTCAAACGAAACTTTAACTTGAATTGCTTACCAATCTTCGATTTGTTAATCTTTCCTGTAGCTGTGCCAAGTTCGGCTGAAAACCTGAAGCTTTGCCAGTCAAGCCGCGATCGTCGTACCGTTCAACTCGAATGCTGGATGTATTCTCAGGCAATCAACTGTAGGTGTGAGGAATAGTGATGATTTCTAAATCCATCAAGGGGCTACGACTATTAACTCCGGGATTGTTGGGTATCGCTTTAACCGGTGCTGGGCTGACGATCGAGCAGACTCCAGCCTTTGCCCAAACAGAACCCACCTCTGGTATGGACTCGTTGTCGGGGGTAGCCAATCTGCAACAAGCGATGGAGTCTACCCCGACTACCTCTGGGATGGAGCAAGTTACCTCCGTCTCTCAATTAACCGACGTTCGACCGACGGATTGGGCATTTCAGGCACTCCAATCGTTAGTTGAGCGCTATGGCTGTATTGTCGGTTATCCCGATCGGACCTATCGTGGCAATCGCGCCATGACCCGCTATGAATTTGCGGCTGGTTTAAATGCTTGCATGGACAAAATTCAAGAGTTGATTGCTGGGGCAACCGCTGACTTAGTCAGAAAAGAGGATTTGCTCACCCTGCAACGGCTACAAGAAGAGTTTGGTGCCGAAGTAGCAGCCCTGCGAGGTCGGGTGGATGCGTTGGATGTGCGATTGGCAACCGTCGAAAAGCAACAGTTTTCCACAACGACTAAGTTGGCAGGTGAAGCGCTGTTTGTAGGCGCCCAAACTATTGGAGATGAGATTGATGATGATAAAGGAGTCCGGCAGGATCGGGTACGGCTCAACTTCCAAACCAGCTTTACCGGCAACGATTTGTTAACCACCCGATTAGCCGCTGGCAATGCTGTACCTCCTAGCACTCCTGGTAGTTTAGCGCCGTTTGTAGACGCAGGGACAGCAGAAGGCTTTCTGGCATCCTATGTCGGTGGGATTACCGGAAACAATGTTGTGCTCGATCGGTTGGACTACAGCTTCAACTTCAACGATCGGCTGAAGATTTACGTAGCGGCAGAAGGTGGCAAAACCCCTTATATCAGTAATACCAACAACCCCTACTTCTATGATGACGATGGCGGAGATGGGGCAATTTCCGCCTTTGCTCAACAAAATCCCATCTATCGCATTGGCGGTGGGGCTGGGGCTGGAATTAGCTATGCCTTTGATACTGAAAAGCGGTTTGTCCTCAGTGCTGGATATTTAGCCGAAGATGCCAATGACCCAGCTGCTGGCAATGGTTTGTTTAACGGTACTTATGCGGCCCATGCTCAGCTTGCCTACGCCACAGATAAATTTGGGGTTGGGGTGACGTATGTACATGGTTATCACTCCGAAGATAGCGCCATCTTCTCGCAGGGCTATGATGATGTGTTTGTGACCGGAACGACTCCCGCTAATTTGGTGCATAATGGCTTAGGCAACGCCGCTACGACTGATTCTTTAGGCGGCTCAGCTTACTACCGTATCGCTCCCAAGCTAGTGTTAAATGCCTTTGGTGGCTACACGCGGTTAAATCTAAAAGGCGATGATGGACAGGGCGACATCTGGTACTACGGTTTAGGGCTGGCATTACCTGATCTGCTGAAGCGGGGTAATCTCGCTGGCATTGTAGTTGGGGTCGAACCCTACTTAGGTGGATTAAAAGATGGCTTAAGCTTAAGTGGAGTTGGGCTGGATAATGACACCTCACTACATGTGGAAGCCTTCTACAAATATCGCCTCAGTGATAATGTCTCGATTACACCAGGAGCCATCTGGATTACTGCCCCGGATCAGAATAGCGACAATGATAGTTTCTTTGTCCTAACCTTGCGATCGACCTTCAAGTTCTAACGATCGCTCATCTCATTCAGTGATCATCTAGCCCCCGATCGATCGGGGGCTACTTGCATTTAACTGCATCTCAATAGCACTTCAGCCAACTACCGCTTCTTACGGCGGAATTTCTGCTTCTTCACTTTAATCTTGACCCCCTGCTTTCCTTTTTTGCTGGTTTTGAAGATGGAGGGCGCTTTGGTAGTCACTACCACAACTTCGGTCGGTGGAATAATGACGATCGCAGGGGGCTGAACCACTGCAACTGGATCATCATCCACAATCGTCAATGTTGCTGTTGAGATACTGGTGCCAATCTGGCTACCGGTACTGGGGTTAGCAAATGATAACGAGATCGTTTCGTTGGGTTCGTTCAAGGTGTCTCCAATAATTTGAATTGGGATGGTTGCGGTGGTTTGCCCTGCTGTAAAGTTGACCGTGACCGTTGTAGCTGTGAAGTCACTCCCGGCGATCGCGCTGCCCGCTCCCACAATGACGTTCACCGATGAAGTAGCTCCAACATTACCCGTGCGATTGATGGTTACGACATTAGTTGTAGCTGTTGTATTGCCTTCCTGTACAGTGTAGGTCGCCGCCGCAAAGTCATAGAGAATCGGGATAGCAGCGCCAAAAATATTACTGTTATTCGTAGCTGTACCAGCGTTTTGAGCAGCTATATTCCCAGTCAGAACGATCACTCCACTGGTACTGAATGTTGCTCCGGTGTTGACATAAATTGCTCCACCTAAGCCTTGACCATTACCACCAGGAGCACTAAAGCCACTATTACCGCCAGTTCCTCTTATGGCAGAGTTAGTTTGGAAGCTGCTACTGGCGATCTGTAGACTGCCAGCATTGAGAAAAATCGCCCCTCCAAAGCCTGCGCCACCACCACCACCTGCGGCGGCGCTACTCAGTCCCTGACCACCTGTGCCACCACCTGTACCACCTGCGCCACCCGGTAAACCAGCACCACCCGCAGTTCTACCGCCAGAGCCACCACCGCCGCCGCCAAAGCCACCTACGCCACCTGCACCACCGGTTTCAGCAGAACCACCACCACCGCCACCGCCACTCGCAAAACCGCCTGCGCCACCTGTGCCACCTGATCCTGCGCCGACACCGCCTGATGTGCCACCCCCATTCCCACCTGTGCCATTGAAGAAGCCGTTATTCGGGAAACCAGCTCCGCCATTGCCACCAGTAGCCTGATTTGTCGTGAATTGGGCATTGGATACGGTCACTGTGCCACCATTAATAAATAGGGCACCGCCTAAACCAGCGCCACCACCGCCGCCACCACCTGCCCCGGTAGCACTACCATTCACCCCATTGCCACCGATCGCTCGATTGTTAGAAAATCCAATATTATTGAGCGTTAATGTGGTGCCAGCAGCAGCGATTCCTGCTCCATTAAAGGCTAAACCATTTGAGATCGAGATTCCATTAATGCTAACCGTTGTAGCTCCCAGGTTAAATACACGAGAAGTGTTGTTTCCGCTAACAGTAACGTTGCTAGCTCCAGTGCCTTGAATGGTTAAAGCATCAGTAACATTCAGTTGTCCAGTTGTGAGGGTAATTGTGCGGGCAGTGCTAAAGAAAGCGGCATCAAATACGATATTATCTGCTCCAGCCGTAGCATTAGCATCCAAAATCGCCTGACGGAAGGAACCAACTCCGGCATCGTTGGCATTGGTGACTGAGAAGGTAGCTAAGGTGTGGTTGTAGTTGTGTAAGTTGGAAGTGCTGACTCCCAAGCTTTCGATCGTCCCCACTTGATATTCCAAAGTCCAATTGCCGTCTGCTCCCGTTAAATCATTGGATGCGGCAACATCTGCCCCAGTAATCTGACTTAAAATCTGCACAAAGGCTTGCCCTAATTCACCCTGCGCTACGTTACAGCCAAATAGCAGGATATCAGCATTCTCCGTGAGCGAGGCTGCCCAAGCCTGGAGTTGATTGACGTTATTGGTCGTAATAAGATCACTACCTAATTGGAATTGACCACTGCTGCCATGAGAAAAGATCTGGAGGTTCGCAATATCCTGCTGTCCGGCTAAGTAATGCTGAATTTGTTGTAATCCGCTCTCGGTCGCACTCAGAATTACAGTCTCGGTTCCAGGCTGTAGTGCGGCAACCAGGGTTTGATAGTCAGCTAAACTACCATCCACAAAAGCGATTGACCTGTTGGTTTCAGCACTCGAACTAGAGGAAATACTGAAGGGCTGGTCAAATGGTGTAGGGCGGCGTACTACATTCAGGGTAGAACCAGACAGATCCGGAGCAAGTGTTTCCTGAAAAGTTGGCGATAGCGGCAAGTTCATAATTAACTGTCGTGATAGCAGGTGAATCGCGACATCGTGCTATTGCCAAGTTAAGAATTTAGTTCCAATCAGTACTTATACTAACTGGATAGTATAACTGGCACTGGCTAAATGTAGCTTATCCGTAGAATGCCCGATCCTCGCTCAAAATCTCATCTTTATCTTCACAAAAGACAAAAACTTTAAAGTTATGCCGTTCTTGGATGAAGATGCCTCTAAATTGCCGAGTAGTCAGTGATGCAGAATTCAGTCAACAGTGAGTGACTATTAAAATGGCAATCAAAATATTTTGTGCGTGTAAAATTTTTCAATCAATTCTAGAGCCGTGACTACGATCGTTTCAGGCGAAATATCCAGACACTGGCGATCGTAAGGACAGGTAAAGGCATAACAGGGACTACAATCGGTCGGACGACGCAACAGCCGGGAGGGGCTATGGCGAGGTTGCCACTGGCTTTCTCGATCGGTGCCCGAATACAACACCACATTCGGAGTGGCGGTCGCATCAGCAATATGCATAGTTGAGGTATTATTCGTTAACACCAATTGGGCATGAGCAACTAGAGCCACAAGTTCTGATAGGGTTGTTGTGCCAATTAAATCGATCGCGCGATTGCCTAAAATTTCTAACAAAGGAGGCGCAGAAGCCCGATCTTTGTTGACTCCAGTCACTACTACTGACCACCCGGTTTTGTCACTCAATTGCCGTGCCGCGATCGCAAACCGTTCTAAATCGTAGGTTCTGGCTTGGCAACTTGCCCAGGGACTCAGCAGAATGTACGGTGGTGCAACGGTTGGAGGGAGGGGCGGAATGGGTAAGGTTAAACGGCGATCGTTGACCTGGAAGCCAACCGCTTCAATTAATCGCAGATTTCGCTCCACTTGATGAATTTCGTCCGGTGCAGGGGGGACAGCATGAGTCAGCGTACCCACATCCTGTTCCTTAGATTCTCCCAGCCGCAGAGGGATGTCGGCTAAGGCGCAGACTAAACCCGCCGGATGAGGACTTTGAGAAAAACTGGTTAAAACGATCGCGGCATCAAATTTAGCTTGCTTTAAAGTGTGAACTAACTGCCATTCGCGTTCTGGTTCAAAGTCTAATCGTCCCAGGTCTTGCCAGAGCACTCGCCAGGTGAACACATCATCAACCCAAGGTAGAAGTGGGGCTACTAGTGAACCTGCGGGACTTGCCATGAGGGTGATTTTTGCATCCGGTAAGTTCTCGCGTAATGTCCGTAGGGTTGGAGTGGTCAGCACAACATCTCCAATATTATCCAGGCGCATGATGAGTAAGTTCCGCAGCGATCGCCAAGAATACACCATATCGTTAGAATTTATACTTCTGAGTAAGTTGGCAATAGTAAGGGGGCATCCTGACTGCGATCGTAAACTGTAGTTGGTAACTCCTGGTGATAGACCCCAGAGGGCATGATGCCACAGCCGCCATATCGAGCCATCACTCGCAGTTGCGCTAAAACATCTTCTCCACAATGCTCAGGGAGCAGCTCATACCAAAATCCAAAACCACCCACGGTTCTAAGATCAAATCATCATCAAGATATAGCGCGGAGGTGGCAGTTACTTGCGCTAACAAAAACTGCCGTTGTTCTGCCAAACCCTTTCGCGGTAAGTGTTTGTGAGTTTCAATCTCATGACCATGGGCAGCTAATACATTTAAAGCGGCTTGAACTTCTCCAGTCGTTAACGGATCGTACTCCTCCGTTTGATCAGAGATGACTAGGCGGAAATTACGATAGCTTTGGGCACAGAGGCTAGTTAAAGTCACCGCCAAAGCAGCTGGACGATTATCGGTTGGGATTAAAATATCGATCGTTGCCATGGTCAGGATGGGGCAGGGATTAGATTAAAGGGGTTAGAGCACTAGCAACTGAATGCTAGTTCTGAACTAGGTTGTAAGAGTTCCAATGCTGCCTGTACCACGGTCTCTGGTAATACTAATCGTAAGCAGTTATGATGACCTTCTGGACAAACGCTCTTATAGCAAATCCGACAGGGCACATCATGGAATAACACACGGTTGGGAACCCCCCAAGGCGTATGTTGAAGATTGGTCAGTGCATACAGATCAACCACTGGAGTGCCAACCGCCGCTGCCATATGAACTGGACCTGTGTTATTGGAAATGAGTAGAGGAGTAAGAGATAGTAGGGCTGTAAGTTCGGCTAGATTTAAGCGATCGACCAGCGAATACGAGGGAACTCTCATCGCTTGTTGAATGCTCTGAACCAACTCAGATTCTGATTGAGTTCCGGTAAATACAACTTGAACACCGGACTCCTGAACCAGTTGCTGTGCCACGATCGCAAAGTGTTCGGGAGGATAACGCCGCGAGGGAGCCGTAGCTCCAGGATGAATCACAACCCAAGGACGCTGAAGGGCTAGCCCCATGACTTCTAAACGCTGTTGCACTCGATATTGCATCGCCTCGTCAACTTGTAACATCATGCGATCGTCGTCAACTTCGCAGCTTACACTGGCAACTAAATCCAATTGGCGCCGCACTTCATGGCGGGTAAATTGATCTGGCTCCGGATCTTTAATCCAATTGGTCAGGAGTTGATAAGGATTCTCATGGCAATGAGCTAATCGGAGAGGAATCCCTGCCATATAGCAGAGAACAGCGGATGGTAAGGGATTCTGGCTATAAACTGTAAAGATCACAGCCGCATCATAGTGTGCCTGCCGTAAATGCTCAATCATGGCATACTCAGGATCGCTGTTAGCGCGGAGAGCCGTAGCTTTGAGCCAGGGAGCATCATAAATAATTAGATCATCTAGTTCGGGAATTAATGGTGCGATCGCGGCTCCCGCCGCCGAGGTCATCAAGGTAATGCGGCGATCGGGGTAGGATGTTTTCAACGCCCGAATAGCAGGCGTAGTCATAATCACATCACCGATCGTGTCTAATCGAATGCAGAGAATATTTTTAGCTGAGTTCCAGTTAGACATAACAGATTTCCTCCAACTAAGTTACTGGTCAATTTACTCGTTAGTCCCCTGGGTGGAGAAACTCTGGTTTGCCTGCGAGTTTAAATGATTAAACGACTGGCATAAGGCTGAGGCAGTGCAGCGAGTTGTTCCAGGCTGTTGCACCACTACAGCTGTAGCCGCAGTAGCTAGAACAGCAGCCATGTGAGTAGGAATATGGCTTGCCAGAGCTAAAGTTAAGGTGGCAATAAAGGTGTCTCCCGCCCCCGAAGTTTGCTGTTGCGGTACAGGTTGAGCCGTAGTGCGAACTGGGCTTTCTCCTTGTTCAAACACGATCGCACCTTCAGCATCCAATGTAACAGCGGCAATTCTAGCGCCAGTTAACTGTAAGAGTCGATCGCCATAGGGCGTGATTTGCTCGGCTCGATTGTGCCTCTGCTTAGCTAATTTTAATAACTGAATAGCTTCAAAATAGTTAGGTTTGATGGCTGTGGCATTGACTGCTTGGTAAGCAGATAATTGCTTAGTATCTATTGCGATCGGGCGCGGTAGTTGAGCTTGTAACTTCGCTAGAAATTGAATCACCCGAGGCGTGAGAGTGCCATAATGATAGTCCGAAATGATGACTGCATCACAACGGGGAAATAACTGGATTAAGCGACCAATCAGTTGCTGTTCTAATGTTGAGGAAAGTGATTTTGTACTACCGTAGTCAAATCGGACGATGAGATGGTTATTAGCAACTACCCGTTGTTTCACTAATGTCCGATGCTCGTTACTGACAATTAGGTGTTCAGCAGTAATCTTTGATTCAGCCAACACTTGCTGTAAGCGCTCACCTTCATCATCACAGCCAATCACAGATAAGAGGAAAACCTGTGCTCCTAAGCTAGCAATATTCGCCGCTACATTAGCAGCGCCACCGGGAAAATCTTGACGTTGCTGTATCGCGACGACTGGAACCGGAGCTTCCTGGCAGAGGCGATCCGAATTGCCGACGAAGTAAGAGTCCAGTATGACATCGCCAATTACTAGAACCGTCAAGGATTGCCAATGATGAATCAAGTTCGTTAGATTCGACCTAGTTGCTGCTGGCTCAATCATTTCCTGTTACCGCTACAACCATTAATAGAGGTGAGTTCTCCTGGCGGGACAATTCTGCGATCGAGGGCAATAATCACTCGGGCAGCTTCCCATAAATTGCTGACAATATGATGCGGTAGCCGTCGGGGTGAAAGTTGCCATTCCGTTTCATTGCCGTTATCGATCAGAATGGTGCGGCACCCAGCAGCTCGACCAGCTTCCACATCATGCAAAATGTCACCAATAAACCACGATCGTGGCAAGCTAATCTGCTGGATGTTGGCAGCCTGTTTTAGTAAGCCTGGTTGGGGTTTGCGGCAATCACACTTAATCGCATAAGGTGACACAACACCCTCTGGATCATGAGGACAGTAATAGAAACCAGCTAATGGGACATCGATCGCGGCAAACAGGTCCTGTAAACACTGCTCGACAGCGACTAATGCTGTTTCGGGAAAATATCCTCGTGCCACCCCAGCTTGATTGGTAATCACAATTAATGGATACCCAGCCTGATGGAGTAAACGTAAACCCTCTGCAGCTTTATGTGTGAACCGAATCCACTCCGGATTAACGTTATAAGGGACATCTTGAATTAGCGTCCCGTCTTTGTCCAAAAAGATAGCCTGACGATGCATACGCAGTCCTTAAGGCCAAGAGGTTTCTTGCATGGGTAACACCATCACTTCTGGAATTACAGTTTCTTCTGGCTGCATCAAAATAAATCGCACTGTTTCTGCAACATGTTTGGGATCCTGTAATTTATCTAATGGGGTATCAGGAAAGCGATCGAGAATAAATGGAGTTCTCATGCCACCAGCTACAACTGCGGTGACTTTGACTTTATGAGGACGAGCTTCCACATGTAGAGCATGGCTAAATCCCATCAACCCCCATTTGCTCGTGTGATATGCCGTCGCATTCGACCAGGTACGTTTAGCCGCCGTAGACGCAATATTGACGATATGTCCCTGACCATGGCGTTTCATGATCGGTAGCACTAGCTTAGAGAGCAGGAATGGTGCCCTAAGATTGACATTTAATACGCGATCGATATCGGCAATCGACAGTTCCTCGATCGGTAAGGTGACATCAGTACCAGCATTATTGACCAGTACATCGATCCGACCGTATTGATCCACAATTTTCTGGACAGTGGTTGCCAGTTGTTGGTCATTCGTGATATCGAGAGGAAGGGCAATCACATCCAGCCCTCGTTCCTGTAATCCTCTTGCCACTTGCTCCGCCTGATCTAATTTAATATCAGCGATAATGACTGAAGCACCAGCCTCTGCTAACGTTTCACAGATAGCGGCTCCTAAACCTTGGCTACCACCTGTTACCAGAGTTACTTTTTCAGTTAATGCTGACATACTCTTTCGCTCCTGAATTTATGTTACTAAACTGCTTACGCTAATGTCGGAAAGGCTGAATCCGTTTCCATCCATGTGACTGCAGGTAGTTGGGCTGGACTGATGATCTTCGGCATTGCTTCCAAGTCCCATACCTTAGGTAATTTGGTTTGACTAGAATTGGTTGTGAGCAGGTGCTCTTCTAATAGTTCACAGAGTAGATGAATCACTAAAATCTGCACCTCCTGAATCCTTTGGGTTTCTAAAGCTGGAATTACGATCGCCATATCTGCCATCTGCTGTAAGTCACCGCCATCGCCACCTAAGAGAGCGATCGTACCCAAATTTAAGCATTGGGCGGCTGCAAATGCTGCCACTAAGTTCTTAGACCGACCACTGGTACTAATGCCAATCAGTACATCATGGGGTTGGGCAAAGGTCTCCACCTGCCGTGCAAACACATCATCATAATTGACATCATTTGCCCAGGCCGTGAGAAAGGCGGTATCAGCTGTCAATGCCATAGCCGGGAGTCCAGCCCGGTGCGGGCAACAGAAGCGACCCACTAACTCCGCCGCAAAATGTTGAGCATCGGCAGCACTACCTCCATTACCAGCAATCAGTAATTTGCCACCCCGAGAGAAACACACACTCATTGCTTCGGCAGCAGATTGAATCACAGGTCGTAATAACTGTTGGGATTGTTGTACTGCATCAATCGCGGCGGCAAAGCCCCGATCGAGTAGGGCAAATCGCTCCGCTTCGACTCCCGACACAGCGCTGACTCCGCTCAGTACTTCTTCATACAACGCCGCTACCGCACTAGTGACTTTTTGCCAGGTAAAGTGCTCCTGGCTGCGACGGATGGCTTGATGACCAAATAAACTAAGCAGTCGTGGACTTTCTAAAAGATGGAGTAAGCGATCGGCTAACAGTTCCGGTTGATTGGGGGGTACTAAATACCCGGTTTCACTATCTTTAACGGTGAACTTGACTCCACCAACATCCGCACCGATAACCGGAGTACCACAGGCCATAGCTTCAATCGGGGTAATGCCAAATGGTTCATACCAGGGCGTTGTCACAAACACATCGGCAGCACTGTAGTAGTATTTCAGAACTTCTCGCCCTTTACGCCCCACAAATGTCACTTGTGCCGCTATACCCAGTTCTGCTGCGATCGCTTGTAAGCGACCAATCTCCGGTGTACGTTGCGGATCGGGGGTGTCTGCTTCACCGCCTACAATCAGTAATCGCACCGGTGTAGCATGATGTTTCAGCAGTTCAGCAAAGCCACGAATCACGTTGTCAATACCTTTGCGGGGTACCATACGACCTAATTGCAAAATGAGCTGTTCATCAGGAGATAATCCTAAAGTCAGCCGCGCCCGAATTTTATTAATTGCCCAAAACTCCATCGGATCGAAGCCACAGGGAATCACGCTGATCCGGTTGGGATCCGCATGATAGAGCGTTAATAAGTCTTCCCGATCCTGCGGGCATTCGGCAATAATGTAGTCTGCATCCTGCACCACTCGCTCTTCGATCACAAAGCGTTCGTTAGGAAATAGATCTGCATCACCTTGATACAGGCGACGAACTCGCCCTAAGGCATGAAAAGTCACAACATAAGGGATGCCTAGCGATCGTTTAATTTCTGATGCAACTAATGCCGACATCCAAAAATTGGCATGAATTAGATCATATGCAACTTGGCAGCGACACCAGTTCAATACAAACGTAGTAAATTCGTCCATGTAGGGCAGTAGATGTTCCTTTGGTAAGGCGATCGGTGGACCGGCGGGAACATGGATCACTCGGACTCCCTGCTGCCATTCCACGACATCAGGCAGATGGATAGAATCCCGACGGGTCAACACATCTACGTCGTAGCCAATCGCCGCTAAATGTTTGGCAAGTTGACCAACATAAACGTTTTGCCCACCACTATCAACGCCACCAAAAATCCCGAGTGGTGTAGCATGTTCACTAATTAGGGCAATTCGTTTAGTCATAGTTACGCTCTTAGGGGTAAAAGTAATTCTGGAATTAATACCAGCCATGAAGTTAAGGAGAGAGCAAACCTCTATCAATAACTGCCTACTAAGGTTGAATGATGTGCGATCGCTCGTTCCAATACCTGATGCCAATCGTCAATAAATCGTTGAATATGGAAGCGCGATCGTGCCTTTTCCTGGGCTCCATTTCCCAACCGGCGAGCTTTTACCGGATCAGCAATCAGTTCTTGCATACGCTCAATCAAATGCTCAATATTGGTATCGATATATCCCGAAACGCCATTTTCAATTACCGTTGCTAACTCCGTTGTGGCAAGTCCGACAATAGGTAATCCAACCATCATGGCTTCACATACAGCTAAACCTAAACTTGTGTAGCGCACTGGATGAAAGAAGAAGCGATAATGAGATTGAAATTCTGGTAACTGGAGATGCGGAATTTCGCCTACACCCTCTAACATCTCTGCTTGCATACCAACTAAATCTAGTGGAACTATCTGGCGTACCTGTTGGAAAATATCTGCCCCTAACCGCCGACCCCGTTTGGCTAAACCATTTGCCACAACAAGTCCTCGGGCAATTTCCCCAGTATATTGCACCGTATTTGGCAGCATCACACCATGTTCAATCACACAGGTGGGAGTATGACCACAGTCCCACATCAATTGATTGAAGGGAGTGACATGGATTAGGAATACACTCGGATCATCAACAATATGTGTCGTATTAGTTGGATGTTCTTGAGGCGGATCATGTTCTAGATATAGGCGAGGCAATTGCCGTTGAGATTCTGACAAAATCTCATATTGATCCTGCAAATAATTGCGACGGGATTGAAATAAGATGCAATCAAACGCTTGGTATTGTACCTCTTCGGCAGGAATATCATGGACATTATCCCCCCAGGGAAACCCAGCTAGACGACCACCATACCCCTCTGGTTTACCTGGTTTCACAGGCAAATAAAACTCATGGTTTGCCTGAGTTAAGTAGTAAAGATAGCTACCATGAATGTGCCAGGTGAGAATTCGTAACCGCATAGGATCAAAGGGTGGAAGGATACAGATTAACCGATCGCAATCATTGCCGATTCTGCCAGCGAAAAACCAATAGATTTGAGTAAATGTAGGTAATAACCTGTTAGAGTCGTTGCTGCAATGGGCGGCTGAACTGCGTGTGAAAGTACTCCCCCGCCAAACTCTTGGGATTGACCTAATCGTAGTGGAATGCCTGCTAGATAGCAGTAGTACGCCAGAGCATACGGTGATTGTCCTGGAGCAGTAAATACGATCGCCGCATCATAAGATTGACCTTGGATGTGCTCAATAAATGTCATGTCGCGATCGTAGGAGATGGCAATTGTCTGCTGTATCCAGTCATTTAAGTTAGTGCTGACTGTGGCATAGCGATAAGTTGATGGTTCAATCAGTAACAATGTTATACAAGTAGCTGGTAGTGATTGCTGAATAACTTGCAAAACCGCATCCAGGGCAACTAATTCACTTTGACCCGTACTAGCACAAAGTAATAAAAGCTGTTCTACCGTTTGCCAGGATTCAGGAAGCATAAGCAAACTCCTGTCGCAACAAATCTATGGCAGCTGTAATCACTGCTGTTGTGGCACTCTGAGAGGGAAAGAGTGTAGGATCAGCCACTAGAAGGTCTGGCTCGGACTGCCTACACTCTACAGGGCAGACTTGCACAATGCGATGGCGTTGGCGATCGAGGGGAGCCCAACGCTGAGGATCAGAGTTAGAAAACACGACAACACTCTTCACCCCTAGTGCTGCCGCTAAATGAGAAATGCCAGTATCATTGCAAATTAGCAATTTTGATTCTTTCAATAGTGCAGCGATCGTGCCTAAATTAGTTTTTCCGGCTAGATCAATGGCTGGAAATCGCATCGCTTGAGCAACAGCTTGAGTCAAGCTAGTTTCAGCCTTAGTTCCAGTTAAGATGATCTGAAATCCCTGACCTGCTAGTCGATCCGCAACGATCGCAAAATCATGGATATTCCAACGGCGAGAACTAATGCTAGCACCGGGATGAATACAGACATAATTACCAGGGCTTAGATTGTGAGCTTGGGCGAGAGCTTGGAATTCCTGCCATTCTGATTGCCAGATGGGAAATTCTAGATGGCTACCCTGGAGCGGAATGCCAAGAAACTCCAATAGCCGCAAATGCCGCCAGATTTCGTGCTCATGCTCAGGATACGCCATGAAGCTAGTTGAGTCAGGGCAGTAGTGTTCCATTGGGAAAAACCCCGCACTTTGCTTAGCACCCAATAGCAGAGTCAGGGCATTCATACAAATCCCGTTTCCATGCATTTGCAAAGCGAAATCAACATTTAACTGTTGTATCCGAGCGAGAAAGGTTACGATCCGACCTGGATGAACTGAGGTTTCGGGGATGCCGGGATAACCAGGAAACTCTAGCCAAGTATCTAAATAGTGATGAAACCGTTGAACAAACTGAGTTGCCCCAGGTAGACCCACTAACGTGATTTGAGCGGCTGGAAAGTTGGATCGTAACGCCCGGAGCGCAGGAACTAAACACAGTAGATCCCCTAGTCCAGGTAACGCTCGTACAATCACGATAGTTTGAGGTAAGGGATTCCGTAATTTTCGACCCATGTTCAGATGTTGTTTCATCCCTCATACTCCGCTTGTTAACCCTTACCTTAGTAATTTTTTTTGAGTTATTTAGCCCTCTGTATTCTTATTAGATCTATGTTCTATAAAGCATATTAATTAAGTTATTTCCTTGAATTCATTGGGCATTTGCATAAATAGCAATATAGTCTTATTTGAAGACATTGGGCAAATGCATAGCAGGTTAAATAACTCTGTATCATTGCGATCTTTTAACTGTTTAAATACTGGCGTTATCCAAAGTTTCAGCTTTGTTAGAAAATTAAAAGACCTATAAGAATGATGTTCTGTCAAAAGGGTGAGGATTTTATCACTTTGCTATAGCCATTTATAAGGTAGGTATAAGCTTAGGCAGCTAACTTAAGGGAGATAATCATGGCTATGGCACAAGATATTCTTTTAATGATCGAAAATGAGCACCGTGAAGTCGAACAGCTCTTTGATCAGCTAGAAAATTCAGGAAATGGGAAGAAAGCTCAAGATTGTTTTAATCAAATTTACAAAGAGCTAACTTTACATACTTATGCAGAAGAACTAGCCTTCTACCCGACCATGCGAGAATACGAAGAATTAGAGGGCTTTATTGAAGAAGCTGAATCAGAGCATAATGCCGTTAAGATTCTACTTGAGCAAATGAAATCATTGCAACCTAGTGACGCTGAGTTTAAAACAAAGCTGACTCATTTGAAAGAATCTGTAATGCATCACGTTCAGGAAGAGGAATCTGAAATTTTTACTGCTGTACGGGAGTGTATAGAAGAAGAGAAATTGCAAGTATTAGGTCAGAAATTTCAGGCTGCCAAACAAAAATGGCAATCAGAGGTTGAAGCCGCTTTAGCTAGGAAATAAGCCAAGCTTGCAAAGATTGTATTCCTGGTTCAACCTTAAAAATGGAAATAGTTGAACTCGGATTAAATTGCCATAACATTGTTACGATCGCAATTCATTCGTTGGAATTTAATCCATCCTTGATTATTTTAGACTAAGTCGCTTATGGAGAATGTAGCGATCGGAGAAGCAAACAAAGCCGCATTTGAACGGCATCATCAAATCTGCGTGGTTCTAACCCTGTTAGAGAAAAGATCTTATCTAATCGATAACTCAAGGTATTTCGATGAATTGAAAGCCGCTTAGCTGTAGACGAAGGACAACAATTTTCGGCGAAGAACACGTCTAACGTAGTTAAGAGCTCTGGCTCATGGTCGAGCGGACCGAGCAAGTGTTTAGCCAGATCTACCTTAGTATTTTCATCTGATACTCCCACAAAAGCTGCTACTCCTAGTTCTCCTAAACAATGAACTCGGTTATGCCCTCGAAATCGGCTACCTAGTGACAATGCGGCACGAGCATCTTCGTACGATCGAGCCAACCCCTGCACTCCAGGATGATAGCGACCAATACCAATGTCAATTTCAGCACCAGTATCATTACGTAATCGGAGAAGTAAAGCATCTGCGGCTCGCTTCAACGCCACTAGATTGGACCAGGATGACCCTGAGCTTTTAGCAATATCATCACCATCCGCCCAAGGATTAAGATTTTTAGTATCACTAGCTTTAAGGACACAAACATTTCCTTGTCCAAGATCAGCACAGATGGTATCACTAGGTAAGTGAAAAAAATTTACGATGCTACTAATCACAACCTGAGTTCGACGCTGTTGTTCTAACTCTGTCAACTCATATTGAAAGTTACTTGAATTTTTTAAAATATAATCTACTGCATTAATTAGAATAACCGCCCTAGGAGGAGTTAGATCCATACCTAATTGTCTAGCTCGAGTCAGAACCACAGTTTCATCACGAACTCGACTATGTAACAAGTCATAGATCAACTGATTTTTTAATTCATGTTGACTAGGTCGCTGATCCTGGTTAGCCGTAGTCTGATTAACTACTAACTCAACTAGAATCTGAGCTAACCGAGGAGAAATTACTTCTTGATTAAATGGCTCCCCAACAATTACCTCGCCAATTCCAGCTTCATATTGCAAAGGTACTCTTAAAAAGTTTTCTAGCGCCTTTTCACCTCTCTTCCAGTCTAAAGCTAGCCCGACCTGATACGGCTCACTACTTGTAATTACCATACCTTTGCCATCCGTCACTAAAACAGGGGCGTACAATAGTTGAGCAATCTTATCAGTAACAATACTGGCAATTTGAATGAACCGATCGGACACATCCACCATAAATCTTAGCTGGAGAAGATTAAATCAAGATAACAAAATGATTAGCTCAAAATTCCAAGCTAATCATTAACGTAGATGAATCAACAGAGTTTTACTAGCGCACTTAACCAAGCAACTTACTCTATTTTGAAAATATCAACATCTATCCAAAGAGTTAAGTACTTCTTTTTATTCTTCAACTTACAGAAAACTGCCTTGCCAAACAGCAAAGCAGAGTGGTAGTAGTGCAGGTTAGAAAAACTTAGTCATTAGGTTCAAAAACGAGCCTACATTTTTCCTTTTTGCATCACTTCTTTAAGATGGTGACGCAGTTCCTCTACATGCTTTGTATCATCTTGCTGAAGCTTTCTCAGCAAATCAACACAGGGCTGAGACCCTAGTTTTTGGGCATCTTGCATATAGGTTTCATACATTTGAACTGCTTCAGCTTTATTCTTCAATACTGTTAGCAGATCGTATTCCAGATCACTAATTGCCTTTGTACCACTATTAGACATGCTAGCTGTCATGATCATCCTCCTTTGCGGTAAGGTCTTGAATTGACCAACTGCTAGAAGCTTAATAACTGCCTGTTAGTACAACATCAATCAAAGGAGAGAGGAACTAGAGTAACGATCGTTACTAGTATTACTCTCTGAGTAAACAGTATAAAAGGTAGCTAGATTGGAGCTAGCCTGGTTAGGCTTGTAACAGATATGGGGCGAAAGAGTTCGGTCAGTGATTGCAAATGGTAATTCCCACCAGCAATGACGGCAAAACCAATAGATCTGGGCATCACGCACATGCCGAAGTAACCGGGTAGAGCAATAAGGACAAATTTCCATAATGATTTAAAGCCATGTCTTAAAGTTTTGCTAGGTTAAAGTGGTACTGAATTTCTTGGAATGATTAGTCGTTTAATTAAAGTTCTAATATTATCTCAACTTGATTAGAAATAAGCTTCTATCCAGGGAACTACTACTCCCGGTATAGCAACGATTAAATATGTTGTAATCCGCAATACATTTAACTAGTTATTATTTAGTATATTTCAGCACTAAATAGAGTTAAGTACTAGCATAAAACTTGCTCTTCAGCTCTACTTTACCTTGAATTTCACCTAAATGACTCGAAAATAAGCCATAGTAGCCCCATTTATCCGATCTCTGATTATTAACTGTTTTTTCAATAAATAAATGAATTTAATTCATACTTAAGTTGCATCAATCTGGTTAAGTTAATTACTGCGTCTTTTGATAGATGAATAAGAGCTTAAATATTGATTACTGTTGTCAGTAGTTAAGCAGTATATAACCGAAAGGTTCAGGAAAGTTATGAGTATCGAAGATAGAGCAAAAGCAACTTCTAAAAATGTTGAAGGCAAAGTCCAAGAAACAGTTGGTAACGTCACTGGTAATCCTGAAGATCAGGCAGAAGGGAAAGCTAAGCAAGGTGAAGCAGAAGTTCGTCATGGTGCTGAAAACCTAAAAGATAAGGTTAAAAAGGCACTTGACTAATTAACATAAAGCTTAGTCTGACTAATTTCTTGAAGGAGGATCTTGGCGCATAAGGCTACTGAGATCCTCCTTTTAAGTAGTTAAAATTATTTTTATAAGGAATAGTAGGAATTAACTTATACCTTATGGCAGAGAGAAATCTTGATTTAGATTAGCTAATCTCATAAGTAAGTTAGAAAAATAATTGAGGTAAAATCATGAATATTATTGCTTGGTTGATTTTAGGATTAATCGCAGGCGCGATCGCAAAAGCAATTTATCCAGGAAGTCAAGGCGGCGGTATTCTTGCTACAACAATCCTAGGAATTGTTGGTGCATTTATTGGAGGTAGTTTATATACACTGCTGACGACAGGAACCTTACAATTAGCTGCAACAGGTTTGAGCATTCCAGGGTTAATTGTTGCCGTAATTGGGGCAATTATCGCCATTTTTATCTGGGGTTTGATGACCCGTCGTGCAGTATAAACTACACTAATAAGTTTTTACACCCAGGTTAGAAGCTTCCTTGTTTTGCGAGGGAGCTTTTTTCTTCAGCATTCATAAAATCTTTACTTGCAATTAGCGATCGCTTGGTTGCGCCCTTGCTGCTTCGCCCTATAGAGAGCTGCATCAGCCTGAGCAATTAAGTGAGTGGCTTGGGTATCTAGAGTTGGAATGAGAGCTGCGACGCCCAAGCTTAACGTGATACATGAATGGACCTCCGACTTCGCATGGGGGATTGCTAATGCAGCGATCGCTTGTCGCATCGCTTCGGCAATAGTTAATCCACCGTCTAAGGTTGTGTTGGGTAGAATAGCGGCAAACTCTTCGCCCCCATAACGAGCTACTAAATCGTTTGGTCGCTGCGGGACTTGGGCAATTGTCTGAGCAACTTGAATCAAACATTCATCCCCACCCTGGTGTCCATAATGATCGTTATACCGTTTGAAATAGTCGATATCAATCAGGATCAGCGCTAAGGGGGATTGTTCGCGGAGATGACGTTGCCACTCTACTGTCAAGTAGTCATCAAAACGGCGACGATTGGCAATCTTGGTTAATCCGTCTAGGGTTGCTAATCGAGATAACTCTTGATTTGCCTGCTGGAGTGCAGCTGTGCGTTCTGCCACCTGTTGTTCCAGCATCCGGTTGTAACCAGTCAGAATTTTTTCGGCTTGTTTGCGTTGCGTAATATCCTGGAACGCCACGATCGCGTATTGAACCTCTCCCGCCTCATTATAGATAGGGGTTCCCCATGATTCGATCGGAATCATATGCTCACCCTGATGAACTTCTGCATTATCTACGCTAGAAGCCTGCCCCTGTAGAGCTTTAACCAGAGGTAACTGATCATTGGGATACAACTGATTGGTTTCAGCTACATAGATTTGATACACTTGAGCGATTTCTTCAGCCGTTGCCTCGGGAGCAATTCCCTGACCTAATAACTCCTTAGCTCGGTGATTGGCATAGTAAGGATGTCCCTGGCGATCCAATACCCCAATACCAACCGGAACTGCTTCTAGAAACTGTTGCAGCTGTTGTTCGCTCTGCCTAACTTGGGCATAAAGTTGGGCATTTGTAAGCGCGATCGCCGCTTGTCCACCTAAGAGCTGTAGTAGTTCAATGCGATCGCTAGTAAATGCTCCAGTCGTGAGTTTATTTTCCAGATAAACCAAACCAACTAGCTCACCTTGATTTAGCAGAGGATAACACAAGAGCGAGAGGGGTTTAGCGCCTTGAATGTATACATCGTGAACAAAGTTACCTGATAGGGCTGCATCATCAAGGACAATACTTTCATGGGTTCGTGCCACATAATGTAGTACAGATTCAGGCAGAATTTGATTGAGCGGTACGGCAGGAGAAAGGATTGTAGTATTACCGTTACTGTGAATAGCGACAGCAAAGCCATCTAGTGTGCCTAATGAACTTGGTAACAGTAGACATCCAGCTTGAGCACCAGCATTCTCCAACAGGATTTGCATCAATGTCTGCAATAAGTTGTCCAATACAATGGCACTAGCGATCGCTTGAGAGGCTTTCATAACTGTTGCGAGATCAAGGGCCGCGCTACTACTGTTCGCACTAGTACCAAAGGAAGTTCGAAACGTTGATAAAGAAGACGGTCGCTGGCGAGTCAACACTTGAGGGTACTCAGTTTCAAGCTGGGTAACTTTTGCCATTGCTCCCCAGCGCAGATAGCAGTAGTGTGCCTCTTGCAGATAAAGCTGAGCAATTTTCTCTTTACCCCAATTGAAGTAAAATCGGGCAGCTAATTCATTTGCTAAAGCTTCTTCTTGAATATATTCTTGGGCTTGCGCTCCTGCGATCGCTTGATCGTATTGTTCGATCGCGGCAAGGGTCTGTCCCAAAACTCGATAGCGTTCTGCTTCAACCAGAGCAAACTTATGACAATAATTCATAGGAGCTGAAGCAGCCCAGTACTCCATCTGATGCTGGTTTTCATTCACTTGTTGCCATAACTGGTCTGACTCTACCCTCGGGTCTAATGGCGGCTGAGATAGAAGCGCTAAACAGCAGAGAGAATCGTAAAAGTTGAGAATTGGAATGGCAACTCCAGCCGTACCACTAGCAATCGATTGTTTTGCCAATCGACTGATTTCATAAGCAAGAGCAAATTCTCCAAATAAGTAGCAGAGTGGGAGTTTTACAGTATAGAAATGCCACAGTCCAGCTTGATTCTGCTGGAACTGCCAAGTCGGAATGATGTCTTGTTCATGCAAAATTGCTCCCGCAAAGTTGTAGGGTTGTTCCGGTGTCCCGATTAAGTTTGCGACTGCCTGCTGGTATCCCTGAAGATAGGAAAACGCAGATTGTTGACCCATTTGCTTAAGCGCCTCACTGTAATGCTGCATTTCTTGCTGCACTTCAGTCAGTGGCTTACCAATTAGATAAGCATGAGTACAATAGTCAAATGCGGCGTACCCTGCATAGGCAAAATCTCCGCCAGCCACCCCAATATGATGAGCGTACCGCAGAGGCTCTAGCGTTTCTCTTAAATGAATTTTCCAGTGATTGATAAAGGAATTAACCATCATCAAGACAGTAGCTTCGAACTCCTTCCTGCTAGATTGCGAGATTAACGCGATCGCCAATTGACCGAAGACATAAGCCTTGTCCAAATTGCCAACGTCTCTACACAATCGCAGACCATAGGAAGCATAAGCAACTGCCGAAAATGGCGTATTTCCATGCACGATAGATAATTCAGCTTCCTTAAAACTGATCAATGGATTTAATTCTGGAGAACTAATGAAGGTTACAGGAGATAATTTGACCAGTAAATGTAAGGCGGCAAGAACTTTGGGATCCTGTGTAGCGGGTAGATTAATTAATTCCTCTGGTTGCGTAGCAGCAAGGAGTTGTTCTAGTTGTTCTGAAGCCTGAGCTACATCCGATTGCTGTGGTACTGCTGGAAAGACAATACCTAGCTGCTTTAGCATATCTAAACCTGTGGCAATTGCATCCGCCAGCTTACCCTGAGTACCATAGGCTTCGATCCGAATCGCACTGGTCTGAACCCGATCTAGGGCTGTCTTTGCTTTTGCCATGACAACGCCTGCTAAATGTTCCATTTGCCCAAAGTCGCCACTGAGAAATGCGGATTTTACCGCTTCATTGTGTAGGGCTAGACTTAATTCATATTGGGATTCCCAGGCACCAAAATGCAGCAGAGAAATCCCCTGCTCCAAGTAGGTCAGCGCAATTTTATAAGCAGATGCGCCGATCGCTTTCCGTCCCGCCCTAAGATTTAAATCAGCTAAATGTTGCTTTTCTTCAGGATTCACCACCTCAGTAAGACCACGATTGAGGTGATCCATAATGTTAAACAGGTGATCATCAAGATCCGCTTCAGTGCGCGTATCGAGTAGCGATCGCCCAATTTGCCAATGTTTAGCCGACTGTTGATGACTCGGAATCAGAGCATAGGCGGCTTGTTGAATCCGATCGTGCCCAAACTGGTACTCCTGAATCAGGAGATTTTCATCCAGGAGCGATCGAGCTACAATCAAGCCTTGTTCCATAGCGACCTTTAGATCAGTGAAGATAGCCGTCGAAGTCCGATGGGTAACTAAGCTGAGTGTCGCCAAATCGAATTCTGCTCCCAAATAAGCCGCTGTCGATAAAATGTCCTGCCCAGATGGAGATAACTTTTGCAACTGATTAATCATCAGTTCTACGACATTATCCGTAAATCTCATCTGCTCAATTTCTCCGAGCTGCCATTGCCACTGCTGCAACGAGTGATTAAAAGTCAACAGATGCTCAGTGTAGAGGGTTTTGAGAAACTGATTGGTAAAGAAGGGGTTGCCCTCCGTTTTACGCATGACTAATTCAGCCAAGTCAGCGACAGTAGCAGGATCTTGATGCAGTGTTTCTGCGATCAACTGACCAATCTGCGTTAGAGACAACGGGGCTAAGGTAATTTGTTCAATGTTAGCTCCCTGCTGTTGGAGTTGGATAATCGTCAGGCTGAGGGGATGCCCTGCTGACACTTCATTGTCTCGATAGGAGCCAATCAGCAATAAATTTTTGGTTTGGTAATCCCCTAGAAGCCTCTTTAGCAGGTTTAAAGTAGCGAGATCTGCCCACTGCATATCATCCAATACCATAACCAAAGGATAATTAGGATGGCAACAAGCTTGAATCAATCGTTGGAACACTAGATTAAATCGGTTTTGAGCTTCACTGGCACCTAACTCAGGAACCGGGGGCTGAGCACCAATCACCAGTTCCACATCGGGAATGACATCAATTACAACCTGTCCATTTGTCCCTAAAGCTTCTAACAATCGGTCTCGCCATTGTTGGAGTATGACTTCCGGCTCTGCTAACCATTGCCTGACTAAACCAGCAAAGGCATCCACTACAGCTGAGTAGGGAATATTGCGCTGAAACTGGTCGAACTTACCGACAACAAAATAGCCTCGCCTAGCTGTAATCGGTTTGTAGAGCGATCGCACCAGCGCTGACTTACCAATCCCCGAGTAACCCGTTACTAGAATTAGTTCGGCATCAGGCAGATCAACGCCTCCGCCACGACCTGCCACGCGCTCAAACGCTGCCAGTAAAGTTGCAATTTCTCGATCGCGACCATAGAGCGTTTGGGGAATATGAAACCGATCAGACACATCGGTTTGACCCAGAGGAAACTCCACGATCGTACCAGTGGTTTCCCACTGCCTGATACATTCTGCTAAATCTGCCTTCAGTCCCCAAGCACTTTGATAGCGATCTTCAGCATTCTTCGCCATCAACTTCATCACTATGTGTGTGAGAAGTTCCGGCGGTGAGTCAGGTAAAAGCAAATGGAGTAGCACAGGTTGTTTGGCAATATGACAATGCAACAACTCCATTGGATCGTCACTCACAAACGGTAATCTACCAGTCAATAACTCATAAAAAGTCACTCCTAACGAGTAGAAGTCAGTCCGGTAGTCCAGCAACCGGTTCATCCGTCCAGTTTGTTCGGGTGAGAGATATGCTAGGGTTCCTTCTAAGTGACTGGAAATTTGCAGCGCTGGATCTTCTCGACTGAATTGAGTAGAGATCCCCAAATCAATCAATTTGAGTACCCCCGTTTCGGGATTGAAAACAATATTGGCTGGATTGAGATCTTTATGAATCACAGCTTGCGTATGGAGTTGTCCCAAACCATCAGCAATCTGACAGGCTAAGGACAAAAATTCGCCTATAGGCAGTCCGTGAGGATATAGCTTTAACCGCTGTTTCAGGGAAATCCCACCAAAATCTTCCAGAATCATCACCAGTGTGCGTTGCCACTCTTCTAAGCCATAGGCTTTCACCACATTGGGAAGTTGCAGTTGCTGGGTCAGATGATACTCTTGCCGATAGCGTCTGAGTTGATCGGGAGTGGGATACTCTGCTTTCAGGATTTTCAAAATCACACGTTGTCCATCGGCAATTCGGCAAGCACGATAGACTCGTGAGTTGTCTCCGTCATGAACTGGCGTTAAATCCTGGTACTCCGAAAAGATGGTCATGGCGATCGGTAGGCTGGCTCAGGAAACTATAAAGATTTGCTAACACTTGGTCGCATGTTCTTTAGTTACCATTGTTGCCTTTAATCAGATAAAATTACTGAACTGAGGTTGATTAAGGCATTACCGTTCCTTTCCAAGTGCAGCCACGCCGACTTTTCACCAGACCAAAGCAGTGAATTTCTAAATCACACAAAGCGATCGCCAAAGGGCGATCGTAACTTCACCCAAAGGCTATATGTAGTTGGGAGAATAGCAAAGCGGAAATACTTTAAGCTTCTGTAAAAGCAGAAGTTCTGTGGCTACGCATACACCAAGCAGGAGTGCCAACGGGTTTGAACGCTTGAAGGCACTCCTGATAGCAATAACACCAATAATCTGCGATTACAGCAATTCTCGCACATCAGTGACTTGACCAGTTACGGCGGCGGCCACCACCATCGCCGGACTCATCAGTAAGGTGCGACCAGAAGCCGATCCTTGCCGCCCTTTAAAGTTACGGTTAGAAGACGAAGCACTGAGTTGCCGACCTTCTAGCTTATCGGGGTTCATCGCTAAACACATGGAGCAACCTGGCTCCCGCCACTCAAATCCGGCAAGCTGGAAGATTTTGTCTAATCCTTCCGCTTCCGCTTGTTGCTTAACTTGCTCAGAACCTGGAACAATGAAGGCTTTCACACCCTCCACCACATGCCGACCCTGAGCAAACCTTGCCGCTTCCCGTAAATCACTCAGTCTGCCATTAGTACAACTACCCACAAAACAAACATCAACCTTAATGCCTTGCAAGGGCTTACCAGGTTGCAAGTCCATGTAACGGTAGGCTTCCTCTGCGATCGCCCGTTCCTCTTCCGGCATTTCGTCTGGAGTAGGAACTGTTTCATTCACAGCAATTCCCTGCCCAGGCGTAATCCCCCAAGTTACCGTTGGGGCAATTTCCGCCGCATCAAATATCACCACATCGTCATATTCGGCATCTGGGTCGCTGGCGATACTTTGCCACCAAGCCACAGCTTGATCCCAATCAGTTCCCTGGGGAGCAAACTCCCGCCCCTTCAGATAATCAAACGTCACCTGATCAGGATTGACATAACCACATCGTGCCCCGCCTTCGATCGACATATTGCACACAGTCATGCGTTCTTCCATACTCATTTGCTCGAAGGTCGTGCCAGCAAATTCGTAAGCATAGCCGACTCCACCTTTCACCCCCAGTTTACGGATGATATGGAGAATCACATCTTTAGCGTATACTCCCGGCTTTAGACTACCATTCACTTCGACCCGCCGGACTTTCAGCTTAGACAAGGCTAGGGTTTGCGAAGCCAGCACATCCCGAACTTGGCTCGTCCCAATCCCAAAAGCGATCGCGCCAAAGGCGCCATGCGTTGAAGTATGGCTATCTCCACAGGCGATCGTCATCCCAGGTTGGGTCAACCCTTGTTCCGGGGCAATCACATGCACGATGCCTTGTTTACCAGAACCAACATTGTAGAAGCGAATCCCATTCTCTTTGACATTACGTTCCAATGCCTGCATCATTTCTTCGGCTAGCTCATCGGCAAATGGACGCGCCAGATTATCAGTAGGAATAATGTGATCAACCGTCGCCACGGTACGTTCTGGAAACAGTACTTTTAAGCCGCGATCGCGCAGCATGGCAAAAGCTTGAGGACTGGTGACTTCGTGAATCAGGTGCAGCCCAATAAATAGTTGGGTTTGTCCAGACGGCAAAACACCGACAGTGTGTGCATCCCAAACCTTGTCAAACAATGTCCCCTTACTCATGACCGTCCGTAATTTTGATTAATGTTCTGTATGGTAGGCTTCCCATTCTATCAGTTAATTTAAGGGGAGAGTGGGGCATTGTGCGAGGAAAAGTTTTATTGATTGCTTCCTGAATGGATGGAAGAGAGCTGGATTGATCAGTATAGTTTCTACGGTAGTGATGAATGGTAATGGTTAAGAGCGCAAAGAGGCATTGTAATGATGCACAAAGTACCAAATTGCACCAATGTGGTTACTCAACTTCTTGGAGAAGGACAAGGTTTTACGAACTAAGCGTCCG
>VRZD01000093.1 GCA_016743235.1 Pantanalinema sp. GBBB05 | reverse complement strand
TTTGTTCAACGACTTCTGCCCCGATCATGCTGCTCTTTCCAACCCTGCTGCTCAAAGCATACTTGCTTGCTTCTATTCGAGTATAGGATCAAGGAAATGCTCAACTTATTGTTACAAGTTACCTTAGCTAAGAGTCACACTGATGAAATTATTGACATTGGAAAGAGTTAATAAAAGAGCTAAATCATGTTGCGCAGTATATTGAGAGGTATTATTCTATGATCTGCAAAATCTTTAAGAGCATTGCAGATCATAAGAATGGCTATTTTTAGATTGATGAATAGTCTATATAAGCGAAGAGTAATTAGAAATGCTATTTTCTCTCGATCAGTGGAATGACGGTAAAAACTAAGTATTTAACAATTGCATCGTGAACACAATTATTAAGCAAGCTAGTCTCTTCCATTCCAAAGCAGCACCTCCACATCTGGCAAAACTGACCTGCTAGCTCCATGATTTCCAGTGAAAATTATTCTCTTGGAAGCAGAAAGTAATTAAGTTCCTATCACTTTAATGAATAAATCCTCAGAAATCAAAGCGATTTGCATATCTCATCCATCACCAAAATCGATAGATAGGCTACTTCACGTCATACGGCTTCTTGGCATAATCCTTGACAACCCGGTTACTTGCCTACCCTATTTATGAAAGATCAGCGTCAGCTCAAGCTATCCCAGCTCTATGCCCTCATTGCAGTGGCAGACCATCGTAGTTTTACTGAGGCAGCTTTAGAGTTGGAGATGTCCCAATCCGCTATCAGTAATGCGATCTCTGCCTTGGAGTCCACCCTGGGGCTTGTGCTGTTTTCTCGTGGTCGTCACGGGGCTGATTTGACCCCGTATGGAGAAAATGTCTTAGCCTATGCTCGAAAAATCATTCAATTAGAGGAACAAATTTTCAAAGAAGCGAATCTAGCCAGGAGTCTTCAGGTCGGAAAGGTCCGCCTGTCTTCGATTCGAAGTGTCGCAACGCACCTCTTACCTGGCATCATTGCTCAATTTCAACAGCAGTTTCCTGGCATCGCCATCAGTGTTGTTGAACAATTCGATGAAGGAAGTGTGGAAGACGACCTCCGCAAAGGGCGAGCCGATATCGGGTTTACCGACGATCGCTTGAGTGCTGAGTTTATATCAGGGGAGATTTTACAAGATGAATACGTGGTCTTGCTCTCGCAATCATTCCACATAGAAACGGGGCACCTCACCTGGGAACAGGTTACAACTTATCCATTAATTGTGGCTTCCAATGAGTTTAAGTCTGATAAATTAGCCTATGCTCATTGTGAAGCTCATTGCGGCACTATCCGTGCTGTCTACTATGCAAAATCTGACTCGACAGTTGTGAATATGGTGGCTCAAGGTCTAGGAGCAGCGATCTTGCCACGGTTGGCGGCAGAACCGATTCCAGCAAGCGTAGTGGCTTATAGTCTTCCCACACCCTTTTTTAGAACTATTCGTTTTGCAGTAATGAATTCTGTTCGTCTCTCACCTCAGGTCCTCGCTTTTCTAGAGATGCTGAGGTCTTCTTTCACCTATTCCCCGGGATGTGAGCAGCAGCAGAAACTGATTCAGTACTGAAGAGGTCTACTGATAATTGCTATGGTTAAGTCAACTATGAAGTTCAATTGACACAATAAGAAATTGCTAAGCTTCAGAAATCTAAGTATGTTTAGCAATGGACGCTGTTGGCGAATGTGCTACACGCAATCTGGCAAAGGTGCTAGGGCAGCAAATCGAGAAGTCCATGTTTGAGAACGCAGGGTCACTTCTCGGGATTCAGTTTTAGAGCGGGTATATAGATGGGGCAGGTTAGAAGATGGGGGCAGTCACCCGCCCAACTTAGTCTAACCCTACCCGATTCTGCTCCTCTAGCCCTCTAGGGTTATGGTGTCGATTCCAGAAATTCTCTACGTGATGCCGCACCCTTATATGGATGAATCTAACTTTAGGTAGATGCTCTTTTGTTTGGTTCTGTTCTATTTCATGGAAGATGGTATGTAAAACCTTCTAGAACAGGCAATGAACCAATACTTTCTTAACATTAGGCTTTTTTGGGATGAGCATCAAATCATTAGTCGATGAGATTGCCGATCTTCCCACCAAACTGCCACTGTGGATTGTTCTCATCGTACCTTTGATGCTGCTGTTGACGGGCAGGGTCGTGGGGTATTTGTTCTTTAGAAATGGACAAAAGGCTATTAGTGACGTTGCGACTCAACTGCGAAGTGAGATTGCGCGTCAGATTGAGGAAAAATTGAATACCTCTACTAAAGCCGCTCATACAGTAAATCGTCTGAACGCGATCGCTTTAGCGCGGGGTGATATTAATATCGCGACTGCTAGGGGTGAACATAAGTTTTGGCATTTACAGGCAAGCGAAGCCGCACTGCGTGATCGGAATGACGAGCTTCGTCTGCGAGAACAGGAATTACGATTGATCACCGATGCGCTGCCCGTTTGTATTTTTTATACCGATGTCGAGCAACGCTATCGGTTTGTGAATATGCCTGCGAAGTCTGGTTTAACTGTGGTCGGGATGACATTCTCGGCAAGCGGAATTGTGAGGCACTGGCAGGACAAATTACAACCTATGAGACAGACCTCTCCTACCCTTCTGGCAATAGGCACATTAATGCGAGCTATATCCCCGATTTTGACCGCAATACCGAGGTCAGAGGATACTGTGGGTTGGTGCTGGACATTAGCGAACAGCGAAGCGCTGCACTACGTGAACGCGTACGGGCTGAGGCAGCCTCAATTCTAGAAGAGCGTAACTGGATGGCACACGAAATCCACGATACGTTGGCTCAATTATCCATTACAGGAGATAAGTCTGATGTCTACTTCAAGTCTAAACAGCCTCGCTAAATTCGATGCTAGCCAGCCTTTACTCCATCAACGCGGATACGAAATTCAGCCCTATAGTAGCTTGATTAATCTGCCGATCGCCCTCAATGTTGAAGCTCGTAGCGAAGGCTGCACACAAGGGGGTCGAAGAAGTGCCCGTGATGCTGTCACGCCTGCTGGAATCCCATGAGTTGATCATTCGAGAACTGAGAGAGGCGATCAACAAAACTGCTGTAAATCAAGACAGCGGCACGAATGATCTGTTGGTCAGCTAGGTGTTGCGAACCCATGAGCTACAGGTTTGGTTTTTATCTGAACATCTAGTGGATACGCCCCTGGTACGCAGCTAGATTTAATTTTCGGCTCAAAAGAGGGAGAACAAGAACAGTTCATTTTTCATTCAGGAGAATTTACATGAGTACAGTTACAACCCAAGATGGTACCCAAATCTATTACAAAGATTGGGGTACTGGACAACCGATTGTCTTTAGCCACGGCTGGCCCCTATCAGCCGACGACTGGGATACTCAGATGATGTTCTTCTTGAAACACGGCTTTCGTGTGATTGCCCACGATCGGCGGGGACATGGGCGATCGAGTCAGGTCAGCGATGGGCACGATATGGATCATTATGCTGACGACCTTGCCGCCCTCACTGAGCATCTTGATTTAAGGGATGCTGTCCATGTCGGTCACTCAACAGGTGGTGGGGAGGTCGTCCATTACATCGCCCGTCATGGCGAAAGTCGGGTCGCCAAAGCGGTTCTGATTAGTGCAGTGCCGCCAATCATGGTGAAGACCCCCACAAATCCCGGCGGTCTACCCAAAGAAGTCTTCGATGACTTTCAGGTACAGGTAGCCACCAACCGGGCACAATTTTATTGGGATGTGCCCGCTGGCCCCTTTTACGGTTACAACAGACCCGGTGCACAGGTTTCCCAGGGGGTGATTCAGAATTGGTGGCGGCAGGGCATGATGGGCAGTGCAAAGGCTCATTATGATGGCATCGTGGCTTTCTCCCAAACCGACTTCACTGAGGATCTGAAAAAAATCTCGGTGCCGACTCTGATTATGCATGGTGATGATGACCAAATCGTCCCTTATGAAAACTCTGGACCATTGAGCGCCAAGTTAGCCAAGGGCGCGATCTTGAAAACGTACCATGGTTTTCCCCACGGTATGCCAACGACCCATGCGGAGCAGATCAATGCTGACCTTCTAGAATTCATTCAGTCGTAAAGGCTGTCCGTTCAGGTAGTGGACTGTTAATGGCGGATAGCTCTTGCAAAGACTCTCCTGCCATTAACCTCGCACTGTTGGACTTTCTTCAAAAGGGGAGATGCTATGTCAGACAAACCAGGGTTATTTACGCCCATCAGGCTTGGTTCCCTTAACCTGCCTAAATGGCACATTTGCTGAATGGTTTAGCGGAACTTCCAGCTACCCGTTCTCTGTTTGTCCAAGCTGCTGCTGAACTGAAGAAATATCTGCAAGAGGGGGGGAGCTGATGGGAGCTACTTATCAAATTAGGTTGTTTAATGAAGTCGAAGACATTGATCAAACCGTTGAAGTTGAAGGCGATCGCTACATTCTGGAAACGGCAGAAGAAGCAGGAATGGATTTGCCGTACTCCTGCCGACAGGGCGTGTGTTCTACTTGGGTAGTGATGAATGGTAATGGTTAAGAGCGCAAAGAGGCATTGTAATGATGCACAAAGTACCAAATTGCACCAATGTGGTTACTCAACTTCTTGGAGAAGGACAAGGTTTTACGAACTAAGCGTC
>VRZD01000047.1 GCA_016743235.1 Pantanalinema sp. GBBB05 | reverse complement strand
GTATAAGGTTGAGCCTCAACAATTTCACGCAATTTTGCCACTTTAGTGGGATCAAGAAAGGCATCATCTTCGGCACGGCGGCGGCGAATTTCCCGCTCATAGGTTTGAATCAACTGGTTATAACGTTCGGTTAGACCTTGCAATTGATCATTCAACTGACTGAGCTGAGAACATTGATCACGTTTACAGCGATCGAGTTGCTGCCCTAATGCAATTAAGGAGCCATGCTGACCGAGAATTGTTGTCTCAGTTGGATTCAGAGAGATGCCTGGTTCTGAGCCTGCTTGGGTCACCTCCCGCGTAAACTGACGAATCTCATGCACTTTCAGCAGTTCTAAAACTTGTTGGGCTTCTAGTAATCGCCCCTCTATCAGCAGCAGATCCGCTAATGCACGATAAGTAGCTGCCACCGTTTGCAGATAGGCTTCCTGCTCCACCCGTGGCAGTTGGTGTAATTCTTGTCGAATTGATTCCGTCACATTCACCGAACGCTTATAAAACGCGATCGCCAATTCTGATTGCCCTTGTTGTGCCAGAATGGCGGCAATATTACTGAGCGTCAGTTGCTCCCCGGTGCGATCGCCAATGGCTTGTAAGATGCCCAAGGCTCGCTGGTAATACTCCAAGGCTTGAGTATAGTCTTGCTGGCGCTCATACATCGCCCCAATATTATTCAGCACGACACCTTGTTGGGCTTGATCACCAATCTCTTGATGAATGGCAAGAGATTGGTGATACAGTTGCAATGCCTGGGGATATTGCCCTAATTTGCTATATACCGCACCCAGATTACTGAGCGTAGCACCTGTTCCAGCTCGATCGCCAATCTTTTGGCGCAGGGTTAATGCCTGTTGGTAAGCCGTTGCAGCGGCAGTATATTGCTGCAAACTGTCATAAATTCCACCGATATTACTCAGGGTTCTGCCAATGCCCGCTTGATCGCCAATCGCCTGATAAATTTCTAGCGCCTGCTGATAAATTTCTAAGGCTTTTGAATACTGCCCCAAACTGTCATAAGCTGCCCCCAGGCTATTCAAAGTATGCCCGATCGCCGGTTTGACCCCAACGGCTTTCTGAATCACCAGCGCTTGTTGATACTGCTCTAATGCTTGCCCATAGTTATCTAAGTATGAGTAAGCCGACCCAATACTGGCGAGCCAATAAGCTTCACTGGCACGATCGCCAATCTGCCGAGCAATGGCAAGAGCCTGCTGATAATACTTCAGAGCTTGGGTGTATTCTCCTTGATTGATATACGTGAGTCCCAGGTTACCAAGACTCAGACTGGCTCCCGCTCGATCACCGATCGCTTGGCGAATCTTTAATGCCTGCTGATGGAACGCCCGAGCTTGGGCATAGTTCCCGACATTATCATAAACAACTCCCAAATTGTTCAGAGTTCGAGCTTCACCCAGTTGATCTCCAAGTTCACGGCGAATGCGCAAGGACGACTGATAAAACGCTTCCGCCTTGGCATAATCGCCTTGATAGCCATAGATCACGCCTAGACTGTTCAGAACTCGACCTTCCCCTAAGCGATCGCCAATTTGACGCACAATCGGTAAGGCTTGCTGCTGAAATTCCAGACTTTTAGCGTATTGCCCCAGCTCCGTGTAAACGGCTCCAAGTTCATTCAGTGTCCGTCCCACATTCAACCGATCGCCCACCTGCTGACTGATTTGGAGAGCTTGTTTATGCAGGTTAATTGCTTCTGGATACTGGGCTAACTTGCGATGTACTACTCCTAATTCATTCAGTGCTCGCCCCTTTCCCTGAAGATCATCAAGGCTATCAGTAATCTGCACAGCTGACTGCAATACCTCTAGCGCCTGAGGATATTGGCTCAAACTGTGGTGAATTAAACCTAAAGTGGTTAGGATTTGCGCCGTGGCTTGACGATCGTTGCGGGCTTGAGCCGTTGCTAGGGATTGCTGCAAGGTACTCAGTGCCTGAGTTAACTGTCCCTGGGTATACTGCTGATTCGCTAACTCCAAGAGTTGCTGTTCCGCCTCTCGTTGGTTCTGAGGGACTGGACGCTGCACCAATTTTGGTAAAGGTGGCATACTCAACGCCGTGGCTGGGTTCAGTAAACCGAGCCAGATTAAACCAATGACACCGATGCCCCATCGCCCCCACTCCATACTCCTTGCCTCATGAAATAATCATCACTGGATTACCTAGTACCGCCACTGTTTCTGCGTCCAGGTATCTGCCTGCCAGGAGGTCGATATTCTCGTCTACCAGGAAGTTTATATTCTGGCTGGCGCATCTCTCTGACTCTGGTAGCGTCTCCAGAGGCTGGTTCTGGAGATTTAAGTGGGGCGGCTGGCGAGGACGGCGGGTTACTGGGTAGCATCGAACCTGCAATTAAATCTGCACTTGCCACGGCATTGAGTCCATTTTGCATCAATAGATCTCGCCAAGCGGCGACTAATCGCCCATCCTGAGGATATACAGAGCGCAATTCAGCGAGTGTCGTTAGTGTTTCATACCATAACCCTGCCTCAGCATAAATTGCTGGTAGCTCCCCAGGAACAGCATGGGCAAGCTGTTGTCGCAGATTCGTACTCGGTTCAACCCGTTGTAGTTGACCCTGCACAGAACTAGCCTCTTGCGGCTGCTGAGGATCATTGACTACTGAGACATACCACCTATAGGTTTTGCCGATCGCTAGTGGTGGAGCTAACTTGGGCACGGTAATCTGCACAATTCCTGGAGCTTGGACAACGAATTTTGTCGTATAAATCGCTCCAGCGGTTTTGGCTTCCATCAACCCAAATTCCACCCATCCCGCCTGGGGAATGTAAGCAAATAATGTGGGATAGCTAGCAATCGTCAATTCGCGCTCGATCGATGGCACTAGCAAGATGGGAGGTTTTGGTCCTGTGGGCTGAGAGCCAGCTCCAGAGGGCGGTGTAATCGGTGAACCCGGAGATGCGATCGCCGGGAGTTTAGCCTCTGGACGCCGAAATTCAATCCGTCTAAATTGGCTAACTTCCTTGGTAGTTGGTGATAATTTTGGCACCCCACGGGGTTCAGATTGCATCCCAGGTCGGTCAGTAGAACGTGGGGATAGAGGATTGGGAGAGGCAGAGGGCAGAGGAGATGGGCTGGCAGGCGATTCAGCCCTGGTAATGGTGGTTACAGGCCAGGGATTAAGCACTAGAACTATACTTGCCAGCAGCACAATTTGTCTCATACCTGGGCTATCCCATCAATCATGGCTGAACACACACTGTTCAATAGCATACTCCGTTCCTTCAGCCGTAAGTGACCAGAGCGTTGCAAGGATACTCGATCGGCACTGGGGATGGATAGAACAGGTAAGCAGTTCTGTGGACAGAAACTCTAAGCCCAAGTAACCTGCTAATTTGCGAATACCGTTTCTTCTAGGAAGAATTACCTTAAATGTAAAGGCGAATCTAACTACCATGAGAGAATTTAGGGAATTAGTGTTAGCTCATGGCTGATGTCCTAATTCATCACTTCTCTTCACGATCGCCTATGTTTGACTTTGGTCACTCTAACTCTTCCTCTCTAACCATTCGCCAGGTTGCTGATGCCTTTCGGTGGGTAGGTTGGTCGGCTTTGGCAGCTCAGATCCTCTTGGGAGCCATGCCCATTTTTATCCTAGTATTTGCGCTGTTATTTCACCGCAATCCTCCCCAAACCTATTTCAATCTGGCTGTGACCCTTGCCTATGCCTGTCTGGCTATTCTGTTATTTAGCCTGTACTGGTGCTATCGTTACACGCGGTTAGCACTCCAGCTCGTCAATCCTCAACAGCGCCCACCCAAAGCTACAGTCATCCAACAACTCTGGGCAGGGCTGGTGGTTAACCTGGTGGGAGTTGGCTGCGCCGTCATCGTAGGGATTAGTCAAACTGGAAATTTGTTGCTTCGGTTATTGAGCTTGCCACCGGGATCTAGAGTTTTGACTCAAAACCCAGAATCTATGGTGCTTAGTCCCTATAGCTTAGTCAATCCGATGAATATGATTGCCATCCAGGCAGATTTTTTCTGTATTGCGGCAGGAACCGTTGGGATCATTGCTGCCCTATGGCTGCTGAATCGAGTCGATCGCCACACATCGCCATCATCGCTAGCCATGAAGGAGTTTGACGAATAAGGAGTCAGCGGTTTACTGAAATGAGCCAGCAAATTGCGGTTTGAGCATGGCGATCGCTGTTTTGCTGACTAGAAACCCCGAAATCAGCAAGCCAAATGGCAAAATCAGTAGGTCGATCAACATTTTGCTTGCGGAAAACACCGAAATGAGCAAGTAAATTGCCTGTTTGCTTGCTAGAAACCCTGGAATCAGCAAGCCAAATGGCAAAATCAGTAGGTCGATTAACGTTTTGCTTGCGGAAAACACCGAAATGAGTAAGTAAATTGCCTATTTGCTAACTAAAAACCCTGGAATCAGCAAGCAAAATGGCAAAATCAGAAGGTCGATCAACATTTTGCTTGCGGAAAACACCGAAATGAGTAAGTAAATTGCCTATTTGCTAACTAAAAACCCTGGAATCAGTAAGCCAAATGGCAAAATTAATCGGTTAATTAGCTGTTGGCGAACGGAAACCACCCAAACGAATCAGCAAATAGGCTAAATGAGTCAGGCGATCGACCACAGCCGATCGTCATGGGTCAGCCGCTTCCAAGCAGCCTCGGGTTGGTCAACGAGGAGCGATCGTGATGAAACTCTTCACCACCTCATTTGATCACCTGCCATTTGCCGTACTCCTCTCCTATGATTGGAGTACACAGACGCACCCCCAAAGTCTTATGCTCAACCGAATGTTACAGACCTGCTGTTTGGCGATCGCTGTCGTCAGCCTTGCCCTTAGCATGACCTGGAGTCACCCGTTACCGACTGGGCTGCTGATTGCCGATCAATCCCTGCCTCAAAAGGTCGTTCCCTCTACGCCCCATCCGTCATCGACTTCATCGCCTCAACCCCCTACCGCTTCAGAGACCCCTACCGATACTGAAGCACCGCAGCAAATGAGTCGAGACCGTAAGGCAACTCCTCCAGGAACCCAAGTGACTCCAATGATTCCCTACGATCCGTATGATTATGAGGCGATTCGCCAAATGGATCGCGAGATTTATCAGGAGGTGGATGGTCACAAGCAGGGATAACCCCAAGGATCTGAAGGATTCAGAAACCTGGGGTTGCTTCATGCTTAAAACGGCTGCATGTTGGCGATCGGTTGGGCTGGAGCTGACTTCGGACTCACGCCACCGCTGCCAATTTCAAACTGCGTCATCATATCGTGGTCTTCATGTACTAGATTGTGGCAGTGCATCATGTACTTGCCTTTAATCGGTTGCTTCCCAGGCGTGGGATCGAGGGGCGCACTAAACTTAGCAATAATCCGAATTGTTTCAAAATCATCTAGTAGCACGACATCCTTCCAACCCCGTTCATAGGGTCGAGGGGGTAGCCCATTGCGATCGATGATTTGAAAATCAACAAAATGCACATGCACGGGATGAGTCCACCCCCCACCGGGATTGACGAAATTCCAGATTTCGATCGCCCCAGGTTGCGGATTCGCCTCAATCCGGTTTTCATCCCAAGTTCGATTATTAATCTTCCATTGATTGCCATTGCGCTCAAACCGAAAGGTGCGGGTTGGCACAGACTGACCCAGTGGAATTTGCTCGACTAAGCGTGTAAACGGTTGCCGTAGGACATCTGGTAGAGCACTGTCATCAATGGCATCATCGTCAATATCGAAGCGCATGATCACACTGGTGTTATTCGTGGTATCCACATTGTTGGAAAAGGCGGGACTGTGGAGATAGAGCTTAGAACCTTTCGGGTAGTTCTTAAAGTCGATCACAATGCCATACCGCTCTCCGACCCCAATCCGTAAGAGATCGTAGGGCGCCGTCATCTTGACGGGTTTTTCTAATAAACCGGCATCGGTACTAATCACATGGAAACTATCTTTACCGGTCAGTGAGGTGGCTGATTGACTCAAAACCAGTTGATAGACCCGCGAGGGTGAGGCATTGAGTAACCGAAACCGATATTTGCGGCGAGCCACTTTCAAGTGGGGAAACGGGGTGCCATTCACTAAAACTACATCACCAAAAGCACTGCGCTGGCCCCGATCGTCAAACACTAACTGTCCAGCCGCATTAAACTTTTTATCTTGAATGATTAACGGAATATCGTAGTCGCCCTTCGGTAAATTCAGCGCTCGATCCTTGGCATCATCGACGATATACATCCCGGCTAAGCCCATGTAAACATTGCGGGAGGTTTTGTGCACAGCATGATCGTGATACCACAGGGTTGCCGCCCGATCGTTGGGATAAATGTAATCCTTAAAATAATCCGGGGGAATCAGATCGGTGGCATAGCCGTCATACTGCGGCAGTGAAGCCATGCCATGTAGATGAATGGACGTCGCGATCGGTTCTACTTTCCCCTGCTCGATCGTCGTGCCTAACCGATTCACAAACCGGATCACTGAAGTGCGACCTTCGTCCTCCGGTTCGACTCCCCCCCGTTGGCGAATGACTGGCCCGATCGCGGCAGGAGCTAATCCCTGACCCACATAACACCACATTTTGGTCTTGAGGCCTGGCAGAATTTCCACCTCTGCCGGCTCCATCGTGATTTCGTAATAATCGATCGGGCGTTTACCATTGGTATTAGTTTTAGACGGTACCAGCACCGGCGGTAATTTCAGGGGCTGTTGGAACCGGGGTATGGTGGGGCTAAACTGGGCCTGAGCGGGCTGTGCAAAACTAAAGGGGGATAGTAAAACTCCCCCACCGACCAGCTTGATCGCCTCACGTCGCGTGATTTTCATCCCAAGTGCTCCTGCCAGGTAATAGTTCAGAACTTGCAATTCCAGGGGTAACTCAAACCAAGTTTGACCGATCGTCAAACAAATCCTGTTGAAGTCTACACAACCTTTTGCTTTAGTTCGGAAATCCTTAGCAAAAATCGACGGAAAATTTAGTGGCTTGGGGCTGAAACAGGTCCTGAGTTTACATCCTATTCGGAGCATTCTGGTTTACTGCCCCTAAGGAGTATCCGTCGGTTTAAGCTAATTCTTCGGTAATGATTCGCCGTAGGATTTCGGTGACCTCTGCTGCCATCCGGGCATCTAGCCAACGGGCTTCTTCGTCTAAATCTCGGCTGCCAGAGCTATTCAACTTTTGGATGGCAGCACGTAGCGTCAGGGCGATCGTTCGTAGTTTTGCTGGTTGTCCGTTGGCTTTGGGGCGATCGTCAATCAGTTGCACCACTGCCGTGTAACACAATTCCGTTCTTTGACGGAGCTGTGATGGTCCAAAGCCGAGTTTGGAAAGAATCACTGGAGCACTAATGCGAGTATCTAAACCTAACGTCTGAATTGCCACATCCACATATCGGGCTGAATCATAACCCATTGCCCGCACAACCGTCTCTAAACTATGCCACTGGGCAGCAGGTAACTTTGCCTCGGTGGGAATGTGAAAATGCCAGCCTAGCATCGAGGCGATGCGAGTCAAATCATACGCAGAAACTAAGTTTTCTCCTACCGTTCCAGCGGTTTGCGATCGCAACAGCACCGTTGTTCCCGTTTGTAAAATCGGTTCGGCAATTAGAGGCTTGCCGCTATAGTATCCCCGAAATTCTAACGATTTGTTGCCCGTAATCGTCTCAAACCAAGTTTCTAGATTAGCTAATGAACTAAACCGCTTTAACGTATCGGATAATTGATTAGAAATCAAAATATCATTTGCAATATCATCTTTACGATAGCTGATAATATCAATCGCCGCCTCAGTAAAATCCAGATTGTTGACTTTACCTTGAGAATCACTAATTACACAGTTTTTAATTTGAGTTGTAACTGATTTAGCGTTTGCTTGGGAGACAATATTGAGGATTGGCACAATTTTCGTGGAACTCCAAAATTGCCCCTTAGTTAAAGCATTTCGCCCTAACCAGCGCGATCGCATTTGCCCATTCACATAGCTGCCGACGCAAATACACGCTTCTTGAATATCAGCATGGAGAAAATTTAATGCAGTTTGATCGATCGTTGGGATCACCCCAACTTTAGGATACGGATTGAACGTCACAGTTTGACCACTACCCGATAAGGGTAGCTTTTCACCTAGAGACACGACTGTGCGACCATCTGGCGCTTGCCGTAAGCGATCGGGATAAGCACTAATCTGGGTTTCTATCCACGAGCCTTTGATGCCTCGATCTAAAAACACCAATCTGTCCTGGTTGGCTCCCTGCTGTACCTCGATCGCCAGAAAATTGTTAAACATTTTTTGCCGATCTCTAGCGACTTCCAGGGGGTCAGTAACCTGTTCTATCACCTGCACATGGGAGCTAAAGGCAAACCAAGTTACAAAACCATTCAAGGCTTGCTTCAGTGTTACCTGGATATGCTGATTTGCGGCTAACACAAAGGCAGTAATCTCGATCGTCGTGCCCACCGCCATAGAATATTTCGCTTCCGGCGGCAGACTTGAGGCTTGCTTTGTCGGATCTCGCTTTAAAAAGGTTGGTTGAATGGCTTTAAGCACTAACATGGCGATCGTCCTGCCAGAACTGTCTCTTGAATTTTAGACTACTGTTCAAGCTTAGGTACGTGGCTGGAGGTGTCCACAAGCACGATCTGGGCAATAACATGAATCTAGAACTCAACAGTTTGGCATTCCGAGAACTGTTGATACCTTACCCAGCGTCCAAATTCGAGTAGTACTGAGTTACAGCAATCCTGGATTAGGTGGATTCTATAAAGATGACCAAATGTAACGTTTTAGCAAATCCGCCCTGTCCTTATCCTAAGTCTAACGAAACTTCCTCGGTTAAACGACAAGTTGGTGTAGCCAGACCATGGGCAGAGAGTTGCAGAATCTCGCGGGTACTGAAGCCAATATTCCCTAACGCGTCGCCATAGTGCATCATAAAGGTTTCTGCGATCGCCGCTTTATCAATGCCAATGGCACAAACGTCAGCTTCCACCTGATTCAACATCTGCCAAATTAGCGGTAAGTTAGCTTGGTTGGCGTGTTTCAGTTCCGCTCTAGAGGTGTCAAAGTGACGCTTCAGCCAGGCCTCGCCAAAGTTCAGGTGAGCCTGTTCATCCAGAATCACCGTTTCTGTAATCTGACGTGCAAAATCATCTGCTACCGGCACGTAAATGCTGTAAGCAGCGATCGCAAAACATTCAATGATTAAAGCTTGGATTAATAGACAAGTGACAACCTGTCTGCGATCGACGGCAACCCGAAAGTTGTGATGTAAGGCGGCGAAGAAATTCCAGGCAAAGTGAAGATCTGGAATGACGTTGAGATTTTTGCCACAGGCTTGAAAACTCTTTTTATGCCGATTTTCTACTTTGGCTAGTTGTAATAATGGCTTATCGTACTGAGGCAGCAATTGAGCTAACTGTAAAAAGTTTTCAAAGGCAAGTTGTTCGCCAACAATTGCGATCGCATTAATCCGGCTATAGGCATCTTTATAAGCTTCGCTCTGGAAATCAATTTCCGGCTGAGTTTTAAATGATGAGGTCATTTCGATTAATTTCTATGTGAAAAAATGGTGCTAGAGGGAAGAAAGTAAGGGTGGTTTGCTAATGAGCTGACTGAACCAAGCTGGTAGCTCAAGCCACCCCTATGAGGCTTAGAACGATGAATTTGTGATCCCTATTGATTGGAAAGCGCTTGTTCCGGTGGCATCACCACTTTTCGGGCTAATCCGGTCACTTTTAGCACCCAGATTGCCCACCAGGTGACATCATATTCCCACCACCGCCAACCGGCTTTAGCCACATTGGGATAGGCATGATGGTTATTATGCCAGCCTTCGCCATAGGTGAAAATCGCTGCCCACCAAAGATTACGGGAATTGTCGTTTGTTTCAAAGGTGCGATAGCCCCACATGTGAGTCACCGAGTTAATAAACCAGGTACTATGCCAGAGCAAGACGGCTCGCACAAACATGCCATACACAACAAACGACCAGCCACCCAGGACATAGAGCAGTATTCCCAGAGGCAATTGCAACCAGAGGAAATTCCGATTCAACCACCGATAAAACGGATCACGCACCAGATCCGGGGCATACCGTTGATATTGGTCGTAGTCAAAAAACTCTGATTTGGGATAGAACAACCACAGCATGTGGCTCCACCAAAAGCCGCGCCGTGCCGAGTAGGGATCTTTATCTTCATCTTCGGTGAAAGCATGATGGAGGCGGTGGCCGGCTGCCCAGAAAATCGGACCACCCTGTAATGCCAGCGCTCCGATAACCGCGATCGTATACTCCAGCCACTTCGGGACTTGAAAACTGCGATGACTGAGTAAGCGATGGTAGCCGAGGCAAATGCCGATACTGCCAAATAGCCAATGCAGAAATAATAAGACGCCCAACGCCGACCAGGAGAAAAACCAGGGAGCCAATAATGCTAAGGCATGGACGATGCTAAAGAAGATGACAGACACCCAATCAAGCTTTAATGGTGCTTGTGGTGCTGTTGGTGAATTATCAATGGTCATTCTTGTTTCCTCAACCACACAAACAACAGATATAGTTCAGATGCTAGAACGATGATTAATCACCGCTCTGTGCATTGAATTTGAAATTGGGCAACACTAGCTAATTGATCCTACGGGGGATGTAGGCAGTTCGATCGCGGGATCATGGTACGAGCCATTCAGATAAGTAGTTCGTACTGCTTCTGCCAGATGCTCGATCGGGGCATGCTTCAAGCAAAAGGCATCCACTCCGGCGGCTAAAGCGGCGGCTAACAAATCCTGCTGGTCGGGAGTCACCAAGATCAGAATTTTGGAGGGCACGACATAGGAATTGGCTTGGACTTTCCGCGCCATGCGGATGAACTTGACGAGATCCATATCGGGTAGGGTACTGTCTACCACCGCTACTTCAACATCGATCGATTCCAGTAACACTAATCCTGTCTCACCGTTAGTCGCTTCACTGGCAACTTCAATGCCTTCCTGTGCCCGCAGGGCGACCCGGAGATCCACTCGCGTTTGTTGATCCGCTTCAATCACAGCCACTTGAATTTCATCATAATACTGATGCGATTGCACTTCGGATTCAATGTCGATCGTTGGTAAGGTAGCCGATGGCCCACAGGCAGAAATAGTGCCAATGAAATCGGTATCTGCCGAGCTTTTTTGAGTTTTTTGCTTCAGTTGTGCCATTTGTTCTGGCGTTAAGATCTTCGATTGATCAAAGCCAAATTCAATCTCGGTGTGTAAGCCTTTCTGCTTCACCCGCTTCAAGTTGTAGAAGCGTTTATTCCAGGTCGTTTTAACGAATGCCCAGAGACAGCCGAGCAGATAGCGCCGCTTAAACGGATCTTTCTCCAACCAATATTCCAGAAATTTCCAAGAATAGAAGCGAGCATAGTTATGCAGCACTCCTTTCAGCACTTCTTCCCGCGTCATATTATCGGGTTTGATGATCGGAGTGACAAAGTTGTAGTGCGAATAATCCCGAATTTCTACTTTGTCGGCTAAATCCTGAAACAGTTCCGCAAACGGCCAGGGCGTGTACATGTTCCAATTGGTCATGTCGGCTTTCCAGTCCCGTGCCATCCGGTATGTTTCCTCAATGGTTTCGGGAGTTTCACTGGGTAGCCCCATAATGAATTGCACTTCTGCCAGAATGCCGTTTTGGCGGAGCAGTTGTACGGCACGTTTGTTATCCGCGATCGTCGTTTCTTTACGGAACAGATTCAGGTTCAGTTGAGCAGCGGCTTCTGTCCCCAGAGAGACATGCACTAAACCCGCTTGGCGATACAGGGGTAATTCCTTCTCATCCCGCAGAATGTCAGTCACGCGGGTATTAATGCCCCAGTGGACACCGAGATTGCGATCGATCAATTCATGACAAAGTGCCACAAACCGAGATTTATTAATCGTGGGTTCCTCATCAGCGAGGATGAAAAAGCCAATTTGATGATTTTTCACCAACCGTTCAATTTCATCGACAAAATGTTTGGGCGAACGGGAACGATATTTCCGCCAGAATTTCCATTGCGAACAGAAGCGACACCGGAATGGGCAGCCCCGCGAATAGTTGGGCACAGCCACTCGCGTGTTCAACGGGGTGTAAATATATTTGCTCCAGTCCAATAGCGTCCAATCGGGAGTCAGGGTATTCAGATCCTTGATCGGGGGGTGGGCAGGGGTTGCCACCACTTTCCCTGATTCCAGAAAGGCGATGCCCAAAATCTCGCGGCGATCGTGCTGATCGGTGCCATTGGCGATCGATCGCAGCAGATTGACGGTAATCTCCTCCCCCTCCCCTCGGATAATGTAATCCACCCACGGAGCCTCATGCAGTACCTCCCGGTACATATAGGTTGGATGTACTCCACCCATAATCGCTTTGATATTCGGGCAGACTGTTTTTGCCAGCTTTAATGTGGCTTGGGATTTGTAGATCATGGGGGTGATCGCTGTTGCCAACACCACATCCGGTTGATAGGACTGGATTTGTGCCGCCAGGGAGACATCATCAATGTCATTGCTCATGGCATCAATGAAGCGAACCTCAGTGAAGCCGGCTGTTTTTAACGCTCCGCCCACATACGGCACCCAACTCGGAGGCCAATTTCCGGCGATTTCTGCCCCGCCAGAGTGATAGTTGGGTTGAATCATCAGGATCCGCATAAACCTGTCTCCCAGCGAATAAAACCAATGTAGTGTTCAGGCAACAGATTGCCGTAGAGGCAAGTAGCGATCGCCTCTACAACATCACCAATCAATCACGCTAAGTTAAACGGCTTTAGAGAAGCTAGTTCCCGCTCGATCTTTCAGGTAAGCATCAAATGCTGCTGCGATATTGCGGATTAATAACCGTCCCGCCGGAGTCACCTGAATTTGATTCGGTAAGAGTTCGACTAAACCATCGGCTGCCAAGCGTTTTAAGGTGAAGCGGGCATCTGCAAAGTATTCATCAAAGTCTTGATCAAAGCTGAGATGATACTTCTCTTCTAACGCGTCTTTCGATAAGCGGAATTGACACATTAACTCCATGATCACGGTGCGGCGAATCACATCATCTTGATTTAGTGACACCCCGCGTTCGATCGGTAGTAGACCTGCATCGATCGCGTTGTAGTAATCCTTCAGTCGCTTATGGTTTTGCACATATACATCATGCAGCATACTGATGGAAGTCATGCCAAACCCCAGGAGATCCGATTCTGGTTTGGTCGTATATCCTTGGAAGTTCCGGTGCAGTTGTCCCTCATGTTGAGCGATCGCCAGTTCATCATTCGGCTTGGCAAAGTGATCCATACCAATGAAGACATACCCGTTTTTGGTTAGATCTTCGATCGTCATTTTCAAAATATCTAACTTCTCGGTTGGCTCTGGTAGCGCGGCTTCTGGAATGCGACGTTGTACCGGTTTCAACCAGGGCATGTAGGCAAAATTGAATACTGCGATGCGATCGGGATCAAGCTCAATCGTTTTCTCGATCGTATGTTTGAAGGTTTCCAGCGTTTGATACGGTAAGCCGTAGATTAAATCCACATTCACACTGTCAAACTTAGCTTCCCGGCTCCACTCCATGACATTGAACAACATGGCTTCGGTTTGTACCCGGTTAATTGCCTGTTGTACTTCCGAATTAAAGTCTTGGATACCAAAGCTAATCCGGTTAAATCCGAGTTGCCGCAGGAACAAAATGTATTCTCGATCGAGCGATCGGGGATTCACTTCGATCGAAATCTCGGCATCAGGAGCAAAGCTAAATTGTTCCTGTAATGCTGTCCACAGTCGCTCCACCTGTGGCATCGAGAGATAATTCGGTGTGCCACCACCCCAATGCAGTTGTTGGACTAGGCGACTGCGATCGACTAATGCCCCCGTCTGCTGAATATCCCGAATCAAATACTCTAAGTACGGTTCAGCAATTTCCTTACGCTGAGTAATGACAGTGTTGCAACCACAGAAGTAACAAGCGCTGTCACAAAAGGGAATATGACAATACAGCGATAAAGGTGTTTTTTTGTAGTTACTCACCGCGATCGCTGCCCGGAAGTCAACTTCTTCAAATTCCGGTTTGAGTTCGGTGGCTGGGGGGTAGCTGGTGTAACGGGGAACGGGTTGATCGTATTGACGCAGCAACTTCGGGTCAAATTCAACGGTAGGCAGCGAGAAGCTCATGGAGAACTAGTTTCCTCTTAGTTTAGATTCAGTAATTGTTGAAACAGTTGGGGTTGGAGAGTAGCAAATTTTAGTTCGATCCCCCTAAATCCCCCTTAAGAAGGGGGACTTGTAGAGTTCTTGGTTTGGTTCCCTCCTTAGTAAGGAGGGTTAGGGAGGATCGGCTCAACTTTTGTGTACGAAGGCAAATTGACTAGATGCTATATTGCAGGGCAGCATCCGGTTTAGCAGTTCCATGCGGAGGACGCTCAGTCGCACCGGGAATCTCTTGGCGGGTAAGCAAATCAAACACATGCTCACCGATCGCCGCTTTCACTTCATCTTCTAATTCGTGCACCACATCCCGGTTTAGGGTAAATGCCCGATTGGCTTCATCGATGATCCGATCGATCGTCGCGTCATCAAGGGGTAAGCCATTCAGAGTGTCCCGATATTTTTCCTTAAATGCCCGCTTCGCTTCTACGGTCGGAATCTGCTCAAATTCATGCAGTGCGGTTCCTTGATCCGGCGGTAAGTTCATCGCGGAACGGATGATGTTTTTCAATGCCTGTCCACCCGAGAGATCGCCCATGTAGCGCGTATAGGCATGAGCAATTAGCAGAACAGGATCGGTGTTGGCAACTTCATGAATACGATCGACATAGATTTTACCAGCGGGTAAAGCGGTAATCTGATCCCGCCAGTTATCGCCATAATAAAAGACCAGATCACGCTCCAGGTTAGCGGTACGGTTTAGCTCTGGGAAATACATCGCTCCCACCACCGGATCATTTTGATGCCGCCGCAGCTCATCTTCCAGAGCGCTGTAGACCAAATACAAATTTGCCAACAATTTCCGGAAGGGTTCCCGCTCAACGATGCCCTTGAGGAAGCATTTCATAAAGGCAGTGTTTTCGGCAGCCGTGTGCGAGTGCTTGGTTCCTTCGCGCAGTCGTTGGGCTAAATCTTGACTCATGTTCAGTCACCTCATTAGAAATAATGCGATCGGCGATGCCTGTGCGGACACTGTGCAGCGAAATCATTTTGCAGGCATGGCTTCCTTCAACCAAAAAGTCTATTAAGCACTTTATAGCTATTGGGTGATTTAATGATTGATAGTTTTCATAACTTAACATAGCTGAACACAACAGGGGTCAGAGTCAGGTCTGCTGGGATCTCCTCTTCAGTAAATCAACAACAAAATCGAGGCTATTATAGCTTTATGGTTGTCAAGCTATAAAGTGATTAATTGGATTGGGAGTAAAGACTGCTATGCGTAGTGAGGTGACTATCAACCCGTAATGCTGGCTGATGACGTAAAACTACAGTGAAGATCGTGCCTTGGGGATGATTATCGGTAACCGTGATTGTGCCTTGATGCGCGTCGATCGCCATTTTGCAGAAAGCTAACCCTAACCCAATTTGCGACACATTCTGGATCAAGGTTCCAACTTCATACTTCTCAAAAATCTGTTGTTGTAAGTCTGCCCGCACTCCTGGACCGGAATCGGCAATGTGGATTTGGGCATCCCCAGTCGGTAAATATTCAGCCCGTAGCCTGACTTGACTATGAGATGGCGAGAACTTAATCGCATTAGACAGCAAATTATCTAGCACTCGCCGCAGAATCGTGGCATCAACCTGGATCATCCCACCGGGTTCGGGCAGGTCACCGATCAAGTTCAAATGCTTTTGAGCCGCGATCGCTTCGGCATTCGATAACGCTGAACTACAGAGGGCACACAGGTCTACCTCTGTATAGTTGAACATCAGCTTGCCCGATTCTAACTTTGCCATGATCAGCAGGCTGTCAATCATTGTTTCCATTTGAGCCGCCGCGATCGCAATATGCTCAATTTTTTCTGGTTGCTTATCGATCGGAAATCCTGGCAACTTGAGGATGTGAGTGGAAATGAGAATACTGGCAAGGGGATTCCGCAGATCATGTACCAGCATATTCACCATATCTTCCCGCAATTGCAGCAGCGTTTGTACACTGTCATATTGCTGTTTGATTCGCAACATGGAATGCACTCGTGCCCGCAACTCCAAGCCATTCACAGGTTTACTAATGAAATCATCAGCTCCAGCGGCTAAACAGCGAGCCAAATCTTCTTTGGCCGTTAGTGCCGTGATCATAATAATTGGGACGGCTTGCCATTGCGGATTGGCTTTAATTTGCTGGCAAACTTGAATGCCATCTAAATCTGGCATCATTACATCTAGCAAAATTACATCTGGCTGGAAACTTGGCAGACTCTGAATAGCTCTCTGTCCACTAGGTGCATAGTGAAGCTGATAGTCAGCACCATGCAGCAGTGTTTCGATCACATCAAAGTTATCCGGTTCATCATCAATCACTAAAATTGATGCTTGAGTCTTCATGGCAACGTTCCACTCCTGGGCAACAAAAGGTGTTGAATCGTCACAGTAAGTTGTTTCAACTGAATCGGTTTCGTTAGATATTCGGTGGCACCAGCGGCTAAACATTTTTCTCGATCGCCAGCCATCGCCAATGCCGTGAGGGCAATGATCGGAATCTGCGTCTGTCCATTAGCACGGATCTGCTGGATGGCGGCTAATCCATCCATCCCTGGCATCTGAATATCCATCAGAATTAAATCAGGGCATTGAGTTTGGGCTAAAGCAACCGCTTGCTGCCCATTGGTTGCCAATATCAGCCGATAACCCCGACTTTCAAGATAGCCAGAAATCGTATCAATATTAGCTTTGTTATCTTCTACCAGCAAAATGAGCGGTGGTACCAACTGAGGCAGAGAGTTAGCACCAAAATTATCCAGTTCGCGAGTAAGTTGCTCTGCTACAGGCGTGGACTCTTCCAGCCGTGAAACCGTATTCCGCTCCGATAAAGGCGTCGAAGCAGCGATCGGAGTTAAGTGCTGGGTCGGAACAGCTTCTTTGACCGCATAAGGAATTCGGACGGTGAAACAGCTTCCCTGTCCTAGTTCGCTGTTAACCGCAACAGTTCCCCCGTGCAAGGTAATAATTTGTCGCACCAGCGCCAGTCCTAACCCTGTACCAGAATATTGGCGGCTCAAACTACTATCAATCTGCACAAATGTCTGGAAGAGTTTGTCAATATTATCGGGAGCGATGCCAATGCCAGTGTCAATAACGGAGAAGCACAGGTAGTAGGTGGGTGGAGGAGAAAGGGAAGATCGGGAAAATAAAGAAATGGGGGGGTGATCTATTGACCGGAATGGTTCTAGATAGGCTTCTAATCTAACCGAACCAGAGACAGGAGTGAATTTGACAGCGTTGCTGAGTAGATTAATCAAAACTTGCCGTAGTCGTCGATCGTCTGCCTGAATCACGTTGAGATGAGCAGGGATCTGGGTACTAATTTGAATATTTTTCTTTAGTGCCATCTCCTTAACAAAACTGAGACTGGCATCACATAGACCCCGGATCGACACCTCACTGAGATGCAGTTCCAGTTTGCCGGATTCAATTTTGGACAAGTCCAAGATATCGTTAATCAGTTCCAGTAAATGTCTGCCGCTCCGCTCGATCGTCCCCAATGCTTTAATTTGCCGGACATTTAGGGGACCAAATACCTGATCCTGAAGCCCTTCGGATAACCCCAAAATCGCGTTGAGCGGAGTCCGCAGCTCATGGCTCATATTGGCTAAGAACTCATCTTTCAACCGAGTAGCTCGCGCTAATTCCACATTAATTTGCGCCAGTTGTTCGTTCGTCTGTCGAAATTGAGCCTCGGTTTGTTTGCGTTCAGTAATATCTAGAATCGTGCCGACTAAACGAACTAATTGCCCGTCCGCACCAAAGACGGGTTCTCCCCGACCCTGTAAGTAACGTAAAGCTCCATCTGGGTGGTCAACCCGAAATTCAATCTCATAGGATTGTTTTGTGGCGATCGCTTGCTGTACTGATTGCTCATAGTAACTACGATCGGCAGGATGAATTGATTGTTGCACTTCTGCAAACGTTGGATTACCAGCTGCTAAATCGCGTCCAAACAAATGAAACACTTCTTCTGACCAGATAATCTCCTGGATCTGTAAGTCAAGCTCCCAACTACCCAGATGAGCAATCCGTTGAGCCGCTGCCAAATGGGCAGCATTTTTACGAAATTGGGCTTGGCTCTCCTGTAAAGCCAGCGTTCGTTGTTCGATTCTGGCTTCCAATTCCTGGTTCAATTGCGAGAGTGCCTGTTCTGCCCGAATGCGATCGGTAATATCGATCGCAACTCCCCCCACTAAACACTGTCCAGCCAGGGTTTCGATCGGAAACTTATAGACCAGAAATTGTCCGATCGTGCCATCTCGTGTCGGCGCTAATTCGATCGCTTGCACGACCTCTCGGGTTTGCACAACTTGTTGAATATTTTGCAGATATTGTTGCCTGAGTTCAGTGGCATAAAGAGTCACATCCGTTTTTTGAGGCACATAATCCGCTGGAATCTGGAATACTTGGGAATACGTCTGGCTAATGTAAACCAGTTGTCCCATTTCATCCGTAATCCAGGAAGCCGTTGGGCTATTATTCATAAATGCCTGAAACCGGGCTTCACTTTCCCGCAAGGCCGTTTCTGTTTTCCGTCGTTCGGCAATCTCCGCTTCCAGGGTTTGATTTATTACCGCTAAACCAGGTAGCACCAAGGCTTGGGGCATTAATGATACTAGGGTGATAGCTGTGTACAGAGACACCAGTGCCGTAATTGCCTTACTCAAACCCGACAGCCAGTAGGTAGGATACCAAAGCGTCCAGATCTCAAATAAATGGGTAGTGCCACAGCTAATAATGAAAGCACTAAATAGCAGAAAGACCCAGTTAAACGGGATATCCCGGCGCTTATGAACAAAATATAGAAGGGTAAGAGGAATGGAAAAGTAGGCAAGCGCGATCAGGCTATCCGCTATCAAGTGCAGCCCAACTAAACCAGGCTTCCACAGGTAGCAATGCCCATGAGGAATAAAGGCACGAGAGTTGAACAGGACTTGCAAGAAATTTGGCATACATTTCCCATCTAGCGCTCCTTCCCGGCACCCTCTAGGTTAGTAGTAATCGGTCTGAGTTAGCTCGATTGACCTTCACCGGCAGGAATGCTAGGTTAGCGCCCACGCTAACCCAAACCAGTAAAACTCCTGAAATAGAAATTTCAGTGAAATTTCTGAGCAGGCATCCTTATAGTGCCCAGATCTGCTCAAAAGTGCCTGGTGAATTTATTCTTATAGGAAATTTTATATATGCGTCTAGTTGCACCCGTTTATCGCCAGTCATGAGTCTATTCATAGCGAGGACTAACTGCCCTAAACTTTAGAGGGAGAGAGATGCGAATGAAAGGCTAAGATAGGGCATACACTAACCCATTTGCCTGATCAACTACGCATGGCTTCAAACCCTAACTTGCCGGAGCCGGGTTCTACGGAATCGGCTGCGGGAGCGAATCAAGCGGCTGAACCTTCTGTCACAGGAAACGGTCTCACCAGCAGCGATGGTAACGGACCACCCCGCCAGCCATCAATGGCTCCCCACCCCGAAGATGAATCAGTTTTGACTTCGGAAAAAATGGTTTCCCGGCTGCAAAGTCAATTGTTGCGGCAAGCCTTGTCGCCGCCTGGTGGTTCTGGACGATCGCTGGCTACCAGTCAGTCTTCCCGATCGCTAATTCTATTAGTCGCGATCGGCATTATGGTGATCGGACTGGAAATTAACAGCTTTTGGCTAGGCATGGCCGGCTCGGTTGTAGCGCTGCTCATTTCCTTACAGATGTTGTGGGTACCCTTGCAGCAGTTCCTCCAAACAATCGCCCCTCAAGAACAAAGCATTCTGCTAGGCAGCCTATGTGGTCTAATTGCCACCTTAGGTTTGCTGAAATTCTTAGGCTTCTATAACTGGTTAGGGCAAACGCTTGGTCCTTTAGATTGGGATGTGATTGGCGCTTTGGGCGATGTCCTGGGAGCACTCGGACAAATTTTGATCGCTGTTCTAGCGGTATACATTGCGTGGCGGCAGTATATCATTTCCAAAGATCTGACCATTCAACAAAACACGATTACCCAACAACAAACGATCGATACCTACTTCCAGGGTGTATCCGACTTAGTTTTGGATGAAGAAGGACTGTTAGAAGACTGGCCTCAAGAACGAGCGATCGCCGAAGCCCGAACGGCAGCCATTATGAGCAGTGTAGATGCGGGCGGGAAAGCTAAAATTATCCGCTTCCTCAGTCGTGCCCGTTTGCTCACTCCACTGAAGCGCGATCGGCGATTAGGGCGAGCCATTTTTGATGGTACAGGGGGCTATGCAGAAGACCGACTCTATGGAGTGCGAGTCATTGATTTAGGGGTGATGCTGGCAGGTGCCGATTTATCAGGTACGGATCTCCGGTGGACAGATTTAAGTGACGCCAATTTGATTCGGGCAAATCTTACTCGGTGCGATTTAGTCAAAGCCAATTTAGCTCGCACCATTTTATGTGACGTTAATTTGCGGGGAGCCGATTTAAATGGAGCTAAATTTTTCTATGGCAGAGCGCAGGATGCCACACCGCGTAGCCGTACTGAACCCCCCGATTATCAGCGTGGTACCCATACAGGAGCCGTGATTGAAGGAGCCGACTTTACCGGAACTTTGCAACTGTCAGACGATCAACGCTATTACTGCTGTGCCTGGGGTGGCTCTAAAACCCGGCGCACGATTCCTGGTGGATGTGAAGGTATTCCCAACAAATTGGGGCGTTAATCAATCTCATGCTACTGCGAGAGAAGATCGGGTTTTACCTGAATGATATTGACACGCCTGGAGGTAAGGCGGTTGATTTAACCATTACTGGATTGGTATTGCTGTCTTCAGCCATTTTTGTCGCCCAAACCTATGCTTTACCCGCCTCAATTCGCCTCACACTCGATCTGATTAATCAAGCCATTCTGCTGATCTTTGCGATCGAGTATTTGCTCCGACTTTGGTGTGCTGATCACAAGCTACGCCATGTATTTAGCATCTACTCAATTATCGATTTACTGGCAGTACTGCCCTTTTTTATCAGTGCCCTAGATATTAGCTTTCTGCGGGTGTTGCGTTGGTTTCGGATTTTACGCTTGTTGCGGTTTATCGAAGGCAAAACGATCGTAGGTTACGTCAGTCGGGAGGATAGTGCGATCGTTGCTCGGATTTTACTGACGCTGTTTATTATTATCTTTGTCTTTTCTGGACTGATTTATCAAGTCGAACATCCGAAAAATGCCACTGCCTTTGCCACCTTTCTCGATGCAGTTTACTTCTCAGTTGCTACCATGACAACCGTTGGCTTTGGGGATGTGACGCCCATTTCGGAAACCGGACGGTTTCTCACCATTCTGATGATCCTGACTGGTATTGCGTTAATTCCGTGGCAATTGGGTGATTTGATTAAACGACTGGTGAAAACCGTCAATCAGGTAGAAATCGCCTGCACTCAATGTGGGTTAGCGTTCCATGATGCCGATGCCCATTTTTGTAAGGCATGTGGCAAGGCACTCGAAAAGTCTTAATTCCTCAAATAACGATCGTCAGGCAATCGGAACTTTATCCTACCAGGCGGGCATCTGGTTCCCATACCCAAAGGCGGTATCCCTGAGGGGTTTGTGTCATGACGGCGACATCCCCCCGCCGTTTCAGCTTATTACCCAGTTCTAAGGCTTGTTGCCGGGTTTCGGTCACTTTGAACAAGCTATAGTACCGACCATTCCACTGAATTGCCTCTAACCGATCGTCCAGATCTGCCACCCGAATATAGCAATTTTGATACTGACCAGGAGATGCCAAGATTTCGCTCGATGATGTCGGTGCGGACGATCGGGGAGTTTGTAGGTAGGTTTGGGTACGGGAGTCCACGATCGCATCTGGTTCATGGGTCCAGATGGCTACTCCTTTCGTAGTTTTAGTGACCACCAGTTGTTTACCCTTTCCAACCATCAAATTACAGATTTTCAGGGCTTTCTGCGGTTCCTTCACAATTTTCAGTAAGCTGTAGAATTTGCCATCGACCAAAATGGCGGCTAGACGATGCTCATCACCCGGTAGGCAAATATGGCAGGCACGATATTGATCACGAGATGCCAAAACTCTCAGCATCGAAGGAGAAGAGTTACTAGGTGAGGATGACAGAGTAGAGAAGGACATAGCAAATCTCGGGAACGATGCTAACTGAAGAGAGAATGTTTTCTCTCTAAAACTTAATGTGACACATCTGTGGGCGTTTCGGCAAAAATTGGTCAGCAGAACTAACTTGATTGAATTCATTCTGCAAGCATGACTGCATAGCGTAGTTCTATAGGCTAACAATGCCCCGATCAAAAGGTTGATTGTCTGGATCAACCGCTGTGATTTCCATAAAGTCAGGGTAAACTTCTACAACTGTAAAACCATGCCGTGAGGCAGCATATTTTGTCCAGTCCGATCGTCCAACTGAACGCAAACTAGCTCCAGCATTACCGACAATCAAATATGTTGTCCCATCAATCGCTTGCGTCCGTTCATAATCATGTTCATGACCATTGATATACAGTTGGACTTGATGTTGTTTGAATAACGGAGTCAGAGTATTAATTAGGGCTGAATTAGAGCCATACCTGCCCGAGGAGTACAGCGGGTGATGTCCAAACACAACTTTCCAGGGAGCTTTGGTTTGGCGTAATTCCTGCTCTAACCAGGTCAGTTGCGCCTGCCAAGAGGCATTGGAGTTAGTGTCTAAGGCAAAAAATTGTACAGGTCCTTGCCGAAAGGTATAGTAGCGTCCCCGCATATTAAAATCGGGATACTGAAGTTGGGCTTCCCCGTTCTTAGTGCGGATATCGTGGTTGCCCAGGCAAGCATGAAATTTCACTTGCTGTTGTAATAAGGCTTGGTAGGGCTGTTCAAACACCGCCTTGATTTTCTCGATTTCGCCATTGGTGTAGATATTGTCGCCTGCCAGAACGACCATCGGAAAAGGATGTTGCTGATGGAATCGCGTCATTGCTGCCGCCACGGCATACTGAGCGCTCCCCCCTGTGCCGGTATCCGCGATCGCCACAAATCGCAATAATGGTTTGGTGGTGGCTCTAGACGCGGGGAATGGTATGGCAACATCACTAATCTGGTGAGTCGTCAACCACCGTTCCAGACCGACTAAGCCTAAGCCACTGACTAGTCCAGTTAGAATCAAAAATTCCCGCCGCTTCAACCTCATTAATTCTTACTCCTAATGAATACCCCAACGTCGTCGCCAGCTCGATGTTGATTCTAACCTCGAAGTTTGTTGCTCCTGATCATGTCGCGCCAAAATGGCGATCGCGGCATCATCTAACGTCGGATCGCGATAGGGTATGGCTGCCCGAGTCTGCAAATGTTCCTGTTCCATCTGGGATAGGGGATGGAGATCACTGGCATCAAACGCGCCTACAGTACCATCTGACCATTCGTGGGATAACAGCGGTTGAGCATCTGAACGATCGCTCAGCGGAATCGTGCCAATCACTAATCCTGCTGCCATCATTGCCGATCGAACACAGGCGGAGCGGGAATAGGTCGCCAGTCTTCCCGTAGGTGAAAGACAACGAACTACTTGGGTAAAAAATTCGACCGTCCATAACTGCGGGCACCGACGGGGTGAGAACGGATCAAAAAAGATCGCGTCTGCTAAAAAACTGGATTGAGTCAGCGTTTGAATGGTTTGACGCGCATCACCGATCAATAAGCGAGCCTGAAGACGAGGAGTAGTGTAGTGATGCTCTAAAGCGATCGTGTGCAGAATCGCTTGAGTCGTCGGTGTCCACGCATCAATCAACGGAGGAGCGATCGCGGCTTGGGGCACTGTCGCATCAAGTTCTAAGCCCACAACCTCTACCCGACAATCGGGATTCACGCTCCAAATCGTTTCCAGAGCGGCAGCCGTGTTATACCCTAAGCCATAACAAACATCCAGTAAGCGGAGCGAATCTTGCTGCGATCGTTGGGCTAAATTAGTTGCCTGAGCAAATTTAAGAAAAGCTTCCGATCGAGCGCCTTGATCACTATGAAAGGTTTCGCCAAACTCGGCAGAGAAGAAGGTAAATGATCCATCTTCGGTAGGCTGTGGTATCCAGCTCAATTTTTGTTCTATTCCCATGCCAACAATTTCACTGAAAAAACTGCTGAGTTCAGTACACTTACACAATCAAGTTATAGGATTTTGCAAGAATAATCTCTCTAAAAATTTATCGAGCAGACTACTTCAAAAAGACAAACTTGCCATTCTTGCCATCTGGATTCATCTGAATTTGTGCCACATAAAATTTTTCCTGCACCACTTCGCCCACCGGCGTAAACGAAATTTTACCCAAAGGAGTCTCGTAATTACCCGCCAAAATTTGCTGATTTAAAGCAGTTCGCAACTCGGGTAATGGTAACTGCCGAATCGGTTTTTGCTGATCAATAACCGTTAAAGCATCGACGATTACTTGCACCGCTGTAAAGCCCTGGGCACTGAATTGGGGTGGGTCTTTCTGATATTGCTTAATGTAAGCCTCACGAAACGATCGATTAATCGCATTATCATGTTCAGGACTATAAGCCTGAGCCACTAGAACACCATCACATAACTGTTTGCATAAGGGGAAGATGTTAGGAGTGTTAAAGCCATTTCCACCAATGATTAACCCTTGATAGCCCAATTCTCGGATCTGTCGCACTAAATTGCCACTATCCGCTGCCAAACCAGAAATTACCATGAGGTCAGGCTTTAGATTAATCGCCGCAGTTGCCTGGGTTTGAAAATCGGCATCCGTCGTTTGGAACTTCTGAATCGTAATAATCTCTAGCCCCTGGTCTTGAATAGCCTGTTGGAAAATTGTCGTTTCTGATTGACTGAAGGCATCATTCTGAGCATAGAAAACAGCGACTCGCCGGATGTCAGGCTTGAGTTTAAGTGCGGCTTTGAGGGAATTAGGCGCTAAAAGTGTGACAGGAGAAGCCACTCGGGCAACAAATTCGCCAATTTCCGGGACTCCTTTCGCCGTATTAGTGGGTCCAACCACAGGAACCTGGGCACGATCGGCGATCGGGTCAGCACTGAAGGCTTGTTGTGAGGAGGAAGGTCCGACAATTCCAACGACTTTATCTCTAGTAATCAAGGTCTGAAAGGCATTAATTGCCCCAGCTTCGTCACCACCAGCATCTTGAAAAATGAGCTTAATCGGGATACCCCGAATGCCACCCTGAGCATTGAAGTATTGTTCAGCTAACTTCGCTCCATTCACCGATTCTTGCCCCAGTAAGGCGAGATTACTCGTTTGAGCGAGCGCTACCCCAATCGGAATCATAGTGGTGGCTCTACTGGTTTGGCTGGCAGGCTGATCTCCTGATGAGAAGGGACGATCGGCACAAGCCGCTAGCAGCAGAATACCCGTAAACGTAGAAGCAATTAGATTTTTCATTGTTGAGAGCAGAGATCTGTTTGATCGTACAGAAAAATCTGCCTCACCAAAAGGATGCTCTACTCTCAGGCTTGGGATTGACGTGCCGGATAACGATCGCTCAGCCAGGTAAAAATTCGGTCTAGCTGAGACAGCGTAATTAATCGGTGCTGCCAAAGCACCACTGGCAGCCGATGAGGCGTTTTGGCACAGTGCTGCAACACTAAGGGAATCGAATCAGCTGGAATAGCCAGTTCTTCCTTAAGAAAGTCTTTTAATTGAGAGTAGATAGGTTCTGATGCGATCGCCATAATTATTGTTCCAAAGTAGCTTTAGTAGTGATTGTTGCGTAGTTAACGTGACAAAGTCGTGAATCGCTCATTGCCAACTTAGTATCTATTTTTGCGTAGTGTTTATAACAGTTAGATATTCAACGTCCGAGCCAGTGTTTGTTAGGTTCATTATGACAATTCGTAAACTCCATGTTATTAATATCACCTGTTTCCTACTAGATTTCGGTCTTCCCTGCGACCGATTTCTGTTCAATCGATTGCACCCATCTTAGTAATGCACAGCACCATAAAACGCCAAAGCCAGGGAAGCAGTATTCCCTGGCTTTAGAGGATAAAATTTAGTTGGCTTACGGGATATTGCAATCACTGCCTTCGGCTTGGCGAATTGCTCCTAGAAGGGTTGCTACGATCGCACAACGTTTAGTGCCATCACCCGGCGCATTCACCCGAGAGATCGTCACTTTAAAGTTAGTAGGTTGACTGGCTGCTACCGTTGGAGGCTGGGCGATCGAACCATCATTTTCAATCACAATCTGACTGGGATTAGTGCTAGCCAGTTGAATCGCTCTCGGCTTGATATCGCCATTACCCAAGGTTTGCCAGTTACCAACATTGTTCAGTGCCACAGGTAACGCTGTGCCTGGAGTATAAGGAATATTGGCAACTCGGGGAATCCCAGTGGCATTAGGGTCAAATACTACCAACCGAGGCATTCTACTCGTTTTAGCATCGCTCTGTGCCTGGCGAATAATCTGTACGACCTGTTCTCGAGCTGTAGATACCCGTTGACGGCTAATCAAGGCATCCCAACCTGGAGCCGCGATCGCAAACAACACGCCAATCATGATCATCAATACCAGCATCTCTAGCAGGGTAAAGCCCGCTGTCGATCGGCGTCGTTGCATCCTGCGCCACATTCGCTTTTTCATCGTTTTTCCTCCGGACAGCAACCTTACATCAAGCAAACTAACTTACCTAGGCGTTTTATTGATAATTCCTCGCACCAGCACCCGAGTTTGGATCGGGAATAGCCGGGCTTGAGTCGTGGTGGTATTCAGAGGAAAACCAGCTCGTCCTGCCACATTTCCAGTCAGCACTAGCAATACCTCCTGGTTAGTTGGCTGAGCTTGTGCGGCTACACTCGCATTACTGACACAGGCATAGAAGGCTCGATTCGTCGCAACTGTAGGAGTAATCACTGTATTACCAGGATTAGCCGTATTTGTTGCATCTGTATAGCACGTAGGGGTGGATTGAGTTTCGCCTGACCGAGGGGCATCAACAAAATCTACCAGTACGACAGGTGAGCCGCCCGCTCGCCCGCCCGCCGTTGTTTGACCATTAGCAACGGTATTACTAGCCGTATCTTGAATAAACGGCCATTGTGGAAATTTTGAGGTCGGACGCGACAGTGGATTCACCCAACCAGGAGTCTGCGTCGGATTCGTTGTGCCAGTCGCAGGCGCTGAGTTATCAGGATACTGGCTCAACTTATAGCGCACTAATCGAGAGCGACCCTGCCACTGATTCCCCGAATTTTCTGTATCCATCGCGTAGATCACCAGCGAATAGCTATATCCGGCAATACAGGGCACTCCATTCGAAATCAGCGCATTAAGTTGAGTTGTGTTAGCCGCCGCCGCTGCTGTGCGACAGAGCCGAGCAATTCCGTCAGGTAAGGGATCTGCTCGCCAGAATGCCAATGCCGGTAGCGTGTCGCCATCACTAAGTGTAGCGGGGACATAGGACAGAACCCCTGGACAGTCCGTCGTAAAGTTAGCCGTACTTAAGCCAGCTCCTCCCGTAGTCCCTTGTAAGCAGGCGCCATCATAAACATAAACCGCTTCTCGCAAGTCGTGGCTAATATAGTCCAGGGCAGCTTGCATATCTCGCTGGGTTTCGGTGCGCCCAGTATCCTTTAAGTTGACATCAGTTAAATCCACTACTAAAGATAAGAGGGCAACGGTGATCAGCCCACCGATAATAATTGCGACCAGCAACTCAATTAGAGTAAATCCAGAATTGCTTTGCCCTCTCAGGCTCGCCCAGAGTCGCCGCTTCAAATGGGTTACGGAGAAAAGTCTAGCCATTGTTCTTACCATCGGATGAGCAAAAAGAAGCGATCAGCGCAGCAAATCAAGGGTTCGGCTGGAATCATTACGTGCCAATTTGGAATACAGCACTGCCAGGGGACGACGGATGCCGACACCTGAATCTCGCCGTCCTGTACCCATTACTAAGCTGCTGCGTTGTGTTCCCAAAGTCGGTAAGCTTTCTCCAGGAGAGTAGGCGTAAACTCGCACACCTAGATCAAAGGAGAAAGGCGGATCGGATACCGAGGGCGCTACCCCAGTCGTTCGGAATACCTGCATGACATACTCGGGCGTACAGTCTCCATCCACATCCACCCGGATGAGTGTTGAAACGGGTGTAGGAGTTGTAGTGGGATAGCGAGTCGCACAGTTAGCCGGTGATAACACTGGACCACTTGTGGCAGTACCCGCATTCGCGGCTGCGATCGCAGTCACGGTTCCCGTTGATGCCGCAGGCAGCTCATTGGTGGCGTAGTTCCCTCGCTCCACAATTACCCGAATCCGATCGATTTCCCCTTGGGCAATCTGATTGGCTTGATCTGCTCGCCGTGACTGAATGCGAGTGGCAGTAGCGAGAAAGATCGGTGGGGTAATGGCCACTACAGTGATCGAGATAACCACAATCGCTACTAAACATTCAATCAGTGATAGCCCAGCGTCAGAAGTTTGAGATCGATCATCACCTCTGGGGCGTTGAGCCAGCAGGAGCAAGCCGATCATACGCAGCATCGATGGTTGGCAAGAGCGAGGGAAACGGGCAAACATTGAGACAATTCCTCCAGAGAATGACGAGTTCAGTACAAACGAACGAAGACAATACTAGGTAGGACATCTCAGGTTTGCCAGATTAGTTCCGGCTGGAGGGTTAGTTCGCACTGCCTGACACAGCCTTTGCATATAGGGATCGCTCACCGCCGGTTCATTGTAAAACTCGTTCCGCTGCTTACTCGGTGTGACAAACCGATTGGCAGCAGGACCAGCAGGAGCTAACTGGAGCGCCACATCATACCCCCAAAGCCGATTAGGCGGGCTGTAGTAGCTAATGATTTCCGCCCCCTGGGTGGCTTGCCCTGGCTCCCAAGCATCCGCATCAAAGGGAGACGTCGCGTAGTTACTAAAATTCAGTTGCAGGAAGGCTCCAGCAAACCACAATCGCGTCCAACTTTCTAAGAACCGTGGGAAGTTGTGCAGCCCCCCATAAGATTGCTGCCCTCGAGAGGGGACAGAGCCACTAATGACAATACTGTTAACCCGGGTGTCTTGAGCCGCTTGCCGGGGTCTTGTATTGTCCGCTTGGATGTCATAGTAAGCCAGATTATATTCCGAGGGTCTGACGGGCTTCTGCCAGAACAAGTTATCTTGTCCAGGTACTGAAGATGGAGCAGTTGCTCGAGGGGCTTGCTCGACAATGCCATTCCCATTCCGAGACACCCGAATTGGAGTATATTTATCCGTTGGGTTTTCCCGGAACCATCGGGGGAAATCAGCCCCACCTGGTCGAGGATTGGTGCTGGGGCGGTTTTGGTTTAAGAACGAGGTAATTCCAGTGGTAGTGCAACCTGGACCAAACAACGCGCCATTGCTCTGGTTGTCATAAACATCTCCACCCCCGGTATCCCCGGTGGACGCTTGATAAACTCCCCGCACGGCTGGGCTAATTTGGTTTGGATCAGTCGTGGTACTCAGAGCAGCAGTATTAGAATCTTGTCCAGCCGTCATGAAGCCATCCATCACACTGCCATCACAGAAAGTGTCTGACACGATCGAAATGGCATCGGCAAGAATTTCGGAGGGCCGCCACCGGTCTTGGGTGGGATCAGCAAATCGGTTATCGATCGTGGAGCGGCTATAGAACTGAGTTTCTGTGTAGGCAGCCGTATCTGGTAGAGTTTCCTGGAATTCTTCTAACCGAGTTCCTACAGTATCCTCACCGCCTGTCTGGTGCAGGTTGTAGTTACCCATGATATAGACGGGGTTATCAGTAAACAGCGACAGCCCTCGGACGTTGTCCGTATCTGGGATCGCCATACTACTATGCCGTTTCAACTGTGTACCATTCCGGAGCCGGAAGCCATGGGGACGCCGATCGGGATCTGGGATAAAGTCTACAGGTTTGATCGAAATGCCGCGAGTACCCGTTGTGGTCACGGCTGGATCAGTTTCTGAACCAGGAATCGTGGCATTTGTTGCCGTACCGCTGGCTGGACGTGCGATCGCATCCTCTCGCACCGCATCTTCCCGGAAGGCATAAACAATCCCACTGACTGGCAACCAAACATCATTAGGCGCATAGTTATCGCCATTGCCTGCCACTTGGTTCGCCGGACGGAAACGCCGCAGCATCCCCAAATCTATATCTAAGACTCGGGTCGGTAGCCATTCACGTCCATTGAATAGCACCCGATCGAGGAAGGGAATCACCGCGACTGTACCCGTTACATTGGCGCCATTCGGTGCCATGATCCGGTTAGGCGGAGTATTTTGAGCGGTGACCGCGTAGGAACTTAACTGAGCCACCGGAAGCTGCCAAGCCGGGCTAGCATCTAGGAATAGCGGGTTATTGAAGCCACCCGGCAGTTTCCGAGGAGCTAGAGCCACACCCGAGAGTGAACTCTCAGCCACCGGAGCGGTATCAAAGGTTTGATAGTTGAAGGTAATACTGTTGCCAGTTGTGGTAGCCGTAAAGGTAATTGGGCGGGGATAAAAACCAGCCGGGGCAGGTGCAGCAGCTTGGGGAGAGAGCAAGGCATCTGCGATCGGTGGAGCTACTGGGTTTATAGGCTGGTAAGTGACGGCACCATTAGCAGTTGTAACGTAGTTATCGGTGATGTAGGGTTCTGCCCAGGGCTGAAAAGCCGCAACTAGAGTAGTTGCCGTTTCTGCACAGGTTGACCAGTTTACTGCTCGTAAATCACCTTTGGGCTGACGGTGATCCACGCAAACCCCACCGACTCGTTCAATATTCCCATCGTGATCATGAGTAAAGTTGGGGAAGAGATAGTACAACGAGGGCCATTTAGGCGCTACGGTTGCCTGCACATAGGGACGATCGTTGTAGGGGGCAGTAGTAGCAACGGCAGCTTGCTGGAAGACACTCAACCAATTGGTAGGCGCTTTACCAGAATAAATATCTGGGCTTTCAAAGCGGTTAGTCGCTGTATTACGAGGAATAAATTGCTTGCCTGCGCCTTTCCCAGCTCCTGTCGGGTCATTATTGTTAGCTACTAGAGTATCGTTGTTACTCCGAGCCGGGAAATTGAGATCACCGGGATATTCACGAGTTGCGCCGGGGGGAATGACCGTACCACACAACCGGGACAGCGCCAGCCGCATCACATTGAGCAGCGGATCGCCGCCAGGGCTACTTTCGGCAGCACTATTCGGTCCTGCCTGCCGAGCTGTAGTGCTGGTGTTTAAAGCAAAGATATTAGGATCACAAGCCGACGACCATAGGTTGGTTTCAAAGTTCCCCGGTCGATCGGTGACGTAGGGATTATAGTTCCAGGTGTTAGCAGCCGGAGACTCACGGAAACCAAAAGTTCGATCGCGCCGAATTTGGAAATGGGTATAGATCAACTCGGCTAGCCGAATCCGGGGATCATTAGGAGAACCATTCGCTGCAATAATTCGTTCCCGTAATGCGCCTAGAAAGGCTTCAGCAGGGACGCGATCGTAGTCACGTGGGTTAAATTTAGAGGGCTCAAAACTACCATCTGCCCTTGTAACGTTATAGTCGTAGGTTGATAACCGATCTTTAGTCAATACTTCGCCATCGCTGACATCTCCATTCATCAAGCGGATCAGATCGAGGGCAAGAGTCTGCATCGCACTGGAGTTATCATTCTGCCAGTTGCGGGGATCAAATTTATCTGCCTGCTCAATGTTGTATGCCAGCATCCCCAGGGTGCAGCCTGCGGTTTGCAGATAGGTTTTGTCGGCAATACTGAGATCTGCATAAGCGGTGGTACCTAGACGAGCTAGAGTCCGCCGGAGATTGGAGAAATTCCCCCACATGGTCAGTTCTGGATCAGGGTGGATTTGTCCAGCTTCCTGCGTGGGTGGAAACGCACCTGTCCGGTTATCGTTAATATGATCTCCAGCAAAATTTGCCAAGTTTTGCAAGGCAATCCGCAGGGAACTACCTGAGTTACTGATAGCCGCTTCAAACCCTGCCTGTGTCAGCCCTGGAGTTTCAAATTCCCAGCCGTTTGTCCCCCGACCATTAAAGAAGTCAACCAGCAAGCCAGTAGAAGCGGAACTATTGATGCCAGCGCCTCCCGCAGCAGCTGGAGTGCTATCAATAAAGCGAGTTGGCACAAAGTTAATCGATTGCCGCAGGGTAATGGGAGAACCAGGGTGGGTGGTGGTAGCCATACAGGCGATCGGGTAGTCGCTATTGACGGCGGCATGGTATACGGCAGTCGCTTGCACGGCTGAGGGATTATCTCGCAATGCCCGTCGTTGCCGTGCTTCATGGGTAAGGGTGACATGAGGTGGATACAGAGGATCACCTTCGTTGTCACTAGTATCAACATCCGCCGTCGTTGCTGTAGCACCCGTTGTATAATTTCTACCGCGAAGTGTTGTATAGCTTTCGGCGGCAGTCGGTGCAGGTTGTGAATAAGCCTGTACAAATGCCGCATTTGGCGCATTAGCCCCTGAATTTGCTACAGCCCACGGTTTACCATCCCGGTCTTGCGGGGTGACCCAACCATAACTATTCCCTAGCTCCAGGCGTTGACCGACCAGAACGCGTAAACCCTGGTTGCGGGCCCGCCGTTCCCAGTAGCCATCTAACCCTAACTGCGAGGCATCTGACCCAGATGCGGTACTCGCTATCAAGAGGGCATTGCTGCTAGGAATTAAATCACCGACCTTCCCCGCAGAGGGAATTTCACCATCTGGTGTCCCATCACCGTTGTCATCTGTGGTATTACTCTTGTACTTCGATTTTGGACCATAGCGATCGTCTGCCCGGTAGGTATCATCCACGTAGGGCGCTGGTTCATAGCTAGCCCGGAACCGTCCCTGGAAGGTTTGGTTGACCGTTAAATTACTAGAGTTGTCCGTATCCGCGTTTCTGGCGACATAGCCATCGCGAGTGACGATCGCATTCGGATCCAATGAGATGCCGAGTGGGGTGCTGCCGGTTGCCCAGTCATTTGCCGTAGTCATCGCAATGCTGTTACCGATCGGATTGTTGCGGTGAGGATAAATCCGAGCACTTCCACCGTACGAGTTATCGTTAATCCGACCAGCGGCAATGACCCCATAAAACGGATTTCCGTTATTGGGTGGACTGGGATTTGAAGCACTCGCTGCCGACGGTTCTAACTGGGTAACAGTAATTTCAGATGCAGATTCAATAAATAGACAGGACGCAGGCGCGCTAATCAGGTAAGCACTAAAGGCAGTCCCCCCAATGATGAGGCTCCCTTCCGTGTGCATCGCGCCGTTCCACTGGAAGGCTGGACCTGGAAAGATTTCTAAGTCATTCCGGAACCAGGCTCCCCATTTATTCCCCCGGTCTAACTGACGATCTTGCGCGAACGATAAAGTGGTAAAGTTGCTAGCCGCACCTGGAGTTCCAGCCGTATTAGGCACAACCAGGGCATTCACCTCAAACCGCTTTCTCAGAATTGCAGTATTCGTCGCATCCTCATACCAACCTCCTTCAACGTTCGTCCGTCCGGTTGTACTGCGACCACAGGTTACCGCATTCGCATTGCTTAAAGGACCATTCCGCACCAGAGGAAATTCCTGACCATCCTGCGCACCGGCAACATTACTCTGTACCCCATCCGCTTTGGTCGTATCTGTCGCCTCAATTAGCTTTTGCCACCCTTTTTTGCTATTTGTACCAGGGTCATCCGGTGGGGTCAGGAAGTTGACTGAGTAAATAACAGTGGAATTAGTATTAGTGTCCTGATAACGCCAAGCATTATCTACACGTCCATCGCCGGTAATATCAATGCGGGTTTCATCTGCTAAGGTATAGGCATCCTGCCCACCAACCAATAAACGCGCCACAGACTTGCCCCGAACTAGCGTCGCACCATCGTTTAGCATCATGGACGCTAAAACATTCTCTGATGGCACCCCACCGGGATAGCGATTATCTTTTTTATCATCAAATAAAAACTCTAGCTTGGCACGCGCTCGATCGACAGCTGGGGTCGCCGCGTTGTAGATTACCCGATTTTGCGTCTCGGAAATGGCTCGGGTACTGCTGGTAAAGGCGCGGTAAGTAATCGCTCCAGCCGTCAAGGCTACTACCAGAATCAGCAGGACTGTAGTAGGCAAGACGAACCCTGCGATCGGGCGATGGCGGCGCTGCACAACCAACATTGTCCGCAAAAGCCAGGTAATCACGCCTTTGCTTAAGCTTCGGTAGAGCCTGCCGATTTGTCTAAAGAGGATCTGGGCGGCTTTGGCAAGTTTGCGGTCTGACATGGCTGCTTCCTGATTCGATACGGGATGAGCGAGGAATCGCAAAGTGGCAACGGGACACACCTGAGAAGCGGGAATCTCGGTTTCCCGCCTCTAGATGAATTATGATCCACATCTTCTAGAAAGGTTCACAAACTTCTACTAATGTGTGGATGCTCACAGTGCTAACAACTCAACCGACCAACCATCAACAGGGAAGTTACGAATTCTAACCGCACAACCGAGAAAAGTATTCAGAAGATTAACGGATAGCCCAGAACAGGATTGACATAGACGGGAACCGAAATCTGTAACAATACTCCCTTGTAGAGGAAATCACGATCGCACGGAGCATTTACGGATATTTTACTGATGGGCGTTTGCCGGTGTACTGGGAGCTAGCGATTTAACTGTAGCTTCACGTATCTTACGTTTTGTGTACCTTTCATGAAGTTGCTGCTCCAATCTTACCCATTTCCTTTACGGGAGCTATCAAAGGCGAAAAAATTTCTGCATGGGCGGGAGAGCAAGCCAATTGATCGGTCTTCAAGGTAAGCACATCTATTCTAAGTAGCAAAACTTTTTATCTGACAGCAGATATTATGGATCAACAAAAATCGTGATTAACCAACCAATGAGCAAATAGGGGCGCTGCGAACAACGTCCCTATCAGAAAAATGCAGACCTCAGGATAGAGTCAACCGCTCGATCGTAATTACAGACGATTGAGGTCGATTCCGGCTTCCCGAGCGAAGACCTCCAGGCTCTTTTGTTCCAGGGTCTTAATCGCTTTGGTGGAGAGCCGCAGTTTGACCCACCGTTTACCCTGTTCCCACCAGATGCGCTTCCATTGTAAGTTAGCTTCTTGCAGCTTTTTGGTGCGGCGGTGCGAGTGGGAAACAGCAAAGGCATTGTTTGCCTGCTTCCCGGTCAATTGACACTTGCGAGCCATGATCGTCTCCAGATGGTGTGCGGTTCTTTTTTCCAAACCCCTATTGTAAGCTAACCTGTCGTTTCTAGAAACATCTATGTCCCTAAAAGTCTACGGCATTCCTAACTGCGGTACTTGCAAGAAAGCCTTCAAGTGGCTCCAGGATCAGGGTATTGAGTATGAGTTCATTAATACTAAAGAGGTTCCGCCCCCCCGCGACTTGATTCAACAGTGGATCACCGAGTTAGGGGTTAAACCGCTACGGAATACCTCAGGACAGTCCTATCGGGCATTAGGAGAGCAAAAAAATACCTGGACGGAGGCGCAATGGCTAGAGGCATTTGCACAGGATGCTATGTTGCTGAAACGTCCCGTGTTGATGAAGGATGGTCAGGCAGTCATGGTGGGGTTCAAGGAAGCCACGATTCAACAACAGTTAAATCTTTAAAACAGTTGCCATTCCGGCGATCGCAGCATTTTCAAGTGTGCAATGCGGGAGTGAAAATAGCTGTCGTCCAAACGGCTATAGTCATACAGCTTCGTGTTATTCAAACAAATTGCCCATGCCCAGATATGGGCAACTTGGGTAAAGGCTTGCAAGGAAGAGAGTTCATCCTCCATTAAAGGAGCTACGGTTTGATAGCCACTGATAAAAGCTTCCCGCACTTTAGCACTCAGTCCCGAATGCAGTCCCACCTGTAAGAATTTGGCAATTTCAAAAATTCGCCATCCATACCCACATTGATCAAAATCAAATAACGTCAGTTGTTGCTCTGGGGTGAAATGTACATTGCCACTATGGGGATCACCCCAACAAATTCCCCATAACGGTGGCTCGATCGGGAAGTGACGCAATTGTAGATGCAATTGATTCACTACCTCGGTAAAGTAAGCTAGATCCGGCGATCGCTGATGCAAAAAGGGTTTAATCGCCTGGAATGAATCATGTAGCAAATAGTCGAGTGTTAACTGTTGACGCTGAGCTTGAGTCGTAAAATTTTGGGTGGTTTGATGCAATTTTGCGACTGTCTCCCCCAGGCTAAAACTCTGCGTTACGTTTAGATCTCCTATCGCAACATTGCCCGGTGCATAAATAAATAAAGCGGCATAACGTTGACCTTCCAGCGCATTAATCGCGATCGCTAATTGTCCCGTTTTAGTGCGGAGTGGATAGGCAACAGGAATATAGTTTTGGCGTAAAAAGTCAAGTAACTCTAACTCAAAATCAATATCTGAGCGCGATCGCCAATGGACATGAGAAACTCTTAAAACATATTGTTTGGCTTGAGTTTCAACGATATAAATATCACTCAATCCCCGATGCCAAAACTGACAGCTTGTTACCGTTCCAATATCATACTGATTAAGTACTTGACTGATCAAAGCACTGCTGGCAAGAACGGAGTAAACGACCGGAAATATCGTATCAGCCATGAGCTATCTCAATCACATGACTACTGCCAACAGAGCGATCGCTGGGTAACCTAATCGAGTAATCTAATACTACTTACTCAAACGATCAAAGTGCTATCCCAACCAGTTAAGGAATCTAGACTGAGCGATACACCATAAAGTAAATTGAGTATATTGTTAAATCTACTACTAACGCATTAGGTTGCAACCGATCGTCAGAATTTGATGATAATTATGTTTTTTTAATATTTAAATTGCTTCGTAGAGAATAATTCTGATAGTTGCCCCTACCCATCAAGCAAATCCTGACATATTAAATCACTAACCTTTAACAATTACCCAGTGAGTTCAACACCTGAGTTGACTGATGCTTCTGCGGCTTAATAAACGGCGATCGTTTGAATCAATAGCCGGAACTCACCAGGAGTGAAGTGAGGATTGAGCGCTCCATCATATTCAAATTTACTTAACATCAGTTGTAAGGAACGGATTTGAGCCGAATTCAGCGATCGACCTGAATTCACTGTTTTGGCACGAAACACGGGAATCATTGGAGCAAATGGCACTTGTACTGTGATCCATTGCTCCGCAGTTGTATCAAAGGAATAAGCATAAGCCACACTATCCCAACTATCTTCATCCCGAATTAAACACTTATATCGCTGCCCATCTCCTTGCACTCGTAGTTCCAGCCCGGTATAGCCCAACAAATTTAGCGGTGGCTCAAAGTTGCGGGTTCGCACCGACGCAAATCCTCCCGAATTGGCAGTTGAGACTTTACCCGTAAACAAGGCTCCACCCAATTGGGTTTGTAACGAACTGGCGCTAACGCCACCCATGACAACATCATCCAAGGCTCCCCAAGTTTGATTAAGCGCGTTCGTAGATTGCGTAAAGTCAAACAGGACACCGGCTTGAGGCTGAGGAGGCAGTGGCGGAGTAGAACCAAACATAGTTTTCTGTAACCAACTCACAACAGGTAGGGTCTCAAAGTAGGTGAGGGTCTGAAAGAAACGACCCACATCCCAGGCAGGGCGATCGGATGAAGACATCGGAAATTTTAGTAGGATTTGAATGGTTGAGCCGTCAGCATGGTTTACCTTGATTCTAAACAAACCTCATCGCAGAGAACTGTCATGACAGAAGCTAGAAACGTGCTGGGAACCCCGCTAGAAAGCTGTTGTACTGCTCCCATGACCGGATTTTACCGGGATGGTAAATGTAATACGGGAGCCGGAGATGTCGGTGCGCATGTAGTCTGTGCTCAGGTGACCGCCGAATTCTTAGCGTATACCTAGGCTCAAGGGAATGATCTGTCTACCCCAGCCTTTGGGTTTCCAGGGCTAAAGCCCGGCGATCGCTGGTGTTTGTGTGCATCTCGGTGGCAGGAGGCTCTGGAGGATGGGGTAGCTCCACCGGTAGTATTAGCCGCCACTCATGCATCCGCAGTGGAATATGTGACGTTGGCAGAACTGAAGCAACATGCGATCGATTCGGTGTAGCCCTACTTCGACTTGGAGTGCCAATTACCATCCTCTCCTTTTTCATATTTATGTTTGACAGCGCTCCAAGCTACCCGAAATGCTCGCTCCTCGTCCTGATATTCTTCTACAGCGTGATTGAAAGCCGCTCGAAAAATTTCTTGAGCATGCTCTGGTAAGTGCTGCTTAACGGCATCGGGGAGATCCTGAAGCTGTTGATAAGGCATAAGACAAATATTGGTAATTGAGAACAGTTAATCGTACAAAGGTCGCGAATCGGCTCACTACCTTCAAAATGTAGAATTGTTTTGCTAAGCCGACATCCCACTTATGGTAAACATCAAATATTTTTTATTTGTAAAAAAATATCAATCCGAAGCGTAGTGAATACTACCCGTAAACGATCGATAGCCTTATCTGTTGTTACGATCCTCTTGCCTTAACTACAAATCAGGATAGAACCACTACTGATAGTGCTTTTCTAGGCTAGCGATTCTAGCACTTCGCCGGGCTGAACCGGACTTTGCCTAGACTGCCTTGCCAATAAATTTAGTTAGAAACAATACCCTCGCTGCCTCAGGGTGCGGATAACCCTACCGTAATAGGTAGAAAGATCCGCATTGACGAAAAGTATTGCATTTCATTAAATTTCCTTTCAAGCTTTCTAACCTAATTCTCAAGCGAGATGAAATTTTAGAAAGTTTTCTGTACAAGGATATAGGCGGTCTAAAACCTATAATTTTAACCCGATCAGGAGGTTCGTTATGCGAATTGCTCAGATTGCCCCCTTGTGGGAAACAGTACCACCCCCAGCCTACGGGGGAACTGAGCTAGTCGTCAGTCTACTGACCGATGAACTGGTTCGACGGGGTCACGAGGTCACTCTATTTGCATCTGGTGATTCCACCACAATTGCCAACCTTGAATCAATTCATCCTCGTGCCCTCCGCCTTGATCAAAACATCAAGGAGTATGGCATCTATGAAATGCTGCATTTAACGAAAGCCTATGAGAGTGCAGAGGAATTTGACATTATTCATTCCCACGTAGGATGTGCAGCTTTACCCTACGTCAAATTAGTCAAAACGCCAACGGTTCATACCTTGCATGGCATCTTTACACCTGATAACGAAAAACTATTTACTCACGCCAAAAACCAACCTTACATCAGCATTTCCAACTCTCAACGCAATACAACTTTAGGACTAAATTACGTAGCCACAGTCTATAACGGCATTAATGTGGATAGCCATAAGTTCCATCCTCAGCCCCAAGATCCTCCGTATCTAGCATTTCTAGGTCGGATCTCGCCGGAGAAAGGTGCCCACCTCGCGATCGAAATTGCTCAGCGCTCTGGCTGGTGCTTGAAAATGGCGGGTAAGGTCGATGTAGTTGATCGCGAATATTTTGAAACTGAAATTAAACCGCATATTGATGGCGACCAAATTCAGTATCTTGGTGAAGCGAATCATGTGCAGAAGAATACTTTAATGGGGAATGCCGCCGTTACTCTCTTCCCCATTACTTGGAAGGAACCCTTTGGCTTGGTCATGATCGAGTCAATGGCAGCCGGCACTCCAGTGATTGCGATCGAACTGGGCTCTGCTTCTGAAGTAGTTGCCCACGGCAAATCTGGCTTCCTGTGCCATAGTGTGGATGAATGTATAGCCGCGATTGATCGCGCCGTACAACTTGATCGCCAAGGCTGTCGCGAGTATGTGATTAGTCGGTTCAGCGCCCAACGCATGGTGGATGGCTATGAAGCTGTGTATCAACAGGTTCTCGCCGATCGGTTTGCTCGCAATGGGCGGCTGCGGAGTGTAGTGGCTAGTCAGAATTAACGACCAGTAGAACCCACCTTTCCTGTAGGAATGTTATGAGTGACATTCCTACAATTTTCGTAAATGGGTGAGCCCGCTTAACCAAGCATCGGCGGGATTTACCGGTCTGAACTTAACCTGACCAGATCCCTTAGCTGTAGCCGTCATAGATTGGGAATCCTTCAGACGATGCGATCTCGGATTCTATCATTCATGAGTCTTCGTGATGTTCGTAAGCTGCCACAATCCGCTGAACTAAAGGATGGCGAACGACATCAGCTTTGGATAAGTGGCAGAAGGCAATGCCTTCAACAGATTGCAGAATCCGCTGGGCAACCGCTAAACCCGAAGATTGATGCGTCGGGAGATCAGTTTGAGTTAAATCACCTGTAACCACCATCCGCGATCGAAATCCTAATCGGGTCAGGATCATTTTCATTTGGGCTGGAGTGGTATTCTGAGCCTCATCTAGAATCACAAAGGCATTATTCAGCGTCCGTCCCCGCATATACGCGATCGGGGCAACTTCAATTACTCCACGCTCCATCAAACTCGGAATCTTTTCTGGATCAATAAACTCGTACAGCGCGTCATACAGGGGCCGCAAATACGGGTTGACTTTCTGTTGCAGATCTCCTGGTAGAAAGCCTAATCTCTCACCAGCCTCCACAGCCGGACGGGTCAAAATCAACCGTTCGTACTGGTTAGACAATAATGCTTGTACAGCTAGCACCGCCGCTAGAAACGTCTTTCCCGTACCCGCCGGACCAATGCAAAACGTCAGATCATGGGTACGAACGGCTTGAATATACTGACGTTGGCGAAACGTCTTCGCCCGGATTTCTTCACCCCGGCGAGTTCGTGCTAAAACATCTTGCTGTAAATCTTGCAGTTCATCTTGCCGTTGGGTATCTAGAGCATGACGGGCGGTGAGAATATCCACCCCAGTGATTGCCTTACCCTGTCGCCAGAAATCTGCCAATGATTGAACCAGGCGATCGCAAAGATCAACCTGGTTCTCAGTTCCCGAAATCAGTAATTCTTGACCCCGTAGAACAACCGTTGCCCCAGTCTGGCGCGATAGCAGTTTCAGGTTTTCTTCTCGTTCCCCTGCTAGAGCGATCGCGCTATCAATACTCGGCAACTGAATGGTCAATGAATCTGCCATGCAGTCTACCTGGAAGCTCCTCGAGGACTAGGACGACGAGAAGGTCTACCGTGATGAGACTCTCGGGGCGGAGATTCACCCCGCTCAGAACCACCATCGCGGCTATGAGAAGCACTGCCATAAACATCCAGATGGGCAGAGTGACCTGCGGTGCGAGCCACCGCCTCTAGCACGGTTCGGATCGCCTGGATATTACGCCCACCACGACCATAGACCCGGCCTTTATCACTACCCTCAAATGCAAGACGGACCCAGACCCGCGATCGATTCTGGGAGACTTCACAATCTACTCTTAACGACTCTGGTGATTCCAAAAACGGTTGGATCAAGAATCGAACTAGTCCTTCATAGTTAGGAGCCACAGGTTCAGGCATTGAGTTGTTCAAAAACGCTAGCTTTTTGTAGGATACTCCGCACAGTCTCGGTAGGTTGTGCGCCTTCCTTCAACCGCTTCACGATCGCGGGAACATCCAGACGGACTTCATCTTTCCGGGGGTTATAGAAGCCGAGTTCCTCTAGAGGCCGACCATCGCGGCGATCGCGGCTATTCATAGCCACAATCCGGTAACTCGCTTCACGCTTCTTGCCCAATCGCTTCAATCGCAGTTTGATCATGCTGACGTTCGGTGTGTTTCCTGGTAATGAGCAGCGATTCGCTATTGGAGTAGCGGTTCGCTAAAAGAGAAAAAATTTCATGGACTACCTATCATATCACGGATTATGGGAACGATCGGGACTTTGCAGGCGTTCTCTGCCTCATCTGCCCTAGCACTCCCAGCCCTCCATCAAGGTTATAGCGTCCCAAATCCCTTCTTTTTCTTTTCCTTTTTCTTCTTCTTGCCCGGAGCTGTCGCTCCTGGATAGCCGCGCCAACCTGGTTGGGCACCACCACCAGCCGCTGGATTTCCCATTCCCGGCATTCCCATTCCGGGCATCCCCATTCCCGGCATTCCTGGGAAGTTGCCTTGACCTAGTTGTTGCATCATGTTCCGCATTTGTTGGAACTTGCTCACCAATTCACCCACATCCGCTTCAGAGAATCCTGAACCTTTGGCAATCCGACGACGACGACTCGGCGAACTGGATAACAGATCGGGATTTTTGCGCTCCTCGATCGTCATTGAGCCGATCATCGACTCCGCCTTTTTCAGTTCCGATTCACCTTTTTCTAGTTGTTCACTACTGATTTTGCCCATCCCAGGGATCATTTTCATGATGCCACCGAGGGAACCCATGGTTTTCAGTAAGCGAGTTTGCTTGAGGAAGTCCGTAAAGTCAAATCTGGCAGAGAGAATCTTCTCCTGCATTTTTTCGGCTTCGGCAAAATCAACTTCTTCCCGCGCTTTTTCCACCAGGGTCAGGACATCGCCCATGCCCAAAATCCGGGACGCCATGCGATCGGGATAGAACGGTTGTAGCGCTTCAACCTTCTCCCCTGTACCCACAAATTTGATCGGTTGCCCGGAAATTTGGCGTACCGATAGGGCTGCCCCCCCTCGGGTATCGCCATCCAGCTTGGTCAGGATTGCCCCCGTGATGCCAATTTGTTCATGGAAGGTACGGGTTAGGTTAGCCGCTTCCTGTCCCGTCATCGCATCGACGACTAGCAGAACTTCGTGCGGTTGCACAGCCTCCTTGATCTGAGCCAGTTCCGCCATCATGTCCTGGTCAATCTGCAATCGACCCGCCGTGTCAATAATTACGGTATCAATGCCATCAGCTTTGGCTTTTTCGACCCCTTGCCGAGCAATCTCAACTGGGTTGGCATCTTTACCCAGTTCAAAAACTGGCACATCGATCTGACGCCCAAGGGTAATTAACTGGTCGATCGCCGCGGGGCGATACACATCCGTCGCGACCAGCAATGTGCTGCGTTTTTCCTTTCGCAAATGTAATGCCAGTTTAGCGGTCGCGGTGGTCTTCCCAGTGCCCTGTAAACCCGCCATTAGGACGATCGTTGGGGCAGGTTTTACCTCGGCTAGGGGGCTATTGGTTTCCCCCATTACCTTGACTAGCTCGTTGTACACAATTTCAACGAACTGCTGAGCCGGGCTGACTCCGGCAATCACAGCAGCCCCTTGTGCTGTAGTTTCCACCTCCGCTACAAAGTCTTTCACGACCTGGAGGTTGACATCTGCCTCCAGCAAAGCGCGCCGGACTTCTCGTACCGCTTCCTTAATATTGCTCTCCGAGATCTTGTCTTGACCTCGAAGCTTTTTCCAGGCAGATTCCAGACGATCGGACAGTGCTTCAAACATACGTTCTGCTTCGGAATTCTCTAGCGCTCAGCACTCCACAAGTTGCAGTGGATACTGAAGTTTAAGTTTTATCTATTTACAGATTAGCGCTTCCGGAACATTGGTCACTGGTTCAGCAAGATTAAACATCGGAGCCGAAATAATTTGGTTACCAAAAAATCGCTAATGTGGGTCAGTAATGCAATGATTCAAGGCTGGCAGATAACATTTTCCTGACATCCAATTTGCCTGCCTCCCTAGGCGAGGTAGTTGCCAACTGATAATCTGTACCTCAGTCAGTCAGATTAGTGGAACAAACGAGGAACAATAAGGGGTAATTTTCGTTCCGATCGTCAAAAAAGCTTTAGGGAAATTTGCCCTATGCCAATGTCTGAGTCAGTATCCCATCCCCAAACCAACCAGCACTCGTTCTCAAGACCGTCGCAGCCCGTTACGGCAGGAGATATGTCAGCGGATCTTGAGATTAATCAGAGCTTGCTGGACTTGGCGGCTCAGTTACCACGATCGCCAGAACTGCAACAGATCCGGTTCTGGGCAGACCAACTGAACTGGTTAAACTACATTCAACGCTGTAGTCGGCTCTTGATGGCAGTCGTGGAACCGACAACCCTGACCATTCGGTATGCCAATGATTATTTTTATGAATTCCTGGGCTTGCCGGAACGGGATGACCAGCAAAGTTCTCCAGAAGTTGCCTTAGCGGCAGTTCTGAGTCGGTTGGTTTCGGAGGCTGACCACCAGGCCGTCCACAGCTTGTATCGTCGGCATATTCTGCATCTGGTACTCCGCGATTTTTATCACATTGATGCCCATAGTTGTCGGCTGCTAGAAGCTCCGGTCATGGTATCGATGCGGAGTTCGTTGTTGCGTGAGACCCGTTACGTTGAGTTTTGGCTACGTTCTGAGCAGTTACGGATCCAACGGCGGGATCCCCATCGAGATGAGTTTGCCGACTTACAACTGGGTCACCTGTCTCCAGAAGCCGCTGCTAACCAATTAGCCAACCTGGATCAGCTTCAGGCATTGGAACAACGGCTGTGTTTAGAGAACTACGAAATTGAGGGACAACTGCTGCTAGAAGGCTTGGATGTCACTCCCCAGGAAACAATTCGGCGGATTACCCAGCTCTTAATCGATCGCGATTCGATTTTGCATTCCCGCAAGTTCCGGCAGGTTAACCGCCAGATGCGATCGCTATTTCGGGCCTGGAATACCGTGATTGCCAGTATTGAATCCGATGAAATTCGACTATTCATGGGTTCCGTGGGGCGCGAGCTAGAAACCACCTCCTACCCATTGTCATCCTTGCAAGGGTCGTTTCTGATGCAGGCAGTCATGACCAATCGTGTGATTGCTGTGGCTGATTTAACCCAAGACGAACATACCAACTGTGGCAAAAACATGTTGGAGTTAGGCGTACGCTCCCTACTATTAATTCCCCTGGTGTCTCAGGTGGGTGGCACAGGAACCCATGCTCCGCATACTCAAGTAATCGGGTTGGTTGGGGTCGTCAGCGATCAACCGAATAATTTTGATGCTTTAGATTGTCGCTGTGCTGAACAACTGATTCCCGCCTTTACTAGTGCCCTCACCTCCGCGCAACGGCAACTAGTACAGCAACGGTTTATCACCAATATTCATCCATCTGTGGAATGGAAGTTTCTAGAAGAAGCCGAACGCCGCAGTTTAGGCTTACCCGCCGAACCGATCGTTTTTACGAATGTCTATCCGCTCTATGGCATCTCCGATATTCGCGGCTCCTCGGAGGAACGCAACCGTGCCATTCAAGCCGATTTATTGGAACAGTTACATCTAGGATTAGCTGTAGTTGAAGCCGCCTGCCAGGGTCAAGAAAGCGCTTTAGGCGAACAATTGCGGCTAGATTTACTAGAACGCATTCAGAATTTGCAAGAACGGTTAACCGTGGATGCAGAGGTGTCAGAGCTGCGCTATCTCCACCACCATCTAGAAGTCTATTTCGACTACTTTAAACAATGTGGCGAAGCGGCTGTAGCGGCGATCGCCACTTACCAGGCGGCATGTGCCAATGATCATCAATGCGTTTATCACGCTCGGGCGAACTACGACCAAACGATCGGTCGCATTAATGCGATTCTCCGAGAAACCTGGGAACGCTGGCAGGCACGGATGCAACAAGTGAGTCCCCATTACTGCGATATTGAGACTACTGATGGGATTGATCATATGATCTACGCTGGAGCTTCGATCGATCCCAAGTTCGGCAGCTTCCAGCTCCGGAGCCTACGTTACGAACAACTGCGGGCAATCTGTGACTGTGCCCGAGCTGCGATGCGATTGCAAGCCGAAGAAGGCTTAACCCTACCCGTTGTGCATCTAGTCTTGGTGCAAGATTCCACTGTAGATATCTTCCACGACGAAACCACTGAAAAACTGTTTGATGTGCGGGGCACTCGCGATACCCGCTATGAGATTGTCAAAAAGCGGATCGATAAAGCGATCGATGAACAAACCCAAACCCGGATTACCCAACCTGGGATGATGACGCTGGTTTACTCCACTAATGAAGAATGGGATGAATATCAGCAATATCTCCGCTACTTGATGCGTGAAGGCTGGATCGACGACCAAATTGAACACGGCACGGTCGAACCGCTCCAGGGAGTTACAGGATTAAAGTTTGCCCGCGTCCGGGTACAACAGGATATGGGATAAATCCTACAAAAGTAGTGTATTGGCTTTAACTCACTCAATGAATATTGTGAGGCATATCTTAATCTTAAATTAAGATTAGGTGAAACTACTGCACTCTTTCTACTGAAGATTTGAGTAGAGTCAAACTCAGAGATATTTTAGGAGAAGTTGCTTTATGGGTCTGCTTGACTTTTTTGCTAATAGGGGTGAGGAAACATATAGACAAACTGGTCCTGATTATCAAGAGGAAATATGGGTAGGTCCATTTGGTGAGAGAAAGGAAAAGAGAACAGGTCAATATAAAGAAGCAAACAAAAAAAGAACGGATCAAAATTCATCCCAGCAAGCTTCAGGCTTGTTCAGTTTATTTTCAAACAACTCAGAATCTCCTCAAATTGGTGGCAATCAGAGTCAAAAGCAGCTCAAGCCTAAAAAGTAATAAGGACATTTCCAACAAAGAAATACCTGTAAGAGTAGGTTTGGCAATCAAGCGATCTGCCCAATGCTAAAACTTTGCCAAAACCTACCCCTACAAAAGAAAATGTCTTTTCGCAGAAATTTTCTAAAAAGTTTAGTAGCAGGATTAGAACGGTAGCAGTTCTCGTAGTAGCGTATCCAAGCTTATTGAGTGTAAAACCTCTAAAGTTTTTCACTATTTATTATCAAAGTTGGATACGCTTTTACAAAAACATTTACTTAAAGGCTTCCAGTTGATCGACTCGCAGCCAAACATTGGGAGTGGGAACAATCCCGAACTTCACCAGAGCATAATCCCCGCTTAAATCGACGACCTCACCTTTAGTATCAAAGATATAGGACGGGAACCGAGCATCACTGGCTTTGGCTTCCAGACTATTTTCTAGTTTTTCTTTGACTGCCCGGACCATATCGCCGCGTTTGATTGCCATAACCTGTTTCTGTGACATGAAGACTACTCTTCAGCATTCTAAGCTGGTTCCGCGATCGTGCCTATAGGAACTTTGCAGCATCTAAATGGACGATCGCTTATTCCTCTTCATTCTCGCTGTCTGACTCGCCTTCTTCCACCACCTGTGCCGACTCAAATACCGGACAAAAGCCTTCTGGAGTCACCTTAAATTCAAATAAGGGAGAGGCAGGATTCCAGCAGCGCTGACCCCGGTAATGGCGGCAATTGCCACAACAGTTGCGTAATGGCGAGTTGGCGTCCATCCAATCCAGCAAGCGATCGCCCCCCTGGCGCAACAGTTCCCGCTGGGTTAATCCCCGTAAAACCAGTTCATCTCCTTGCCAGCGAGCCTCAATGAGTCCTGTATCCGCCAGAGCTTGCCAACGCGGATCGGCGGTCACCGCATTCGGTAGGGTAATAGTGATCACCGTATCTAATTCTGTCAATTCCCCTTCATAACTACTGTCTGGAGCCGCCGGTTGAATGAAGGTTTCGCCGATCGGTAGATCAACCAAGCTCTCGGTGGCAGGGGAATGCAATTGGTAGCGATGTTGGAGTTCCTCCAGTCCGGTTAAATCTGCCAGATAGTTAGGGGAACCATGAATAAAGACAACATGCTGTGGACGGAGGTTGTGAATCAATTGGGTGGTTCCCGGTCCATCACAGTGCTGAGCAAGTAGGTAGGTTTCCGTTAAGGGAGCAGGAGCTTCCTGAGCTAGCTCCGGTTGCGATTTGCCCTTCGTTTCAGGCTGACTCGGCTTAGCAACTTCCCTCTCTTTAAACCGGGAGCGGTGCGGTTCCTGGGGCAGCAACACTAACCACTGCTCTGGTTTAGCCTGGTAATACTGTTGCAGATCAGTTGCTTCATCCACCAGGACGATCGCTGAAGTTTCCTCCCAGTCCGGAGGATACTCTGGATCAAATCGCCGGACTCTAGGACGAATCCGTTCATCCCAAAATAGCGATTGGTGACGAGCAAAATTTTGGACCGAAGCGGGTAGCTGCGGCAGGATATCTAGGTATAGGTCACACCCCGAGGCAACAGAGCGATCGACCCAAATATCAATATCTCTGCCAGTGAAGTAATGATGGCTGCGTAGCAGCATTAACAGTTCCTGTCCCAACCCTAAGGGTGAAGCAGGCAATAGAATCGATTGATGATTTGCCAGTGCCCGATTAATTCGATCGGCTAATTGGTTTTCCTGCTGGCGGCGATGCGGATGACGGGCGGTGCCATAACTGCCTTCCACAATCAGCACATCAGGCGATAGACCCCGTAACTCCTCTAGGGGAAAGCCTTCGACCAGGCGAGAGTTAGACAGAAAAAAGTCCCCTGTATAAAACACCTGATAGGAGCGACGCGACGATTCTCCACCCTGAGTTGGGGTATAGGTTAACAAAATCGCGGCGGCTCCCGGCAAATGTCCAGATGGATACAGCTCTGCGGTTAACCCATCCAGAAATTCCACTGGAGTTCGCCAGGGTAACGCCTGACAAAAGAACGGTAGTTCATCTGGAACCGTTCCGATCCAATTAAACGGCAATAATTGAGTGGTAACTTCGCTGGCGTAGATCGGGAGTTTCGGAAATTCTTGATGTAGCTGCAATAATCCCCTGGCATGATCCGCATGAGCATGGCTGCACAACACAACATCTGCTGGAGGAATGCCTTTACGGGTAATCAGGGGAGTCAGGTTGGCAAGACCACAATCCAGCAGAATGCGATATTGTCCGATCCGCAGGAGAAGACAGATTCCTTCGTCTGCGTGACCAGCACCATAAACCAGGCATTCTAGCTCTATCACGTTGATGTTGCTGCTTAAGCATAGCGATCGCAAAAATCCCCACTATTTTTAGTGGAGAAAGCAGACGATCGTTAACTCTCTCTGTTTAAAAACCAATCATGAGCGGTACAAATCGCATTTCACCTATGGCGAGACTCACTAGCGACGTTCTAATGAGCGGACCCGTTACCGTGATAATTATCCGAGTCGTAGAATCCATTTCGAGTGCCAAAGAATAAGCAAGCTACTGTGAAAATAGCCGTCAGTACTACCAGAATTAATTTGACATCCATTTTTTATGGCTCTTAAGGACAAACTAGAAAAGTTACAAAATGATACCTAGTCTCCAAGTGGGTAAACCCAACTTGCAGGCATTGTAAAACAGTTTTGCCGTATCCTACCAATTCCCTGGTTTGAGAAACAAGTCCTCTCTCCATCCTGATCAAGGTAGAGATCACCCGCTTCGCTTGTTCTCAGCCTCGTTTGGATACGGCTGGACAATTCGTCAAATACCAACGCCAGGGTAAATCTATGCCCTGGGTCAGGCCAATTCGTGTCGTTTGGGTGAGACTGACCTCTCCTGCGTTGAGCTGCTGCTGAAATTGCTCACTACGAGGCTCAAGCCATAAAGGGTAACCGGGTTGTAGCAGAGTAGCGTTGAGAGATCGGTCAATTCGCAAAGCCAGACACAATTTACCAGGACCAGCGGCTAATCTCCGTAACGTCGCTTTGGGCTGAGGCGGGATCCACGGTGGCAGAGATTCCAAGTGCAGCGCCCGAATTAAGACAGCACTCGGGATGCCATCTAGATCAGTCACAATGTTTAAGCAATGGTAAATCCCATAAATCAGATAAACATAACAAGCACCTGCCGCCCCAAACATGACAGCATTACGAGATGTGCAGCGACGATAAGCATGACACGCTGGATCATTAGGCTCATAAGCTTCTGTCTCAACGATCAATCCCCGGGCAATTCCACCTTCAGGCAAATATCTCACTAAAACGCACCCGATGAGGTCAGGAGCAACCTGAGTCGCGGGTCTGCTTAACCAAGCCGCATCAATGAACTGTGGAGGATCTAAAGCTGCCATAGCTTTAATGTACTCCAACAGAAATTTCTTTCACGTGAGGCGATGGATACCGATAAATCAATCAGTAAGGTTCAAGGGAAACAAACCAGAATGGTCCCGTTTCTGTGCATTCTCCCCGTTGTTCATTGTCATAGATGACAAGTCCTTGTCTCGCTAAAACTAAAGTTTCACCCAGATTAACAAAGGAGATAAACGGTTCTAGATATTGCACGAGATCACTGTGATGACAAACAGGTAATACAGTGTTCATGAAGTACTCGTAACCCACATCTCTAACGTCTTCGTAGTACCGAATAGTGAGTTCCTTAAGTTGACGATCGGGAAAATGCTGGTGAATTTTTTCTAAGACTGATTGCGGAATCGTTTGAGCGGCATCATTTGCTGTTGTTGGTAGCATAAACGCTTCCCTCCTTGCTTGCTCAGCCAGGAAACAACTTCAAACTGGACGCTGACGCCACAATTAATCAGTTAGTTGCTCAATGAGTGCGTCAGCTAACTGAACTGACCACGTGGCAATCTCCTGCACATCGGCGGCGGGAGCTTCACCGTATCCATAGTGAGCGATTAGCCCTTGCATTGCTAGAGCAGCCAAGTAGTCTCGCTTAGTTATGCCATCCTTAACAACCCTAGCTTCAGAAGCTTCATATCGCTCAAGGGGATCAATATAATCATTGGGATGAATTGGCATAGGACACCTCCCAGAAGTTACCTGAATATCAAGTTATGTAGCGGCGGGAGCCTCGCTGCCTTCCTAAACCTTTCTATATCGATCGTACTGTGAAATTAGTTGATACTGGGAGTTCTGTAATAGGACGTAAACGAGATCCTGCAGAATGAGTCCCTTCAACCAAGCAACCTCTCTAATCTTCTCCTAGCCACCATCCAACGTTGATCCATTGCCTGGGTAAGTTGCTGTTGCCACTATTGCTTCAATCGTTCATTCATTAGTCGTTGCTGCACAGCCTAACAAACGAACACATAGCGGCAGAATTCCTACGCCAATAGATTTCCGGATTTCGACTATTCATTGCTGATTTTATCGAAGGCTTGCTCGAGCCAGTGCAGAAGTTTGCAGGAAATATTTGACCAAACGCCCTACCAGCAAAATTTTCTGCTGCTGATTTTTTGGTGCTAGGTGATTGACGGCAAGCACCGTTGCCCCCAGTGTCATGTGTCACTTAATCACCCTATGAACCACAAATCCTTTTTCCCGACGGTTGACCAAGTTACCCAAACCCAGCAAGCGATCGCGGCTTACGTTCAGCAGGTTGATGCCCATCCCGATCGGCGCGTGGGAGCGTATCCCTATGCCTTGCTCCATGAACCAGGACAGCCGATTTACGGGACAGTGATGATGTTTCATGGCTTCAGTGCCAAACCGCATCAAATGTGGCGACTGGCAGATTATCTGTTTCTTGAGCCACTCCCACGGCTAAAGCCAGTGGGATTCAGGCTTCAAACAGAGATTGCTGGCTGAGCCAGTCTTACATCTCCTAAGCCTGTGGACGGACTCCCACCCACTTTAATGTTGATAGCGGCGTTCTCATCCCGGTCATGCAATGTATGGCATTCGGGACAACGCCACTCTCTAACTTTCAAGTCCAGGGATTCCAAGACGTGACCGCAGGCTGAGCACATTTTAG
>VRZD01000002.1 GCA_016743235.1 Pantanalinema sp. GBBB05 | reverse complement strand
TCGTCGGCTGAAGATTTCGGGGGCACGGTGGAAGACGGAGCATGTTCCAACCGTTCTAGCTCATCGTTGTGCTTATCTCAACAACCAGTTGTAATCTATTTTCCTCTCAAGGAGGTGACACGCACCCTATTTAGATTAGGATTCTTTGAATAACGACCAATAAGAACAAAGTTTTTTCTTCTATTATGAATATACAAACTAATTCTTTCATTACTGGAAAATTTTAGCTCATTAGAAATTAAATTAAGACATTTTACAATTAACCTCAAAAGGATAGGTTGTAATATAAGTTCGTTTTCCAGTTCACCTTCTAGCCTAATGATCTCTTTAGCTTGTCTCTCAAGTAGTTGTGCCTCTTTCCATGTTGCAGCACTACCTAGGATAGTAGCTAAAGCAGAAACGGTAAACGTAATACCTGCTGGATTTTTGATAAACCAACTCCAGTTATTTTTTTGTATATCTTGAATACTTCCTATTACAGCAAGACCTATTCCTCCCAATACTACTAGAGTCCTTGACCAATTCTTTAACAAAAAAGGTTTGATTCCACTTATGATTTTCATATATCAGCAGGAAGGATTTCTTTTGTATATGGTAGTTAAACTAACTGTATATAGAGAATATAGACCTTTCTAAACAACCCCTATATTTTGAGAAACAAGCCTAAGGAATCTATTCTCTTTAATAGAAAAATTGGATGTTAGAATCAAGTACGGCTTCTCTATTGGATAATCTGTACGATTATTCAGCGATAAAAGCTTTCACGGTCAATTTTACCCTAGATAATACTGAGCGAACCCATAGAAGCCTCATTCTTCTGCTGATATATGGCATCTAAGCGATCGAGTGCTTCATACAATTCTCGGTTGATATTCCGTTGATAGCGGCTGAATAACTCTTGTTTGTGCATCCCCTTACTAATGTTTTTTGCCTGTTGGATGCCCTGCTCGATCGCTGCTAGTTCCCCTAAGGTCAGTTCAATCTCCTGTACCCGTTGCTTACCCAATTCGACTAACCGAGTGACACGGGCGATCGCCTCCTGAAAATCTGCGGTATATTTTTTCCGCTTGCTATCCCAACATTCTTCTAACCATTCCTCAAACTCATCCTGACACTCATAAACCCTTGCCATCCGGCTATGAGAGTAATGGTAAGCATTACAAGCATCATGGAAAGCTACTATTGTTGCTGCTGGATTGAGTTCCTCCAGATGGCTTAAGTAATGCTCAAGATCCATCAATAACCCCTCAAGTAAGTTTTTTTCACGGGTTAGCTCATCTTTTAGGGGAACCCGTTGACTTGAAAAATCCGAATTCCCGAACGTGGTGATCTTTGGTGGGATCACCACATCAGGAAATTTGGTTTCCTGTTGACTCTTAAGAATCTCAATATTGGCGATCGCCGCTTCCACTCCCCAGAGTCGATACTGTTTGAGCATCCCCATTGCCACTTGTTGAATCAGAAAATGCTCAACTGGGGTTGATGGTTCATAGTGATCAATCAACCCCTGAAGCAATCCCTCAAAGGTTGCTAGATCTTCAGTCACCAGCAAAGGGGGCTGTTTAGCAAGTAATCCATGCTTTGTCGCGTTACGTGAAGCGATCGCCTTTCCTCGTGGCGTAACCGCTCCTTTTGACTTTGCCCCGTTTATTCGGCACACTTCAGGACTAGCAACCATTGATTAATACCTCGACATCAACTGAATCTTCTATTCATTACCTTCACACTACTTTCCTAAGCTCACTGATTAGCTTCGTATGTTTAACGTACCAGCCATCAGCACCTAGAACAGCTTTATCCTCCTTAATCACCTCAATCCGTAGCGTTTTACCATCAGCTACTCGGTTGAACTTCTGATCATCTCCAACATAAATAACGAGATCGCCTACTTTGGGCATCCACTTACTATTTGCCTCAACCTCATCACTATTAGGAGTATAGGAATTAGACTCTGATTCAGTAGTAACAGTAGTGACAGTTGATTCTGAACACCTGTCTAGTAAGCCTTTTAGCGATTCTGGCATAGTGACGGATGTAGCGACAGATGTAGTGACATAACTTTCATCAGTAGTGACAGATTCTTGATTTGTCACTGCATCAAGCTGGCTTGTCATTACTGCGTCACTATCGGTAGTGACAGTTTCAAACGTAAAGCTATCAATGCTTAAAGTACCTTTGTCACTACTGTCACTACCATCATGATGATTGGGAGAGTGAGATTCGATCCACTTAATCAGCAATTTTCCCTGTTTGGTTCTCCCTTCCCTAACTAGATTCAGTTGAATGAGTTCTTGCATCCATACCTCAAACTGCTTAGCCAAAGGTTTCTGGCGGGTTGTCCAACAACGCGATAAATCTCTCGCAGAAAGCTGTTTCTTCCGTTTCAGAATGTCTAAGATCTTGACCAGTATTGGAGATAACTCCCCTTGGTTTACACCTGCTTCTGAATAAATCAATTCAGTCTGTTGGAGCAGGGCTTTTTTGATGGCGATCGCTGCCCTTAAGGTATGAATCTGAATTTCTTCGGATGGCTCTTGCTGGTTAGTTGCAGCTTCAACAGAGTGAAGCACTAAGGCAATGCGACTTGTCTGCCCTGCCACTTTACCGAGCAATGATCTCTGAGCAGGACGATACTCTGCTATCCTTTTATCTTCAAGCCAGTTGTACCAGCGGCGGAATAGCTCTTGGGCTTCAGGCGAGTAACGATAAACCTTGACTGGAAATGCACGTAATTGACGGTAAATCCCCTGAAGTAACGGCGATATATCAATCCTTGCCCCTTCAGGGTAATCGTAGCGTCGGATCGGCAAAACAACCCATTGAAAGCGTGACCAGGTTCCATCACTATCTGTATAGTCTCCCATCAGTGATAAAAGCACTGACGGTTGAATACTCCCCAGAATGCTAATCGCCGTTTTTTCAACGAACAGGTGTTTGGTGGTACGGTCAACTTTCAGTGACCCACCATCATACAAAGATAGTAGCTTTTGGCGATCGGCTCCCTTACCATTGCGGTAAGCGTCCTGTAGCCCAAACAGACCTTTAAGTTCATCAAAGTTGGACAATAGACCCCGATGCTGTTGGTGCGAAAGGATCGTGGCTACCCCCTCGGAAGTCGCATCCTCGATGTAAACATGCTCCAATTGTGGCTCAATCGGTTTTTCTCGTCTTGACTCTTTGCCTTCTTGTTTCCATTGTTCTAATTCTTCCTGATATTGCTGATACGCTTGGTCATATTGCTGCTTCAGATCCCCCTGAATAGCTTGCAGAGGCTGGGTCAATTGCTTTAAGACACCACTTTTACGACTACTGGGTTCAGCTACTAGCCCAAAATACAAAATTGCTCGTTCCTGATGTGGATCGGATTCATAGGGTTCGATCGCTGTCCCTGTAGGCAGTAGGCTAGCGCTAATTGTTAGGAAAGCCATTAAACTTGCCAGTGGTTCACTGCCTGCGCGTTCTAAAGCCTTGGTTAACGGATCTGCTAAATGAACGGGTAAACAATCGGAAAGCTGAATTTGATTAACAGCTAGGGAAGTTAGCTGGATGATTTCCGCCTCAGTTTCTTCTCTAGCATCCTCAAGATCCGCTTCTGCTTCGATTGCCGCTACAATCTGTTGAATATCTCTTAGCGGTCTACCATAGTCATTCGCTAGTGCAGCTAGAGCAATCAGCCGATCGGCATTTGAGAGATTCCGTTTTAGAATGTTCTCAATCTCTTGCTTGAAGGATTGCACTGGTGGTAGTTCTGCCTGTCCCTTCAATGCCGCATCCTTCTGATCAATCAAATGACTTTCAGACCTGGATAGTGAAAGATTACTCCTACTTTGTCGCCAGAGATAGCCTTTCACGCAATTGGTCAAATATTCGAGATTTAAGGCGGATTCTCTCGGTTCTTTCTCTGCGGAGTTCCAGATCGAATTCCGTTCAGACTCAGGTAATGGGGGATGACAGCGATCGCAGTAGTCCAGAAATAAGTGATACGGATCGCCTGTGAATCGCTGTCCCATATCCCTTAAGGAATTGGCAACCCCGATTAGATCACAAGCAAGAGCAAACCCATCCTGATTTCGACTTCCCTCTGACTGACCCCGCTCAAGCAATTCTCGATTCGCACGAGATAGGCAAATTTCAAGTGGAACGGTTTCATGATCGGGCAGCTTAAATGAATGCCCCAAATCCCTATGGTTACTTGATTCAGATTTAGATGCTAAAGGTGGAAGAATGCGATCGAATTCCTCCAAGCTGAAAACCTCCCCTGTATCCTGAACAATGCTGACTGGGGTAGAGTTCCAGATATGAGAAAGGATCTTTTGCTCGTCTAAATCTTTGTAATCCTCTACCCCTTCCTTCCAAGCTAGCCAAGTATTAGTTGATTCCCCATCACAAGACTGATGCAAGAAACCAGCCAGCCGCATGAGTTGAGAGGGATCATCTAGAGAACCATCAGATTGCTGAGATAAGGCTAGCCTTTGCTGATAGTTTTTCCAGGTAGACGGATCAACCTTTTGGGCTAATCTAAACCAACAGTGTAGAGACTTACGAGTTTTCAAGACAAACGTTGCTTGATGCCCTAGCTGATTTTCTAGGGAACGGAGCGTGGAGATCTGATCTTCAAATCCTCGATCGTCAATCTCGTAGAACAAACACCAGCAATCATTAATTTCGTCATCCTTTTTACCGCCACGATTAGGAATAAAGCCAACCCCATAACCTTTACGGTTCCAGACTTCTATCTGTTTCCAGCCATTTGAAAAGGGTCGCGTTCCTTTGTTGCCAAATACCTGAGTGAAACTCGCCTTATCCCATTCTTGGAGGGTCAAAAATCCGCTAACGACACTTAACCGCCATTCCTGAGTTTGCTTATCTTGGTAAGCTAGTTTTAAGCGTTTTGCTAACTCAATTGGAGTATCTTTCGGTAGCCAAAGACGCATCCAAACAACATCACCGGGTTGAAAACCAGCCGCCTTCAGATGAGCAATTGCCTGATTGATATTGATACCCTGTTGATCAGATTTCAGGTTAGAATTAAGATGGAAAAGAAGCATTTTGATTTGAGCGATCGTAGTTATCCAGGCTGCGATCGCTATTGTTTTTTTGAGCCATTAGCCTACCCTCCGACCCCGTTTCTTAGGTTGGTTGGCGGGCAAGGAAGCTAAGTAAAGCTCGATCGCTTTCTGATGAGCATCAGGATTATGTCGGTTTAATCCCCAGTCTGCTAATAAACTGGCGTTATATCGGACAACACGAGAATTCCAAACATAGTAATGAATACCTTGGACTAGGGTTGAGCCTTTAGCAAGACGATATTTTTTTAGTGTCTCTGGACTGATCCCTAAGATACGGGCGGCTTGATGCTTGTTCACTAACAAAGGGAACGAAGCATCCGCAAAAACGGAAGAATTCGATTGTTGCATGGGAGGAAGGGGAGAAATGTTGTGATTTCCCGCCTACGCTGTGAGCATCCCGCAACACTACCTTGCATCCCGCAAAAGCTTCACGTAGGAACCGCTAGGAAATGTTTTCCACTGGCATCCCGCCAGCCAAGACTTTTATGCTTCTACTGGCATCCCGCCAGTTAAAACTTTTGCTTGTACAGTTCAGGGGTAATAACCTCAATCAGATGGCTATTAATATGAGTCTAGCCGAAAAAATTACAATCAGACCAAAAAATACCTGATTTTACAAATTTTAATAATCAGGTATTTGAGTAATGCTATTTTCTCACTGTTGATCTAAGTCCTAATCGACTGGGCGCAAACTTAGGAGTTTCATGTAATCAGCATAGTGAGTCTGAATCATCTCAACACTGGTGTCACACCATTTAGCAATTACTGATTCAGGCATCCTTTTGATAATCTGATTTGTAATAAAACTATCCCGACAGCTATAGGGTGTTGTCCCTGGCTTGATCGGATCAACGATTTTGTTCCAAGCTTGGTTACAGAAGTTGTTATAGTTGATCGGCTTCCCTTTGGGAGAAGGAAACACTAGTGAGTCTGGATCAAGATTTTCAGGCTTGATGGACTGTAGTAGTAGCCGTAAACGTTCAGAACAGGGAAACTCTCGCTTCTTATTATTTTTAGATCCCTCTACATGAACATTTTTTCCACAACAGTAAGTAATTGCCTCTCCAAAATAGACGGAGCCACAATCTTTAGCGATACTTCCCCATCGAAGTCCAACAGCTTCCGATGGACGGCATCCAGTTAAAAATAGAAATTCGACGAAGGAAGCATAGTGGCTAAAGCGAAATCCTGTGTATCCTCGTCCATTCCAATTGCCCTTGTGGTCGCGAAAAGCTTGGATTGTGCGATCGCGCTCTTCTTCCGTGAAAGCGTTAGGTTTAGGTTCCAACTGATAACGGTACTTTGGCATCTCATTCGCCATACCCTCATAAGGATTGGAATCGATCAACCCATGCTTAACGCCCCATCTGCAAGCGGCACAAAGTTGCATTAGCGTTCGCTTTGCCTGGTGTACTGTGGTGATTTTCTCCAGTCCGGTTTTTACAGCTATGGCATCCAACAACGGTACATCGCCCAACTTCTGAAACATTTTGCCAAAACTTTGGTGGTAAAGCCGAGTAGTTTCCTTAACGCTGGACGCTTTGTATTGGATGTAGGCTTCCCAGAAATCTGTAATCTTGGGTGTAACTCTGGGTGTAATGTCAGGTTCTGCCGTTTTAAGAACCGATCGCGGGGTGTACTTGGCTAAAGTTGGATCAAAATTTCCAGAGGCAATGTCTAACTCAATTTGAGTTTTCTTTGCTTCTGCTGCCTTCCGGTTAATTGGGTTGTCAGGTAAGCCTAGTGAGAGGTAGTGTCTTTCACCTGCATGACGGAAACGCAGTTGTAACCTACCGTTGGAGACAATAATCGAAACCGAACCCTTGGGATTCTTACCAGTAGGGGTTTTAGAGTACATGGGTGTAGACCTCTTAGTACTTTTGTTCGTTACACCCAGTTTACACCCAAACTACACCCAAAGAGGGATAAAAATCCCCAATCTTTATTCAAAAGATAAAATATTTGTACTAAAGCCATATTAGCCCTAAAAGCTCAAAACCCCTTAAGATTCAATGATCTCAAGGGGTTTGACTTAAGAAGCGGGTAGCGGGAATCGAACCCGCAACTGAAGCTTGGGAAGCTGCCGTTTTGCCACTAAACTATACCCGCTGGCACTTAATCGCGAATGGCGATTGGCATTCAGGATTTTAATTATAAGCTGATTTGGCAATTTCAACATGGCTCTAGCCATCTCGGTTAGAAAAATGTTGTGCCAGCATCAGTAGCTGTCACCTAGACCCTGATTGGATTTTGGTTGTGAACTGACCCCAGTGAGTGATTTTTGCTGTTCAGCGATCGCTTAGCATGGGCACAGACTGATCCGACCTGGAACTTTTTTGGTTAACTGCACTCTTAAGAGTTAATCCTCGATCAGAGAAACATTTTCTCTGCACAGGTTATCCACTCTGTTCACCCTTTGACCGCCCCCTAATCATTCCCTGTTTAGTTTGCTGATCTAGCGCTAACACAGCGAGTTCACAAAGGAGACAATCATGGTTTCGAGACATATTTCTGGCTGGCTTGGTGCCCACAAACAGCCCTATCGTTGCCCAATCTGCTGCATCCTACCTCCCTACATTTTGGGTGAAGTGATCAAAAATGGTAACGCCGAACAACGGGCTTGGGCCTTTCAAACCTTAACCACTTCTGAGCAATTCCGGGGACGGCGGGAAGCCGTTGGCAGAATTAATTTTGCGTCTCCCGCGGGCAGTAAGTTACGCACGATTTACGATGCGAAAAGTAGCGAAACTCTGCCGGGAACCTTAGTTCGCCGCGAAGGAGATCCGGCTACGGGCGATCTAGCCGTCGATGAAGCCTATGATGGGGCTGGAGCCACCTACGATTTGTACTACGAGGTGTTTGAGCGCAACTCGATCGACGATCGCGGGTTACGATTAGATTCCACCGTTCACTATGGCGATAAGTACGATAACGCCTTCTGGAATGGGGACCAGATGGTTTACGGCGATGGCGATGGCGAGTTATTTGAGCGCTTCACAAAATCCATTGATGTGATTGGTCATGAGTTAACCCACGGCGTTACACAATACGAGGCTAACCTGATTTATTACGGTGAATCGGGGGCATTAAATGAATCCTTTTCGGATGTCTTTGGCACACTCGTGAAACAGCGATCGTTGAACCAAACTGCGGATCAAGCCGACTGGTTAATTGGGGCAGGGCTATTGTCCTCTAAGGTGCAGGGAGTCGCTTTACGATCGATGAAAGACCCCGGTACCGCTTACGATGATCCGGTATTAGGCAAAGATCCCCAGCCGGCTCATTACAAGAATCTCTATAAAGGACCTGCTGATAACGGAGGAGTGCATATTAACTCCGGGATTGCGAACCGGGCGTTTTATCTTGCAGCGACTGAAATTGGGGGCTATGCCTGGGAGAAAGCAGGCAAAATCTGGTACATTGCTCTCCGCGATCGCCTCCGCTCTCGGGCTAACTTTAAGCGGGCAGCCAATACGCTCGTGACAGTAGCCGGAGAACTGTATGGGCAGAATAGTGTAGAACAAGCGGCTGTTCGTAAGGGCTGGCAGACCGTCGGTGTTTTATAGGAAATCCTCATGCAGATTAGCTTTGAACGCAGTGGTGGTTTTGCTGGTATGGTCATGGCAACAGACGTAGACACGGCTAACTTGCCATCCGAGGATGCTAAGCACCTGCGGACACTCGTGGAAGCGGCTGATTTCTTTCGGCTGCCTACCACGATCGCGGCAGCTCAACCCGATCGCTTTCAGTACCAGATCACCGTGACTGATGCTGGCAAAGTCCACTCGGTGAGTGTCGATGAGTCAGTTATGCCAGGCACGTTAAGACCCTTGGTAGATTGGCTAATCCAGGCAACGCGGCAACGGTAAGGCAGATGAGGGAGATGGGGCAAGCTACGATCGCTTTCCTGTCTCCTTCTCCTCGGTCGGGTTGGTGAGTGTTAGCCTAGAGAAGAATGTTTCTCAAATTCCAGTGATCGCGGTTCATGGATAAAGTGGTAGTGGGACTGTCCGGTGGAGTAGATAGCTCTACGGCAGCAGCAATTCTGCATGATCAAGGCTACGACGTAGTAGGTGTGACCCTCTGGCTAATGAAGGGCAAGGGTCAGTGCTGCTCGGAAGGGATGGTCGATGCAGCCAAGCTGTGTGAACAATTAGGCATCCCCCATCACATTGTGGATAGCCGTGAGCTGTTTCAGGAAAATATTGTTGATTATTTAGTGGCGGGCTATAGCACTGGGATTACACCGTTACCGTGTTCGCAGTGTAACAAGGCGGTCAAGTTTACGCCGATGTTGACCTATGCTCGGGAACAGTTGGGTGTCGATCGCATTGCTACCGGACACTATGCTCGGATTCTCCATGATCAACCGACGGGACGTTACCAGTTACTACGGGCGATCGATCGCAGCAAGGATCAATCCTATTTTCTCTACGATTTATCGCAGGATGTGCTAGCGCACGTATTATTCCCCTTAGGCGAGCAACCGAAAACCGAAACCCGCCGAATAGCGGCAGCGTTTGAGTTGCATACTGCCGAGAAACCAGAAAGCCAGGACTTGTGTTTAGTGGAAGCGAATGGTTCCATGCAAGCCTTTCTGGACAAGTACATCACTCCGCAGAAAGGCGAGATTGTTGATCAATCTGGTAAGGTGCTGGGACAGCATGAAGGAGTTCATCACTATACGATCGGGCAACGCAAAGGATTAGGGATTGCCCACAGTGAACCTCTCTATGTGATTGGTTTGGATGCAGTCCGGAATCGGGTGATTGTTGGCGATCGCACAGCTACCTTTGCTCCAGAATGTACGGTGCAACGGGTGAATTGGGTGTCGATTCCAGAACCTACCGCTCCGATTCACGCAGAAGTTCAAATTCGGTATCGTTCTGTTGCCGTTCCCGCTAAAATCTTGCCGCTAGCTGCAGGCAGAGTTCGCATTGTGTTTGATGCGCCTCAACCCAGCATCACCCCTGGTCAGGCAGCCGTGTGGTATGACGGTGAAACCTTACTAGGGGGAGGGTTAATTGAGCCTATGGATGATAGATTGCCGCAAAAATCAGCGCAATGACTAAGGGCAGCAAGGTCGGAATAGCAACTACGAGCCCCCATTTCCCTAGCCGGATCTGCTGCCCATCTGCTTTTAACAAGGCAATGAGGGCAGCTCCACCGATAATCGCCCAAATTACGCCAAAGGCAATAAAGATTGTGAAGGCAGCATCATTCATAGTGATTTAGCGATGTTGGCTAAAAAATTGACCTGCCATCATCATGGCATCTCCAATATCTACCTCACCATCTCGATCGGCATCAAGAAAAGTATTGAGTATGGAGTTGCCCCCTGACTGACCCTGGGTTGTTGCCCCCGACTGTAACAGGGTTAACACTTGCGCTACTAACCCTGGCAAAACCGCTTGGACGACTCCAGCTGGTAATCCAGTTCTGGTAGAGATCGCGCCTACCATATCTTGCTGTTGCTGCGGCGAAAATAGGGCTGGCATGGCAGCAGATTGATTACCACTCAATTGATTCACGATCGATTCCACCGTTCCTCTGCCACTAGAGGCCTGTTTCTGCTGTAATGCTGAGCGCACGTAGCTACCGACTTGAGACAACAATGCCTGACTGGTTGCAGCATCCATGCCACTATTTCCGGATACCTGCTGCACCTGGCTCAAAATATGATGCAATTGATTGGGGCTGGCTTGCTGGTTGGGATTGTTAATGGCACTCACAATCTGATCAAAAAGTCCCATAGTCCTTAAGGCTAAGTGAGTAATTCTTGGTTGGTAAAATCAATTTTGACTGTGGAGTCAGCGCTGAATAACCTGAAACCACCGTTGGGCTTCAGGCATTGTGGGCATATTCCGCCGGTTTCAGCCACGATCGCTCAGTCCCTGAAACCAGAGCTCAGCGATCGTGGCGCATTACAGGAAGGTTATGAGCCAATCGTGACTTGGCTAGTGTCTACACTCGTTGCCCCATCAACGCGTTTCGCGATCGTCACCATTTTGTCTAAACTACCTTGATCAGGGACTTTGCCTTTGAGCACAACAGTGCTGGTAGTTTGAGCGACCCACAGGGTTTCGATATCGTCTAACGTGGCATCATCATCAAAGGCTTTAGCGACTCGCTTGGCTAACCCGCTTTGGTCATATTCTCCATTTAAACCCACCCGTTCTGGTGGAATTGTGTCTCCTGGAGTGGGTGCGGGAGTGTTATCAGCCACCGGCTGTGCTTGTGCTTGTTCTTTGCCAAATAGTCGTTGTAACCAACCCATAGCTTACTCTTTCCTGTTTAATCTTCTACTCAAACTCTACAGGCATAGCATTTAGCTGAAATCTACCAGAAGTTTGACTGGTACAGGAGTGAGCCGCACTTATACCCAATTGTGCTTAAACCAATTTTCTACTACTAAAAATTTTGATTGTGGTTTTTATTTACATTCACTGGGCTAATCAGCCTGTACCCTAGCATCAGGCATTGGTGTCATTCTGATTTTTTGTTCAGGCACTTTTCGTCAGGGCAACTGTCTATGTCGAACTCTCCTTCACCAGAGCGTCGTCCACCGGGATTGCGAGAAGATGAACTCATTGCAATCATTGTGGTGTTCTTATCGTTAGGCGGAATTTTCTTTTGGGCATTAGGGCAAGGTCGCGACGGGCTGACCCTCGCTGGCTTGTTCAATACGGCTCCAGTCTCTCCTCCTAGTCCTTCCCCCACTGCTACTTTAGGAACTACGGGGAATACTACTCCGAGTCCGCCTGTGTCTCCAGGACAGCCGACACCGCTCCCTGCTGGAACAATCGGGGGGCGCAATGGCTCGACGATCGACACTCCTGCCCAGAGCTTATCCGTTGCCCCTGCCTCCCCGCGTCCTACGGTAACGGCTGCTCCTAACCCTGAAACGAATGTGGTGCCAGTTCCAGTACCAATTCCCAATCAGCAGACCTCTCCTGCCCCGACGCCAACGACCGAAATCACTAGTCCCACACCCACCACTCAACCAACCTCTCCTTTAGCCATCCGTCCGCCAATTGACTTTCAGGATGTCCCGGACACGTTTTGGGCTAAACCTTATATTGCAACCTTATCGACATTAGGGATTGTTTCTGGGCTACCGGACGGTACGTTTCAGCCAAACCGCTCTGTCACCCGCACAGAGTTCGCAGTGCAGTTAGAGAAGGCATTTCAAGCCGCTGAACGCCGATCGAGTCGCCAGTTCTCTGATGTGACTTCAGAATACTGGGGGAATGTGGCGATCGATAAAGCCGTCAAAACTGGGTTTATGAGCGGCTATCCCAACGGGACATTTCGTCCCACGGGGGATGTATCCCGAGTGGAAGTATTGTCTTCTCTAGTGTATGGGTTGGATTTACCTGCTCCAGAGAATCCCGAGGCGATTCTGCAAGTCTATCAGGACAAGGACGCGATCCCAAATTGGGCACGGACAAAGATTGCGGCAGCAACTCAAGCAGGATTAGTCACCAGCCATCCGAATGTGAACCGACTGAATCCTAACCAGGCAGCAACCCGGGCTGATGTTGCCAGTATGCTGTATCAAGCTCTGGTTCGGACAGGGAAACAAACGGCGGTGCCCTCGCAATACACGGTAACACCCCGGTAAATTCAGTAGGGTGGGATTAAAAGTAGCCTCTGTTGATTACTGAATCAATGGTCGAGTGGCTAAGTCTTTCAACTGGACTGAGTCCAGCAGGTCTGCCCACTGTTTTGCCAGTGCGGGGTCTTGGGGTTGGGTTTGCCGCAGTTGCCCCAGAGTTGTAATGGCATCAAACCAGATGCCCTGTTGGGCGTATAGGGCTGCCCGTTGGGCTGGGGGAACCTGCTGTAACTGGTTGGCTAAATTGGTATCGATCGCCTGCCGCTCGATCCAACCATTGACATACTTGGGTAGTTGAGACGGGGCAGCGGGGCATCTCACTTTGAAATACCACTGATACCGATTGTCTATCGTTAAGGCTGGACTATTGGCTGGCAACGTCACACTGATGACCCCTGATTGAGTGACAGGATTCTTAGTTTGGTAAATTTTCTTGCCAGTGTGATCTTGCAAGACAAATTCCATTTCAGCGACCGAGCCGGCAATAGGGGGTACGTAAAACCAAAAGCTCGGGCGTTCGACGGTAGTCAGCCCCCACACTAAGCTTGATCGTCCTTGAGGGTAGATTGGCATTAAGGCAATAATCTCCTCCTTACCCAGGCAAACTCCCCGACTAGCTCCACCGCCGCTGCGGCTACTGGGTGCACCCAGGTCGGAGGGTGGTGGTGGCGGCGAAAACCGGCTACCACCTGCAATTGTGCCACTGGGTCTACCGCCCCCACTGGGAACGCTGGGCAATGATTGGGCAACCCGCGATCGCAGCAGGGGGGCGGGGGCAGCCTGACTCATGACGATCGGTAGAAGACTACTGATAGCTAGGGTTAAGGTACTTAGGACAAACTTGGCAACCATGCAGATGCGTCAATGAACAACAATGAGTGGTGGGGGGCGATGAGCCGGGTGAGTGGGTTACTGCTTTAGCCCATGAAATAGTTTGGCACTTCTACGGTGTGCGAAGAATGGGATAGGACGCCAACTTCGGCAACCGAATTGACTTGAGCAACTCGCCCCAGTCTCTTGAAAGTGTGGGATCATTGGGGCGAGTTTGTCGCAGTTGTGCCAGGGTGTTGAGGGCATCGTACCAGATGCCCTGTTCAGCATAAAGAATAAACTTCTGCTCTGGAGTGGCTTGCTGAAGCTGATTGAGTAAGGTCATGTTAGGAATGATCCGGCGTACCCAACCATCCACATAGACCGAAGCCTGCTGCTGCATCGGTGCAGCAGGACACTGGGCTTTAATGTACCAGTGATACATTTGATTAGGGGCTAGTGCGGCTTGAGCTGCTGGTAAGGGAATTCCTACGAGCCCGGCTTTAGTGGGGAGGGGTAGTGAGGCTCGGTAAAGGGGTTGGTTCGCCGCATTTTGTAATACCAGTTCAAATTTGATGGATGCTGGATTGGCGTTAGGCGCTAAACCGGGAAAATATAACCAGATGGTGGGTCGCTCTGAGATGGTTTCGCCCCAGACATGATCGTTGTATCGTCCTTGGGAATAGACGGGAACTACCGCGATCGGTACGCCCGCCAAACAACCACCCCGACTTCCCATGCCATCTCCTCGGTTACCGGGAGCCCCTCCAGAAGGTAAGGTCGGTGGTCTGAAGTAGCTGCCCCCTGAACCTGTTGCGATCGGACGGCTGCTGCCAGGCGGCAACTGAGGTGGTGAATAATCCGCCGTGCCATCTGGAATCACCACAGGGCTGGCTTGAACCGTGGGCAAACTTGCTAGAGTACTGAGCAGAGTGATAGCTAAGGCACTCCAGGCATAACGAGCCAGATGAGTCAGGCAATGGGGCTGCATTAAAGTAGTCATAATCGACTCCTTGGGGGCTAATGAGCAAATCGGAAGAGAATTCGATCGCATCCAGCAATCAGCGATGTGTTTAGCAAACTAGCGAGTCTATGGAGCTGTTTGCGCTTGGGGTAGACGAGCCCGTAGCTTCGGAATAGAGATCAGAACGGCTGCACTACTGACTAAACCCAACCCTGCCGGGAGTAGAGGCAACCAACAAGCCAGGTAGATCAAACCCAACAAACAAGAGAGATAGAGACTGGCGATCGCGATGACTAATGTCAATCCCAATTGCCAGGGACGCTGACACCATAGCGCTAACAAACTACCGATCAGTGACCAACCGATCAGCCACAGGACATCGCCCCACAGTGGCAGTGCCCATAATAAGGGACGACCGTCTAGCGCTGCTCGAATCAGTTGGCTAATAGCTTGTGCCTGCAAGATCACGCCAGGAACCTCCTGGTAGCCGTCCTGCTCACCGGCATAGGGCGTTTTGACATAGTCACGAAAGCCTTGGGTTCTAGCGGTTGTGCCAATTAAAACAATTTTGTCTTTGATGACTTCGGGGGACAGCTCTCCCTGCAAGACTTGGGTCAGCGAAATGGGTTCTGAGGCGATCGCGTCGGGCGTCCGCGATGCTCGGTAATTCAACAGCAGTTGAAATCCCCAATTATCAAAGCTCTGGTAGCCGCCAACATGTTCTGGCAGAAACTTAAATCGAGCTTTGCCTAACTGAACTTCGCGACCGTTATTGAGAAATTCGAGGTTGACTCCCTTACGTTCTAAATAGCGCAGTGCCAATAGGGTATTGAAGGCATAAGCTGCCTGGCAGGGTGAGCTTGCAGGTGGATTCATGGCAAAAAGTTGACGACGTAACACGCCATCGCGATCGATGGCAAAGTCGCTAAACCCTAGCCGACCGTCTCGGCTATTCTCTGGAATAACTTCAGGTGGCGGTGACTTGATTCCAGGATGGTTGTGATCACTAACCTTACAAATTGTGATCAGGCGATCGTTCTGACGCATCCGTTGCACCAATTTCGGATCAACCTGTTCAACGGGATAGTCCCGATAAATATCCAGTCCAATTAAGGCGGGTTGATAGGCTTCCAGTTTTTCCAGGACCTGTAATAACGCGCTATCGGACCACGAGGCTTTACCGTTCCGGCGTTGCTCAGGGCGTTGATTGGGCAGTTGCAAATCCTGATCGGTCACCGTGATCACGACAAAATCAGCATCAGGGCGTTCGTGCGGTCGTCGTTGCAGCAGATGATCGTATGCCATCAGTTCTAAAGGTTGCAAGAAGCCAAAATACCGCACTCCTGCCAGTAGGAGAGAGATCGTCAGCCCAACTGCCGTACCCTGTAACAGTCGTATTCCTATGTTCGGGACTCCACCGGGGCGATCCGGTCGTTTTTTACCTGTCTTAATTTCTTGCCAGGTAGGTGGTTGCTGGTTGGAGTTGGGGTAGATCACCGGCAGCCAAGTGGCGCAAGGATATTGACTCTCTAAGCCTTCCAACCGTTCCCGCGCTCGGCGCACTGCCAGATACAACGACTCCCCTTTAGAAAAGCGATCGAGGAAATATTTGAGAAACTCCTGAGCGACGCGATCGGCAACCGGCTCCCGCATCACAATCAATTGGGGAATCCCCAAGGTGGCAAACTCTCGCGCCAACCCTAGCCCATCACAGGAATTAAAAATTGCCAGTTTTAATCCGCGTTTGACCGCCATTGCCAGCGATCGCTTCAAATCACTAATCCGCAGGCTTTCTTGCTGATTAATGTAAATAATGCCGGTTTCGCAGGTCGCTTGACTGAGGCTATGTCCGGCAAAAAATAAGATATCCCATTCTGCATCCCAAAGTTGATCGGTCAAATCCTTGCTCTGGGGTTCCACCAGAAAAGTGACTCTGGCATCGGGAATTTGTTCTAGAACTTTGCGATCGGCTTGAATATCAATGCCCTGGCTATGACCGAGAATTGCCAGAATTTTGACCGATCGCCGAAACGATCGCTGACCGTCAGTTACGTCATCGTAATAGCCGCCCAGCTCTACTTCCGCATTGGGATACTCTTCTAATAAATCCCAGAGATGCCAGGGTAGCTTCTGTAACCGATAATCTTCACCCCGGATAATCACCCGAATCTGATCGGAGGATTGCAACTTTTGCAACCATTTTTCCCGAACGATGCGAAATGAATCGGCTTGTAACCAGGCATTCAGGCGATCGCCCAATTCTGCCGCTGCTCGATTACAGTCTTCGGGTGAGGAATGGCGCTGGCGATCCTTTGGTAATCCCATCGCTCGCGAGGGAGGCAGCTGTAACTTACGATATAACGCTTGCCAACGGTCATAGGCAGCCGGAATTTCGGGAGCCGGAGGCAATCGACCTAAGACACTGGTTGAGGCATGAGCTTCTTCCTCGCCAATTTCCAGCGTCACCGGAAATCCCTGCTCGAAACTACCATCTCCAAGTTCTAAGACAACTAACTTACCCACGGCGACATTTCACAAGAACCTCTTCTATTGTCTACGACACCTAGAGGTTCCTTATGCACCTGAATTGCCATTTGTGCCCACGGCCATGCTACCCGCATCCCAATAGTGGTTATCGATTCGGGTCAAGTTCAGCATGTCGCCAGATTTGGAGCCTGATTGCAATCAACTGTAACCATGCAGGGGAAGGCTCCAGTTCTATGCTTGATGGCTTCAAAGTCCCTTGAGCGATTTCCGTAGAGCCAGACCAGGTAATCCCCATCTTCCTGACCACCCTCATCTCCCCTTCCCGACTCCCCCAAACGAGTGATTTAGGTGAGCAAACATTCCGGGCGATCGAAACTTAAGATAATTCCTGGGTCTACTTTTCCAGGTTGACTCGATTCTAACCTCGCGGCAGATCCCCACTTGTCCCCTCCCGAATCAGAGCTACATTGGGTGAAGAGTCTCCGGTGATTTCGTCCGACCAACTCAACATTGCTCCCGGTGCAGGGACAGGAGAATTTCGGCTGTGCCTCAGTTGGAGCAGGAATTCAGCTTCCTATCACATCTTGTCCATACCATTACGAATTACTCATGCCATCCCGTCAGGGTCTTGTGGAAATCTTCTCGACATTTTTGCAGTTTAACGCCGATCGTCCGGGTCGCTGGATTGCGGATCCCAGATTGCAACGGAGTATGCAGCGCTGTTTAGAACAGAGTCCCCAGACTGAATCTGCCAGCTTTTGGGCATTGTACTGGCATAAAGTGTGGCAAACCCAGGAAGTCCCCTCTAGCCAACTCGCTGCGGCTCACATTACGGCATACCTGCAAGAAGTGTGCTACTGGGTGGCTCAACGGATCAGCACTAACTTTGCTAGCCAACAGTCGGTGGCGGATCTGTTCCAAACGGCAATGGCTAAAGTCCACAGAATTTTACAAGGCTTTAATCCCCAATACAGTGCCAATCTCAAAGGTTACGCGGAGTTTGTATTCAGTAACCTGGTCAAAGAATCCTTACGGCAATCGCAGGAAGTAGATATCTGTACAGACTGGGGATTGCTCCATAAGTTGGGTAAAAAGCGATTGGTGGAGGCGTTGCAGAATGCCGGACTCAGTGAAAAAGAAGTTGCCGCTTATGTGCTGGCTTGGAAATGTTTTCAAGAACTGTATACGCCCGATGCGACCCGCAAAACGCGGAAATTATCTAAACCTGATCCAGCGACCTGGCAGGCGATCGCCAAACTGTACAATGCCCAACGTTTGAGCCAACTGGCGGCTCCTAGCCCCGAGATGCCACCCGAAACATTGGAAAAGTGGCTGCTTACCAGTGCCAAAGCGGTACGGAATTTGCTGTATCCCAAGCCGATCGTGCCAGCGGCGGATCAGGAAATGGGTGATTTGATCGACAATTTACCCAATGTGCAGCAGGAATCCTTACTAGCAGAAGCGATTCGCCAGGAGGAGGCGACCTTACGACAAACTCAACAACAGCAACTGACAGAGCTATTAACGGCGACGATCGCCAGTCTGGAGCCAGAAGCCCAGACCCTTCTGCAAGCCTACTATGGGGCAGAGCAGACCCAACAACAGATTGCCAAGCAACTCGGCATCCAGCAATTCCATGTTTCCCGACGGCTGACCCGGTTACGGAAAACGTTATTGACGACCCTCGGGCAATGGGCGAAGGCAACCCTGCATGTTTCTCCGACCTCGGACGTAATAGAGGGTATGAGTGCAGTTTTGGAGGAATGGCTAGCAACTCACTACCGCCATTCCACCCTTCCCTAATTCACGCTGGAGTGTACCTAAAATGACCTTCGATGTTCCCTCACCAACTTGGCTAGACACCCATCTTTACCTGGAAATTCCGGAGATCCGCGAGCCGGAAGCCGCATTTTCGACTCCCGGTAGTCGCTGGCGGGCAACCTTAAACCAAACGGCGCTAGCAGCAATTCTGCCCTGGTTACAGAGTGAATATGCCCCCACGGCTAAAGTCTGGAGATCGGGAGCACTGTCTAGTCTGTGGGATGCGGTGAATGGAACAGCGATTACCTTTGATGGACTGCGGCTAGTGCTGCTTCCCACCACCGCGATCGAGGCTGACGAACTGCGGGTACCGCAAGAATGGGTAGACCTGCCGAGTTGGGTAGCCGATTACTACCTGGCGGTGCAGGTGAATATAGACGAAGGTTGGCTGCGGATTGACGGCTACACGACCCATCAACGGCTGAAAGCTCAAGCTCGCTATGATGCCGACGATCGCACCTACAATCTGGATGCCACTCACTTAATTCAGGATATCAATGTGCTGTGGGTGACGCGGGAACTCTGCCCTGAGGAAACATTACGGGCAGACGTTGCGACGCTACCTGCCTTACCGTTAGCCCAAGCCGAAAATTTGCTGAAACGGTTGGGTAATCCCGCTGTGACCTTTCCCCGGTTGGAAGTGCCGTTTCAACTCTGGGGCGCGTTGTTAGAGCATGGTGGCTGGCGCCAACGGTTATATGAACTGCGTCAAGGACTGCCTGAACAATGGTCTGCCCAACAATGGTTTCAATCGGGGATTTCGCATCTAGCCCAGCAGTTGGGTTGGAGCCAAATGACTTTACAGCCGATCGCTGTGACGGGAATGCGGAGTGCTCCTAGCCTAGAATCGGGCTGGCGGAAGAGCCAATCCCAAACTCTGGTACGAGGATTGACGATCGCGGGGGCTGACTACGAACTATTGGTATTGCCGCTGGAAGGTGAAGTTTCGGCATGGCGATTTGAACTGCGTCCAGTTGCAGCAGAGCAAATGATTCCGGCAGGCTGGACGCTGCGACTGCTGACTGAAGACCTGCAAGCCTTCCCCAACAACGAAGATACAGCCACCGAGACCATCAGCGAATTGTATGTTGAAGTCGCTGTGGAACCAGGCGAAGGTCTGGTCTGGGAAGTGAATCCCTTACCAGAAGACTACGATCGTGAGGTGCTGCGGTTCTAACGTCCGATCGCAATTCAAACTACACTCCAGCTCAATATCAGGTGTGTCGCTAAGGTGGCACACCTTTTTTGTTAGGGATGAGGGAGATGAGAGGGATGAGGGGAGTACTATTTGTGGGAGGGTTGGAGTGGGTTGGCAGGCAGGGGCTGAGGTGAATCCATCTGTAATAGTGGGAGTGGGTTAGGTGGCGCGATCGCAGGCATTCACGGCTACCAGGGCAGCTCATGGGGCTAGCAGGATTGACCCAAACGCCTCACTGATGCCTCGGTGGGAGTGAGTGGAAGCAGCTAAAACCCCGCCCACTCCTGTAGGGGAATGCCGGGGTGAATGACAGACAATGAGTTGAATTCAGTTGCCGATTGGAGCGTTCCACCTGGGGAATGAATTGGCGGTGGCTAGGAGCGAGTCACGGCTACAGGCTGAGATTCAATGATTCCGAGTCGCTGTTCGATTTCGTAATAGACTACAGCTTTGACAGCATCATGCCCTGGAAAACCAGTTTTGTTGAGCAAATGGACATCGTTGACGGAGTTCTCTAATGGATGCAGGCGAATGAGTGTTGGCAATGAGGTGGTGAGATAGATCGCTTCGGTTTTGACATCACGAATTTCAATCCGACGGATGACGATCGTCATATCACGTTGCTCAGGGTTTGTCAGCGTGAGCACCACATCAGCAAAGCCGATCGGGCGGTTGGGAGCGTCAGGTTGACCTAAAGGGCGGCGGAGTTCTTCCCGAGCGCTCAGAGTGACCTGTTGAATTGAAAGTTGGGTTGTGGCAGACATAGTCGGTTTAGAGGCTAAAGGAACGGAGGAATCTTGGGCGAGGAGATGATTACAGGCGATCGCACTGATGATCAAACTCAGGGGTATTAGGGTTTTCAGCATAATTCAGGGGGTGCAGCATCGTCATGTTCGTTCGGGGTAGCAGAAAGCGGAACGCGGATCAGGATAACTGAGAGCACCCTCCCGGTTATCCTGATGGTTGACTCACCGATTTACTGATGCAGATCTAGGTGATTGACGGGAGTGGTGAACTAGATGTTGCTCCATTCGATTTGAGCGTTTAGTGCTCTCAGTTCGTCCCAAGTGACATCCGCGTGGGTGTTACCCCAGGGGTTGTTAAGGTGGAAGCGTCCGGTCGCTGAGTTATAGGAGGTAATGGTATAAGCATGGCTGTTTACCACTCCGTAACCGCCGCCACTGACGAATCCGGCTGTGATGGGCGTACTGCCATTTACCAGGCTAATCAATAGACCTTGGCTCATGAAGAAAGAGTTAACGGACATCGAGGAAGCGCTCTCTCCCGTAATCTGGCGCATCACAGGAGCCATCCAGCCACCATCCAACCCAGCATAGGAGTTGGTGTTGTCCTGCCCAATCCAACCCGATTCGTTGAGTTGAGCATAGGCTCTCTCCGCTAACGCTGCCCACAGTTCGTTATCCGCTTCACTGTAGGAGCCGCCACCCCAACCAGCGTAGATCGCGTTACCGTAGGCATCGGTGGGCAGGTAGCGATCGACCGTCACGTACTCGGTTGCCCCGCCGTTATAGAAGCGGACTGTGAAGGTGCCGTCCCCGTTATCAATGAACATGTTACTGATCACAGAGGGGCGATCGTTGGCAAAGGCACCCAGCGAAGACATGAAGTAGCAGTCGCCCACCCCGCCTTGATCAATATCGCTAACGCTAATGCCACCCTGAAATAGGGAACCACTAACGTAACGGTAAGTGCCAGCGGCAGTGGGGCGATCGGTGCCCAGGAACCACTTGCCAATCAGATTTTCCATTTGGGTATCGCTGCTGCCTGCAAACAGGTTGCCGATGCCAGAGCGGGTGTTAGCAGGGTCGCTGTTAACGATCTTGTTGCTGAGGTTCCGCACGTAGTCGGGCATCATGTAGCCCAAGCTGCTGACAATCCGCCGTAGATCGGTAACTTCAGTCGCATCGATCGTGCCATAGTCTTTGGTTTCTCGCAGAATCGCGATCATCTCATTGCGACTGATTGAGCCATCTCTCGCCGCAAACCGAGATTCGCCAATCACCCCAGCATCACTCAGATTTTGGCTGTACCAATCTCCCGTAGAGATGCTGAAGTGATAGTTACTGTCACCGCTGTATTGATAGATCTGGACAAAGTAAGTGCCGGTACTCAATGCTGAGCTAATCCACTCGGCAGCATTGCCACCTCGGTAAGAGCCAGTGATGACATCGCTGCCATCAATCACGCCATTGCCATTGGCATCCCGAATCAATCGGATGTCAGAGTCGCTACTGAGTCCGCTCAGGGTGATATTGACGTTTGTGGCTTGCCAGGTAGGAATCCAACCGTTCCAAACCAGCGAATCTGTCACACTGAAACTGTAGGTGTCGGCAGTATTCAGGTTATTAATTGCCCCACTAAAGGTTTGGGTTCCAGAGAGGGCGCCAATGTTGGTTTCAGTTGGTAATAAGTCACTGTGGTAGCTACTGGATAATCGCAGCGTGTAGTTGGTGTCACCGCTATATTGGAACACTCGCACATAGTAGTCTCCAGCCGCTAAACCCGCGACGTTAATCGCTTCATCGTGGTTACTGCCATACGTAGAACTGGCAATAATGTTGCCAACGCTATTCATCAGATAAACATCGGCATCGGTCGCTAAACCAGTTAAGGATAAGTTGAAGTTGCCGCCATAAGCTAAGTTGAAGCGATAGTAATCTTGTGTATCGCTAGCACCAACAAAATCGTTGAAGGTTTGCACACTACTGAGACTACTAACTTGATTCGCTCCTGCCATCGAGTTGTCTGAAAATAAGACAATGATCGGTAGGTCGATCGTCACTATGTCAGTTGAAACGAAATTTGTAGAGTTGGTGACTGGAGCGACTAAGGCTTGAGTGGATAAATCATCAGTGCTGGCATGGAAGAGCGCACTACTACCGATCGGATCGCTCAGGGTGCCAACTTGATCCGGTGTAGCGATAGTCCCAACCAGGGGGCTATCCAGTTGGTTTTGCAGGGGCAACGTACTTGAAGAAGATTGTGTAGAGAACATAGTGCCTGCTAGGGGGTAAAGAGGTTAGTGGAATGGGATGCACCGATTTACCCATGTCCAAAGCGGTTCACAGAAGGCTTGGGACAACGCAGAATAGATGGTAAATGGGTTACCGGAAGTGGGTCACAGGTGGGCGATCGCAAAACTTATCTTGTCCTGTGTATCCTCTCCAGCGATGTAGGGTAACTTCTGCTTACTCAGTCAATAGATCTGAGGTCATGGTTTTATGCAGGAGGGTTAATGATGACGAGCTATGACTTTCCCACTGACTTTATGTGGGGCACAGCGACAGCGGCGTATCAGATTGAAGGGGCAGTCCAGGAGGATGGGCGGAAGCCAAGTGTGTGGGATACGTTTAGCGCTACCAAGGGACGCACTGTGAATGGCGATACCGGGGCGATCGCTTGCGACCACTATCACTTATATGAAAGTGATGTCAAATTGATGGCGGAGTTAGGCATCCGGCATTATCGCTTTAGCATTGCCTGGCCACGGATTGTGCCGGATGGACGGGGACAGGTGAATGAAGCCGGGGTGGATTTTTACCGCCGGTTAGTGGACACGTTGTTGCAGTATGGGATTACTCCGCATGCGACGCTGTTTCACTGGGATAGCCCGCAGGCATTAGAACAACGCTATGGTTCCTGGCGTAGTCGGGAGATGGCCCAGGATTTTGCCGATTATGTGACGGCAACGGTGAGTCGGCTGGGCGATCGCATTACTTCCTGGATGACAATTAATGAAATTTCTTGTTTTACCCATCTGGGTTATGACGCGGATAAAATTCCGGCTCATGCCCCCGGAACCAAAGTTCGTCGCCGTAAGGAGGTGTGGCAAACGTCGCATCATGCGTTATTGGCGCATGGCTTAGGCTGTCAGGCGATTCGGGCGGCATCTCCTCAACCCTGTCAGGTGGCGTTGGTGGACAATCCGGGAGTGACCGTGCCGTTGACGGAATCCCCAGCCGATATTGCCGCTGCCCAGGCAGCCTTCCCCATGAATTGGGCGAATGGGGGGATTATTTATCCGGCATTAACGGGCGCCTACAGCCCGGTGTTGCTGGAACACCTGGGAGCGGAGGCGCCGGATATGCAACCGGGGGATCTGGAGATCATTCACCAACCGCTAGATTGGTTGGGACTGAATATTTATACGGGTAGCTATGTCCGGGCAGCGAATAATCCGCAGGGGTATGAGGTGTTGAATTATCCCAAGAGTTATCCGCGCTTGCATATGCCCTGGTTATGGTTTGTGCCGGAGTCATTGTATTGGTCGATTCGGCATGTGCGTGATGTATTGCAGCAGCCAGAGTTGCCGATCGTCATGACAGAAAATGGCTGTGCGGTGGAGGATGAACTGACGGCAGCAGGTGAGGTGTTAGATGCCGATCGCATCCTGTATTTGCGGCAATATTTGAAGGCAGTGCATCGCGCGGTAGCGGAAGGCTATCCGGTGCGAGGGTATTTTATTTGGACGTTGCTGGATAACTTTGAGTGGGCATGGGGTCGCGATCGGCGGTTTGGCTTGTTATATACGGATTACCCAACGCAACGCCGGATTCCGAAGGCGAGTTTTCAGTGGTATCAGGAATGTATTCGCCAAAATCGGGTGGTTTAAAGGCTCGATTTGCCGATCTAGTGAGGCATCGGTGGATACGGTGGCTTTGCGAAGGGGCTAAGGCGTGTTTTAAAACCTTTTGGTTCATTAATTGGTACTGGAGCGATCCCCCTAAATCCCCCTTAAAAAGGGGGACTTTGAACGTGTTTAGCTCGGCTCCCTCCTTGTTAAGGAGGGTTGGGGAGGATCGGCTCGATTTGTGTGTACACGGTAGCCTTGAAAAGGGGGACTTTGAATGGTTCGGTGCCCTCCTTTTTTCTAGCGTTAGCGGCACGTAGCGTGAGGGTTAGGAAGGATCAAATGGTGTTAAAACACAGCCTAGGGGGGATCTCGGAGTGGTGATGGCACGGCGAAATCCCTTTAAAGCCTCTGCTCAGAACAATGTTCGACGGGATTACAAGCCTGCCAGAATCGGTTCACGCAGTAATTCCGTTGTCCCTTTAGAGACGGTTAAGGTTTTGCCCTTGGCGGAGTTCCCCACGATATAGGTATACGCTCCATTGACGGCAACGTATTGCGGGGCGGTTAAATTATAGTCCTGCACGGGAATGCGGACGCTTTGCTGGGGATTGCGCTTTTCGACGCCTATATAGGTGGTGGGCTGGTTGGCTCCACAAATACTGATTAAGTAGCTGGTTGTTTCTACCGCTAGAAAGGTGGTTTCGCCACTACCGCAGTAGTTGGGGACGACTTGGGCTTGGCTTTGGGCTGTGCCTACATGTTCATCTAATAAGCTTTGGGCGAGGGCGACGGGCATGCCGGTTGCCTGGCTCAAGTCTGTGGCTGAGGGCATGCCGCCACCTAGCCGAATCGCAGTCCAGGTGTTTTGGCGGTGCGAAATTAAGGCGACCATTCCTGATGCTTCGCCTCTTTCCCAATCGGCTAAGCCATAGCCCCCTTGCAGAGTAATTCGTTTGATATAGGGTTGGACGGCAACACTGGCGTCGGGATAGCCCAGCGTTTTGACGACGATCGGCACCAGGGTATCTCGTTGTTCTTGGGCGGCAGGGTCAGCTCCAGCGGGGGCGGTGGAGAGGGGAGAAAGGGGACTCCAAGAGGTGAGTAAAACGAGCAGACAAAGCAGTGAGCTTCTTTGTAAATGCATCATCTGGATTAGGTTGGTGGTAGGTGAATGATGGGAATCAAAGGCGATGCTGATAGCGGACTGCTGACGTCGGGTAGTGCGGCATCTTAGTTTTAGAATGCCCATTTTGTCGATCGGGGAACAGGTAAAGCTAATTTTTTTGTGATTAGGCGAAATTTTTTTATAGGAGTGAGGGGACGAAGTCAGGGCTGGCAGGTCGCGTTGAACTGGGAGCAAGTGGTGGGCATAGTTGAGTAAATCTACTCATTTCAGTAGAGGCGTTGAGTAAAGCTACTCATTTAAATACAGGTGAGAGGGGATAAAACTGCCGATCGCAACGGGTTTCCACAATTATTCGTAAATTGATGGAAAGCTTTACACGGTAATGGTGGGGTAGTACCGAAGATAGAGGCGGATCTCTGCCGGAGGGTGGGTTTGTGGCGAGAGACAGACCTTTAGGCTAGAGGTCGGGCGATATTCTGAGCTATTTCGATAGATAGAATTTGTAAATCGATCAGATTAGCCGATTTTAAGGAAATAAGCACTGGTTTTTGGGCAAAAGTCAGGGACTGATGAAATTCTGACGGTAGTGTAATCGGGTGCGATCGTGACGCTAAGAATCGCTGAAAAGCACAGTTTTACTGCATAAATGCCTATCCTGGGACGTAGATCAAGAGTAGAAAAGTAGGGATATCCCGAACGGATTAGCCCAAGGGGGGTATGGGCACTTTGTCAAATAGTTGTTATCTTCTGTAATACAAGTGATAGAGATTGGCTGGCTTAGGGAACTCTTAACCTAACCCGACGATCGAAGATCATAAGTATCCCTGTTCTGAACCGTTAATTCTGAACATTCAGAATAGTGGATTTCATCTACGTTCAATCTACGTACTCTCTCAAAACTGGAGTTTGTTATGGATCACACAGTAGAGCTTTCGCTGGAACAACAATTCAGTATCAAGTCGTTCGAGTCTCAAGTGCAGAAGATGAGTCGCGAGCAAGCCCAGGATTTTCTGGTGAAGCTGTATGAGCAAATGATTGTGCGCGAAAACATGTACAAGCAGTTTTTGAAGCACCAGTGGGGCTTGGAACCCGGTCCGCAACTAATGTAAGACCGATGAGTCGGCAGTGGACGACCTCACATCTCTTGTTTGGTTCCTAAGATGGGAAAAAGGCTGGGGGTATCAGGGGCGTCGATGCCAACTACGACGGGTTACGGTTACGCTCCCACGCGGTTTGGTAGACGGTAAATGACTTCACTGGCTCTTAAACGTTATTTGTGGTTTTACGGTTTCCCTGAGTGTGTTTACGGTGTGTTGATGGCTATTTGAGTTGCTAAATGAGGTTTGATATATAAGATGCACGTTGTCCAAAAATTGAACACTTTAACCCAGAGGCGCTGTGATCAGTGCCTCTTCGCGTATGTGGGGTAAGGGTGGAGATGGAACGATCGTTTATTGGCTCGTTTTGGTGCTGAACCTCAAACATTCAGCCGCTAAGCTCAAATATTCATACGTTAACCAAAAAAAACATTCACGCGTTAACCAAAAACATTTAGCCGCTAAGAGGGTGTTTTAAAAGTCCTATTAGCTGTAGCAAATCGTATAGATCCCCCTAAATCCCCGCGCTCCGCGCCGCTAACGCTAGAAAAAAGGGGGACTATGAGCCTATTTCCCCCCTTTTTAAGGGGGGCTAGGGGGGATCGCGGAGTCTGCAATGAAACAGAGCAAATCTTTTAAAGCAGTCGCTAAGCTCAAACATTCACGCGTTAACCAAAAACATTCAGCCGCTAAAGTAAAACATTCAGGCGTTAACCAAAAACATTCAGCCGCTAAAGTAAAACATTCACGCGCTAAGCTCAAACATTCAGGCGTTAACCAAAAACATTCAGCCGCTAAAGTAAAACATTCACGCGCTAAGCTCAAACATTCAGGCGTTAACCAAAAACATTCAGCCACCAAGCTCAAACATTCAGCCGTTAATGTTCAACCTTCAGCCGCTAAGCTCGAACATTCAGAGCGGATGCTTTGAGGGTTGATCGGAAGTTAAGATGCTTGGTCTATTTGAGTCCCCGTAAGTGGTCAGGGTCGGGTGGGTCGTTGGGCGGATGATGCCAGAGGTTTATCTGCCAAAACCCAGTCTATAGAGGTTATACGGATTTAACGGATGCCGAGCTAGTCTGCGATCGCGGTGAATCTAGGGCGTGACGCCAGGGTAAATCGATCGTAGGAAGGGCTGAGTCATCCTGTGGTTAAGGTGATGAGTTGGGAAACGACTTCACCTAAAGTTCATGCAAAAAGTGAATTTTCGATAAAAAAGTGCCGTTAGTCCCGGAGAAATCACGGGCATCCTGATCGAGGGAATAATGCTTCGCCGTAAACCCTCTACAGGAAAGAATTTTATGACCCTAAAGAGTACCAAGGATCAGGCAAGAACTCGCTTGTTGCTAACGCTGTGGGAGTTGGGTGGTACGGGGACGGCAGTGAAGAAGAGTGAGTTGCTGGACAAAACGAAGCGGAAGGGCGAAACGTCGGGTGACTATCAGGAGTTTTTTGAGGAGTTAAGCGAGAAAGGCGCGATCGCGCTGCGGAAGGAGAAACAAACGGTATTAGTGAGTAGTGCGGCGGATGCGATCGCCAATTTACTCCAGATTGGACTGCAAGATGAAGAGTTTGAGTTTAAAGCGAATGTTGGCAAAAATCGCGCCAATGCGTTGTTACGGTTGATTCGGGCATTGGGTCAAGGTGCATCTGCTCCTGTAGCTCAGCCAGTTGCCGCGAAAACCATCAGTTCTTATGAAGAGTTTAAGCCTGTGGCGCTGGAGGTCTTCGATCGCCTGAATCGTGATTTCAATATGGATAATTTAGTGCCGATTTATCGGATTCGGCGGGAGATTGGCGATCGGGTCACACGCTCTCAATTCAATGATTGGTTATTTTCTATGCAGTCTGATGACATCTTTCAGTTGCTTGAAGAAAGTGTTGAGGATGCAGCCCCAGACAAAATCGAAGATTCAGTCACAACTAAATTAGGCAAGTTGCGTTGTTACGTTAAGCGTTTGCCTGCCTAATTAAAACAAATCAGTCCCCTATTTTTTTGTTCACGTTGCCCAGAAAAAATATGTCTACTCACTCCTCACTAGATCAACTTAACCAAGCTATCAAAGACTGTAATCCTTTTGAGAGCAATTTTGTTGTCAAGTCCCATCATATTTGGAATGAAGAATTTCCAGATGTGCCTTCTCTACATACTCATGCCTCAGATACAGTCATAGAAGTAGTACAGAAGATTAATGCCGATCAGATACAGAGTAAAACGGTTGGACTAGCTATTTTAGCGCCAAAAGGAGTTGGTAAAACTCATGTCTTAAGTAGACTCCGGCGGCATCTAAAAAATGATGGCAATGGGTTCTTTATTTACATGGGTGAGTATAGCAACCTTAGTGCAATTAAGCGGCAGTTCTTACAATGCTTGGCTTCTAGTTTGAAAAAAACAGGTAGTCAGGGAGTAATGCAATGGCAAGAACTAGCAACAGCCTTAATTAGTCGAGCAATGGGAAAAAAATATGTTGCTCAACAACTTACTGAACAGTTTCCTAAAGCATTAGCAAGGCAACCAGAAGTTGTTAATCAATTAACTAATAAAGTATTGCCAAGTTGCCCAGAGCTTGATAATCCTTATATTTTAAAGGCAATCATTTGGACACTCTCTAAAGCTCATGCACCTTTTGCAATTAATTGGTTATCTGGTAAAGAGTTATCAGAAGCTCAAGCAAAAGCAATGGATTTACCTGACTCAAGTAAAGATGATAAAGATGCTGAAGCCTTTAACATTACTCGTCAGATTTTAGATTTGATTAGTTACTACACTACTCCTATTATTTGTTTTGATGAGCTAGATGCTGTTGAATCTGTAGATGATTCAATGGATCCTATGCTTGGCGGTTTCACTAGAGCGCAGGTTGTTGCAAGTTTAGTTAAAGACTTATACAACAACCTGAAACGGGGTGTTTTAGTTACTGCAATGTATGCTCAAACCTGGAAAGAAGAATTTTCTTCGATTAGTAATGCTGCTGGCATTAAGGATCGGATAGCACAAAAGGAAATCTCGCTTAATCCACTGAAGGCTGATGATGCAGTGCTATTAGTTGCTTGTTGGCTAGAAGACTTTTATTCAAAACAAGGTTTAATGCCACCACAGCCAGTCTATCCATTTGAAGAAAAGCAAATCCGCGAATTAGGGGACGGCGCGACTGTTAGAGATATTTTACAGTGGTGTGCTAAAAATTTTAGCAAAAATAGTGATCCTACTAAGAGATTAGAAAAGATTTACCAGGGGATTGAAGACTCGTTAGAAGATTTTTCTGAAGATAATGAAAGAATTGCGAATGCTCTGGCATTTGGTTTACAGCGTTTGCAAGGGCAAACAATAGAAAGGGTGACTATTAAAGAGTTAGACTATGAAGTAAATCCAAGATGGAAACATAAAGGGTTTATAAATTTTAGAATCCTTGGTCATGAGAATGGCAAGGATGTCAAAATTGGGGTTTGTGTTCTACAGAACTCTCATGGCAGAACAGTTGGTGCAGCAGTTAAATATCTAACTTGGTATAAAGATTTTGATTTAACTCGTGGTTGTTTAGTTAGATCAAAAGATATTTTCAGTCACTGGCAAGTTGCTAATGATAGTTTAGATAAACTTCTTCATAAACAGGGTGGAGAATGGGTATCTCTTAAAGATGAAGAAATTAAGCCACTTCTTGCACTTTATCAAATGCATAAGGAGCTAGATAAAGATGTTTTCTCAGAAGATGAATTCAATCACTTTGTACAAGAAAAACATCCGTTATCTGAAAATGGCTTAATCAAAGAGATATTAAGCGATCCTTCTGGTGAAGCTCCTGAAGATCTAATCAACGAGGACATGACATTTGACGATTTACTACTAGATTCTAGTTTGGAGGCTGAATCTAGCTCTGACTCAGAAGAATTAGATTTTTTAGAAGCTGCTACTGTTTAAATAATGAAAAATGACTAATTCAGCTTCAATCTCCACCGCTTTATGTCTAGCAGCATCAGATGTAGAAGCTCTTATTCAGGGTCGCATGATTGCTGCACTTTCAAGAACATTCGTCAACTCAGTACAAAGTTTTGCTCTATGTCCTATTGATAGTGCCAAGGTAAATGACACTATAGAAATCCAAGCTTGGGCAAAACTTGAGTTCTGTAAGATCTATAGTGACTCTACTGAGTTAGAGAAACTGTCGAAAATCACAATTTGGGCAAATGATTCTCTTCAACAGGTTCTCAAAGAAAGATACAAAGTCTTTTTAATCTGTTTGCGAGTCTACCAACTACCAACCTCCATTGAGCTACCAGTTAACCGCCTAGACTCAAATAAAATTGGGAGCTTTATTAAGCTCCCTAGCTATCTAACTACCAACAACTCTAAATCTGTACTAAGTGATGTTGTTTTTCAGAAACGCCAGCAGCAGTTAGCTAGCCTTGAACTGCCGCTACATCCCGACTTAGAAGAACTATATAGATTAATAGTTCAATCACCCACGAATGATCCTGCTACTAAGCTATTAGAACATGATCTTAGCGTGTTTCTAGGTTGGGCTAACGAATTGCCTAAGATGCAATTTGATCCTGACTTAAGCTGGATTAGAAAAATCTCAGATGTTGGTAATTCAAGTGATGGGCATGAATTTGAAAAGCTTGTGCGCAAAGGTTTACTAAAACTTGGTTTTCGTAATACGCTTAATGATCCAAAAGCTAGCTTGAATCCAGAAGCAACAGGTGGTTCAGCAGGTTTAGATGCTTACTGTAACCTTCCGTATCCCTTAGTAGCAGAGTGCAAAGCTAGTAAGTATGAAAATGTACCAAATAGTGTTTCAGCTCAACTAATTCATCTTGGCAATACTAATATTGGTAAGTTGAGATTTGAAGAGTCAGTAAAGGTAATATTTGCGGCAGGCAAGCTAACAGATGCGGCACAAAAAGCAGCTATTGAAAATGAAATGAATATTATGCGTCCTGAAACATTACAACGGCTTGTTGAACTAAAATCTCGCTATCCAGGTGCTATCAATCTACTAGAACTTGAACCATATTTAAGAACTTCTCCCTTTGGTGAAGAATCAGAGGAAAAGATTCATCAATATATTAATTCTATCGAACAAAATATTAACGTCAGAATACATATCATTAACCTTGTTAAAGCACATGTAGAAAGAACAAGGGAGAAGGATGCTGAAATTGGTGAACTTGTTACAGCTTATCTGTATTCAAATCCACCTAAGCCTCTTGAGAGAAGAGAACTGCTTAATATCCTGATTGAACTGTCTTCACCGTTATTAGGATACTTGGGACGACGTGAAGGAAAAAACGATAACGATCGCTTCTACTTCCTCCGCGATTTGATCATTGATTAACCCCACTTTTTCCCTTAAAGAAAGGAAGGAACACCACTTGGAATTGTTCCTTCCCTACCGTTTTCTTGAGACTCGCATTTATATATTGCCGCGAGTTTAAAGTAGATTCATCCTCTTGCTGACGGATTTGATAACGCCGGAGAATCTGTCAAAGGTTGGCTGACAGCAATGCGCGGCAACCGATGTTTAAAGCTACACAAAATCTCCCACGAAATCGTGCCCAACGTCGCTGCCCAATCATCCGCCGAAATCGCCTCCTTGCCATCCTGCCCCAACAACGTCACCACCTCACCCGCCTGCACCTCCGGCACCTGGCTGACATCCAACATAATCTGATCCATCGTAATCGCCCCAATCTGCGGCACTCGTTGCCCCCGAATCAACCCACTCATCCGATTCGACAAATTGCGGGGAATCCCATCCGCATACCCAATTCCCACCACTGCCATTTGCATCTCGCGATCGGCCACAAACGACTGCCCATAACTCACCCCCGTCCCCGGCTGTAACGTCTTCACCTGCGTCACCCGCGCCTTCACCTGTAACACCGGCTGCAAATCCACCACCTGCCGCAAATGGGGCGCCGGATATAACCCATACATCGCCAACCCCACCCGCACCAGATCATAATGCAGACTGCGATCGGTCAACGTCGCTGCCGAATTGGCTAAATGTAACTTCGCCGGATGAATTCCCGCTGCCCGAATCGCTGCCACTGCCGCGTCAAACCGGTGTTGTTGCTGCCGCATCACCTGCGGATTCGGATCATCCGCCGTCGCCAAATGCGAATACACACTGGCAATCTGTAACTGCGGCGATCGCTGCACTAGTTGGACAAACTCCGTCGCCTCTGTCCACAACGTCCCCAGCCGCGACATGCCCGTATCCAACTTCAGATGTACCGGCAATCGCTCCGGCGCCGACATCCGCGCCAAGGTATCCGCAAACACTAACGTCTGCTTCGGCGTACATAATGTCGGCTGCAACCGCCACCGCGCGATCGCCCGAATCTGCTCCGCCGTATACGTCGCCCCCAACACTAAAATCGGCGCTTCAATTCCCGCCTCCCGCAGTTCAATCCCCTCCGGAATCGTTGCCACCCCTAACCAACTCGCCCCAGCCCGTAACGCCGTCTGCGCGATCGTCGTCGCTCCATGCCCATAGGCATCCGCCTTCACCACTGCCATTAATGCCGTCCGGCTCCCCAACAAGCCGCGAATCTGCCGCACATTATGCGCCAACGCCCGCAGATCCACCTCCACCCACGCCCGATCCTGCCGCATCCTGGCAATACTCGAACTCTGATCCCAACTCAGCATAGTCAATCACTCCTTCACACACCAAACACCGATCGCTGACAGGATAGATGCCCTTTCCCAAATGGTCAATTAGGTAAGGAGGAGTTTTCGGCAAACTCAACTCCTTCCTCTGCGCCTATGCCGTGTTTAACGACCCTTCACTCCTGCCTCACTCTGCTTACTGAAGCAGGGAACCGCACTGTTCAAAGTCCCCCTTTTCAAGGCTACCGTGTACATACATCTCCAATTGCGGCTGTAAATCCAGGGTTGATCCCCCTAAATCCCCCTTTTTAAGGGGGACTTTGAACGTGTTTAGCTCGGCTCCCTCCTTTTTTCTAGCGTTAGCGGCGCGGAGCGCGAGGGTTGGGGAAGATCGGCTCGATTTGTGTGTACACCGTAGCTTTTCAAGGGGGATTTAGGGGGATCACTCTAGCCCTCATTCATCAACTACAGCGTTCTAAACATGCCCTAGCCTCCTCCCTGCCCCTATACTCCTAATTCACCTCATCCTGCCCGACCTCCTTTCAATTGATCAGTTCGGCGCCTCTCTGCCATCTTCATCCCCCTTTCTCAGTATTTTGGCTGACATCATAAAATTTTGTGTTGGTTAGAGAGTGGACTGGGTACTCTGGTAGTAGTTCTCAGTTCAACTGCGAATGAGCGCCAATTCGCAACCGTACTTAGGTAAAGAGGGGATTTGGATATCATGAGCCAGACCATCCAGATCGAGACAGTCAATGCTGAATATACTGATCCGGAAGCGGCTGATCCCTTATCAGGACAAGCAGGCAGACAGGCATCTACCGAACCGTTAGCACCGCAAGTAGCTATGGATTACACCACGATCGTTGCCCAGTGTGATCAAATCCTGCAAGCCCAACCCGATGCCTATGATGCCTGGCAGGAGAAGGGAAGTGCCTTAATTCATTTAGGACATCATGCCGACGCGATCGCCTGTTTTGAGCAAGCGATCGCCCTGCAACCGGATAGCCCCCATGCCCACTACAGTTTGGGCTGGGCAGCCTATGTCTGCGGACAATATGAAGTCGCGATCCGTAGTTGTCAGCAGGTCTTAGCCCTGGATGCCGCCTGCCACGATGCTGCCTGTATTTTGGGGCAGTCACTGTATGCCACCGGGCAATATCAGGCAGCAGTGGAAACGTTGCAGCAGGTGATCCATCACCAACCCGACTGCTTGGATGCCTGGTACTGTCAAGGCTTTGCTCTCTTTGCGACTGGACAGTATGAAGAAGCGATCGGTGTCTTACGCCATGTTTTAGAAGTGCGGACGGACTGTGCCGATGCCTGGTACTGCCAGGGTTTTGCCCTCCATGCCACGGGTCGCCATGAAGGCGCCGTCTCGCATTTTAACCACGCCCTGGAACTCCGACCCGAGTATCAGGAAGCCTTGGTTGGTCGAGGCGATGCCCTCAAGGATTTGGGTGATCATGAGGCGGCAATGGCAAGCTATGACAAAGCCCTCCGCCTGCAACCCGAAGATGCCGAAGTTTGGTATCGCTGGGCATTGTGCTTGAAACAATTGAACCGCCCCAAGGATGCGATCGTCGGCTACGACAAAGCCTTGAAGTACCAGCCCAACCATGGGGGCGCCTGGTATGGACGCGGCTCGGCATTCATGAAACTGGGCGACTTCCAGAATGCGATCGCCAGTTACACCAAAGCCCTGGCATTAAATCCCCAATCATTTGAAGCCTGGTTTAACCAGGGGGTGGCGTTCAAAAACCTGGGACAGTTTGAGCAAGCCGTCAATAGCTACGATCGGGCGCTAGCATTACAACCCAAAGACCATCGCGCCTGGAATAATCGCGGTGGGGTTTTAGTCAGCCTGGAACGGTATGAAGATGCGATCGCGAGTTACGACAAAGTGTTAGCGATTAATCCCAATGACACGAAAGCCCAACAAAATCGCACCGCCTTAGTCAACTTACTCAAGCGTCGCGACGCCGCCAAAAATTAATTTGAGATTCAGCGGTTTCACAGTCTAATGATGGGTAGGCAGGCGAAGAACGCTGAAACCTCTGCCTGTCCGCCTGGCTGGGCTAGCACCAACCTGGCTATTTCACCTTGGAATCAACTATCAACCAGTCACTCCCCCGCTGGAATTCTCACCATAGAGCGTTCTCTATCTTGAGAGATGCATCACATGGCTTATGACGTTTTTCGGTTTTTTTGCGAAGATCAGATCTGAAGTCGGTTAAGCCTGATTAACCTGCTGATAACCGACGAAGAACGGAGCGCGTGTGGCAACGGCTAGAATCTCTTGCCTCTTTCACCTGTGATGACTCTTTATGCAAACCGACTTGCTCGACCATCAAAAACGTGTGTTAACTCAAACTATTCCGACTCCGACTGATCCAACCGACCCGCGCCCAATTCCAGTAGAGGTCACTCCTCAACCTGCCGTTGTGCCTATCCAAGAGTCTCCTAGCCCTGTAGCTCAACCCTTTGCCTACGATATTCCGCGATCGGTAGAACAAAGCCAAAAGATTGAAGCCCTCCGCCATACCTTAGAACGTCATCGGGGCAAACGGCAACTTGTCGTTCTGCAAGACTTCCCTGATCCCGATGCGCTTTCTTCCGCCTGGACGTATAAACTGATCGCCCAAAAGTATGAAATTCAGTCCGATATTATCTATGCTGGCACCCTCAGCCACCAGGAGAACATTGCCCTGGTCAAGCTGACCAACCTCCCCGTGCAACGCTGGACTCAACCGATCAATAAAGGTCGTGACCTCTCAGTGTATGACGGCTGTGTACTCATTGATAATCAGGGCACCACGAGCGAATTAGTCCCTGTCCTGCTAGAAGCGAATCTGCCGATTACGATCGTCATCGATCACCACAGTATGCAGGGCGATATCAAAGCCGAGTTTATTGATATTCGTCCTTACACCCGTGCTACAGCTACGATTCTGACCCAGTATCTCCAGGCAGGCTTACTTCGGCTGGATAGCAATTCCAATGAGCATGTCAAATGTGCCACGGCTCTGATGCATGGGCTGCGCTCAGACACCAATGCCCTCCGCCAAGCTCAGGAAGAAGATTTCCTCGCCGCTGCCTATCTCAGCCGCTTCTATGATGCCCAACTGCTAAACGCCGTCCTACTATCTGCCCGCTCGAAACAAGTCATGGACGTGATCGAGCGATCGCTGAAAAACCGCATCGTCCGCAACAACTTTTCGATCGCGGGGGTGGGGTATCTGCGCTACGACGATCGGGATGCCATTCCCCAAGCCGCTGACTTCCTGGTGACCGAAGAGAACGTCCACACGGCAGTCGTTTATGGCATTGTTCACGACGAAGACGAAGATATTGAAGTCGTAGTCGGCTCCCTCCGCACTACCAAAATCACGCTTGATCCCGATGAATTCATTAAAGAAGCCTTCGGTCAGGATGCCCAAGGCGAATTCTTTGGTGGCGGACGCCTGCAAGCGGGTGGCTTTGAAATTCCTCTCGGCTTCCTCTCTGGCTTCACTGAAAATGCCGAGTACGCCAAGATGAAGTGGAGCGTCTTCGATGCTCAGGTCAAACAAAAGCTACTGCGCCTGGTCAATCCCGATTCGGCACTCTCGGAATGGGGGTAATCTGCTTGCCAGAAAGGTAATGAGGCAGGTGGGGAAGATGAGGCAGATCAGGGAAATGAGACTGGGATGGCGCAAGCAGATGGTTCGCTGGCTTAACTCTGACTGCCCATTATTGACCGTGTTCCTCTATGCTGGAATACGCCCTGCTTTCGGGTAGGGAGGACAACATAGGGGAATTAAGTCAGCCATGCGGTGTGCAGTTTCAAGTAGCTCTGGACAAGTGCTAGCGAACGGAAAGTTATTTATCCAAACCGATGAAGACGGAGATTTAGTGCTGGTCTTCCAAACCGATCGCGGCACCATCATTCCCGGTGGCAAAGTCGATGGCAATGGCGATCTCACCGAGGCTAGCCAGGAGTTATTTCGCAGTTTCTTCCGCGCCTGGGGGATGTCTGGCATTACCCTGACGGCCCAATCTTCCAGTCGCTAACCATTTGCCCTCAACCCCAATTCTGGGGAACTTAACCCAGTGCAAGCTCCCTGGACTATAGCCTGACGGCATTGTAGCCAGGTGACCTTAGGGATCAAAGGCAATGGACTGGCTACTGGGTAGTAAAGTCTGCAAATACTGTCCCCACTTTGCTGCCAACTCCGGATCCGTAAACGGAACCGCGATCGTGCGGTCAGTCCCAACAAACTCCAGCAGGGTTCGTCCTTTGCGAGGGGGGGTTGCCAGATCGACCACCTGCTCATTCACCCGCAACTGAATCGAGTTGACTGCTTGCAGGGAAAAGGTCTCGACGGCGATCGGTGCTTGCCGAGTCGGTTTACCCCAGGTAATCTCCGTTCCTTTTTGCCCCAAAACGGCATAGATATCGTATTTGGCGCGATCGAACTGAGCCGCCCAGATTTGATAAGCTTCTACCTTCTGGTATTCATGCCATCCTGCCCACGCCAGCCCAATAAATAGCGCCAGCAAGGGCAACCAGAACAGACCCCGTTCCATAGTGCTAAACCCGACTACTCAATTCCAGTTGCCCCATCGCTTGCTTACGGCTTTCCAAGACCTGCATTACCCCTTTGGCGATTGTTTCGACGATCGTGCGATCGCAGGCAGCCAGAAATTCCTCACTGGACAGATTGCCTTTAAAGAAATCCTTGGCTTTCAGCAGTAAACGACGGGCTTCTGGAAACCCAACTGCCTTGATGATATAGGTTGCCGTTGGTGAATTCTTCACATCATAGGTAGACGACTTGCTGCGCCCCTTCTCCAAAATCTCCATCACTTCCTGCTCTAACGGGGACTCTGGCGGGAGCATCATTGGAATATTGGGCAAATAGCTCTCCAGTTGTGCCACCGAGCTACTGTGGGCAGACGGCAATTCTCCCATCATGGTCGCCAAGGGAATATCCTTGCCAATTCGCAACGACAAGGCTTCAATGACCGCGATCGACAGCAACTTACTGCCCAAATACAGCCGAGCTACTTCCAGGTTCTTGCGAGTCCGGGCGATCAGCAATTGATAAGTCTCATCATCCGGTTCATTCTGATATTGTTGAAACACCAATTCCGGCTTCAGGAAGTTCATAAAACCTTCCATCTTTTGCATCGAGGTGCGGAACCCTGACACGGTGTAGGAGTTGGTATTGGCTAAATCATGGTTCGTTTCAGGCAACAGGTTCCAGGTATTATCCAGAAACTCGGCCGAAGCGGGATAGGCAAAATTCTCTACATCCCGATTGGCTAACCGGACTGCCCGTTTAATGATGGCTGTCAGTTCTGCCTCCTCCCAGCCCAACCCAAACCGTTGGTTGACCTGCACTAGGCGATCGTACAATCGCTCTCCAGCCGTTTGCCCGGTTTCACCTCTCGGACGGAAGGGAATCGTCGCTTCAATGCAAGCGGCAATCCTAACAATCATGGGCGCAGGCAAGGCATGGTCGAGACTTTTTGCCGCAATCACGGCACTGAGGTACTCATTCTGCCCAGCCATTGGCACTAAACTTTGTCCTGGAGCAAAGCCAAAGATCTGTGTCACCATCTCAAACAGTTGATCGTCAGGCAGCTCCGACGCCGGCAAAATCACCAATTGCCCGTTGATCTCTTTCACAAATGGAGCAATATAGCGACTGATGTTGACGCTAACGCCCTGATCGACCTGGACATACACCAGATCATGGAACAAGGCAGCTAGAACTTCGATCGCATCTCCTTTGCCGCCCACCTCAAAAATATGCTCTGGCGTATGAAAAAACCGCCAGGGTCCCGTCATCGTTTGAATGATCAGTTCAGCCGTTTTGGACAATTGCGCCGGATCAGCCGTGCCACCTAGCTGCTGGATTGCCCAATTTAGCTGCTCTAGACACCGTACATAGTCTCGTTCCAGATCCGGATCTCGTCCAAGCTCCATGGTGATTGCTTCACTCCAAAAATGAGTGTGATGCACTAAGTTTTCTGAATAGTAGCAAGAATGCTCCAGAGAGGTAACATGGCTTGATACCATTAGCGGAATCTGAGGATTCGCTATAGCAAGACTACCAGGCTACGTGCATTCAGAATGCCCAGAAGTTTACAGCGATGCGCAGATTTCTTTACAACTTTAGAGTTTGTTGCGATCGAGTGCAGTGATCTATGGTGCAAATCTTTAGATTGTTACAGTGCGACAATTAAACTTCGGCTGTCTCTGTACTGACTGCTCCTATTCGTTTACCCTCTGCTCACGTTTTCACCTGCCATATGTCCAACGAGACTGCTGTAACTATTACTGTGCCCGCGACCACAGCAAATCTAGGTCCTGGGTTTGACTGCCTGGGTGCGGCCCTGACATTACATAATCAGTTCACTTTTGCTCTGCAACCCGCCAGTTCCACCGAGCTGACGATTACTGCCGCTGGACGAGAAGCCGATCGGGTGCAAACAGACACCAGTAACTTGGTGTATCAAGCATTTGCTAAGTTTTACCAGGAGTTAGGGCAACCTATCCCTGCCGTGACGATCGATATTCAGCTGGGAGTGCCTCTGGCGCGAGGTTTAGGTAGCTCAGCAACGGCGATCGTCGGTGGATTAGTAGGAGCCAATGCCCTGGCAGGCTTACCCCTGTCGCAAAAAGCGATTCTGAATATGGCCGTGGCGATCGAAGGGCATCCTGATAATGTCGTGCCTGCTCTCTTAGGTGGCTGCCGGTTAGCGGCAACGGGCATCAATATCGACTGGGAAATTTGCGAAATTCCCTGGCACGAAGGTATCGTTCCCGTTGTTGCCATTCCCAACTTTGAACTGTCTACTGCCGAAGCCCGCCGAGTGCTACCAACCAGTTACAGTCGAGCTGATGCTATTTTTAATGCGGCACACTTAGGGTTACTCCTGCGCGGGCTGGAAGCTGGCATGGGTAAATGGTTACGTGAAGGCTTACAAGATCGGATTCACCAACCTTACCGTCAAGCCCTGATTCCCGGATATGCAGCCGTGGAGCAAGCCGCAGTAGATGCCGGAGCCTATGGGTTGGTGATTAGTGGTGCTGGACCAACCTTGTTAGCCTTGACCAGCAGTGACCAAGCCAACACAGTGAAGTCAACGATGCAGAGTACGTGGGCAGAGCAGGGCGTAGAGGCAGAAGTCCATACTTTGACATTAGACCAACAAGGAGCGACGATCGCGGCTGCCCAGCGCTAAGGTTGATCAGTGGCAGGTTGATGCTACTTTGGCAACCCCTCAATGCCCCAGTCCACAGGATGATCGATGGCTGGGGTTCGCTCAGGATAGCAGGAGTAGGGGGAAATGCAGGCTCTTAAGGTAATTAGGAACAGTAGGGAAACGCCAGCAACATCTTTTCCCTGCGATCATCTGGGACGGTTATGCATCAATACGATCGACTACGTCTAGCTATGTTTAGCGGCAAGGGAGGGGTTGGCAAAACGACCCTTGCCTGTGGATTCGCCCGTTCTTGGGCCCACCGATTTCCGCAGCAATCTACCCTGTTGCTATCTACCGATCCAGCTCACTCATTAGGGGATGTGCTGCAAATGACCGTGAGTGACGATCCGCAAGCGCTGCCAGATTTGCCGCAGCTTCAGGTGCGATCGCTGGATGCCGATCGTTTGCTGCAAACGTTCAAAGCCAACTACGGCGATGTTTTGGAACAACTGGTCGAACGGGGCAGTTTTGTCCAGACTGAAGATTTGTCACCCGTCTGGAATTTGAGTTGGCCTGGTCTAGACGAGTTAATGGGAATTCTAGAAATTCAACGGTTGCTGCAGGCCCAAACCGTCGATCGCATTGTGGTAGATATGGCTCCTAGTGGGCATACCCTCAATCTGTTTGGTTTGATGGATTTTCTGGATGAATTTCTCGCCGCTTTAGACTTATTCCAGGAAAAACATCGGGTGATCAGCCAAACGTTTACGGGACGGTATACGGCCGATGCTGCCGATGACTTTCTCACCACGATGAAAGCTGATTTAGCCAATGGTCGGCAGCTGTTACAAGATCAGGCGCAAACTGCTTGTCTGGTGGTAGCGATCGCCGAACCCATGAGTCTCTTGGAAACTCACCGCTTTCTCACCGCTCTGGAAACCTTAGCGATTCCCTTTGGTGGTCTATTCATCAACCATCTCCTCCCCAACTTGTCCACTTCTCCATCTCTGCTCGATCGCCTCGCCGAACAACACCAGTTGCTCAAGGATTTCCTGACCCTCGCTGCGCCTCAACCCGTTTGGACTGTCCCGGAACAACCCCAAGAACCGATAGGAGCAATTGGGCTAGATGCCCTCATGGCTGAAGTCTCACCTGCTCAAACGGCAATGCCGATCGTTGAACAGCCCGTGATTCAACTGCCGTCGAAACTCCTTCCCAGCTTGAGTGATTTTGTGGCGGAAGACCGCCGTTTAATTTTGGTTGGAGGTAAAGGAGGCGTCGGCAAAACCACCGTGGCAGCGGCGATCGCTTGGAATATGGCACAACAGCACCCCGATCGTGCCATTCAAGTGATTTCTATTGATCCCGCTCACTCCCTAGGAGATGCCTTTGGGCAAACCTTGGGACACGAACCGATCCCGATCGCGGCTAACCTGACTGGGCAGGAAGTCGATGCGGAGCAGGTGTTGGATCAGTTTCGTGCTGATTACCTCTGGGAGCTAGCCGAAATGATGAGTGGCGAGTCAGGTGATGATGCCGCCAGCTTGAAAATTGCCTATGGTCCAGTCGCCTGGCGCAAAATTGTGGCGCAGGCACTGCCCGGCATTGATGAAATGCTGTCACTGATTACCGTGATGGAATTGCTCGAGTCGCATCAGCAAGATCTGATTATTCTTGATACAGCGCCGACTGGGCATTTATTGCGCTTCCTGGAAATGCCAACCGCGTTAGGAGATTGGCTTGCCTGGATTTTCAAATTGTGGATTAAGTATCAGGATGTGGTGGGACGAGTCGAGTTGATGGGACGTCTGCGGACCTTACGCCAACGGGTGATGCAAGCTCAAAAAAAACTAAAAGACCCGCAGCATACTGAGTTTATTGGAGTGGTGCAAGCCCAATCCGCCATTTTGGCAGAAGCCCAACGGCTAACCGAGTCCCTGGAACAGCTAGGTATTGCTCAGCGGTACATCGTTCATAATCGCTATGAGGCGGAGCGGAATTTGGAGCGAGATCGCTTTTCACACCAAACGATCGTTCGGCTCCCTAATTTACCTCGTTCAGTTCCCCCCATGGTTCGCATTCAAATGGCAGCACAATTGCTTTAGCATCATCCTAAAAATGCTGGTGGTCGAGTCAGGCTAGGTAAAATGTGAGTACTAATTCCTCGTGATCGCAATCAATGATTGATAGTATCCTGCCGCTGCGAGCAATTGTGTTTCAGATGTTATTTCTGCTAGTGACGATCGCACTAGAAGGCTTAGTGTTTTTCAAAAACCTGAACCTGGATTACAAAACCAGTATGCGCTATGCGGCGGTACTTAATCTATTTTCTACATTTTTGGGTTGGGTGATTTTCTTTGAAATTAACCTGTTTTTACCTGAAGATATACAACGCCAATTTATTAGCTATATCTTTTTCGATCGCTTCTTCCCTAATCCCTGGTTTGCTGCTGTTACACCGATTATTGTAATCACAAGTTTGGCAATTTTTATTGGCACTTTTTTACTAGAATTAAATGGCTTAGAGCTGCTGGAGTATTTGCTAGATAAAAGTAAGAACCCTCCAGCACCGACAGAACATATTGCTCGATTTCAAGGGCGACGGGATCAAATTATTCGGTTTCAGGCAAATACTAAAGCCTATACTGTTCTGGTGGCTAATGCAGCTAGTTTTAGCGCCATTCTTTTACTTTTAATTATTCGCTGGATTGAGCAAAATCAGCGTGTTTCTGGATAGCTTTTCATCCAATGATTGATGCCCTAAATCTCATACTAATCAATATCATTAGTGTTTTGGGAGTGCTGCCCTGGCGGCTTATCCTATTTATCCTGATTGTTTTATTCGTTTTTTCAGTTATTTTCAAATTTGGGATTCGCTTTCCGCTCCTGACATTATTTGGTTTAAAGGAGGTATTTGAACCGCTTGCTAAAGCGGTAATTCCGACCAAAGCTGATTCCTGGCAAAGTTTAATTTGGATCAGTATTTTTTCCTGGATTACCTCACTGTTATTAGAAGGATACTATCAAGTCATTGTAGCCTCGATCGGCTGGATCTTTTTGATTCCAGGCTTTCATTGGTTTATGCATGGTGACAAAATCAAAAAAGTATTAACTATTAATCAAATATTTATTGCTCCCTGGATTACCGGAGCAGTGGTGTGTTTGTTTTTATTCGCAAGTCCCACCGAAGTTCCTAGAATTGCCTTTGTCAGTTGGCCGATTATTTCAGCGGTTATTGCGGGATTGCCAAAATTCATTAAATCTGGCTCGGAATTCAAAATTCCAGCTCCCCCCGATCGATTAGAACTCAGTATTTTGCTCCTGTTCAATTTACTGCTCAGTTGTTGGATTCAATTTTGTTTTTCCACTCAGGTTTGGTTAACTCAATACCCGACTCTCCGAGCAGATGATATGAGTAATAGTGCCTTTGTGGTGCAACTCAATCCCCAAGACCGCCCACGATCGCGAGGGGTAGATATTTTGAATGAGGTAGAGCCGCTCTTGCAAAGCGAATTAGCCAATAAATCTTGGTCACAGGTCGAGCGGTGGTTGCTGGATTTCAATCAGCAAGTTAGTACGCTCCAAACCGCGGTGATGAATCAAATTCCTGGATTTCCTGAAAATTCTTTATGGCGACTAGAAGGACGAGTACTCCCCGGACGCGAATATGCTGTACAGCTGTTGTTAATCTGGCAAGGTCCTACCGCTGATGCAAATGGCTATTACTTCTCAAAAACCTGTGAAATTAACCAACGGCGACAAGTTCCCAACCCTAAACCAACTCAGATTGGCGTCGATGTGCAATGTGGCACGATCGAAGGTCCGATCTCAGGGGTGCCAGAACCCACTCAGTAACATCGGTCACGATCGTGAGCCTCTCTTGTAAGATCATTGACGGTCACAGGCAGTGAATAAACCCTATGAATCCCAGTAGAACCGTGGCGATCACCGCAAACGTCTTTCGTGAAGTCATTCGCGATCGCGTTCTATATTTAGTTGGCTTGTTTGCCATTTTTTTGTTGTTAACGACCCGCTTGTTACCAGAGATCTCTGCTGGCACTCAAAACAAAATTATTTTAGATGTTGGCTTAGCCGCTATGGGGCTGTTGGGATTAGTGATTGCCGTCTTTGTCGGCACTGGTCTGGTGAATAAGGAAATTGAAAAACGCACCGTTTTAGTCCTAATCGCTAAGCCAATTAGTCGGGCAGAATTTATTGTAGGCAAACATTTAGGCTTATCGGCTGTTCTAGCCGTTTTAGTCACTGCCATGACCTTGATTTATGGAGGAGTGCTATCGCTCTATCAAGTCCCCTTTCCTGCCGTTAGCATCGCGGTATCATCGCTCTACCTGTTTTTACAACTGTCATTGATTACAGCCGTTGCGATCGCGTTTGGGGTGTTTACTAGTTCCCTTTTAGCGACCCTACTCACCTTCGGCATTTATCTCATGGGCAGCTTTAGCCGAGATTTAGTTACCCTCGGCAAATTAAGCAAAAATCCAGCGATCGAGAATTTAACCAACACGATCTATTTGGTTCTGCCGGATCTAGCTCGATTAGATTTAAAGAATCAGGCGGTATATGGACAGATCCCTAGCCCTGACGTCCTCCTCGCCAACCTAGGTTACGCAGTCCTTTACATTGTGGTGCTGCTAGCGATCGCTACATTAATTTTCTCGCGACGCCAATTTTGATGGGGTTGTGATCTGCTGTCTCTAACGCCAGAGCTTATTCTCAATTTCTCGGATCTGGCGCTCCAGGCGATCGATGCGTCCCCGCAATTCATCCATTTCCGACTGCCGAGGGACACCAATATCTTGGAGCAAATTCCGTAGTTGCCGCTGCATCTGAGTTTCAAAGTTACCCTGCTCAGATTTCAGCTTTTGCATTAAATCATCAACCATTACCTTAGCCTGGTCAGGATTCATTTTGCCATCTTTGACTAATTCATCGCTGACCTCCCGTAACTTGTCAGCCACCAAAGATGTTGTCCCTACTCCTAGCATTAATAGCTGTGTGAGCCAGTTATTGTTATCCATGCTAATTTCCTGAAATGATTGACCGGAGGTCGTAAAGGTAATAGTACAAAGTGTTACTTCTGCGATCATGGCTGACCACCTTCCTTATTCTGGCAAATCTATCCCTTGTTCTACGGGAGTAATTACCGAACGTGAAATCAGTTGAGCAAGCTTCTGATTATTCAGCCATTATCGGGATTCCTGGTCGGAATAATCGATGTAAACTGACAACAGTTTATTAGAGGCGATCGTTGCACCCTCCACATTTTCTCCGTAGTCTTACCTGCCTAGCGATTTTCTATTTGTAAAAAATTTTGTATACTGGATGTTTGAAGCTGGCATCAAGAAGATGTGAGTTTTCTGTATCCGGAGGGAGTTACTGTAGTCAATTGGTTCGGTTGCTCTACGCACCAAGACTCAGGTATTTGCTTCCCAGAATCCTGTTCCCTGTTTAATCGCTCACTGCTGAAAGCCTGGCTGGCAACTGAATTCCAAAAGTTGTTAACAGCCTAGTTGAATTGCTTTTTCTCTCTGCTCAAAGGGTGCATGATGCTTGAGAACATTTGCAAACAACTGTTTGCAATGAGTAACTATTTGGCTCACAGTATCTATGTTTACGCACCTAAATTCTGCTCGACCAGAGGTATCAATGTCCGGTACTCCAACTTTCGATGGGAAGTTACCGACCCGGATTTTGCTAGTAGAAGATAACGACGCAAATCGCCGATTGCTGAGTGACTTCCTTAGCTTTTGTGGATACAAAATCCATAGTGTCGCAACTGGAACCGACTTCTTTTCTGCCCTGACGGAATTTTGCCCCAACCTGATTTTGCTCGATCTAAAGTTGCCAGGAATCGATGGATTCACTCTCCTGGAGCAACTCAAACACTCGATCGAATGGCAACACATTCCAGTCATCGTCATCTCTGCATTTGCGTTTAAAGCGGATCAGCAACGAGCGATCTCCTTGGGTGCGAGTCAGTATTTGATTAAACCCGTCGGGCTAGAAAACTTGAAACAAGCTGTTTCCCAAGAGTTGCAGTGTCTTAACTAACTCAGTGGCTCAGGAACTGACCATCACCCTGATTTGATGGGGCTGATTTGATGGGCTGGATTTGGGCACACGTATTATCCAGCTCGGCTAGGCAAATGGCTTAGGCCTGCCGTTGTTCGGCAATGTAGTCTTCAATAATTTCTGCTAATGTCCGCACGGACATGCCAACGGCTAAAACGTTTGGCTCTAACTCTGTAGATGACAATGCCAGGGTTTGTAGCTCATTGAGCAGTGAATCAATTACATCACGGACTTGCGCTTCAAATTCATTGATATTCATGGGTTAAAGGTTACGTGTGACGTTCAGGCTAGTTTAAACATATACATTTCGCACCTGATTCTTTCCGTATCTATAACTAAATCGTAAAAATAAAAAAGTAACGGTCTGAAGTTAAAGCAACGATGAAGCTACGCCCACTTTTCCGGTTTTCTCTTCTGTAGTAATGTCACGATCGTGTGCGACCCTGGGGATGGCAAGTCAAGTCACGAAGGGTGAACGTATGGTAATTGAGTGGCTCAAGATCAAGGTTGACCCCCAATTGCGGGAGACCTATATCCAAACGGATGCGGAAATCTGGAATTCGTTCCTGGCAAAATATCCTGGATTTCTCGGTAAGGAAGTGTGGATCAATCCCGATGCGGCAGATGAAATAGTCTTGGTAATCCGTTGGGCGAATCAGGCAGCTTGGGATGCTGTACCTGCGCCGGAACTAGAAGCGATTGAGCAGCAATTTGATCGGGCGATGGGGCAAGGTGCGTATGCGATCGTGGAAGGCAGAGGGTATCAGATCCGCAAGTTTCCTCAATCAGCCCCGTAACAGCAGAAAAACCCTACTCAAGAAATATTTCGTTATGGTACAATTTGCCCTATATGAAGGGGAGTAGCTGCTGATCAACGTGATCCAGCCCGTTTGAATCAACATACTGGTGATGAACCTGGTTCAAACGATAGTTTTACCCAAGATGTAGCGTTGTGTCCTAAGCACAAACGTTTAGCGATCTGGAGCGAACTGTAAGCGAGACCTTCACTAAGTTCACAAGAGTGTGAGCTTGGTGAAGTTGTTCATCCTCTCTCATCAAGCTCACTCAGATGTCCTATGAACCTGAGCCTGAGGAGCCTACGAGAGCATGCTAACTGCCTTTACCGCTGGTTTATTACTCATTACGATTTCTGAACTAGGGGATAAAACATTTTTTATTGCCATGTTGTTGGCAATGCGCCATTCCCGTCGCTTGGTGTTTGTAGGAGTGATTGCTGCCCTAGCCGCCATGACAATTTTGTCGGTTTTATTAGGGCAAGCAGCTTCTTTTTTACCGAAAATCTGGATTCACTATGCAGAGGTGGTGCTGTTTCTTGGGTTTGGCATCAAACTGCTCTACGATGCTCAAAACATGCGTTCCCAAAATCCCTGTTGCGATGAAGTGCAGGAGGCAAAAGCTGCGATTGAGGAATCAACCCTAACCCTGAATTCAACCCGCTTACAGCATGGGGTGATTTTGCAAGCCTTTGCCCTGACTTTTGCTGCCGAATGGGGCGATCGCACTCAAATTGCGACGATTGCTTTAGCCGCCTCCAATAATCCCTGGGGTGTAACGGTCGGTGCCACCTTAGGTCATGCTATTTGCGCTGCGATCGCCGTTATCGGCGGGCGGTTTATCTCTGGACGACTGTCAGAGCGAACCGTGACCCTCTTAGGCGGAATTCTATTCCTGTGCTTTGGCGTCGTGGCTCTAATTGAAGGAGCCTGATGCTACTCAGGGGTTGAACTGGGGGTGGGAGCAGGGTTGGCTCCCTCGGGTGGAGCCGGTGGGGCTGGTACTGGATTGTCAGGCGGAAGAGTGCCTGGAGGACCAACGGTTGGTGGAGCGCCAGTGGGAGCGCTGCCAGCAGGAACATTTCCAGGAGCAGCATTGGGTGGTACAGGGGCGTCTCCTGCCAGCAGTTTAATCTGATCCTTATAGCGAGCCGGAGCTAATTCAGCCGCTGTATTAAATAGAAGTTTGGCTTCTTCCGGTTTGCCTTGTGCCTTAAGTGCCAATGCCTTACCCAGGACAGGTCGGAAATCTTGCTTGTCTAGTTTTGCCGCCTCATCGTAAATCGCGATCGCTTCGCTGTAGCGCTTCTGATCGGCATAAACCCCACCCAGAATCACCTGAACTGAAGGGATATCAATGCTACCTGCCTGAATCTGATTCGCTTGAGGAGCGTCTTTTAGCGTATCTTGTAACAAGCCGATCGCCGCTTCGGGACGGTTCTGCTTTTGCAGCAATCCAACTAATCCAACTAAAGCATTCAAATCACCCTTTTTAGTCGCCAAGATATTGCGGTAGACCTGGGCGGCTCCCTCTGGATCCTGGAGTTGCTGTTTCGCCTGAGCGAGCAATACAGCGTAATAAGTTTCATTTGGGTTCAATTTTGCCAGTTTCTCTAACGGCTCAGTGGCTCCCTTAATATCCCCTAACGCTAAGCGAGCTTCTAGTAACCCACGTAAGGCAGTGAGGTTATCAGGTTCTCGCTGTAGGACTAATTCATAGCCTTTGACCTGAGCTTCTAGTTCTTCCTTCTTAGGGGCAGAACTGGCAGATGGGCTAGGAACTGGGGAACTACTTGCAGTAGTCTTTGCCTGACTATTGTTGACCGCATCAATTAAAAAAGGGATAGTTGAAAATCCCACAAAGGCAAGGACTGCCAGAATTAGAACGACGTTAATTAACCAGTTACGCTTTTCAGCCACGGAACTGCCTTGAACTCTAATGCCATACCATTATCAACTACAAATTCACTTTGCAACGGGCATGACAGGTTTCTTTGTACTCTCATCTCATGGCTGCGATCGCTAGCATCCTGGCTGGAATATTTACAAAGTGAGAAGGTTATTTGAAATTTTTGAGGGCACTTTAAACCTGGATTCGTTGCACTGCCCAACCTGAACTACCTTGGTAAAAGGATTTCTCCCGTTACCCCTGTATCGTCTATCCATGACAGGATCACACGCATGATGGATTTACCTGTTCGTCTGCAAGAACCAAAATTTTGGCTGCTTAGCAGTGTTGCTGCCTTTGCTGCCCTCCATCTGACCCTGGTCAACCGAGCTGGTAATTCGGAACTCCTAACCACGAGTGTATTGTTTTGGGCTGTTGCCGCTTCCTTAATTTGGGATCAACGTCAGAGTTTGATTTTTCAAGGCAGCTTAGGAGCTAGTGCGATCGGGGCGGGGCTGCTGGGGCTAACCCTCTCCCGTAGTGCTGAATTACCTGATGCGACCACGTTTCTACACTTACTGCCCTTCGTCTGCTTCCTGGGTTTGGCACTATTGGCATCTGGCTTTCAGGGGCTACGCCAATATTGGAAGGAACTGCTGATTTTTGGGCTATTAGCCTGCCATCCGTTTTTAGAGATGGCTCTACAGGTGATCAACCTCTCTAACCTCACGGCAATGACAGCCGCCTTTTTGTTGAAATACATGGGATTTATCGTAGACCGGGAGGGCACTTTCTTAAATATGCCCACTGGCAGAGTTGAAGTATATGCTGCTTGCTCGGGGATTCAAAGTACGCTGCAAATGCTGAATATCTCGACCTTGTTTCTCATCATGTTTCCCCTCCGCACCCCCTGCCAACGGGTATTCTGCCTCAGTGTAGGCGTGTTATTAGGTTATTTCGTGAATGCGTTACGGGTAGCATTAATGGCAATTTTGGTGGCATTTTCTAATCGGTATGCATTTGAATACTGGCATGGTGGGGATGGCTCCTTAATTTTTTCAGCCTTAGCGGTGCTGGTGTTTGGTGGCTTCTGTTGGTTGACTTTCTTACGCCACCCCACCAACCAAACGCCAGATTTGGGAGGGTAGGCAAATGCTGAAATCAATTAAGCAACCGCTACGCCTAACCTTGCTGGCACTGACTTTAGGCGGAACCTTGTTGGTGTTGCTGAAGGCGATCGCTACTCCTAAGCCAGATGCTGTCGCCAGTGATGCGGGACGGCATCTGTCGCCCACGGTACCGATCGATGGGTGGCAATTTTTAGATAGCACTGCGATCGAAGATAAAGTCACGCTAGGAGCAGGTGAAAGCCCAGCCCACGGTCAACGCTATTATTATCGTCGTGGCGATGTGCGCATGGATGTGGAACTGCGGCATACCATGGGGGATGGCAATGTCAGCCGATTTCTGTTTGTCTATAGTCCAGTGCGGGAGGGCAATAGCAAACTGGCGAGTGGGATCCGTCATCGACCAGACATCGGGTATTATGGGGTGCTGACCCATAAGGGGCGAGCTTATTTAACTGCCTGCATCAATGCTCGGGGCAGTAGCACAGTCACCGATCAACAGTTTCGGCATGACCGCTTTACCTATGATGTGCAGCTTAGTCGCATCTTGCCCTGGCTCTGGGGACGGGAACCGTTACTGGATCATCGTTGTTTGTGGACATTAATGTCGATTCCGGTCAAACCTGATGCTATGGCTGAGTCTATGGACTCACAGGAAGCCTATAGGAAGTTAGAGGCAGCATGGGTTTCCTGGTATCAATGGTGGCGTTCCAACTACCCACCGTCCTAATTTCGAATCCTGACGTATGAGGAGCCAACGTTATGGCTGAATTATCTAATGACTCCAGTGAAAATCGCTCAGTGTATCGATTACGCTGGATTGGCTACGGATTTTTAGTATTTGCTTTGGTGGATGCGATCGCTAGCTTAGCGCCCTCAGAAATATTGGCAGCCAATCCCCCCCAGTGGCTATTTCAAACAATCGGTAAACTGATTGAAACATCAGTTGTTCCGTTAATTGGTTTTGCCTTTGTATTTTTTGGCGAATTTTTCGAGCGAGCCGCGATCGAAAAAATTCTGTTAAAAGTTCTCTCCTGGATTTGCCTACTACTGACGGTTGTGTTTCTGTTATTGATTCCGCCGTTAGTGGGTAGCACGTTGCAACTGACCAGCCAAGGTCAGGCACAAATTAATCAAGCCTTGCAGCAGGAACAAGCCAAGGCAGACATGCAACTGGCACAAATTAACCAACTGGAAACCCAACTCAATCGCAGTAACCCTGAAGAGTTAGAAAAACTAAGATCTCAGTTAACTCAGTTAAATATTGGTGACATTCCCAATAATCCCCAAGAATTGAAAACTACGGTTCTGGGTCGGATCAAAGATGCCAGGAGCAAAATCGAGGCAGGGAAAAATACCTTACAGCAACAAGCTCAAGCGAAACAGGCTAGTCAACGGAATGAACTGATTAAAAACGCTGTTAAGTGGAGCATTGGTGCCGTTATTGCTGCCGTCTTATTCTTCATTTTGTGGCGGAGTACAGGTTGGGCACGCTAAACATCAACGATATTGGCATTGTCTAGAATGCTGGAGCCACTCATTTCTAGTGGTAGGTAAACAGTCATCACTTCCCCTTGTTGAGGGCGCTGCCGCACAATCAACTTACCACCCATTGCCTGAAAGAGGTTCTTAGTTACCGATAAATTGAGGCTAAGGCTGCCTGTTTCAGGCTGAAACATTAATACTTGACCGATCGCCTTCACGGTGGGCTGATTTGTCTCCTGCACAGCAAATGCCATCTTGTTAGCGTCCATGCCATCATCGTCCGAATGCAGATATGACTGGAGTTGCAATTTCAATTGACTCCCGGCTAGCATCACTTCTACCTGGATATGGCTACCCGCCGGTAAGCTCCGAGTAAACCGTTCAATCAAACTCGTTAATGCTTGATCCAGCATGGTTGGATCACTGACGATCGTCGGCATTTTAGGCGGCAAGGTCACGTCTAGGGTCATCTGGCGTTGATTGGCTTGTTGCTGCCAGCGAGGAATGCTTTGTTGAAATACCTGCGCCAATGATGTCCGAGTCAGAGGCATAGTTGGCTTATGGTTGGCACAAGTTTCCAATTCCACGGCGCGGAAAATCAAGCCAAAGCGATCGATTTGTTCGTTACACTCGCGATCAATCACAGACAACCGCTTAATTACATCCGCAGGCAGATCGCTACGCTTCAACAACAACCGAGTCAGCGTCCGAATTGTACTCAGGGGAGTCCGGACTTCATGGGCGATCGCTTTCAGCAATTCCACATCGAAGCTGGATGAATCAGGTAGCGAGTAATCCGCGATCGAGTGGGTTCCATGCGATTGGTTATGCCCGAGTTTGCGATGTTTAACTGTTTCGTGACGGGGATGGGGTAGTTCTTCCAGGGGCTCTGGCAACCGTTCCAGCATCAACTGGCTAAACTGCATGACCGTTCGGTAATCTGGGGTCACTGGGGGAAATTGCTGCATCAGTTGATCTAAATGGTCAATCTGGTGTGCACCCATCAGGAGAATCCGGGGCCGCAATGCCTCCCAAGCTTGTTGCACCACATCGGGTGCAAAGGAGAACATAAAAGCGGGCTCCTCGGTCAAGCTTTCGCCTAACACCATAACCAAGCTAAACCGCGAAGTCAGCACCAAACAAAACTGTTCCGCTGTCAGTGGATCTCCGGGTAACAGTGGTAACACGGGTGCTGGAAGTTGCTCTTGGGTGGTCGCTGACTCAGCCGCAGGTAAAAGTTGAAAGGGCATCCGATGACTACCGGATAAGGGATTGGCAGTCAAAGTCCAGGTGGCGAATGCTTGCACCAGCTCAGTATGGCTAAGAATGGGAAGCGGTCCTGACAACACAACTCCCTGAATCGATGATTCAGACATCCCGGATCTCATAATATCAATGGTGTGATCGCTTCCTAGATCACCCATGTCAGCTTCCAGGAGCGATCGCTGTAACAATGCGCTCAATGCGGCGATCGCGCCCCGCCATTCCCGTTCTGCTCGTACCTGCTGCAAGGCAACGCGGCTAATTCGACGGGAATGCGGTTGGTCTAAATGCGGCTGTCCAATCTCAGCCCCCCGACTCATGATCCAGGCCGGATCACCCAATGCCAAAATCTCGCTTAAGGTCGGTAATAACCACTTCGGCACAAATCCACCCCCTCGTATGGCAACGAGTTTACCCCAATTATTAATCCCTATTACGAAGGTATCTGGAACGGGCACGAAACGGTAGCCGTGGAACCGAACTCTTTATGGTGGGATTGCCGTTAGCCAAGATAACTGACGGCTCTCTGTATCCTGAGTGACAAGGGCTAGGACTATTACAGAAGGATTAAATGCACTGTCAGAAAGTAGTGAGACTGCTACTCTAAAAGCAGAGCATGTTGTATGGATTGAAGAGGCAATTTCCTTGGCAAACGAGGAACAGCTAGGGTTACTGCGAGCAGGGGTCGATCACTGGAATCACTGGCGAGCTTTAAATAGCCATGTTGCGATCGATCTGAGTGGGGCTGATCTTAGTCATGCCAACTTAAGCGATATTAACTTGGCTCACGCCAATCTAGATGAGGTGGATCTCTGTAAAGCCGATCTTCAGGGAGCCAACTTAAGTGGAGCCAATTTGCATGTGGCAAACTTGAGTCATGCCAATCTTAGCCACGCCAACTTAAAGCAGGCCAGCCTACAAGTCGCTAATCTGGACAAGGCGAATCTACGGAAGGCTGATCTGGATATGGCTAATTTGAGTTGGGCAGGGCTGATTCGGGCCAATTTGATGGAAGCCAATCTGCACGAAGCTAACTTGCATGAGGCTAACCTCAGTTCTGCTAACCTTTACCGCGCTATTTTGACCAAAGCTAAATTAGAGGGCACCAACCTACGCGGTGCCATTTTGCCTGATGGTTCCCTGCATTATTAAACAACGGGTAGAATCATGCCTTCCCGCGCTAACACACTATTCGGGAATACCGACTGCACCTGCGCTTCCACATCATCCAGAAAGTCATCGGTATGATTGGGGTCGTGGTGGAAAATCACAGTCTTGTTAACATTGGCAGCTTTGGCTAACTTGATGGCTTCCTGCCAGGTTGAGTGTCCCCAGCCAATTTTGGGCGCTTTGGGGTCGTGATATTCTTCATCCGTGTAGCAAGCATCGTAGATCAGCATATTGGCATCCCGCGCCAGATGCAGCAGGTTCTCGTCCAGCCGATCGGGGTAATGTTCGGTGTCGGTGGCATACACAACCGTTCGCCCATTCCAGGTAATGCGATAGCCCATCGCCGTATTCGGGTGGTTGAGTGACCCGGTTTCGATCGTGATGTCATCCAATTGCATCACATCACCGGGAAACAGGTCATAAAACTTGAGGTCAGATTGCATGACCTGAATCGGCACTGGGAAATTAGGATGCAGCATTTGGTCACTCAACCGTTGCTTCATCGTGGCACCATTGGGCGCGATCGCCCCATAAATATGGAAACAATTGCCTTTAATGAATGCGGGCACAAAGAAGGGAAACCCTTGAATATGATCCCAATGGGAGTGCGTAAAGAACATATAGGCTTCTACGGGCATCTGCTTCAGCAAGCTCTTACCCAATACGCGTAAGCCTGTTCCACCATCAAAAATCAGCCGCTTACCACCAATCCGCATTTCGACACAGGAGGTATTGCCGCCATAACGAACGGTTTCAGCACCGGGAGCCGGAATACTCCCTCGGACACCCCAAAAGTGAACAATAAAATCGGGCGAATGCGTGGCTTCTCCAACCGTTGCCTGATTAGCCTGTGGGTTGGATGTCAATGGGTCAAGCTCTGACATTGTTGATCACGTTAGCCTTTTCTAACAGGTCTGTGTACCGACGAACTTCGAGCAGGCGATTCCGGTCATCCACCAGAACAACGATCGGAGAATGCTCCTTCAGTTCTTCTGATGAAAGTTGGGCATAGGTCATCACGATCACACGGTCTCCGGGCATTCCCAGACGAGCCGCCGCACCGTTGAGTTCGACTGCCCCAGACTTGGCAGGCGCCTTAATGGCATAGGTGATCAAACGCTCACCATTGGCCACATTGACAACCTGCACCTGCTCATAAGGTAGAATTCCCGCTGCGTTTAAAATATCCTCATCAATACTTATGCTACCCACATAGTTCAGGTTGGCAGCAGTCAGTACGCAATTATGAATTTTGGCTAAGAGAAGCGTACGCTGCATAAGTGGAGCTCAAAGCGGTAAATCAACTGGGAAATCGGTTAGGGGGGATGTTCCTATCCTAGGCGTCCCAGCTCAAATTGGGTACAAATGCAACCATTCAGGATCAGGCTTAACAGTCACTTTACCAGTTCGAGGCTTAGGACCGTGATCTCTAAGCCTCGCTGTTCAAAGTTAGGGATTAACTGCAATCGAACGATCGGGGTGGATTATCCTTTTGCACCCGCCTGGATACACTTCTCTACCAGAGGCATAACTTGATCTACATCTTTCCATCCCAGGATTTCTGTGACTTTTTTCTCCAAATTCTTATAAGTTTTGAAGAATTCAGCAATTTCGTCTAGGCGATGGGAGGCAACATCCGCCAATGACTTGACATTGACATATCGCGGATCTTTATCGGGAACACACAAAATCTTTTCGTCGCGATCGCCGCCATCTACCATCTCTAACATGCCAATTGGACGGGCTGCAATCACACAGCCTGGGAAGGTCGGTTGATCCATCAACACCATGCCATCGAGGGGATCACCATCATCGGCCAGGGTATTCGGCACAAAACCATAGTCATAGGGATATTGCACGGAGGAGTAAAGAACACGATCGAGTGCAAAGGCATTTAAATCCTTGTCGAACTCATACTTATTCTTACTTCCTGCCGGAATCTCAATCAGGACATTTATCAAACCAGACTTAGGCTGGGCAGGAATACGAGAAAGATCCACAACAACATCTCCTAACTAGCAAGGACTGAGGACTCGATACGATAAGTTCCCCATAGCATTGTATCGGCAAGAGGCCATCGGAAAATCAGACCTACCCAGGCTGGAGTGACTCCCCGATCGCCCGCATCTTGCTCATCTCCCTCACCTAGCCACTCACGACTTCCCGATCGCCCGCACCAACGGCTCAAACACAGCGACTAACTTCGGCTGACTCACCACTAACGTGGGATAGGCTCGATCGCCATAATCCTGACCCGGTTGCAGCGGAAAGATAGGATGTAGTTCCAACGGATGCCATATCGCTCCCGCCGCTTGCGTAATCGCCCAAACTCCGGCAATATCCCAAATTTTGGGTGTGGCTTCAACTCCGCCTAACGCTGTGCCCTTGGCGACTGTTAACAGGTTATAAGTAGCAACGCCTAACATGCGGATTTTTACCGGGAAGCCTGGTCGCATCACGGCAGTACTCCGAGCACAGAGATTAAAGAAGTGATTGGTATCGGGTTGATCGCGGCTAACGGTAATCGGGCGATCGTTAAGGAAGGCTCCCGTAGGCATCTCTAACCCAGAGTTACCTGCCCAGTAGCCGTAAAACGATTGTCCTAATGGGGGAATGTGGACATAGCCAAACACCGGAGTTCCCCGATAGAGCAGTCCCAAGGAAATGCCCCAGAGGGGTAAGCCTCTAGCAAAATTAGTCGTACCATCGAGTGGATCAATCACCCAACACCAATCGGTATCGGGGAAGATATGTTCTACTTCTTCGCTCAATACTCCGTGGGTGGGAAACTGTGCCGCGATCGCGGTTCGTAGTGTTTCATCAGCCCAGCGATCGGATTGGGTGACTAAACTGCCATCAGCTTTTTCAGCCGCTTGAACTTGCCCAAAGTCTTGCAGCAAGCGTAACCCCACTCGGTTAGTGGTCGAGCGGGCAAAGTCAAGAATTTGTGTCCAGAAGTCGATAGGAATACCTCCTTATGCCAGCGTTACTCTAATTCACTACCCATTACAGCCGCGATCGCCTCTTTCGACTTTGCCTGAAATTCCTGGACATTGACGCGACCTAATAATCCGATCGCAATCAACATCGCTACAGCTTGCAAAATGAAGACAAAGCCGTAGGCAGCGACCTGATCGGTGGTTAGTCTTTTGGCGATGTCTAACAGTGCCCCACCCGCTACGGTGGCACAACCTCTCGCCAAGGCTTGCGATAAGCCCCAAGCGCCGATAAACATACCAGCCGTTTCGGTGGCTGTTAAGTCCAACATCAGGGTCACAGCTCCCGTCGTTGTGACTCCAGAAGCGATGCCAAATAGTAGCAATGCCAGTTGTAAAAAATTCACATTGCTAGTAAAGCCAGAGCCAATGATCAGGATTATTGACAGGACAACTAACTGGCACCCGACTTTAGCCGTTTGACGTTTACCGATACGTGGAGCTACCCAGAATCCGGCGCCCAAAATGCCCAAGAGTGCCCCACCCCCGAAGAAGCTATTGAGAATGGCGGTGTCTCCCGGTGGCATTTTGAACACTTCACCACCGTAGGGTTCCAGAATGGTATCTTGCAAGAATAGCCCCAGAGTCATGGCTAGCAAGAAGGAGAAGAAAAACCGAGTTTGGCGACTTGCCGTCAGAATGTGCCAAGAACGAGCCAAGGTAATGCTTTCATTGGCGTTAGCGAGAACTTGGCGGTGGTGCATAAACCGGGAGTATTTTTGTTCAATCCCCCAAGTGGCAATAAAGGCTAGCACCACAACCAGTAAGGGCATAATTATAAACACATTATTGACGCTAGCTTGCAGCGCCGCTCCGGATGGATCCGTTTCCAGCCGTTTTAATAACACTTTGATCAAGATGCCACCGATCGCGATGCCTCCCGTCAGCATTGCCCAATCGATCCCAACCAATTTGGCGCGATCGTCTTCATCCGTCACATCAACGAGCAGGGTAGCGAACGGAGTGGAACTGGAACTGAGGGCAATACCATACAACCCAAAGACAGCCGCTAATGCGATCGTCCAGCCATAGGCGCTACTGCCCCAACCAGCGGTACGAGAGACTGCCCCTAACTGCCACATCACCTGAACGGCCAGATATGCCAAGATTGCAAACCCGATCGCGCCAGTCAGCACATAGCTCGTGCGATGCAATTTGCCCCACAGCGGTTTGCGATCCGATAAATGCCCAAACCAGACTCGTAGGGGAGAAACAAATAGAGTCACGGCTAGCACAATACTCGCGATCGTGGCAGGTACTCCCAGTTCCTTAATCATGACGCGGTTTAGTAAGCCAGTCAGCAAGACTGACATCATGCCTAACCCTAACTGAAACAGCCCTAAGCGCAGCATAATTGGCAACGTGATGCGCGGCAGTTGGTAGGGAGTAACTGGTGGCTCAACTGGTTCTTCAATTGGCGAATTGGAAAAATCACCCGTTTCCATAACCGATATCCAAAAATGTGAGGAATGTAAAGGAAGGTAACGTCGAAATCACGAATCTAGTTCGGATATTTTGTCAAAATTTTGTCGCAGTTAGAGTGTTTAAGATGGACGCAGTCTAGACTACTCCATTGGTTCCCAGATTCTATAGCCAAAGTAGAGATAACATTTCTCAATCACAGCGATACACTCAAGATGTAACGAAAGTTTAAGGGAGGCGATCGCGTGCCAACAGCAACCCAAACCGTCACGCTCGGTCAAACTAATATTACTGTTCCTGCCTTGGGGATTGGGACTTGGGCCTGGGGCGACAACCTGTTCTGGAGTTATGGCAAAGACTATGGAGCTGAACAGGTACAAGCGGCTTTCAGCACGGCTGTGGCTCAGGGAGTGACCTTCTTCGATACGGCTGAACTCTATGGGTTCGGAGAGTCGGAGCGGTTGTTAGGACAGTTCATGCAACAAACTGACCAACCGATTCAAATTGCCACCAAATATTTTCCCTTACCATGGCGGTTTAGTGCTCAATCCGTGACTGAGGCTCTCAATGCCAGCCTCAAACGGTTACAGGTCAATCAGATTGCGCTGTATCAAGTCCATACCCCGTTCGATTTCCTGATGGGACAGAAAGTCCTGATGAATGCTCTGGCAGATGCCGTTCAGCAAGGCAAAATTGGGGCGATCGGGGTCAGTAACTACTCTGCCAAGCAAATGCGGCAAGCTCATCAACTCTTGGCAGACCGGGGAATTCCCTTGGCGGTGAACCAGGTGCGGTATTCACTGCTAACCCGTCAGATTGAATCTAATGGCACTTTGGAGGCTGCCCGTGAATTAGGAGTGACGATTCTGGCTTATAGCCCGCTGGCACAGGGACTGCTGACTGGAAAGTATACGGTCGATCACTCTGCTCCAATCATGGGTGGTCGCCGGTTAGATCCCCGCTTTAGTCATAGCGGATTAGCCAAAATTGCTCCCCTGATTACTGCGTTACGGAAGATTGGTGAACTGCACCAACGCACTCCAGCCCAAGTGGCCTTGAATTGGCTGATGGCTCAAGGGCAGGTCATTCCAATTCCAGGGGCAAAAACTGCCGAACAGGCTCAACAAAATGCTGGAGCATTAGGGTGGAGTTTGAGTCGGAGCGAGATTGACCAACTGGCTGAACTCAGTCGTGCTTGGAAATAGGAGTACTGTAGGGGCGTTTCGCAAAACGCCCCCTATTTTAGGTTATGCCGAAGTGACCAATCCCTTAAGCGGAGACTGGGCAACTAGCCAGGGGGAGTTCCACTGTGAACTCAGTCCAGCCATTGGCACTACTAACCTGGATTGAGCCGCCCAATTGCATCACTAGTCGTTGCACTAAGGCGAGTCCTAACCCGGTGCCACCTTGTTTCCAGCGATCGCCATTCGGCACCCGATAAAACTTGTCGAATACTCGTGATAAATCCGTTGCGGGAATTTCGGCCTGGTTTTGGACGCTAAATTTGACCTTTTGAGGCGGTGCCGGTGCCGATTCCCCTGCTGGAATGGACTCAACATAATTCAGCGTTAAGATAATCGCACCTTGAGGCGGGGTATATTTACAGGCATTATTAAATAACTCGGCTAAAATCCGTTCTAAACTGGCGCGATCGGAGCACAGGGTCAGCGGTGTGGCGGGTACATGCATCTGAAACTGCTGTTGCCGTTCCTGCATCCGAGATTGAAAGGGTGACACCAATGCATTTAGGCAATCGTGGAGTGCGATCGGCTCAAGCGTAATCGTATACGAGGCGGCTTCTAGCCGTTGTAGATCTAACAAGTCGTTGATCAGTTCAATTTCCCGAATACATTCGGACTGTAAAATCTCTAGATATTGTGACTGCCGAGTTGGTGTAGTGGCATGTTGCAGCATATGAATTGCCATTTTCATGTTAGACATGGGCGTTCGCAACTCGTGGGATACCGTGCTGAGGAAGTCGTCTTTGAGTTGATTCAGTTCCTCGAGCGCAGCTACCTGAGCCTGAGCTGTCTGATATAACCGGGCTTGCCGCACGGCGATCGCGCATTGATTGGCAATCTGTTGCACCAACCGAATTTCTAGATTACTGAAGTACTCTGCGGCTGGTTTGAATAGCCAGAGATCGCCAATGACGCCTTGATCATCTTCCATCGGGCAGACAAAAGCGGCATGACGGTTTTTGAAGGGTCGTGTGGTGCTGGAAACATTACGGCAAAACTGAAAATGTTGGGCTTGCAACAGTTGACCATAGAGTTCCGGCAAATCTACCATGTGGAAACTCGTATCTTTCGCCGGTAACATGCTGCCTTGAATACATTCGTACCGAATGGTCGAAGTTTGTTGTTCCAGGTCATACAGAGCCGCATCACAAGCATGAATCGCTAATCCTTGAGCTAACTCTTGCACGGCGGTCTGCAAAATCTGGTCTTCATCCAGGCTATCGCGCACAGCATCAGTGATGCGTTTCAGCAGGGCTTCAAAGTGCAGTGATTGTTGCAATTGGGCAGTGCGTTCCTGCACTTGCTGTTCTAAATTTGCCGCTAGGGTTTGGACCTGGCGATAGAGATCTGACTGTTGGATCGCGATCGCAACCTGGGTTGCTAGTTGCTCTAACAACGTAATTTCCCAGGTTTTCCATTGTCGCGGGGATGAGCATTGATGGGCGACTAAAACTCCCCAGAGTTGATCTCCATCTAAAATTGGCACTCCTAGTAAAGCTTGGATTTGCCACTGAGTTGACTTACGAGTGCAAGGTAAAGTCGGAGATAGCTGGGTTAGATCGGAACAAACCAAATTTTTGCTCTGGCGATAGTAGTTCGCTTGGAGTTGTTTGAACCAGTCATCCTGTACCTGTAGCCCTAAAACGGATTGCCCTCCCACCTCAACGGATTCCGCTGTGACTAAACCATGCTGGTTCGCGTCAATTTGAAAGATCACCACCCGATCGGCTTGCAGCAACTGACGAACCTCAGACACAGTAGTGTTGAGAATATCGTCTAGATTCAACGATTGGCGGATACGGTGCGCGATCGTTCCCATGAGCTGTTCGCGTTCGGCTTGTTGGCGTAAAGCGGCTTCGGCGTGTTTGCGATCGGTAATGTCTTTCGTAAAGCAGTGATGCCCAATCAATTGGTCATACCAATCATAGGCAGCCACCATGACAACTTCCTGATGAAAGGTAGAGCGATCCTGGCGTAGCCCTCTGACCTCCACTTCTGCCTTACCTTCGGCCAGGAGTTGTTGGTGAGCCATCAGTAAGATTGGCAAATCGTCTGGAATCACTGTGCTTTCCCAACTCATCCCAATCATGGCTTCTGCCGAATACCCCAAAGCGGCGGCATAAGCTCGGTTTAACGCCACATATCGCCCTTGTGGATCAACCCGAGCAATCCCTTCTACGGCATTGCCCAAGGCGGTACTCATTTCCAGTAGTTCTGCCTGAGCTTGCTTGCGATCGGTAATATCAGGGAAAAAGATGGAGAGACCGTCTGAGGATGGAAAGATCCGGATCTCGAACCAGGCATTCAGGTCAGGAAAAAATTCCTCAAAGGTACTGGGAAGTTGCTGGTCTAACGCCCGATGACATTCATAATCGAGGGTAGAACCCACAAAATCGGGGCAGACTAGCCAAAAGTTTTGTCCCAGTAATTCGGCTTGCGATCGCTGTAAGACTTGGACTGCCCGTTGGTTTAGGTAGGTAAACCGCCACTCGGTATCTAATGAGATAAACGCATCAGTAATACTTTCCAGAATGTTAGCAATTTGCTGGTTCGCCGTGCGTAAGGCTTCCTCCACCTGCTTCCGCTCTGTGATGTTGTGGCAGTTGACTACAACTCCCCGAATGGCAGGATCATGGAGCAAACTGGTGGCAACTGCCTCGAAAATGCACCAGGATCCATTGCTATGCTGAACTCGGTATTCGATCGCAGGTTGCCCAATCCCAGGGTTGTGTATAGAGGTTTGCAAGACTTGCAGAATCAGGGAGGCATCGGCGGGATGCACAAACTCTAAAGCACTACGCCCGATCACATCATCTAAGGTGTAGCCCAGAACGCGATAAGCCGAAGGGCTGCAATAACGGAAAATTCCCTGCTCATCCAGAATCACAATAATATCAGTGGCATTTTCAATCAGCGATCGAAACTGAGGTTCGCTGTCCTGCAAGGCCGCTGCTTCCCAACGACGCTCGTTCACTGGCGATCGTAACTCTGCTTGATCAGACCCTGGGCCTAGTGTGGGCTGGCTATCCCGATCGGGCTCTGACTGCCGCCGCTGGGCGGCTGACCGCGGCGATCGAGGGTTGGGGTTGTCTGCTTGTTGGCGTTTCACTTCAGCCATCCACAAAATCCGCTATTTCGGTTCCAGACTCATATCTCACATCGCTAGCTTTTTTATATAGACAAAACAATTTATGGCTGTAGTCTGACACGAAATTCTCAAGAACGCATAGGATCTTCACTACGGTTGTGCAAACTGTTCTGATTGTTGCCAAAATTTGCAAACTGCATACGCCATCGTTACTACTCCTGTAACAATGGCGGTTTCATCGACCTCAAACTGAGGATGGTGGAGGGGATAGTTATGCCGATCTTTGAACCCTACCCCTAAGCGGAACATACTACCAGGAGCATGTTGTAGATATACAGAAAAATCTTCTGCCCCCAAGGAAGGTTCCTGAATAATTTGTACCCCATGGCTGCCCCAGGCTTCCTGTGCTGCCGATTCTAGCAATTGTGTTAACCCCATATCATTCTGAACTGAGGGCACACCCCGCCGATAGTTGACAATATAGCGAGCGTTGTAAGGTTGGCAGGCTCCCGCCACAATTTTTTCAATCCACTCTGGCAAGTTAGCATTAGTTTCGGGATGCAGCGATCGCACCGTACCTAATAACTGCACCTGATCGGCAATCACATTCGGTGCCCGACCGCCATTAATTTGCCCGATCGTCAGCACCACGGGATAAAGCGGATTTTGGGTACGACTGATCGCTTGTTGTAACGTCGTGACTACTTGTGAAGCAATCCAGATTGCATCGATCGCTTCATGGGGGCGCGCCCCATGCCCCGATTCACCCAGAATCATAATTTCTAGATCATCCGCAGCGGCTGTCAGGGCGCCATACCGAATTCCAACGGTTCCGGCGGCTAAGGAGGGAAACACATGCAACGAGAAAATGCCGCTGACGTTATCCATCACCCCATCCTGTACCATCCAGTTGGCACCCTGAGCAATTTCTTCCGCTGGCTGGAAGAGAAAGCGCACATCTCCTGGCAAGGCTTCGTCTAACTGAGACAAGAGCATTGCCGTCCCTAACCCGACCGTGGTGTGAACATCGTGACCACAGGCATGCATCATCCCTAACTGCCGGGAGGCAAACTCCAACCCGGTACGTTCTTGAATGGGTAAGGCATCCATATCCGTGCGAATCGCTAGCCGACGATCGTCGTTACCCCGTCCTCGCAGTTCCCCAATCACGCCGACTTTACCGACTCCCTCTTTAACGTGTAGCCCGCAAGACGACAGTACACCAGCGACATAAGCCGCCGTTTGAAACTCCTGTCCACTTAATTCGGGATGACTGTGTAAGTGGCGACGGATTTCAATCAAGCGGGGAGCCAATTGGGCAGCCAAGTCTTTAATTCGGGTCAGCATGTATCGATCGTGGTGTGCTTTCTCCTATGATACCTGCCGAAAAAATTTGCTAAGACTTGTTAAGAGAATTCGCTGCTGGTAGCGATCGACCAATAGGCGCAAAGCTGGTGGGCAACAGCCGCCAAGGAGTTGGCAACCCGACGGACTGCATCCTTTGTTCTTCCACTGGTCGATCGACTTGAGATCGGCTAGCGTGGGTCAGGTGGATGAGGAAACTTATGGGAATTGAACGCAGACATTGGTTTCGGGTCGCTTTGCAACTTAAAGGATCAGTGATTCCTTCAGTGATCGGGCGAACCACTATTTGCGGCATGTTTGGCATTTTAGTCTCCGTCCTGAGTCACTTTGGAGTGCCTGTTGCCCTCCCGATATTAGCCAGCCTGATTCCCAATATTGTCTTAGGGTTATTGCTCGTATTTCGAACTAACACAGCCTACGATCGCTTTTGGGAAGGGCGGAAATGCTGGGGCAGTATTGTCAATACCAGCCGTAATCTGGCCCGACAAATCTGGATTACGATCGCGGCTCATACTCCCGTAGACCGAGCGGGTAAGATTGCTGCTCTGCGGTTAATTGTTGCCTTTGCAGTGGCGACTAAACTGCATTTACGGCAGGAGCCGATTAATGATGAGCTAGAAGTTCTGATGCCATCAGAAAATTACTTCAAGCTGAAGGCGATGAATAATCCACCGCTGGAAGTGGCGTTTTGGATTGGTGATTATTTACAGCAACAAGCCGATCGCAGGCTACTTGATAGCTACCAACTGGCAGCCATGCAAAATCTGCTCAACCTCTTAGTCGATGCCTTAGGAGGGTGTGAACGGATTCTTCGGACTCCTATGCCATTAGCGTACGCCATTCACCTCAAACAACTCCTTTTGCTCTACTGTCTTTCGTTACCCTTCCAAATGGTGAACAATCTAGGCTGGTGGACGGGTCCTGTAGTGGCTTTAATTAGCTTTACCCTATTTGGGATTGAAGAAATTGGCATTGAAATCGAAAATCCCTTTGGGCACGATCCGAATGACCTCCCGCTAGATACAATTTGTGCCACAATGCTGCGAAATATCGAAGATCTGATTACCTTGAGTCCCAGTAGTGAACAGATCCAACCAGGTATACAGTGTGAGCTAGCGGATGAAGGGCGTTGGTGACGATCGACTCAGTAACGGGGAAAAGTCCCCAGGCGATCGAAAACTGCCTTAAAATAGGAGGCTGGTTGATTTTATCCAGTCTGTTTCTGAGCCACATTCCATGACCGTTTCGCCACGCCGTTATCACATCACCACGTTTGGTTGTCAGATGAACAAAGCCGATTCAGAACGAATGGCTGGCATTCTGGAAGACATTGGCTATGAGTGGGCAGAGGAACCTGATCAAGCGGATCTAATCCTCTACAACACCTGCACGATTCGGGATAATGCCGAACAAAAAGTTTATTCCTATCTAGGCAGACAGGCGAAACGTAAGCAAGAACAGCCGGACTTAACCTTAGTCGTCGCTGGTTGTGTGGCGCAACAGGAAGGAGAGAAATTGCTCCGTCGGGTGCCCGAATTAGACTTGGTGATGGGTCCTCAACATGCTAATCGCCTGCGGGACTTATTGGAAGAAGTGTTGAATGGCAGTCAAGTCGTCGCAACAGAAGCGGTTCACATTCTAGAAGATATTACTAAACCACGCCGTGATAGTGCTGTGACTGCCTGGGTCAATGTGATCTATGGCTGTAATGAGCGGTGTACTTACTGTGTGGTGCCGAATGTACGAGGTATCGAACAATCACGGACGCCAGCAGCTATCCGGGCAGAGATGGAAGAACTGGGTCGGCAGGGCTACAAGGAAGTCACGTTATTGGGGCAAAATATCGATGCCTATGGTCGCGATTTACCTGGAGTTACTGCCGATGGTCGCCACCAACATACGTTGACTGATTTGTTGTACTACGTGCATGATGTGCCAGGAGTAGAACGAATTCGGTTTGCCACTAGCCATCCGCGCTACTTCACTGAGCGGCTGATTCGTGCCTGTGCGGAATTACCCAAGCTCTGTGAACACTTCCATATTCCTTTCCAGTCCGGCGATAATGACATTCTTAAAGCCATGGCGCGGGGATACACCCATGAGCGGTACCGCCGAATTATTGACCAGATTCGCAGTTATATGCCAGATGCGGCAATTAGTGCCGATGCGATCGTGGGGTTCCCTGGCGAAACCGAAGCCCAGTTTGAAAACACGTTAAAACTGGTAGAGGAAATTGGCTTTGACCAACTGAATACTGCCGCCTATTCGCCTCGTCCGGGTACTCCTGCTGCGATCTGGGACAATCAACTCAGCGAAGAGGTGAAAAGCGATCGCTTACAACGCTTGAATCATTTAGTCTCTATCAAAGCTGCCGAGCGATCGCAGCGCTACCTGGGACGCCTTGAGGAAGTGTTGGTTGAGGAGCAAAACGCTAAAGAACCCACTCAAGTTATGGGGCGCACCCGTGGCAATCGACTGACCTTCTTCCCCGGTGACCTAGCGCTTCTCAAGGGCAAGGTTGTGAAGGTAGAGATTACGGAAGTCCGGGCATTTAGCTTAACTGGAGTGATGGTGAACTAGGACTACCGTTTCGGGGGGAAGTAGATCGTGGGATACCAGCTTTGATGCAGGATCTCAACGGATAGGCTAGGAGCTGAATATTCCATTAAGAGATTCCGATCGGTAGAAGATACGGCGATCGCGCTGATATCGGCAAGATGAGCTGCCTTAAACACTTCGATCACTGGATCCCCACAGCGGACTTCGGAGTGTACCTTCAGGTTTAAGGCTTCTAATTCTGCCTGCACAGTGGCTAGAGCTTCTTTAGCGGCTTTAATTTTGGGTTCCTGAGGAATCGATCGGCGGACAGCATCGCTAATTACCCAACACAAATAACAACTGGTTAACGCTGGGGTGGTTTGTTGGCTGGCGTAGTGTTTTACCTGCTCCACCATATATTTAGCCGTTTCAGTGCCGTTATAAGCCAGGAGCAACTCACGGAACAAATGACGGCAGCGCAGATCCAATTCTTCTGAGGTATAGGTGGCAATTAACTGAGGGCGCATGGTCATGATCGGTACTGTCGTGCGCTTAAATAGTTCCTTCGCCGTAGAACCAAACACCTGTTCTGACACCGAACTCCGTGGAGGAGTGCCTAACATCACCAGATCAACCTGATGGGATTTAGAGATTCTGAGAATATCGTCGATCGCCTTACCTGACTCAACCACTACCTGAACCTCTATCCCCTCAGGCACAGATACCAGAGCTGGCTTTAGGGCTGCTTGGGCCAACGCGGTCTTCTCCTCATCAATGCGGGGAATTGTACCGCTTTGCCAAAATGGCACACTATGCAAAAACGTGATGTGCCGGATACCACCTGCCGCTAAACTTGGGACAAAATGCACGAGTCGATGTAGCGCATCAGAAAAGTCGGTGGCAATAAGCAATCGCTGAAACATACCGGGTGACAAGAAAATTCTCTACTGTCTTTGCCCCTAACACTAGCATGATCACCCTGGATCTATAGCCGGAGTTATTTCACTTCTTTGCCAGCAGTAGCAGCACACAGCATATCGATCGCTTGATCGGCGTTAATTAACCGCTTCAACACCACCTGACCGATATTCTGCGCTGTCCGTCCCACCTGATCCGGTGCTTCTGGTTTTACCTCTACCATCAACACGGCGTCTTCCACCCGATACAGCCAAAGTTTTTCGCCATTTTCCCAAATACACAGATTCATCTGGATAATTTGGGGTTTGCGTCGCCAGGCACTTTCATTCCATAGCCCCCCCAATTCCCAGACCCGACCGACTACCCATCCGTCTGATAGAAAAAAGTACTTCACAAGAGCATTTCGCAATGAGAGTTACCGCAGGATGACTAATGATTGATCGGAACTTCTGCCTGGGGAGTACCAGGTTGTTTCCAGATAATTTGGCGACGGTGGGGATCAATCCGATTACTTTGTTCTTGCATGATCTCTCGGGTTTGGCTGGGATCAAAGTAATAGTTGAAACTGGATTGCACCCGTTCCACCCGATCGCTGGTTGACTGTACGGCTGCCTGAAGCTCTTGGAGCCGCACCTCCTGACTGGAACGATAGGGAAGCAATTGAATCAGTGCGGCGGTCGCTGCCACGGATACCACTACATTAACTGCCAATTTCGCAGACGTTTCAAAGACGATCGCCCGATAGGCTTGTCGTTGTTTCTGCCGGGAATTCGCTTTAGGAGCAACCCGTAGAGGTCTAACAGGCTGTGGCTGGGGTCTGGATGGCTTAAGTGCGTACATGGTGGTCGATCCGGTCTCCTAATATAAATCAAGGGGGCTAGGAGCTAGGGAGAAAAGTTTACCCTGGCTGCCGGTCGGGCGCGACTGGCGATCTGGCATGAAGCAGTATATGGGAGAATCTCATTCTTGGGAAGATAGCTATCAGCGAAATCAATCGCTATTTAACTATCCATAGTTGAGTTTGAGCAAGCCATCCATTTACAGCCAGATTGCGGCTAGATCGGGTAATCTCCAAAAAGCAGAAAACCTGCCCTGACAGGTCAGCTCTACGATTAGATTACCCAATTCCAGTCAGAACAGCGTCTATCCGGGAAAGTAACCGAGGCAATTGTAGAACCAAACTGTCAAAACAGGCTAACCATATCGTGACAAATAGATGCTATTTGTAAAGCTCTGTCGCGAGGCGGAATGCCATAATACCGGGGATCAAGGCAACCACAAGGGCAACAAAGACTTGGCTATCTGATAAAGACATGGTTTTAAGACTCCTTTTTTCAGGGGTTGTAAAGGTTTATGGTTTCATAATGTCGGGAAAAATGACCGTTTGCGACCGATCTTGTTACAAGTTGCAACAGAACCCGATCCGTGGCATCTGTAGTAATATTCAGGTTTTAAGATTATCGAATGATCGATCAACTGCTGGAACTTTCTCCCAACTTTGGGCTAGACACATTACTATTGCTGCCTGTGTTAATCGCGTTAGAGGCGGTGCTATCGGCGGATAACGCGATCGCGCTAGCTGCATTAACTCAGGGATTGCAGGATCCTGCTCTACAACGACGGGCACTCAATATCGGGCTAGTGCTGGCTTATGTGCTGCGCATGAGCTTGATTTTGACGGCTAGTTGGGTGCTGCGATTCTGGCAATTTGAGTTAGCCGGAGCCTTATATTTGCTGTGGCTAGTGTTCCAGTATTTCTCCTCATCCTCAGATGATGAGGGTGAACATCCTCACCACGGACCACGGTTTGACTCCCTATGGCAAGCTATCCCGATGATTGCGGTGACGGATTTGGCATTCTCGTTAGATAGCGTGACTACGGCGATCGCGGTTTCCCGTGACCTGACCATTATTCTTATGGGGGCAACGATCGGTATTATCACCCTCCGCTTTATGGCAGGATTGTTTATCCGCTGGCTCGACGAATTTACCCATCTGGAAGATGCAGGCTATATTACAGTTGCCTTAGTCGGTTTGCGACTACTACTGCGAGTCATTAATGATCAACTGGTGCCACCAGAATGGTTAATGGTTGGTGCCATTGCGTTGATTTTCCTCTGGGGGTTTTCAGAGCGGGCTGATTCAGACATTACAGAAGCAGAAATGTCTGAGCCTCAGTCTATTCATTCTGTCCCAACCGCTAAAGAGACGCCGATCGAAACCAAGAAATAGAGCCGTTTAAGACAGTCGTTGCCAAGTCAACTGTTGAGCTGTCTCCAGGTGCCAACGCAGTAAATCAGCGGATTGCCCTAAATAATCAGTGTTCATCCCGATCGCGCGGCGAGGGGCATCTGTGGCGAGGGCGATCGCCGTTTCGGGGGGACAAATCCCCCATTGCACCAAGTTTTGGCTGCCAATCAGTAAAGGTAATGTGGTGCCAGAAAGAGTGCCGTTCAACAATCGGGCAGTGCCCTGTTTCACCTCAATTTGCCGTTCATCCCAGGGATACAAGCCATCTGGCAATCCTAACGGCGACAGGGCATCACTGACGAGAAAAATGCCAGCATCATCGCCACTGGCTTGCAGTAACACCTGGATCATGATTGGATGAACATGCTGACCATCAGCAATTAACCCACAGTGCACCTGGGGATGCACGATCGCCGCTCCTAATAGTCCTGGTTCTCGATGATGCAGTGCTGGCATGGCATTAAAGGCATGAGTCACCATGGTTGCTCCCTGCTGAAATGCCTGGTTCGCCTGGTCTGCCGTTGCCAGAGAATGCCCTAAACTCACGGTAATCCCCAGCGATCGCAGGTACGGAATCACTTCTCCGGTGGCATCCAGCTCGGGAGCCAGCGTCATCACCTTCACTAAACTGGCATAGTCGCCTAGCACTCGCTTGACTGTCTCGATTGTCAAAGGTTGTAAGTGTTCTGCCGGATGGGCTCCCCGCTTTTCAGGGTTAAGAAATGGACCTTCCAGGTGAACGCCGAGGATTTGGGCTGATGAGGTGGCTGGGTCAGGTGAGGCAGAGGGCAGGTTCGCCAGGGTTTGCAGCGATCTCTGAATCTTATCTACCGAAGTGGTGACTAACGTAGGGAGAAAGCCATCGACGCCTTGCTGCCAGAGAAATTGAGCGATCGTGGCTAATTGTTCACTATGGTTAGGACTCAGGTCGGGGAAGGCTAACCCCAGCGCCCCATTAATCTGTAGATCGATGCCACCCCAGGAAATCCAGTCACCCGCCACATCTAGAATTGTTGGGGCATTGTCGGGTAGGGCGATAGTCGTGGGGAGAATGGCTTGGATGATCCCTTCTGCGATCGAGATTTGTTGCCAGCCCTGGTAACCCGGAATTTGAGCGTTAACAATTAGTACGTTGTCTAGCATTGACTCACACTAACCTGTTCACTTTAACTACCCTACACCTGGGCGATCGCAAATCATTAGTGGTAATGAGGAAAACTTGTGAGAGGCTATTCTACGGAACATTTCTTCTGTCCTGATGGGATGACGGTATGACGAAACCTGTGGTTGGCATTATTATGGGCAGCGATTCGGATCTGCCGACGATGCAAGCGGCGATCGCGGCTTGCGAAGAATTTGGAGTGCCTTGTGAGGTGGGCATTGTCTCAGCGCACCGAACTCCCGATCGTATGGTGGAGTATGCCAAACAGGCGCACGATCGTGGGATCAAAGTGATTATTGCTGGAGCTGGAGGAGCCGCTCACCTACCCGGTATGGTGGCAGCCCTGACCCCCCTTCCGGTGATTGGTGTTCCGGTTGCCAGTCGCCATCTACAGGGTGTGGATTCGTTGTATTCGATCGTCCAAATGCCAGCTGGAATTCCCGTGGCTACAGTGGCGATCGGGAATGCCCGTAATGCTGGGCTATTAGCCATACAGATTTTAGCGACGGCTGATGCGGGGTTGCTGGAAAAGGTGCAACAGTATCGCCACAGTCTGGCGCAAATGGTGATGGATAAGCAGGCAAAACTGGAGGCTGTTGGCTATCAACGCTATTTAGAGGGTTAAATTAAGCGCGGACAAACTCATATTCCAAGGTACGGATCTGCTCAAACAGATCGGTATCTTGAACTGTAAATGCACAAATATCAAAGTAATAAATACTTGGCGTTCCACTTTTGCGTTGATTAGAGAGCAAACAAGTGTTGAGATCACGAAATGCTGGGATAATGTCACTCGATAAACTCATGACATAGTTGCCAAAGTTGTCGTACACAATAAAGGATTGGTAACCAACTTCTACTAAAGTCTGAATAGCTGCTAATGACTCTAGATCTCCTTGAGGACTGAAGGAGATATCATACTCAAAATGTAGAACTGGCTGAAGTTTAGATAAGACCTGACTTGACGATCGAATAATTGAGAAATCAAATCCATCCGTGTCAATTTTGAGTAGTTTGGCAGGTTGAAATTGGGGATATAGCTGAAGGATAGCATTTAAGCTATGCATCTCCACAAACCAGAATGGTGGTTCTGGGCTGGCTGATGCCGTAATTGAGGCTGTGCCTCGTTCGGAAATAATCTGTTCTAAGTCAACTACCTTACCATCTTCACCAATAAAACAGGTGGCTATTTCAATATTTCCGATCGTAGCGGCATTATGTTCCAAATATTCTAAAAACTCTGGATTTCCTTCAATACAAAGTACAGAAATATCAGCAAAACTACGAATTAAAGCCGCACTATCTCCCACATTTGCCCCAATATCGATTGCCGTTAAATCGGTATATTTCTGCGCTACTGTTTGGGCAATATAACCTAGCGCTGTATCATATCGCTGCCAGGTTTTCTGATAGCGATCAAGGGGATGATCAGGAGGTAACAAAATTGTATAACGCCCGATCGTATAGGATTTAGGCATTGGTCATGACCTCCTGATCCTCATAACGTCTATGAGGATAGTTTAAAAGTAATCAGGCGATTGCACTACCAAGCAAAAACCCCCTGCAATAAGATGCAGAGGGTTAAATGCCGATCACATATTTGCGCCATTCCTGGTTGACCCCGTTTTTCAAGTGTTTCGTCACCTCGAAGTACAAACCGCTGTAGGGTTTTCTGGGGGAATTGTGTAACGGCATGTTAGCTTCTTTAGGGGTGCGATTGCCTTTTTTGACGTTGCAGCGCACACAGGCTGTGACAATATTTTCCCAAGTGTCGCCGCCGCCTCGCGATCGAGGGATGACATGATCGAGCGTGAGGTCATCTCCGGTATAGCCACAGTACTGGCAGGCGTGCCCGTCCCGATGGAGGAGATTTTTGCGGGTTAAGGCAATTTCTTTATAAGGGACACGAACGTAATGGCGGAGGCGGATGACCGTTGGGAGTGGAAATCCTGAGTAAACATACTTGCCATTATGTTCAACCTGTTCGGCTTTGCCTTTCAGGAGGAGAACGATCGCTCGGCGCCAACTGGTAATGTTAAGCGGCTCGTAGGAGGCATTGAGTACGAGGACTTTGCCCATCTGATTCGATTAGATCAAATATTTCCCCAGATGGTAGCACATGAGACGTACCAGTGAAGGAATTTGTCAAGGGAGGGAGGCGGAATTCGGCTGAGGAGGGTGGCAGCGCTTTTTTCCCTTATCTACGTCGTAGCCTCTGCCGCTCTCCCCTACCCTTTTACATTGAGACTTGCTTAACGTGATCGAGCATTTGTAATCCATGAATTAGAGAGGCACCCCCGCGAATAGCAGTTGCCACATGAACCGCTTCGGTCATTTGTTCAAGGTCAGCACCTTGCTGCAAGCACTCCTTGCTATAGGCATCAATGCAATAAGGACACTGCACGGTATGGGAAACGGCTAAAGCGATCAGAGCTTTTTCGCGGCTCGATAAGGCTCCTTCCGCAAATACAGCGCCATAGTAGGCAAAGAATTTTTCGGCAAGTTCGGTATTACCTTCGGCAATCTGTCCAAAATGAGGTAGATGCTCAGGCTTGTAGTAAGGTTCCATAGGAGAAAACTCAACGCATTATTGTGTTATCTTCCATTTTTGTCTGTTCTCTTGCCTCCTGGGTTCAATGCCTCCACTACACTGAGATTAGTGTCGCTATGATTTACGGCTATAACCTCTCATGACTGTTTCACCGATTGCGGCTACCGATCGTCTTACTTATGCCTCGCTGGTGGAGCTTGCCCAGCAAACTCGTACCCAGGCTCGTCATTTGGCAACCCTACCGACAGATGCCAGGAACCATGCTTTAGAAGCGATTGCTCAAGCTTTAGAAGCAGCGGCTCCAACAATTTTGGCAGCCAATGCAGCGGATTGCCAAACCGCACAAACCGAGGGTCTTGCCACGGCACTGTATGCCCGCCTGAAACTGGATGACAGTAAGCTAAAGGGCGCGATCGCGGGTGTGCGGGATGTAGCTAAATTAGCCGATCCAGTTGGCACGGTACAGATCGATCGAGAACTAGATCAGGGGTTAGTGCTGAAGCGAATTACTTGTCCCCTTGGCGTGTTGGGGGTCATCTTTGAAGCGCGACCCGATGCGGTGGTGCAAATCTCCAGCTTGGCAATCAAATCTGGGAATGGCGTGATCCTTAAATGTGGGAAGGAAGCGATTCGTTCCTGTGAAGCGTTAGTGCAGGCGATTCGGCAGGGCTTGGTCCAGGCGGGCATTGATCCTGCTGTTATCCAGCTTTTAACAACCCGTGAGGAAACCTTAGAACTGTTGAAGCTAGATCAGTACGTGGATTTAATTATCCCTAGAGGATCCAATGCCTTTGTCCGCTTTGTGCAGGATCACACCCGAATTCCGGTCTTAGGTCATGCGGATGGGATTTGTCATCTCTATATTGACCAATCAGCCAATCCCGACATGGCTTTGACGATCGCCGTAGATGCCAAAACTCAGTATGCGGCTGCCTGCAATGCGATCGAAACTCTGCTGGTGCATCAGGCGATCGCGGCTGAGGTCCTCCCCCCCCTGGCTACTGCCCTGCAAGCCCAAGGGGTAGAATTGCGGGGAGATGCAGCCACCCAGGCGCTCCTCAAATCACATCAGATTGCCATCGGTGCGGCAACGGATGCCGACTGGTCAACGGAGTACAGTGATCTAATTTTGGCGATCAAACTAGTCGATTCCCTCGAAACTGCGATCACCCATATCAACACTTACGGTTCCCGGCATACCGAGGCGATCGTGACGGAAGATCCACAAGCCGCTTCTACCTTTTTTGCCCAAGTGGATGCAGCTGGGGTGTACCAAAATTGCTCAACTCGGTTTGCCGATGGCTTCCGGTATGGGTTTGGGGCGGAGGTTGGCATTAGTACTCAGAAGATGCCGCCACGGGGTCCGGTGGGCTTGGAGGGCTTAGTGACCTATAAGTATCAATTAGTGGGTCATGGTCAGATTGCGGCAACTTACTCTGGATCTAATGCCAAACCCTTTACCCATCGCGATCGCTAAACAATAAGAATTATTTTTATCAAGTGGTTTTTGGGGGATAGGAGCACATCCGCCCCGATCAGCATCTCATTTCTAAAAGTGATTTAATCCGCTATCCCAAGTGGATCTAATCGTGGGGAACTCTGGATGATATTAGTCACTCAATTCTTGGCCTGAGGCAACATGAGTTCCGAATCTACCGATGCTTCTCTGCCACCTGCGGCTACTAACCTGCCCCTCAAAGCACCCCTCCAGTTTTGCTCCATTCCAGAAGTCGCTCATCAGCAACAGCAAGAACGATTACGGTTGCTAGAGTCAGTCGTTGTGCATGCGAATGATTCGGTAATTATTACAGAAGCTGATCCGATCCAGAGTCCCGGACCCCGGATTCTCTACGTCAATGATGCCTTTACCCGTGTGACTGGCTACCGGGCTGAAGAGGTGTTAGGCAAAACTCCTCGGATTTTGCATGGTCCTAAAACCGATCGCGCGACGCTCGCCAAAATTCGTTTAGCGTTGCAAACCTGGCAACCCATTCTGGTGGAACTGGTGAATTACCGTAAGGATCGATCCGAATTTTGGGTCGAACTTAGTATTGTCCCTGTAGCCGATAGTACCGGGTGGTATACGCACTGGGTAGCGATTCAACGTGATATCACTGAACGTAAACTAGCCGAAGAAGAGTTCCGTCGCCAGCATCTCCGCCGCCAGGTATTTGCCGACATCACCCTGAAAATTCGTCAGTCTTTGCAGCTAGAAGACATTCTGCAAACCACGGTTGATGAGATCCGGCAACTGCTAGATGCCGATCGGGTGCTCATTCATAACCTTCAACCCGACAATACGACCTGGATTGTTACTGAGTCATTGCAGACTGGCATTCCTAGCCTCCTAGGGCAAACTCTGCCCCTGGAACTGTTCCCCGCAGAGCAACGGATATTTTTTAACCAGGGGCAAGTCCGGGTAGTTCCTAATCTTGATACCGATGAAGCGCCCTCCCAACTCAAAGAGTTTCTGCAACACTTTCAGGTCAAAGCTCGGTTAGTTGTCCCAATTCTGCAACGGGATCAGCTGTGGGGCTTGCTCGCCGTGCACCAATGTACGCAGCCTCACCAGTGGTTACAAGCGGATATTGAGTTGTTGCAACAACTGGCGGATCAGGTCGGGATTGCTCTATCCCAAAGTCAGCTTTTAGCCGCTGCACTCGAAAGTGAACAACGGTTTCGAGCGATGGCAAATAGTGCCCCGGTTTTACTGTGGATGGCAGATATCGATGGACAACTCAATTTTTTCAATCAGTCCTGGTTGACCTTTACGGGGAGAACGCTGAAGCAGGAACTGGGGCAGGGCTGGGCAGAAGGTGTTCATGCGGATGATTACCAATACTTGATCGATACCTATTCATCCGCATTTCAATTACGTCAAAGTTTTCAGATCGAAAACCGGTTGCGGCGGGCGGATGGTAAGTATCGTTGGGTGTTGAATACCGGCACTCCCCGCTTTCACCCGGATGGTAGCTTTGCGGGCTATATCGGTTCTTGTGTGGATATCAGCGATCGCAAGCAGGCAGAATTGAAATTGCTCCGGGCTTTGGAACAAGAAAAGGAACTCAATGAACTCAAGTCACGGTTCATTTCCATGACCTCCCATGAGTTTCGCACTCCCTTGAGTACGATTCTGGCGTCGTCAGAATTGTTGGAATATTACAGCCACCTCTGGTCAGATACAGAAAAACAGGAGCATCTCAAAACGATTCAGATCGCTGTGCAGCACATGATCAAAATGCTGGATGAGGTGTTGATGCTCGGGAGTGCGGAGGCTGGTAAATTATCCTACCGTCCTACCTGGTTTGATCTAGAAGGCTTCTGTCACACCTTAGTCACCCAAATACAATTAAGCAGTACCCATCATCTGGTGAATCTGTCGTTTAATTGCCTAATGCCAAAAGCGTATATGGATGAGAAGTTATTACGGCATGTGCTAAATAACTTGCTGTCTAATGCGATCAAGTACTCTCCTGTGGGTGGCGTTGTATTGATGGAAGTGAGTTGTGACGAGCAACAGATGGTGTTTAGTGTAAAAGATCAGGGGATTGGGATTCCCTCTGCGGATCAATGCCGCTTATTTGAAACCTTTCATCGGGCAGCCAATGTCGGCACCATCCCCGGAACAGGGTTAGGTTTGGCGATCGTCAAGCAATGTGTAGATGTGATGGGCGGTCGAATTACTGTTGCCAGCGAAGTCGATGTGGGTACAGAATTCCGCGTCACCTTACCTTTGATCAGTAGTCACTTGCTGCCGGGAGTGTAGCTAGGGCTCTGGCATGAATAGAGTTTGCACAAATTCGTACAACTCCACCTCCGATCGTCCCTGAAGTTGCATTTCCTTCAAATCAATCAAACTGTGAGCCAGGCGATCGGCTTGTTTTTTGTAGGTATTGTGAGCGGCAAGTAAATCCGTAAACACTTCCTGTTCAATCTGATGCTGGTTGGCGTCTTCGGCTAACGGCGATGCAAATTCGACGGAACCCGCTTCAAATTTGAGTAAGAGAATTAAGGCCTGACTGAGATCCTTAAGCTGGTGCTGAAGTTTGCGCACATCCAGTTCCGAGCGATCGAATCCCACCTGCCCCTCAATCCGCAACTCCACCATCGGAGCCAGTTCGGGGTTCAGTTGCTGCGATTGTATGGCTTGTTCCACTAATTCAATACAGCTTTGTTCGATCGCGGCTACACTTTCCTGCCCTCGGGCTGTAAGGCGCAATTGCACAATCGAACGTTGGTAATAATCCCGCTTTAACTCAGCCTGAATTCCCTCGTCATTCAATTCCACCAAATATACACCCCGCTCATAGCGGTTCTCCTCCATACTGTTAGCTTCTACGGAGCCAGGGTTAAACACCCAACCTTCTACTGCATAGTTTTTGTGGATATGACCTAGAGCCAGATAATCAATCCCGGCTTCCTTCAAAGGTAATAGATCACCGTAGCGTAAGGCTCCCTGGTAGCGGGCAATCTGACCTTCTAAGCCATGATGAAACAACATCACAGAATGACCAGGAGCAGGAGGCAATTGTTTGATAGCCGCGGCAAGCTGACCGATCGCTCGGGGAGCCGATGACCCATACCAGTATGATCCCAAAACCCGCACACCACAGTCTAAATCAATGTAACCACCTCGTTTTTCTTCGGGATTCCAGGGAGTGTATAGAGCCTCGCCAGTAGCCGGATCACCTGGTTCTAGCAAAATCAGGAGATCCCAACTTGCCAGATAACTGAGCCAACTGGTTTTAGTACCGTAGGGACGGTTGTCGTGGTTGCCTTCGATCGCGATCACCGGAATCCCTGCCCGCTTGAGATCTTCCAAACAAAGCTGTGCCTGGTTCAAGATATTCGGCTGAATCGTGCGATGTTCAAACAAGTCACCGACGATGATGACAAAATCGACTTGTTCAGCGATTGCATAGCGATCGATCGCATCTTGAAATGCCCGGTAGAAGTCTTTGGTGCGTTCTTTGCTGTCGTAGCGATCGAAGCCCAAATGAATATCCGCTAAGTGAAGAAATCGAGGCACAATAACGTCTCCTACTGGGAATGGATGCTTCCTGATACAATGCCCTGTTGTTACCCGTTTGGTATTTGTAATGTCTGCTGAGCCAAGTTCTTCCAGTTCATTAGGGGCGGATGCGGTTGATGAAGCGATCGCCCGTGGTCTTGATTTCGATGGTACACCGATACCACCCGCAAAACTAGATCTCTACAACCAGGTCATGGGGTTAGAAGCCGGACGGCAGCGGAGCGGGGTGTCGAATACCATGCGTTCCCGAATTGTCCGAATCGGTGCTAAACATATTCCGCAAGCTGAATTGGATCAAATGTTGATCGCGGCTGACTTTGCCCCGCTGAAGGAGAAAGAAATTGCCTTCTACTACGGCAGTAAATAGTTAAGTGAACGGAGCAGATTCGGATGGGGTTTTGTGGATGGGCAACAGTACATTAAACACAGACCCCTCCCCGATCTTGCTTTTCACGGAAATCGACCCACCACAATGCAGCAGCAGTTGTTGTACGATCGTTAGTCCTAATCCGGCACCGCTGCTGTCATCCCCGGATTGGCGAACTCGATAGAAGCGATCGAAAATTTTGGGAATCTCGCTAGGAGAAATGCCAATGCCCGTATCCCGAAACTCTAGTTGGACGTAGTCGCCCTGCTGCTTGGCGCGAACCCACACCTGTCCACCTCGGGGAGTGAATTTAATACTGTTGTGTAACAAATTGATCACAATTTGCCGCAGCCAGTTATTCACACAGGAAACGGTCGGTAGATCTTCTGGCACCGTGTATGCCAGCATGACTCCTTTCTCTTCCGCCAGGGGTTGATACGTGCTCACCACTCCTGGAACCACATCCGAAATTTTTAGTGGTGGTAGCGTCGTTTGATCTACGACCTGTTCTAGCTGCACTAAATTCAGCAAACTGGTGATCAACGAACTTTGGCGATCGCACTCTTTCGCAATCAAATCCATATATCGCTGGCGCTGGTTCGGTTTCAGGCTTGGTGAATTCAGTAAACTCAACGCTGTTTTAATGGTAGTCAAGGGAGTGCGTAATTCCTGACCCACATTATTTAAAAACTCATCCTTGAGTCGTAAGGAATCCAAGAGTTCTTCGTTTTGAATCCGTAGCGTCTCTGCCAGTTCTGCCTGTTTGCGGTAAATCGTTCCCCGTTGCCAGTTTTCCTCTTGGTGTTGGAGTTGTTTACCAAATAATCGCCCTAACCAGTCCAAATCGGCTGGAGCTGTCACTGGCATTTCGGTGAGAAATTGCTGCCATTGCTCGGTAATCTTACTACCATCGGGGAGATAGGCACTCGCCTCTGGAACCAGGTCTTCTATTGCCTGGGATGCCGCGATCGCCTGTTCTAACCCAGCTAAAATCTGCTCAACTAAGCGCTGTTCAAAGGAACAAACCGTCAGTAATAGTTGCTTCCGTTCTGGGGGCTCTTCCGAGGTGGTGATTTGACCAAGTTGCCCAGACATTGCCACACTATCTACCAGCGCCAAGGGGATCGTTTTGCTGACTTGCTGGATTGAGCGCGGACGATGCGCTAGTAACACCCCTCTAAATTGTGCCGACCAGATGACCAAAAAGTACTCCCGCCGTAGTTGGCTCTCTGGCGCGAGGGGCACGTTGACAATTACGGATGCAGCAGGACTAGGAACAATCAGCTTACTGACATCTTCATCACCATTACTGGAGAGTGGCAAATTCACTGCTCCGGCATCTTCGCCCTCATCCCGTTGCGACTTAAAGAGATAAATGGCTTTCGGAACCCCCACTAAAGTCGCATAGCGTTCTACCTCTAGTTGCCAAACATCTCCCCGAGGCAACTTTGCCCATACCACCGCAGGCATTTCCTGCTCAATTAGCAGTTGCAAGATGGAATCAAGCACGGACTTGAGGGTGGCAGGGCTAACCTGAAGCACAGGGGGAGGTGGCTCCATTGCCAAGGCTAGCTCATACAGCGAAACATCGGAAGCTGACGGTGAATTCATGAACAATGCAATGGGAAGGGCAACAAGAAGTGTCACCTGATGGCATGGCTACCAGACCAGGCAGGTTTTCTGGAGTCGGGGGTCAGTATGATTCAGTAGAATGCAATCCTCTATGCATCGTCATTTTACCAACTCTTTTTGATCTGGCAGTCTTTGATTCCCCAGGTGTTAAGCCGATAATCGATCGCTTAAGGCGGCTCGTGCCTGTTCCCGATCGTCAAAATGAATTTTCTCTGTCCCTAAAATTTGGTAATCTTCATGACCTTTGCCCGCAATTAACACCCCATCACCCGGTTGAGCTTGCAAAATCGCCGTCCGAATTGCCACAGCCCGATCGCCGATTACAGTCGGATTTGCTTCAGGAGAAATTCCAGCCAAAATATCCTGCAAAATTCGTTCTGGATCTTCGGTACGAGGATTATCGGAAGTCACAACGGCAACATCTGCCAGATCTGCGGCAATCCGCCCCATCTGTGGTCGTTTGGTACGATCGCGATCGCCGCCACAGCCAAACACGCAAATCATCCGACCGGGAATAAACGGACGCGCGGCTTTGAGTAAATTCTCCAAACTATCCGGAGTATGGGCATAGTCCACAATCACACTAATGTCTTGATTCGGACTGATCTGCACCTGCTCCATCCGCCCCGGTACACCGCCAAATTGAGGTAGTGCAGCCGCGATCGTCGGCAGATCTAAACCCAAATGTAACGCTGCTCCCACCGCCGCTAATAAATTGGCTAGATTAAACTGTCCGACCAGCGGTGAGTTAAAGGCAATTTTCCCGAGTGGTGTATGTAACGTACCACTCACACTCGTCGCCCCATAGGTTAGATCGCTCGTCCATAAATCGGCGCTAGAGTCGGATGTACTGTAACTCCAAACTCGGGCGCGATCGAGTTGTGAGATTAACCGTTGCCCGTAGGGATCATCCTGGTTAATAATGGCGCGTCCGGTCAGATAATTATCGGTAAACAGTAAAGCTTTGGCTGAGAAGTAATCTTCCATATCCTGGTGGAAGTCCAGATGATCCTGGGTCAGGTTGGTGAATACAGCCACCTCAAAACCACAGCCTAAGACCCGCCCCTGGGCTAAAGCATGGGAACTGACTTCCATCACGCCATACTCACATCCTGCGGCTACCGCTTCGGCTAGCTGACGCTGTAAGTCCACTGCAAACGGGGTCGTGTGGCTGGCGGTCTGCTGGAAACCCTGCCACCGCGTGTAGAGCGTTCCCATTAAGGCTGTTGGCTTTTGGGTTTGATGCAGCAGAAATTCAATTAAATGGGTCGTCGTCGTTTTGCCATTGGTGCCTGTGACTCCCACCAATTTCAGCTTTTGGGTAGGATAACCATAAAATGCTGTCGCCAGTCGCGCACAGGCTGCCGACATATCCGTTGCTGAAATAATGCAAGGATCCTGGGCTTCCGGTTTACTCAGTGCCTTCGCTGCCGCTTGTGGGGATATCACTGCCGCGATCGCTCCTGCCGCGATCGCCCCTGACCAGAAATCACCGCCATCTACGCGAGTTCCTGGCATCCCAACAAACAAATCTCCGGGTTCGCAAGCCAGGGAATTGGTGGATAGTCCCTTCACCTCCATCTCTAAGGCTGGATGCTCCGTGGGAATATGAGCATCGGCAAGCACCGCTAACAACTCACGCAATTTCATGTCATCAACTCCTCACAAATTGCTTCTATTGTGTAGGACGATTTTGCCAATATTTCTGTAACATCTGCTCCAACTGCTTCACGCTAGCCCGGGGAGAGGGGCGGGGAATTGGGTAGGTGGCAGGCTCTCCATTTGGTTCAGCCGTTGTTTCCAGTACCAACATCGGAATCTCAAATTGATAGGCTTGAAACCAATCGTCACGGCTGGTGATATCTCGCACCTCTAGCGTAAAATCTAACCCTTGGATCTGTTCTAATTTTTCCTGCAACCCTTCACATAAATGGCATCCCGGCTTGCTGTAAAGAATTAGTCGATGCGTCATCGTCTCCTCCCCCTCATCTCCCTATCTTCTCTACCCAGCGTTCCCTTCCCTGAGCGTACCGTATTTGGGTATCGTAGAAAGGACGATCGGCAGCCGACAGCGCAACATGACTCAATCGACCAAACCTCTGATCCAACCCGTCAAACTTGACCTGAAGAAGCTGAACCAGAGGTTTGAGAAGGCGAATCCCAACGCCATTCTTGCCTGGTGTCTTGAGAACTTTCCAACGGGGTTAGTCCAGACCAGTACCTTTAACGTCGATGACGTGCTGATCACGGATTTGCTCTACCGGGAGTTAAGACCCGCTGCTCCAATTCCCGTTTTATTTCTTGATACCCTGCACCACTTCCCCGAAACGCTAGAGCTGGTGGCGAGAGCGCAAGGACTGTACAACCTGAACTTACAAATCTACCGGATTCAGACCGTGAATTCCCGTGCAGCTTTTACTAAAAAATATGGCAAAGCTTTATGGGAAACGGATGTCGATAGGTTTCATCAGCTCACTAAAGTAGAACCGTTAGAGCGAGGGTTGGCAGAGCTGAAGACGATCGCCTGGATCACTGGAGAACGGCGAGATCAGTCAGCCGCCCATGCTAACCTGCCGATTTTTGAGTTAGATTCGCAGCAGCGCCTGAAGGTGAATCCCCTTGCCACCTGGTCGCGCAAGGAAACCTGGGCTTATGTATTTGAGCATGATGTCATCTACAATCCGCTGCATGATCAGGGCTATGCCACGATTGATGACGAACCCATTACCACCGCGATCGCCGATGGGGAAGCCACTAACGCTGGAGGCTGGCGAGATACCGACAAGCTAGAGTGCGGCATTCATTTTTGAGCAAGTTCTTATGATCAAAATCCTCCATCTGTCCGATATCCACATGGGAAGTGGGTTTTCGCATGGGCAAATTAACCCCGAAACCGGACTGAATACTCGTCTGGAGGATTTTGTTCAAACCCTGGCCTGTTGTATCGATCGTGCCATTGCCGAACCCGTTGATCTGGTGCTATTTGGCGGTGATGCCTTCCCCGATGCCACCCCCCCTCCCTATGTGCAGGAAGCCTTCGCCAGTCAATTTCGCCGGTTAGCCGATGCCGACATTCCGACAGTGTTATTAGTCGGCAACCATGATCAGCATACACAAGGACAAGGCGGAGCTAGCCTCTGCATTTATCGGACTCTGGGAGTTCCCGGCTTTGTCGTCGGCGATCGGCTGGAAACCCACCGAATTCAAACCCCCAAGGGCACTGTGCAGGTGATGACTTTACCCTGGCTGACGCGATCGACCTTGCTGACCCGTCCCGAAGCTGAAGGGTTGTCAATGGGAGAAGTGAATCAAGTGTTGGGCGATCGCTTACGGCTAGCAATGGAAGGCGAAATTCGCCAACTCGACCCCAATTTACCAACCGTCCTACTGGCACACTTAATGGTGGATACTGCGAGCTATGGCTCAGAGCGGTTTTTGTCCGTGGGAAAAGGTTTTACCGTCCCGCTACCTCTCCTTACCCGTTCCTGTTTTGATTACGTGGCGTTAGGGCATGTGCATCGCCATCAGGTGTTATGTGAACAGCCACCGGTGGTGTATCCCGGCAGCATTGAACGGGTCGATTTCAGTGAGGAAAAGGAAGACAAAGGGTTTGTCTTAGTCCACCTGAAGCGAGGTCAAACTCGATTTGAATTTTGTCCGGTCGCCGTCCGCTGTTTTCGGACGATCGAAGTCGATCTATCTGCCGCTGAAGATCCGCAAGCAACGTTATTTGGTGCCCTTCAGCCAGAACTGATTCAGGATGCAGTAGTGCGGTTAATTTACTATCTGCGATCGGATCAACTGGATACCATTGATCAACCTGCCTTACATCAGATGCTCACTCCGGCGCATAGTTACACGATTCGTCCAGAGTTGGTGAGTCAGTTTAATCGATCGCGGGTACCCGAATTAGGCGCAGGCGGTAGCCTCGATCCCTTAGTTGCTCTCAAAACTTACCTGACCAATCGCGACGATTTACGCGAAATCGCCACCGAAATGATCGATGCGGCACAAGGATTATTGTCAGCCGAAGCCGCTACCTGGCTGAATCTAGCCGATGATTCCACGCCAGATAGCGATCGCACCTTAGAACCTCAAGATACTCAACTGCGCTTGTTATGAGTTTTGGGTTTGGTTAATAGCGTGTAGACCACATTCTTTCTTGCCAGCATCTTCCCACCACCAGCGACCTTCTCGCTCATGCTGGTTCGGTAGCACTGCACGGGTACAGGGTTCACAGCCAATGCTGACAAAGCCCTTTTCATGTAAGGAGTTGTAAGGTACTTCGTAAGCCCGGATGTAGAACCAGACTTCCGCCGAAGTCCAATTTGCCAAAGGATTGAATTTAATCAGTTGGCGATCGCCGGAGGAAAACGCGCCATCTACTTGGACTGTGGGCACAGTGGCACGAGTCGAGGGATTTTGATCCTTCCGTTGTCCGGTAATCCAGGCATCCAGCGTCGATAGCTTCCGGCGCAGGGGCGCGACTTTACGAACATCGCAGCACTCTTTATGACCGTCTTCGTAAAAGCTGAATAAACCTTTTTCGCGCACGAGCGCTTCTACTTGCGCTGCATCTGGGTACATAATATCGATCGTGATGCCGTAGTGCTTTCTGACGCGATCGATAAATTGATAGGTTTCCGAGTGCAGCCGTCCGGTATCCAAACTAAACACTTTGACGTTGGGATTAATCCGGTGTGCCATATCAATCAGGACAACATCTTCAGCGCCACTGAAGGAAATAGCGATATTGTCGAATAAGCTGAGCGCCCGTTCCAGAATTTTTTGGGGAGTTTGATTGGTCAGTTCAGTATCTAAACTGGGAATATCCAGGCCGATCGTCGATTCGGTGGTCTGCGTCATGATGAGTGTTCTCTTGCAAAAGATCGTCTGATTGCATCGCCCATTCTACCAAGTCCCATCCGTCTCCAGAGGTACGGACTTCCCTAGCTTTAAGGCGACTTCATGAAGCGTAAGGTATTGCTAATTTAAGCGGCAGCCATTAAGTGAGACAGTTCATCGGGGGTCAGTTGTGGGTTCATCACGTTCCCATCTTTGAACCAAATAATCCGGCGGGTTTGACGAGCCACATCCGGTTCATGCGTCACCATCACTACGGTCATGCCACTGGCATTCAGTTCGGTAAAAATCTCTAGAATTTCCACGGTCGTGCGGGAATCCAACGCTCCGGTTGGTTCATCTGCCAGCAGTAACACAGGGCGACCGACGATCGCGCGGGCAATGGCAACCCGTTGTTGTTGACCACCGGAAAGCTGATTCGGACGGTTGTTTAAGCGATGGGCTAACCCAACCTTGGTTAACGCTTCAGCCGCTCGGTCTTTGCGTTCGCGTTCGGGCACATTGGCATAAACTAACGGCAACATGACATTTTCTAGCGCTGTTAACTGCGGCAGCAGGTGAAACTGTTGAAAGACAAACCCCAGTTTGCGATTCCGGACATGGGCAAGCGCGGTGTCATCCAATGTGGAGACATCCATATTATCCAGGTAGTAGCGTCCCGAGGTCGGCTTATCGAGGCAACCAATGATATTCATCATGGTGGATTTACCGGAACCCGATGCCCCCATAATTGAACAGTATTCACCCTGTTCGATCGCTAGATTGACACCCGCCAGGGCGCGCACTTCCGTTTCACCAGTGCCGTAAATTTTATAGATATCTTCCAGACGAACAATCACAGAGGTAGGCATAAAACGTGTGAAGAAGAGGGGTGATTAGGCACTGCGGAGTGCCACGATCGGATCGAGTTTCGCCGCTTGCCGGGCAGGGACGACACCGAAGAATAGTCCAATACCGCCGGAAACGCCCACAGCGATCGCAATGGCTCCTGTCGAAATTCCAGCTTGTAAGGGGGTGAATGCCCCAACCAGCATAATGCCACCGACCCCGATCGCCGTTCCCATCAAACCACCAGCCGCCGACAGAATTACGGCTTCAATGATGAACTGGATCAAGATGTCTTGCTGGGAAGCTCCGATCGCTTTGCGGAGACCAATTTCTTGAGTCCGTTCGGTGACTGACACCAGCATGATATTCATAATGCCAATGCCACCGACGAGGAGGGAAATGGCGGCGATCGCGGCGAGCATTGCCGTTAAGCCACCCGTAATCGTGCCGACAATATTCAAGATGTCTTTCTGAGTTTGCACTGTGAAGTCATCCCGATCGGTGATCTTGTGGCGCAGTCGTAACAGGTTGGTAATCTGAAATTCAGCCGCGCGAATACTGGCTTCGTTCTTGGCTGAGATCGAGATAAAGGTCAAATCCAACCCATAGGGTGAGGTTTGTCCCGCCAGACGGTTTGCTTGAGTCGTAATCGGGATATAAACGGCATCATCCTGGTTATTGCCCAGAAATGCGCCCTTAGACCGCAGGACGCCAATCACCTGAAAACTTAAGCCGCGAATCCGGATCTGTTCCCCGATCGGATCGCGATTACCGAAGAAGCGAGTGGCTACATCCGACCCCAGCGCTACAACTTGCGTATTCCGCTCTACATCCTGATTAGAGATAAACCGTCCCCGCGCCATGTCAAAGTTGCGGACAGAGAGGAATTCTGGTGTCGTGCCCACGACAAGGGAGTTGGTGTTGAGGTTGCGATACACCACCGGTAACTGGCTCTGCCGTTGTGCTGCCACTTCATTAATTGAGGGGACTTGAGTCGCGATTGCCTTCGCGTCTTCCAACACTAGCGTTCGCGGCAAATCAAACGTGCGGTTGCGGGCTTCCCGGCTGCCTGGGGTGACAAACAACACATTTGGACCTAAGGATTCGAACTGCTCTGATGCCAACTTTTGCGCCCCCTGACCAATCCCAATCATGGCAATCACTGAGGCATTGCCAATGATGATGCCTAACATGGTTAACGTACTCCGGAGCTTGTTAGCAGTCAGGGTTTTGACTGCCATTCTACTGCTTTCGACTAAGTCCATATTTGCCCTTCCAACCCTAAAGTCTCGATTGGCTCCTAACTACGGTTGTTTATCTATTCCCTTGGTGATGTCTTCCAGCTTTTGCCCCTCTGGCAACTCAACAAATACCGCGTCTCCCACCTTCACCCCTTCTAAAACTTGGGTTTCGTTGCCAATACTGGAGCCGATCGTAACGGGCTGAAACTTCGGTTTGTTGTTACTTCCAGGCACTAAAACGCCGGTTTGTCCTTTATCTGTCACGATCGCTACACTCGGTACCATCAGGGCATCTTGTAGACGATTGCCCAAGAACGCCACATCGGTCGTCATGCCTGAGCGAAGTTGATTCTTCCCAGTCGCAATTCGAATCCGGACTTCAAAGGTAATGACCCCTTTTTGCGTCGGATCTTCTTTGGCTTCTGGGGAAATCAGCCGTACCACTCCTTTAAAGGTCTGTTTAGGAAAGGCATCCGTTTTCAGTTCCACCGCTTGACCGGGCTTGATCTGCCCAATATCTACCTCTGGGACTTTTGCCAGAATTTCTAAATCATTGGCCAGCGTGACGATCGAGGTGGCGGCTGAGGTACTGGAGGAAAAGCTAGTTGGAGTGACGTAATCCCCTACGACTGCATTCTTCTGAGTAATAATCCCCGCAAACGGAGCTTGAATCTCGGTATCCGCCAGTTGGGTGTCAATCCGTTGCAGACTAGCTCTGGCACTATTCACCTGCGCGATCGCTTGTTGAATCTCCTGGGTTCGTGGTCCATTTTCCTGTTGATTCAACTGTTGTCGGGCATTATTCAACCGAGCCTGGGCTTGCTCTAGATTCGCTCTGGCACTCTGTTGTTCATTCAAGACTTCGTCTAAGCGATCGCGGGTGATTGCGCCTTCTGCCTGCAAGCTTTGATTGCGCGCTACTCGGGTAGAAGCTAAATTCAATCGCACCTGGGCGGCATTCACTTCAGCCTCGGCTTGTTCTACGGTTGCCTGCGCTTGATTGATCACTTCTGGGCGTGTCCCCGCTTGTAACAACGCCAGATTCGCTTCGGCTCGGGCTAACTCTGCCTGAGCTTGGCGCTGTTGAGCTTCCAGTTCACTGCTATCCATGCGAGCGATGAGTTGACCCTGACTCACGCGATCGCCCTGTTCCACATATAACGCGGCTAATCGACCTGCTTGTTTAGGATTCAAGTTGAGTTTCTGTACCGGAATCACATCTCCGCTAGCTGTAATCCTTACCACCACGTTTTTTGCTGCCACCGGAACAGTTAAGTTACTCACCTCTGGCTTAGGTGTCAGGGTAGGACGTACTGCCATATAAGTTGCCGCTGATGCGCCTACTAGTCCAGCCGCAACTAAACCGACCATCCAAGGGGAGGTCTTTTTGGTGACTTGATGAATCAGCGGGAGTTGCATAATCGGGGAGGTTGAGATACGTGAATGAGAGAGATAAACAAAAGTGGGAAGCAGGCAGGTCGGCAATCTTGTAACGGACAGAACGTGAGATGACCTGAACCACCTTACTGAGAATGGAGACGCTGTTGTTCCCAACGTTCAATCATCAAGGGCAGCTCCCGTTCACAAAAGGCGTGCATGTCCCGCATTTCCTCTAAGCGGCGACGTAAGTTGGGTTCCTCGTCGTGCAGTAACTCCAAGCCCCGTTCTGCTAATCGCCGAAAGGCTGTGATTTGTGCCATCCGTTGTTTCGTTAACTCCGACCAAGCGTCTAACTTAATCCGAAAGTAATCCCGACGCTGTCCAGGCAGACTAATCCGCTCAATTAGCCCAATTTGCACCAGTAGCCGGGTCATTGTGCTGATCGAGCCTTTACTCGCTTGCAATACCGCTGCTAACTCACCAGGAGATTGATACGGCGGATTTGAGATCAGTAACCAACCAAACACCCGTCCCGCCATCCGGGGCAAGCCGACCATTTCAAACAGCAGACCCACCTCTTCAATAAAGTGTTTCTGTTCAAACTGCCGCTGCTCCTGATTGACATTGGCATGGCTGGCATTAATCTGGTTGGCGACATCCATAGGTATAACTTAACATATCTTAATCTAATCAGTTTAGTGTTTATTGAACAGGCTAAACACGATGGTTACCATAAAATCCAGGATTTCAGGATGACTGATGTTTGCTGAGTTCAGTATTTACTAAACATTCTAATCAGGTGGTACTGCGGTTGAACTCCCCTGAGTGGGTGAATCAGCCAAGGCAGACTCGCCAAAAATCCTGCTTTTTTCAGGTTCGTTGCTATCATTCCTACCGATTGCTGGTTGGCTTTTCGGTATGATGAGGGGTGGTAAGCTTGCTGTCTGGTGGCTGCAAATGCTAAGAAGGAGGTCTCTATCATGCAACGGATAGCTTCAGATCTCTGGATGCTGTTAGTCCCAACTTTGGATGAGCCCGAAGCTTCGGTGCTGGATCCACAGCCTTACTTGATAAAAATTGCACAAAGTTTGCGGATTCGTTCGCAGATTAGTTGCATTCAGTAGAATAAGCTGACTGATGCATGTGCAACCTGCCTGTAATGAGAGCCTATGAGTCCTTCGCCCGATCGCTCCCCCAAGTCCCCCAAATCTCCGTCCCCTGAACCAACGGTGACTACAACCCCAGATTCACCCACGGAGTTGACCCCATCTGCTGCTCCTGACTCACCATCTACAGACACCGGAGCACCTGTCTCTGTAGATGCTGTTGACCCTACTGATTCAGCTCGATCGGACGCGAACGCCCCGATTTTGCAGCGTCCACCTATGCGACCGGTCGCCAGACCTCAGCCGCCAGCGCCACCGGCGAATCCGTCTAAGCCTGCCGCTGTTCATAGTCCTGCTCCGCTAAAGTCAGACGCGATCGCTACCCCAACTAGTTCAGCTTCGGTGAGCGATTCTCCAGCTTTAAATGAGGCAGAACTACAAGCCGCGCTGCGACAGCAACCGATTCCGCCTCCTAGTGAACCAAAGCAGTATCGGGCGATCGGCTTAGTCCGTGGACGCTATACCCCTTCTGAGGAAGAATTTACCTGTGGTACCGTGGTGACTGCTGACAATACCGAGCTGAAGGCTGTGCTTTTAGGTCGAGTCATGAGTTTGGTGCGTAACCATTTGGATCTGACTCAAGAACACCTTTGGGTTGTTTATCCGCGTACTCGTGAAGCGAGCCAGGAATTGCATGTGCAGATTATGGGGGTATGGGAACCGGAAACTCTGAAGAAATCGGAGGATGAGTCGGAGGCAGCGGATGAAGCGGAAAAAGCCCCAACGCCTAGCGCTGAACCCTTGCTCGAAGATGGTTTCTTCTCAATTCGCGGTGAAGTAGTTTTCCTGTCTCCTGAAGAGAGCCATGTCGTCGTGAAGATTCAGCAGGCTCCCCGCAAAAGTTCCCAAAAAGCTAAAGCCTTTAAGCTCAACTTGCAAGGAGAGTTACCCGGTGCTCGTACGGTCGGGTATTTCTGGGACTTGCAAGTCAAACGGCAGGATAATGCCTTACTGATTGCGGATGGCACCTGCATTGGGCTGACTCCTCCTCGCAAAAAAATGCCTGGTGAAGAGTCCGATAGGCGGGGAAGACCACCCAAAAAATTCTTTGGTGGAGGGGCTCGCAGTGGGGCTCCCGGACGGGTCGGTGGCAGTAGACCCCCGATCGGATCTGGAGCACCCGGTGGAGCGGTGGGTAGCCCGATGCCAAAACGACGTGATCCTGCTTCTAAGCCAGTTAAGCGTACAGAACCGAGTGGTGAGGAATAAATCTCTCACTCAGGCAGTAAATCTCAGAATACAAAGGCTCACAGGGTGAAAAGTAATACCTTGTGAGCCTTTTAGTCGATCGCCATTTGAGAGCCACCCCAAACATTCTGCGGCAGAAAACTGCGATCGTTGGGGATAGGCGCTACCGCTTCCGTTAACTGAAATTCTCCCGCTTCGATCCATTGCTTCAGTTCTATGGCAACTTGCCGCGATAGATATAGGCTAGCGAGAGGAGCCACCCGCACAGGTTTGCCGTCAATCACAATCCGACGAGATTTCAGTTGGGCATAGCTGACTAAGCCAAAGGTGGGACGCACTCGGCGAGGAATCGAGAAATCGACGATCGGGGCAACTAGTTCATGATCTTGCACCGCACACCGCGCTACCACTTCTTCATGCAAAACGGGCAACGGAATCCCCACTCCTAACATCAGGGAAGATCCATAACTACGGAAGTGACAACCTCGCACCCACTTGGGATTCATTTGCTTGGCATCCCCAATTAATGCCAGAGTTGCCGCCGGACCGATCGGGGTATGGTTCGGCAACCGCTTTTGTAAGGGAAAATGTTGGGTGCCTTCCCAGGCGACATAGCCAATTCCACCCCCCAGAAAAATGCGGGTGCCAATCCCAACTAATTGCAGATCAGGATCATTTAATAAGGGAGACAGCGCCCCCGGATTGGAAAACACCGCATTCCCCAGTCGAGGTTGCAAGGGACCCAGGTAGGTAAATAACGGACGATCGCCGCCATTCACGCCGACAATAAAGTTCTGATAGACATTGCGAGGATTAAATAGATAAAACTGGTTGATCGTGTCGCGGGTAATCGTTGTTTCAAACGAGGCGCGGGGATAGCAGTCGGTCACCTGCCCGATCGCCCGCAGATGCACCGGCTTACCAGCAATCAAATCCTCAATCACATCGCCACCACCGCGATCGCGAACTTCTTCCCCGTCTCCCGGTTCGCTGACTTGAGTTGCCCCTAAGTAGAGATCGACCGCCCCAAAGCCGGAGTAGGCTGGAACGCCATCTAACCAACACTGGCGAATTTTGATCGGCGGGTCGGTATGCCCCAGATTAATGATTGCCCCTGAGGATTCCATCGGCTCAAACGTTCCAGTGGTAATCACATCCACCTGTTTCGCGGCTTCCGTCACCCCAATTTCCGCTACCCGCGCCTTCAGCTCCTCCACTGTCCAGACGGTGGCCGTTTGGCGGCTAATTTTGTCATTAATCTCAGCGATCGATCGCATAGTTATTGTTGAGCCAGTTTGGGAGTGCGTCCGGTTAAGCCGACCATTAAGCGGAGAGCCAGTAATCGCATCGGGCGGATAGTGTGCAGCATGGCTAAGCCCAGACGACGCAGAACGACGATCGGCAGGAAGGTATTCGAGAACATCCGGTTCAGTAGATCGGTAAAGCCGAGGATGATCCAGTTTTCCGATCGGCGCCAGCGATCGTATTGCCGCAAAACTGACAGACTGCCAATATCCTGTCCTTGTTGGTGGGCTTGCTGTAATACCTCTGCTAGAGCTGCCGCATCTCGGAAACCCATATTGACTCCTTGACCGCCTACGGGATGACAACAGTGTGCCGCATCACCCAGCAGCGCCAAGCGGGGTAAGGTATAGCGGCGACTTTGCATTAGTTGCACGGGGAACACATAGCGATCGCCAACTAGGGAGAGTTTCCCCATTTGGTCGCCATATCGTTGTTGCAGAGCGGCTAGAAATTCGGCTTCATCCAAGGCAACGATCGCTGCGGCTTCGGCTTTGGGCGCTGTCCAGACAATCCGGCAAATGTTATCTGGCAATGGCAAAATCGCAAATGGGCCATCCGGTTGAAACCGCTCGTAGGCAATATTCTGATGGGATTTTTCGGGTTTGATAAACGCTACTACGCAGGATTGCCAGTACTGCCAGCCATCCGTCTCAATCCCCGCCTGTTGGCGAATCGGCGATCGCGCTCCGTCTGCTGCCACTAATAACCGCGATCGGACCTGCTGTCGCTCACCTGCCATCGTTAGTTCTAAGTCAACGCGATCGGGATGATACTCAACTTGAGTGAGTTCCGCCGGACAGAGATAGGTGACATTCGGACACTGCTGAACAAATTCCCGGAGTGCCTCCAGTAGTACCCGATGTTCCGCCACATAGCCCAACACATCCGTTGCCAGATCCTTGACAAAAAACTGCACAACATTCGGATACTTGGCATCTGAAAGCCGAATTTGCTCGATCGGGTTGACTAAAGGACGGATCTTGTCCCATACTCCAATGCCTTGAAAAATCCGGCTTGCCAGCAAATTAATGTGATAGGCTTGCCCTCGCGCGACCGCCGCCGAATCCGGTTTGGCTTCAATCACCGCTACCCGTAACCCTGACTTATTTAACGCAGAGGCTAGGGCTAATCCGACTAAACCACCCCCGACGATCGCAAGATCGTAGTCTAGAGAACATTGAGAGTCTGGGTGGGATTGCGGCACTGGAATTGTAGCGTGTTGCTCTACTCGCATCGGCAGATTGAGAAATGTAACAAATAAGCTGGCTGTTTCCATTGTGACGCGAACTGCCAGTGCTATCAACCATGACGGACGCAGCCAACCGTTACAATAGTTTAGTTTGGCGTAAGTTAGGGCAAAAGGCGATCCATGCGTATTTCTTTAAACTGGTTGCGAGAACTGGTTGATATCACCATGCAGCCAGAAGCGTTGGCTGACATGCTGACGATGGCAGGGTTTGAAGTCGAAGAGATTGAAGATCGGCGCACCTGGGCGGATGGGGTCGTGATCGGGAAAGTGCTGGACTGCCAACCTCACCCCAATGCCGATAAATTGCGGGTCTGTCAGGTCGATATTGGAGCAGAAAATCCGTCTCAGATTGTCTGTGGTGCTGCCAATGTGCAAGCAGGATTGTATGTTCCGGTAGCCACCTTGGGGACAGTCCTACCACGAGTGCAGCCGAATGGCCTGAAAATTAAACCGGCTAAACTGCGGGGCGTAGCGTCTGAAGGGATGATCTGTTCCCTGGCAGAACTGGGACTAGCCAAAGAGTCGGCAGGGATTCATAGCTTTGAGGGCGCAGACCTGAAGCCGGGAACCGATGTGCGCTCCCTGTTGGGCTTAGATGATGTCATTCTAGATTTGACTTCGACCGCGAACCGAGCCGATGCCCTCAGTATGGTCGGGATTGCGCGGGAAGTTACCGCCCTCACCGGAGCCGCATTAAAATTACCCCAACCCCCTGAACTCTCTACCCAGTCAGGCAGCGGCGTATTATCCTTAAAGATTTCGGAACCGCAAGCGTGCCCCGCCTATTTTGGCACCGTGATTGAGCAGGTGACGATCGCGCCCTCTCCCCTATGGTTACAGCAACGGTTACAGTCGGCTGGCATTCGTCCGATTAATAACGTGGTCGATGTCACCAACTATGTCTTGCTGGAATGGGGTCAACCGCTCCATGCCTTCGATCGCGATCGTCTCGTCGCCGTTAATCCTTCTGGTAAACCGTTGCAAATTGGGGTGCGGTTTGCGGAAGCTGGCGAAACATTGAAAACTCTGGATGGGCAGGAACGGACGCTGAGTGAGCAAGCTTTATTGATTACCGCTAATAACCAAGCTGTTGCCCTGGCAGGCATTATGGGCGGTGAGGATACCGAAGTCCATGACGGTAGCCAGAATTTGATGCTTGAAGCAGCGTTGTTCGATGCTGCCGCCATTCGGCGTTCTGCTCGATCGCAGGGACTTCGCACCGAAGCCTCTGCCCGGTTTGAACGAGGGATTAACCAAGCCGAACTGGAACTTGCCTGTCGGCGTGCTGTCCAACTGATTACGGAGTTGGCGGGGGGTGTGGTTCAGGCGCAGGAGGTGGCTGATAGCCGCAGTACCCATTTGAGTACAACGCGATCGATCGAACTGCGACTGGAGCGGGTGAATCAAATTCTCGGTCCGGTCAATATTGGCGAGGATGTGGGTGAACTGCAAGCCGCCGATGTCGAACGGACGCTGAAGGCGTTGGGTTGTGAAGTCACCCCGACCACGGAGGGTTGCTGGACGGTGACTGTGCCGCCCTATCGCTATCGGGATTTAGAACGAGAGATTGATCTGATTGAAGAAATTGCGCGGCTGTATGGCTATAACAATTTCTGTGAAACCTTACCTGACAAAACCGAACCCGGTTATCTGTCACCGGAACAAGCCCTCACCCGTAAACTGCGGGAAGTCTTCCGGGCGGCTGGATTAACCGAAGTCCTCCACTATTCGTTAGTTAAACCGGGACTACCCCGGCAGGTAGTGTTAAGTAATCCCTTATTCCCCGATTATTCAGCCCTACGCACTGATCTGTTAGCTGGACTGATTGATGCCTTCCAATACAATTTAGAACAGGGTAACGGTGGCTTAAACGGCTTTGAAATTGGTCGCGTATTTTGGTCGGAAGAAGACGGGCTGCGGGAAGCTGACGCGATCGCGGGAATTTTCGGCGGCGACCCCACCCAAGGCAAGTGGACTCAGGCGGGACGCGACCAACCCATATCCTGGTTTGAAGCGAAAGGACTATTAGAAAGTATCTTCTGTCGGTTGGGATTAGCAGTGGAGTATCAACCCGATCGCCGCGATGAGCGGTTACATCCCGGTCGGACTGCCTCATTATGGTTGGGGGGCGATCGCCTGGGCACCTTCGGACAACTCCATCCCCAACTGCGGCAAGAACGTGGCTTACCCGATCAGGTCTATGCATTTGAGCTAGATCTGGATATTCTGCTCGTGAATTTAGATCAGGATGAGCGGCGTGTTCCCACATTCCAGCCGTTTTCGACCTACCCAGCCTCCGATCGCGATATTGCCTTCTTTGTCAGCACTGAGGTTTCTGTTACTGAGATTCAACGGCTGATTACGAAAACGGGCAAACAACTGCTGGAATCGGTGGAATTGTTTGATGAATACCGGGGCGACAATGTTCCGACCGGACAACGCAGCCTTGCCTTTCGATTACTTTATCGGGCCAGCGATCGCACGTTAACGGAAGCCGATATCGAGCCGGTGCATCAAAAAGTCCGCGAAGCCCTGGTGGAAAAATTCCGGGTCGATTTGAGAAGTTAAACGGATTGAGAGTCGCCATTGTTCCGCTGGGCGATCGCGACTCTGACGATTACCTCGATTAGATTTTCAATAGTCACAAACGATTGCACTATGACCAAATATGTCCTCTGGGGAAGCTATTGCGAAAATGTCTTGGAAAAACGGGCACCGTATCGTCAAGCCCATTTAGACGGGTTAGCTCAACAAAAAGCAGATGGAGTGCTGATCACGATCGGACCGACCAAAGACCTAACCAAAGTGTTTGGCATCTATGAAGCCGAGGATGAAGAAACAGTTCGCCAACTGATCGAAGCCGATCCCTATTGGCAAAATGGGATTTGGACGGACTACGAAGTCCGAGAATGGATTCAAGCCCTTTAGTTAGACGCTCTACAACCGCAATGCTTGGCGGTGAGCTACTACCTGAGAGGGTTCAATCTGGGTGACTGCCTCATCTAAGGGCAGCACTCGGATCGCCTGGTTAAACACATTCACCTGATACACTTTGCGGTTAGTGAGGTCTAAGCCAGTCAGCCAGCCACTCTTCGGGTGGTAAGCTCCAGTGTCAATATCCAGCCACCCGCAGCCCTGAGCCAGTTCTCCAGGCGCGACTTTGGGAAACGTGAAAGTAATGGTGTGTCCAGTAATGATTAGTTTGTCCGCGAAGTAGGGTTCAGCAATGCTGTGAAACTCGTCCCGAATCCAGCAAAATTCCTGGGTCGTTTGGGCTTCCAGCGGCAATAGCGGATGCAATCCGGCGTGAACTAACCAAACATCTCCGAGGTCTAAGTAGGTTGGTAGAGTTTTGAACCAATCCAAATGCTCTAGTAGGATCCCCGCATCCCCATAGCTAGCCACAGTCGCTCGTCCGCCGCTATATAACCAGGCTTGTAAGGTGGGGGTAAACGGGTTGCCTTTGGGGAAGGCATCCAGCATTAATTGTTCGTGGTTGCCGAGGAGACAGGTATAACCACTTTGTTGCACGAAACTGACTACTTGCGCGCTATGGGGACCTCGATCGATCAGATCTCCCAAAAAGTAAACGCGGTCCGCTTCACCGGGAGCAATTTCATCTAGCAACGTCATTAAACCATCGTAATGACCATGAACATCACCGATAACAATGCGCCGATGGGAAGTGTCGCTCATGCGATCGCCTTTTATATCCTCTAGACAAGTCACTATTTCTGCCCGCCTTATTTAAATCGTCGGCAGTACCCCTGCTGGTTGCAGTGATTACACTCACTAAATTCATTATGCCCTGATTTTTTCTGGACTCTAACGGGGGGTACTAAAGATCACATTCCCACCCAAAAAGTTTACTAACACTTTATCAGGGAGCCGCAATGGTGAAGTTGTCAAGAGGGATGTGATTTTCTGCTATTGAGTCAGCGCTCTCAGAAAGCGTTGCATCTCAGCAATTAACCCCCGTCGAGGCGGTTTATCTCCACCTAGGGCTTTAGCAAAAATCGCATCCAATGTTTCAGCTGATGGCTTCGTAAGTTCTTCAGCAATTAAGGCATAGCCATTTTCTTGCTCTAGCCACACTTGCCAGGGAGAAGGATAACACCGTAGAATCGCCGCTCCGTCCAGTGGGCGCAGATAGTAACAGGGTTCGATCGTGTCTAAAAAGCGCTCCCGCAATTTACGAGCGGAGTAACCAATCCCCACAGTTCCCACATCCTCAAGTTGCGGATTGAATAGCACGATCGGGCGTTCTCCCGCTGCTTCACAGACCTGTTCCACTGGAGCCACTTCTACTGAAGTCGGTGCGACAACTAAAAATGCCTGATCGTCGGGATCAACAAGTTCCGTCACTGTACTGGTTTGCCGGGAACCCGCCACATCTAAACTACTGAGGCGATACGGCACATCACCCCAATCCCGCCGGGCTAAAGCAGCAGCTCCCGCATCGGAGAAAAAGATCTTCAGTCCCGATCCGAGTTCCTCAAACACAGACAGAAACTGGTGTGCTGGCTCTAATGGTTTCAGTTCAGGAATCAGGATCTCAATCTGAACTCGCGTATAACCAGCCGCTAGAGCAGCCTGAGTCGCTGTCCGAGCCTGGTCGATCGCCGCATCAAGGGATTGGGGGAAGTCCGTCATGATTAACGTTCTATAGGGTGAGCGATTGGGGGTTCGTTTCAATTAGGGTTGCGAGATCCTTGAGGAAGGCTGCCGCATGGGCACCATAAATGACTCGGTGATCGCAAGTAATGTTCACTTGCATCTGCCGCTTCACCCCCATCATGCCATCCGCCGTCGCGACCACTGTGGGCAGAGAAGCACCAATGGCTAGAATCGACCCCATACCGGGAGGCAGAATCGCATCAAACCGATCGACGCCAAACATGCCTAAGTTCGATACGGCAAAGGTGCCACTATTGTATTCTTCCGGTTGTAGTTGCTTCGATCGAGCACGATCGACGAGATCCTTCCAGGCGCGAGACAGCGAGTAAATATCCATCTGATCCGCCCCCCGTAGGACTGGGGTAATTAGACCCCCATCATCCATTGCCACGGCTACAGCAATATTGATCGAGGCAGGATAATTAATGCTGTTATCAACAAAACTGGCATTCAGCAAGGGATGCTTTTGCAGAGTGACGGCAACCGCTTTCGCCAATAATGCTGTCATGGTCACCCCTTTGGACTTGATTTGCTTGTAGAGCTTGTCCAAGGCATCCGTGGTGATTGTATAGCCAACGTGGTAAGTCGGGACTTCCAAACTGACCAGCATGTTGCGGACAACCGCATTTTGCAGGGTGGTTAATGGAACTTTCTGCCCGGCAACAGCAGGCATTGCTGGAGTGGCAATAGCAGGTTTAGTGGGCGCGGTCGCAGGAGTAGGAACTGTTGGAGTCGCCGCTGGAGTGGCAGGTTTGGCTCGACCAGCCGCTGCTTCCACATCTTCAGCCACAATCCGACCGTGAGGTCCTGACCCCTGGAGTGCATTCAAATCAACATTAAATTCTTTCGCTAATTTGCGGGCGCGGGGAGAGGCGACAATTCGCCCATTCCGAGCGTTACCATTCGTTTGGGTAGTAGCTGCCGCTGGAGCTGAACTCACTGCGGTCTCTTGCGGCTGAGTGGTTGGAGCAGGAGTACTGGCAGTCGCTGGAGCCGATTGGGAGGAACCAGCCGCTCGTTGTTTGGCTTCGGCAATTTCGGCTTCTGTTTCAGCAATCAAGGCGATCGCCGCACCAACGGGGGCATTTTCTCCCGCTGGCACAACGATCGTGGCTAGAAAGCCTTCATAGAAGGATTCCACATCCATGTCTGCCTTATCCGACTCAACCACCACAATGGTTTCGCCTTTTTCAACTTTGTCACCGGGCGACTTCACCCAGGAAACAATTTTTCCCTCAGTCATCGTGGAACTGAGAGCAGGCATAAAGACTTCGTTGATCATGGAGCGGATTTCCCAATGAGAACTAGTACAGCAATGTGGTTGATCGGGTAAAAAGTTAGTTTGCGATCGCCGCCCTAACACTTGTCCCCAGTGATTTGCCAGATCAAATTTTACTAGGATTAGTCACCTGAAAACCTGGCTCTATCAGCAAACGATGAACAAAGTTAGAGGAAATTCTTGGCAAGACTGATCATGCTACTCTAGGCAGCGATCGCAAAAGTATTGATGACTTAGATTTACGGTACTACTCGATACGACAGGTTGAAGCGGCGACTGATATTTTATTCTCAGAGGTCAGATGTGCTCTCTGCTAGCCGGACAAGAGCTATCAGTTAGACTGCACCTCGGATTGCTTCGACTACACCATCGCGTAACAGTACCTCTACTTGCATCTTCTCAATCAAGTTATCGCCAACTTCAACGCGAAACACGCTATCAATCTGTCCCTGATTCACTTCTTGATCCAGTTCCAGCATTTGCACTTGCTGAAGTTGTTGTAAGACCTGATTTTTCTGTTCTAAAAACTCACTCTTTTTCTGATTAACCTGCATTTGAATACTTTCGATTTGCTGCATGGTTTCAGGACCGGGGGGCTTGAGGCTCTGCTTCTGGATCTCAGAGATCATCCGCTGTGCCTGCATTTCCAACTGTTGCAGTTGATTGTCAATCTGATTGATTTGGGCTTGCAGCTGTTGCTGGGCTTCTTCTTTCCAACGAGGTGTGACAATTGCTTTGACGTTGACTGATCGCTTTAGGAGCAGATGAGATGGGGAGACATCCATAAACGCTTGATTAGAGTGTGTTAAGGTCAAGGTCACAATTCTGCCAGAAGTTTTCTGCCAGAAATTTACTAAGCCAACTGAGTTGCTTGCCGTCTACCAAAATCGAGATGCTGCATTGACTTAGACCACTTGCCAGGTTGCTAGCACTCTATCAGGACAATTTTGCCAAACATAAGCTGACAAATTGCTCTCAAGATAGATCTACGGTTTGGCTAGCCAATAAGAAGCTAATGGTGTAACCCATTTAACTCAGACTGAAGACGACCAGCAAGAGCAACTCAAAAACTAACGATGGCAGGTAGCCTGGTCGTACAAACGACCGCAGCACTAAGTAAACATGTCGTTAATCATACCTTGGTAGCGCTCCATCACGACATTTCGCCGGATTTTTAGCGTTTGGGTCAGTAAGCCATTCTCGATCGTAAAAGCTTCTTGCAGCAGCCGGAATGGTCCGATGCGATCGTCTAAACGGTAGCCAGGACGAGCTTGATTCTCGCGATTGAGTTCCTGCCGCATTAAGTCCTGAACAGGTTTACTATCCAGCATCATCTCTGACGATAATGCCAGCCCCTGAGTGGCTGCCCACTGCTCTAAGGCATCTATATTCGGCACAATCAAAGCACCCAAAGTTTTTTCATCCTGTCCAACTAGCATAACTTGATCGATATAAGGACTGCGGAGGCAGGCATCCTCGATCGGCTGGGGTTCGATGTTCTCACCATTGGTCAGGACGATCGTATCTTTCTCGCGTCCAGTGATGACCAAATCATTTTCTGGCGTCAGCCAACCTAAATCACCGCTATCAAACCATCCTTCTGGATCGATCGCTTTGCGGGTTGCCTCAGGATTGTTGTAATAGCCCTGCATAATTTGCGGACCACGTAACAGGATGAGTCCTTTTTTCCCTTGAGGCAGCGGTTGGCGGGTTTCGGGATCCACAATCCGAATGTCGGTGCCAGGAATAGGCTGTCCAGCAGAACCCCGGAGGTTATGCCAGGGACGACGGGCATGGGTAACCGGGGAAGTTTCGGTTAGCCCATAGCCTACTAGTACATCCACCCCAATAATTTCAAAGAATTCATCAATGTGTTTTGCCAGGGATCCTCCCCCACTAATGGCATGGCAAAATTCTCCTCCGGTCACAGCATCCCGAACTTTGCGGTAAACTAGCCGATCGCCGAGCGCATGGATTGGAGCCAGCATGGTTGCTTTGATGGAAGCGAGTAAGCGCTCGATCGCAGTAGGCTGCAAATTGAGTAAATCCATACCCTGCGATAATCGGCGCGCTTGAATATACTGCTGACTTTTGCTTAAAAAGAATTGAATTAACTTCTGACGGCTCTCTGGCTGTTCCCGAAATTGCTTTTGAATCGCTTCATATACCGATTCCCAAATTCGCGGCACACTAACCATGTAATGAGGTTTAAAGTCTTTCAGATCTTTTTTGATCGTGCGAATACTGGTATAGATTTGCGTACAGCCTTGCGATAGTAAAAAATACTCGGCTGCCCGTTCGTAGCTGTGCCAGGTCGGTAGAATGCTCAAGACCCGATCGCCTTGTCGAGGCTGTACAACAGACCCCAACGTTGTTACTTGATGCAGCAAATTACCATGACTTAGCATTACCCCTTTCGGTTTACCTGTTGTCCCCGAGGTATAAATTAGGGTTGCCAAGTCATCTAATTTTAATTGCACCGGTTGTAAGGGCTGACTAGTGCCCAAATTCATTAATTGAGAGAAATTGAGGACTTTTAGGGCAGCATCTTCAGCGGGACTTTCATCACTCAATAACACCGCAAATTGAATGGGTAGATCGCTGAGCCGCGATTGAATTTTTTTCAGTGTTGCTTGATCTTCAGCCACAACTGCGATCGCGCCACTATTTTCTAGCAAAAACAATAATTCGTCTTTATCTGCCTGCGAACTGCGCACGGCGTTCACTGCCCCTGCCAGCATAATGCCTTGATCTGCCACCAGCCAGCGAGGACTATTATCTGCAAACAATGCAATGCGATCTCCGGGCTTAACTCCTAATACTTGTAATCCCACGGCGAACTGTCGCATTTGGTCATGAAGTTGACCATAAGTCAGCTGCACTGGGGGTTTCAAATGAGGGGCTTGAAGCGCTATTACCGGATTAAACCGTTGAGCAGCGATTGTCCAAACTTCTGGAATTGACTGGGCATCGCTATAGTCCACTAAGGATTTGAGGTAGCGGCGTTCTCGCTCAGTCATGGCATAGTCAGTGGCACGGCTCATTACCATCTCTCTCCTGAAACCTGAAGAATGATTCGGACTGCTAAGGATATTTCCTCTGCTCCAACCCTAGTCAAGTGATTGTAAGTTAACTGCCACTATTGGACAGAAGTTAATTTGTCTATCCAATGGCAACGATAGACTAGACTTAATCAATGTAGAGGGACACAGCTCCTAAAGCGATTCTAAGATAATGGCAGTATAGAACCATAAAATCACAGATTTAGTTGTCTCGCGATCGCAGCCAGTTGAGTGTTGCTAACAAATTCTGACGATTTCTCCTACTTAACCTTAACTGATGCAATCAAAATTACGTTGATTGGTTGGTGACTTAGATCAAACTCAATTTATGGATTAAAAATCGTAGAGTTGCTAATAGCTAACTTGTCAAATCTGCGATCGATACACTGAATTCTCTAGCTAGAAAATCAGATTCATTCTCGATCGACTTGCCTAAAAACACGAAGTTTCGTTAAGCTGCAAGCAATCCCTATTCATCTACAGCGAGACTGCAATTTATGCCTAAAGCAATCTGGAATGGTGCCGTACTGGCAGAGAGTAATCAGTGTGAAGTGGTAGAAGGCAATCAATACTTTCCACCAGATTCCATCAATCAAGCCTATTTCAAAGATAGTACTACTCATACCACCTGTGGCTGGAAAGGAGTCGCGAGCTACTACAGCATTGAAGTAGATGGTCAAGTGAATAAAGATGCTGCCTGGTACTATCCTGAGCCCAAAGATGCTGCCAAAAATATTAAGGGCTATATTGCCTTTTGGAAGGGCGTGAAAGTTGAGGTTTAAACAGTAGAAAACCGATATAGGTTTGCTATTGAATCTATACTGATTAACGTAGGGACATTAATCATGATGTCCCTACAAATTTTTTCGCTGAGATGTTATGGCACACTGAAAGATTGCAGTTCAGGAGCAATTTCGGATGTCGATCGGGGTTGCAATAACAAACCATATTCCAGACCTTCAACTACGGCATGATAAGAAGCTTCCAGAATATTGCCGGATACACCTACTGTTGTCCACCGTTGGGAACCATTGCTCGATTCCACTAACACACGTGTTTGGGCAGAAGTTCCCGCTGCACCATCCAAAATTCGGACTTTGTAATCGGTTAGATAAAAGGTTTCAATTTCGGGATAGAAATTAATCAGTGCCTTGCGGAGAGCGGCATCTAAAGCTGACACAGGACCGTTGCCTTCCGCGGCTTCCAAAATATCTTTACCATCAACATTCACCTTCACGGTAGCTAGGGAATGGGCTTGATCCTGATCACGATCGGGAACCATATCATAATGCACCTGGAAACCCTTAATTTGAAACGGCGCTGGACGTTGTCCCAAGACTTCCCGCATTAACAATTCAAAACTGGCTTCTGCGGCTTCGAATTGATAACCCTCGCTTTCTAAATGCTTCAACCGTTGAAGTAACTGCCGACAAATCGGGTCTTGTTTCTCTAGTTCAATCCCAAAAGTCCGAGCTTTCGCCAGGATATTACTAAGTCCTGACTGATCGGAGATGACAATCCGGCGCCGGTTGCCGACCTGTTCCGGTTGAATATGTTCATAGGTTAGCGGATTGCGTTCAACGGCACTGACATGAATTCCCCCTTTATGGGCAAAGGCAGATAAACCGACAAAGGGGGCATGATCATCCGGTGCCAGATTCACAACTTCGCTAATAAACCGGCTGGTTTCGGTTAACTGGGCTAATTGATGATCAGCAATACAGGTAAACCCTAATTTCAGTTGTAGATTGGGAATCAACGAACATAAATTAGCATTACCACACCGTTCCCCATACCCGTTGATAGTTCCCTGCACCATCTGAACGCCCTGCATCACGGCAGCTAAGGCATTGGCAACCGCTGTATCACAATCGTTGTGGGTATGGATCCCTAATTGAGGCAATGGGGTGATGGGGTGATGAGACGATCGGGCAGTGGGGTCTGCGGCATAGGGGGGTTGGGTTGCCGGGGCGATCGCCAGAATCACCTCCTGCACAATTTGACTAATTTCATGGGGCAGCGTTCCACCATTAGTGTCACAGAAGACTAACCATTCTGCTCCTGCGGCGATCGCTGTTTTCAGGGTTTCCAAGGCATAGGTAGGATTGTATTTGTAGCCATCAAACCAATGTTCTGCGTCGTAGATGACCCGCCGACCATGTGCTCGCAGAAATGCGATCGTGTCCTGAATCATCGCCAGATTTTCAGCTAACGTTGTCTGCAATCCTTCCGTGACATGCAGATCCCAGGATTTACCAAAGATTGTGACCCAACGGGTTCCAGCCGCCAGAATCGGTTGCAACATCGGGTCATCCGCAGCGGCAATGCCGGGTCGGCGGGTAGAGCAAAATGCCACTAGTTCAGCTTGGGTTAATGGTTCTTCTTGTAAATGCCAGAAAAATTGCACATCTTTCGGATTGGCTCCCGGCCAGCCTCCCTCAATAAATGGAATCCCCAGGCGATCGAGTTGACGGACAATCCGCAGTTTATCTTCTAGAGACAGCGATAGCCCTTCACGTTGGGCACCGTCCCGGAGCGTGGTGTCATAAATCCAAAGTGGGCGAGAGGTTGCTGAAGTCATAGAAGATAGGGAATCAGGAGAACAGTAAAGCGGCGACCCTAATTGTAAAAAAGGATCGATTTAATGGCTGGAATACTAAATAATGTAGTGTGAATCCGTTAGGAGGTGCATGATGCCAACCATTCGAGCACAGGGTAAGACTTTTGAGTGTGACACTGGGGCGAATCTCCGGCAGGTTTTGTTACAAAATGGCATTGATGTTTACAACGGTAAAGCGGCTGTGATTAACTGTCACGGTCTCGGAACGTGTGGGACTTGCGCGGTGCAAGTTGAAGGTAACGTTTCAGACCCAAGTTGGCGAGAAACAACCCGGTTATCACTCCCGCCTCACCAAACCAATAAACAGCGACGGCTTGCCTGTCAAACTCAAGTGTTAGGAGATCTCACGGTAACTAAATATGATGGCTTTTGGGGTCAGGGCGATCGCCCGGTTTGGTGATCTGCAAAGTCGGTTCGGCCTCGGATTCATCGCCAGAATGTTCCTGATGCTACCCATCTAATTGCGATTAGGATCAGGGTGAAGTGGTAGTCACCGATCGTTGAGGCTGTGATGAGCCGATTGTTTTTAGCTGGTCTGATTTTAATTGGCGTGTTGCTTGGCTGGCAGGTGGTACGATCGTCCTCCTGGCAGTTAAATGCGGTCAGTCAACCTCAAAACACACCTCAGCCCCGTAGCACAGGATTTAGTGTGTCAGTTCCGATCGCGGCTTCCGCCTCTGCTCCTGCGGCAGTCCCCCAATCCCGACCGAATACAACTACCCCCATGCCACCTAGCCAAATTCGACCCACTACTAAACCAGCATTTCCTCGTCCTCCTATTCCCGCTGCCTGGTAACTAGGTGAATCAGATATGTCTGTGAGTGATGTAGTGATTATAGGTGGGGGCACAATGGGCTTGGCGATCGCGCTAGAACTGCGATGGCGAGGCGCTAGTGTGACTGTTCTGAGCCGCAATTTTGCTGAAGCCGCTTTCCATGCGGCGGCAGGAATGCTGGCTCCCCAAGCTGAACAACTTCCCCCCGGTCCCATGCTCGATCTGTGTTTGCAAAGTCGGGCAATGTATCCAGACTGGACGCACAAGCTAGAAGAGTTGACTGGCTTAGATGCAGGCTATTGGGCGTGTGGGATTTTGGCTCCGATGTATGCAGAGGATAGGGTGAGCAATGGGGACACCGACACTTGTAGTGATGAGACTAATGGCGAGTTGGCAGCGGAGTGGCTCGATCGTGATGCCATTCATCAGCATCAACCAGGACTTAGTCCGGATGTGATCGGCGGCTGGTGGTATCCCCAAGATGCACAGGTAGACAATCGGTTGCTGGCAACGGCTCTCAGAATGGCGGTACAAGAAGCGGGAGTGCAACTTCAGGAGGGAGTGGTTGTGAACCAGATCTGCCGTCAGGGGCAACAGGTGATCGGGATGCAAACCTCACAGGGTTTGGTTCAAGCCGGGCACTATATTTTGGCAACTGGAGCTTGGTCACAGGAGCTATTGCCAATTCCAGTTCAGCCGCGAAAAGGACAGATGTTGTCTCTGCGGATGAACGCTAGCGATCGTCAGGCTTTGAGCTTATCGCAAGTATTATTTGGCTCAGAAATTTATATTGTGCCCCGGCGGAACGGTCGGGTTGTTCTAGGAGCGACTAGTGAAGACGTTGATTTCACTCCTAACAACACCCCAGCAGGGATCCAGACTTTGTTGGGGAATGCCACTCGCTTAGTGCCCCGGTTAGCTCAGGTGGCGATCGAGGAATTTTGGTGGGGATTTCGTCCAAATACTCCGGATGAGCTGCCCATTTTAGGGAATAGTCCTTATAGCAACTTGACACTAGCAACTGGACATTACCGAAATGGTATTTTGCTGGCTCCAGTCACCGCTGAGTTCATTGCCAATTTGGTGATGCATCACCAAATTGCAGCCCAACTTCTGCCCTTTCACTGGTCACGCTTTCGGACTAGTCGTCACTCTGAGGCAATCTGGGGGTAGTTCCCTACCAATCTGTACACAGAATATTTTTTACCCTAGAAAAATACAGTTGCTTTTTCCTTCTGAAGAGTATATAACCAAGTAGGGTTGACCATGCGCTGCAATATCCTATGATCGACCCATTGCAGATAATTTCAACAAAGATTTGCTAACCACAGCAGTTATGTAAAGCTCTGAATAAGTTTTTTCGAGAGCATTGATATAGTTGTGACAACTGGTGTTTAGTCTACGTAATCATACCGAATCACTCTAAGGGGAGATGCGGCGGTCTTGTAATGTTGGCTGCTCTATAAGCTTCGGTAGATGCATCAGGGTTCAGAGGTCTCAGTTAATGCTTATCTGGTTATTGCATAGAGAAATTTTCCCGGACAGCGACTCATGTTGAATCTGAAGCCTTCTAGTTACTCTGACCAGCGTACTCTAGGTTTCTTAAAACAGAATCCATCAATTTCCCAATCTCTCCTAGCTGACTTAGGACATAATCTGAGCCGAGTGGCTACCATTATTGAGCCTGTTTTGAATGCGCCTAATCGTTGTGGCATCAGTGATTACTATATCCAAGCGGTCACTACAGGGCGTACGGCTTTTCTGGTCACCAATCTTATGGATGAACAGGCTTCCTGTGTGACTAATATTTCTACCAGTTGGTTAGTCGGACGTAGTGACTCTTGTGCGATCGCATTGCCCCAAGGCACGATATCTCGTTGCCATGCTGTGATTGGACATTCTGCTAGCCGAGGTGGTTTCTACATCATGGACCTGGGCAGTAGTAATGGGACATTCATCAATCGGCGACGGATGCCTTCATTAGAAAAACACCTGTTGAACGATGGCGATCTAATTGAGTTCAGCAAAATCCGAGTTGAATTCTTTCTATCCTGTTGGCAGGAACATCCAGTCGTGACTCACGACACTCAATTTTAACCAGCTCAAATCACTGTCGATCGGCAATAGCTAATAGAGAGAGTTTCCTCTCCTTATAGGCTGTTGCCGATTTTGATGACTAAAAAATTGGCTGATGATTCTCAAGGAACCACCAGCCAACTTAAACAGACTAAAGGATTTTTCTAACTAACTTTTGAGCGATTGAGCTGGAACTAGCTCGGAAGCCAAATTGCCCAGTTCCGTCCACAAGGTCTCCCGTTTGTATAGCCCGTCGAGGCGATGTAGTAATTTACCGCCCTTAAAGACGAGAATTGTTGGTAATGTGGTAATTCGGTAATAACTGGCTAATTTGAGATTTTCGTCGGCATTGATCCCCACAAGTTTTAATGGCTCTTTCCATTCTGATTGGAACCGTGTGAGTAAGGGCTCAATCATGCGACATGGACCGCACCAGGGCGCTCCAAAATGCACCAGAACAGGAGTTGAGGATTGTAAAACCTCTTTTTCAAATATTGGTTCAATCATTGAAAGCCTGCTTTTCCCCAGTACCATGCTGTTTTTAACATCATGTTTGGGATCACTCTAACAGATAAGCGGCAACATCAGTTCAGAAAAGCACAACAAATCTACCTCCTGGTTTACCATGGCACGTTTGCGGTGGCTTGAATGAGTAAAGGATGTGCCCACCATAGAAGTAAGATAAACCCTGCTACGCCAACATAAGCCGGACGGATAAATTCAGCGAACTTTAAGGTTTGATGACCTTGGAGAATCGCGACAAATGGGATGACTGAAGTTCGGACTTTGACCGCTTCAAATGCTTCCCCATAGCGATCGCTTAAACGGCGATCCCCATGCCAGACTCCAAACAAATGGTGCAGGATCAAGCCAATTGAGGTCACAACCATAAACGAGGTACCTAACCACAAAGTATGGGCGATACACCAAATGATTTGACCGACCATTTGTGGGTGGCGTGTGATCCGAATAATGCCCGTTTCGTATAAATGCACCTCGGGCTTCTGCACAGCGGCAATTTCCAGCAAGTTAAAGGTGGCTGGGTAGAGAAACAGAAATGAAATCGCTGACAACCACCAGACGATCGACTCGATTCCCGGTACCCCTTGCAGTTGCCAAAACTGCTGCCCATCATACCGATGGTTGAAGAAATAGATAATTAAACCTGTGGCTAAAGGTAAACTAACCAGGGCAAACAGGACCCGGTACAGTCTGGCACCAATTCGCTGTTCGCCCCAGGGTCGCAATGCGGCTAACCCACTATGGGCGATCGCGAAACTCAGAAGTAGCCCTAGCATAATGAAGTGGCTAGGTGTTAACCAATCAGGCATGATCCCTTCACGTGTAAGCAACTTAAAACAGAATATCTAATTCCAACTGTTGTAGATCGACGGTGTAAAGATTCCCTTCCCCATGGTGCCAGGTAGCAATTAATAACCCATGTGGAGGTAAGAGCGCGATCGCAGTTGGATGAGCGGGTCCCTCAATTTGTCCGATTTGTTGCCCATAGCGATTGAGCAACACGATTCGTCCTGTTTCTGCTATGAAGACATACCCCCAAGAGGCAACGGTCATCAGCTTGGGGATGATGTTTACCCCTAACCGCTGGATTCTCAACGGTTTGAAATCGATTAACACGACCGAGGTGGTCTGCTCTGGCTCGATCGCTAAAGCTTGGTACGGCGTGATGGTGGGTGTGAGTTGTTGGAGCGGTAATGGCACATTTAAACTGCCGATGGCATGCCCTTGCCGCGTAAAGACTTGCAGTAGGAGACCATCGAAGCCCTCAGTACTACGATGTTTGAGATAGGCTACCATCGCCACATGCCGTCGATCCAATGCCAGCAGCTGGAAGGGTGGAGTCGTTTGCCGCCGCACCTCGAGTGGAATCTGGCAACGTTTAGCGGGCACTGACTGCCAGGAATGTAGGTTCCAGATTGCGAGGCGGCGTTCACTGGGTTCACAATCTAAGATTGTGGTTGCCAGCCAGCGTCCAGCGGGGTCGATCGCACTTAAAAAAGGAGTGGTAAATGCACTCACTATTTGTGGCGTTGAATTATGAGGATGGTCTGGCGGCAAAGGTGTTTGCCCCGGCTGCACCTTCCCCGATCGCCCTAATTCTGGAGGTAGCCAATAGATCGCTTGAGCAGTGATAGCAAAGCAGCCTTGCGGACGAACTACTAACTCGTGAACGATGTCAGGTAGCGTCAGCGTGGTAATGGTCGGATCTGCCCCAATTACTGCTCGTTCCGTAGCATGAGACGATAGGACACCTTGGGGATAAAGATAACACCCGATCTGCTGCTCCGATCGCCAGTAAATCTGTGCTATCTCCTCCTGATTCACCTTGCCATTGGAGGTCGCTGTTGCCGTAGTTAATGGGCTGAAGATAGAGGAGTCAACTGGTAATGAGGTTGAGGGGTGGATTAACTGTTGGATGGGTGTTTGTAAGGCTTCCTGCCTCAGTGCCTGGAAGGAACAAACTGGACTATCCAGAGTTGGGCGTAATAAGGGGACCGCAGACCCGTCTGGGCTGAGATATAGCTCTGTACTCTCGAGTGCTGCCGTTTGCAGAGCTGTCAGCATTTCAGCCGCCGATCGAAACCGTCGTCCTGGGAGTTTTTGTAAGGCTTTGGCGATGACAGCTTGAAGCGCGCTTGGAATACTAGCTGGGATTTTCAGGGGTTGATTCAGGTGAGCAGACATTAAATCTGCTGGGGCTCCAGAAAAGGGGCGATAGCCAGCTAGCAGTTCAAATAATAAAATTCCCACGGCATAGATATCTGAAGCGGGGGAGTATTGCCCGTAGAACCGCTCTGGAGCCATATATGCTGGGGAGCCAGTATTTCCTGCCCCGTCTGATTTCAATTCTTGGTTTAGGCGAGCAATGCCAAAATCGGAGATCCGGGCAACCCAGCCACCGACTTGCACCGCCAGCAAAATATTTTCGGGTTTAATGTCACAGTGGACAATGCCGCGGCTGTGGGCATGTTCTAATCCTGCCAGCACATCAGCCACTAGTTTCAAACTTTGTTGGGAGTGCAGCTGAATCTCTTCATCCACCAGGCTCCGTAAGGTTCCCCCCTCACAGTAATCCATCACCAAGTAACGTCCTGTTGCCGTATGCTCTAATGCCTGACAGGTGACGATATTGGGATGTTGTAAACTCAATAAAAATCTCAGTTCCCGTAAAAATTTATGGGTTGGGAACCGATGTCGATCGAGGTCCTTTAAGGCTACTAACCGTCCTGTTTTGCGGTGAATGGCGCAGTAGACTCGCCCAAATTGTCCTTGCCCAACCAAGCCAAGTAGTCGGTACTTGGAGCGTTTTAGTTCTCTAGCAAGCAGGTTGGACACACGATCGGTAGTAGTGGTGAGTGATGAACGGGTCGCGATTCATGCTAAATCAGCCATGAACCTGGGTGAAAATGACTGGTAATTGAGTTGTGGCATGAGGGCAGAGTTTTAACCTTTACGCTCAAAAGCGATCGGCGGGAACCCACCAGAAATTAGGCGGCTAACCACATAACTTTTGCATAATGGCATCATGCTCAGCATGGCTTTCTACCATAACTTCAGCCGGAGCGATTCGAGCTGCAACTCCTACCACAAAGCGGTTACAGTCAGAGCCAAGCGATTCACAGGTGGTTTGAATGCAGTGAAGATCTTTTCCCGTCAGTTGGCTAAAGAATGCACTTAAAACTCCAGCTTCGAGATGGCAGACCGGACGATTACCCTTGGGAGCTTGATCGGCAAAGGGGGAGTGCCAAATTTTTACAACTAGAAACCCACGATGTTGATGGGTTTGATCCAACTCAATCTTGCCCCAACCATGAGCAATCCAGCATTGCTTCAAACACTGGAGAAATTCTGCCATCGCCATTTCAGCCAGCGGTGTACCGTAATAATCGCTGACCTCTTCCCGGAAGCGGGTATAAAAGTTTTTGCCCCACCACCGACCGCAGTTGAATAACACTAAACGAGCGGCTTGCCCAGTTTCCTTATCTAACCCCGAATAGATGGCTTGAATTAAGGTTTCTGGCAGTGCTATTAGGCGATCGCCCTGACGATTTTCCAGCAAACCCATTTCCAGATCACTGCGGACATAGGTATCTGGAGCAAAGTAATTACCAGGAACGCGATTATTCGTAAGTAGATCAGCGACGGAAATCATAACACTATGGTGGGAGGTAAGGTGAGTGGGGCAAAGGGACTTAAGCGGTAATCGCTTGTTGCTGCTGTAGTAACCCTTGTGCCAAGTTTAATTGGGGTTGCAAAAGACTTAAATGCTTGGGATCGAGGGATACCGTCAGTTGTTGATTCAACAACCGATATAACGTAGCGTCGATTTCCTGTGTGTTAAATGCTGTCATCGAATTACTCACCCAACCGACTAACCGATCTTTCACAAACGATGGATCATGTAACAACATCCCCATGGCACAATAACGCAACATCAACATGGCATTTTTAATGCAGCGTTCGAGTTGCTCGACTTTCTCCTGCGGCATGGTGGCTTGCAACTGATCTGCCACCTGTTGCATGATCGCTAGTTCTTGATCCCGTAAGGTCCGATAGGCTTCGAGCCGGGCGGGTAACGAGGTGACATACTGGCTAATCAGATTTAGCTCCTCAGGTTTGAGGTAGCGGTTTTCAGCTTCATCGAATAGGGCTTCAATCTGTGGGTGCATTGCGGTATGGGAGAGAAGGATAAAGGTAAAAGATAGGATAGAGGACAAGTGTTACAGGGTAAAAGGTCAATGTGTTTCACTTTTAGCCTTTATCCCAGCCATTAAAAGAGATTAAAGAAGTCGTCCAGAGTCAGATCATCCGGTTTTTGCACAGGAGCTGTTGGGTGAGGAGTGGCTGCCGCGATCGCAGTGCCCTCCCAGTTCACAGCTGCAAAAAACTGGCTCACACTCAAAGTTAGACTTAAGGGTTCAGTACTGTGCAGGGCAGCCGCTTGTTTAACTTCATGAACTTCAGGGGGATTGTCTTCCCAGTTAAAGCGACTAAAAAACGTTTGTACAGATGATTGTTGCCAAGCCTCTGAAGCCGCGTAGGCACTAGACCCATTGCGATGCGGTAAGGTCATAGTACTCATCGCAGTACATCTCCTGTCCGCAACCGTTTCTCAATATCACGGGCAGTGGCGCCTTCATTCAGCCAGAAGGCGGCGGCATCAATCCGATCTTGGCTACCGAGCAAAAACTTACAGTAGGTTTCGCCCATAGAGTAGCACTGGATTTCGATGCAACTCAGTTGCTTTTTCACCATTTCGGTAAAGAAGCCAGCAAATAGCCCAGCATACAGGAAGCAAACCGGCTTACCCACATCCCCTAAGGTGCGAGCAACCGCAGAATCAAAAATATTGATGAACATAAAGCCCTGCTTGCGATCGCCCATGTCCACCTCCCACCGACCCCAGCCTTGAGAAGTAAAGGGCCACCACCAGGTTTCTAGCAGGAACAGCAAGTTGGTTTGGCGGATATTGCGATCAAACTCTTGTTCAAACCATTTCTCAAAGAAAAAGGCATCTTTCTGCCCCCATTCACACCCAATGGTATACATGGTGGCTGCTGAAGCATCACCGACTTCTTCTTCCAGCCCTTCGACTAGACCAATAATGAAATCTTCAGTGGTCAAGACATTCAGACCATTGTTCCAATCCACGATCGTGCCAGTTTCGGGGCGGAATTGGAAGAAATCTCGAAAGCCATAGTGGTTATGCTTTTTCGGATTTTTGAATTTGGCAGGATTTTGGTGGGTTGTCACTGTCGCCATGGGGTTCTCTTGGCAAATTTCAAATAGTGTAACAGTCGTAATAGGGCGGGATTGCCGCTACTCCCTACAACGATGCAGTTCGTTTGAGCAGGTTTGAGAAAGGAGCGTTTAGTCAAGACAATGATCAATGATCCCTGTCACCCAGGAGAGCGAGAAGTCTGACTCTCTGCGTCTGCCCTTGACTTAATATTCCCTCTGTTTGCAAGATCTAACTCAAGCTGGGTCCCTTGAATGAAGAGATTTGTGAACTCAGCTTAACGTTTCGCAACTGCTGAAAAATTGTGGTATTGATTTATGCCCCAGCTAGCCCAAGATGATGACCGTGAACAACGCATTGCAATGCAAGTATTCGTCGATATTTATGAGGAAGCAGAAGCTGGATTGAGTTGGTATTATTACTTGCAACATCGAGTGCAATTTCCCTTTAAAGCACATTGGATTAAAAATCGTCACCAAGCCTCGTTAACGGCTGGGGAAGTGGTCGAGGTCATAGGCTTGCCTCACGAAGAGGACTGTGAACGTGAGATGTTGGTGAATATTCGCTACCGTGAAGAAGAGCTAGAAGATGAGTTCGCTGTGCCTCTAGCTAATATTGTGCCGATCGAGGCGGATGCGGAGACCCAAGAAGCGATCGCAGATTGGCACTATTGGGTGGATATGGGCTACGGTTTGGGGGAAGCGGCAGTATGACGGTGTATCAAGTGCGATTACTGAATCCAGACCTGGGGCTTGATTGTACGCTCACCGTGCCAGAAGGTGAATACATTTTGGATCGTGCCGAAATGCAAGGGGTTCGCTTACCGTCGGGATGTAAGCAAGGAGATTGTTCGGCTTGTGTTGCCAAAATTATCAGTGGCACGATCGATCAAAGCGAACAAAAGTTTCTGCAATCTCAGGAGATGGCAGCTGGCTACACCATCACCTGTGTGGCAACTCCTCTGTCAGACTGCACCTTACTGACTCATCAAGAAAAAGTGTTATATCACTCCGCTTTGTATCGATAGGTGAGCATGATGACGATCGAGCTCTATTTGATTCGGCATGGGTTGGCAGGGGAGCATGGCAGTTATGCCAACGATGATGAACGACCTCTGACTGAGGAGGGCAAAAAGAAAACGCGCTTAGTGGCGAAGCGGCTGCGCGATCTGGGATTACACTTTGACTCGATTTTGACCAGTCCTTTAGTTCGGGCGCGGCAGACGGCAGAAATTCTCCAAGAGGTTGGTTTGGGGCAATCGTTAGCCACGATCGCGGCTTTAGCTCCAGGGGGCGAATTGTCTGAGTGGCTAGCATGGCTCGCTTCTGCCCCTCTTTCTGACCAACCCTGTCTAGCATTAGTTGGGCATGAACCCGGGTTAAGTACCTGGGCAGAAACCTTAGTCTGGGGGAGTGCTAAAGGCTGCCTGGTTCTGAAAAAAGCCGGGGCGATCGGACTTACCCTCCCTAAGACTGGATCACCGATTGGCAATAGTGCTTTATTTTGGTTAACTCCACCTCGACTAGTATTGGAACCATGAATTATCTCATCACAGGTAATTCCTATAAATCACTGACAGCACCCAGGCTGTGATGTATCCTAAGGATACTAAGTGCGCGAAATAATCAAGGTAAGTGGCGATGACAGCTCCATCAACAGATCAAAAGCTGGTCAGAGGTTGGCAGTCGGTACTGGCTCCGCATGGCATGGGCTATCGCATTAAGCTGCTGTCTCAACTGCTGGCTCGCCGCTTTCAAGAGCAACTTGATCCGTTCGGATTGACTCCATTTCATTGGGTGGTCCTATGTTGCCTATGGGAAGAAGATGGGCTGGCCACCTCTAGTATTGCTGACAAATTACAGCAGGTCGGCGGGACTCTAACTGGTGTTCTCGATCGCATGGAAGAACGTGGAGTGATTCGTCGGGAACGGGATCAGAACGATCGACGTATCTGGCGAATTTGGCTCACGGATGCGGGACGGAAATTAGAAGATATTTTGCCCCCGATCGCGGTAGAGCTACGGGAACAAGCGATGCAAGGCATTCCTTTAACCGAACGAGAACGCTTGTCAGAGTTAGTTGATCTGATCATTGCCAATCTGGCTTAGTTGCAGTGGATGACTCCCGCTGATGCCAGCGGGGACGATCGCCATCGTCCCCTAGCAGAACTCTAGTTCTGTTCGAATTCCCAAACCTTAACGGGTCGCTTCCAATAAGCGCGAGAAGTAAAAGCGCGTTTTAGTCATTGTGTTCCGCTGCATTTTCCAACCCAGTCCTTCCAGAATCTTTACGACATCGGACTCCTTATGGAGATAAGCGCGAGTGGCTTTACTGGGACCAGGGAAGAAATCGCCAATTCGTTTGAGTAACGTATAGCACGGGGTCTTAGGGGCAAAGCTGAGAATCAACCGAGATTCAGCGAGCGAGCTGAGATGAGAGATCATTTCTGCGGCTTTATCCTGGGGATAATGGATCAATACATCTAGACAAATCACCGTGTGATAGCGACCTGTTAACGATTCCAGATCATGCACTTCAAACACAGGATTTTGGCTTTGCCCTAACTCCTCAGTCGCTCTGGTTTTGGCTTCTTCGATCATTTTTTCAGAAATGTCGCTGGCAAACACCTGGGCTCCCGCTTCTGCTAAGGGAATGCTAAGGCTACCAACGCCACATCCGGCATCACAAATTGATAGGGCGGGGAGATTGCCATCCGCCCGCAACCATGCCAGTACTGTATCGACTGTTTGTTGATGACCCGTGCGAATGTCTAGTTGGACTTTATTGACTTCGCCATCGCCATAAATCCGGCGCCAGCGATCGAACCCGGTGGCATTAAAATAATCCCGAACGATCGTCTTATCATCGAGTGCCGTCATGCGAACCTATTTCCCCGTGGGTTTGTTAACAATTAATTATTATCAGGGGCGAGGGGAGCCAATTCAATCTAATCACTTGATGAAGTAGGAGATGAGTAGGGATGTTGATCTATCCATCCCTACAGCATTTAGCGACCAAGGATTACTCGTAAATCCAAGATAATAGGGTGGGTTGCCAACTGACTAATTCTTCTTCTTTGAACCAGAGGTTAATTTCCGTTTGGGCGGTTTCGACTGCATCCGAACCGTGGATAATATTGCGACCGATATTAGCGCCATAATCGCCGCGAATCGTGCCGGGTTCGGCAGTGAGTGGATTGGTAGCGCCAATCACCTTTCTAGCCGCCGCAACTACTCCATCCCCTTCCCAAACCATCGCTACAACGGGACCAGACGTAATGAAGTTGACTAATCCAGCGAAGAAAGGTTTTTCTCTGTGAACGCCGTAATGGGCTTCTGCCAATTCTCGGCTGACTTGCATCAGCTTCAAACCCACTAACGTAAAGCCTTTGGCTTCAAACCGTCGAATAATTTCGCCAATCAATTTCCGCTGTACACCATCCGGCTTGATGGCCAAAAATGTCCGTTCCACGAGTGACTCCTCAAAAAATTGCTCAACTTGTCCAACCAACAGATTAGCTCATTGCGCTTCACAAAACGCAACGCAACCTCAGTCTGGTGATTTAAGCCGCGTGGCGACGATACCAGGCGATCGTTTGCTCTAACCCTTCTCGTAGACCAATTTCAGCCGTAAAGCCAAAGGCAGCTTTGGCACGAGTCGTATCTAGACAACGGCGGGGCTGACCATTCGGTTGCTCGGTTTGCCAGATGATTTCACCATCAAACTGCATCAGTTCACCAATCAACTGCACTAGATCTTTAATGGAAATTTCTGTGCCCGTGCCCAGATTAATCGGTTCGGCATCACTGTACTGTTGAGTACCCATGACAATACCTCGGGCGGCATCCTGGGAGTAGAGAAATTCCCGCGTGGGACTACCATCTCCCCACACCGCTAGCTGGCGATCGCCCCGTTGTTGTGCCTCATAGACTTTGCGAATTAAGGCTGGAATCACATGGGAGCTGCGTGGATCAAAATTATCTTCTGGACCATAGAGATTCACGGGCAGCAGATAAATGCCATCAAAGCCATATTGCTGACGATAGGCTTGGAGCTGCACCAAGAGAGCTTTTTTGGCGATGCCATAGGGGGCATTTGTTTCTTCGGGATAGCCATTCCATAAATCGTCTTCCCGAAAGGGCACGGGTGTAAATTTGGGATAGGCACAGATCGTGCCAATACACACAAATTTCTGGACGCCAGCCTGATACGCGGCATGAATCAGCTGCGTCCCCATGATTAGGTTGTCGTAAAACAACTCAGCCGGTTTTTCCCGGTTTAAACCAATTCCCCCAACATGAGCCGCTAGATGAATAACAATCTCCTGCTGCTCGACCAGACGCTGACAGTTTTCCCAAATCCGCAGATCCCACTCCTGCGATCGGGGGACGGTAATCTGACCGCGATCGGCGCCTGCCTGGAGCAATTGGGCAATTACCTGTCGTCCCAGGAATCCTGCCCCTCCTGTTACTAAAATCCGCTTATTCTCCAAATCTAAGCTGGCTGAACCCATTGATGGTGCTCCCTTACCTGTGCGCGACAATTGCGGGTGACTTTCAGCATACCTATCAGAGCTAGTTGTGGATGACAACGATAGTCGTAACTATTGTGAAAGGCTGCTGGTCGCAAAAAGCGGCGATAGTAATTAATGCGAAGTGGAAGGGCGGCGATCGTTGGGAGGAGACGGCAACACTCCTAAATCCAGCGATGTCTGAAATCGGCTAGAGACAACGCGGTTAGGGTTCCAAGGGGCATACCAGAATAGGTCTTGAATGACAATTGCCGAATCGGGTTCCGAGGATGGCTGAAATCTCACCAGCCCAATGTTATTTAAGCCGACAACTTCGTGACCTTCCTGCCACCAGCGATTGCGCCAGAGTTGGGCAATCCAGCGATATAAGCGAATTGACCAACTTGAGCGTCGCTGCGAGGGCAACCGCCAGTGACTGAGATTTGCCCAAGCGAGCGGTTGGGCTGGTTGGCGTTTCACCCAGGCAATTGAGTAACCCCAATCCGGTGGGGATTGGTCAAGCTTAGAGGCTGGATGGGCTGGGCGGAGATAGGGCTTCAGCGATCGCACCTCATGAATGTCATGAGATTGGTGCCAAGCAATCCAACTGCGGTTGCGTTCCGGCAATAATGATTTTGCCTTAGTGTGGATGACGCGCGTTTTCCATTCGGAATTTTTCAGGGCACTGGAGGTAAGTTGGGCGAGAACATGCGGTTGTGGCTGTGGTTGGAGTGTCCAATAATCTAAGCGCACCATTGCTCCGTAGTGAATATCACCGGATAAAATTACCACGCGATCGCGATGTTCAAATAACGTAGACAGCAGCTCGGCTAATGCAGCCTTATGCACATTCCAGGCATCCCCAACATCATGTTCAAACACGTTACGGCGCTCCAAATGCCGGTGCTGCACCCAATCGATCAACTGCAAACTCACCAGATTAGTTGGCGCAATAACGAGTGCCAGTTGAATTGTCGATTGACCAGCCTCGATCAGGCGATCGGTCATTTCCAGTGGTTCGCGGATTTGGCGCTCAAATGCGGTAGGACTGAGTAACATCGGTGGTGCAACGGGAGTTGCTGCCCCAGCCGGATAGCCTCGCCAAGTTCGGGTATCAAGCACCAAGACTTCATAGCATGACGTTCGAATCGTGTAGTGCCAGTTGAGCGCTTGCGGATCATGCGCCAGGATCAGGACATCCTGATCCATCTGCATCTGCGGTAGACCCGTTAAGGAGTCAGTTGGAGGCAGTCCTAAGCAGCGCTCGATCGTCGCATGAGCCACGGTATCGGTTCCAGCGGAAGCGACCCAGGTGGTTGCTGCTTGCAACAGCGTTGCCCCGACCTGTTCAGGTTGAAATTGGGCAGGAGTATTGCCCCAGGCTTGGCATAACGCATAAGCAAGCAACCCATTTTGTACTACCCGTTTCCCTAACGGTTTACCCAAAACCCGTAGACACCAGGCTTGGTTTAAGTACCAATCGTCACTGATGTCATGGTCATCAAAAATCATGTAGGTGGGGACATTGGCGACTAGCCGCCGCACCTTCCATAGGGTCTGGGTAAAGCGAGTTAATTCTTCTGTGTCTTGCTGCCATAGTCGGGTGTACTGGGTCGATCGGCTAAATTCCTCACCGGCGGGTAACGGTTCTGTCCATAAAGTTTGTGACCAAGAGAACAGGTAGATCGCCATATACTCGCCCAGGCTGAAAAGATGGCTTTTGGCGTATTCAGCTTGCTTGGGCAGCCCCGCTGTAAAGCCAGCTTCCTGTTCTGCGATCGTGCTACGCTGTCCAGGCAGGCAATCCTCCGCGTACACCTGGGCAGAATGAGTCAGGGGTAATGCTTCTTGCCAGCCTAATAAGCTATCTCCAGCTTCAGTCAGTTGCCAAAGTAAGGGATCGGCAACATCGTCACCATAGATTTGATCACCTGTTAAAAACAATTGGTGGAGGCGATCGTCGGGATGGCCCGCTTGAGTCTGAATCCAATCATCCAAAATGGGTAAGGTATCTTGCCCTTTCCCATGCAACTTACGACAGGAGCCATGGGCTAGCTTGACCTGGTGTAAATTTGCAGGCGGTAGGGCGAAGGTGGGTAATTGATGGGCGAAGTAGCTAATTGGGACTTGGGGTAACAGCGATGAAGTAAGCGCTGCTTGCAGTGGCAGCAAATTTCCTTCTTGGACGAGAATTTTGCTGCTAGGATAATTCTCATCCTCGTTCACCGCAAACTGCAAATTGTAAGCATACAAGCACCCAGGCTGCAAAACTGGTTGTCCGTTTGCCTTGGCTGTAACAGCTACTAGATGGACATACTTACCGATCGCAACGGTCGAGCGATCGCCCTGAAATAATTGCTGGGTGATGCGGGTGCCTTCAGCTTCAGTGGCGTAAATCTCCAACGTGACATGACAAGCTGTTTGGAGAGCAACCCAGACAGTGACCGTATCAGGTTCGGTATGACGCAGCATCGGACCTGCCAGAATCAACGGTAATTGACTCAGGCGATTGCGCAAGGGAACCCAGGATTTCATGCTGCATTGCCTTACTCAGGGTAAGTTGAACCACCAATTTCCTAGTGTACGCTACCGTTAGGGCGTGTCCAGCAATTAGTTCAGTGGGAATGAGCCACTCGTGGCAAGTGGTGGACTAATCCAGGTGGAATGGTTGCTGGAAGTGCTGCTGAATCGCCCAGTGAATTCCAAGCAATTTCAGGGATTACTGTAAATTCGTAATATTTTCTAACAAAACCTAGGGTTCGAACTATCCCGGTTTTAAACCGCTAAAACCGATCGTCTTAGTTTGCTGTAGCCCGAACCAACTAATCAAAATAATTTGACCTTGAGTGGCTGATTGGACGGCGATCGCTTGTGATCAGAGTTGCTCGTGATTTCACTAGAAATTCGCATGAGATGACATGATATTGCATGATAAAAATGACTTTGTTATACCTTTGTTGGTGTAGTTAATTGATCGCCGTAGTGATACAAAATGCTAAATTTATTCGGAAATAATAGTAATAATTCTTGTTAAGAGATCGCATAACTGACTTGCTGGAACTTACGATTAGAATTAGGAAAATATCCGTTTGTTCCCGAACCGATTGGCAAAGTGCTTTTCTCTTCACAAAGTACGTAATTTCCGGTATGACTGGCATAGCCTGTGTAGGTCAACTACCTTAGTGTTTGGATTTCGGTCTGAGCTTGTAACTCTGCTCAAAAGCTGAGGATATGTATTCGCTATGCTAACTAGTGATGCCTCACCGCTAGTGTTTAATTTGTTCAACCCTGTTCGCTATTGCAGGAGCATCTATTTGAGCAGCCATGCTTCTATCAGAGCGCTGCGATAGATGGCTCCAACTAATGTTGTTGAAACCTCGCAAGATTGACACCTAAACAGAGACAAAATTGGTGAATTTGAGTTAGTTGGCTCAATAGAGGAGTGAATTAAACGGTTTCAACGAGCAAGGCGTTGACGAAAGTTTTAATACACACTGATGACTCGGTAAGCTGGGGGTTAAGAAAATGTCTAAGACGATTACCAATTTGGCATTACCACTGATCGTTGAAGCGATCGAAACTGCTCTGGAGCATCAGCATTATCATCCTTACCGTAATGCGTATGCGATTCCAGAATTGCGGCAAAAACTAATTACCTATGTCTTGAATGCTGCTCCGGTCTGTTACGGCATGGTAGAAGCAGAAGCAGAGGAAGCATCTATTGTTATTGATCGAACTTTAGTTCCTAAACCCGTGCGCTGCCAACTTCAAGAAAAAGTGGCAGAAGGCATTCCTAAAGTGATCGAAGACAATGCGGATTGGGTCGGACATCACATTCCGGCAGAAGTTGATGCTGGGTTAGCACCTTCGGATTGGTTTGGTTAGTCTAACTTCTGGCTAGGGAAACTGGAAGCGGCGATCGGGAGAGGCGCATCAACGACAGTCGTTTCATCCACGATCGCTCCAGTTAAATCGGTGTGACTGAACTGAACTCCCCGCAGGTTAGCCCCGCGTAAATCGGTATATTGCAGCCTGGCTTCTCTCAAATTGGCACCGCGTAGGGTGGCTCGACGGCAATCCGTTGCATTTAAATTTGCCCGCCGTAGAATTGCCCACCGCAAATCCGCCGTGGTTAAAATCGCTTCACTTAAGTTGGCTCCATATAAATAGGCTCCATTTAGATGCGTCGCCCTTAAATTCGCTTTATGAAAATTGGTTCGATATAAGTGGGTTTCACTGAGTTCGGCCTGGTGCAAATTGGCTCCACTGAGATTGGCATGTCCCAAATCAGCGTGTAGCAAAATTGCCTCACTCAAATCGGTGCGGCATAGATTGGCAGCCGTGAGGTCAGCCGCTCGTAAATTGGCGCGATGGAGTTCTGTGCCAATCAGATTTGCCCCCGTTAAAATGGCAGCTTGTAAAGTGGTCGTTCTTAAATCCGCACCAATCAAATTGGCATTTTCCAGGTTAGCCTGGGTCAAATCTGCGGCCACCAACACCGTATCAATCATTTCTGCACCACTCAGGATGGCGTCTACTAGGATGGCATGGCTGAGATTGGCAATATTTAAAGTGGCTGCCCGCAGATTGGCGCCTGCTAGATTAGCACCCTTTAGATTGGCACCTTTCAGGTTGATGCCCTGTAAGTTGACTCCCCGTAAATCAGCTCCACTCAAGTCTACGGTTGCCTGAGGATGCTGCGATCGCCAGGTTTCCCACGTCTCTATGCCCTGCTGCAATAAGGCAAGCTGTGTAAAATTTACCATTGCTTATTCTGTGCGTTGATCGTGCGGATGTTCGCGTCCGGTTAAGCTTTCCATCGCGCTTAAGACCGCGGAAGCAGCAGCAAGGATATCCCGTTCTTCTCCTCCCAAATATAGTCGCCCAAAGGAGCCGACAGCCGAAATGTGCAGGATATTAATCAGTGCGGCTTTCTCAGCTTCATTGGCGGCTAGGGCAGCATAGGCAGCGGGTTCCACTTCAAACACATATAGCGTTTGCCCTGCCATGAGCATCTGCCCCCGCCGAGTGCGATTCACTAACTGAGCATGGTGAGGGTCGATATTACGGATAATTTGGCTGGACAAAATTCGGGGTTTAAGACAGTCCTGGCGTTGAACACCGAGAGCATCTAAAATCGCCCGACCGGATGCCTGAACTTCGCCCTGACGACTGGAGTGAATTTCTAACAAACCATATAGCCGTTCCACGACTAGCACTCCCGGACGCACAACGGCAGCCTTTAAAGCCACATCCGTAATCCGATTGATTTCGATACCGGGAGAAATTTCAATCCACAGTGAGGCATCACCAGGTAGAGGGAGAAAGCCGATCGACACGGTACCCATGTATGCCGCGTGTTGGGGTTGCAGGCGATCGATGTAAACGTAGCTGCGAAGATCAATACCCAAGAGTCAGTCCACTAAATTGCTACAAAAGTCGCGGGTTAGCCAACGGCTAGATTAGTATACGGTTAAGCCTGGAACGATCGCGACGAAACGTTAAGCTCCAGTCTTCACTATACGTTGGGTCGGGTCTCCTCGTAGAATGAGGTTGCCTGAGATTGTGCATGGGGAGCCAGTCATGTTTTCTTCTCCGTCGGGGATTTATCGCAGTAAAGTTTTAGGTGCGATTTTGCGGCAAACCCGCCGCTGGAGCGATCGCGGTAAGGTTGCCCTCCGTCGAGTTCAGGTGGCGGCAAGCTGGAGTGCCCAGATCTTGCTCTATCCTATCTATGCCCTATTTCAAACCAGCCGCGTGATTGGGGCTCAGGTTTATCAAACTGTGCAGTTAGGCGTTTCAGGCTTGCGACCAACTTCTACCCCGATCGCAGCTGACTCCATCTCAGATCCCGCACTCCCACCGATTACGGTTGATACGCCGATCTCCACGGTGTTACAAACTATCCAGGAGTTTGCTCTGCCGATCGGGGTTCCGGTATTTCTGGAAGGTGCAGACGCAATTACCCCGATTCGTCCAACCACGTCCACGATTCAGCATACAATCTTCCCTCTCACAGTGGATGGGAGCGGTATTGCGATTCCCGGTTCGCCAGTATTTATTCAAGGAATTGCCACTCTCCTAGATACGGGCGCTGTAGTCCTGATCACGAATCAGAATCAGATCCTCGATATTTTGACGTCCGACCAGCAAGCTCGATTGCAATATCGCATCACGTGGGAGGTCGCGAGCTACGGACGCTCTGTGAACCTAAGGAAAATGGTGGCGAATTTACCGTTGCCCAGGCTCAACTTTGCGCTCAACGCCAGCTCTGATGCTCCTGGTATTGTTGATCGCATGACTCAAGGTTTATCTGCTTTAAGTCGCCAGGTTTTCCGAACGGCAGAGTCTGTTGGCAATGAGGTCTATCGGTTTGTGCGATCGGGGCTATTTGGGCGATCGCTGGCTATGCCTGAATCTCAGGCTCTACCGGGAATGGCGCTATGGACGGCAACCGTTGACACCCCCTTAGAAAAAGCGTTGCAGACTGTGCAACAGTTTCCACTGCCCATGCATCTTTTGGCTTCCTTGCTAGAGCCAGTATCAGGGCACCGGGAATTGGCAGCGCTGAACGATGCCAACGGGCAACATTCATTGCTTCATGCTGCTTGCTCTCAAGCGGCTCCGCTGCCAGTGTTGACAATTCCACCGGAACTAGCAGCTCTGCCAGACTTATATGTGCGGGGAGTGGCTTCCCGGCTGGATACTCAAGCGATCGTTCTGGTAACCAACCAGAATCAAACCTTAGATTTGCTTTCGCCGGAACAACAAGAGCACATTCGGCAACGGATTATCTGGTCTGTGGCTCACTTTTACCGCTATCAGCAGATTCGGCGCTCAGTCAGTCGCTCATTCTCTCGCCTGCGCCCACCAGAACAGCAAGTGTTGCTGCCGATCCGAGGTTTCTATCAACTGATGGCCTGGGTGCAGTCTGGCTCCGTCGCGATCGCCACGAACCTATTTCAGGAAGCGAGATTAGCGGCTCGTAGGTTTTGGGCAGCAGAGTCTGCTTTATTGGATATTCCAATTCCAAGCTGGGCGTATGCTCATCCGAGTGAAACCGCCGGTTTGCCGTTGCCTACTTCCTCAACAGCGCCCCGTCGCCTGGCTCCCAGTTGGCTAGACGCCATTAACCAGCGGTATACTGCCTGGTGCAATTCGAGAGCGGTGCAAACCGCGATCGCTCTAGTGCAAACTCAAGTCACAGCGCTGTTGCCGCCTGCCCGTCCCCAGCGGGATACTTCTTCTGCGATGAATCGGCAAATCACCGACCCATCACAGCTTGTCGAGCAGCCACCCGCCTATACCGGCTTAGAGTTTGGCAGTACTGCCAGACAGTCACTATTTTCCTGGCAAGAATCCACCTTAGCGTTAGCGAATAGTGCGGCTGATATCTGGGATAGCTATGCTCCACAGCCCCAAACCTCTAGCCCTGTTGCTACGGTAGTACCAACAGTTACGCCGCAGTCACCCACTGATCGGATTACACCTACTATGCCTGACTATATTGATATTCAGGCAACTTTGTTGGGGTATTTATATAGTCCCTTGGAACGGCTATTACAGTGGCTCGATCGCTGGCTGTTATGGTGCGAGGATGCCGTCATTCGAGTGTGGCGATGGTGGCAGCAGGTGTGGCGCCACGACGATCGCCCCTCTGAATAGTGAAGACAGCGCTAGCGAACTGGAGCGACGATCGGCTCAAATGGTGCGGTCTCTTCGTAGGAAATGGGCGGTGGAGTCAGAAAGGGACTGAGGAAATTGCCCATCCGGCTTTCAAATAGGCAGGCAACGGCTAGATTGGTGGCAAAGTTCTGGCGGTGTTTCAGGTATAAGAGCCCTACTCGACTACCGCTAAGCAACAAATAAAACGGCACCAGTAATGGCATGAAGGGACGCTGCCAGGGCTTTAACTTAGCAATGCGCCAGGCATGGGCAGCTAAACCACTATTGCGTGCCATCCTGAGCAAATAATCGCGCTCCAGACGACGAGGTGGAATTTGATGCCAAATCTCAATTTCAGGATTGTGCCAGATCTCCCAGCCGCTACTCAGGATGTAGTACAAGGCTTCTACATCTTCTGCCCCGCTGACCCGAACTTTGCGTGGATCATCAACTCCTTGTAGACGTCGATGAGTGGGGACAGCCGCTTGCCACGCCCGTTTGCGAAAGACACAGCCTGGTCCGATGGGGACTTGTCCAGCCGCACGGGTATACAAGTAGGGGTTAGGTCCACGATCGCTGATTGCCAACAAATGCTTAACTTGATCAAAATCTGCGGGTGGTTCTCCCTCTAGCAAGGGATAAACATTGCCGCCATAGGCTCCCGCGTGGGGATGGGCTTGCCCGAATCGAAAAGCTGCGGCAACCCAGGTTTCAGAGGGTAAGTTGTCATCATCAAGAAATCCGACCAAATCGCTGGCGGCTTCTCGAATTGCCCGTTCCCTAGCAAACGATCGACCTTGACGAGGTTCAATAATGTACCGGAAGGGAATGCTGGGTTGCCAGCGTTTGGCATAGTCTGCTGCAATCTGTGGGGTATTATCCTGACTATTATTATCAATAATCAAGACTTCCCAGGCAATCCCTTCAGTGTCAATTTGCTGCAAGAGCCGATCTAAGACACCTGGTAATCGTTGAGCGCTATTGTAGACGCGGATAGCAACGGTAAAGTCGATTCCCATAATCCCTGAAAGGCTGAGGACAGAATACTTGCTATAGTTCCCTATAGCCATGACGTTGTATCACTATGCAGCCTATCATGTTGTTCTTCGGTGCTGATCAACTGTTTTTTTCATTGCCGCGAGAATGCGTGGCACATTAATGGCTGCATTAAAGTCCCGTTCCACGACTGCCCGTCCTTTAACTCCCATAGTGCGCCGGAGCTGGGGATTCTCGAGCAAGGTTTGCATATAGGTGGCTAGCGCTGAGGCATCATCTCTAGCAATCACAAATCCAGTTTCTCCATGCTGAATAGTATCGGGAACGCCAGCAATATTGGTACTAATAACTGGACAGCCTGATGCCATAGCTTCCATTGGGGCAAAGGGAGATAAATCGGCTCGGGTAGGAAAGACAAACAGATCGGCTTGGGAATACAACTCAAATAAGCGCTGATCGTTTGGTGTTAGATCTGTATAAACATAAACATTTGGTGGTAAGTCGGCAGGCGGCTGACGGGTAACGAGATGTAACTCTGCCTGATCGGCAAATTGCTGACGGTAAATATCAAGCAGTAAATCCCCACCTTTACGCACAAAATCTCCACCAACAAATAAAATTTTGCGTCTTGCTGCTGGGTCAATTTCGGGCTTGGGGGTATACCTCCATATATCGAGATCAATCCCAACATGGATGGGATACACCTTATCTGGCGGAACGTGGCACTCGTTGACCCAAATCTTCCGTCCCCACTCCGAGAACGGTAAGAATAACTCTGTGCGTTTGGCACACCACAGGTCTACCCCTAAGCGAAACCGGCGTCGCCAACTCGATCGCACCAAGCGATTTTCGTAGAGCGGATAAGTTTCTGGGTTAACGACAGGCGGGTCATCATGGGCATTGACTATTAGGGGTCGGGATGAAAATACACTTCTGACGCAGGCAAGGGTATACGCTTCAAATAAGTGGAACATCACCGCATCTAACTTGCCTAGTTGCCGGAGAACAGGGCTGGACTGGTAGACGACAACGGCTCTCGAGTAAAACGGTTCTGGTAAATACCAAAATGGATTAGGTTCATCGGGCGCAATGAAATGTTTGACAGGTGCCCAAACACACTCTACTTCGAGATCTTTCTCGGCATACTTGCGCAAATTTTGATACCGGGTGGCATTGCCCATACCTGTGCTGAGGAGAAACCCAAAGCGATAGAGTTTCTCCGATGGAGATTGGGCGATCGGTGAAGAAGTTAGTTTACGGCTCATTCTGATTTACAACATTAATTTAGTGAGTAAAAAATTCCGTCTGGCAAGGGTAATGGGTGTACCCAACAATACTCTAGGGGAAGACGCTGGTAAGAGAATTTCAGCAACTGAATTCCAACCACTTATTTAGCTGATGTCCGGCGGATAGCTCTCTCCCTCTATAGCGGTAAAACTGCCAACTTGAGAACGCGATCGTCACAAGCAGTGACTTCCCGTTCTAACATACCTGGGCTGAGTGCAACGATGGCTTCCTGAGGGAAACTGCTCAAAAATGGAACCGCATTTCTGTATGATAGGAGAGCTACCAAGCCCTTCCAGTCAACAGACTAAATTTTTGATGCTTCTGGAGATGTCTCTATGGCTACCCTCAAAATTGCGGTTTACATCGTTGTTACCTTTTTCGTGCTGTTGTTTGTCTTTGGCTTCCTGTCCAACGACCCTGCTCGTAACCCCAAGCGGAGAGATATGGAATAGGGTTTAGCCACATTGGTTTAATAAACCAGGTGGGGCGGTGGGATTTCTGCTGCCCCGCTTTGCATCTTAGGAGTATTCTTTGGTTAAAAGGTAAATACAGGCGCGAAAACTATGCGGATCGCCCTAACAAGTGATAGAAGACTGGTTTTATGAGTTAATTGATTCGTTGCCTAAACTGGATTAGGTATTTCTTCCTTCAGGTCTTCTAATTTTTTTATGCCTGTGTATGCCTTATTCGGCTCTGCCTCCTGATTCCCCTCCTATTGTTGTTGCTAGTCCTGCGGCTGAAACTAGCCGTTCCGCTTCACTGGTTACAGCTTCTGAGGCTGTTGCCTCTCCTGGCGCAGAAGTTAGCACCACCCAACCCAGCCCCCCTGAGAGCTTTCCGCCCGAATCGTCATCTGCTAGCACCACGATCGCAGATTTGACGGAAGAGGCGACTGGCTCCAACGCTGCATCCTTAGGCAGTCCGCTGGCTGTGGGATATGTTCAGCCTACTGCCCAGCCGGAATCAGCTCCCCAAGAGGTTCCCCCTGCCTCTGGCAGTGCCCCCCTGGCGACGAATCCTGGATCGCCAACTTCTCCGTTAGCGTCGCCTCCAATTCAGGTTCGCCCAAGTGGCAGTCAGCCCGTCACTTCCGATCGCTTAACCAACCTGCGATCGTCCCAATCCAACCCAGCCCCAACTCGGAAGCTTGCACCATCTCCCGAATCCAGGCGTGTTGCCCCACAGATGACGACGGCTAGCACCTCCCCTTCGGTCTATTCCCTCTCGGGGAGCAACCGCCAGTTATCTGGGCAGGAAGAAGCCGCTTTGGTGCGAAAGCTCGACCAGGCAATGGATCTGGATGAATTATTGAATGACTTTGCCGATCGCGACTGGGATGCGACGCTAGCGGCAATGAAGCAAGTTAAGTCGGGTGCATCCAGTCAAGTTGCCCAACGAATTAATCGCCCAGGACTAACACCCAGAAGTAGCCAGCCAGCGACAGAAGCCCCAAAGCCTTCGCCAACAGCGCCTCCTAGTTCCAGTAGCCCAACCACTCCACTCCCCCCTTCAGACAGCTCCAACCCATCATCGACTGATGAGTTGCCTCCTGCTAATGGTCAGGCAGCCCCTGCGGGAACCACGGCTCCAGGTTCCGGTGGGCAACCTGTCAATGGTACGGGGACGCCATCGGTCAGTCCTCCCACCGCACAACCCCCCACAACGCCAGGTCAGCCGCTGCCTCCAGCTACCCCTGGAATTAGCCCGCTGGAACTGAAAGCCGATCGCCAGGATTATGATGAGCGGCGCCAAGTATTTACCGCAGAAGGCAATGTAGAGATGCGCTTCCGGGGAGCAGTTCTCACTGCCGATCGGCTGCAGGTGAATTTAAATAATCGACTGGCGGTCGCCGAAGGGAATGTCGGCTTGGTGCGAGGTGACCAAATCCTGAGGGGGCGGCGGTTTGAATATAATATTGTGCAGAACATCGGCTCAGTTCAGGGAGCGAGAGGCGATATTTACCTGCCAACAGTATCGACTGACACTGCTACCACGCCAAATGCAGCAACTGCCGGGGCAACGTTATCCCGCCCACCCAGTGAACGCGCGATCGCCCAACAACCGATCACGGGAATCACTAACCCAGGTGGATTCACGACTGGGATTGGGATTGGTCCCAATATCGGTTTAGTGCCGGGGGCAGTTCCTCAAGGTGGAACAGTCCGACGGCTACGGTTTGAAGCGGAAACGCTCGACTTTAATCCCGATGGTTGGGTTGCCCAAAAAATCGATATTACCAATGACCCCTTCTCGCCCCCTGAACTGGTGCTGAGGGCAGACCAGGCGACCTTAACTCGGCTATCGCCATTGCGGGATGAAGTGCGAGCGACCCGTCCGCGCCTAGTATTTGATCAACGCTTTACTGTACCGCTGTTAGTGTCAAGAACGATTCTCGATCGGCGGGAACGACAACCAGGCTTGCTCCAGTTTGGGTTTGATGAGCGGGAGCGCGGTGGATTCTTCATTGAACGCACCTTTGAAGTCTTTAATTCCCCAACGTTGTTTTTAAGCCTGACGCCGCAGTTTTTTGTGCAACGGGCCTTTTTTAATGGCTCTAAAACCGGGGTCAGTGCCGATGATCAGAGTACTGGGGTATTTGATCCCAATAACTTTGGGTTAAAGACCAAGTTAGATGTGTTGCTTGGTCCGCGCACCCAGATTGCGGGTAATGCGATTTTGACGACACTGGATCCGTCTGAGTTTGAGGATCAGGCGCGGGCCAGTTTACGGCTGCGGCAACTGATTGGAACGCATACCTTAGCATTAGAAGCGAGTTATCGCGATCGTTTATATAACGGGTCGTTAGGATTCCAAACGGTTCAAAGTAGTTTTGGAGCCGTCTTCACTTCACCCAAGAATGTGAAGATTGGCAATACCGATATTAATCTCAGATATCAAGTGGCGTTCCAAAATATTACGGCGGATACCGATCGTAGTAGTTTGCTGGCAGCGTCTCGGGATAATAATTTAACTAACCTAAGCCGCTTTCAAGCTGTTGCCTCTCTGAGTAAGACCTTTGTGTTATGGCGGGGAGCGTATTTGCCCGCTACTCCTACTGAAGGGCTGCGGTATAGTCCGGTGCAGATTGTGCCTTATATCGCGATATCAACTGGGTTAACTGGGGTGTTCAGTGCGTATTCCAACAGCGAAACCCAATCAGATCTGGGTGGAAATGTGACATTGTTTGGTCAGTTCGGCAATTTTTCCCGCAACTTTCTGGACTACACTGCGTTTAATATTGGCTATACTCAACGGCTGGTTGGTGGTGAGTCGCCGTTCTATTTCGATCGCGTCGTCGATCGCCAGGTTGTGACCGCAGGATTGACTCAACAAATTTATGGTCCCTTCCGGGCGGGGGTACAAGTTTCCTTCTCACTGACCGAAGATAACTCGTTTAGTACCGATTATTTCTTGGAATATGCTCGGCGGACTTATAGCATCATGGCGCGGTATAACCCGATCGTTCAAGTTGGGTCGATTAGCTTCCGAATTAATGACTTTAACTGGACGGGGGGAACAGACGCATTCGCTGGCACCGATATTACGCCCGTTGAAGGCAGCGTGATCCAGCGAGAGTTCTAAGAGGAGAGGACGCAAGGCTAAGAACTGGGTAGGGTAAACTTGACTCAGTTCCGACGATGGTATCCTGTCTTGAGGTTCTGGGTTATGGCTTAGTCCTCAGTCTGGAATTTTTGATTTTCAGAAAGCACTGGAGAGGCAAACATGGCAGGTCAGATCTTGGGTAATCGCTATCAGGTTGAGCGGCAGATTGGCAAGCAAACCGGGCGATGGACACTACTTGCCCGTGACTTAACGACCCAAGAGTTAGTAGTTTTAAAGCTACTGTTTTTGGATGAGCAACTCGAGTGGGATGATCTGAAGTTATTTGAGCGGGAAGTTGAAATCCTGAAATCGTTGTCACATCCTTGCATTCCGCGCTATCTCGGTTACTTTGAGCATGAACTGCCTAATGATAAAGCGTTAGTACTGATTCAAACTTATGTAGAGGGCAAGTCATTAGAGCAGTGCATCCAAGAAGGGCGACGGTTTAATGAATCCGAAGCTAAGCAACTCGCAAAGGCGCTGTTGGGCATTTTGAGCTATTTACATGGGCGGCAACCCCCGATCGTGCATCGCGATATCAAGCCGAGCAATATTCTGTTAGCTAATCGCCAACTTTATTTAGTCGATTTTGGTTCAGTCAAAACATTAACTGGAAGCGGCGATAGCACAGCATTTACTATTGTTGGTACCTACGGCTACATGCCACCAGAACAGTTTAGTGGGCGAGCCTTGCCCGCTTCTGATCTTTACAGTTTAGCTGCAACCCTCATTGCCCTAATTGCTGGAACTCATCCGTCTAGTTTGCCGCACCAAGGCGTCAAGATTGACCTATCGGCGTTTCAACTCAGTCCAGAGTTTGCGGACTGGCTGGGTTGGTTGACCGAATCTAGTTTGGAGCGGCGGGCAAAGACGGTACAAGAGGCCTTAGATGCTCTAGACAATGGGCGGCAAAAACCGCAAGTGGCTCAGGAGCCTGTCCCGGTTGTCAAGCCTGAAGATAGCAAGATTACCTTAACAAAGGAGGCGAATAACCTAGAGATTATTCTGCCATCTCGCTTAGGACAAACCTACTTACAAATTGATCCTCAACAAATTGCGTTAAGTCATAAACGATTAGGATTTCAAACCGGTCGTCCTCAGACTTCTCCGCGCCAAAGTATTAGTCGTCTAGAAATTTATCAACCCGCTCACCAATCTCCTACTGATCATGCTAATCCGCAAATTTTCCTATGGGCGGGGGGACAAAAGTATGAACTCACCAGCCATGCGGTTCTGACTGAAGCTGAGGTAAATTGGTTGGCCTACGAATTAGCAACTTGGCTGAAACTACCGATTAGCAACCGATAATCCCTGATTGCCATCGCTTCAGAAGCTTGAGCTAGTTGCAGAGATGGAGAAGTGGACCTAGATTTTTGTCAATGACAACTGCTGACAATCTCAGAGAGCAAACAGTACACTAAAGCTACGATTTAGTGGTCAGTTAGCTAACTGTCTCTTCAAAAACGGTTTTTAGATTGCCCAAATCTTATAATTTGACCGAGAAGTTTTTGCCGCTTTCAAATTTGTGGTGGTAGAGTTTAGTCAAACATTACTACTACTGCGATTTAGCCTATTTCTACTTGACTCATTCTAAGCATCAATCGGCTCAATTATTAGGAGCTTTAGGAAGGTTAAATATTTGATGTTACATGACCCAGGTGTGATTCCCAATGCTTGATTTTTTGGTCAGTTGATTCAATCAGTTTCGTTGTCTTTGTGGATGTGAGGGAGTCAAGTAGGTTGTGTCACTGAGGGATAAAAGTGCCTACCATGTCTAACTATTACCGCCGTCAAGCTAGTTTTGAGGAGCAGCAGTTGTATGATCACTGGCTGGCTTGTCGGAAACTGGCAACACCCGATCAGCTATTAGAGCGCTTTCTGCATTTATTCATTGACGGTGAGCATTACCCTGATCCTGACATTGTGACGGCACTGAATACAGTGATTTTTTCGCGATGGGCGGAGCAGGAATTTAAATATGTGCTGAACCGCTGCTGTCGAATTTTAGTGAATTACTGGTGGTTTCAGTCGCACCTGCGTTGGGCGATCGTGGAATTAGTCCGATTGTTTGATGTACCACCACAACGTCCTCCACTGACACCGTTTGAACGACGTTTACGCCAATTTGTGCGTCAGTTTACCAAGACCGAAGAGTACTTGGCGCTGAAACGGCTGGCGCAGGTAGTGGAAGAAACAGTTGAGGTAGGTAGTGTTCCTCATCACTTATTTGCTCAAACTCAAACGACCACACGCAAAAGTCTGGATCGCAATGAAGCCGATCGCAAACCTTTAGGCAGTCTAATTCACCGCTATCCTTACTTGTATCCCTATTGCTTAGGAGATGATAGTAGCGATGTTGGGCAACAAGCCGTACAACAATTACAAGCCGAACGTCAGGGTCGATATGAACGCGATTTGTCACGTTATGTCACGTATTTAGTTCAGCAATCACAGGATTTAATTAGACCTGGATTTGCTCATAATTACCAAAATCCCACGTTGCTAACGGATGAACAGTTAAAGAAGGCCGTTAGATATTTCGCAGGCAAAGTTGAGGGTGATAATACAATTCGTGATTCGGCACGGCAATTGTTGATCTACAATTCGCAGCCAGGACAATCTTATCAAGGGTTTAAAGAACAACTTTATAGCTATTTAACCACAGCGATCGATCACGAAAATCCTAAATATGGCAAACACCATTTCAATAATTGGTTGCACACCCAATTAAGCACTACCCTGCCAGATAACGATCGCCAACCGTTGAACGGGTTTCTGATCGGTAAAACTTGTCATCACTTACTGGATTGTTTAGTCTCTAGTCCGCAATACTCTAGTAATCACTTGATCTTTATTGATCTGATCAACAATATTGGGGCAACAGCCACGATCGGGTTAGTGATGAAGATTTTGCTGCTGTATAACAATCTGAAATCAAATTTGGAACGCCGATTTTCTCTGCTATTTCGGCACTACGAACATGTGCGAGATGGAGTGGAATGGCTGATCAATTCCCTAGAAAATTTCCAAATTGCCCTATCAATTCACTATGGCTCAGTTAATTTTCCGTGTTTGAACCAACTTTAGAAGGGATGCTGTCGTCGCCACCACGCTTGCACTAAATGAATTTCGTCATAACCATAGACTTCCCCTAAATGATCACGGATTAATCGACGCGATTCTGCCCCTACCGTCTGAATTGCTTCGACAATTTTTTGTTGGCGATCGGGTGAAACTAAGGTATCCAATGTAATGGCATATCCCAGTTCAATTAACTCTGCTAAATGACTGGCGATCGTACTTAAACGCAAATTGCGCTGTTCAGCAATTTCGACTGGCTTTAACCCTTGTTGATAGAGCTTCCACGTATCCAGATAAGTTTCTGAAAGCGAGGTGGAAAGGGATTTTGGTGACGATGCTGGTAACAGCGTAACTTTTGGAGTCAGAGTCTCCTCTTCCAGGATGGGTAAACCTTTTTCAGCCCGAAAGGCACAAATTTCTGCGATGAAGGCATCACCATATTGGGATAATTTGCGACTGCCTACCCCGGCAATCTGTGAAAACTGCGCCAGTGTTTGAGGTTGGCGTTGAGCCATTTCTCGCAAACTGGCGTTGGCAAACACAATGTAAGGCGGCACTCCTTGCTGATCCGCCCACTGTTTCCGTAGGGTTTGCAGACGTTGATACAGGTCTTCCACCTCAGCCGAATTTTGATCGCTAACAGCCACTACTGCCGTAGGACTGGACTCTACCGCGATCGACACCGCACGTTGTTTACGCAGAATTTCCCAACTAAGGGCATTCAGCTTTAATACTGAGTAACCATCGGCCGTTTCATCCACTAGCCCTTGATGCAATAGCGATCGCCCCAACAGTCGCCAGGCATCTACACTGCGGTCTTTGCCAATGCCATAGGTGGATAGCTTGTCATGACCGTTTTGCAAAATCCGTTGATTCTTAGAACCGCGCAATACTTCGATCACATAATTCATGCCAAAGCGCTCCTGCACCCGTGCCACGCAGGAGAGGAACTTTTGGGCTTCGATCGTCCAATCTTCGATCGGTTTAGGATGGCGGCAGTTATCACAATTCTCACAGTTACCAGGGAAATATTCGCCAAAGTAACCGAGTTGAATGGTGCGCCGACAATCCGTGGCTTCTGCATAATCAATCACACGCCGTAGTTGTTGACTGGCAATCCGTTGTTCTGCTTCTAGGGGATCTCCAGTGGTTGGATCAACTTTCTGACTAATCAGAAAATCAACCGTCCGAATATCACCGGCACCAAAAAATAAAATACAGTGAGCCGGTTCACCATCCCGTCCGGCACGACCCGATTCCTGATAATAGCCTTCAATATTGCGCGGCAAATCGTAATGCACGACAAAACGCACATCCGGTTTATTAATGCCCATCCCGAAAGCGATCGTTGCCACCATTACCTGGACATCATCTCGAATAAACCGAGTTTGATTGCGCGTCCGAGTTTCTCCATTTAACCCAGCATGGTAGGGTAACGCAGCAATGTCTTCTTGTTGCAGTTTGGCGGTCAGTTCATCTACCCGGCGACGACTGAGGCAATAGATAATTCCCGCTCCTGGTGTTTGGCGAATCAATTGCACCAGTTCTTGATAGGCCGATCGGGTTTTCGGACGAACTTCGTAATAGAGATTAGGACGATTAAAACTGGCCAGGTGAACACAAGGATCGGTTAAATCCAGTTGCTCAATAATGTCTTGCCGGACTCGCTCAGTTGCCGTGGCTGTGAGTGCCATAATCGGCACTTGGGGATAGGTCTGCCGTAACTGCCGCAACTGCCGATATTCTGGGCGAAAATCGTGTCCCCACTCCGATACACAATGGGCTTCATCGATCGCGAAGGTAGACACGTACACCTGCGATAACAACGATGAAAGCATGCCTTCACCTAACAATCGCTCTGGGGCAACATATAGCAACCGAATTTCGCCATCAATCAGCGCCCGTTCCCGCTCCCGAATTTCGCTGCCACTCAAACTACTGTTCAGGAAGGTCGCTGGAATGCCATTGTCCTGAAGCGCTTGCACCTGATCCTGCATTAAGGCAATTAGCGGGGATACCACAACCGTTAGTCCGGGTTTAAGCAGGGCAGGCAGTTGATAACATAAGGACTTGCCCCCTCCGGTTGGCATGATCACCAACACATCACGCTTTTGCAGCGCGTCAACCACAATTTGCCGTTGTCCGGGACGAAAACTATCGTACCCAAAGTAATGTTTGAGAGATTGTTCTAGTGACGAAAAGGATGTTTCAACCGAAGGACTGACTGACATGCGATTGACGAACAATGCTCGATTTCAAAATTAAGTCGGGGGACAGGGAACGCCACCCGATCGCTTGCCCGTCTATCCTACCTTAGGAATCTGTCGAATTAAATTCGATCGACGACCAAACCTGATGGCGTTAATTAAGGTTAAATTTTGAAAGTCTGCGACCTATCAAGCTGGTTCTGATCGACGATCCGTTCCTCCTATTTAATCCTTTTGCTTAGCTTATGCGACTGCTCTGCCTCAGTAATGGTCACGGTGAAGATGCGATCGCAATTCGCATTCTCACTGCTTTACGCCACTCTCCTCAACCCCCTGAAATTGTTGCTTTGCCGATTGTCGGAGAAGGACATGCCTATCTGCAAGCAGGCATTCCGGTGATTGGTTCTGTCAAAACCATGCCCTCCGGTGGCTTCATTTATATGGACGGACGACAGCTTGCCCGCGATATCCAGGGTGGCTTGCTGTCTTTAACTTGGGCACAGATCCAGACGGTGCGGAGTTGGGCAAGGGCAAATGGGCAAGGTGGGGGCACTAGGAGCGATAGGGAAGATAGAGGAGATAAGGGAGAGTTAACCTTATCCTCCCCACCCTCCTCATCTTCCCCATCTCTAATTTTGGCAGTGGGCGATATTGTGCCCTTGCTATTTGCCTGGTTAAGCGGTGTCCCTTATGCCTTTGTTGGTACGGCGAAGTCGGAATATTACTTGCGGGATGAAGCCGGTTTGTTACCCCGATCGTCTTGGTGGAGCGATCGGCTAGAGCGGTGGACGGGGTGTGTGTATCATCCGTGGGAACGCTGGCTGATGAGTCGCCCCACTTGTAGAGCGGTGTTTCCCAGAGATCGGATTACTGCCAATGTGCTGCAACGCTTTAACATTCCGGCGGTTAGTTTGGGCAATCCCATGATGGATGGGCTGGAGTGGAGTGGGGATCTAGAGAGTGGGGGGGATGGAGTAGATAAGGAAGATCTACTTTCAGCCTCCTCACCCTCTTCATCTTCCCCCCCTTCTCTTCTCCCCCTGACGATCGTTCTGCTGCCCGGTTCCCGTCCGCCGGAGGCTTATGAAAACTGGGATGTGTTGTTGCAGGCAGTTAATGGCTTAATTGCTCAAATGGGACGATCGCTGGTTGTGTTAGCCGCGATCGCGCCGGGACTGGATGTGGAGCTTTTACATCAAATGGTGCGGGGATATCGCTGGCAGCAAACGGCAGCAGATACTTACTCAGTGGGGGTTGGAGCGCAGCAGGCGACTTTAGTCCTAGCGTCAGATCGGTATGCGGAATTTTTGCATCGGGCTGATTTTGCGATCGCAATGGCTGGTACAGCTACCGAGCAATTTGTTGGCTTAGGTAAACCCGCGATCGTCATTCCAGGCAAGGGACCCCAATTTACAGCTACATTTGCCGAGGCCCAAACGCGATTATTAGGGGTGTCGGTGAGTCGAGTGGAAGCCCCGATGCAAGTGACGGCAGCGATCCAACGATTATTGAATGATCCAGAACGCTTACATTTGATTGCTAAAAACGGTCAGCGACGGATGGGAGAGCCAGGTGCCGCCGATCGCATTGCCCGGTGTTTATTGGAACTGCCGACATAAAAAATGGGCGCTAGTTGCTTCAACCAGCCGCCCCATTCAAGAATGAAATTAGGTTTCAAAAATCTTCTGTTAATCAGACAACCTACGATACGGTACTGGCAATAAATACCAGTGCGCCAACGAGCGATGCTCCGATCACACCCAAAACCACGTAAGTCCGCTTTTGGTTGCCAGTAGGCGGCTCGGCTGTATACATTTTGGGCTCAATAGCAAAGTTATTCAGGCGACCACCGTCTTCAGTTGTATAGCGCATGTATTATCCTCAATCTTTTACTAAGTGTAACAAAGATTTGCCGATTTGTTTACGACTCTTAACATTAGATTAATGTAAGATGCCGCGATCGAGCCATCAATTCGGCTAATGATCCATCGATCGCGGCTAGTCTATTGAATCGTTCCAGTTAAGGGAGAACTGGCGCTGGCGTAAGATTTGACGGGAATTCGTCCTGCTTGGTATGCCAGTCGTCCGGCTTGGGCGGCGAGTTTCATCGCTTCTGCCATCATGGCAGGCTGTTCTGCCTGAGCGATCGCCGTATTAATCAAAAGTGCATCAGCGCCAAGTTCCATCGCTTGGGCGGCTTCACTAGGAACTCCAATTCCCGCATCGACGACCACGGGGATCTTGGTGTTTTCAATAATGATCTGAATGTTGGCCGTGTTTTTCAGACCTTGCCCAGAACCGATCGGGGAACCCAAGGGCATTACAGTGGCACAACCAGCTTCTTCCAGGCGTTTAGCGAGTAAAGGATCGGCATTGATATAAGGCAATACAGCAAAGCCTTCTTTAATCAGAATTTCGGCAGCTTCTAAAGTGCCGATCGGGTCAGGTAGGAGATACTTAGAATCTGGAATGACTTCTAATTTAACGAAGTTGTTATCTTCCTGACCTAGTAACTTCGCCATTTCCCGTCCCAATCGAGCGACCCGTACGGCTTCTTCCGCCGTTTGGCAGCCAGCGGTGTTGGGCAGCATCCAAATTTTTGTCCAATCTAGAGCTTCGGCTAAGCCTTCATGCCCAGGTGCATTCGTCTGAACTCGCCGCACTGCCACTGTGACGATTTCGCAGCCGCTAGCCGCAATGCTTTGACGCATTTCCTCAAAGTTACGGTACTTGCCGGTTCCCGTCATCAGCCGAGATTGAAAGGTTCGTCCGGCAATGATCAGGGGATCAGAAATCGATCGCTCTAATGGTTTTTCTACAGTCTGCATGATTACATCCTCTACTCGTTCCTGGTCGTCTGCTAGCTCGATTTGAAGCATCCCTCAAATCTACAAATTTTGGTGTGAGGGTCGCTTGAGGATTTGAGTCACTCAAACTACCCGTGACAGATTACTAGGGTAGCGTCAAAGCTTTGACACCAGGAGGTGTAGCGAGATTAATCTTCCTCTAGAGCGTCACTGCGTAGATCGCCCGGTTCATTTAACATTTCGGGAGTCACAGCCGGATTTTCGACAATTTCTCGCGGGTCTTTCGTGTAGCCGCCGCTGTATACCAGGTCTTGAGGATCGACCGTGTTAGCGGCTACGGGTTGTTGCTCGACTGCTTCATGCTCAGCTTTAGGCAGGTGGGTAGTTGGTTCAGTCATAGGGTTACCTGAGTGCTCTATTAGCCCTCAGCCTAGATCGACTGATGACAAGCTCCCACTATCGCAAGGCTTAAGTCAGACGATGTTTGAGCCAGAAGGCGAGCAAGGGCATGGTGATTCGATACCCATGCTCTGCACCATAAACTAAGCCTTTTTGTTGCAAGCTGGCTAATGCCCCTTGTAACCCGCCCCCTCTAGAGAGTTGATGCTTCTGAATGTATTCACGGGAATGGGGACTATCGGTGGGGTCAAGTGCCAAACTTTCCAGCACCCGAACTTGGCTGGAGGGCAGTAGCAGAATGAGGGATTCAAACGTGATGGAGAGATCTTCGACTAATGCTAAGGCACTGCGATGGACATGATGTGCCTGGATGATGCCGTCAACGTTGGGCGGTAGGGTGAGATAGAGGGACGTGGGAGAAGTGGTCGCTGAAACCGATAACGAGGATGAGGCAGAGAGAGGAGCCGTGGTGATAAAGCCTCTTGGATCCGGCGAGTTAGTCTGCCCATTCCCCCGATCGCAGTTGAGTGCCCGATAGTCTAGCCAAATGCGGCGAGCTAGGGCGATCGCATCCCCTAAATTGCCCTGGACATAGCTCAGGAATAACTTCAAGGCTTGACTGTCTGGCTCAAACTTTAATCCCTGGCTTGCCATGGCAGTGACTAACCAGAGTTGGAGTTCACTATCCTGCAAGGGGGGCAGAAACACGATCTGCATATTGCTATGCTGTACCCAATTTTCTGCCGTGGTGGCAATTAAGGCATAGCTGACGCGACTCTGTTGTTGGATTTCTTGCCGTAAATAGCGCTCCCACTGTTCCGATCGATCCCAGGAGCGAATATGGGGGAAATTCTCAAACACGAGAACAATTCGACAGCTGAGCCACTCTGCCATCACCTGCGGTAAGGTCAACAGGATTTGAAATAGCCGCCAATCATCTTTGGTGGATGAATGCCAGACTAACTTGGCATGTCCACCGATCGACTGTTCCAAAATCAGCGGTTGGTTACTACTCCAACGCTGAATCAGAGCTAACTCAGTGGATGATTTAAAGGCGGTCAGAAGGCTTTCCGCAATCAGATGGAGGAAGCGATTGCTATCGGTTGCCCGCAGACAGTCAATTTCAATCATTCTGGCGCCAACCGCCTGAGCGGCAAAGCGGACTACGGTTCGCCGTCCACTACCAGGTACTCCTGCAATCAATAAATCACCATCAGCGGCGAGAATTTGGCTAACTTGCTGCAATTCTGCCTGCCGCCCCACAAGATCTTCAGGAATAAACGGGTTGGCAACCATCGTAAGAAAGAAATTGATGATACTTAACACTATTTAATAGTGCTATTCGCTAAGTATTAGCACTATCATTAAGTTCTGTAGGTGTTATAGCACTTCCCGCAACATTTCTGTATGACTGCACAACCCCCTTTACCAAATCAGGTCACGCTTTGGCATACCTTGGAAGCGGACAAAGCCCTAGAATTACTGCAAACCGATCGCCAGCTTGGTTTGACCAGTGACCAAGCCGCTGCACAACTAGAGCGCTATGGTTCCAATGAACTGGTAGAAGCCCAGGGGCGAAGTGCCTGGAATATCCTATTTGATCAGTTCACCAATATTATGTTGCTGCTGTTGATTGCAGTAGCGATCGTGTCGGGCATCCTCGATTTTGTGTCCTGGCAAGCGGGTGATCTGAAGGCGAATGATGTGCCGTTTAAGGACACGATTGCCATTCTGGCGATCGTGATTCTCAATGGTCTACTAGGTTATTTGCAGGAAAGCAAAGCCGAGAAAGACCTGGCCGCTTTGAAGCAAATGGCATCGTCGCGAGTGCGAGTGATTCGGGATGGTAAGACGCTCGAAGTAGACTCCCGCGATTTGGTGCCGGGTGATGTGATGCTGTTGGAAGCGGGAGTGCAGGTAGCTGCCGATGCCCGGTTAATTGAAGCCGCCAATCTCCAAGTGCGGGAAGCGGCATTAACTGGGGAAGCCCAAGCGGTGAGTAAGCAAGTGGCAGTAGCCTTGCCAGACGATACCCCGTTGGGCGATCGCGTCAATCTGGTATTTCAAGGTACGGAAGTGGTAAATGGTCGGGCCACGGCGATCGTCACCAATACCGGGATGAAAACAGAATTGGGGCGCATTGCCACCATGCTGCAAGAAGTGGAGTCTGAACCCACCCCCTTACAGCAACGGATGGATCAACTCAGCCAAGCGCTAGTGACGGGAGCCTTAACTCTAGTCGGATTGGTGGTGTTCGGTGGAATTGGCTATGCCGCCTGGAGAACTGGTGAGAATCTGCTGAAGGTTGCTTTAGGACCAACCGGTAAAGAGTTTTTGGAAGTCTCCCTAAGTATGGCAGTGGCGATCGTGCCGGAAGGATTGCCTGCCGTGATTACTGTGACCCTGGCATTAGGGACACAACGGATGGTGAAGCGCCATGCCCTGATCCGGAAATTGCCAGCCGTAGAGACGTTGGGTTCTGTGACCACAATTTGTTCGGATAAAACGGGCACATTGACCCAGAACAAAATGGTCGTGCAGCTAGTGCATACCAGCCATTCAGCACTGCGAGTGACTGGGGAAGGGTACGATCCAGCGGGTGAATTTCAACCACTCAATGGGGATGGAGCTGGCGCGATCGCTCCGAGCCACCATCCCGAACTCTTAAATCTGCTGACCGCTTGTACCTTGTGTAACGATGCCATCTTGCAGAAAGAGCAGGGCGATTGGGTGATTTTAGGCGATCCGACGGAAGGGGCGCTATTGTCTGTAGCGGGCAAAGCGGGATTCCAAAAAGACCAGTGGACAAACGAAATGCCCCGGTTGGCAGAGTTTCCGTTCTCATCGGAACGGAAGCGGATGAGCGTGATTGTTGAAACTGCTGCTAATGCTGAAGCTGGCAGCGGGGTCGATCGCTACATGATGTTCACCAAAGGCTCACCGGAGTTAATTCTGGAACGGTGTACCCAGATTCAGGTGGGCGAAGCGGCACAACCCATTACGGCACAACAGCGCCAAACCATTCTGGAGCAGAATAACCAGATGGCAGGTCGGGGTTTGCGGGTATTGGGTTTTGCGTGTAAGCCATTGTCAGCCGTACCGGCTGAGACGGATGAGGAAACTGCCGAGCAGCAGTTAATTTGGTTAGGCTTAGTGGGGATGTTGGACGCCCCGCGACCGGAGGTACGAGGAGCCGTAGCGCGTTGCCGTTCGGCAGGAATTCGACCGCTGATGATTACGGGCGACCATCAATTGACGGCGCAAGCGGTGGCTGAAGATCTGGGGATTGCTTACCCCGGCGATCGCGTGTTAACCGGACGGGACTTAGAAAAACTGAGTCTGGCAGAGCTGGAACAGGTCGTCGAGGAAGTCAGTGTGTATGCCCGAGTCGCGCCGGAACATAAACTCCGGATTGTCCAGGCACTCCAACACCGGAAACAGATTGTTTCAATGACCGGCGATGGTGTAAATGATGCTCCAGCTCTGAAACAAGCGGATATTGGGGTCGCGATGGGCATCACAGGTACAGATGTCAGTAAAGATGCCAGCGATATGGTGTTGTTGGATGACAACTTTGCCACGATCGTCGCAGCAGTCGAAGAAGGTCGGGTCGTTTACACCAATATTCGTCGCTTTATTAAGTACATTCTGGGCAGTAACATCGGTGAACTGCTGACGATTGGGGCAGCGCCATTGATTGGCTTAGGCGGTGTACCCCTCAGTCCATTACAGATTCTCTGGATGAACTTGGTAACGGATGGTCTACCCGCGTTGGCATTGGCAGTAGAACCAGCTGAACCCAATGTGATGAATCGTCCCCCCCATGACCCGCAGGAAAGTATTTTTGCGCGGGGACTAGGCAGCTATATGCTGCGAATTGGCTTAATTCTGTCCATTCTGGCGATCGGGTTGATGACGTGGTCGTATAGCTATACGCATACGGTTTATACTGATCCAGCCGATCAAGATCGTTGGAAAACGATGGTGTTTACGACTCTCTGTCTAGCCCAGATGGGGCACGCCTTGGCGATTCGATCGAACACTCGGTTGACGATCGAAATGAACCCGATGACGAACCTCTATGTTTGGGCATCGGTTGTGTTCACCAGCTTGTTGCAACTGGCATTGATTTATGTCCCGTTCCTACGCAACTTCTTCGGGACTCATTATCTCAATATGACCGAACTAGGGGTTTGTTTAGGTTTTAGTGCTTTGATGTTTGTGTGGGTAGAAATGGAGAAAATTGCCCTCCGGCTGTATGTAACCTGGCAGAAGCGAAAAGGCTAAATGTTCCTCAAATCCCTGCACCTGCGGCAGTTCCGCAACTATCACGATCAGGTGGTGGAATTTGATGCAGCCAAAACAATTTTGGTTGGCAATAATGCTCAGGGCAAGTCCAATTTGCTAGAGGCGGTAGAACTCCTGTCTACTTTGCGATCGCACCGCACCTCTCGCGATCGTGATCTAATTCGGGATGGTGACACGATCGCGCAAATTGCGGCTGAACTGGAACGGGTGACGGGGACGATCGATCTAGCGATTAGCCTGCGCCAAAATAGTCGTCGGACAGTGGCACTGAATCATCAGCCTGTGCGGCGACAACTCGATTTTTTAGGCACGTTGAACACCGTCCAATTCTCTAGTCTCGATCTGGATCTGGTTCGTGGGGGACCCGAACAACGTCGTCACTGGTTGGACTCTCTGCTGATTCAATTAGAGCCTGTCTATGCCTATATCTTGCAGCAATACAACCAAATTCTGCGGCAACGGAATGCGTTGTTGCGAGAAGGTCGGGGTGATGGGGGGGGAGGGAGATGGGGAGATGAGGGTGGTGGGGCTGAAGCGGATTCATCCTCGGTGAATGAGTTGGCGTTGTGGGATGCTCAGTTGGTAACGGCGGGGACGCGGGTGATCCGGCGACGATCGCGGGTAGTACAGCGGTTAGCTCCGTTAGCCCGTGACTGGCATCAGGCGATTAGTGGTAGTAGTGAAGTCCTGGAAATTCGTTATGCGCCGAATGTACCTTTGGAGCAGGACGATCCGGCGGTGGTACAACAGGCATTTTTGGAGAAATTACAGACCCGAGCGATCGCGGAACAGCAGCAACGCAGTACGTTAGTGGGACCACACCGGGATGATGTGGAATTTACGATTAATCAAACCTCGGCACGGCAGTATGGCTCTCAAGGTCAACAACGCACTCTAGTTTTAGCCCTTAAATTGGCAGAATTAAAGCTGATTGAAGAAGTGATTGGTGAATCTCCTCTATTGTTGTTGGATGATGTGTTGGCGGAGTTGGATCTCGATCGGCAAAACCAATTGTTAGAAGCCATTCAAGATCGGTTTCAAACTCTGATTACTACCACTCATTTAGGCTCATTTGATGCCCAATGGTTAAAATCCTCCCAAATTTTCTCCGTCAAAGCTGGACACTTATTTTCTAGTAGTTAAAAGTGTAGATAACTAAAAATAAAGATTTTATTTCTACTTTAATAGATGATTAGGGATAATTGTGTGTAGTCAGTTGATTCTGACCATGTTCATATTTCCAATGTACTCTGCAAATGTATGTAAAGCTCCCTGACGTTGTGTAACTGCTCCAGTTTGTCCTAGAACGATAAGAACTTCAGCACCTTCATCCAAAATATTTACATCAAAATTCAGTTTGTTGTCATTGACCTGGATTTCAAGCAATTGAATAAAATTATTGCTTAGGTTTGTAATATGCAGAGAGTAAGAAATAATTGTTCCTCCGGCTTTAGGTTTCACAGATCTTTCAATATCAATGGCTATGTCCTTTAGGTTCTGTTCAGACATATATTCCTCTATAAAATTTTGAATTTTTATCTACAGATACCGACAACAAGTCCTTGAAGTTGTGGAATTGAAATTTGATAGCGATTAGTATTAACATTTAGATGCCCATAGAAATTTCCCTCTTCATCAACTACAACAGGTGGATGACTAGCTTGAGGATTACAAACACTTAACTGAGAGTAAGGTGAGCCAAAAGTTCCGTATTTATTAAATATACTTGTGGTGGCGTATGGACTACCATATTTACCGTATTCGTTATCTATAGCTTCTGGTATAGATTGATTACAAGTAATACAGCCGAGAAATACCTGATGATTAGGTCCTCCAAAAATGAGAAGATGACCACCAGCAAAGCTTGGCAGTGTTGTTAATGCTAAGGATAGTAAAGTAGAGGAAGTAGGTGTAACTAGTTTGAAGGCAGTTTTCAGCTTTTCCATAATACTTGCTCCTATCTAAGTGTAGGAATAAAAGCTCATTTCCTATATAAGAATGCCCATTATCTGGAGCGACCTAACAATTCGTTCTAAAAATAACTTTTTCTAAAACTATTATTGTTTACATGGCTCAAAAACCGGAACCAGGAGCGATTAAAACCTTTGTGACAGCGCCGATTAGTTTTATCGCTGGAGCGTTGTATCCACTGCGGGTGTTGTCGTTATTGCAACAAACTCCGCAACTTTGGGGTGGCATTGTCATTCCAATTCTAGTGAATGTTGTAGTTGGGATTATTTTGTATGCCAGTTTGCTGATTCCTGGATGGCGAGCGATCGCCCAGGGAACCGCCAGTATTCCCAATTGGTTAGCCACCCAAATTGCTCGATCGCCAGAGTGGTTATCTCGTTGGCTAATGTGGATTCCGTCAGTGGCAACCGTGTTTGATGAGTTGTTACAAGGTCTATTAGCCCTCCTATTGCTCGTTGTGACAGGGTTCTTACTCGTGCAGTTTGGAGCCATTTTTGGTGCGCCCTGGTATGGCATGGTTGCCGAACAAATTGAGAAACAACGACTCGGTGAATTGCCAGTGATGGGTTCTCCCAGTTTGGGGCGAATTGTGCATGATATTTGGCGGGCGATCGCCTTTCAACTGAAGAAATTGTTGCTGCTGGTCGTCATTGGGATTCCCTTATTGCTGCTCAACTTTTTCCCACCGATCGGCAATGTGATCGCGAGTGTGGGCGGTGTTGCTTTAGCCGCCTTGATGGTCGTTCTAGACTTTATTGATCCCCCTTTGGAACGGCGACGACTCCGCTTTCGCACCAAAATTGGCATGTTAATTCGGACAATTCCTGCCAGTGTCAGTTTTGCCCTGGTTTGCCTGGGATTAATGAGTATTCCATTTTTAAATTTGATTATGGTTCCGGTGTGTGTGATGGCAGGAACTCTATTTAGCTGCGATCGCATTCTGCCCAAGTTAAAACCCGTTGTGGATGAAGCCGCGATCGAGCCATAAAAAACAGGGAAGCAATCAAACTTCCCTGTGCTGGAAGGAGGTGTTTCTCGAACAGGGGACGTAGGGGCTAGAAGAGGGATACCCGAAGCCCGTGGGTTGCCAATCGGGGGTGTGGCAAGCTAGGTCACACGGGGTTCGGGCGTAATCTGTATCATCTCTGTAGTCACTAAAGTAGAGTTTCTTAGCTGCCGTCTACTTCATCCACCTGTCTCACCCGATCGTATGATTTCATTTGATTTAACCGATTATCCTTATCCGTCTAGCCGCCGCGTGGTGTTAGGGCAACGAGGAGCCGTAGCGACCAGTCAACCCCTGGCAACCCTGGCAGGGATGGAAATGTTATTGGCGGGGGGCAATGCAGTTGATGCAGCGGTGGCGATGGCGATTGCGTTAACAGTAGTAGAACCGACCTCGAATGGCATCGGTGGGGATGCCTTTGCGTTAGTTTGGGATGGTCAACTACATGGCTTAAATGGGTCGGGTCGCAGCCCGAAAGCTCTGACATTGGAGCAGTGTGCGAACCTTCAACAGATTCCCGATCGCAGTTGGTTGAGTGTGACGGTGCCGGGGGCGGTGTCGGCGTGGCAGACGTTATGGCAGCGGTGGGGACAACTCCCGTTTGAGCAATTATTTGCACCCGCGATTCGGTATGCAGAAGCTGGATATCCTGTATCGCCGGAAACCGCGATCGCCTGGAAGCGCTCAGAATCTCGCTATCTGCCCTTACAAGGCGCAGAATTTCAGCCGTTCAAATCAGTGTTTTTTCCAGGCGATCGCGCTCCATCGGTAGGAGAAATTTGGCGCAGTCCTGCCCATGCCGCTACCTTACAAGCGATCGCGCAAAGCGGTGGGGAATCGTTCTATCGAGGGGAACTGGCAGCCCAGATCGTAGACTTTGCGGCGGCAACGGGAGGCTATCTGACTCTGGCAGATCTGGCGCATCACCAGGCAGATTGGGTGGAACCCATTTCGACCCATTACCGAGGCGTGACGATTTGGGAAATTCCTCCCAATGGTCAAGGGATTGCGGCTCTGATGGCATTGAATATTTTGGAGGGCATTGATTTAGGCGGCTATCCGCGTGAGTCGGTCGATAGCTACCACTGGCAGATTGAAGCGATGAAGCTGGCGTTTGCCGATGCCTATCGCTATGTTGCCGATCCGCATCACATGGAGCTTTCCCATGATGACTTGCTCAGTCAACGGTATGCCGTCGATCGCCGCCAACTGATCCAACCCACTGCCCTCTCTCTGGCGCAACCGGGTTTACCGAACGGTGGCACGGTTTACCTAACAGCGGCTGACCCAGATTTGATGGTATCGTTCATCCAGTCCAACTATGAAGGCTTTGGCAGTGGCATTTTAGTGCCGGAGACGGGAATTGCCCTGCATAACCGCGCCACTGGGTTTAGTGTTGAAGCGGGGCATCCAAATCAAATTGCTCCGGGTAAGCGCCCCTTTCATACAATCATTCCGGGTTTCCTGACTCAGGATGGGCAACCGTTAGGTACGTTTGGGGTGATGGGCGCACCGATGCAACCCCAAGGGCATGTACAGATGGTCGTGAATCTGGTGGATTATGGTATGAATCCGCAGGCGGCGCTAGATGCCCCCCGGTGGCGGTTCTTAGAACAGAATCGAATTTTGCTGGAACGATCGGTGGCTCAGTCTATCGCCGATGGATTAACAGAACGGCAGCATTTAGTTCGGCGTGGTGGTTTCTTCGGTCGCGGACAAATGATTTTGCGGCAGCATGGGGTGTTAATGGCGGCTTCAGAACCTCGTGCCGATGGCTTGGCGATCGCCTGGTAAACCTGACCAGCATTCACCTGATTGGGCGAACCACTGAGGCGAGGCTACTTCCCCCACCCGATGGGTAGGATGACTACAGATGGCGACTCTTCGCTGTGATCAACTGCTCCACTGCCCAGGAGGTTCAAGATGTTCAATAAATTTATCCAGGCAATTGTGATTACGTTCATCCTGGGGTGGATTGGTGGTCAAGAGATGGTGACCACCGCAGCACCGATCGCCACGACGAATTCATCTCAGCCAACTGTGCAAATAATGGGTTGGAATTTACTGGATTTAGCATTGTAAAGTATGACGATCATTTTGCACATTACGACGAGATCGCAGTGGCATCACGCTGAGAAACTGGGTGAATATCGAGCCGATAGTTTGGCGTCGGAAGGCTTTATGCACTGTTCGGTTCCGACGCAAATTCCTGGGGTTGTCCACCGCTTTTTCCAGGGGCAAACAGACCTGCTGCTATTGTGTATTGATTCGACTTTAGTACAGGCAGAGCTTCGCTACGACGCGATCGCCACTGGAGAAAAGTTTCCGCATATTTATGGGGCTTTAAATCTCGATGCGGTGGTGCAAGTTGTAGAGTTCCACCCTGATCCAACTCGTGAAGTTACCTTGCCCCAGGCAGTGACAGAGTTATGTCGGAACGCACTCAATGATAGCGTTTGAGGAATAGTTGATGGTGGTTAAATTAGCCGAATCTATCCCTGAGATTGCTCAATGTTATCCGTTATTGGTGCAATTACACCCTTATTTGATTGCTGAAACGTTTGTGGAACAAGTGCAACGAATGCAGCACGATCGTTATCAATTAGCCTACCTACAAGTTGACGATCGATTGGTCTCGGTGGCTGGATTCCATATTGGCGAAAGCTTTGCTTGGCGCAAGTATTTATATATTGACGATCTGGTGACAGACACCGAGACTCGTTCCCAGGGCTATGGCAGCCAGCTCTTATCCTGGTTAGCGGAATATGCTGAACACCATCAGTGTGTGCAGTTGCATTTAGATTCCCGTGTTACCCGTCATCCTGCCCACAAATTCTATTTGAATCAAGGACTGATTATTGGCGGCTATCACTTTTTAATGGAGCTACGCTAGTCATCTTCTTCGGTGTCTAGCTGGGGAAATTTTTCATAAATGTTTGTGATTAGCAAATAGGCTTCTTCCAGAACATCCCTGGCTCCTGCCTCATCGGTAGCAGCGACCAGGCTCTCTAGCTCGGTAATCAGACTTTGTAAGCGATCGGACTGTTGGCTGTTCAGCGGCATCGATTTTATTCAACCTAATGGACACAACTGGACTCGAACCAGTGACCCCCACGATGTCAACGTGGTGCTCTAACCAACTGAGCTATGCGTCCGCGACAACGATAAATGAGTATAGCATAGGGGACGGGTAAAAAGGCAAGCGGTTTACGAATCACGATCGCGAGTGATTTATCTTTCTCAATGTTTTAAGTTCACAACGTTAAGCTTCGTTGCAAAGTTCGGAATGAAGTGGGCTGCATGATACCTTCGTTTACGTTGATCACTGAAGCAGAGTTGGGAGAGAACACCTTGGATTCGCGTTCACATCAACCTTTAAATACTGCTGTTCGAGAAGACTTTAGCGAGTACGTAGCGCATTTGCAGCTTCATATGACTCTACAGGCTCGTAACTTGGTTCCGCCTTTGACTAACGCAAGTGATAGCCGAGAGGAATTACTGCAACAGACTCAGGCTAATTTTGAGAAGCTAGTGTCTCGACAGGGACGCTGAGCGGCGAGGAGTTTTTCTATATCCAAGTTCAAATCAGAGCTAAATGTATGGCTCTGATTTTTTTATCAGTTGCTTGAGGGCTGACTATAGAAGTTGGTATTGCGTCACGGCATAAGGCTACGATTATGCCGCAATTCGGATTACACTAGGCATCAGTCCCGGAACAACTTAGCTTTAAGTGTTTCCCTCAAGTTTCCAGCCGATCTTGCCGTGTCGATACAAGACTACCCAGAGCTTAGAGCTTAAGAGTTTTGTGGAGTGGAGCCGTTGCTCCCGGTTGCAACGGTTAATCTGGGTTTAGGGAGTTTGGTGTTCAATTCTAGATTGGGTCCAATATCAAACTCCTTGGAATCGCTATAGGGTAGGGATAGTTGCCTTATCTCTACATGCGTTTGCAGCCGTTTGCGAGGAAAATGCCCAGCCCTCAACCGTTTACTTTCAGCCGCGTATTGCCAGTGACATGCTTTGAGACCTTACGCCGAGTGATGCAGGGGGTCGTTCGGCTGCCAGCGGCTGAAGTACTGGTGATTACGGAAACTCGATTAGCTTCGTCAACGTGGCTGACTCAACAGGGAATTCGGCAGTTTGTATTGGTTGCGTCTAAATCGTTTAGCGGGCTACTTCTGGGTCGGTCAACGACAGAAATTCCCGCCAGTTTGGATGCGCCCCGTTTGCCTCAGAGTAATGGCTCCTTGGTTTCGCAGGAGTTGTTACCGGCTATGTATCTGGTGGAGTTATGGTTTGACCCAGATACGATCGCGAACTTTCTAGCCGAACTGAGCCAGCATGTAGACTACAATCCAGGGATGCTTGAGCGCCTACACCAGGTTGCAGACCAGCTTCAGCCTAATGATCCGACGTTGCAAAGCCAATTTACTTTGCAATTGGTTGAGGCAATGGCAACCAATCCTAGCCAGAATCCTACTTGTGATTTATCGTCTGATGGGCGGGCTGCCGAAAAACTACGGCAACAAGTAGAGCAGGAACGTTTGCTGAATCAGGTCGCTAGTCAGATCCGAAAAAGTCTAGAGCTACCGGTAATTCTGGAAACAGCAGTTCAGCAATTACGTTGTTTTTTACATGCCGATCGTTTGGTCATCTACCAGTTTGCCTCCTATCTGGTGACCTCAGCTGAGCCGCAAAGGTCCTCCAGCCTGGAAACTGAAGATCCATTAGCGCTAACTTCTGGGCGCATTACTCACGAGGCCAGAGCCCACGATCAGATTCCGACTGTACTGAATCAGGTCGCAGGGGAAAAATGTTTTATTGAAGTGTCTGCCTGCCGAGAAAAATATCGTAAAGGGTCGATTCAAGCCGTTGAGGATATTACGACTACCTATGCCGAGGCTCCTTGCTTGATTCAGTTGCTTCAGCAGGCCAAGGTAAAAGCGAAGCTTGTTGTTCCGATTATTGTGCAGCAACAGTTGTGGGGGTTACTCATTGCGCATCAGTGTTCTGGAACCCGCCAGTGGCAAGAAAGCGAAAAGATCTTCCTGCTCAATATTGCTGAACATCTGGCGATCGCGATTCAGCAGACCCAACTTTATACGCAACTACAACAACAGGCTGAAACACTGTCTCAGCATGTTGTAGAACGTACCCGTGATTTGCACGATGCCTTAAATGCGGCGCAGTCTGCCAACCTAGCTAAAACAGAGTTTCTGTCAGCAATTAGCCATGAGTTGCGCACTCCCTTAACCTGCATTATTGGCATGGCAGCGACGTTATTACGCTTACCGCCAGGCGCAGAAGGTCAGCGATTTATCTCTTTAGAAAAACAACAAGACTACCTCAGAACGATTCAAAAAAGTGGAGAGCATTTACTAGAACTGATTAATGACATTCTCGATTTATCTCAGGTAGAGGCGGGGCGAACAATTCTAGATATCCAACTATTTTCGTTATCGCAGACTGCCAATGAATGCTTGCGAATGTTAAAGGATAAGGCAGACAAAGCGGAAGTTAAACTTGAACTCCAGTTAAAACTCAAGCTGCCATCTGAAACTGGGTTGCTCCCGAAACTGGATCAATTTGCGGCTGATCCACGCCGAGTTCGCCAGATTTTGTTGAATTTACTCAGTAATGCGATTAAGTTCACGCCCCGTGGTGGGCAAGTGACGTTGAGCATTTGGCGCGAGCAAAACCACGTCATTTTGCAAGTTGAAGATACTGGGATTGGAATTGCTGAAGACCAGCTTCCCCTGCTATTCAAAAAGTTTCAACAATTAGATGGCTCCTATCACCGGCGCTATGAAGGCACAGGATTGGGATTAGCTTTAACAAAGCAACTCGTTGAACTACACGGGGGTTGGATTGAAGTCGAATCCACACTGAATCTTGGCTCTACATTCACTGTCTGGCTACCAAATCAGCCGTTAGACAAGCTAGAAATTTTTCCCACTGTCCATTTACGGGATGAATCCTCTCCAATTGTTCCAGGACGAGTGGTGTTAATTCACCGTCAGGAGGAAGCCGCAACACTGATCTGTAATCTGTTAACGACCGCTGGGTATCAAGTTGTGTGGATCATGGATGGCCCAACGGCAATCCGGCAGTTAGAAATCCTGAAACCGATCGTAGTGGTATTAGAAATTCAAGTTGCAATTGCCAGTAGTGATGAGGTCTTGCAACAGTTGCGCCAAAATCCCACGACTCAGAACACCAAGATTCTCGTATTACTGAATAGCAGGGCTGCGCTGAATGCCGATCGCTGGCTTACCGAGGGGGCAGATGATTATCTGACAGAACCGATCGCCCACCCGGAAGCCTTACTGGATAAGGTAGCGGCATTGGCGGCTACCCCAGGTGATTTGCCCACTCCAAAATTGCCGCCCTAACGCCTGCTCAATTCAGGTGACGGCTTGCAGGCGGCGTACCAATTCCTTCAGAGTTGCCTCTGGAGATCGTGGATTCCACCCCAGTTCCCGACGAGCTTTACTGCCATCGACGCGCACACAGCGATCGTAAATATAATGCACACGCTCGCGGCTGAGGGGAGGTTGCCAGGAGAACCAACGACCGATCGGATCAAGAAGATTGCCGACTAGCCGAACTACTGCTTCTGGAGCTTCTGCTGGCACTGGAACGCCACTCGCCTGACTTAAAACCTCAAACATTTCTCGTGTGCTCAAATCCCCGGCGGAAATGATGTAGTAATCGCCAGACTGACCTTTTTCCAAAGCTAACAGCATAGCGGCAACGAGATCATCTACATGCACAATGCCGGTAATTCTGCCTCCGCCAGCCCAAAGTTTTAGCCCGCCTTTGAGAAACTGCTTCAGGACGGGGACAAAATGCGGGTCATCGGCGCCAAAAATACCGGAAGGCATGACACTTACGGCAAACTGTCCGGCTGCCGCATACTGATCAACTAGTTGTTGGGCTTCGTATTTGGTGCGATCGTAGGCGGAGGAAAAATCCTGTTGTTGGCGCTGGAAGGTTTCGTCAATTACTCGTCCCTGAGTATCGCCAAAAATGCCGATCGTGCTGCAATACACCAGCTTAGGTAAATTGACGGCTTGGGCTACCTCTAACACGGCGCGAGTGCCATCGACGTTCACCCGTTCCATTTCCTTCCCATTCACAATGCCCAGTTCCACATAGGCAGCGGTATGGAACACCACATCCACATCTGCCATAGCGGTTTTTAAGGCAGCTCGATCAGTAATATCGCCATAGACTAACTGCACTTGACAGTCCGCTAATCGGGCAAGACTACTCGACTGCCGGACTAACCCCACCACCTGATCACCACGCTGATTCAGGGCTTTAACCACATGAGATCCGGTGAAGCCATTGGCTCCAGTCACTAATGCTTTCACGCTGTACCTAACTCCTTCTGATAAATTCGGTAGGTTTTGTAGATTGTGCCGCCGGAGGCTTCAACGACCTTCCGAGATGGCATGTTATCTTCGTATACCCAAGACAGTTCTGCCCGCTGATATCCCCGTTGGATCCCGCCTTGCATTCCCAAGTAAATTAAAGCGAGAGCGACCATTTGGCGACGGTATTCCGGCAAGGCACAGATGGCAATCACCCGTCCTTGATGAATCTGGCGCTTATACCAGAGAAACTTGAGGATGCCCAACCAGTTGAGTTTGCCATTCACATACTTTAAGGGCAGGCTGTAATCGGGTAAGCACATGAAGAAGCCAATCATTTCACCGTTGGCTTCCGCGATCGGGAACAACGTTGGGTCAACCAGGCTTTGCAAATCCTTGGCTTCATCTAAGAAATCTTCTTGGCTCCGGGGTGTAGAACTCCAATTGTTGGCGAAGGCTTTAGTGAACAGGTGATACAAGTCAATACAATCCTGCTGAAAGCCATCTCCTGTAGTTCGGAAAGGTCGAAACGTAATACCAGATTTAATGGCAACCTGGTAAGCTTTCTCGAACTTTGGTAGTAATGGTTTATCGAGCCGAAAATCATAGGCGTAGGCATCTTTGGCTTTCTGCCAACCTGCTTGCTCCATGAATTGCGGGTAGTACGCCGGATTGTAGGGCATCATGAAGGCGGGCGGTGAATCGAAGCCGTCTACCAGAAACAAGCAACTGTTATGGGTTGAGAGATTAATCGGACCCCGCCCTTTGGTCATCCCTTGTTCCCGTAACCATTGTTCGGCGGCATTGAGCAAGGCTTGAGCGACAGCAAAATCATGCACACATTCAAAAAAGCCAAATAGTCCAATCTGTTCGCCTTCGCGATCAATTAACCGTTGGTTGACAGCAGCGACGACGCGACCAACCGGAGTGGCTCGATCGCCAGTTTTCTGGATTGCCAAAAATTGCTGCAACTTACCATATTGGAAAAATGGATTGGTCGGGGCAAGCTGTTTAGCCACACTGCTTCTCAGGGGGGGAACCCAATTGGGATCATTGGCATAGACGATCGCGGGTACGTCCAAAAATAATTCCTGTTCGGCAGGTGTGGTGACGGGAATAATCTGAACATCTGCCATGGGCTGAGTGGAGGGTGTGATGTCAATTGATGAACTCATCGCCATTTCCTGCTAACGAGTGGGCAACGATGCAGACTGAATCATCGTGACTATAACATCCAGACTGTTGACCGGCGATCGCGGGGATGGGTTTCCACCATCGCCATAGTTCGGAATCTCGATGTCATAATGTCAGTGCAGGAATACCTCCGTATGCTGATTGCAAAAATTTCATGACGACTGATCTGACGGATAACAACGAGCCAATTTTGGTGGAATTGAGTTTGTCTCCTGGACGGCAACCAGGTATGGAAGAAGTAGGCATTCAACTGCCTTCTGCGGCTGCCCTGGCAGAACGATCGACACAAGCGCTCGATAGTGCGATGGGGACGATTCGGGGCATGGCCCATCGGGTGGTTAAAACCATGCAATCGTTACCTGTGGCAGAACGTCCGGCGCAGGTGGAAGTGCAATTTGGCATCAAAATGACCGTAGAGGGTAATGCCGCGATCGCCAAGGCTGGCGCTGAATCCACCATCACGGTGAAACTGATTTGGGATTGTCGTAACCCCGATTCGCAATGACAGTCGCTCCATCGCCTCGCCGCACCGAACTGCAACGGTTAATTGATTTTTCGGTCCAGATTCGTCACAGCACCACCCATGCTGTTGTAGGGACAGGAATTGTGGTGTCGGATGTGGGCGAAATTTTGACCTGCCGTCATGTAGTGACTTTAGCGGGGATTGACCCGTTGCAAGCGGAGGTGATGACGGTTAGTGTCCTGTTTCCTAAAACACGAACTCGATCGGAATATTGCGATCGGGCGGCAGTGGTGAAATTCTTTCCCGACCATGACGACGATATTGTGGTGTTGCAACTGCAAAATCCCCCGGTTTTGGCTCCGAATGAAATTGCCGTTTTAGGCACCATTCAGGACTCAGAAGGCAACCCCTTTCGCAGCTATGGGTTCCGACAGCTAGGGGAGTCACCGAGTGGGTATGCGACCGGAGAAATTCTCGGGGAAGTGTTACCGTTTGATGGCAAGCGGCTGTTGGTGAATCCAGTAGAATTACGATCGAGGGATATTCGTCCTGGAATGAGCGGTGCTGGGGTGCTAGATACTGAACGCAATCTAGTGGTGGGATTGGTTGCCCGCCGCTGGAATCCAGGGGAGAGTTCGGTGAACGATAATATTGCCTGGGCGGTTGATCCTCTTGTGTTAGTTGATTTCGAAGATAAGTTATTAGACCTACTGACTCCTAATGCTGTGCCAGCCCCGGAGACGTCGTAATGGCATTTGTAATTCATCGTCACTCCAAATCACCGGAGCCAGGTCCTCAACCTGTGACGGATTACGAGAAAGCCTGGAATTCCATTTCGCCTCACATTTCGATGGAAATGTCGGGGGCACCAGAGTTATTGGATGAATGGGTGGGGCGCGAACGCTTACTGGCAGCCCTCGATCGTGATTGGGCAGATCCGAAATGTCAATTAATTGGCTTAATTGGTTTTGGTGGACAGGGCAAAACCTCGATCGCCCGGCAATGGGTCGATTTATTGTTGAAAAACTCTGCTTTACCCCAGCCTGAAGGTGTGTTCTGGTGGGGCTTTTACGAAAAACGCAATGTTGATGAGTTTTTTGAAGCTGCCCTGATCTATCTCAGTGGCGGACATGACATTTTGGCAGACTTACCATCGTCCCATGCTAAAGCTAATTTTTTAGCCGCCATGCTGCAAACCGGACGCTATCTGTTTATTCTCGATGGCTTGGAAGTGCTGCAATATCAGCAGGGCGATGAGTATGGACTGCTGACGAATACCGACTTAATGGAGTTTCTTAACTTCTTTGCCGCGATCGACCATGATTCCTTTTGTCTAATTACCAGTCGTGCCCCGTTGTATGACCTGATCCACTTTGTTTCCTACATGCATCAGGATGTCAACCGTCTCAGCCAGCATGACGGGCATCTGTTGCTAGAAAATGTTGGCGTTTGGGGGCAAGAAGATCAGCTGGATCGTGTGGTGGAACAGTGGGATGGTCATGCGCTCACGCTCAGTTTGTTGGGTTCCTATCTAGTGCGGTTGCATCACGGCAATATTGCAGAGATGCCACCCGATCTCACTCCGACCGTTGATGAACCTCGCTACGAGCGGGTCAAACGGTTACTGCGTCGCTATGATGAGCATCTCACTGAACCAGAGCGGGAATTCCTGCAAACCTTTAGTGCGTTTCGCGTTCCTGTCCCCGAATCGGCGTTGTATCCCGTCTTTCGGCATGGTAACCCTGAGATAGCCCCACTGAAACTGGTGGAACAACTGGCAGACTACCGGATGCTGCGTCGCCTGCCACAAAAAAACACGTATACCATTCATCCCCTCATTCGTGACCATTATTGGTCGCGGTTGACCAGCGATCCAGTCAAAGCCAAAGTGGTGCATCACCGGATTGCCGATTATTACTTGTCTGCGATTCGGCAAGTGCCGGAAAATCCCACGATCGAGGATTTAGAGCCAGCGATCGAAGCGGTGCATCATCTCTGCCAAGCGGGAGACTACGATCGAGCATTTCCCATCTTGATGCAGCACTTATATGATGCCAAGCGCCGGGTGATTAGTCATCAACTGGGTGCCTATGAAACGGCGCTGATGACATTGTTGGATTTTTTTCCCGATCAGGATGGTCGTCAAGATCCTCAAGTTAGCGATCCCTTAGCGAAACGCTTTATCCTCAACGGTGTCGGCTTTTGTTTGATGAATTTAGGACGGTTACGCGAGGCGGTGCCGTTCTTTCGGCGTTATATCACCCATAGTTTGAATCAGCAGTTTTGGCATGGGGCTAGTATTGGCTATCAGAATTTGACTTGGCTACATACTTACTTGGGAGAATTAGCGACCAGTTCACGTACGGCTGAACGGGCATTGAACTATGCGCGGCGATCAGGCGATCGAGCTGAGGAGAAGGATGCCTTGGCACTTCGAGCCTGGACAGCTCATTTACAAGGCAATCTGGCGGAGGCAACGAACGCCTTTGAGCAATCAACGGCTCTGGAGCAAGAACTGTCTAACCAGCCCTATTTAGATGGATTGCATGGGATTTGGTATGCTGATCATCTACGTCGCTTAGGACAGTTGGAAGCGGCAGGTCGGATTACACTCGCCAATTTGAAGAACTGGGTTTATCGTCAACGTTGGGTTAAAGATGAAAGCCAGTGTTACCGAATTTTAGGGGACTTACGAGCTACCGCAGGCTGCCGCGATCGCGCCCGACGATTCTACAATCGAGCCCTCAAATTAGCTCGAAAAATCTCCAATCGAGCGGTATTGATTGAAGCTCTACTAGCACGAGGGCGCTGGCTGGCTCAACAGGGCTATGCGGAGGATGCCCGCAGTGATCTGGAAGAAGGCTTAACTTATGCGGTCTTTGGTGAATATCGACTGTATGAAGCAGATATCCGAATTGGGTTAGCCTGGTCCCATGTCACGGGTAACAATCTCCCGGCTGCTCACATTGAAGCGGAACGGGCTAAACAGATGAGTGAGGAGATGCGCTACTACTGGGGGCAGGTGGATGCAGAGGCAGTGCTACAGCAAGTGGCGACCAGTCGGCAATGAGTGCTGTCTTAGGGGGCGATCGCGGCTAGTAATTTACCTTCAATCTCACGGGGATAGATTAACCAAACCCGTTGATCGGCTTGGGTCAAAGTTCGGACTAGCGGGGAAAGTTCACTAATTTCAGTGAGTCCAGTTGAGGTTTGGATTTTAATCCCCCGCTGATACAACGTATAGCCGCGACTGCAAGAGACTCTCAACCCGGCATAGTAAGCAGCCTGAACATGGGCTTGAGTTAACCAGTGCTGGGCTTTTTCCAGCAATAGGGTTTGTTGGGAGTCGCTGAGATGGCTAATGTCGATCGCTTTCAACAAATCTCGATCGAGATACCGCCGACACAAATCGGCTAAAACGACATCTGCACTATGCTGCCACCGTTGCAGGTGATAGCTGAATACCCCATCATCGGCGGCTAGGTAATTGGCTAAGGACAATTGATGATTACAATCCTGCGTTAACCAGGCGGTTACCGTGTCATCCGCAAATAATTGTCCAATTGGCAGCTGTTCACGGGCCCGCCGGAAGGCTTGATCAAGAATCCAAGTCGCTGCAATATTTTTGGGATGGTTATAAATTTGGGCATACATGAAGTACCGCACAATCAGGTAATGCTCGATCGCCGCCATGCCTTTCCGAGCGACCACCAACTGTTGCGAAACGGCATCATATCCCAATGCCATCAGAATGCGATCGAGGTCAATCTTGCCGTAGGAGGCTCCAGTAAAGTAACTGTCCCGCATCAAATAATCCAGGCGATCGCAGTCTAGCTGACTGGAAACTAATTGCCAGACGAGGGGCACAGGATAGCGTTTCTGGTAAACCTGAATGATTCTTTCGACCAGATACGGGTCAAAGTCAACCAAAAGTTGGTGGATTGGTTTGGATTCCCGCAGAATTCGCTCTGTCCAGTGTTCATGCTGGCAACCAAAAATTTCCTCTGCCGTGTGGCTAAAGGAACCATGCCCAATGTCATGCAGCAAGGCAGCACACAAGACGACTGGACGATGGGATTTCAGTTGCGGGTAGGACTGGGCAATGCGATCGAAGGCGCGTCGAGCCACTGCCATGACTCCCAGGGAATGGGTAAAGCGGGAAGACTCCGCCCCATGAAAGGTAAGGCTGGCTGGTCCCAGTTGGCGGATGCGCCGCAGACGTTGAAACGCTGGGGTATCAATTAATCGAATCAGCAGCGCTTCTACCGGATCACGCCGATCCAGCCCGATCGCGCCATGGAGCGGATCGTGGTAAGTTCGTTCCACGTTAGCTTGCCCCAGCCAACATGGATTGATTCGTCAGCAATTCCACAGCGGCTTGATACTGACTATCGGTGGCGGTTCCGGCTTGTCCAATGGCAATGGGGTCTAGGGGGACAGTCAGATCCGGTTTAATCCCTTGCTTATTAATGTCATGGTGAGCTGGCGTTTCGTACTTGGCGACGGTGACGGCTAATCCTGCCCCATCCGATAGGTCAAACAAGGATTGGATTAAGCCTTTGCCAAAGGTACGTTCTCCCACGATCGTGGCGCGATCGTTGTCCCGTAAAGCGCCTGCGAGGATTTCGCTGGCGCTGGCTGTGCCCTGGTTGACCAAGACAACTAATGGATCGTGAGTGAGAGCTTGTCCCATCGCCTCAAAGCTGCCCTCAACCCCTTGCCGATTCACGGTATAGACGATCGTTCCCTGGTCTAGCCATAGGCGTGCCACTTCAATCCCGGCTTGCAATAGACCGCCTGGATTGCTGCGTAAGTCCAGAATGTAAGCTTCGGCTCCCTGTTGCTCTAATTGATTAATAGCTTGAGTCACTTCAGTTGTAGCGTTGGCATTAAATTGGCTCAGTCGGATGTAACCCACCTTCGTTGGTTGACCGTTGGCAGTTGGACTAGGTTCTGTCCGCAGATCGGCATAGACCGGATTCAGGGCAATTCGATTGCGCACTACTTCTAGATCGGCGGGGGCACTATCTTGGTGCTTGACGGTTAATGTCACTCGACTCCCGATCGGACCTCGCATCCGAGCCGCTGCCTCATCTAGGCTCAATCCCGAGGTGGCAATGCCGTTAATTTTCAGAATGGTGTCAGCGGGTTTAATGCCAGCTTGCTCAGCAGGGGAACCAACGATCGGCGCGATCACTTTTAGTTCGCCGGTATCAGCATCCAGAGCAATCTGCAAGCCAACGCCAGTTAATTCACCGGAGGTATTGGTCTGCAAGCTTTTGTACTGTTCGGGTTCCAGTAACCGAGTAAACGGATCGTCGAGACCGGCTAGCATTTGCCGAATCGCTTCATAGGTCTGAGGGCGGTCATTGAGGGGCTGTTTCAAAGCTTTTTGCCGAACTACCCACCAGTTTTGATGATTGAACGTATCGTCTACATAAGCGCGATCGACGAGTCGCCAAACTTCTGCCACTAATCGCTGTTCTTCCGTCAAGGCTTGGGCTGGAGCTGCTGGATAACTCAGCAGGGTCACTACCGCAATAACAAGAACTAACAGCCGCCCAATCCAAGAAACTTGCTTCCGCATACCGCTCGGTTTTAACGTCCAAACTGTTCTGTGACTCACCTATTGTAAGTGTGCTATTGATGTGCTGGTGATGCAAATAACACTGTCACTTGTCCTAGCTTAGAAACTTTCTCCCTAGAAAGGCAACGTTTGACCGCAATTAGCCAGTCGTTCGGCAGCATTTCAGCTCAATTTATTTCTCCTGAGTGAGTGATCCCCCGATCGGGGTTTCGCAAGAAATCGGCACTGCCTCTGTGTTACATTCTTTATGAACAGCAATACATTTTTAGGAATTCTTGCTTCATGTTCACTAAGCAGGTGACCGACTCTAAGCCATTCCAGTGGTTTAACGAGCGGCTGGAGATTCAGGCGATCGCAGATGATATCAGCAGCAAGTATGTTCCACCCCATGTCAATATCTTTTATTGTTTGGGTGGAGTGACGCTGGTCTGCTTCCTGATCCAGTTTGCCACTGGGTTTGCGATGACCTTTTACTATAAGCCAACTGTTACCGAAGCCTTCGAGTCCGTGAGATACATCATGAACGAAGTGAACTTCGGTTGGCTGATTCGCTCGATCCATCGCTGGTCTGCCAGCATGATGGTGTTAATGATGATTCTGCATGTCTTCCGTGTTTATCTCACGGGCGGCTTCAAAAAACCCCGCGAATTGACCTGGGTGACGGGTGTAATTCTGGCTGTAATTACTGTGTCCTTTGGGGTAACGGGCTACTCTCTACCCTGGGACCAAGTAGGATACTGGGCGGTCAAGATTGTGTCCGGTGTGCCTGAAGCAATTCCCGTGGTGGGAACGTTGATTGCTGACTTACTGCGGGGCGGTTCTAGTGTGGGTCAAGCTACACTAACTCGCTACTACAGTGCTCATACCTTTGTTCTGCCCTGGTTGATTGCAGTCTTTATGCTGCTGCACTTCTTGATGATCCGTAAGCAAGGAATTTCTGGTCCTCTCTAATCAGTTGCGACCCGATCTCTGGCAAAAGCCATTATCATGGTGTGACACCGGAGCCGACCCTGCTTGCAACTCCTACCTGCTGACCTCAGAAAATAAGGAGAACCACGTTTAATTATGCCAACGCTGAAGAAGCCAGATCTGAGTGATCCCCGGCTCCGTGCCAAATTGGCAATGGGCATGGGACACAACTACTACGGCGAACCCGCCTGGCCCAATGACCTACTGTATACCTTCCCGATCGTGATTCTTGGCACGATCGCACTTTGCGTTGGTTTAGCTGTACTTGATCCGGCAATGATCGGTGAACCAGCTAATCCCTTCGCCACTCCCCTGGAAATCCTGCCGGAATGGTATCTATATCCGGTATTCAACATTCTGCGCCTGGTTCCCAATAAGCTTCTGGGTGTGGTGTTGATGAGCGCTGTGCCTCTGGGGATGATGACTGTTCCGTTCATCGAAAGCGTGAACAAGTTCCAAAATCCCTTCCGCCGTCCAGTAGCAACCACCGTCTTTTTGTTCGGTACGGTTGTGACTCTGTACCTCGGTATCGGTGCTGCATTCCCGATCAGCAAGGCGCTAACTCTGGGTTTGTTCTAAGCTGATTCATCATTAAGTTCTGACACCTATCAAAGTCTCTGGTTGATTGTCACAACAAGAGGGTTTGGTGGGTGTCAATTTTTTGGCGAAACGCTACCATGGCGGAAAGCAACTATCCAGATCGGGGAGATCCCTACCCGATTGGTGTGGAAGTTACGCTCTATGTTCAATCCGGTTTTTGCCTAGCATAGAACTATCACAACCATTGATTTCAAGCTTAGTGTGTACGGGAGTTTGCTGTGAATCAGGACAGCTTTAAAAATTTGCAGTTAGGGTTGGCAGAGATTAGTCGCCTCCTTTTTCCATTCTTCGTCATTTGGCTACTGGCCTCGATCGGGTTAGGCTGGTTGGTCAAATCCTTTTTTATCCTGCTAGCGCTGCTCCTGATTACACCGATCGTTGCCGTTATTGGCTTCCGCTGGTGGCTGAAGCGTAATTTGATCCAGGGAGAATGCCCGGTATGCAGCTATGAGTTTATGAGTTTAAATAAAGCGGAATTTCAATGTCCCAGTTGTGGTGAGTCGCTGAAGGCTGAACATGGCAAGTTCAGTCGATTGGCTCCGCCTGGCACGATCGATGTTGATGTAGTGGAAGTACAAGCTCGACGTTTAGAAGACTAGATTTAAATCAGCTTCAAAGATGAATCGGGGCGTGACCAGGGGTAACGTCCCGATTTTGGCTAAAGCTAATGTTGAACTAATTGTGAGAGATCGACAAGGTATAAGGATTTTGTCCCTTATTGCGATCGCCAACAAACACGTCATATATCCCCTTACTCCAGTGACCAGGGATTTCCACTTTACCTCCAGAGTAAGTATCAGAAGGAACACAGAAATCTTGCCCAGTAGAGCTACGAATCAATAAAGTGGGTTGACCAGCCGCCTGTAGGACAAATTTGAGGTCACTATCTTCAGTAATCTCAATTCTGTGGTTTGGGATGGCTGCAATATATCCGGCGCAACCGGCATCTTTTTGCTCGCCACCAGACATGCCAGTGACTTGAATTGGGTTAGAACCAGAATTAATGGCGATCGTCTGTGCCAGTCCTTTGCTAGCAGATAGCACTATGCCTGCCACACTAGCAGAAACAATTAACCAGCGGATTGCAGTATTCATTAATCTCGCCTCCCGCACCAGCCTAATTAGGATTGGGTACTCTCCTCCCACTACTATTATCGCAAGTGCCGGAATGGATGTGGGATTTAGATGTCCTGTTTCTCAACTGTCACGATCAACTGTACAAAATTGGGCAAGAGATTAGCGGTTATCGGCCAGTTTAGATGTTTGAAGGATAGCTCAGGCGGGTCTGAAAAAATGCTTGAACCAGCGCAAATAAACTACATTGACTCCCTAAATCCCCTAAGTCTGGAGGTTTTTAAGTTTATCTTCCCCCAAATGTGGTGGTTAGAGGAGTAATTTAGGCAGTAGTTCGCCTCTAAAACAATCTCTCCGAATTGTGGGGTGATTGAGCAAAAGCAAGTTACCATGAGTGCGGATTTAACTATTAAGAAGAAGTAATAATTTTGGCTGATTCACTTCTCAAGAATTTGCCTGACTAAATAATTCGCGCAACCGCTAAGAGTTAGGTTAAATTAAGTTATGGTCACAGCTCTTGCTACAGAGTACTGAAGGAGTGAAAGTATGCAACGTCCCAAAACTTCAAGTTCAGACCGGCAAGTAGCTCGCCTCGTGGGAATGGGATTGGCGACGCTTAGTAGCACGATCGCGGCAACAACACTGCTCGTTGCCACTCCATCATCAGCAAATGCCCAAGCTGCCTATGGGAGTTACATTGGCTTGGGTGGTTCATTTGGGCTCACCCCTGGCAAAAATGATCACAATCAATTTGCTGGCGATTTAGCGGTTCGCTACAAATTTCTCAAAGCACCCGTTTCTTTACGCACACAAGTGTTAGTCGGTGAGAGCACGGCTGTTGTGCCGACGGTTTCCTACGATATTCCAATCAACTGGCAAGCGGATGCTTACGTCGGCATTGGCGCCTCGATCGTGACGAACCACAATAAGAATACTCCTGTAGGTAATCGCACTACGTTTGTGGTGCAACCAGGGGTAGATTACGCCCTACCAAATAGCAATTGGGTCGTTTTTGGTAACGCGATTATTGCTTTCGATGCTTACGATGATGTTGATAATCGCACGGCAGTATCTCTTCAAGGCGGTTTAGGTCTGAGATTCTAAACCAAGTTATGGCTAGCTCAAATAACCCATAGTCACGACCAATCAATGGCTGACTATGGGTTTTTGCCTGTTTTGCGCGGTTGTTAAAAGAACTTCCTCCGCTAAAACCCCGAGTGTCCTAGGTGATGAAAAAATAGCCTGGGCAATTTTCCGTGTTTTTGCTCATTAAGAATTCTGGAGTTCAGGGAAAGATGGAGTCAATCCAGAAGACATCAAGGATTGGGTTGCTGGTTTCCTGATCTCGAGCTGATCACCTTGTTTGATAACAGTAATCCCACACCAGATTTCTGTAACATTCCGATGAATTGCCTGGAACTGGTGTAGCTAACCAATGGGTGACGTTAAACGCCCTTTGAAGTGAGGAACGACTTATGAACAACTCTCGCTACTCAACCCTGGAAGATGATATGACTGCCAAAATGATTTGGGTGTCGAAAGAAATTCCCCTCCAGTTGGCAAGCTTTGGTCAGCCAGTGGCGACAGTTCGTTTTGCTCCCCTGAAACCACTACGCCAGTGGCTGGAAGGGCTAGAAATTCGCGATCGGGAAACCGCTCACCGGATTTGCCGCCTGATTCCTGCCCAATGCCCATTTGAGCGAACTATCCAGCTATTTGGACGTACCATCCTCCGGATTCCGCCCCTGTGCAAGCTGAATCCGGTGTACGAAGAAGTCGTTGCCCTGCGCTTCCGTGCTCTGTGTTACTTAGCGGATGAATGTGGCGAGGACATCTCTGCCTACTGCTAAACAGTTCTGCTTCCCTGCTAGTTGAGCTGATTAAAATTAGCTCGATCATCGGCTAAGCATTTGCTTGTCAGGATTTCGGCAAAACTTACCGATACTTTTCTACTCGTTTGAATCTCCCTCCTGTTTAATTAAGGCTTGGCATTGCCAGGTCTTTTTGTTGGAAATTTGCCCTTATAAAGCTGTTTTTGCTAGTAGCAACCTATTCGATCTAAGCTAGTAAAATTTTATAGACTAAAGCAGAACTTGATAAAAAGTTGAATCCTCTTTAAGCAGTAGATTCCTTTGATTTAGATCATTCTCTCAGCAAAAACTACTGAAGTCTGAAATACGCTTTTTGAAGAAAAAAGTACAAAAAGCCTACTTTTGTCTGATTTTGAAGCAGAATTATTAACTTCTAGAACCCTTTATTGGCAGGCTATTCCGGCTTTGTTGCGTTTTTGAAATGTAGTTTGGCGAACAAAAGTAAACTTTGGTTTCGTGCTCTTGCTTCGAATTCTAAGTTTGCTATTCTAGTAATTGAAGCTACCAAGCTTCCCTGGCAGATAAACAGCCAAGTTCAAGATAGTTAAGAGGTAAAAAGCGCTGTTTCACTTAATATCTGTCTCGCTCAACTACCACAGCACCCGCACCGAAATCTGATATTTCCCCACCTATACAAAAGGGAGTAATGAGTCTGGTTGATCTTAATTACAAAATTAGGTTTTCAATCAGTTCAACTCTGAATACAATAAAGGAAGAAGGGGAGATCACTCAGGGAGTAAGACTTTGGGTGCTGTTGTAGTTTTAAACAAAGGCAGAATACAGCATGGCGATTATTGCCCTGAAAGCCTGGTATCTCCAGGAGTACGAACCGATTCGAGAATTAGAAAAGCGTCCCCATGACTTGCGACTAAGTAAAAATAGCTTGCTGAAGTCGGGGTTAAGAGCTGATTTTTTAGAAGATAGTGAAGACGTGAAGCAGTCTGCCTGGTTCCAGCGCTACCTGGCCGGGGAAAGCGTCGAGTTTTATGTAGAAGGTAGCGGTGGCTATGTGATTGCCAATATTGATCTGCGCAGCCACGAAATTTATTTCTCTAAACAGGATGTGATGGCGCATCTGGAGCCAGAAATTTTCCTGTGCTACCAGACGGAATATCCCGAATCGAGTGAGTTATTGCGGGAAGAACTAAAGGCTGTATTGGAGAAGTTGAATAGTAAATCTCGCCTGCCGATCGCCCTAAAAGAATCCCACCGACTGACCGAAGGTCCCGTGCGACTCAACAGTACGCTGATGAAATCGATCCGACAGAGTTTGCTGTTTATTGCCGATGGTACGCCGATTACTCAGGTCAACACCTCTCCCGCCCAACTGATTCCCAGTCCCAAGGTCTGTGTGGAAGTGGGCTATGCACTGCAAAGTAAGCGATCGGAACAAATTTTGTTAGCGCAGATGGATCGATCAGATTTGCCAGGGCAGTTCCCCTTTGATCTGCCGAATCAGAATCGGTTGGTGTTTAAGGATAAAGGACAATTGCGCAAAACCTTGCTGCCGATGGTGCAAAGCCAACTGCAACGATTTAACTTGTTTGCTTAACTGCGGAGTTTTCTTACACAGCAGTGATCCAGTTTAGAGCTAGGATCTAATTTTCATGCGTTCTGGGTAGGGCATGGAAATGTCGATCAGCGAGTAAGATATTTTTGGCTGGTCGATGGGCAGAGTGAATATAGTTTGCCCGATCGGGAAACCCCTTTTGCCGACGTTTGACGCTAGAGAGTAGAAACACCATGACAGGAAATATGAATCCCGCTCCCACTGGTGAGTCCGCTGAACCGAAGCGTAGCCGCTTTGCTCGGACACCGACGGAGTATGCTGTGCATCTGCTGATTGAAGGTGGACATCGTGAAGAAGTGCGCTTTCCCACAATTCAAGAATTCCAGAAATGGTACAGCGGCGAACTGATGCCCAAAGCGGCTTCGACGGATTTTATTACCGTGCCGATCAAAAACATCCAGGGAGAATATATGGTGTTGCGTCCGTCTTCTGTCCTGGGTATCCGCGTGGAGCCTGTATTTAGTTCCAGTGTGGAGCGTTACTAACTCGTCATTATCATGAATCAATTGTTGTTGTACTCGGTGCGCTATCTGTTGGCGATCGGGTTAGTTGGTGCTGCGATCGTGGCAGCACCAATATTGTCAAGTTCTGGCTCGCTCAGTTCGGTTGGCTTAGCTCCAGCTAGTGCCGCTGAACCAAAGTTGCCTTTAAAGCGAGCAACTAACCTGGATCGATTACCCACGGCTCAGTTAGGAGCAGATGAGCAACTGTGGGGACAGAGCGGCGATCGGCAAGCGTTACTGAGTGCGATCGAGGCTAGTCTGCGTTACTTACAAACCCCGAAGGCGGTGCAGGATTACCGTAAGTACTTGAATGGTAGCGGTCAATCAGAACAGTTACGCCAACGGGTACAGCGCAGTTTAACGCGGTTTCGGCAGCTCGTCCTATCCTCAACGTCTGCGGCAGAATTGCAGCAAGCAGTACAACAAGAGTTTGCCTTTTACCAATCAATGGGTAAGGATCAGCGGGGAACCGTGGCTTTCACCGGATACTTTGAGCCAGTCTACAGGGCTAGCCGAGTGCCGACTAAGGAGTACCGTTATCCTTTATTCCGCTTGCCACCAAACCTGGGGCAGTGGGGCAAGCCGCATCCGACTCGTTTACAACTCGAAGGGGCTGATGGCTTGCAGTCCAGCAAGGGGGCTTTAAAGGGATTAGAGCTAGTTTGGTTGCGCGATCGCCTAGAAGCTTTCCTCGTTCAGGTACAAGGCTCGGCGCGGCTGCAATTAACTGATGGCAGCACGATGACCGTGGGGTATGCTGGGAAAACCAATTATTCCTATAGCAGCGTGGGGCGGGAACTGGTCAACGCGGGTAAATTCAAGCTGGAAGAATTGACCTTACCGAAGCTGATTCAATACTTTCAGGCATATCCAGCTGAAATGAATGTCTATCTGCCCCGCAACCGCAGCTTTGTGTTTTTCCGCGAAACCAATGGCGCTCCAGCAACGGGGAGTTTAGCTGTACCCGTTACCGCTGAACGGTCGATCGCCACGGATAAAAGCATGTTCCCCCCCGGAGCGTTAGCCCTAATTCAGACCGAAATTCCTTTCCCAACGGCGACGAAGCAACTGTCATCCCAACTCGTCAGCCGATATGTTTTAGACCAAGATACGGGTGGGGCAATCAAAGGAGCCGGACGAGTTGATATTTTTATGGGGACGGGTCAGTTAGCGGGCGATCGAGCCGGATTAATCAACTCCACTGGTCAACTGTATTATCTATTGCTGAAACAGTAGACTACTCTAAAATTCCTGTTCCCCGACTCCAAGCAAAAGCTTAAACCCTTTTCCTCTCTGGGGCACAGCGGTTGAGTACAGGCTTAATTAGGAGAGCGACCTCAATTTGAGCGACATGCTATAAACAGAGGTTCTGCTAAGAGGAAAATATGATGAAAATTAGCGCCCGGAATGCTTTAAAAGGAACCGTTAAGTCAGTGATTACTGGAGCGGTGAATGATGAAGTCACGGTTGAGGTAGCACCTGGAGTGGAAGTGACAGCAGTGATTACTAAAACCTCAGCTGAAGGCTTGGGGCTGGCTGTTGGCAAGGAAGTTTATGCGGTGATCAAATCCTCGGATGTGATGATCGCGATTGATTAGTCTTTTAATCCCAATTACTTGTGTCTAAAGCCCAGTGAGCCATAATTGTTGTTCACTGGGCTTTGTCAGGTTAGTTAGCGGACGATCGAGTCAGATGAATCAACTTAGACGGCGTTACTACCTGTGGCTGAAATAGTGAACCATCACGACAGTGCGATCGCCGCAGGCTTCGGTGGGAGTTTGTCCCTACCAAATCTGGCAACATTGATACCGAAAACTTTCTTGATCAGGAAAGTTTGGAGCAGTACGTTACAGGATCTCTGATCAAGAATGCGATTTTTGACGGTAGCAATGCGGTTTTAGACTCCGTCAATCCAGTTTTTAACTGCATCAATTTGATTTTCCATCCCACCGATGCGGTTTGGATATCCATCAATGCGATTTTTAACTGCATCAATGCGATTTTTGACTGTGTCAATACGGTTTTTAACTGCGCCAATGCGATTTTTAACTGCATCAATGCGATTTTTGACCCCATCAATGCAGTTCTTTGCTCGATCAATGCAATGGTTTGCTCGGTTGATGCATTGGCAAGTCGCGTCAGCAGGATTCAAAATAGCAATGACGCTGAGTCCATTAGCTTTGTTGGAGTAATCAGATCGATTTTAGCGATCGCATTACTTTAACAAAGGTATCTCAGACCGTTAAGGTAAACCGAGGCAGGAAGCAAAGATAATGACCGTTGATATCTTTGATACTGATTACTTAGCAAGTGAATTGAGTCAACTTTCAGAAAGGCAACTACTAGCATTTGCAGCGTCCTGTTGTGAGCGCTTACTTCCCTTTTATAATGAGTTCTACAAAATGGAGCAGTGGGGCGATCCTGCTTTACTAAGAACGATGCTTGATCAGATTTGGCAGATTGTTCAGGGTAAATTAGTGGATGTACAGAGAATTCAAATATTGAGAAGAAAGTGTCGAAGAGTCGCACCAGATACTGAAAAGTTCTTCTCCGACTATACATCTGAAGCCCTACACACCTGTGGAGCCTTACAGCACAGTTTAGATGCTTGCCTGAAACCATATCCTGATCAAGTGGCACTTGTGAGGCTTCTTAGTTTGGAGGCAGTAAATGTAACAATCAATAGGCTGCTGGACCAACAAGATCCTGATTCTGCGATGCAAGTTAGAAGCCCAGAAGTAATAGATAATCATCCACTGATGGTGCAAGAACTGGCAAAACAAAGGTATGACATCCAGACTTTAAAGAACTGTACTGCATTTGATCAAGAGTTTGTTGAAGTATTTAAAAGGGCATCTACTCAGAGCGATATCTCATCCCTTTAAGTGCGATCGCACCTTTTATAAACTGTTTCCCAACCTTATAGTGCAATTGCCGCGATCGCACCGATGACGCCAAGTCTTGAGAGGAGATTACCGCTAGATTTGTTTAGCAAAAACTATAGCAAGTGGGATTGCGCTAATAGCGATTGTTGTAAAACACTGTTAGGAGTTTGGGATGTGTGAGATGCCGAATCATGGAATTGATGCGTTACGTTGGCACTAACGCATTCTACACAAGAAAGGGCGATCGCCCTAAAGCCCAGTGAGCCATAATTGTTGTTCACTAGGCTTTATTAATTGACGGTTACGGAGTCAGGATGAAACGGCGAACTCCCTGGGTGCGGGTCGGCACTCTGCCAGTGCGAATACATTCCCACATGTGATTGAAGACGATGCCAGGATTGCCGTTAGGATCGCTAGCGAAGTAGCCGTGTCCAGTTGGTGGATCGTAGTCGTTGTTGAAGTCGCCACAGTCGATCGAGAACACGTTAACGGCGACATTTTCCATCCGAGCGGGTCCCGTGTGTCCCATGCGGCGAGAAGTGGGATTGCCGTTGGCGACTTTGCTAGCGCGCATTGCCAGATCATCGGCAGCATAGTACACCACCACATTGCGGGAGGCATCGGTGATGAAGCGACCTTCGCGATCGATATCCAGCGACGTATTTTCAATATCAGCGGCTGGCATGAAGGTATTGCGGAAAACGAGGGGAACTCCAGCCGGTTGATAGTATTCCACACTACGCAATAGTGCCCCTCGCAAAACTCGGTTGCCCATCGAGTGGGCGAGCATATTCAACGGCTTGACACAGGGATCTTCGAGCGTACTGTGCTCATCCCGCCAACTGAGGAATTTTTGAAACATCCGCGCAAAGGCGAAGGCACTAGCATCCGCCGCTACCTGATCATCAAAATAATCTTTGACGGCACCAAAATCGTCATCACAGGGCCAGATCAGCGGAATGACCTGCACATAACCGCTGCTTTTGCGATCGAATAGTCGTTGCAATTCACTGGCTCGGGGGAAAATCGCGGGTTCCGGTAGGCTGGAGTAGCCATGCAAGAAAAATAGTAATTGTTTACAGCCAGAGTTCCTCAGCTCATTAAAAAATGTTTGGCTACCAATTTCCGTATAGTTATCGGTGCCATCGCGACGGCAGAAATATACGGATTGTTCAGCTTGATTGTTTTTCAAATCGAAGTTAACTCGGCGGGGAACGCCTAAAGAACCGTTTGGGTTGTAGGGGGTTGGTCCTTCTTTCAGTACCCGATTAGTCACAAATAGCATGGGGGCAATCTCCTTAGCAATGAAACGGATAAAGCAAATCAGCCAGGATTTTAGGCAGCATACCGTATGAATTCCCGTCTCCCGGAAGAATGTCAGTTTTCTTAGCACTGAGTTGGCATCTCTAAAGTAATGAAACAAAGATGTGAACAAAGGTTTAAATTGCGAGATTTGTTGCCAGAAATACTATCCAATGACCTCATGAACCCAAGTGGATCGATGCCTATTTGGCGATTTGTAACAAAAGCTCTAATGGCCGATCGAGCGGGCTAACAGTCTCTAGTTGGGGCGGCAATCCCTTCGGATCACAACTGCAAAACTGACCATCAGGACATAACTAATGACTCAATCTCCCACATCGACTTCAGCGGGAGCCGCCGTGCTAGCTCTAGTCGCCCCGATCAGTGGGCAAATGCTGCCGATCGAGCAAGTTCCTGATCCGGTGTTTGCCCAAAAAATGGTGGGGGATGGGATTTCGATCGACCCGCTAAGTCAACGATTGGTCGCCCCCTGCGATGGTGAAGTGATTCAACTCCATCCGTCTTGCCATGCAGTCACACTGAAGACCGACAGTGGACTAGAAGTTCTGATGCATATTGGCTTGGATACTGTGACCCTGAGGGGACAAGGCTTTACGCCTCAGGTGAAGGTGGGCGATCGAGTCACGACGGGTGATGGACTGATTGAGTTTGACGCCGATTATGTTGCTACCCATGCCCGCAGTCTATTAACCCAGATTGTGATTACTAATTCCGAGCGCGTTGATCAGTTAGTGCCTTGTTTGCCAGGCAAAGTGACGGTTGGTCAAGATGTAGTGCTGGAAGTTGTGCTGGCTGAAAAGGAGATAACAACGGCTGTACAGGAAGACAATATTGTCACCTCAGAGCCGATCGTTGTGCCCAATCCGACTGGATTACATGCCCGTCCTGCGGCTGTATTAGCCAACTTAGCGAAGCAGTATCAATCCACTATCAAGCTGCATAAGGGCGATCAGTCAGCGAATGTTCGGAGTGTTGTTAGTGTCATGGGATTGGAGGTCGGGTTTCGGGATCTAGTGCGATTAGTGGCAACGGGGAGTGATGCGGCAGCCGCGATCGCCGCATTGAGTGCCGAACTCCGGGCGGGATTGGGAGAAGAAGGTGCGAAACCATCTCCGGCTCCGGCCAGCATGGCTCAAGCTGAGATTTCCCAGCCCGCACCGCGTCCGCGATCGGACAATCCAAATTTAATTCTGGGAGTGGCGGCATCTCCGGGAGTAGCCGTTGGCACAACCTACCGCCTGACCCATCAAGAGATTCAGGTTGCCGAAGTGGGCGGCACTCCCAACGAGGAGCGGCGATCGTTAGAACGGGCGCTTCAGCAGGCGACGCTGGAAATTGAGGCGCTCCGTGCCAAGGTTCATGGACAACAGGATGCGGCTAAAGCGGCAATCTTTGCGGCACATTTAGAGTTGCTAGACGATCCAGAGTTATTGGATATGGCAACTAGCGCGATCGATAAAGGGAAAAGCGCCGCCTCAGCTTGGAAGCAAACTTATACCCATCAAGCCGCACAACTGGCGCAACTGAAAAATGAATTACTGGCGGCTCGTGCCAATGACTTGCGGGATGTGGGTGGCAGAGTTTTACGGATTCTGACGGGAGCCACACCGGCAACGGCAACTTATCCGGCTAATACCATTCTGCTGGCTGAAGATTTAACCCCGTCGGATACCGCCACCATGGATCGGAGTAAAGTCCTGGGATTCTGTACGGTTGGGGGTGGAGCAACATCCCATGTGGCAATCTTGGCACGATCGATGGATATTCCGGCGATCGCGGGGGCAGAACCCCGAATGCTGGAACTGCCGAATGGGACTCCAGTGATTTTGGATGGTAGTAAAGGCACGTTACAACTGCATCCGACTCCAGAGGAAATGGAGCAGGTACGACAACGACAGCTCCGGCTCAAGGAGCGACGAGAGCGAGAACTAGCCAGTGCTGATGCACCCGCGATTACCCAAGATGGGCATCGAGTTGAGGTGGTTGCCAATATTGGCAGTCAAGCCGATGCCGAGCAAGCGATCACCTTAGGCACAGAAGGCGTGGGGCTGCTGCGATCAGAGTTTGTATTTATGGAGCGGGAGTCAGCGCCCAGTGAAGATGAACAAACCGAACTGTATGCCAGTATTGCCAAGGTGTTGGGAAACCGACCTTTAATTATCCGCACGTTGGATGTCGGGGGAGATAAGCCGCTCCCTTACCTACCGATTCCCCATGAAGAAAACCCGTTTTTAGGCGAACGAGGAGTTCGAATTGGCTTCGATCGACCGGAGATTCTGCGCACCCAACTGAGAGCGATTCTGCGAGCGTCGCGATCGGGGAATGTGCACGTGATGTTTCCGATGATTGCGCGGCTAGAAGACTGGTGGATGGCGAAGGGCATGTTGGACGAAGAAGCCGAGAGACTGGAAATTCCCTCCATTCCAGCGGGGATTATGGTGGAAGTGCCTGCCACGGCTATCATTGCGGATCAATTTGCCAAAGTCGTCGATTTCTTCTCGGTGGGCACCAATGATTTAACCCAGTACACCCTGGCAATGGATCGGGGACATCCTAAGTTAGCCGCCTATGCCGATGCCCTGCATCCGGGAGTGTTGAAGCTGATTGGCATGGCAGCGCAAGCGGCGAACCAGCATGGAAAATGGTGTGGTGTCTGTGGTGGTGTTGCCAGTGACCCGCAAGCCGTGCCGTTGTTAATTGGCTTGGGCGTGAAAGAATTGAGTGTCAGTGTCCCGACGATTCCCAGCATCAAAGCGCAGGTGCGCGAACTGATCCTGGCTGACTGCCAAACGCTTGCCGCTCAAGCGATCGCCTGCAATACCGCTGCCGAAGTCAGAGCCTTAACGATTAACCATGACCAGTAATCAAGCCACTATGAGTCACCCGTTCTGGAAGAAAGCATTTGCCTTGTTGCAACAAATGGGGAAGTCGCTGATGCTGCCGGTGTCAGTCCTCCCGATCGCTGGCTTGCTCTTAGGCTTGGGCAGCGCCAAAACCAGTGCCCCGGAAAAGTTTGGCTGGATGCCAGACTTTATTGCCAAAATTATGGCGGATTCCGGCAATGCGATTTTTGCCAATCTCCCCCTAATTTTTGCGATCGCGGTGGCGATCGGCTTTACGGCGAATGATGGTGTCTCTGCCCTCGCTGCCGTTGTCGGATTTGCCGTCTTTCTGGCCTCGTTAGGAGCGGCTTCGACTACCTTATGGGGGGTTGATCCAGCCCAGTTGAAACCTGTGATGGGGATTAGCACCCTGGATACGGGGGTGTTCGGTGGGTTAATCATGGGCTGCATTGCTGCCTATATGTTCAATCGCTTTTTTCGGATTCAGTTACCGCAATATCTGGGCTTCTTTGCCGGGAAGCGGTTTGTGCCGATTATTACAGGCTTAAGTGCGATCGGGTTGGGTCTAATCATGAGTGTGATTTGGCCCCCGATCGGCTATGCCATTAGTGCGGCAGCCAATACGGCAGCGAGCGGTTCGAATGTGGGACTGACGGCAGCAATTTATGGGGTAGTGGAGCGATCGCTCCTACCCTTTGGATTGCATCATATTTGGAACGTGCCGTTCTTCTTTCAGATTGGTACGTTTACAAATCCTGTGACCGGGCAGGTGGTAACGGGCGATATTCAACGGTTTTTCGCCGGGGATGCCACCGCTGGGATTTTAGGCGGAGCGTATCTGTTCAAGATGTTCGGACTCCCGGCTGCCGCGATCGCGATCTGGCATTGTGCCAAACCGAAACACCGTAAGGTGACGGGGGGGATTATGCTTTCAGCCGCATTCACCTCGTTTTTGACTGGCATTACTGAACCGATCGAATTCTCCTTCATGTTTGTGGCAACACCGCTCTACATTGTCCATGCGTTTCTGGCGGGCTTTGCGGATTGGTTATTTGTCACCTTGGGCGGCAGAATGGGCTTTACCTTTTCCCAAGGGGGGATTGATTTTCTCCTATTTAATGGCTTGCCGAATGCTCGCAATGTTTGGTTAATTCCGGTATTAGGCTTGTGTTTCTTTGCTCCGTTGTACTATTTCATCTTCCGATTTAGCATCAAAACCTTCAACTTTAAAACGCCGGGACGGGAAGATGAGGACCTGGATGGGGAAGTTGCTCCGGCTCAATTAACGGGTGACAAGAGTGCAATGGCACGGGAATTAGTCCGGGCGTTTGGCGGACGCAATAATATTGCCACACTGGATGCTTGCATTACCCGGTTGCGGATTACAGTGGCGGATATGGGCCAAGTCAATAAAGCTCGACTCAAGGCGTTAGGAGCCGCTGGGGTGCTGGAAATTGGTAATAGTGCTCAAGCCATCTTTGGTCCGCGATCGGAGAACCTGAAGACCGACATGATCGAGTATTTGAAGGTGGCGGGAGCGGAAGCGGATGAGGCGTATGCCCCTGATCCAGTTGAGGCAGCCGCAGAGGCAGCATTGGCAGAAACAGCTCCAGCCAAAATTCAGTCGGATCCAGCGGCAGCTCAAAAGGCGATCTCGTGGATTCAGGCTTTAGGGGGCGCGACGAATATTCAACAATTGGAAGCGGCTGCGTTGACGCGGCTACGGTTGCAAGTTGCCGATCCGGCAGTCGTGAACCAGGAAGCCCTCTATGGGGCTGGAGTGAGTGGCATCATGGAATTGCCCGATCGTACCCTGCATTTAATTGTGGGATTGAATGCAGAGCAGTATGCTACGGAGATCAAACACCAGTTAACTAAGGTTTAATTCTTCGCGGCAGGTGTGGATTGGGGCAGGACGATCGCGGGTGTGAGGAGGGTCACCCGCCGACTATCGACCACAACGGTCCAAAATCCCTGATTGGTCAGAGTTTGAAACATGGTATTAACAGCATTTGGATCCGTGGAATATATGGCTAAAAGATAGGGTCGTTGTCCATAGGAAACTAAGCCTATACTTTTGCCTAAGGATCGCTGCACCTGTCCGGCGATCGCGGGTTGATTGAAGTAATCGACTAACACGGCATACCCTGCCCCTAAGGGTTGGGGGTTATAGGCTGTAGGGGGTGTAGCGGCAGCGGGACTGGTGCTGGGTACGGGTGAAGGTTGGGTAACTGGAGTTGGTGTGATTGGAACTGGCTGCCTTGCCGTTGAGGGCGCTTCAGCCGGTCGCACCACGAAGGCGGCGAGTCCTGTGGAATCGTTTAAGTAGCGGGCCCAGGCGTTGGCAGTTTCGACGGTGGTAAAGCCGCTGACCCGCGTGACGACATCATTCAGGTAGTTACAAACGATAGTGGGAGCACCGGAAGGTAGCGATCGCCGCACTTGTTCCTGACTGGCAGTAGTTTTACTCACCACTAACAGAAGATATTCGCCTGGGTTGGGGGGTTGGCAGGCAGGGTAATTGCCCACAGGGGCAGCAGTGGGTTGAAGCGGAGGAGGAGTTTGAGCGATACTAGCGATCGCTACTAACGCACCTGATGCAGTGAAGACCGCCAGGGGTAGCCAACTCCGAAGCCTGTGGGCAATGCGATACATCATTTAGGAAACAGCTGCCAAAGAATCCAATGGTTTGGGAATTGTATCTGAAGGTGCCTGAAATTCACCAGTGGCGACATATTCCAGGCGTAGTTTTAACCAGGTAATAAATTGAGGATTGGTGGAAATAATTGCCGCTGCCGGTTGGGGGCACTTGGCTTTCACGGCGGCTAACTCGGGTGCTTCTAAAAAAGCGGGCTGTTTGACTAGCCAGAAGTCGATTTCTTTCTCCTGTTCTTGATAGTGGCGAGTCCGTTCGCGCAATACTTCATCCAGGGGTTCTTCTTCAATTAAAAAGCGCTGACTGGCAAGAGCGTAGTAGTAAGTGGTCATGGTATCGAGGTCTCTGATTCGAGGGTCGAGGGTGGAATGTTAAGCTCGGCAAATGGGTACAAACGAATGGTTAAAGTTGTTTAAACACCTTGCCCTAACAGTGAGCGACAGCAGCTAAATAGCCGTACCAACGATCGCTGCGTTTCTGATTGTAGTGCAGCACGGGTCTGAGTTTGAGCAGGAAATCATTACAATTCACCGCGAATTGCTTGCTTCATTTCGCGGACGGCCCGTTCCATCCCAACGAGAGCGGCTCGACTAATGATGGTATGCCCAATGTTCAGTTCTTCCATCCCTGGTAAGCAGGCGACGGGATAGACATTCCAGTAGGTCAGCCCATGTCCAGCATTGACTCGCAAGCCTACGGAAATGGCATGGGCACAGCCATCAGCTAGATGTTTGAGTTCCCGATCGCGGGTTGCCGCATCATGGGCATCGGCATATTTCCCGGTATGCAGTTCGATGAATTTGGCTTGGGTCGCTGCTGCTGCATCAATCTGGATGGGTTCGGCATCGATAAACAAGCTGACCGGAATTTCGGCTCCCTGTAAGGTATCGACGACTTGCGTTAAGCGATCGACCTGTCCGGCAATATCTAAGCCCCCTTCTGTCGTCACTTCTTCCCGTCGTTCTGGGACTAAGGTGATGTAATCCGGTTGAATGTCGAGCGCGATCGCCACCATTTCATCGGTCGCGGCCATTTCCAGGTTTAAGTGAGTCCGCACGGTTTGGCGCAGCAACTGAATATCGCGATCCTGAATATGGCGGCGATCTTCCCGTAAATGGGCAGTGATGCCATCGGCTCCGGCCAGTTCTGCCAAAATGGCGGCAGCGATCGGATCTGGTTCAACAGTGCGACGGGCTTGGCGAATGGTCGCAATATGGTCAATGTTTACCCCTAATGTCGGCAAAATCGAGGCTCCCTAACAAACACGATCGTTTTTTATCGTATCTGGCAACTCGTGATCCCGTCATGCCTCTGCAATTTCAATTAATTTGCTGCGGGAAGACAGCCCAGATTTAATCCGAATCCAGGATTTCGGCACATTAAATTCTTTGGTCAGCAGTTGAATTAATTCGGTGTTAGCTTTGCCGTCTACGGGGGGTGATTTCAGGTGAACCGTGAAACTACCATCGGCTTCTTGCCGAACGGATTGCTGTTTAGAGTTGGGTTTGACTTTGACACTAATGATTTTCATAAATAGCTGCGGAACCTTGGCAAACCATTGGGTAGACCATAAGCCTTTCGATTTCTCTGAAGGGAGCACCTTAAAGTCTAGACGGGAGATTACGTGTTATTGGAACTTGCCAACCGTCATCAACAGGTTGGGAGAGCAAATTAGTCTCAGGCTGATTTACTTGTCTAATTCAACGATCTTATGTAGGCACAGTAGCTCTCCCAGTAAGGTCTGTGTCAATTTATAGAATTTATGTTTCTCAAAAATATTCCTTCGAAAGAGTATAATCCTTTCTAGAATATTTTCTGAAAAAATAAAATGATTGTATATCACCCTATCTTTGGCAAGTTTGAAGAACTTAGCTCAAATGCCATATCACCGGATTCTCACTGGTATTTTCCGGGAGTACAAGAACGGATTGCCTTCAGTGAAAAACTCACAAAAATTTTTGGGACACCACTGAGGTATTCTCTAGCTGTAGCCCGTAAGGCTGCTTATCCACCATTGGATGATGAATACCACGAATATATTGACATTCTCGAGACAATAGTTGCCGCCAAGGATTCATTTATCATGATTGAACTGGGAGCAGGCTTTGGTCGGTGGCTGGTTAGAGCGGCAATAGGGGTGAGACGGTACCACGGTGATTTACCAATGCGATTGATTGGGGTGGAAGCAGAACCAACCCACTTCCAGTGGATGCACCAACATTTTCTAGACAATGGGATTAATCCTGACGAACATAGCCTAATTGAGGCAGCTGTTGATGAGCAGGATGGAGAAGTTCTCTTTTACATTGGTAAGCCCGATACGTGGTACGGGCAAGCGATTGCCCAAGGTGACATTACTTCAGATTCAGTTAAGAGAGTGAAAGCTTTAGGACTGACCTCGATCTTAAACACAGTAGAATCAGTTGACTTAATTGATCTAGATATTCAAGGTTCTGAATTTGTTGTCTTGCGGGGAGCGATCGTCGCTTTAAACGAAAAAGTTAAACGAGTGCACATTGGTACTCATACACACGATATTGAACGAAATTTACGGCAATTGTTTCGAGATAATGGTTGGTATAAGCTGAATGACTATTCCTGCCAATCTACTTCACTAACCGAGTTTGGTGAGCGAGTGACATTCGGAGATGGTATTCAGACGTGGATCAATCCTCGCTTATCAACCATTGCAACTAGCGAAACCGAATTCCATCGGTTGCAGTGCTTGATGGGACAAATGGAGGCAGGAGAACGCTATTTATATGCAGAGCTGACTCAATTACAGGCACAAAATCAACACCTCCAAGAGGAAAACTGCCAGTTACAAGCGCAAAGCCATCGCTTTCAACATCAAGCCCAACATACTGAGATGGACTTAAAGCAAGCATTCTATGCGCTGGAACAACTGAAAGTAAAAGTTGCAGCTATGGAGACAAGCAAGTTCTGGAAGCTCCGTTCCGCTTGGTTTAAGCTCAAACGTCTACTAGGGATTAAAACAACTGATTAGGGAAAGTTGTGATACCCCTGAGTTGACTTTAGTTGGAATAAAAAATAGCAGCGTGATGGCGCAAAGCCTTTGGTAGTTCCCGTAGCCTCAACATTCTGCGATACAGTAGTAACCAATCACTTGGTTACAGATTGTTGCCGTGAATCCATCGGTGTCTTCTCAGTCAAAACCCCGCTTTGATCAAGCGATCGCGGCGAAGGTGTTCCATTGGATCAATATTGTTAGCCTCAGCATTATGTTGACCAGTGGCTTGCAGATTTACAACGCTAATCCGGTATTTGGCGGACGGGAAGGATGGCACATTCCCCCCATTGGGTTGCTGGGTGGCTGGTTAGCGGGAGGACGACATTGGCACTTCGCCGGGATGTGGTTTTTCTCGCTGAATCTGCTGTGGTATGGCGTTTATGTATTGATTTCTCGGCGCTGGCGGCATCGTTATGTCGGCAAAAATGATTTGAATGCATTGCAGGTCGGCAAGAATCCCAAGCGACGGATTTATGCCTGGCATCGGTTGGCATATACCGCGATTATTCCGATTCTGTTGCTGGCGCTGTTTACCGGGATTGGCATGTATAAACCGGCGCAGTTTCCCTGGATTGTGGACTGCTTTGGCGATTGGTTTGCCTTGCGCGTGGTGCATTTTCTGACGGTGCCAGCGGTAATTTTGTTTGCGATCGCGCATTCCTGGCTGGCGTTGCGGGCAGGGGGCGATCGGCTAGTGAATTCGATGTTTTGGGATTAACCGATGACGCATACACCGGATGAGCAAGAATTGCTAACTCGTCAGCGTTTCCTGCGGTTGTTGGCATGGTCAGGGGGCAGTGTGATGTTTGGCAGTATTGGGTTAACGCTGGCAGAGGGTTTGGCTGGACGAGCATTTGAGCCACTGAACCAGAGGGTTGAGGAGTTACTGCAAAACTCGCAGAAATTGGTGCCAGAGTTTCCGATCAGCGAGATCGAACCAGAGGCGTTACTGGTGAATAGTTTTCGATTTACACCAGAACTGGATCCGACAACGTTTCGCTTGACGATCGATGGGGACGTGAATCAGCCGCTGAGTCTGGATCTGAAGACGATTTACGCCATGCCGCAAACGTCGATGGTAATCCGGCATGTCTGTGTGGAAGGTTGGGCGGCGATCGTCCAGTGGGGTGGGATTCAGATGCGGGAGTTAGCCCGATTGGCGCAACTGAAACCAGGGGTACGGTATGTCTATTTCTGGTCAGCGGATGGCTATTACGGCAGTTGGGATTTAGCGTCGGCGTTACATCCCCAGACGGTGCTGGCGTATCAGAAAAATGGGGAGTCGTTGCCGATCGAGAATGGGGCACCGTTACGGTTAGCGTCGCCGATTAAGTTGGGCTACAAGTTGAGTAAGTGGGTGACGCGGGTGACGTTTACCAGTGAGTTAATGCCCCGTAAGGGTTACTGGGAAGACTTGGGCTATGAGTGGTTTGCTGGACTGTAGGAGGTTTTGCGATCCTCGATAGGACATTTAAGCCAAAACATTCAGCTGCTAAGCAAAAACATTCAGGCGTTAAGGTCAGACTTTAACGCGCTAACCAAAAACTTTAAGGCGCTAACCAAAAACTTTAAGCCGTTAATGTTCAACATTCAGCCGCTAAGCAAAAACATTCAGGCGTTAAGGTCAGACTTTAACGCGCTAACCAAAAACTTTAACGCGCTAACCAAAAACATTAAGCTGCTAAAGTCTGACATTCAGCCGCTAGGCCAAAACATTCAGCCGTTAATGATTGCCCCTTAACACTGAAGACCAAAGCTGTAAGGCTTAGGTCTAGAAGGACGAGATGCGAAGGGTAGAGGCAATTGCGATTAATCTAAGTAGCTAAGTGGACTCCAACAGGGTGCATAGCGAAGATTTAGTGATCAGCCGTTAGGCTGGGATGAATCCACGCAAAACTTTATCAGAAATTTATGTTCAGAATGAATTTTTAATAAAAAAGCGTTGTTAGTCCCGGAACGATCGCGGGCACTCTGATTGAGGAGATAGAGCTTCGCATTAAATCCTAGATAAACCAAGATTTCACAGCTTTAGAGAGTCCTAATCATCAGGTGCTGTATCGCTTGCTACTAATGTTATGGAAATGGTGCAGAAGGGGAAGCGATCGACATTGCTAAATTGACGTTACTTCATAAAAATAAGGAAGCTATCGTAGAAATTGAGCACTGAATTATGCCTACAGCAAAAGCAAAGTCTGAAGTGGTTTTGAATTGCCTGATTCGAGATGAGATTACCAGAATCTTAGAAACTAATGAACTAGATTCAACTAGTCTGGAAAAGTTTGCTTACTTTGTTATTGATAACTATAGGAAAAAAGATCCGAAACCTACCAAGGCTAAGGCTGCTAATTCAACACAAAAGGCGACTAAAGCAAAGCCTCTAACCCTTACTCAACTTAAAGCAGCTATTTATAAGCACTTCGAAGTTAAGAGTACAACAGAGCTAAAGAAGGCTGGTTCCTTCAAAATGGCTACTGATGGCATGGATGATCTGAATTTTAATCAAAAAGAAAGTTGGGAAAAGCTATATCGGAAGTTTGTCGATGTTTTGCCAGAAGAAACTAATCAAGAAGGCTATGGCTGTATTAACGGCATTAATATATTTAACTACTTCAAGCCTTGGCAAGTATTTAATTTAGATCCTCAAACTGCTAGCGATGATGATATCAAAAATGTCTATCGAGCATTAAGTAAGATCTATCATCCGGACGTTCCTAATACCGGAGATGCCCAAATCTTCGATCGTCTTAACACCATGTATAAAAGCATTACTGCCCAGGCTTAGATTATGGCTAAGAAGACTTCAGATTTTACTATTCGAGAGAAAGACCTTGCTATCGCTCTTGAAATCACGCCAGAGCGACTGGATGAAATTATTGATTTTTTTGATTCAGATCCCAACGACCAGTGGGACTTAAAAGAGAATGACCATTTTATCTATATAAACAAAACCTGGAAAGAACGCTTATTCTCATATCAAGGTGCTTTTGCAATTGCAAAATATATGGATACAATTGAGCAAAAGACGATATGGGAGCGAATAGTAGAGTTTGTAACTAAGCATAAGGAAAAGATCCGAAATGCTTTTGTTAGACAAAAGGTATTGGATAACTGTTACTCTTTAACATTAAGAAATAATCGACACTTTTTATCAAAAAAAGATGTTGTTAATATTCTTTGTACAAGCTATGCCAGGCTTAACCAGGCGTTTGATAATATCAAAAAAACAGATCCCATGATACTGGGTAAAGATTTTGATGATATTGAAGGAGTACGCTATTACTCCTTATCTGGTTTATACAAATTATGTAAGGAATTAGGCACTAACTTAAAAAATAAAGATAGACAGGAATGGTGTCTCGCCGTTGAAATCGTGGGTAAAAAGACATTCAAAGTCTTAATTGATGAAGAAGCATCAAAAAATAAGAAGATTCAAGCGGCTAAAGATGCTGCGAAGAAAAGAGATAAAAATTGCTGCCAAATTACCGGAATAAAACCTAAGAAACATAACAAATTTAATGTGGTAGCTCACCATATCTTCTCTCAAGAAAGGTATCCACATTTGGCTGCCAGTATAGATAACCTAATTACGCTTCGGGAAGAAGTTCACAAAGAATTTCATACCTGGAATGGTGGCTCTGATAAGCCGTGCACGATCGATGATTTAATTCGATTTGTTAGCGAACTATATTGTGATGAGGAGAAATATCCTGATCGCGACCAACTTAGTATTAAGTTGAATCAAATTAAGACATCCGTTAAACCTTAAGGGTCTAATACCAATAGCCATTCAGCCCCTTTAGGATTCCACCTTGGGCTAGGCGTGTCACCAATCACATACGGCCCCCAGTACCGGCGGGAACCATCCTGAGCAAACGCCACCACCACATCGCCTTTCTTTACTTTCAATTTGCGATCGGGCAACGACACAATTAGCCCTTTCGTTGCTCCCTCCCCCGGTTCAAAATCCCAATGAGCAGGAGGCTCATAACTGCCAAATGAGTTATCGGCTGTGACTGACTCTGGAGTGCTAGCCGTTTTTTTCGCCAGTACAGCCACCCGAATCGGATACTCAGTCGGGTTACTAATCCGCAATCCGCCCGGACGACCCACATTTGCGCCTGAAGTGACTGGGGTTTGCGCGATCGCTGACGGTGTCGGGCTTGGTTGAGCAATCGTCGGCGGCGATGGAGACGAGATCGCTTGATCGGGAAGAGGCGAAGATTGAGTCACTAAAGGCTCACGGGGAGGCGCATCAATGCCAGCCGTTGGCAAAGCGGATTCAGACAGCGATCGTCCCAGTAACCAGCCGCCCCCTGCCAGCAACAAGACCGCTCCAATCACAACCACGATCGCGGGGTGACTGTTTTGCTTAATCTCCTTAATGACTTTGCCCCACATGATCCGCTTGCCACCCCCGCACCTACTCCTTAGTGATAGCAATCTTTCAGCCTACTTGGAGCGCAATTTACCACTTGAATCAGAGAAATCTGGTGTAGGGTGATGGAAGCTTACGAGTAGAGACCATCCGATGCAAAATACTCGTCTCAATACCCTGGTCGATAATTTTGCCGAAGGCTTAGGGGGCTGGCTGCGCAATCCCTGGCGGCGGCTTTCCGTGCTAATCATCAGTCTACTGCTGGGCAACTTTTTGGCGAGTGCGCTTTCAACAGTGGCGGGGCAAAAGGCAGAACTCGATATTGTCATTGCTGGAATTCTGGTGGCATTGTCAGAACTGGTCAGTCGAATCAATTATGGGGGGTCGCCCGAAACCCGCCGATCGCTGCTCGTGCAAAATTTGAATGCGCTCAAGATTGGCATGGTCTATGGATTCTTTGTGGAAGCCTTCAAGCTCGGCTCATAAGGTTACAATCCAAACAAACCCCTTAATCCTGCAAGTTTGGTTGCTATGTCTCCAGTTGATCTCCTATCGCCTCAAGTTCGGTTTGCCTCAGTACGAGAAAAAATTGCCGATGTGCGATCGCTGCTCCAAGCCCATCAGCTCGATGCCTATCTGATTCCTGCCGCCGACGAGCATCTAAATGAATACTTGCCTGCCGCTAAGCAACGCCGAATTTGGGTGAGTGGCTTTACCGGATCAGCCGGAGATTTGTTGTTAGGGCAAGAGCAAGCCTGGGTATTTGTCGATTCCCGCTATTATGAGCAGGCCGATTTAGAAGTTGATCCCGCCTTAATTCAAGTCTCAAAAGTCGGCTTAGAGGAACACAAAACCCTAGAGGAAACCCTGGAAACTCTCGGTCGCGCCGCGATGCAAGCCGGACGATCGTTCCGCTTAGGCTTTGATCCCTTTACCCTATCCCTGAATCAGTTCCGCACTCTGCAAAAACAACTAGAACCCTGCGGCATTACGTTAGTCTCATTGCCCGACAATCTGATCGATCGCGTACGCTCCCAAGCTCCCTGGCAAGCTACTGATCCGTTGCCAGCCTACGCGGATTCTCAAGTGTTTTATTTGCCCGATGCTTTAACTGGGGAATCGATCGCCCAAAAACTGAAGCGGGTTCGCGAGCAGATGCAACAGCTAAACGCCACAATTCTGCCGGTTACCAAACTGGATCAAATTGCCTGGTTATATAACCTGCGGGGTTGGGATGTGCCCTACAATCCCGTATTTATTGCCTACGCGATCGTCACTTTAGAGCAAGCCTATTTATTCACGAATCTGGAACGGATCACGCCAGAAATTCAAGCGCTACTGCAACCCAACGTGACGTTGCTGCCCTATGACGAGTACGCACCGACTCTGCGATCGCTGGTGACTCAGTCATCCTCTGGTCGAGTCTTGATTGATCCCAAACATACGACCGCAGGTACCTATCAGTTAATCACCACGGATCTGGCAGTCGCTTGTCCGATTACTGAAACCGATCATCCGATCGAAGGCATGAAAGCGCGGAAGAATGCCGTCGAAGTCACACAGATGCAGCAGGCGAACCTGAAGGCAAGCCGCGCCAAAACCCGGACGTTGAAATGGCTATCCGATCAATTAGCCAGTGGCAATCCAATCACCGAAGCCGATGTTGCCGCGACGATCGAAGGATTTTATGCGGAAGAACCAGAGTTTCAAGGCTTAAGTTTCAATACGATCGCGGCCACTGGAGCCAATAGTTCGATCGTGCACTACGGCACTCCCAGCGCCGATCAACCCTTGCAAGCTGGACAGTTCTTGCTCCTCGACTCCGGGGCACAATTCGCATCTGGCACCACGGATGATACCCGAACGGCGATCGTCGGCGACCCTACTCCAGAACAAATGGCTCGCTATACCGAAGTCCTGAAAGCGCATATTAACTGCGCCATGCAACGCTTCCCTAAAGGCACTACTGGAGCACAATTAGACGGCATTACTCGATCGACCCTATGGTTCGCAGGATTGGACTACGGGCATGGTACAGGGCATGGCGTCGGCGCCTTCCTCAACGTCCATGAAGGTCCGAATGGCATTAGTAAGCGGGTGCAATCAACGCTTGAACCAGGCATGGTTACGAGTATTGAACCGGGCTTCTATGAACCAGGTTGGGGTGGCATCCGGATTGAAAACCTCTATGTGGTGAAGGAGTTACCTAACGCGCCAGCCGCCACCGACAACAAACCCCAAACCACCTGGTATGGCTTCGAGTCGCTGACCTACATTCCGTTTGAGCACAAGTTGATTGACCTCGATCGCCTGGATGCCCGCCAACGTCAATGGTTAGCCGACTACTACCAAGCGATCGTCGAAAAACTTGCTCCTACGCTCAGTTCTGATGAAGCTGAATGGCTGCAACAGGTTTGTCGTTTGGCCGTTTAGCGATCGTTGCTAATGACGTTGATCGGTAGGGGTGGGGTTGTCAGATCAACCTTTCACCCCCCGACTCAAACTGGCTCATGCTGTCGAATGCTTAGTTGGTCAGATCGATAAAATCGCCGCGAACCCAGCCGGTGGCTCCAGAGCGGAACTTGATGTAATACCAGGTATAACCATCACCACCGCGAGTGGAATCAAAGACTTGCACCCGATCGCCATCAACGCCGTAGTGTGGTGAGGTGGCACTGGTAGAAGGAGCCGAACGGACATTCACCCGCGAACCGGCATCGGCAGTCCGGAGATAACCAGTTCGGCTAGAGGGAGCAGGACCGCCCTGCCCAGAGACAAAGGTGACGAAATCGCCACGTACCCAACCTGCTGCCCCAGAACGGAACTTGACGTAATACCAGGTGTAACCATCACTGTAGCCTTCAGTACTATTGAGCACTTCTACCCGATCGCCTACTAAGCCGTAGTGAGGCGAAGCGGCATTCGTGGTGGGTTGCGATCGGACATTGACACGGCTACCGGGTTGTTGACCGCTCAACATAGCAGGAACGGCAAATGCTGGTACTGCCAACCCCAGTGTCATGGCGGTAGTGGCTAGAATAGATAAAAAGTGACGCTTCACTGCCATAGTGTGATATCCTTTGCGTAGTCAAATAGATGGGGGACTTCCGATTACTTCACCAGGTGGAATGAATGCGTGAAGACCGGAGAGTGTATTTCTAGAGTTCACTGCATCCCTATCGATCTCTACACTCCCCGATCGCAGAATTTCTGATAGAGCGATCGAGGATAGTGTTGTTTGGGGCGAATTCTTATGGGGCTGGGTTGGGGTAGCGGCTGTGAATACGATCGATTTCTGCCAACATCTCTTCAGTTAACGTGACATTGACACTGGCAAAGTTTTCCTTGAGTTGCTCTAGACTAGTTGCTCCGACGATCGTGCTCGTGACAAACCAGCGTTGTCGCACAAATGCTAAGGCTAATGTGACTGGACTGAGATTAAAGCGACGAGCCATCTCAACATACTCGGCAACCGCTTCATTCACGTTTGGTTTCAGATAGCGTTGTCCAAACCCAGGGAATAATGTCATCCGGCTATTGGCTGGCGGTTCCTGTAAATGTTTGCCACTGAGATTGCCAAACCCTAACGGGCTGTAAGCCAGTAAGCTAATGTGTTCGTGACGGCAAGCTTCGGCTAATCCCCATTCAAACGATCGATTCAATAAGTTGTAAGCATTTTGAATTGAGACAATTTTGGGTAAGCCGCACTGCTTCGCCGCATGGCAAAACTCCATTACGCCCCAAGGGGTTTCGTTACTCAGACCGATATACCGGATTTTTCCGGCATGAATTAAATCGGCAAAGGCGCTCAGTTGTTCAACGATCGGCACCGTCTCCCGAATCTGTTTAGGGTCGTAGCTAGCTTGGCCAAACAACGGCACATAGCGATCGGGCCAGTGAATTTGATACAGGTCGATGTAATCCGTTTGTAATCGCTTCAGGCTGGCGTTGACCGCTTGCTCAATATTGGTGCGATCGATACGGCGTTCTCCCTGTCGCATCCAGTTCATACCGCGCGAGGGACCGGCAATTTTAGTCGCAATTACCAGGCGATCGCGGGGTTGCTTGGCTAACCACTGACCAATGTAGGTTTCGGTCAACCCAGAGGTTTCTGCTTTCGCCGGAACGGGATACATCTCTGCTGCATCAATAAAATTGACTCCGGCGGCTACCGCGTAATCCAATTGCTGGTGGGCTTCCTCGGCGGTGTTCTGCTGCCCATAGGTCATCGTCCCCAGACAAATTTCGGAAACCTTCAGGTGACTATCCCCTAATTGCCGATACTGCATGATGTTGAATGCTCAGTAAGCGTCTGATCTATCCTACCGATAGGCTGAAAATAGTGACCTGATCGCGATCGTCTTTTCCATCGGTGTAGGAGTTGGGATGGGCATCATACCGGAGCGATCGTCACAACGGCAACGAATCACGCGGTAACAGAACTTTCCGGACTACGCCACATTTACTTGTAGTACTTTGAAGTATTAATGTAGTATTCAAATAGAAGGCTACTGCATCTTAAGCCGTAGTAACTTCCTACCCGTAGCCCCAAGAATTTGCTATGACCTCGCCTTACTATGACTACGATGATTATTCCAATCCCGGCCAGAGTCGGGCGCAGGGCTTGCTGAGTTCTGGCTGGCGACCCCTGAATCGGGATTTGGATTATCCCTACCTAGCAGAGTTGCTCTGGACAGAAACCGGAGAATGCTGCCAAAAAGTGATGAACTTGTTTAGTGATTTGGCGAATGCCGCCGGGCGGCGGGAATATACCTGGTGGGCTAATGCCTTGAATCTGTTTTCCAGTGATACCCGCTATTACCTAGATGAGTTTTGGAGTTTCATCACGCCGGATCCGCCCTATCCCGATCATCGTTATCCCGATGTTTTAAGCATTGAAACTCCCGTCAAGCCCATTATTAGCCGCAACTCGATCGCGATCGATCAGGTCTTCCGTCGCCTACGCGAAATCATTATTCTCAAGATCCTCAAGTTTCTCGGCAAACCGGATCTGATTACGCAGTACTACCTCGATCGACACTTCTACTATCCGGTGCAGCAATTCACAGATTGGGAACGGTTGGATGTGGTGAATTCTGCCCTAGCGTACTGGCATGAGGCCGAAATCTGGTTGCAGATTGACACCTTGGATAAAGAACGGCGGCTAACGCTGCGAGCTAAGGATCTGACTCCGTTAGCCCGGAAAGTTACTTATGGGCTGGCAGTCATGCTAAGTGGCTATCAAAGCCGAGTCGGACAAATTCAATCGGACTACCCGATCCGGACTTTTCCCTCGGAGGTACAGAGTTTTACGGATGTCGTGCAGCAAGCGATCCTGGATCAGGAGCAGCTAGCGGTTTTGGTGAGTGGCGAACCCGGAACCGGGAAGACGGCCTGGACGCAAGCCGTTGCCAAGGAAATTCTGGTGCCTCTAGGCTATGTGATCTTCATCCTGGATCATGAGGCCGTGGAAAACTTTGTGCCACCCCCGTATCTCGAGCGCATTTGTCTGATCATTAACGAGGCAGACAACTTGGCAACAAATCGAGCGATGGAAGTGACTCAGACCAGCAACAAAACTGAGCGTATTCTCAGCCTATTGGATGGCACTCTATACCGTAGTGTGGTCGATGAGTTCGGCGCTCAATTGCAACAACGTCTAGTGGTGATGATGACCTGTAACACCACCGATCGCCTTGATCCGGCTGTGTTACGCAAAGGTCGAGTGGATTTGATGGCGGAGTTTACACACCGCTTTGTTTAGGAAGTCACTAAAGAAGGACGGGTTAGCGGCAAGTTGATCGATAAAGTTCGTTATCTTGCGATCGCAACCCGCCCTTCCCAATAGCTTAGAGGTACTTCTGTAGCAGTAAGTTTAGTTTCTCCTTGGTGGCTGCCGACACTTTATCCAGCGGCGTGAGAATGGCGTGTTTCAAAGCCGAATGAGCATCTGAAGTGAACGGCTCTTGAGCCAATCGTCGCACCGTTTCTTGAATCACTTTTTGAGCATTGATGGCATTGCGTTGTAAGTTGGCAATTACCATATCAACGGTGACGCTGTCGTGGTCAGAATGCCAGCAGTCATAGTCGGTGGACAGTGCTAGAGTGGCATAGGCAATTTCCGCTTCTCGTGCCAGTTTCGCTTCCGGCAAATTCGTCATACCAATCACCGTCGCTCCCCAACTGCGATACAGATGAGATTCAGCTTTGGTGGAGAAGGCAGGCCCTTCCATACACAAATAGGTACCACCTCGATGCAGCGTCACATCGGGCAGATTCAGACTCGCGATCGCATCGGCCAGCACTCCTGCTAACTGAGGACAGATCGGATCACCAAAGGTAATATGAGCGACAATCCCATCCCCAAAAAAAGTAGAAATCCGATTTTTCGTGCGATCAATAAACTGATCGGGCACCACCAGATCCAGCGGCTTCACTTCTTCCTTCAGGGAACCAACCGCCGAAGCCGAAATCAGATACTTCACGCCTAAACTTTTCATGGCGTAGATATTGGCTCGAAAGGGTAGTTCGGAGGGCAACAAATGGTGATTGCGTCCATGTCGCGCCAGAAAGGCAACTTTGACGCCATCTAATGTGCCGACAATTAACGCATCGGAAGGTTGACCAAAGGGCGTCTCGATCGTCACTTCCTCGATATCCTTGAGCGCCTCCATCTTGTAGAGACCGCTACCGCCAATAATCCCGATCGTCACCTCAGTCATGCCCTATTCCCCACCGATGCAGAGTGCCAAACAACCTAGCCATTCTACAATCTCCTGTGACCCAGATTATGGCGGAATGTTGGGGAAGTTGCGCGGGTCACTGTTGCGATCGCCCACTTGCGCTAACAATAAATAGGCATTCTCATGATCAATTCACCATGCATCACTCTGAGCAGTCTTCTGACCCGATTACGTTGGTGATTTCAGAGGTGGTCAAACCTGACTGTATTCACGAGTATGAGGGCTGGGTGAAACAGGTTAATCATGCTGCGCAACAGTTTCCGGGTTTCCGAGGGGTAGAGGTGATTCGTCCCCGCGATCGTACTCATCCAGAGTATGTGGTCATCGTCAAATTCGATCACTATGAACAGCTCAAAGCCTGGTTAACCTCAGCGGTCTATCAGCGATGGGTCGAAAATGTGCAGCATTTGTTTGTCAGTCGATCGTCGCAGCAGTTACCTGATGGTCTGGAACTCTGGTTCACTCTACCAGCTAATACAACTCAGGAACTGCCTCAACCCGCTTATTACAAGAAGGTAGTTTTGGGGGTGCTAGGAGTTTATCCACTCATCTTGCTTGCCGATGCACTGCTGAAACCTGTCGTCAAAGATCTACCACCGTTGCTAGCACTGCTGCTTTCTGTCACTCTGGTTTCTGCCTTACTGACCTATCCAGTTCTGCCCTGGTTAACCCAAGTATTGAACTTCTGGCTGTATCCGCAAGCCGCATCACTGCAACGACGAAGCCAGCAGAACCGGTGAGATTAGCGGAATAACGGATTTAAAGCCAGCGCGATCGCCGCGATCGCGCCTAACACAACCACCTCTCCCTGTTTCACAGCTGTGATCAGGTCTGTGGGAGTCATCAGCACCGTTTCCATCTCTTCTAAATCACCAGAATTCGGAGCGGCTACCTGCTGGGCATTACAAGCCGTAAAAATATGCCCATGACTACAGCGATAATTGGCACTAGTTACGAAATTGGTCAAATGTTGCCAATTTTCGGCGGTATAACCTGTTTCTTCTAACAGTTCCCGTTTGGCAGTTTCAAGCGGATCTTCTGTGCCATGAATACCGCCACCCGGCAGCATCAGACTAACTCGACCCACCCCATGTTTGTATTGCCGCAGTACAATCACCCGACCATCCGGAACTTGCGCAAAAATCGTCGCATAGTCCTGCATTTGTACCCGATGATAGCCATTGACCACACCTCCATCCGGCAACTGAATTTGTTCTACAGATAACTTCAACCACGGCTCAGACACATACACATCTTCACGACTTAACGTTTGCCAGGGTTCAAGATGATGGCTCATAGCACGATACTGGAACGATACGACTAAGCGGAACGTCAGGTGATTAATGCAGCGGATCAAACCGGATGCGATCGTCCAACTGCTTGCCAATTGTTAAATCACCCCATATTCTGTTTTCTGAATAGTTGAGAAAATCTTAAAACTGTTTGGCTCTGACTGAACAGAATTATGACTGGTTTCCATTGCAGCCTGGAATTACTGCCATTCTATGACACACACTCCCTATCTTTCTGTGGTGGCAACTGCCCGCAACGACAATCACGGCGGCAACATGCTGCGCCGGATGCAAATCTTTGTCAATGGCTTGATTGAACAGTCGCGTCGCTATCAGTTGGACACAGAACTGCTGATTGTGGAGTGGAATCCGTTACCTGATCGCCCCCGACTGAGTGAAGCATTAACGTTTCCCGTGGAGGGTAGTCCCTGTGTCGTGCGGATTATCGAAGTTCCGCCGGAACTGCATCAACAGCTGCGCTATGCCCAATCGTTACCCCTGTTTCAAATGCTAGCGAAAAATGTTGGCATCCGTCGGGCACAGGGAGAATTTATTCTGGCAACAAATATTGATCTGCTATTTTCTGATGAACTGTTCAGTTTTCTAGCGGCTCAACAACTCCGACCAGGCAAATCCTACCGGATCGATCGCCATGATGCAGCCTCGGATGTGCCTTTAGAAGCCCCAATCACTGATCAACTAAATTACTGTGGGCAACATTTATTGCGAATTTGCCACAAGGATGGCATTGAGGAGTTTCTCCAAGAACCAGAAGTGACTTCAGTAGTAGAAGTTGTAGAGTCGATCACGGTGGAGTCGGTAACAATGTTATCGCCAGAATTACCGCCAGCAAAATGGTATGAGTCGATTCCTGAGTCAGCCGTACCCCGATTAGCCAAGATAAGACAGATTTATAAGCAGCTACTCCCTACTCCAGTACGGAACGCAATTCTAAAAACCTTGCCCAAAGACTTCACGGAATGGTTGATCGATCGCGGTTTATTGACGAAACAATTACCGCCTCCTCCCGAACCTGAACCAGCCGCGATCGTAGAACCAGAATTGCTAATAGAAGAGATTCCTGTGCCGCTATGGCAATATCCAAAACTTCATACTAATGCCTGCGGTGATTTTACCTTAATGTCTAAAGCCGATTGGTTAGCGATTCGAGGTTACCCAGAATGGGAAATTTTCTCCATGCATCTGGATTCTGTGTTGTTATACATTGCGCATTATGCAGGGATTGAAGAGGAATTGCTGAGTGAACCGATGCGGGTTTATCACATTGAACATGCCTCCGGTTGGACACCCCAAGCTGAACGCGATCAATCTTTAAATCAGCGGTTGGCAAAACTACAAATTCCTCAGCTGAGTATGGAACAATTTGATGCGATCGTCCGGCTCATGGAACAAACGGGTAAGCCCTTAATCATAAATAATCAAGATTGGGGTATGGCTAAAGAAAACTTGCCTGAGCAAAGCTTTTCTATGCCATCTTTAGTCAACTGATTTTGAGCCTTTAACACTTTAAATGTTGAGGGTTCCAATTCAAGGCATCAAAGTTGAAGTAAAGCCAGTTGAAGTAAATGTTATGGCGTTGATCTCCGTAATTATCCCTGTCTATCGCGCAGAAGCTTGTTTACCCGAGTTATATCGTCGTCTTAAAGACTCTTTAGAAATAATTTCAACTGATTTTGAAATTATCTTGGTTGAGGACTGTGGTGGCGATCGTTCTTGGGACATTATTATTGAGATTTCTAAACAAGATCCCCGTGTTAAAGGAATTCAGTTTAGCCGCAACTTTGGTCAACACTACGGAATTACTGCTGGATTAGATTATTGCAGTGGAGATTGGGCTGTAGTAATGGACTGTGATTTACAGGATCGTCCTGAAGAGATTCCCCGACTTTATGCCAAAGCCCAAGAGGGATACGATGTAGTTTTAGCTAGAAGAGGTCGCCGTCAAGACCCCACTCTCAAACGATTAACCTCATGGCTATTTTATAAAACATTTAATTATTTAGCTGATATTAATTACGATCCTCAGGTTGGAAATTTTCGAATTGTTTCTAGTAGAGTTGTCCATAACTTTCGCTTGATTCGTGAACAACTTCGCTTTTTTGGTGGTTTAGTAGATTGGATGGGTTTTCCAACTGCCAGCATTGAAGTTGCTCACGATAAGCGTTTATCTGGAAAAAGTACATATACATTCAGGAAGCTTTGGAAGTTGGCAACAGAAACTATTATTGCCTATTCTGATAAGCCTCTCAGATTATCAGTAAAACTAGGTTTCCTTATATCGTTTTTTGCTTTTGTGTATGGAATGTATATTATTTTGCATGCTCTTATATATGGCACCTTGGTATCAGGTTGGAGTAGCCTAATTGTTTCTATCTATTTCTTGGGTGGTATTATTATTGCGAATTTAGGAATCATTGGAATCTATCTTGGTAAGTCATTTGATGAGATCAAAAAACGACCACTGTATGTCATCAGAAATCAAACAAATAACTTTTCAAAGTTAAGTGTGAGTGAGTATACAGATGTAATAAGAACAGCCGTAAAATAATTGAACATTATCTGGATGAACTTTGATCGTGAAAATAGGATTCTTAGTAGCTGGCTTTAAGGGATTTAGTTTCTTTAAATCAATTTGTACTGATTGCCATGTTCAGTTTGTGGCTTCATATAATACGAAAGGAACTTTGCACAATTCTCTAGAGGATATTCAGTCAATTTGCTTAGAAAGTGGCTATCCATTTTTTATGCAGAATGATCTAACCTCAGAGCTTCTAGCGACAGCAGATATAGTTTTTGTTGCAGGCTGGCAATATATTATTGAGCAGGTTGATGAAAGATTTGTAGTTTTACATGATTCCCTATTGCCAAAGTTCAGAGGCTTCTCCCCAACTGTAACTTCTCTTATTCTGGGTAAAAAAGAGATCGGCGTTACTGCTCTTAAGCCCTTAAACTCTGTGGTCGATACAGGGGAAATTTATGAGCAAAAAAGTATCCCTATTTCTTATCCAATAAAGATTAGAGATGCTTATATCCTATTAGGTGAGGCTTATGCCCAAGTTGCTAGAAATATTCTAGACAAATTTGCTAAGCATACTCTAACTTCATTTCCCCAGAATGAAGCAGAAGCGACTTTTAGTATTTGGCGAGATGAAGACGATTACTATATAGACTGGAATTGGAGTGCAGAAAAGATATTGAGGTTTGTTGATGCAGTTGGCTATCCTTATTGTGGAGCAAGAGCTATTTATAAGTCGAAGCCAATATTTGTTGATCAAGTTGCTGTTTCTGGCGATCGTCAATTTGAGGAGAGATATCCAGGAAAAATATGGTGTATTACTCAGGGAGTTCCGGAGGTTATTTGTGGTTCTGGAATGATAAAGATTTTGGCTGCGAGAGATGAATTTGGAGCACCGATTGTTTTCGATCGACTGCGAGAAAGATTGACCAAAAAAAACTAGACTAAAGCTATCAATGAAGATTTGCTATAGCTGTAGCGAGCGATTTAATCATGCAACATGGATCTGTCCAGCTTGCGGCTATCAACCCAAAAAAATTAATTGTCATTGGGCTTTTGCTCCCGAAATCGCTCAGATAGGCAACAATTATGAGATTAGTTTCTTTCCTGAGCTATTCAAATTAGAAGAAAAAAATTTTTGGTTTCGCTCGCGCAATCGCTTAATTATTTGGGCTTTGAAAAAATTTTTCCCCCAATCTAGAAAGATTCTAGAAATTGGTTGTGGAACTGGGTTCGTTTTGGCTGGTTTAGAACAGGCTCTACCTCATGTATCGTTAGCGGGAAGTGAGTTGTATGTAGAAGGTCTAAACTTTGCTGCTCGACGTTTATCTAGAACTGAATTATTTCAAATGGATGCCTGTAAAATTCCCTTTGAAGCGGAATTTGATGTAATAGGCGCCTTTGATGTTTTAGAGCATATCGAAACAGATATAAAAGTTTTGGCTGAAATGTATCGGTCTGTATCTGTAGGAGGTGGGATTGTATTAACAGTCCCTCAACATCCCTGGCTATGGAGCTATGCCGATGATTATGCCCACCATATTCGTAGATATCGTGCTAATGAACTAAAAATAAAGGTAGAGAGGGTTGGTTTCAAAGTAGTCAAAATGACATCTTTTGTTTCATTGCTTCTGCCTTTAATGCTAGCCTCTCGATTGCAGCAGCAACAGCCCATGACTAACTACGATCCCACTTCAGAATTGAGGATCAATGGTTTGCTCAATAAGGTTTTAGAAAATTTGCTTAGCGTGGAGCACTGGCTGATCCGATCTGGTATTTCGTTCCCTGCCGGGGGTTCTTTGCTATTAGTTGCTATAAAGGTGTAGGAACTTAATTATGGCGCAAATTATTCAAGGAATTCGTTCAATTTTATCAATGCCTGCTGTTTATAGCTTGTTTGGAGTATTGATTGGCAGTGCATCTTATCGCCAAGTTCTTGCCAGGCAATATATTTGCCCAAAGAATAGAGATCGGGTGCTTGATATTGGGTGTGGTCCTGGAGATATGTTCCTTTACTTGCCTAATGTAGAGTATCTGGGATTTGATCTTAGCCAAGCGTATATTCAAGCCGCTCGGAGCCGATTTGGAGATCGTGCCACATTTGTTTGTGAATCCGTTAGTACTACTACGCTTAAACACTCCTCGTATTTTGATATTGTTCTAGCAATGGGTATCCTGCATCATCTGGATGATACTGAAGCAATACAATTATTTCAGTTAGCAAAGACTGCTCTAAAACCAGGAGGCAGACTGATTACGTTTGATGGTGTCTTTACAAATGATCAGTCTGCTTGTGCTAGATATATCCTCTCTAAGGATCGTGGACAGAATGTTCGGACTAAGAACGGCTACTATCAACTAGCTACTCAGGTTTTTCCCCAGATTGTAGTTAATATTCGTCATGATTTACTCAGGATCCCTTATACTCACATTATTTTAGAGTGTACTCGGTCAGAGTAACTACTTCTGATGTGTTTAAATAAACCCCTAAATAAATGCTTTTCAGTAGCAGTATCTTTACTGCTTGGGTTAAACATTGTTCAAATATTTTGGTTTTAGGAGGGCGATTGAAGCTTCGTCAAATGTCTAGCCGAATTGACTGGAGTATCTTAACTATCCTCGCTTTGCCCTGGCTACAATTATTAATTTATAGAGGCTGGATATATACTGCTTCTCACCTCATTGATCCTTGGGTTTATTTGGGATATATGCTCCAACCTGCGCAATATCTCAAAGTATTTGCTGGTACATATTATGGTACTCGCCTCTCCTGGATTCTTCCAGGTCATTTGTTATATGAGCTTTTGCCACCTATAGTGGCAAACTATGTCCTACATTTAGGAGTTTATTATCTTGCTGCTATTTCACTTTATCTAATTCTAAAACTGCATTTTGGTTGGCGTACTGGTTTAGTGACTGCCATAGCTATGGGGTGCTATCCATACTTTATTATGGCAGTTGGTTGGGACTATGTTGATGGAGTTGGTATTGCTTACTGTTTATTAACAATGTTAATGCTGACCTATGCCTCAACATCTCGCTATTGGCAATTAGCGCTTCTTCTGAGTGGATGCTCTTGTGGAGCTTTACTGATTTCAAATATCACTTGGGTTTTCTGCATTCCTTCTCTACTAGTTTACTTCCTTTGTAGTAATAAGTTTTATCAAAAGAGAGCATTAATTACTAGCTTCCAATTTACTATTGTCGGTTTGATCATAAGTATTATTTTTTTTGGCTTAATTAATTATTCTATTAATCGTGACTTCCTATTTTATTTGCCCTCAATTAACTTTGCTTTAAGTTCTGTCGGTAAACCCAATCCCTTTACACAGGATTGGTCAAACTGGCTGCCACAAGCTACTTGGCTGCTATTACCTGTATTTGCTTTTATCAGTAGTATCTTATTAGTATGGCTTAATAGAATTAGGAAAATAATACTCAGCGCATTAGTGATCGGGTTCCAATTATGCTTCATTTTGTTTTTCAGTCTTCAAGTTATTTTAGAACTTAAAGGAACAATTTTCTTGCAATCTTACTTCTATGCTAGCTACTCAATTCCATTTCTATTTTTAGCGATCGGCTCACAATTGGCTAGTGTCTTAGAAAGGTTACGCAAGATTGAGGTAGGACTAGCGCTTTCTCTCTGTATTATTATTAGCACTACCTTCCTGCTAGTTGATCCAGTAGATGAAACTTTAATTCCTTATTATCCAGATCTAGCTTTAGCCTATTGCTGTCTTTATTTCTTTGTTGGGGTTTGTTCACTACTGCTGGCTCAGTCTCGTATACCTCGTAAAGTCGCTGTTATTGCTGGTCTTGTACTAGTTTTAACCTTAACAACGCCAGTTTTAAAGACAGCTATGCTAGCTTCTGACCTGGGGCGTAGGAATCAACAGGAAGAAGATTATTTAGCAACAATGGATGCTAATAAGATCCTGCAATCCATTGATCCAGAAATAAAGTTAGTTTTCTGGTATGACGGGAATGAGGCACATGTTTATCGAGCGATCGCCTCTACTTATCTGTGGGGCTATCGATTAATCAGTGAAGAGTTTCCATCATTATCTACGCCATACTTATCGATCGAGCAGGTACAGAAACAGCTACAGCAACACCCAAAAGTTGTCATTCTCTCTAAACAAACTTATCCTCTTTCCCCACTAGTAAAGCAGTCATTAAGTAAAGCTGGGTTTCAAGCTAAGCCTCTTGCTAGTTATCCGATAAATCGGGGTCAGCGGTCATTTACGATGACTGTTATTGAGGTTTCCAAAATTTGACTATTTGAACTATAGCCATTGATTTTGCCTAGAGGTCGTAAGTTTTATCTATTCTCTCTCATCTAATAATCTACTTTGAAAGATCGAAATAGTAGATTCTGTAGTTATTTGCTAATCCTGGATCGATCAACTTTTTAAGCGAAAAATGGGGATCATTAAATGGGTCAACGACGTTAGATGGCTTCATTTTTCGATAATATTCAATGTACTGCCCTTTAAATGACTTGCTTGAAATAACAATATAACCTTTCTTAACTTGCATTAGTGCTTCTTTATCACCGAACCAGATTTTTGATCGCTTAGTTCTTCTAATTCCAGATGGGATTTTAACCCCATTTAACTTCATCCAATCTAAAATAACATCTTGATTAATAGGCTCACAGCAGGTATGAAAAACCTTATCCTCCTCGGTTGTGTTATCTGCTATCCACTTCTCCATAGGTGGGAATAAAAATAACTTTTCTTTAAAGTGTGCATTAAGCACATTAACAGAATTGATTTGAGGTTTGAAAGTAGTAACAAAAATAATTGTTAAAATGAGCAAGCTAAAAGCTCTAAAGAACTGCCTTTGATTTTGGTAGTTATTCTTCTGTAACCAGTCCCAACACCAGTCATAGAGTAGTGCTATTGGAATAGACATAATAATTAGAAAGTATGGTAGCCACGCTACCAAGTGTCTAGTTGTTTGCAATTTGCCATATTGAGATAAAATTCCAATGGTTGCAGTGATTAATATAGGGAAGAGTAACTGTTTCCGTTTAGCTAAAATAATTAGGATTCCACTAATCAGTAAAATTCCTTGCAAGTACGTATAAATAATGCCAACTTCAGTAGATATAATTTCAGGAGATTTAGAATCCCAGACGCCTAGACCAAATAAGAAGAGATTGATAACATCTAGTAGATTATGAATAAAAGGCTGTCCAAGTTTATTTCTTTCAATAAACATTTCTATTGAGGCTAGGAAATAGTTTCCACTCCAAAGGATTGTTGGTACACCTAATAGAAATCCGATCACGAATCCAGAACATACAGTGGTTGCAGAGGAGAAAATAACTTTCTTGAAGAAAGAGCGAGTTTGAGGAATTAGAAATAGAACAATGAGTACACTTGCGATTGTAAATAAACCTAGCCACAGCTTCTGAACTGTTGCAGTTGCCTTTGGATATATTTCTTCATTAAATGTCAGCAAAAATAGATCGGTTAAGCCTGTTCTACCTATAATGTTTAACTTCAAAAGTAGAGCAGAATAACCAGCAACCATAGTTACTGAAATGATGATAACGAAGAAAAAGATGTTTAATAAGCAGTGTTTTTTTTGTGAAAAAATAGTTGGATTGATAATACAATAAGCTAGCAAAATTGGTAAAATTGCCAGCATAGATTGAAAACGGGCTGCCATTGCTATACCAGCAATAACACCGCTAATAAGATAGAGCCTGTAGGATTTGAAATCTAAAGCTTTGAGAACTGTCCAAACAGATAAAAGCACTAGACAAAGGTTAGTAGGTTCAATACGTAAATGGGTAATGGTAGTGCCGTAAATGGGCGATACTCCTAATAGAAGAGCCGCAACTAAGCCGCCGATAGAATTTGTTAGGCGACGAGTAATTGCATAGGTAAGAACGATAGAAAGAACATAGAAAAAATAGGAAAGACTTCGCATTAGCAAGTAAAGTACTTGCATATGCTCAAATGAGAAGTAGCGAATTCCATGTGATGGATTTGTGAAACCAAAAATTAGGCAGATTCGGTAGTAAACTGACCAAAGAAAGGTTCCCAATAGCATTAATGGAGTACCAGGAATATCAAAAAACTGCTGGTTGAAGTCAAGCTTTATAAATCGCAAAACTTCTTGGATATATGGAAATTCTTCGGTATTGAAATACCAAGGAAATGTGATGCTAGGAAAAGCTGTAATATATGATGAATAGATAATAATCAAAATTAAAATGCTGAACCCTTCTTGAGATTTAGGGCTAAGTGCCCTAACTATTTTGTCAATTTGACTACGAAAAAAAGTTGTTAATATCATTGGATTTCCTATGAAATTATTTGAGACGAAACTTACTAGAGGGTAGAAATTAGCCTCGCACCTCTCTATCTGGCAAACATACGGATTGAGCGCTCAGAAATAAATTTTTGCTTGATTCTTTGTAGCGGGTTATAACTCATTGTGTCAAAAGCTTGAGGTAGAAGATCACGAGGAAACTGCTCTAATAGTGAAATTTTACCGTCTGAGTTATATCGTAGAGCAACGATTTGACTATACATAACTTTGTCAAGCTCTTGGGCCATTCCTTTTCTTTGCCACTCCATTCCTGTAGCCGTAAACTTCCACGGGTTATCCGTCACCGACTCTCCATTTTCGTAGATAAAGTAACCAACAACTTTGCGGCGAGGATAGATTAATTGCACCGGGAAGTCAAACCACATTGCCGCACCGAAAGGATCTTTCTCATAGCCTTTTGGCATGTTAGTCAGCAAAATCATTGTATTGTCTTTGATGCTAGGGACTAGCTGGGCCACCTGAGCCATGACTGAACGATGGATTTGCCAACGATACTCATGAAATCCTTGTAGTAAGACACCTGACCGTACTCCTGAAAACACGATCGCAGCACAGGCAGTGATAACAAATAAAGATTGATATTGCTTTTTAGGTAAAATTTTTGCTAATAAACATATTCCTGACCCTAAACATATAGCAGCTCCCAAGCCTGGCAGCATTTGAGTACGCCAGAAAGTCGTATTGCCAGCAATTAGTAGATATATTGGTAGACTAAGAATTAGAAATAATACGCCTAAACCAAAGCAAATTCCTAACGACTGAATTGAAGGCAGACATAGCCCAAAAAAACCAGTGCTAGGTGATAGAAGGTAAGCTCCAATTATGAAGGTGAAAACGCACAAAAGAGCGATTATAGGAGCTAGTTTACCGATGCTGTAGGCAGGTAAAGTATTTGACCATTTCCAAAATTGTAGGCTGTGCCAGATGTGAGCTTGAATATCTGTAAAAATAGTATTTAAGCTTAGATCTGGTCGAACGATCGAGGTCTGATAATTATTAACTTTAGAGATGAGATACTTCTGAAGCTGTAACCAGCCATAAATTGCGGGGATAATATACCAGATAACAGTGGTTGCAATGAGGCGTAAATTCAGTTTAGGTCGCAATATGAATAGCAGAATTGGGATACTTGCAACCAAGAAAAAGTGGCTTTCATAAGTCCATAATGAAATGTAAAGTGCAGGGAGAGACAGGGCTAGAAAAGTAATAGCACGATGTGGGCTTTGAGCTAGCCAACTCTCCAGTAAGAAATAAACGGCTAAGATAAACAGAAATATGAAACCAAACTGATGGAGTTGCCCAATCCAATTTAGTGCTCCGTCGGAGGCATGGACGATAACCAATGCACCAAGTAAAAAGCTGAAAAGTGAAGACTCAGGAAATAAGCGTCGAAAGATTAAGTAGATTAAGACTCCCCTGCCCCACCATAGGAATCCATATAATAGTTGGTAAGTGACATAGCTTCCATTATTAAACCCGAGCAAATAACCTAATCCTAAAAATAGACTATTGTATGGGCGTAGCTCATCTGGATAATTTAAACAGTCATGCAAACTATTTTGACAAGCAACAGGAAAACTGGTTTCAAAGGGTAGTCCGCGATCGAAAGCAAAAACGCCCCAGATACCCATTACCAATATCCAATAGATCAGCAGGGTAATGAGCAGAGATCGCCGTTGAGTGCGACGATAGACAGAAATCGTATCAGCAGAATGAGGCATGAATCGCTTGTCTGTGCTCAACAATAAATTCACCAAATTATGCGGCAATTTGAGATCAGGTAGCAAATTGTTTGAGGGAACAGATGCAATTGGATGGGCGATCGCACCTTTAGTAATAATCGCTGGAATATGGTTATGGTCAGTGCTTGATCAGTTCGCAGTCAGTCTAATTGGTCAAGGTAGCAGTTTCACTATCTGGTCAATATGGTGGCTGCAACGCGCTATCTGGCTGAATTACGACTGGATGCTCACTAATTATGCGGTGACTCCGTTTCAGCAAAATCTGTTATTGTTCTTATCTCCGATCAGCAGTTTGATCTATGCCTTACTAAGAGGGCTTCAACTGAGCATACCTCTAGCATTTAATCTGCTCTACATCATTGCCATCCTTTTTACAGGCTGGTCAATGTTTGCCTATCTCCGCTACTGCCAGGTACCCCGATCTTGGGCAAGTTTCTGTGCCATGTTATGGGCAACTAATCCCGTCATGATCTATCACTTGTTCGAGGGCAGACCGGATTTAATGGCTTTGGGCTGGATGCCGCTGGGGTGTTGGGCTTGGGATGTGATGCGAACTAACCCCCACCCAAATCGTTTAGGCTGGCGACTGGCATTGATTGGCTTAGGGGTTATTTTTACCAGTGTTCAACTGGCTGTAGCAGCACTAGCTGTGTGGCTACCCTATATCGCAATTGGCTTGTTCCGGGCAGTGCCCGGCGATCGCCGATGGCTATTTAACTCAGTAGTATGGCAAAGCTTGGTGGTACTTGCTGTTATCATGGCGTATCCTCTACCAGGCATTCTCAAAACCTGGGCTGGACTAGCGCCAGAGTCTCAGGCTATTCCATTCTTGCCAGAGGTATGGCAGTGGTCGGCTGGAACTATCCTGATGATAAGCCTTTGGATGGGACTAATAGGATTAGTTGCCTGGACTTGGAGAATGTTAACACCTAATTCTGTTGATCCGCCAACCCTCCTGGCTGAGCAGAGAACAAATGGGCTGCTGTGGCTAAGCATTAGCGGAGTGACCTTATTGGTGGCACTAGTGACAGTATGGGGCTGGTTATCTGGGTTGCCAGCCTGGTTGACTCCTGTAGATTGGTTGGCGGCGGCTAGCGTAGGATGTTGTTGGTTAATTGCTGTTTATTTGCCGTTGTGGTGGCAACGGAGTCTGCCTAGGAAGCAAGCATTTCGAGCCGCAGTAGCATGTTTACCAGTCGGGATATTGATGCTGGCGATCGTGCTTCTCCCCGCGCCTCCGATTAATGCGTGGCAATCTACAACCGCTTATGCCGCGATCGCTCACGAAGGGGGGGATTATGCAGTCTTAGAGGTGCCCTTTGGGCTGAAATCCCTGAGTTCTGGACAAACATTCGGCACTGGAGCCAAATTGCAACAGTATGCTGCGGCTCATCATAAGCGATCGCTCAATGGCATACTAATCGGTGATGGGCGAGAGGCATTTCAGCACTATACGACCTCACCACTATTTCGATTACTCGCTGGGGAGCCAATGACTCCAACTCCAGCAATCGCTGCCGAACTCAAACAAACGATGCAACAGGAACAAATTGGCTATCTGGTCGTTCATCCTGAACAGTTACCTGCGGCAGACCGAACATTAATTTTCAACTTTCTTAACGCTCAACCACAAAATTTGTGTAAAGTATTTACGGATTCTGTTACGGTTGTGTACCGAACCTCCTGGCATCCCTTTGGCTGCACTAGGAAACTGGGCTCTTTACCAACAGCGGCGACCGCTGGGCTAGAAGCCGTGTCATAGATAATCTTGCCATCGTCAGGTAAAAAGTCATTGAAGTGGTGAGTGAGTGGTGTAATTTGGCAGCCATGAAAGGAGATTCTCCCTATCTGTTTAAGCAGGATCGGTACTCGTCGCACGCTCAAATCTCCAAGCTGCTGCGACGGTGGGCGACGATCGCTTCAATTCAGCCCTACACGGTTTTGGATATTGGCTGTGCTGCTGGTTTCCTAAGACCGTTCCTGCCCGAACCGTATTTTCGGTTAGTTGGTGTGGAGTATGATCCAGAATTAGTTGCCCAAGCGAGTCAGCACTACGATGCGGTCTACCAAGCTGACCTGAATACTGAGTTTGACTTACCCCTCAACCAACCTCCTAACGCGATCGTCTTAGCTGACGTATTAGAGCATTTACCATATCCTGATGGGGTTCTGAATCGCTTGTTGCAGCAGTATGCCAAGCCAGGAACACCGATTATTATTTCTCTCCCCAACGTGGCGCATTTGTATGTTCGCTTGGGCTTATTATTAGGGCGATTTGATTATGCCGATCGCGGCATTTTAGATCGCACCCATCTCCGCTTCTTCACACTGCGGACAGCTCGTCAGCTTTGTTTAGACTGTGGCATTCGCATTCAGTCTATTAGCGTGACTCCTGTACCGCTTCCGCTGGTTCATCCTCTGTTTGGTGAGGGCAAGCTGCTGTTTTCAGTTCATGCCTTCAATGCGCTTCTGTCTTCCAGTTTCAAAGGTCTGCTTGGCTACCAATTTATTCTGAATGGAGTTTATGAATCCTAACCCTACTCTCTTCCAGCGGCGTGTGGTTGTGGTAATGCCAGCGTATAACGCGGCCAAAACCCTGAAAACAACCTATGACGATTTGCCCCACCATGCAGTGGACAGCGTGATCTTAGTGGATGACGGCAGCCGGGATGATACGGTTTATATTGCGCAGCAACTAGGGTTAAAGGTCTTTTCCCACAAAGGTAACTTTGGCTATGGAGCCAATCAGAAAACTTGCTACCTGGAAGCATTGAAGGATGGTGCCTCGATCGTGGTGATGGTGCACCCGGATTACCAATACGATCCAACTCTATTGCCAGAGCTGATTCGTCCGATCGAAGAAGGACAGTGCGATGTGGTGTTTGGCTCTCGGATGAAAGGAATCTCTGCGTATCGCCAGGGTATGCCTTGGTGGAAATATGTGGCGAATGTGGCGCTGACCTGGTTGGAGAACAAAGTATTTGGCTTAAATCTGTCCGAATATCACACTGGGTATCGGGCTTATCGCCGAGAAGTGCTGGAAACGGTAAATTTCTTGGGTAATTCAGATAGCTTTATTTTTGACCAAGAGATCGTCGCGCAATTTGTCGCCGGTGGGTTTCGGATTGGAGATATCCATGTGCCTACACGCTATTTCCCCGAAGCGTCGAGTGCCAGCTTTATTGCTAGTACCAAGTATGGGCTAGGCATTTTAGGGCTACTGTGTCGATATGTCTTGCACCAAGCTGGTGTTTGGCGGAGTGCACAGTTTGTTTGTCATCCTCTCCGCTATCGTTCTACCCATAGTCCTCTTGAACTAGAAAATCAACTCTAACCATGCGACTCAGTCAGTTTTTTGAGCAGACACCCGTTCAACACGTCCAGAATTATTGGAATAGCCGTCCCTGTAATATTCGCCATTCGACGAAGCCAGTAGGAAGCCGCGAATATTTTGATGAAGTGGAAGCCCGGAAGCACTTTGTGGAGCCGCACATTCCAGGGTTTGCTGAGTTCGATCGCTGGCAAGGAAAAAAGGTATTGGAAATTGGCAGTGGCATTGGCACAGCCATGATCAACTTTGCCCGATCGGGTGCCCAGGTGACCGCTGTAGACTTATCCGATAAGTCTCTGGAACTGGCAAAACAACGTGCTCAAGTATATGGCTTAGAGGATCAAATTAGCTTTTACCAGGCAAATGCGGAAGAGTTGTCCCAGTATGTGCCGATCGATACCTATGATCTAGTCTATTCGTTTGGTGTGATTCACCATACGCCCCATCCTGAGCGAGTCATTGACCAAATTCGCCAGTATGTTAAGCCGGGTAGTACGGTAAAAATTATGGTGTACTACCGTTATTCCTGGAAGGTGTTGTGGATTTTGCTGACCTATGGCAAAGGACAGTTTTGGCGGCTGAATGAGTTGGTGGCGACGTACTCAGAGGCTCAGGAAGGTTGTCCTGTTACCTATATTTACTCCAAGCCAGAAGCCAAAGCCCTGCTGAACGGTTTTGAAATTGTGGATATGCAAGTAGACCACATTTTCCCGTACTATATCCCTGACTATAAGCAATACAAGTACACCAAAGAGTGGTATTTCCGCTGGATGCCGCAACCGTTGTTCCGGTGGCTAGAGCAGCATTTTGGTTGGCATTTGTGTATTACGGCTCGGGTTCCAGAATAGTGCTAACTCTGTTTGCTATCCCGAAAGCCTTTCGTGGTCAGATTGATATAATCCAACGAAATGCCATTTATAGCTGGACATTGCTACAACCCCGACCAGAAATTATTCTTTTAGGCAGTGATCCAGGTACGGCAGAAGTAGCGCAGGAATTTGGTTTGAAACATATTCCTGCTATTGAATGCAATGAATATGGCACTCCATTAATGAGTTCACTGTTTGGGTTAGCTCAACAGGTGGGGATAGGTCCGCTATTTGCCTATGTCAATGCCGACATTATTCTGATGCAGGATTTTGTTGCCGCGATCGAACAGGTTCCGTTCCGCCGCTTTATGCTAACAGGGCAGCGTTGGAATCTGGATATTGCGGCTGCCCTGACTTTTGAGCCAGACTGGGACAGCCATCTGCGCCAACAAGTGCAGCGATCGGGTCAGCAAGAAGGACCGCAGGCGATGGACTATTTTGTCTTCAGCCGGGATACGTATACGGAGATTCCCCCGTTTGCGATCGGACGCCTGTGTTGGGATAACTGGATGCTCTATAAAGCGCTGAATCTTAAAATTCCTTTGATTGATGCGTCTCAAGCTGTAACGGCTGTGCATCAAAATCATGATTACAACCATCATCCCGCTGGATGGGATGGGGTGTTTTTAGGACCAGAAGCGGCTCAAAACTTGGAATTACTCGGGGGACCACACTACACTTATTTCATGTTGGATCTGGCAAACTGGCAGATGACACCCACGGGATTGCGGAAACCTGGATGGACCTGGGAACGTCTTGATCGTCATCTGGATATGCTGCCGTTGGCACGTCCGTCTTTGCGACCCATTGCGGGACGGTTACTCAAATTACTGCGGAGTCGGGATCAATTACCGTTGGCAATCTCTAAAGTTAAAAAGATTCCTGCTAGAATCGTCTCCAGATTAAGGCGAAGTAAACCTTCGTCGGTCAAATGATTGCTGTGCAGTGAGATCAGTGAGGAGTGGTAGTTTGTGACGGGACAACAAACAGTTTCAGTCATTGGGCTGGGCAAGTTAGGGTCACCAATGGTAGCCTGTCTTGCCGAGAAAGGCTACTCCGTGATTGGAGTGGATGTAAATCCAGCTTTTGTTGAGCAAATTAATCAAGGAACAGCTCCAGTTCAGGAGCCTGGATTGGCTGAGCTGCTAGATCGTAACCGCGATCGCATTCGTGCCACAACTGATTATGCTGAAGCAGTTGCTGGTTCAACCGCCACCTTCATCATTGTGCCGACTCCCAGTGAGGCATCAGGCGGATTTTCGATCAAATATGTGTTGACCGCGATCGAACAAATTGGTCAAGCCTTGCGCCACAAGGATGAGTTTCATCTAGTCGTCATTACCAGTACAGTCATGCCAGGGGCAACTGGAGGACCGATTCGGGAAGCGTTAGAAGCGGCGTCCGGCAAACGTTGCGGAGAAGGCTTTGGCTTGTGTTATAGCCCGGAATTTATCGCCTTGGGGAATGTAATCCATGACATGCTGAACCCAGATTTTATTTTGGTGGGCGAATCGGATCCAAAAGCGGGTGAGATGTTAGCCAGCATCTATCGGAATTTGGCAAATCATCAACCGCCAATCTCACGGATGAATTTGGTGAACGCGGAACTAGCGAAGATTTCCGTCAATACTTTTGTCACCACGAAGATTTCCTATGCCAATATGCTGGGCGAGATCTGTGAGCGGATTCCTGGGGCGGATGTGGATGTGGTAACCAATGCGATCGGGCAGGATTCTCGCATCGGTAAGAAGTATCTCAAAGGGGCTACAGGGTATGGTGGACCTTGTTTCCCTCGGGATAATGTGGCATTTGGGTATCTCGCTAATTCTATTGGGGCAACCGCCGCGATCGCGGAAGCAACGGATGTGATCAATCGTAAGCAAGCGGCTCGGATTGTTAGCCATTTGTTACCTCGCTTGTCAGCCGGTATGAAAGTTGGCATCTTGGGATTAGCCTATAAGCCGGATACAGGTGTAATTGAGGAATCGCAAGGGGTCGCTTTGGCAAAAGAGTTACTGTCGAAGGGGATTGCCGTCGTGCTCTACGATCCATTGGCGCTGGAGAATACTCAGCAAGCCTTAGGTGATCAACCGGAGTATGCCACTTCGGCATTAGATTGTGTGCAACGGGCAGACGCGATCGTCATCACTACCCCCTGCACGGAGTTCAAACAACTTGAACCATCTCATTTCGCCCAGGTAAACTCTAGTCAACGCAAACTAGTATTAGACTGCTGGCGAATTCTCGATCGCGATCAACTGTCGCCTGTCTGTGAATACATGGCGCTCGGTATCGGTTCATCGGCTGCATAAGCCCAATTGCCAACAACAAAGAGGAGTGACGAATTATGATCGTAGTCTGTGGTGCAGGTGGCTTTATTGGCGGACATCTAGTCCAAGCTCTGGTTCAGCAGGGCGATCGTCCCGTGCGAGCAGTTGATGTCAAGCCGATTAGTGAGTGGTATCAAGTTTCCCCAGAAGCAGAAAATCTCCAGTTAGATCTGCGAGAGAAAGAGCACTGCGAGATGGCTTTGTATGGTGCTAGCCAGGTCTATAACCTAGCGGCTGATATGGGCGGTATGGGCTTTATTGAAAATAATAAAGCTTTGTGCATGTTGAGTGTGCTAATTAACACGCATCTGCTGATGGCAGCGGAGAAATATGGCATTGAACGTTTCTTCTACTCCTCCTCAGCCTGCATTTATCCGGCTTATCGGCAAACCACGCCCGATGTGGAGGCTCTGAAAGAATCTGATGCCTACCCCGCTATGCCCGAAGATGGCTATGGCTGGGAAAAACTCTTTAGTGAGCGGATGTGCCGCCACTTCAGTGAGGACTTTGGTTTAGTCACCCGTGTGGCGCGTTATCACAATGTTTATGGACCTCATGGGACCTATGATGGTGGGCGGGAAAAAGCACCTGCTGCCATTTGCCGCAAAGTGATTGAGGCGAAACTGTCAGGTGTGCATGAAATTGAAATCTGGGGGGATGGCAACCAGACACGCAGTTTTATGTATATCGATGACTGTGTTAAGGGTACGCTTGACATCATGGCTAGCGATATTGAAGAACCGCTCAACCTGGGCAGCAGCCAACTGGTGACGATTAATCAGTTAGTGGACATTGTGGAAGCGATCGCAGGGGTGAAACTGAAGCGGAGTTATAACCTCTCAGCTCCTAAAGGTGTGAATGGTCGGAACAGCGACAATACCCTAATTCAATCGTTGATGGATTGGCAACCGAATATCCGGCTAGAAGATGGGATGGAGAAAACCTATCGCTGGATCTATCAGCAGATGACCAAGAAACAGGTTTTGGCTGTGAGTCGATGAATCTGAACAATCCTGTCGTTTCAGTCATCATGCCCTGCTATAACCAGGGGCAATATCTGGATGAAGCGGTAGACAGTGTTCTGGCTCAGACTTATCCTGATTTTGAGATCATTGTCATCAATGATGGCTCGACAGATGAAGCAACTGTAGACCGGCTCCAACATTATGAGAAGCCTGGCGTACAGGTGATTCATACTGAAAATCGCGGTCCTTCATCAGCCCGAAATACGGGAATTCAGCGAGCTAAGGGGCGATATATTCTGCCGTTAGATGCGGACGATCGTATTGCCCCGACTTATATGGCAACGGCGATTCCGATTCTTGAAAGCAATTCCAATATTGGGTTGGTTTATTCCGGAGCTGAGTTTTTCGGTGAGAAAACAGGTAGAAGCGATCTGCCTCCGTACAGTTTCCCAGCGGTGCTGCTAGGGAACATGATCTTTAACTCTGGCTTTTATCGAAAAGCTGATTGGGAAACGGTGGGTGGCTATAACACGAAAATGGTTTATGGCTGGGAAGACTATGATTTTTGGCTATCAATCATTGAGTTAGGGCGAGAGGTTGTCTATCTACCTGAACTGTTCTATTGCTACCGACAGCTACCCAATTCCCGGAGTGAGCGCTTGACTAGAGACTACTTAGTCAAAAGTTATGAGCAGATCTATCGGAATCATTCCAAACTGTACTCGGAGCATATCAGCGCTCTATTTCAACATATTATCGATCTCAGAGATGATGTTCATCAAACTCATACTCGGTTACGCGAGACGCAGCTTGATGTTCATCAAACACATACTCAGTTGGGGCAAACTCAGCTCGAGGTGATGCAGCTCCATAAAGAGCTAGGTCAGCTTCGGGGGGAGCTAGGACGACTTCAGGGAGATTTAGAGCGATCGCAGACCTTAATTGCCGCCATGAAAAGCAGTAAATTCTGGCAACTGAGAGCGCAATGGTTCAAACTGAAACAAATGCTGGGATTTAAAGTTAATGGCGAAAGTGAACTACTGCTGTAGCCACCCCCGATTATTTTTCAACATTCACTCGATCACCTGTGAGACTTAGTAAAACACCGGCTTGGATCAGCAAAAAATTCAGTAAAGTTCTTCAAGTCTGGCAGGAACGTGGCACCCGAGGGTTGGCTCGGTTTCTGTATCAAAAGGTGATACGTCAGCCTCAGGGGCACATGACGTATCAAAAGTGGGTTGCCCAGCATCGCCTGACTCGTTTGGAGCTGCTAACGGCTCAAGGAGAGATGGCGCTTTGGCAATTGCGACCCATGTTTTCTGTAGTGATGCCAGTCTACAATGTGGACGCTGTCTGGCTAGAGAAAGCTATCCAATCGGTGCGGAATCAGATTTATCCTAATTGGGAACTGTGCATTGCTGACGATGCTTCGACCAAACCGCAGATCCGCCAGATTTTGACCCGCTACAGTAAACTGGATGCTCGAATTAAAGTTGTCTTTCGGGAAACCACTGGCAATATTGTTGCAGCCAGTAACTCTGCATTAGAGCTGGCAACCGGTGATTATATTGCCCTGCTCGATCATGATGATGAATTAGCCAATAACGCTTTATTTGAAGCGGCCAAACTCATCAATCAGCACCCGAAAGCTGACTTTATCTACAGTGATGAAGACAAAATCAATCCAGATGGTAAACGGTGTGATCCGTTTTTTAAGCCAGATTGGTCACCGGATTATTTTCATTCCTGTATGTATACCTGTCATCTAGGAGTTTACCGAACTAGCCTAATTCAGCAGATCGGCGGGTTTCGATCGGGGTACGATGGGTCGCAGGATTATGATCTGGTGCTGCGGGTGGTGGAAAAAACGCAGCAGATTTACCATATTCCGAAAATTCTTTATCACTGGCGAGTGATTCCTACCTCGGTGACCGCAGGTGAGGATGCCAAACCTTGGGCGTACATTGCGGCTCGGAAGGCGTTACAGGATATGCTCGATCGCAGCCCTTATCCTGGGCGAGTAGAAGAAACAGAACGGGCAGGCTTTCATCGGATTCGCCGCGAAATCATTGGCAATCCCAAAATCAGCATCATTATTCCCAGTGCTGCCAGAGGCACGATCGAAACAGCATCAGGCTCCTGTTGCATGTTGGAAAATTGTCTCCGTAGCATCCGCGATCGTAGTACCTACGCCAATATTGAAATTGTGCTGGTAGATGGCTATGACATCCCAGACGAAATTTTGGCCCGGATTGCTGCCCCTGATCTGCATTTGGTGCGATGTGAAGCACCCTTTAATTTCTCGCAACGGATCAATTTGGGCGCATCCGAGGCAACGGGTGAGTTCTTGCTGTTGCTGAATGATGATGTGGAAGTTACCACCCCAGACTGGTTGGAATCTATGCTGGAATTTGCCCAACAAACCGAAATTGGCGCCGTTGGTGCCAAACTGACTTTTCCAGATGGCAAAATTCAGCACACGGGTGTGATGGTGTTAGGTGGCAATCCGGGGCATGCATTTTATGGCTTTGATGGCGATCATCCGGGTTATTTTTGTTCCAATATTGTCAATCGCAATTATCTGGCTGTGACAGGTGCGTGTTTGATGGTGCGGCGGGAGTTATTCCTGCAACTGCATGGCATGGATGAAGGGTTTCCGAACAACTATAACGACGTTGATTTGTGCTTGAAGATTCATCAGGCAGGCTATCGTAATATTGTGACTCCTTATGCTCAGCTCATTCATTATGAGTCGAGTAGTCGTAAGCCAGGATTACAACCGAAAGAATGGGAAAATTTGGACAATAAATGGCGATCGTACTTACATTATCTGCATGGTGATCCTTACTACAACCCCAATCTTTCGAATAATCATGTCACCTTTGAACTTGTCTAATGTTGAAGCCACTTGCCTCAATCTCTAGAGCGCAAATTGCCCTTTGGGTACTTTATGGACTGCCTCTGCTCCTCCTACTGTGGTTTGTCGCAGACTTAGGCGTCAATGTGCCTTATTGGGATGAGTGGGGATTAGTGGAACTATTCCGAAAGACAGCAGCTCATACCGTTGGATGGCAAGACCTTTGGACACAGAATAATGAGCATCGGTTGCTGTTTCCTAAAATTGTATTTATTGTTCTGGCATGGCTTTCGAACTGGAATACGAAATTGGAATCGTATACCAGCATTGGCTTAGTAATATTGACATTTTGGGCAATTCATCGACTTGCTTATTGCCAATCAGAATTACCAGAGCAACGGATTTATTTTTCCAGCATTTTTACTAGTATTTGTCTTTTTTCATTGGTGCAATGGGAAAATTGGCTATGGGGGTTTCAGGTAGCCTGGTTTTTGGTCAATGCTTGTTTTGCGATCGCCCTTCTCGTTCTTACCTCTCGTATTGGTAATGCTTGGCTCAAGTTAGCGTTAGCCTCCCTATTTTGTTTTATTGCTAGTCTATCGTTAGCTCAGGGGTTACTGACATGGATCGCGATGATTCCAGCGTTAATTACTAGTTGGCGAGGACGTAAAACATCGCAAAAAATCACCTTATTCTGTGCCTGGATTGGGCTATTTTTAGCTTCTGCTTATCTGTATTCGATCGGGTATCAAAAACCAACGAATCACTTAGATATTTATGGATATATTCGGCTACCATTGTTAGCTGCAAATTATTTTTTCACATTATTAGGGACGCCACTTCTATATCAGTCAAAGTATGCTGCCATCCCTGGTCTAGTCTTATTTGTTAGCTTCATTGGGTTTGTTGTGTACTATGTGAAGCACCTCAACTCTTCGATTGCAGACCGCTTATCACCCTGGGTTTCACTAGGCTTATTTACAATTTTATTTGCAGTCATTACTACGATCGGTAGGACTGGCTTAGGCATTGAACAAGCTGCCTCCTCACGGTATATCACTGTTTCAATCCTGTTAGTCATTTCTCTCATTCATTTGTGGCGAGTTGGATGCAGTGAGCTGCACCCTCGAGTAGCTAATATGGCGGTTTGCCTCAAGTCAACCACTGTTGGTGGAGTGTTAGCATTACTGGTCTTAATGGCTTCGATCGCTGCTTTGCCAATGGCTGAGGACTTTCATGCCAGATTAGTGCGTGGTCAAAGTTGTTTAGATATTGGGATTGAGCAAACTCCTGATAGCTGCTTGCAACTGCTTTACCCGGATGTTGCTTCACTTAAAGCGGCTGTAAAGGATCTGACTCAAATCGGGTTTAGACAGCCATCAAAGCCAGTCACATTTCTATCGCAGCCGTCTCAAACCTATGGATATATTGATGCACCACCAGAAAGTGCCACTCAGTCTCTTGCTGTGCAGCAAAATTGTTTGAACTGTGGGGATATTGGGCTATCCGGTTGGGCAATTTTACCCGATCGTCATCGGTTAGCCCAGTTGGTATTTATTAGTTATGGCAATCCCGATGCAACATTTTTAACCAATGCCTACGTCAATTCTCCTAGTTTGGATGTGGCTAAATCTTTAAGAGATAGCCGTTATGCTCGCTCCCGGTGGGGCGCGAATTTTTCGCCCAAATTGTTACCGATCGGTGAGACATTAGTTAAAGCCTGGGTGTATGATCCCGATGACAGACAATTTGTGCTGTTAACTGGTGTGAGGAAGCTGCGAGTGGAGGAGTAATGAAATTATCAGTTGTGATTCCGGCTCACAACGAGCAGGATTGTTTATATGACACTGTTTGCAGTTTTGCTGGAGTGCTTCAGCGTGAGCGGATTCGCTATGAAATCGTCATTATCGATGACAATAGTACGGATAATACGCGGTTAGTTTGCCAGCAATTGGCGATCGAGTTTCCTGAAGTTCGCTATGTTTACAATCAACCGCCCAATGGCTTCGGCTTTGCCGTACGGCGGGGACTGGAAGAGTTTGCGGGGGATGCTGTGGCGATCGTCATGGCGGATGCCTCAGATGACCCAGAAGATTTGGTTGCCGGCTATTACAAACTGCTGGAAGGTTATGACTGTGTATTCGGCTCGCGCTTTATTAAAGGCGGGATGGTGGTCGATTATCCGATCCACAAGCTCTACATTAATCGACTGGCAAACTGGTTTATTAAGGTGTTATTTGGTCTGCGCTACAACGATACGACTAATGCCTTTAAGTTATATCGGCGGGAAGTGATTGAAGGGATTCAACCTATTCTCAGTCACCATTTTAATCTCACCGTAGAATTGCCTTTGAAGGCACTTGTGCGGGGCTTCTCTCATGTAGTGATACCGATTCGCTGGTATAACCGCAAGACTGGTATTTCCAAACTAAAAATCAAAGAAATGGGCAGCCGCTATCTGTTTATTGTGCTTTATGTTTGGTTGGAAAAACACTTGTCTCGTGGTGACTATCACCGCCGTAATCGTGTCTCTGAGTTGAAAGTGAATGCCTGAGAAACTATTAATTCCTGGTGGAGCTGGATTTGTCGGGAGTTCCCTGGCGATCGGTCTGAAAACTCTCCACCCTGATTGGCAAATTACTTGCCTCGACAATTTGCGGCGACGGGGTTCCGAGCTGAATCTACCCCGATTTAAACAATTGGGAATCGAGTTTTTGCATGGCGATGTGCGATCGCCTTCAGATCTCGATCCAGCGGAGTTGCAAGTAGATACGATTATTGATTGTTCTGCCGAACCCTCGGTTTTAGCGGGGTTTAGCTCACCCCAATATGTGTTGCAAACCAACTTGCTAGGAACCATTAATCTGCTCGAACTAGCAAGACAAAACCAGGCTCGACTGTTGTTTCTATCGACTAGCCGGGTCTACCCAATTAAGGCATTAATGGCGCTGAAATTGCAGGAAACGGCAACCCGATTTGAGATCGCCGCCGACCAAGAACTGCCAGGAGCCTCATCTTTGGGGATTTCTGAGGAATTTGGCTTGCAGGGTGCCCGATCGCTCTATGGCACGACCAAGCTTGCCTCCGAATTGTTGATTGAAGAATATCGGGATGCCTATGGCATTCCGGCGATCGTCAATCGTTGCGGAGTGCTAACGGGTCCCTGGCAAATGGGCAAAGTTGATCAAGGGGTATTTACACTGTGGATGGCTGCTCATTATTTTCATAAATCATTGAGCTATATCGGCTTTGGTGGAACCGGAAAACAGGTCCGCGATCTGCTGCATGTAAATGACCTGCTCCGATTAGTGGATTATCAGCTGGCTCATTTTACAGAACTGGATGGTGATGTGTTAAATGTTGGCGGTGGAGTCAGCAATAGTCTGTCCTTACTGGAAACGACGCAACTCTGCCAGGAAATTACGGGTAACACGATCGAGATTCGTTCTGTGACCGAAGAACGTCCTGGTGATGTGCCCGTTTTTATTACCGATTCTGCTCAGGTGACTCTTAAAACTGGTTGGAAACCTGAGTCAGATCCTCGTAGAACTCTTAACGAAATTTATCAGTGGATGGTTGAGTACGAATCTATTTTGAAACCAATTTTTCTCTAAATAGAGCTACTACAGTTTATGCTGCTCCCCAGTTTTCAGCATCGCTCAGTCAAGCTTTCAGCGATCGTTGCAGCGATTATTTTGCTGTTTGTAGCTGGAATTACTCTAACTACGCTCTGTGGTCGCGATCGGGTATTAGTAGCGGGAACAACTGGTTACACCATTACTGGTAAATTTGCGGTGCGAGGAACTCCCAAGATTCCTAAAAAGTTCGCTCGTGCCGTTAAGTCTCGTAGTAAAGCGATTACTCTATGGGGGTCCTGGGTCGGGGCAGCGCAAAATACTGGAACGTTAATTTCACCTGCTTTTCAAGCCCCACCGATTTTAGGAGCATTTGTTGCAGGTTGGGGCAATGCCTCAGGCAATTATCTGGCTGTACAACGAGTGGATTCAGGTGAACAACTACAACTAAAGTTAGGCAATGTTGGGGAACGCTGGAAAGAGCTGCATTGGATCATGCCTAGAACCTGGCAGGGTCAGCTAGTTCAACTCATAGCTGTTGATGCTAACCAAGATGTTGTGGGATGGTTAGGGATTAGTTCGCCATTGCAAATTAGTTTCTTACACCTCCTCAGTTCCCAACTGTCATCTCTGGGTTTATTCCCACTTTGTTTAATTAGCTTTGTTGGCTTTATTTTGCCAGGATTACTGATAGCTAATCTGTTAATTCATCGCTATCGCCTGAGTATGGCGTTTACATTGATTTTAGCGATCGCCGTTAGTTCATTTATTAGCTACCTCGCCTTTTGGGTATACTTTTTCAATCCTAATTTAGGCATTGTGTTTAGTGTGATCGTGCTGTTAACTAGCATGCTCAGCCTGGTGACTCTGCATCGTCGCCAACTACTCATGCCATTATTAAAATCCCCGGATTTTATCTGGTCAAGCAGTTTAATGTTTGCCGTCAGTTTGGCATATACTGCCACACTTTATTTGATTGATCCAGGAATTAGCCCGGAAATACTGGCACAAACGCGATTTTTAGAAGGGTTTCCTCCTGATAATATCCTGCCGAAATTATTTGCGGATAAGCTCTTTCATGGTAAAGATCCGCGCCCTCTGTTAAATGATTGGTTAAGTAGCGATCGTCCACCTTTACAAACTGGAATTTTTCTACTTCAGTATCCTCTAAACCGGATTATTAAACTTTCATCTGGTTGGCATTATCAAGTGCTTGGTACGATTGTCCAATGTGCCTGGGTCGCGGCGGTATGGGCACTATGTAGAACGATGCGACTCTTGGGTAGTCAAATCGCGATTGTGCTGTCGTTTGCAATTTTCTCTGGCTTTTTTCTGTTCAATAGTGTTTATGTTTGGCCTAAATTGCTGGCTGGTTCACTGGTGATTTTAGGATTTACCCTGTTAGTACGATCGTTGTATGAATATCGCCGCCCTTTCACTTGGGAAATTGCTTTAGCAGCTGGTGCTATAGCTTTAGGAATGTTGGCTCATACAGGTGTGATTTTTACATTGCCGGCTATGCTGCTGCTGATTCTAAGACCTCAAGGTTTGCCTAGTTTTCGTCAGACCGTGATTGGAGTTGTGATCCTAGGGCTGTTGCTAATTCCTTGGTCGTGCTATCAGAAGTTTTATGAACCTCCGGCTGATCGGTTAGCAAAATGGCATATCGCGGGTGTAACTGAACCTGATTCTCGATCGTTCTCTCAAGCCCTATGGGATTCCTATCGCCACTTAAGTCCTAGTCAGATTGTTAGTAATAAGTGGGAGAACCTCAAATTGTTAGTTGTTACACCAGCCAATGCTAATGACTTAACTACAATTCTTGGGGTTAAACCAGAATCTTCCGTAGAGAAACGTCTTAAAGAATTCACTCATGTGTTTAGAGGACTAGGAATACTCAATTTTGGCTGGTTAGTTTTATTGATAGCTCTATTATTGAAAATGCAGAAAAAGCTAATAGAGATGAATGTAGTCAAGCCGATTTTATCAGTTAGCCTATTGAGTCTTTTAGTTTGGGTTTTTGTATCGTTTGGTCCTGCTACTACTTCAATTCATCAAGGTTCTTATACAACCATGATTCTCCTATTTGTTGGTTGGGCTGGAGTGCTAGCAATTTCATTGCCTCCCTGGATATGTTATATTTTGCTGTCTGCTCAAACTTTTGCTTTTATTATTAATTGGTTAGTTGCCACTTCAATTAGTTTTACTAGCTATCTGATAGTGGCTCCTAATATTTTTATGCTTGCTCTGATGCTACTTTCACTGTTTGCGATGGTGAGAATCTTCCAGCTTGTTTCTCTAAAACAACATCAGTTTAACTATTAAAGAAGTTGCTTTAAACCTTAGATAAGGTATTTAATCATTTATTGTCTGGTTAGGAGGGTATTAAGCAGATGTCTACTGTGTTGGTAACTGGTTCCGCTGGGTTAATTGGTTCTGAATCTGTCCATTTTTTTGCCCGATTAGGCTTCAATGTGATTGGGGTAGATAACAACCTGCGAGCTTATTTCTTTGGTGACTCGGCTTCAACGACCTGGAATCGCGATTTATTGAAGGATAAATATGGCGATCGCTACCAACATTACGATCTAGATATTCGCGATCGTGAAGCTATTGAGCGCCTGTTTAAGGAATACTCATCAGATATTTCGGTGATTATTCATACGGCGGCTCAACCTTCCCATGATTGGGCAGCCAATGATCCCCATACTGATTTTACAGTTAATGCCAATGGGACATTAGTCTTACTGGAGGCGACCCGTCAGTATTGTCCGCATGCTGTGTTTATCTTCACTTCAACAAATAAAGTTTATGGCGATACTCCTAACTTCCTGCCGTTAGAAGAACTCGAAACCCGTTGGGAAATCAATCCTGAACATCCTTATTGGATTGGTATTGATGAATCCATGTCGATCGATGCTTCTAAGCATTCATTATTTGGTGCTTCTAAGGTGGCAGCTGATGTTTTAGTGCAGGAATATGGGCGCTATTTCGACATGAAAACAGCTAGCTTTCGGGGTGGATGTTTAACAGGTCCAGCGCATTCTGGAGCTAAATTGCATGGGTTCCTTGCCTACTTGATGAAATGCACCATTACTTCAGAGCCATACACTATTTTTGGCTATAAAGGGAAGCAGGTTCGGGATAACATTCACAGTCACGATTTAGTCAATGCCTTTTATCACTTCTACCAAAATCCGCGCTGTGGTGAAGTGTATAACATGGGTGGATCGCGCTACAGCAACTGCTCGATGTTAGAAGCGATCGCGGTGTGTGAGGAATTAGCTGGAAGAAAACTGCAATATACCTACGCGGAAGATAACCGTTCGGGTGATCACATCTGGTACATTTCTGATGTCCGAAAATTCCAGGCTCACTATCCTGATTGGCAATACCAATACGACTTACAGACCATTCTCAAAGATATTTATTTAGCTCAAACTGCGCGACTATCTTAGGACTGTGCAAGCCTCAAATCCACTACCCTTGCTAGTCCTGCCATCCTCAGGGCTTAAGGGACTGGCAAGCTGGATTGAGCAATTTTGTTCAGCACCAATTTTTCTATCCTGTGACATTAGGATAAAGTCAAGCTTAGATTGAACCATCTAAGTTCTGTTTATCCCTTATCGTCACTGATTTCTATGCCTGCAAATAATACAAGAGCAGAATTGCAGCGGCTGCTACAAGAGCGTAACGAGCATCCTGAAAACGTTGCTGAAATCGATCGCCAGATTCATACGAATTTTGACCAGGACTGTGCCATTTTAGTGCTGGATTTATCTGGCTTTTCCCGGCTGACCATTCGTCATGGCATTACTCATTTTCTGGCAATGGTCCATCGCATGACCACGATCGCGACCCCAATCGTGCAGCGGCATGAGGGTAGAGTCGTGAAGCAAGAAGCTGATAACCTGTTTGCCGTGTTCGTGGATGTTTCCTCTGCCGTTGCCACCGCGATCGCGATCTTGCAAGCGTTTAATGCTGTCAATAGTGGGTTGCCGGAAGATCATGACCTTCATGCCGGCATTGGGATTGGCTACGGCACGACACTAGTGATCGGGGACGAAGATTTGTATGGCAGTGAAATGAACCTGGCGAGTAAGCTAGGAGAGGATTTAGCGCGCTCAGGTGAGATTTTATTGACAGAAGCCGCCTTTACCAAATTGGATACAGCGGCTATCGATGGGGAGCGCCTGCGATTTTCTGTGTCTGGGTTAGATCTGTTGGCGTATAAAGTGAACTACTCGGAGCGTTAACGCTTGATTCACTTTTGGCAACAGGGAATAAATGGTTGATCGGCGATCGCGTCTAGTTGGATTGACTGCAATAACTCTGTCCAACTAGTTTTTAGCGCTGGATCGGTTGGATGCGCTGTGCGTTCTGCCGCTAGAGTTGTAACCGTATCAAACCAAAGCCCATTATTAGCCAGTAATTGAATGCGATCGCTGACAGTTGCCCTGGTTAGTTGCTTGGTCAGCTTTGGATCAACTGCCACTCGTTGTACCCAACCTTCGATCTCAATATCTCGCATCCGATTACTGGGGTCACAGATCAGCGAGACGGTCCAGCGATAATCTTTGCCTACTTTTAACCCTGCCATCTTGGCTTGCGTAGGTAGTTGAAAACTGGCGATCCCGCCTGAGGCTGCTCCCGCAATATTGAATGTGGTTTGATAAACCGGCTGGCGGTCTTCCAGGTTTTCATCGACCTCAAATAGAGTAAACTCAGCGAGTTTAGCTTTTGTCTGGGGCATGTACCAGAAGAACCGGGGATAGTCTGTAACGGTCAGTCCTAAGTTGGTGGTTGGTAGCAATGCCATGAGGCGACTTGGTTTCCCCCGAACACACGCTAAGGGGTCACGGGTACCCCCTCCTTCCCGCCGTCCTGGCATGCCTCGCTTCGGCGGTTGAAATTCGATCGCAGGGGCGGCTAACGGCAAGCCGGCGATCAGCAACCCTAAGCCAATACTGAACCAACGTTTGGTCACAGTGGTACATGAGCGTATATCCATAACTGAATCAATCCTTGCGATCGCGTTACAAAAAGGGTCGTTTCATGAACCAAATTCAATAAAATGCACCGCTTATCCAGATTTCGTTTCCGTTCGTCGGTACGGAGATATCATGGGGCTGAGTCTAATCACTAACTGACCCAGTTGCCAGATCCAGCATAGCCACTCCTTGTTGACCTAGCCAAATCAAGTGATGGTATCAATCAATGCCACTAAGACCATTGCAATCTGCGTATGGAGTTTGCCTATCCAGTATGATGCTGTCTGGGCTGTCTGTTCAGCCAGGAGCAGCCACTCCCTTAACTGGGCTAGAGCCTCTGTCCCCACAGTCCAGCCCTGAGGTTGATCATGTCAGGAGTGCTGTAGCAAAGCCTGCCTCCCTAGAGCAAACGCTACCCAGTCCCATGTCGCCAGAGCCGTTACCACTTACGGCTAGTCCGTTGCCGATCGAGTTTTCGCCCCCATCGTTTCTGACAGAACTTGCCCCTGTTGTTGCCCAAACAATTCCTGCGGATCGCCCGTTTCAGCCCACCCCTGACCCCAACCGCGATCGCTTAATTCAACCTGCTCCTACTCCTGATCCAGTCTTGCCAGAGCAGAATCAACCCGTGTTGCCCGATGCGACACCTCCTGATGGCACTACTCCGACCCCAGACCAGCCGCCTGCACCGGAACAACCACCTGTGACGGTTTCGGTCAGCCAAATTGAGGTCAAAGGCAGCACAATTTTTTCTGAGTCAGATTTTGCCCCCATTACCAATCCTCTGATTGGGCAGTCGGCAACGTTGGAGCAACTGCGACAGGTGGCTGATGCGATTACCCAGCTGTATTTAGACCGAGGATTCATCACCTCCAGGGCTGTTTTAGTCGATCAAACGATCGCGAATGGAGTGGTGCAAATTCAGGTGGTGGAAGGTTCTCTAGAACGAATCGAGATTGAAGGGAACCGACGCCTCAATTCGTCCTACATTCGGCGGCGGATTGAATTAGGGTCAAAACCGCCTTTAAATCGAGACAAGTTAGAAGATCAATTACGGTTGCTGAAAATTGATCCGCTGTTTACGAATGTGGAAGCGAGCCTGCGACCGGGTACAGGGTTAGGTCAAAGCATTCTAGTGGTGCGGGTGACGGAAGCTAACCCGTTATATGGGGTGGTAGGGGTAGATAACTATTCCCCGCCCAGTGTCGGTTCGGTGCGGTTTGGTGGGGCCGTTGGCTATCGCAATCTCAGTGGGATTGGGGATGATTTGCTGGCATCCTATTATCGATCGACCACGGGCGGCTCCAATAACTTTGACTTTATTTATCGTGCCCCATTAAATCCGATGAATGGCACGATTCAATTGCGGGCGGCTCCCAACAATAACCGGATTACGGATGAAGACTTTAAAGCTTTAGATATTCGCGGTAGCACTGGGCTGTATGAATTAAGTTATCGCCAGCCATTCATTCGCACTCCCCGGCAGGAATTGGCGTTATCTCTAGGGTTTACCTACGAAGATAGTCAGACGTTTTTGTTTAAAGACATTGGGTTTCCGTTTGGTCTGGGACCCGATGAGGATGGTAAAAGTCGTACCCGGGTGCTTAAGTTTGGGCAGGACTATGTGAAACGCGATCCCCAAGGAGCCTGGGCATTACGATCGCAGTTCAACTTTGGCTTAAACATTCTGGATGCGACGGACAACGATGACCCGATTCCCGATGGGCAGTTCTTTAGCTGGCAGGGACAGGTGCAGCGCGTCCAACGCCTCGGTAACAGTAATTTGCTGATTGCGTCTCTTGATCTGCAACTTACCCCAGATAGCTTGCTACCCTCCCAACAGTTTGTGATTGGGGGTGGGCAATCGTTACGTGGCTATCGCCAAAATGCCCGATCGGGGGACAATGGCTTCCGCTTGAGTGTCGAAGATCGAATTGCGGTAATGCGGGATGAATCGGGCAATCCGGTGATGCAATTGGCTCCCTTTGTGGATTTGGGTAAGGTGTGGAACAACGATGACAATCCAAATCCCCAAGCCAGACAGCGCTTCTTGATTGGGGCAGGTTTAGGTTTCCTCTGGCAACCCATTACCGGACTCAATATTCGCTTGGACTACGGCATCCCATTTATAAATTTGGACGATCGGGGCAACGACATCCAGGACGATGGCTTTTACTTCAGTGTCAACTATCAGTTCTAAGGGATTGCAGTAAGGCATCTCGATCGCTTTGCAACAGTTGGTCCCAGGCTGGTAGGTAGACCGGAGAGGGGAGGAGTTCATTGTCGAATAACTCGGTGATGGGGATGTTTTCAACAACGGTGAGGAAATCAACTGGAATAGAACCATCAATATGCCGACTGAGGACACCAAACCCAGCCCGTTCCCGCCGCAATTGCCGACTAGGAGCATTTTGTTGTAGCCATTGGTCAAACGTGGCGGAATTGTTCATGCTTAGGACTAACGATTGCAGGGTGTCATTGGGAGGAATGGTGTGGGTCGCCAGAATCCAGGCTTGGCGTAAATAAGCTAAGCGTTGATCGGGTTGCATCCAGGCGGCGATCGTTTTACTGCTGGCAGAAAGGGGCAGTTGAGTGAAGGCTGAGTCAGTCGCTTTGCCTTCTGCTAATGCCAGAATCAGTTGCGCGATCGGAGTGCCAAATTGATCTAAATCAGCATGGGCAGCGGCTCGGTTGCCTGTCCACCAACGCAGTCCACCTCTCGTTTGCCGGAGGTAACCGGTTAAGGCAGGGTTGTCAGCAGACTGTTGCAAAAATTGCGTGTATTTTGCCTCCATCCGACTCAGGATCGGAGCGTACAGGGGTTGTAACTGCGGTAACTTCCAAATTGGGCTGCTGATGATTACTGGATCACGGAGGGCTTCTATGGTGATTGCGGCAATAGCACGATCGACCTGTCCCTGGGCGAGCCAGCTTAATCCCAAGCCATAGAACACCCCGCGCTTGGCTGGAACTAAGCGAGCCGATTGGGCAAAGGATTGTGCCGCAGCTTGAGGATCACGGTTCAGCAATAACCAGGCGAGATTACTATGACCAAATTCTTGAGCAGGAGCAATGCGTGTCCCACGTTGTAACCACTTAATCCCATCCTGGGTTAACTGTTGCTGCTGTTTGGCATTACTGGTTTGCAAACTCAAATCACCTAGAGTCCACCCTAATTGCCAGGGATAGTAAGGTTCCCAAGGGGCGACGGTGTGAGCTTGTGTTAGGCGATCGATAAAGGTTGGTAAATTATCGCGACTGAGGGCAGCGAATCCCTGACTGGATACCATCCAGGCTCGATGAATCGGAATCAACCAGACGATCGCGGCGAGGAGGATGCCGAGTCCGGTGAGGGGGAGAAAGGCGGGCTGGGGGAGATGAGGTCGTGGGGGAGATGGGGGAGAGCGGAATTCAGAGGTGAGAACGGCCAGGTAAATGATCAGAGTGCCGCTGATTGCCAGGTTATCGAGTTGATAATCGGTGACGCTAACGATGCCATAAGCAAGTAATCCAGCATAAATTGCCCCGATCAGCCAGTGATCTGGTGATAGCGCTCTAGGAGATAGTTGACTTAAGTTTTCTGATTCCTCACCTTCTCTATCTCCCTCATCTTCTCCACTCCCCATCTCCTCTAGCTGCAATCGCTGCCTGACCCGATATTCTCGCTGCTGCCATTGCCACCACCGGATTCCCAGGTAGCTCAGCACAACGATCGCTCCGACGCCAACGAGCACCGACCAGATGCCCATTTCTGCCCATAGTTGCGCTGGAGTGCTGTGCAGTTGATACACTAACTCTGCTTCGCGACCTGCCCACCCAGGACGAAATTGTTGATACAGCAATGGTATGCCGCCTAACCCAATCCCCGACAGCGGATCACTTAATCCCATCTGCCACCCTGTTGTCATGGTGATGGTACGGAATGCGGACTCACCTCCAGCTTGTTGACCGCTTAAGAGCGTACGCAGCCGATTATTGCTGAATACCATTAGTCCCAAGAGGATCAAGCCAGCCATACTAGCGATGCCTAGCCATAACTTGGGTAATGTGGAACGCCAAAGGGCAATGGCGGCTGTAATGACTCCCAGAATCGCGATCGCCAGCCAACCACTACGAGAACTGGTGGTATAAAGAGCAACCAAGCCTAACCCCATTCCAGCGATCCATAGCCAGCGTTGGCGACCGTGATGCAGGATGGCAAGAGCAACCAGCAAGGGTAATGCTAGGGTCAGATCGCCGGCGACATAATTCTGATGCCCGATCGGGGCCCAATTGCGCAGCTCAATATTAGAAAAATCAAACGGTAAATTCACACCAAACTGCTGAAACTCTTGCAAGCGGGACAGTTCGGGTAACAGGGTTTGGCTTGTCCATAGCAGTAAACTGACGACGATGAATGCCAGGTTTAAGTAACCCTGCATTGTCAGCAACCACAAGCGCCGATCGCGATTGACTAACCAACTATTGACGGCATACAACGCTGCCAAAGCACAGAATCCTGCCCAGCTATACCAGTGAGCTTGTCTGGGAAAGGTGGCTAATCCCGCTGATACGATCAGCCCTACCACCAGAACTCCGACTAACCAATCCAGTCGATGTCCTAACCACTGTAACTGCCGTTGCCACAACAGACCCAACAGCCAGAGCACCGGACAAATTAAGCCAACCTGCCAGAGGAATACCCACGGCCAAGACACCATCAAACTATTGCTATCTGGCAATAACGTGAAGAGGACGTAAAAAGCTGCCGTCAGAATTCCGAGCAGGTTGCCCCGCTGAGAAGGAGACGCGATCGGTTTGGAGTCTTGCATGGCATCTGCTGGCGGTTTAGATCCTTTGCTATGCTACGCTGCCTACGCTAATACGCGCCCTTACCAAAGAGGACAATTTTGATTGTTTCGAGCAGGATGTCTAGATCAAGGTTGAGTGACCAATTATCGATATAGTACAAATCCAACCGAGCCGCATCGTTAAAGGCTTCAATGTCCGATCGTCCGGAGATCTGCCACAGTCCGGTGATGCCTGGTAGAACTTGATGACGGGTATGATGCCAGGGATCGAACCGTTCAATGTCGCGTAAAGGCAGAGGACGCGGACCGACTAAACTCATTTGTCCCAATAGAACATTGAATAATTGGGGTAATTCATCCAAACTGGTTCGGCGTAAGAACTGCCCCACAGGGGTGATGCGTGGATCATGCTTGAGTTTGAACATGACCTGGCTATGGGTTTGGTGCTGTTGTTCTAAGCTGGCTTGCAGCGCCGCCGCATTGGCAACCATCGTGCGAAACTTCCACATCTGAAAGATGCGCCCATGCAAGCCCATCCGTTCTTGGCGGAAGAAGACAGCACCAGGAGAAGTCAGTTTAATGGCGATCGCGATCACTATAAACACTGGCGCCAGGACAAGCAAGCCAACGGCAGCCCCGATCACATCAATCAGGCGTTTGAGGCGATAATCCCACCCTCCCAGCGGTGTTGCTTCCATCCGTAAGGTGGGTAGTCCCGCGATTACTTCCGGTTCGCCCCGACGGTGTAACATCTCGACGCTGGAAGGGATCAGCCGTAAGGTAATTCCCGATCGGCGTAATTGCCAGTACAGCCCAGAGGCTAATTCGGTTTGGGGTAAATTTTCGGCTAACACTTCCTGCGCCCCCGATGCCAGAATCGCTTGCATGGTGGCGGCTGTGGTACTGGTGGTTGCCAGGGATGCCCCGACAATGTTGTAGCGCGATCGCCGCTTGAGAATATTGGCGAGTACGGGCAATCGTTCGGCAGAGGCTAAGAGAAAAACTTTGGTTTGGGCTTGTTCAAACCGTCGTAGGACCAGGCTGAGCACCAGTCGCAAGCCGATCACACTGCCCATACTGCCTAACCAGGCGGTTAACATCAGCGATCGCGGCGGAGCCAACTTTGGATCATAAAAGTAGATCAGCACAATCGCCCCTAAATAGACCAGGCTGATTAACTGACCTGCCCGAACGTAGTTCTTCCACTGACTGAGGGAGGTATATAGACCATTGCGGGTAAACAGTACCAGCACAACGGCGAGCAAAATCCAATAAACCCCCGGCAATCCTAACCAATCTCCCAAGATCAACTGGGGTGGTAAGGGGGAATAAAACTGGTTGAAATGGGCGGCGACTCGACCGGCGATCGCCAAGGCGGCAATATCTCCCCCCAGTAATAGCAGGGCGCGAGTTTCCTGCCACTGCAAACCACTCCGCCAGCGGAAGCGTCGGGGGGCACGGATATCGGTCATTGTGTCGTATACCGTCTGGGATGCAGCCATAACCAGAGAAGATTGCGAGTCGGACTGGGGCAAGATACGCTCAGTATTCCGCAGATCGCGGCAAAAGCTGTCACTGGATTTGGCATTGGCTGATTAATATTTAACGCTAAACCTCAACGTTGCAACCGTTAGTCTGGAGCGATCGGCGTTCCAAGGCCATGGTTTAGCGTTAGTTTAAGAATCCTAAGTAGGTAAAGGCAATTATCTGTGATATCGGAGCGCACTGGTCACTCGTCATTTGGAGATTACTATTTACGAATGACCAAGGATGAATAACCAATGCTCCTGTCATCCTCAAGTTATTTACACCTACTTACTTAATGAGCGCCCCTCTCCTGCTATTTCCCACTCTGGTATCAGCTAAACCTGCCGAGAAGAAAGATAAACACATAATTATTCTCAAACAATCAAAGTGCCATTTTAATCAAAAAAATCACACCCTAAACCATGCTTGAAAACCCTGACTTAACCTGCTTAGATCAGCGATCGACTGGCAACTTTTACTCAGAAATATTCTCAAAAGATCGAGATCAAACTGCTAACAATTCTCAGCTATCCCACTAAGCAATCTCAGTACGGGATGTATCGTTACAAGCAGTAACTAGCAGGTTGCTCTAAATCCAGTATTGTGTTGAAAGGGCTACCGACGATCAGTGAATTGTCCTGAAATTCCATGCGGCGGCTAGCCGATCGCCCGTCGCGTTTCATCTAGATCTTAGTAACAACTATGTCACAATCGACGATCGAATCCATTCTTCATGAAAATCGGCTATTCTCTCCATCCGCCGAGTTTTCTCAGCAGGCACATATTAAAAGTCTAGAAGAGTATGAACAACTCTATGCCCGTGCCCAAGCCGATCCGCAGAAATTTTGGGCAGAGTTAGCCGAACAAGAATTAGATTGGTTCCAAAAGTGGGATACCGTGCTCGACTGGCAACCGCCCTTCGCCAAATGGTTTGTCAACGGCAAAACTAATATTTCCCATAACTGCCTCGATCGTCATTTGACCACCTGGCGACGGAATAAAGCGGCCTTAATTTGGGAAGGCGAACCCGGTGACTCGCGTACCCTCACCTATGCCCAGTTGCATCGGGAAGTTTGTCAGTTCGCGAATGTCCTCAAGCAGTTAGGCATCCAGAAAGGGGATGTGGTGGGCATCTACATGCCAATGATTCCCGAAGCCGCGATCGCTATGCTCGCCTGTGCCCGGATTGGGGCGCCCCATACGGTTGTATTTGGGGGCTTTAGTGCCGAAGCGCTCCGCGATCGCCTGAATGATGGCAAAGCCAAATTGGTGATTACAGCAGACGGGGGCTGGCGGAAAGATGCGATCGTGCCGCTGAAAGATCAGGTAGACAAAGCCCTGGCAGACAATCATGCTCCTAGTGTGCAGAATGTTTTAGTGGTGCAGCGTACCGCACAGAAAGTCCACATGGAAGCTGGACGTGACCACTGGTGGCATGACTTGAAACAAGGGATCTCATCCGATTGCCCTGCCGAGCCAATGGATAGCGAAGATATGCTGTTCATTCTCTACACCTCCGGTAGCACGGGCAAACCGAAAGGGGTGGTGCATACCACAGCAGGATATAACCTCTATACCCACATGACTACCAAGTGGATCTTTGATCTGCGCGATACCGATGTCTATTGGTGTACGGCCGATGTCGGCTGGATTACGGGACACAGCTACATCGTTTACGGCCCGCTCTCGAACGGGGCAACGACCTTAATGTATGAAGGGGCGCCTCGCTCGTCGAATCCCGGTTGTTTCTGGGATGTGATTGAGAAGTATGGCGTCAACATCTTCTACACCGCTCCCACCGCGATTCGGGCGTTTATCAAAATGGGCGAACACCTGCCCAAAGCGAGAGATTTGTCCTCCTTGCGCCTGTTGGGGACTGTGGGTGAACCAATCAACCCCGAAGCCTGGATGTGGTACTACCGGATTATTGGCGGCGAACGTTGCCCGATCGTCGATACCTGGTGGCAAACTGAAACCGGCGGCATCATGGTGACCCCTCTCCCCGGTGCGATTCCCACTAAGCCGGGTTCTGCCACTCGTCCCTTCCCCGGCATTCTGGCAGAAGTAGTCGATCTAGACGGGAATACAGTCAAGGATAATAATGGTGGCTATTTGGCGGTGCGGCATCCCTGGCCCGGCATGATGCGAACGGTCTACGGCGATCCTGATCGCTTCCGCCGGACCTACTGGGAACATATTCCCCCCAAAGACGGGCAGTACACCTACTTTGCCGGAGATGGGGCGCGCCGGGATGAAGATGGTTACTTCTGGGTGATGGGTCGGGTCGATGACGTAATTAGTGTGGCGGGTCATCGTCTGGGCACAATGGAAATCGAATCGGCTCTGGTTTCCCATCCGTCAGTGGCGGAAGCCGCTGTGGTCGGTCGTCCTGACGAAATTAAAGGAGAGGAAATCATCGCCTTTGTCACCTTGGAAGGTAACTATACAGCCAGCGATGAATTAAGCAAAGAACTGCGGCAGCATGTAGTCCAGGAAATCGGCGCCTTGGCACGTCCCGGCGAGATCCGGTTTAGCGATGCCTTACCAAAGACGCGATCGGGCAAGATTATGCGCCGCTTACTGCGATCGCTGGCCGCCGGTGAAGAAGTCTCTGGTGACACCTCCACCCTGGAAGATCGCAGTGTTCTAGACAAACTCCGCGAAGGCACTTAGTTGCGGCTAACTCCGCCTCCGATCCCACAATTCTCAGGCACTCAACTTGAGCAAAGTTCCCCAGCGTTAAGGGATTAGGAGGCGAGTGCAATAGTCTAGTTCCTGCACCGATCAGCCTGAAAGCGAATCCCCCTGTCCTGAATCCGGCTCGATATAGTAGGGAGAGTGCCTTGCGTCTACCTACTCATAGTTATGCCTCGTCAACGCTGGATTGGAGTTGCGCTGTCCTTCTACGCTTTTATTGCGATCGGGATGGCGGAAGGAGGGTTAGGCATTCTGATTCCCTCGATTCAGACAACCTACCATCTGACTCCCGCCACAGTGACCCTGCTGTTTCTCAGTCAACTAAGTGGCTATATTGTGGCAGCGATCGCCAGTAGTCTCCTCAGTAGTCGGCTGGGATTAGCCCGCATGCTCTTGCTGGCAGCGGCTTTGCTGACCAGTGCCTTAATGATTTACGCTTTCAGTCCGATCTGGAGTGTGATGGTGGCAGCTGGCATTCTGCTGGGGCTGGGCATTGGTCTCATTGATGCCGGCATTAACACTTATATTGCTAGCGATCAACGTCATGCTGATTTAACCGGTATTCTGCATGCCTTTTACGGGATCGGAGCACTATTAGGACCTGCCTTAGCCACCACCTTGCTTGCGATCGACCTGAATTGGCGACAGGTTTATCAGGTATTTGCCGCTGTAGTGGTTGTGTTGATGGGTGGTTTAGGTTGGGCAGTTGTCTGCCGTTACGCCCCGATGCGCCGACAGGCTACACACTCGGCGGCCAGTGCCAGCCTAAACTTACGAGTGGCACTGCGAACGCCGATCGTCATTATGGCTGCCCTCTTGCTGATGATTTATGTCGGTATGGAAAGTGCGGTCGGCAATTGGGCGTATAGTGTCCAAGCCGTAGGGCGAGGAACTCCAGAAATGCTGGCAGGCTATAGCGTTAGCGCCTATTGGTTCGGGCTGACGTTAGGACGATTGGTGATGGGACGGTTAGTGCGCCGATTGGGCGCCGATCGCTTACTGGATTGGTCTTTAGGTTTGCTCGCGATCGGGCTATTAATGTGGTGGCAGTTGCCGAACGCCTGGCTTGTGTTACCTGTGATTGGGTTTGCCTTAGGTCCAATTTTTCCAACCACAATTTGGTTAATGCCCCAACGGGTCGCCACGGCATTAGTGCCCGCCGCGATCGGATTTATGACGAGTGTGGCAAGTTTGGGGGCAGCGACGATTCCGACCTCAATGGGTTGGTTCGCGACCCGGACTAGTTTAGAAATTGTTCCAGCCCTACTTTTACCACTAGCCGGACTGTTGATTGGGCTGCATCGCTGCCTAGTTCGCTGGGCCCCAACCAATCCAGGGTTATAAATACGCGATCGGATCAACGGGTTCTCCATCCCGCCGAACTTCAAAGTGCAAATGGGGCCCTGTTGATAGTCCGGTAGACCCAACTGCCGCGATCGCCTGTCCCCGCTGCACTCCTTGCCCTTCCACCACGTAAAACTCACTCGTATGGGCGTATAAGGTTGTCAGTCCATTGCCGTGATCAATAATCACGGCATTGCCATAGCCGCCATACCAGCCCGCAAAGATGACTGTGCCACTATCGACCGCCTGGATGAGAGTGCCATAGTCTGCCCCAAAATCCATCCCAGAGTGAAACCGCTGATAGCCCAGAATCGGGTGCATCCGCCAACCAAAATTACTGGTCACTTCGGCGACGCAGGGCAGCATGAATTGCCCCGTGCCGCGCATCACGAGACTGATGCCGCCTTGTCCGCCCATGCGTTGTTGAATCATGCTCGCGATCGCCAAAGAATCCTGCTCTAATTGCGATTCTGCCGCTTGTAATGCCCTGCGATCGCTCTTGAGCCGATCAACAGATTCTCGTTGGAATGCCAGTTGCTCCTCAACGTTGGATTTTTGCGCCAGAAGTTCCTGTTTGATCAAAGCAATTTGGTTTTTCTGTTGTTCAACCTGACTCCGCTGTTGTTCCAGTCGTTCGGCATCGGTCTGCAAACTCAAAAGAATCGTGCGATCGGTGTGATAGATCAGTCGTAATTGGCGCCGCCGATCCAGAAACTCATTCAAATTTTGGCTTTGGAGTAAGACTGCCCAACCCCGGTTCACCTGCTGGCGTTGTAAGAAGCGTAACCGTGCCACCGTAGAAAACTGCTTTTGGCGGAAGGTTTGCTCAGCAGTGGCTAGTTTCGTCTCTAACTGCTTCAGGTGAGTGGTGGCTTGCTGCAAGGCTGAGTCACTAGCTTTGATCTGTCCGGTGGTGGCAGTAACGCTATGTTGTAGTCCTTGCAATGTTCCCTGTGCGGCTTGCTCCAGGTTTTGTAGTCGCTCGCGTTCCTGGGACAGCTGCGATCGCTGCTGGTCAATTTGCGATCGTTGCCGTTGCAATTCATCTACTGCTGCATTTTGTCCAATCGGGGTGACTGTATGGGAGGGTTGCGCTGCCACGGGTGCCGTCGCAGGACTGACCCAACTTAAGCCAGCCACGCAAACTATTAATAACAAGATCTGCCGGAGACGTTTCAGGAGCACAATGCCGATCAAGTAACGGGAATCAATCTCCCCAGAATTTTACTCACGTTGGCTCGATCGGACACGATTTTTTTGCGGCAATCCTATTGGGCAGGAATTTCAATCACAAATTCTGTCCCTTGTCCGGGTATGGAAATACACTCCAACCGCCCGCCATGCCGCTCTGTGACAATCTGGTAGCTGATCGACATCCCTAAGCCTGTGCCTTTGCCAACGGGTTTAGTCGTGAAAAATGGATCGAAAATTCGTTGCCGAACTTCTTCTGGCATGCCCCAGCCATTATCCGCAATACAGATCCGAATCCACTCTTGCCAAATGGGTTCAGCACTGTCTTCTCCAGCCCCGTCATACTGAACTGTTTCTGTGCGAATCCGGATCGTTGGGACGATCGGCTCTGGGGCGTGAGGATTGCCAGAGGCGGCACAGCCTTGAGCGATCGCAACTTCATCCAATACATCGATCGCATTGCTGAAGATATTCATAAAGACTTGATTCAGCTGTCCCGCATGACACTGGACCTGGGGCAACTCCCCATAGTGTTTTTCGATTTGGATGTCTGGACGGCAATATTCGTTGCCCTCATGCCGCAAGTAGGAGGTTTTGAGGCGACTCCGCAGAATCATTAAGGTACTATCAATCCCTTCATGGATATCGACGGCTTTGACTTCTGCCTCATCTAAACGGGAGAAGGTGCGGAGGGAGTGGACAATTTCTCGGATGCGATCGGCTCCCACTTTCATCGAAGAAATGATTTTGGGCAGATCGGCTGCCACGAACTCCAAATCCATTTCCTCAATTTTGTCCTCAATTTCGGGGGGAGCTTCCGGGAAATGGGTTTGGTACAGTTCCAGCAGGTCTAATAATTCCTGCACATATTGGCTAGCTGGATAAATATTCCCGTGAATAAAATTCACGGGGTTGTTAATTTCATGGGCAACTCCCGCTACCAATTGCCCCAATGACGACATCTTCTCGCTTTGTACTAGTTGGGTTTGGGTCTGCTTGAGTTCCGATAGGGTTGCTTGGAGGGCAGCGGTTTGCTCCCGCAACTGGGCTTCCGATTGGCGCAGGATTTCTTCCGTCCGGCGGCGTTCTGTGGCATCGCTACCAACCGAGAGGATTTCCACGATCTTGCCTTGCTCATTCAGAATCGGCTTATTTGACCAGGAAATCCATACTCGTTTACCGTCCTGGCAGAGGTTCTCATTTTCGTTATGGGCATATCGATCGGGATGCTGGCAGAGATCAGCAATCATTGCCTCTAAGTCCCGCCCCGATGATTCCGTTAGCGGCACGATCGTCCCAAAAATACTTTTACCCAGAATTTCTTCGCTGCGGAAGCCGAAGAATCGCTGACCGTAGGCATTCAGAAATTTAACCTGCCCCTGAGTGTCCCATCGCAAAATGATGCAATTAGCGAGTTGTACTAAGGCTCGATACTGAGTTTCTTGCCGCTGCAAACTCAGTTGCTTCAGTTTGGTGTCAGCGAGTTCTTGCTCCAAGTCGGCAACTCGTGTTCTCAGCCATGCCAGTTCGCCGGACTCTATTTCCCCGGTAATCACCTTTGCGGATGCACTATTTACAACCATATGCTGTTTCATCGTGGGCTGTAGTCCTGGTAGAGTCCTAGTTTTCTTCTTTCGGCAAAAAAACGGGGTTGTATCCATACCATCGCCCAAAATCTCGATTCTTGCCGTGCCAGGAGTCACAAGCGATCGTGATACGCCTCACGTTGCTGGTTCAGAGCGAACCAAAAAAACAGCCTCCAACGATGTGGAGGCAGTTCAGTTATGGAGCATTGAAGTGAAGCTGGTACAAATGTACTGTATTAGTCTTCCTCTGTCAATTTATCTGCTGATTCGGCAGGCTGAGCCGTAGTTTTGGGCGCAGTCGGCTGACCAAAATTACTGGGGCGAACAGGTGGCTTCTTCAGCACTGGTTTGGTTGCGGTCAGTGGCTCTGCGGTTGCGGAACTGGGAGTGGTTGCTATCGACTCGGTTTCAGTGGGTGGTTCAGCGATCGCAGGGCTTGCCGTAGTGGTCTCTGGTGCAGCAATGGGTTCAACTGAAGCCGATGCAGTCACATCTGCGATCGGGGTTGGTTCTGGGGCAGGAGCCAGCTGAACTGGTGCAGGTTCCTCAACCTCAACCTCAGCCTCTGTGAGTTCGTCCACACTCTGATCGGATAAATCGGCGGGTGGTGGAGCTAGATTGATCGATGGCAGGGCTTCGGTGGAGCGGGGTGCTTCGGTTAAATCTACTAGTTGCCGGATGGGAGGGGCTTCGGTGTTAGTAGTCGCTGAGATTTCCACCAATTCCCGTTTGGGTAACGAGAGGGGTAATGGTTGCAAAACCTCTAATGGCGTTTCGGATACGGCTGTGGTTTCAGGAATTATGGTCGGTTGGGTTAAGCTGGATTCCGATTCGGTCCGTTTCCAAGAATAAATGACGAAGTTAATGCCAACGTAACCAGCAGCAAAGATTTCGGTTGCCGTGGCTAGCTGATCCAAAACGTGTTGAGCAAATTCGTAAGCCATAGTTGGCGCTTCTCTCCAATGGTCGTATGGGTCCAGTCACTCTTGAGCGGACTGAGGCGGATGCAGTCGATCGCGATCGCCAGGATTAGGTAACTACATCTTAATTAGTAAGCTACCTCAGGTTGGGTGGCATCTGCCTGATGCATTGCAGAACCCAATCAAGGAACCCGACCCGATAATAAAACCTTGTAGTCGATCCCTAAATTGCTTCCTCCCGGATTTAGAGTTCTCCTTTAAGATGTAGAAAACCTTGCTGTCCGGCTCATGGCTTCTATCGCTCGTAAGAACCTCTTTGAGGATATTCCCCGTTTTCTGGTCGCTCAAGCGGGAATCATGTTTGCCGTTAGCTTAGTCACCATCCAGACTGGAATTTTGAACGGCTTTACACGATCGACTGCCTTGTTGATTGATCAATCGTCGGCAGATTTGTGGGTGGGTTCAGAGGATATGTTGCAACTGGAAGTCACCCTACCGATGCCGTTACAGAATTTGGTAACCGCCAGGCAGGTGAAAGGAGTGGCTCGGGCAGAAGCGTTAATGATTCGCACCGGTCTATGGCGATCGAGCAGTGGATCGATCGAACCGGTGCGGATTTATGGATTTGACCCCAAGGGGCAATTATTGGCGGCAAATTGGAAATTTATCAGTGGTGATCTGGCGAAGTTAGATGCTCCCTATACTGTCCTGATCGATCGCGCAAGTCGCAACACTTTGGATCTCCAGGACGTAGGCAACACTGGAAAAATCGGTTCATTGCCTGCCAATTTAGTTGGCATCGTTGCCGATACCCAATCGATCGCCTCCAGTGCTTATATTTTCACCTCGTTAGAGAATGCCAATGCGTATGGAACTGCTGGGCTAACCTCTTCCTTAAATTGTCGGTTGACGGGTGATGACATTAAGTGTCTCAATTCTTTTGCAACGCTGCCAGATAACCAACCTACCAATATTCCTCCTCCTAAAGCCTTATCATTTACCGATCCAATTACTTATATTTTGGTTAAGGCAAAACCTGGACAGGACTTACAAGATTTGAAGCAGCGCTTGGCAAAGCAACTATCGGGAACGCGGGTCTATACCCAGGCGGAAATTGCGGATAAAACCCGGACCTATTGGAAAAGTCGAACGGGAGTTGGGTTTATTCTTGGCTTAGGGTCGGTAGTCGGGATCATTGTCGGGATGGTTGTAGTGAGCCAGATTCTTTATTCTTCCGTTGCTGACCATATTAAAGAGTTCGGCACATTGAAAGCGATGGGGGCTTCTGATTGGGTGATCGCTGGCATCATTACCGAGCAAGCCTTGTGGATGGCTATCCTGGGATATCTGCCCAGCATGGCATTATGTGTCGGGCTAGGGTTTTGGACGATGTCGGCTAAGGGGATTATGATTCTGATTACGCCTGCCACGGCGATCGGAATTTTAGGCGTGACCATTATTATGTGTGTAGGGTCGGCAATGTTTGCCATTCAGAAAGTCACACGGGTTGATCCGGCGATCGTCTTTAAAGCCTGAGTTAAGCTTCTGGTAAGCATCAACGTGGATGATGTGGAAACTGTAGCTGTTCGCTAAACTGAGAGCAGGCATTCAACGCTAGCCTTGAATGTTGGGCGATTGCCCCTCGACTAATGAACGCTTTCTCGGTTTTGGCGGCTCGGTGTTGTTCCTCACCGCTCTTTACGTACACCGTTGAAGTCCATTCATTCACATACTCTTATTAATGGCTGATTCTCAAGTGAACCTTGCTGAACCTGCTCCAGACGCGGATCAGGTTGCCTCTACCTCAGTCATTGCTGATGGGCATATTCATCAAGCGATCGTTGCCCGAGCGGTGAGCATGGCTTACCAATCTGGCAATGAGCGATTTGAAGTGCTCAAAGGAATTGACCTTGAGATTAAACAGGGAGATATTCACCTCCTGATGGGACCATCAGGTTCTGGTAAAACTACCCTACTCTCGATTCTGGCAGGAATCCTCACGCCGGTGACGGGCACCGTTCATCTGCTTGGAGCAGAGATTACTTCGATGTCCCGGGAACAACTTGCTCAGTTTCGGCTAGAGCATATTGGCTTTATTTTTCAGGAATCTAACCTATTCCCAGCCTTAACTGCCTTAGAAAATGTGGAAGTCACCCTTAAGATTGAAGGGGTCCATGGTCATAGCAATCGCCGGCAACGGGCCTTAGAGTTATTGGATCAGGTCAAGATGGCAAACAAAGCCAATCACTTACCTCGGCATCTGTCGGGTGGGCAAAAGCAACTCGTAGCGATCGCGCGGGCTTTGGCAGGTAACCCCGAGTTGATCATGGCGGATGAACCCACGGCGGCTCTGGACTCGCATAGTGGACATACGGTGGTTGAGTTACTGCGGACTTTGGCGAAGGAAGCTGGTAAAACCGTACTCATGGTGACTCATGATCCCCGCATTGTTGATCTAGCCGATCGCATTGCCTATTTGGAAGATGGCTTATTACGATCGTCCTCTTGATCGGGGAGATCTCATCCTCTGGAACTGCTATCTCCATGGTCAAGCAGAACTACTGATAGCGTAGCCACGTATGGATACGGTGGTATTACTCCTCACGGCTAATTGTCCAACGTGATGGCAGATCGGGCAAGGCGGCTGCCTGGGAATCGCGCTTGTGCTGAGGAACGCGGCATGGGAATTCATCAGTCAGTACCGTAAACTTCTCTGGTTTGGAACCATCGCTGGACTAGAACCGTCTAATTGACCATCAACCACTGTGTAACTACCGAGACGTCTTTCTAGGAGCAAAGGAAAAATGCGCACCTATTCGGTATCACTTCTTTACAAAATTTGGAAATCTGGATAATAGTTCCCTGCATAAATGCTGAATCTTAGCCCTAAAAGTTATTAGATGTCTGCATAACACATTGGTTTGTCAAAGACATCTAAATCATCTCCCAGAATTCTCGTTGAGCGAATTGCTGTTGAGTCGGTTGAGTTTCCTTCCCTTGAAGCGCTGGTTGCCACCGATCGTCATCTAGAGGTAATTGACTAGATTCCTCAGCTGACTTCCGTAAGTATTCGACCTTAATCGATACCAATTCACCTTAAGTAGGACTCAAGTTCTACCCAGTTGGGTGGTATTGTGTGGTGAACCAACTCGTTACACTATGTAATATAGCTTCTTGAATCCTTGAAGACACTTACGCCTCTCAATACGCAACAAAATGGTTACTCAGGTTGCGGATTTTAATGACTCCCTTGTGGATCTACCCAAAGAACAGACCAAATCCACCAGCTATTCTCATTGACGATTCACTCCTCATTTATTCATCGCTCACCCCTCACCGTTATCATCCACCCTTAAGCATCTAAGCGACATTGGTAATGACTATCTCTCAAGTTGGCTTCCCAGAACTTCTTAGAACTCAAAGTTATACAGCTTCTACCCCAATTGTCATGGAACGCTTCGATAAGAACGCGATCGTTGCGCGGGGTGTGGAAATGGAATATCGGTCTGGGGACGAATCTTCTCTAGTGCTGCGGGGAATTGACTTAGAGATTCCGCAAGGAGAGATTCAACTACTCATGGGACCGTCGGGTTCCGGTAAAACCACTCTGCTCTCGATTCTGGCAGGAATTTTGACTCCTACAGGTGGCAATGTCCGCTTGCTGGGTCAGGACATTACCAGTATGTCGCGCCAACAACTTGCCCAGTTCCGGCTGAAAAATATTGGTTTTATCTTTCAAGGCTTCAACCTGTTTCCTGCCTTAACCGCCGCTGAAAACGTAGAAGTGGCGCTGAAGGTCAAAGGCATTCGGGGTAATGCCCGCCGCCAACAAGCTCGCGAACTCCTACATCAAGTTGGTTTGGGCGATCGCGTCAACTATCTGCCCCGCGACCTGTCGGGTGGTCAAAAGCAGCGAGTGGCAATTGCTCGGGCTTTGGCTGGCGATCCCAAGCTGATTATGGCAGATGAGCCGACCGCCTCTTTGGATTCTCATAGCGGTCATACGGTGATTGAGCTGCTGCATCACTTGGCGAAGGAAAGCGGTCGCACTGTCCTGATTGTGACTCATGATCCCCGCTTGTTGGACTCTGCCGATCGGGTGGTTTATTTAGAAGATGGTGTGATCCGCAATCCGGAGCATGCCCACAGTAAGCAACTCGTTGGTTGCCGCAAGTAACTGGATCAAAAAAGCCAAGAGAGAATAACTTGAGAAGGCTAAAGGGCTGTAAAATCCTTTAGCCTTTTTCAGTTGTTTGTGTGACCTGCTATGTCTGTTGGTGCTCCCATGATTCCGTCTTTGTATCGCGGGTTGATTGTCTCCTGTCAGGCTCCTGCGGAGTCGCCCATGCATAACCCGATCGTCATTACCGCTATGGCTCAAGCCTCGGTAAATCAAGGTGCGGTTGGCATTCGTCTGGATACTCCCGCCCATGTGGCCGCTGTGCGATCGTGCCTCTCTGTTCCCATTATTGGGCTTTGGAAGCAACAGATGCCTGGGTTTGACGTCTACATTACTCCCCAATTTCACCACGCCCAAGCGATCGCGGAGGCAGGGGCAGATGTGATTGCGATCGATGCCACTCTCCGCGATCGACCTGGCGGCGAAACGCTGGCATCGTTAATTAGTCAGATTCATACTGACTTAGGAAAATTGGTGATGGCAGATGTCGATACTCTAGAAGCGGGGATTGCAGCGGCAAAAGCGGGGGCTGACCTCATTGGCACAACCCTGTATGGCTATACAGCCGCTACAAGCCAGCTTAAACCCCCTGGATTCGATTTGCTCAATCAACTGGTTACAGCGCTGACCGTTCCCATTATTTGTGAAGGTGGGATTGCTTCCCCAGCCCAAGCCCGCCAGGCGATCGATGCTGGAGCCTATGCCGTGGTTGTGGGCACGGCGATTACTGGCATCGATTTACAGGTGCAGGCGTATCGCGGCGCTTTAGCTTAAGCCGTAGTTTGTGGATCTAGCGATCGCCGGATGATCACCATATCAGTGCCAACGACGGGACTACGAGCGAGAATTTTGCCTGCTAAATCTGTGACTTCAAGTTTGCTGAAATTTAGTTCCTGTGCCTGTCGGAGCAGTTGATTGGCTAATTCATGTTGTTGAGTGGGATTCAAGTCATTCCACTGCTGGCTAAGCTGAATCACCAAGCGACTACTGCGGTAATTTGGCTGCACAGCCTGGACTAGTCCGCTTTGATAGGGATCGCTGAGTTTTGTGACCTCAGTTTGAATCAAGGCTACCAGCTGTTGTTCGGGAGTTAAGGGTGGCGGTGGCTCTGGCTCAATCGCCGGTGCTGGTGTTTCCGCGATCGGTGCGGCTGTTTCGGGGGTATCAGTCTCGGGAGGTCGGGATTCCGGCTCGGGCACAACGGGGCTTGGTTCTGGCGCGGCTAAAGGTGACGCTTCCACAATCGGACTTGGCTCGATAACAGGCTCTGGAGTGGGGGGTGGCTCCGTTGCTGGTGGAATGGCGGGAATTGGTGTGACTTCTGGCGAGGGAAGGGTCGCAACTTCGGTAGGGGTGGGCTGCCCAGGTAGCCAGTTCAGTCCGACGATCGCAATAAGGATTAAGGCGGCTAAACTCGCGATCGCTCCAGTTAATACCGCATCGGATACCCGCCGACTCAGAGCCCTAGGCAGAAAAGCTCGGATAACGGCTAAGATTTGTGCCCCAATGCCCTGTGATGGTGTGCTAACCAGCTCTGGATCCGTTTCCAGCCGACTGACCACTGCTTCTAGGGAGCGAATTGTCGATCGCAGCACTTGGACGGTTTGGGCGATCAGAAATGGTTGTCTGCTGCCGGGAACTGATGAAGCCGCTGATTCGCGATTCGCCCGACGGCGCACGGGGGCTCTACGGTGTGGTGGGATAGAGCGAGTTTGATTCGGCTCAGAAGGATTGTCTTCAGGTTCCGGTTGGTTCGTTTCTCGAGGTGGCTCTTGGGGCATGGCAGATTGAGTGCGCTATCTCTGACTGGGGCATACTGCATTCATCGCACTATTCTAGATACCTTCCTCCTTCTGTAGTCGTAATTTTTCGGTTCGTTCACATGCTGGAATCACCCCTGACCCAAATTGTGGCTTGCTTTTTGATTGGCATTCTGCTGGTATTTGGCATTGCCGCGATCGGTAGCCTAACTTTAATCATGAAACTGGTACTGCTACTGGCGATTATTGCAGGGATGGGGATTTGGTATATCAGCCTGGGGCATCAACCTGAATCTCAAACTCCCCCATCTCCTGTGTCAACGGTGGCATTAACCCGTTATGATGCCCCTGCCTTTATCCGACGGGGCTGGGTAGCCTGGGAGCGAGGTGATGATCAAGCCGCGATCGCAGCCTTTGAACAAGCGATTCAATTGAATCCTGACTTGGCAGGTGCCTACATCGGTCGCGGCAGAGGCTATTTTCAGCTAGGAGAGCAGTCTGTTGCCCTGGCAGACTGCCAGCAAGCAATGCAACTGCCGCTTACTCAGCCGATCGCGTTCTATCAGCGGGGCAATTTACGTTATGACTTAGGAGATCCAACGGGAGCTAAAGCGGATTTTACGCACGCCATCGTTCTAGAGGCAGACAGTCCAGAGAGTGTAGGTTTGGCAACGGCTACAGACTATTACATGCGGGGAGTAGCACGCTATCGCTTGGAGGATTGGGCTGGTGCGATCGCAGATCTAGAAATGGCAGCCCAATTAAGTGAAGCAACGCCAGAGCCACGAGTTCATCAACATACCATGGATCTAATCCGAGAAATTCAGCCATAATCAGGACGGCAATCGATCGGCTGATCACAGCACTATGAGTTTGAATCGGCGTCAGTTTTTAATTTTGGCAGGTACGGCTGGGGGAGCGGGGCTAGCCTTCTTAGCGCATCAAGCACTGACGGCGGGTAGCCGTTCTCCGTCTCCAGTGGTAGCCACTTCCCCAGAAAGTCCCTCGCTCGCTGAAACTACCCAGGTAGTGAAAACAGCGATTGCGCCTAAAGGATTATTTGCACCTGTCCGGGGGGATGTCCGGATTGTGGTGATTAGTGATCTGAATAGTGCCTATGGTTCGACGGATTATGAGGCAGAAGTTCATCAGGCGATCGCCATGATTCCTGACTGGCAGCCAGATATAGTGTTAGCCGGTGGGGATATGGTAGCAGGACAATCCCCCTCCCTCAGTACTGCCGAAATTCAGGCAATGTGGGCTGGGTTCGATCGCTATATTGCTGCCCCTTTACGCCAGGCTAAACTGCCGTTTGGGTTTACGATCGGCAATCACGATGCCTCTGGGGCAGTAGGCCTGCAGGGAGGATTTCTGTTTGCCAACGAGCGAGATTTAGCCGCAGCTTATTGGAATGATCCCCGTCACGATCCCAGATTGCCGTTTGTCGATCGCGCCAAATTTCCCTTCTACTACACCTTTCAACAACAGGACATCTTTTACCTGGTGTGGGATGCGTCCACATCCCAAATTCCTCCTGACCAACTGGCTTGGGCAGAACGAGCCTTGGCGAGTGCTACGGCTCAAGGGGCGAAAATGCGGATTGCGATCGGGCATTTACCCCTGTATGCCGTTGCGGTAGGACGCGATTCTGCTGGTGAGGTGTTGGCAAATGCTGAGCAACTGGGAGCCATGCTGGAGAAGTATAAGGTTCATACTTATATCAGTGGTCATCATCACGCTTACTTTCCGGGTCATCGCGGTAAGTTAGAACTTCTGCATACTAGCGCTTTGGGGAGTGGACCCCGTCCGTTACTCAATAGCAGTTTGCCACCCTACAAGACCTTAACGGTAATTGATGTTGATCTGGGTTCCGAGCTGACGCTCTACACGACCTATAATATGCAGACTTTACAGGTTGTTGATCACAAAACGTTGCCTCGGCTGATTGTTGGTCCTACAGGGCGAGTGTTGCGGTTGGATATCCAGGAGAGCGATTTGACAGCGGCTGAACAGACGCTAACTTATACTCCCAGTTAAAACTATGATTCAATTAGCTACGGAATAAGCGGCTGTACTGAGTCTCATGGGTCATGCTGGCCAGGGCAAGTCCCCAACCACAACTAGCGAGCTCATCCTGTGTCAGGTTCAGAACTGTGTGCGCAGTTGTCTGGATCGTTGGAGATAATCTGACTAAAATCTGTTGACCTACTGTTTGTCCTAATGGAATTAATTTGACTCCAGCACCGATTAAATTGCTGGTCCAGCTATGGAGAAAACCTAAAACCGCTGATGGCAAGTTAATCTGCCAATCAGCCGCTACCATCCCCATGACAATGGCGCTATTACACTCGTCTGCCTGGTGAAATGGCGGCACGATCGGGTTAGGAGATAGTTCTTGAACTAACCGCAGCAGTGATCTGCCCATCTGCCAACTTTGTCGGCGCAATTCCTCCGACTCCCGAGTGGCAGATAACCAGGAGTTCCAATAGTTCAGTTCTGTCCAATTCTGGTGCTGAGTGGCTTGATAGGCACGGCTCATAACGGCAGCTTCCAACCGCACCGCTCCATAGCTCAGTTCTTGCGTTAACCAATGATTGAGCTGATTAGCATTGGTGATGATCCCTTGATCCACCAGAGTCTCTAGCCCTTCGGAATAGCTGTAGGCTCCGATCGGCAGGGCAGGACTAGCTAACTGTAATAGGGAAAGTAGGGCGGCATCCTGCATCACCAGATCCTAATGATAGTGACCATAAGCCCCAATCTCGGGTTGGAATGGTTGATTCTCCTCAATGACCTGTAACCCTCGATGTTCTAGTAACTGACGCAGGACTGAATCAGGAGATAGCCGTAAGTAGGTAGCAGTGATCTCAAGCGGAACATGCCGATTCCCCAGATGATAGGCGGCTTGGAGCAGATCTCGTGTCGTCTGCGCCGTTACGGTGAAAACGGGTTCTGACTTCGCCACCACCTGAACCACTACGCCGTCATTCGAATACAGCCGATCACCATCTTGGACGATCGTGCCTCTAGGCAACTGTAACTGGATTGGCTGTCCACTAGAGGCGATCAAGGTCTGACGCGATCGGGCTCGCTCCTCTGCGGTCAGGCATAAGGTTAGACTGGCGACTGTACCTTCATTCGCGGCTAATCGTTGAGTCAGAGTAATCACACCTGTTTAACCTGAGCTGTCACAAGTAAGTTCCTTCCTGGCAGAACTAACCCACTTTAGCAGGCAATCGCTGTACTGATGCCAGCATTTCAGCGAGTTCTCTCAGGTGGCGTTTCCGCGATAGCATTCTAGAGGTTGGCTCAATTCCAACCGTTTGCAGAATTTCATTCCAACGGTAAACCCAATCATGCCGTAATAGAGAATTGACAACGTTTTGCCGCCTAATCTCTGCTAATCGCTCTGGCTGGGCGTTCAACCGCGTTAGCATTTCACCGATATGAGGATGATCAAACGGCATGGGAATCACCGCATCTTCCCAATCAAAATTCTGATGGAAGGCAGGAATATCAGGACGATCGCCAATCATGACAGCACCAGCTGCGGCTCCTTCAAAGTAGCGGTAGCCGATCTCTACCTGCCCGCCGGTTTGCTCCACCTGATTGATTTTGGCGCGGTTAACAATAAAATAATTGCTGCGCTTGCTCAAGTTTGCCAGTAAGCGGCGATGGGCCTGCGGTTCAGAAGTGCTAAGATTCCCTGCTGTATCGTAGTAGTAAAGACAACCTTGCTGTTCTGCTAACTCTAGCAATGCATGGTGGGTAACGGGTGAGCGCCGCCCCAAGTTAAAAACTTCGATTTCTCGCTTCGGAGCGGTCGGATAGGGACAAAATTTGATGGTATCGATGCCAGGCGGCAGGTAAGAACAAGGAACTCCAGTTAGTTCTGTAATGGCTTTGGCGCTTTGGCTTAAACCGACAAACACATGGTCAAATTCTTGGATTAATTCCAGAAGTGATTGCCACCCATAAATATCTTTTGCCCAAAGCTCTTCGATGCAGCAGACTGCTTTACGACATTTCTGGCGCCAACCTTTAATTGAGCGAATCGAAAGAAATTCCCAAGGAGAGACGAAGTGCGCAAAGAATAGATCGTATTCTTTGTCTAGCTCAAAGGGATTGGGATCAGGTTTCAAGGCATCTGCCAACCGAGCCGATCGAGTTAACCGTTTGATCCACCGAAAGGCTTCAGCTGACTTCTCATAAGAATTCTCGGGGACAACCATGTCGATCGTATCAAAGCTGTTAATCAGGTCTTCAAACTCGTACCGAACACAGCTAGAAACGTGCTTTTGGATCTGGCGTTGAGATAATACCAGTACCCGTGAATCTCTGAGTAACCCGGAATTTAAAGAAATTACCATCGTCCTGAAGCCTCTTCAAGTGGGGATAGACAGCCGCTGGCAGTAGTGCTTAGTTCGAGATAGCAAATGCTAGATATTGTTATCAGTGAAGACTAATTGTCTGGTTCGGTTACTTGATAGAACAATTACTGAAAAACAATTCCTACTGTACAAGTAGACATTACCTCTCTGGATAGAGGTTGTCTGTCTTGTCTGGGTTAAGTACATGAAATCTTTAAGTAAATCTTCTGATGGGGTACTAAAGCTTAACGATTAATTCAAAGAAAGTACGGATGCTACGGTTGGTTCTTCAGTGTCTTTTGGCTGGCTGGTGCCAAGAGTAGAAGGTGGAACATCGGATTGGGTGGCTCACGGATGGAGTCGCTCAGTACAGTGAGTAGTTTCTATGCTGCTTGATATAGCTTTGCCTGGATGATTGATGAGTGGTCCGTATTAACACGTGCCTGTTAGATCGATCGCTGGTATGAGAATGCGGTTACTGAAAGTGAATGCCCCCCTGGAACTCCAGAAGGGCATTCACTGTGCTCAATTTTAAGGACTGCAAATCCGCCAGTTTGGGTTAAGTAGCCACCACCTACCACCCTTTCTGCGATTGCTCCAGGATGTAGCTAGCCACATCCTCAATTTGGGATTCGCTTAACCGTCCGCTAAAAGCAGGCATGGCATTCTTACCTTTAGATACTTGAGTCTTGACTGCTTCTAGCGAATTCATACCATATTTTTCCAGAGCTTCTTTCTTCAAGGTTTTGTTCGCAATAATCACATTGTTGCCACCAATATGACAGGCTGAACAATTGGCATTGAAAATTTTTGCTCCATTGGCTAAATCTGCGGCATGAACCGGCAAGGCTAGCGTAAATTCAGCCAGCGCGATCGCTAACAGAATGGCAGACAATAGTTTTTTCATGTGGGTTCTCCTCCGTCTAAGGTAAACAGCCAAAGCTGAAAACACTGAATCAGACTACTCCACAACCCTCAAGCAGTGTTTTCAGCTACTCAGAGGGCAGAGAAGAACCTGGCGATTAACGGAAATGAGGCTCTTAGCTGCCAACAATGAGTTTGCCAGACATCCCAGCGCTGCGGTGAGGTTCACAGAAGTAAGTGTATTCACCCGCCGGAGCATCTTTAGGAATGGTCAACTCATAGCTGTCACCAGGAGACATTTCCAGTTGCTTGTGAGATAGAGATTTGGCTAGAGCCTTATCACCGCCAGGAATAGTTTTGTCATCAAACACAATATTGTGAGGAGGAACCTTGTTAATCACCCATTTAACGGTGTCACCGGGTTTGACCGATAGCTTATTAGGGTCGAAGACCAACATGCCACTATCACTACCCATTTTGACGGTGTAGGATTCCGCCATAGCTGGAGCCGCGGAGACCATAAAGCTGCTCACTACAAGTAGAGCAACACCCAGCATCAGGCAGAGGCTTTTTGACAGAGAAGAAATCAGTTTCATGGTTTTCTTGACAACCTAAATCTTGCGTACACTCTCAAATCTTGGTGGCGAGTCGTGCTCCTAAGGGATCGATCAAGCCGCTCCTATTGGGATCACACCTCGTTACCATAGCCCTCTTGTAAAAATGGAGTTTCACAATGAGGTGACTCTGCACTGATTTTACCGAATTTGACGACCTGTCAAATATCCTGATCTGATTCTGGGGATGATATGGCTGATTCTTTGGCAAAAAGGTGACCAATACGGAGGGGTTGGGGGCTATTACCTTAATTTTTTTTAAAGGTAACGGTCATAGATCTCAGCTATCGCCAGCAAACGTTTCTGTTCCCCAACCTGGGGCTGTGTGAGCCGCTTGCAGCACAAAGCTAGCTAATTGCTCTACTTCATGCTGGGACAGCCAAGACTCAGGAATCTGACGGCACCAAAAGTTTTCTTCGCTGCCATCGTAAGTCATCGGTTGTCTAAAGTAGGTGACTAACCCGGCGATCGTATCTCGACGTGGGTTAGCGGCTTGTAAATCTTTCAGTGCTAAAGAAACAAGGGGATTGGGTAGCGTTGTGCCGCCAACATGGCAATTTAGGCAATTCCGCTCAAACAATTGTTTACCAACGGTAAGGTCGTCAGGAGTAAATAGCTGAGAATGCCCCTGCCCATCCAACTCGAGTGAAACTGGCTCAGTTACTCGCAAATAGCGAATGATATAAGGGTCAACGGCTGCCCAGGCTGGCAATGGTATGGCTCCCAAGGGCACACATACTAAACAAACCAAGACAAACAGGTGAATCCAGAATATTCGATGCGGCATAACTGGCAGCCTCTAACTCAAGATCGATGGGCAGGGAATCGCGGTGAGTGCGAGCCAATTAGTTTAGTAGTAGATCTTACCGCCGCCCCATTTTTCACCCACAACTTTGGGCTGTAGCAAAATGTGCCCTGCGATCGCTTTCAAATCGTCCTTGGTTAAGTTGCGCATTTCGGGGAATGTATCTTGGCTCTTGATACTGGGGTGCATTTCTGCGATCGACTCAATCCCGTCGTAGCTCGTTGGGTTCTCCATGTAATCCACTAAGGCACTGATATTATTGCGGGGTGGAGTTGCCAATGATAAAGCTTCTGGGTCAAGCCCTACGTTCGGGTCAGTTTTGGTGACGCCACCCACATGGCACTGAGCGCAGGCGTATTGGAACAGGCGCTTACCTTCCTTCACCTGCTTCAAGCTTAGTACTGTGGTAGCACCTTGGTCGTTCAACGGCACAGTCCGGGTGGCTGTATCCAGTTCAGCCGCTGCAACGTTAGAAACAAACATTTGAAAAGTGAAGAATACAGTGGCTACAACCAGCCAAATGTATCTTTTAAGCATGGTTCTCCTTAGTGTGGCTTGGGTATTTGAGTTTCAACAGGATATCAGTGGACTCAATCAACTTAACCAGACAGCCTGAGGACAACCTGCAAAGCAGCCCCTTAGGCAACCCAGCAGCAAACGAACTCACCGACTCAAAGACCGGCAGCACCGAGCGAATCGGTAAAGACTGCCCTGGCAAGGTTTGGAAATTGTCAGGGACAACGGTTTCTGCTAACTCTGCCGCAGACAGGGCTGCAAAACCTGTGGCTAGTCGTTGCTATGCGATCGGATTGAGTCGCTCTGATACAAATATCATGCCACTGAGTGCCACCTTTCCCAAGATTTTACGCCGCCTTGATGATCAACCCTAGTGATTGTAGTAGGTGCGGTGGACTCATGCCGCAGCACTGGCGATCAATCTAGGCACTAAAAACGTTTCCGGGCAGATTGAATCTACCCGGAAACGACTGCATGGCTTGAGATGGCTCAATTAAGGGGTCTAGGCATAGACTTTCTGATAATAAGCTTGATATTCGGCGGAGAGCAGGGGTTGCCACCAATCACGATTTGCCAAATACCACTCAACGGTTTTCCGCAGCCCACTATCAACTGTTTCAGCGGGAGTCCAGCCTAATTCAGTTTTCAGTTTGGTGGCGTTAATGGCGTAGCGTCGATCGTGCCCTGGTCGATCCTTAACAAAGGTAATTAATTCACGACAAGGGCGAACAGGTAATTCAGGCGCTAGCTCATCCATTAGATCACAGAGTTTATGGACCAGGTCAATGTTTTTGACCTCATTATTTCCGCCGACGTTGTAAGTTTCGCCGGGTTTGCCTTGATGAATGACCACATCTAATGCACTGCAGTGATCCCGAACATAGAGCCAATCCCGGATATTCTGACCATCTCCGTAGACAGGCAGCGGCTTCCCGAGCAATATGTTGATTGCCATTAAGGGAATTAGTTTTTCTGGGAAGTGATAAGGTCCGTAGTTATTGGAGCAGTTGGTGATGATCGTCGGTACACCGTAGGTGTGGTAGTAAGCGCGAGCTAAGTGATCGCTGCCCGCTTTCGAAGCGGAGTACGGGCTATTGGGGGCATAGGGAGTAGTTTCAGCAAAGGCAGGATCGTCTGGACCTAAGCTGCCATAGACTTCGTCAGTGGATACATGCAGGAAACGATAGTGGCTGGGTTGATTACAGCTATTCCAATATTGCCGAAATGCTTCCAGGAGGGTAAAGGAACCAATCACATTCGTCCGCACAAAGGCATCAGGACCTAAAATCGACCGATCGACATGGGACTCTGCTGCAAAGTGAGCGACGGTATCGATCGCTTCTTCTTCCAGTAAGGTATCTACCAGAGCGCGATCGCAAATATCACCCTGCACGAATCGCACGTTTGCTTGGTTTTCTAGACTGGTCAAATTTTGGCGGTTACCGGCATAAGTGAGCGCATCCAACACCACCACACGATCGTCGGGGTATTGCTCGCACCAGTGATGCACAAAATTTGAGCCAATGAAGCCTGCCCCGCCTGTAATTAAAATGCGGTGTGCTGTTCTAGACATCTGCTGTCCCTCTTCGGAAGTAGTAATAGTAGGTTGATTAACGATACTAGTGCAAGCGATCGCTGACAGATCAGGCTTTGGAACAACCATAAACCTGGACATTTCTAGAATCGACTAAGTGAGGTTGCCTCTTATCAGCATTCCCCTAAATGCTTAAAGAGCAGCATACTCCTAAAGGTCATAATTCATTCATGCGGAGGCAGCTCCTGCCAGATTGCTTGATAGTGCTACATGGCAGCAAGAATTGAGAACCACCAAAACCTAACACTGACTGATTAGGGGTACAAGTCCAGCACAGTTCAGTTTGCTGAGTTTTTACAGTTGACAACCGATGAACTTTAAGAACTTCAAAAACAGCACAATGTCCGAATCTGTAGACCAGGGCAAGATTTCGTAAAGCCTGATTTCTTGCAACTATGAGCCTCAGCTCAGGACAAAGGGACTTAGAATGTTGCGGCTTTCCCTAGCGGTAAATCAGTCGCAATCGGCTGAGAGCCAACTGGTTTGAACCCTTGATCGATCGCTTCTTGGTAAATTTCTAGAATATGATCGATTTTTCTGTCCCAATTGAAATGGTCGAGGACTCTCTGACGCCCCGCTTGCCCCATGAGTTGACGCAGCTCTGGATTGCTGGCTAACCGGATCATGGCGGCAGCTAGACCTTCAATAAAATCCACTGGGGAACTAGGTTCCACTAAAATGCCACAGGACGCATTTAAGTAATCTGTAAAGCCACCCCAATTGGTCGCAATGACTGGCAATCCCATTGCCATTGCTTCTAGAGCGGCTGCTCCCCCACATTCCATGAGACTGGGCATGACTAATACATCAGCCGTTTCTAACCGCTGAGCGCACTCCGTCTGTGGTAACCAGCCTGAAAATTGCACAAAACCTTGTAAGCGGCAGGCGGCAGCGGCTGTTTGAGTTAACCTGAGTTCTTCCGCTTGAGCTTGCAAATTCTCCCGCTCTGGACCATCACCAATAATCTCTAGTATTGCCGGGTGAGTTTCGGCAACTCGTCTAAAAGCGAACAGTAAGAGATCTATTGCTTTCCAATCTATTAATCTACCAATATAGACAAATCGAACAGGAGTTTCAGATCCAGTGGTTGGTTGTTGGACGGGAGGAGTCTGTGGTTGCTTGACTACGGGCTGCCAGAGCGTCAGATCAACGCCATTTTCTGGAATTTCGATCACTTTACCTTTAATGCCTTGAGGTAAAGCCTGACGAGTACGGGCGTTGGCAACCAATAATACGCTTGCCTCCAACTTACCTGGGATTAATCGATTGAACAAATTGGACATCATTCGCCCAATGCCTACCGTTAACTGGACCCAAGATTTCTCTAAATGCTGGAAGGCCGGTGGGTAGTTCATGCCTCCATTCATGGGTCCGATTACAACGGGAACCCCAATTTTCCGAAGCATTGATGGTTCTTTCGGCGAAACTGGAATCGGTTGATGGACGATCGTCACGCCGTGTTTTCGGACCAGTTTTTGAGCCAAACGTAGCTGCATGAACTGAGTCAGCAGTCGGAGGGCAAAGCCCGTAGTGAACAGTGCGGCCCGGTGGGGTAGCGGTTTGCCGAGTTGCCAGCATAGGCGATGCCAGAAACTATCCTGAATAAAGTAGATCCGATCAAGCTCCTCCGTAAAATAGGCTGTCAGCTCGTCTCGAGTTCGTTCGTGAACAATTAACCAAGCTTCAATTCCACGCTGCCGTAGGATGCGAAAGTAGTGCATGGGTAATGATGCTTCGCCGCCTAGCTTGAGTGAGGCGTGTTCAGCAACAATCAGAACTCGAAGATTATCGGTAGACATGCCAGGGTTTCCAAAACGTTACTTAACTGGACTTCAGCCACAGGTAGCAAACAATGATCAATCTTGCCCACTGAAACAGAGAAGAGAGCTAGCATTCAGAATGCTCCTTACACCACTGCAATTTGAGAGTCATCACCAATGAGAAATCTCAAGGCTTTAGGGCGTTGAGGCGCTGTATGCACATAAGCCCGTTGTCCAATTACGCTATCGACAATACGCTGATGAATGCCAATCACCTTAGCGCTCTGGAGCACAACACTATGTTCCAAATCAACATCAATCAAGGTTACTTGGTCGGCGATGCTACTGTATGGACCAATGAAACAGTTTTCCAAGTGGCAGTCCTCACCGATAGTTACAGGACCCCTTACAGTACAATTGATGAGTTTAGAGCCTGAACCGATTTCAACCCGTCCACTGAGTTGGCTCTGGGCATCCACTTCGCCCGCGTTGGCTGACTTAAGATAGGCATCCAAAATAATTTGATTGGCTTCGAGCAAATCATCTTTTTTACCGGTATCTAGCCACCAGCCCATAATTTGCCGGGCTTCTACGTGTTTCTGGTGGTCAATCAGGTTTTGAATGGCATCTGTGATTTCTAGTTCTCCCCGCGCGGAAGGCTGAATCCGATCGATCGCAGATTGGATACTGTTAGCAAAGAAATAAATTCCCACCAGTGCCAAGTTAGAAGGTGGGACTTTAGGTTTCTCTACCAGATGTAATACCCGTCCCTGCTCATCCACCTCAGCTACCCCAAACGCAGTAGGGTTGGGAACTGGGCGTAACAGGATGAGGGCATCCATGTTTTGAGTTTTAAAGTTGTTGAGAAACTCTCCTAGTTCATTCTGGATCAAGTTATCGCCCAGATACATTACGAAGGGAGCACTATCTAGGAAGGGTCGGGCAATTTTAACCGCATGAGCTAGACCTGCTGGTTTATCTTGCAGGATATAGGTAATGTTGGCACCAAACCGTTCGCCGTTGCCAGTTTTGGATTTGACCTCTTCGCCTGTCTCAGGACTAATGATGATACCAATATCGGTAATGCCAGCCGCCACGATCGATTCGATGCCGTACCAGAGAATAGGCTTGTTGGCTACAGGAACGAGCTGCTTTGCGCCTGTATGGGTTAGGGGGCGTAAGCGCGTTCCTTTACCGCCGCTAAGGATGAGTGCTTTCATAGGAGGGTGCTGTAATAGTGAGCATTAGGGGTAGACTTCTGCTGATCTAAAGGGTATTCCAGCCTGGTCTTTAGCCGAGAGAATTGGTTTGTCGGTTAATGCCCAGTCGATCGCTAGATCGGGGTCATTCCATAAAATACTGCGTTCAAACTGGGGGGCGTAATAATCTGTAGTTTTGTATAAAACTTCAGCGACATCAGACACCACAACAAAACCGTGAGCAAATCCGGCAGGTACCCAAAGTAGGCGTTTGTTGTCAGCACTTAACAGACAGCTGACCCACTGACCAAATGTGGGGGAAGATCTACGAATATCTACGGCTATATCCAAGATCTCACCAACGATCGTTCGAACTAATTTGCCTTGTGACTGTTGAATTTGATAGTGCAAACCGCGCAACACATTTTGGCAGGAGCGTGAATGATTATCTTGAACAAATCGTCCAGTAATCCCAGTTTTCTCAGCAAAGGCTTTCTCGTTATAGCTCTCCATAAAAAAACCACGATCGTCCTGAAAAACGCGCGGCTCGATCACTAAAACATCTGGGATTTCTGTAGGAATAACTTTCATGCCAACTTCCTTATCACGCTGAACTTGAGTTCTGCTCAGAGTATTTCATCATTGCACCCTTGCAGCTCAGCGATCACTTCAGTAAATAACATAAGTTTTATAACGCTTTTGATTAAAAAATTACAATAATTTAAAGCTGTCTTTACTAAAATCGAAAATTATTCCAAATAATAGCCATTTGGCTCTACTTCACTGATGGATTCCTATAGGGCGGAAGTTTAATTACCTTAACAAATTTTGGCTCCGTAGGAATCCTACAAATGGCAGATCCAATGGCTGAAAATATCTATAGATAATTAATTCAAATTATAGTGTTTACACTGTAGCGATCATCCGTTTCCATTGAACTTTGCATGATCCGGTTAAGCCGTAAGTCGGTTTAGCCGCACCTTTGCAGCTTACTGTGGCTGACACTTACCTGTGATTTGGCTTTGAAATAAGTGTCAGCAATTAACAGAGCCGGATTGTGACAGGCAGCACTAAGATGTATCTGAATAATAGTGCTTCTTCTAGCAATAGCTATATTGGGATGATTTGATGCTTTTATAGGTAAATAACTCAGGCGGAACGGCAAGAATGGACGTTTAGCTTGGGGCTGATTCATGACTGGTAGTCATATCATCCCGTCGTTCTAGGGCAAATTGAATCAATTGATCCACTAATTCGGCAAAAGACACTCCGCTAGCTGCCCAGAGTTGGGGGTACATGCTAGTTGCGGTGAATCCAGGTAGAGTATTAATTTCATTGATTAAAATTTCCTGGTTGACCTCATTGTAGAAGAAGTCAACTCGGGCTAATCCTGCCCCATCAATTGCCATGAATGCTTGGATAGCCATATCCTGAATGCGCTCTACGACTGAACTAGAGAGTTGGGCAGGAATTAGCAGCTCGGCGCGACCTTCGGTGTATTTGGTTTCGTAATCGTAAAAATCACTTTGATAAGTAATTTCGCCAATCACAGAGGCTTTAGGACGATCGTTACCTAATACGGCGCATTCGACCTCTCTTGCCGTCACTCCTGCTTCCACGATGATCCGGCGATCGTAGCTGGCTGCACTATCTAATGCGGCATCTAACTGGTGCCGATTGCGAGCTTTGGCAATTCCCACGGATGAACCCAAATTCGCAGGTTTAATAAAACAGGGATAGCCTAAGGTGGATTCAATTTGCTCACATAATTTGGAATAAGTGCAGGGATCTGACCAAATCTGTGACCGCGTCACAGCCAGGTAGTTCACCTGGGGAAGCCCTGCCTGGGCAAATGCCATTTTCATGGCAAGTTTGTCCATCCCGATCGCTGACCCTAACACTCCGGAACCAACAAACGGCACCTGGGTTAGCTTAAATAATCCTTGTACGGTTCCGTCTTCACCATTAGGACCATGCAGCACGGGGAACCAGACATCGACTTCAGCAACCTGAGCAGGAAATTGCCAGCGATTTGGCTGTATTTCTGAAGCTGTGAGAGCGCAGGCTAACGGCTTACCCGAGTCTAAAACCTGTTCTGCTAATGCTGTGCCCTGCCAAATGCCATCTTTTTGAATGTAGAAGGGTAGCACTGTGTACTTAGCTTGATTTTGCTCGGTATGTAGGGCTTGAGCGATCGCTCGCGCTGAGATGATCGATACCTCATGTTCTCCAGAACAGCCTCCGAATAAAAGCCCTACCTTCAGTCTTGTCATGATTACTTGTTCCTTTAAGGGCGAATGCGGCGTTGCAGTAGTTCTACCATCTGGGTGCAGGTCGCTCCAGAGGTAGAGCCTAAATTTTGCATCAATTGAGTTTACCAACCTCGCCGCGATCGAGCTACTAGCTCATGCCATCTATCTATGCTCGTTGGGAGAGCCAGGATGGGAACTAGCACTCAAGCTGGTAGGGTCGCTACGATAACCATGAGGTAGAACGCTCATGTAGCGTAAAGTTACAACTGCTACCACCATCTTGTGTTTGGCTGTTAGGATTAGCCTGTTTTACCTTAAGAAAAATTAAAATTTCTTATGGAGAAGCTAATTTAGCACAATCGGGTGGATAGCGAACTATCCGGAGTGAGGAGCTAGCAATTAGAAGACTGAAAAGATCAGCGCTTCGCTATCTAAAGCGAAATGAAATGAGCATTGTACGAACAGCCTTTGGGTTTACAGGGTCGCTTTACCAACAGGAATTTATCTGGATCAAGCTTAAGGCTGCGAACTTGGGAGACATGCTGTTTACACCAGTGTTACAAAAATAGTATGAAACGGCGATCAACAGTCGCACAGGAAACTACAAATTCTGAATCAAATGACCTGCAAGTCCTGATTGCCCAGGGGCTAAAATTTGCTGAGTCAGAACAATACGCCGAAGCAATTGCTAGCTACGAGCAGGCGATTCAGCTTCAGCCTCAGAACCCTAATGCTCGATATCATCGGGCAGAGGTGTTGGCTAACTTAGGCAAGTACGAACAGGCTTTAGCAGGTTTTGATCAAGTGATTCAATTGCAACCCAACCATGCTGCCGCTTGGGTTTTTCGGGCTGTCATGTTGATTTATTTACACCGCTATCAAGAGGCGCTTGATAGTTGCGATCGGGTCTTAACCATACAGCCTGATCATCCAGAAGCCTGGACATTTCGAGGCGTGTCTCTTTACTACTTAGGTCGGTATGAACTAGCCTATGCTAGCTATAATCGCGCGACGGGCACACCGCAACGCTCCCTGTGGCAACGATTGATGCAGGGCTTGAGCCGGTTATTCAGGTGGTTAAAACGTCAACTATCTCAGAATCGTAGCTCCATCGTAGACAGATAAACGGGAGATGGGCTATTTAGATTCCTTCACGCTGGGGGGTTCTGAACTAGCTGTATGAGGATCTCGTGCTGTGCGCACCCACTTTGTTTGGGGCTTGATTAAAAAGGCGAGATAAAGAGGGATTTTCCAAAAGATATAGAGCGGAATGGCTAGCAATGTAGTTAGCGGTAGTGTGCGACGACAGAATTTTGCCCAAGCGGCTAAAATCGCCGTTAGAATTAGCCCTCCCTGGATACCGAGGAGAACAACAGGTATGATCGATGCTCCTAACCAACTAGTGAGTAGGGCAATCCCCATGACCAATGCCCAAAGCATGACTAATAGCGACAGCGGTGGAATCAGTAAATCCAACGCGATCGCCAACAAATCAAACCGGCGTTGGCGGATAGAGGCTTTCAGTAGTCGGGGCACTTGGGTCAATAGGGTTTGCAAATGCCCATGTTCCCATCGGGTGCGCTGGCTTTCGGCTGCTTTAGCTTGTTGTGGTAAAACACCAATGACTGTAGCGCTAGCGCAAAAGGTGGGAGCATACCCAGCGATCGCCAGATCCAGCCCTAGATTCATATCTTCTACAATATTGCCGCTAGCCAGGGAAACCTGCTGGATGCTTGCCCAAGGAAACGCCATCCCAGTTCCAGTTAATAGACAGGGGAGCCCTAAATTGGCTAACCCCAGAGGACGTACCAGATTTTTTACGGTAAATGCTAAGCCGGAGACGGCATGTTTGGGACTAGCTTTGGCGGGTTGTTCTAATAAGTAAATGGCTTGAACGGGTCGATTGGTGATTCTGGCTTGCTGCGTGATTTGTGCGATCGCTCCGGGTTCGGCAATGCAGTCTGCATCCATAAACACGATGACATCAGGTGGCTGTTGGGCAAGGTACTGAATGCCAAAATCTAATGCGTATCCTTTTCCTCGTCGAGTAGTATCCTGGCGTTCGATCGCAGTTGCACCGATGCTGCGAACTACTTCAGCGGTGTTATCCGTGCAATTGTCTGCAATTACCACTAATCGATCGGAGGCAGCAAGCTGGGGCAACACAGAATTCAATGTGTTACTAATTCCAGCCGATTCATTATGGGCTGGCACTAAAACATCTATTTGCAATGGAGATCCGCTCAGAGCTGAATCTCCTCTTTTCCGGTTACTGGGGCGTTGAGGTAGTAGTGCAGCAATACATTCAATAAATAAGGTCAAGCTAGGTATAAGTAGTAATCCAGCGACAACTAGCAGCCCAGCCTCAGCGATCCGGAGCAGTAGTTCAGAGACTCCCACATTAAACGTCCTTTATCTCGCTACCGATTCAGTTAACCCCGTTTTCCCCTGTTTTGAACAGGTGTGACCAAAGAATATAGCAAACAGCTTAAAAGTTGTCTTAGCGCAACATATCCCCTGATTCCGCAGAGTCGGGTAAAGCGGTTCTTAACGCCTTCAAATTACCAAATAAGGCAGGGTGTTCCTGATAAACCGAGTCAGACTGCTCCGCTTGAGTGTTGATGGGGGCACTCCCTTTACCTGGATGGTTGGCCACAATCCCCAACACTGGAATCCGATACCGTTTGAGTCCCTCAACTGCCTTAAAGAATGCCGATTTCTTGGTTTTCTTAACGCCAACCACCATCAGAATCCCATCTGTGGCGGCAGCGAGAAAGTTGGTGTCTGTTAAGCCGTGCAGGTGAGGAGTATCGTAAATCACTAGATCAAACATGCCACTTAAGCGGTTCACCAACTGCTTCATTTCGGTTGCTGCCAATAATTTAGTAGCATTAGGAGTAATAGAACCAGCGGGAAGCACTGATAATCTACTATCCAGTGAGGTGGTGCGAATCACCTTCTCCGGCTGTTCAATCCGATGATTGAGCAAATCCATCAAGCCTTCATCGTTGGGAACGCCGAGAATACTGTGCAGTTGTGGCGATCGCAGATTGGCATCTACAAGTAAGACTTTCTGACCCATGGCTGCTGCCGTTTGAGCTAGATGCAAGGCAATTGTAGTTTTGCCGTCACCCACTCCAGTCGAACCGATCGCGAGCGATCGCAGCGATTTTCCAGAGTCGAGAAACCTTAGGTCAGTGTAGAGGGCACTCAAAGCATCCTGAAATTTGTCGGATAGGACGGGTTTGAGACCACCCCCGAAGGATGAAGCTGGAGAGATTGCGCGAACTCCCTTATCCATGGGGATAGTACCTAAATAGGGAAATTGCACAGCATCCCGAATATCATCCGCATTGAAAAAGATATCCCGGATTTTTTCCAGCAATAGTGCTAAGAGCAATCCCAAAAATAGACCCGCTCCCAGTCCCAAAATGGGATACATCTTGGCTTTACCCACTGAAGCAACCGGTTTACCAGCCGCATCAGTGAGCACATTCGGTTGTGAGATCACTTCCCAAGGCACTTCTTTTTGTGCCGCTTCGACTCGCAGAGTCTCCCGTTGGAGCAAGAATTGATTTAAGGTTCTGGTCGCAATGTCTAGTTGTTGCTTCAGATCGTTGTATTGCCGCACGATCGCAGGAAACTGACGCAACTGTTGATCTAAAAAGGCTTCTGTTTGCGCAATTTCGATCCCCCGAGCCCGGATTGCCTGGCTGCTATTGCCAGCTTGGACTAATTGCTGAATTAAGGCAATGCGGATAGCATCTTGAAACGCAAAAATTCGTGAATTAGTTTGAACATTTGGGGAGGCCATGCCTAGAGTTGTCTGGGCTTCTCGCAGGATTAACTGTTGAATATTCCGTTGTTGGTCAATTAGCGCTGACACTACAGGACTTTCGTTATTAAATCGTGCCTGCTTAATGGCAATCTGACTATCAATTTTTTCCAGCTGGTTCAGCAAATCTTGGTAGCGGGGGTTTTGGCTTAAGGCGGCTGCCGCTAGCCCTTGTTCGGGAGACAGTCCTAACTGTTGCCGCAGCGTATTATAAAGTGTGACCTGCTCAGTCAGCTGTTGTTGAGTTTCTAATTTCTGCGCTTGGACATCACGAAACTGCTCGGATAATGCACCGCCTTCTGCCTCTGGATCGGTCAAGCGATAGCGCTGCTTTAACGACTGGACCTTAGCTTCCAGGCTATTCACGCGTTGTTGGAGTGCAGGAAGCTGATCTTCAATAAATCCGACACCACCACCAATCCGATTTTTGCGATCCTCAAGACTGAACCGGAGATAGCTTTCTGCAAACTTCTCTAGAACAAACTTAACTTTCTCGGGATCACTGCCGGTATAGGAAACTTGGATAGTACGGGTGCTGTCCAAAATATTGGTGCCCACTCGCCCAATCACCAAGGTTTTCTGAAGAATTTCTCTTGATAAAGAGTTTTCGGTGACTTCTGGGTAGCGAGGTCGAATTTGGGCAGAAATGCGTTTGAGCAACTCTGGACTTTGTAAAACTTGCAGCAATGTTGGGTAGTCAATACTGTTCGTATCGTCTCTACCGCCTTCTCGGGTTAGAGCCGATGGGTCCGTAGAGCGACCTTGAGATGTGATTGGTTCAACGAGTAACTCAAAACTACCTTCATAGGAACGTGGAGCCGATAAACTCAAAGCGAAAGCTCCAGCGCCACATAAGATCGCTGGTCCCAGTAGAAGCAAGATATTTCGTAAAACTAGCCGGATAATGGGGCGCGGATTTAAACCCTTTTGCTTGCCTTCAGCTGATTCGTCATCCGTTGTTAGCGCCAAGTCATCTGAGTGACTACGTCCACTGAGGGCTAAGTTCTGCGTGTCTTGTTCAGTTCTCATGTCTAACCTCTACTGACTCCATTGACCTTACACCCTGGGTTCATTTTAGCCATAGCTTTTCCAAAGACTATTCCCCATCACTACTAGGAAATAGATCACGAATTAGATTAAATAAGCCAATGCCGCGATCGAAGGGAACGATCCCTACATCCATAAAGTCCCCCACCTTAGCAAAGAAATTGCGACGAACCACAATAATGTCATTGTTATGCAGGGGAGGATTGCTGTCTTGGTTGAGGCTTTGGGCAAGATCAAGCTTAATTCGCCGCTTAGTCACCGAACCATCAGGGTTAAGACGGATCAGATCAACGCCTCTTACGGCACGCCCACTTCTAAATCCACCAGCAGTCAGTACAGCCTGATTTAAGGTGGTATTGGGGCGTAGCTGGACAGCACCAGGGGCTTCCACCTCTCCTACCACGCTAACTGTAATGCGATCGGGCGAGAAATTGCTCAGGGCAATCTTAGTGGCTTCAGCGGCATCAAAAGTGGTCGCTGTTGGAATGACAATGCTATCGCCATCTCGCAACAGGACATCTTGGGAGAGATCACCCTCTCGCAAGAATTTCCACAGATCTACAGTGACCACTTCTTCCCCACCCATGGGTTGCAAGCGTCGAATTCTGATGTTTCGAATGTCAGCCAACTCAGTAATCCCGCTGGCCGTTTGGATGGCTTTGCTAACGGTCGGCCATTGGTTACCCCCTTCTGCCGACGTTCGCTGGTTAAGGCTAGTTTGAGTCACTTCATTACTGATCACACTAATAATGTATGAGCCAGGGCGATTAACTTCACCAATGATGCCCACCTTGAGCGGGCGGGGCGCCAAAAGATTAACGGTGATGACTGGATTGCGAATAAATCGTCCATATCGCTGCGAGATGATCTCTGCTGCTTGAGCTAATGTCAGTCCTTGAACTGAGATACTGCCAATCCATGGTAGGTTGAGGCTGCCATCCAGCAGTACTGTATAACGTGGATCTAGCACGAGTTCAGGCGTGTCAAATATGTCAACGCGAACAATATCTCCCGCGCCCAAAGTATAGGCATTGTTGGGTTGATAATTTCCAACATCCTGCTGACTCGTTGGGGGTTGAATCCGAGTTGGTAGAGGCGGTGTAATGGTGGGGGACGATGGAGTCGTTGGAATTCTAGTTGGATCGGAGGGCACTTGGGAAGGATCCAGCGGAGGAGCCAATGGTGGTCTCCGTGTTTGGGCATAGCTAGGAAGCGATATGGCGGTTTCAGCCAAAATCCATAGGAGTATCCCTGCAACCGAGCGTGTGATTCCCCTTTTCATAGTGTTTCTACTCCAACAGCACAAATCCAAAGCGTACACAAACTAGTGGCTACGATGGTCTGGAGTGGGTAGCGTTGGTTGATAGCGCAGATAGGTTTAGCCATTCGGTGGGCGGGTTGGCTGAAACTCGTTCTTTCTACTATATCTTCTACCCTCAGAACATCAGCAATCCCCTGGCGTTAACCCTAAAAGTAAAAACTCTTGCAGCCTCAGAGATCGTAACTTAGTCTTGATCCTAATCCTGAATCTTATACCGCCGCTCAGATTGAAGACTTGGTTGAGTTCCCTAGCCACCTCTAAATAATTCCTTCAATAGGATTACCTCAGGATTCGTGAGAGCTAGACTGCCAATCAACTATGACGTCAAGATTCATCTGTTGAACCGGATTCTAAGGCTGATAAAGTCATTATGAAACGTTTACGCAATTCCTCTATATGGTTATTCCCGAAGCTTCATCCAAGATTTATATCTCCTCACAAGGGATAGGAATTTTGTAAGAGAAAGTAAAGATCACTGGTGAAACCCCCGATCGCACAACCTCTTCACTCATATTGAAGACAGTACGAGTTTTTCCTGATCAGTCGGGTTGAACTGTTGAGGGACGGCAAGAAATGGGCAGACTAAAGCTAATTACACTGCCTAGGCTGTCTTATTCCATCTCTGCAAATCCATTAGTTCTACTCATAGCCCACCAAAATGACATCTGAACAACCAGTATCGCTTAGAAAACGGGCAATTCGGGGATCAATGCTAACACTAGCTACTCATGGTGGCAGTGTAATGCTACGGTTGGTCAGCAGTTTGATCCTGACGCGGCTCCTTTTTCCTAGAGACTTTGGCTTAATGGCACTGGTTCAATCTTTTATGTTTGGGCTAGAGATGTTTTCGGATGTTGGTATTGTGCCGAGCATCATCCACCATAAACGAGGAGATGAACCAACGTTCCTGAACACGGCTTGGACCATTCAAGCCGTTCGTGGTTTTTGCTTGTGGATTTGTGCTGGTTTGTTGGCAGTGCCTGCTTCCTGGTTTTATCAGGAGCCTTTACTTGCCCAAATGCTACCGATCGTCGGCATTAATGCCTTTATTGCTGGGCTTAACTCAACTAAAATGGCGACAATGAATCGTCAGATTAAGCTCGGTAAGTTGACGATTATGGAGTTGGGCTGTCAAACTCTGACATTAATTTCAACTGTGATGCTAGCTTGGCTCATGCGTTCTGTATGGGCACTGGTCATTGGCGGCATTTTGTCTGCATTATTCAAAATGCTGGCAACCCATTTTTATCTAGATGGTGAGCGTAATTTCTTGTGCTGGAATAAAGAGGCTTACCAGGAACTCCGCGGGTTTGGGCAATGGATCTTTTTAAGCTCCATCATGGGCTATCTTGCCGTTCAGGGCGATCGCCTAGTTTTAGGTCGGATATTTGATGTCCAATTCTTGGGTGTTTACATGGTGGCATTAACCTTTTCAACAATGCCCATCGATGTGACTCGACAAGTGGTGAATCGCGTTTTCTTTCCCTCCTACGCGGAAATCGTTCGTACTAATCCAGAAAGGCTCTACGCCACGCTTAAGAAAAGCCGATTTGTGTTGTTAAGTTTGAGTTGGGCAGCTTCCTTATTTCTCTTCTTCTTTGGCAGTTTTCTCATTCGTCTGCTTTACCCATCAAGCTTTGAGGGGGCAGCATGGATGTTACCTTTACTAGCATTGGGGACCCTGGGGACGGCGGTAACGGCGTCCTACGATAGTGTTTTTCTTGCAACTGGAAACTCCAAAGTGAAGGCTGGATTGGTTGGAATGGAGGCGCTTACCAAGATCGTAGCGATGATTGCGGGTTTTTACTTAGGGCAAAAATCAGGGGTGCATCTAGGCGGAGAACTTGGAGGCATTATTGGGGCGGCTAGTGCCTCCTGGTTTTACTATCCGTTCGAAGCCATTTGCTTAAAACGAATTTCGATGTTACAGCTCGAAATTGATCTGCCCTTAGCGGGTGTAGCAACTCTTTTAGTGCTCGGAACTTACTTGACTTGGCAGGGCATCTAAACAAGCAGCAATCGGATTTGAGTACAGGCTATTTGTACTATTGGTTCTATAACTATTGGTTGGTGCTTACATTTAGAAGTTAATCGCTCGATCAAGAGTGGTGTTTTGCCGTAGTGCGGCAGTTTCTGAAGCCAGAGTGCTTGGTGAGGATGCATCTTTCAATACGTTGTTCACTGACTCCGTTTTATTACTATAGGAGTAGTGAAATGAGCTGGAACTATAGTGTGCCTCAAGTTCTGCGTCTATTCCTTAGGACTGAAATTCTTAGATTATGCTGATAGACCATTTTGAAAATGGATTGAGATTAAGGATGATCTGGATTGTTTTCTGTTTAAAAGGTGTGTAATGAAAGTGACGTTTGTGATGGCTAGTGGCTTTGCTCTCACAGGTGGAGATCGAATTATTGCCCTTTATGCCAATAAGTTGAAACAGCGAGGGCATGACGTATTTGTTGTTTCTAGACCACTTGGTAAACCTAGCTTTCGAGAACAACTGCGTTCATTACGTAAGGGTAAAGGGTGGATTAACGTTCAGAAATCCAAGTCCCATTTTGATGAACTTGATGTTCCTCACAAACTCATCGATCGATTCAGACCTGTACAGGATATTGATCTGCCCAATGCAGATGTAGTAATTGCAACATGGTGGGAAACAGCACATTGGGTAGCTAACTTATCTAGAACCAAAGGGGCGAAAGCTTATTTTGTCCAACATCACGAAGTATTTGACTATGTGCAGAAGGAGCAGGCACAGGCATCTTACCTATTGCCAATGCACAAAATTGCGGTTTCCCAATGGTTGATTGATATTATGGATAGCCATTATGGCGATCGGGATGTTTCATTTGTTCCTAACAGTATTGATACAACTCTGTTTAATGCTCAACCTCGGAGTAAACAAGCGGGTCCAACTATAGGAATGATGTACAGCAAAGCTCCGTGGAAAGGCTGTGATGTTAGCCTTAAAGCTTTTGAAATTGCCGCTCAACGTATTCCTAACTTGCAGCTAGTGGCATTAAGTAGTCATGCATTAGTGGACCACTTGCCATTACCACCCAATACAGAATTTTGTTTCCAACCACCTCAACAGACCTTGAAAGATATCTACGCGAGATGTGATGCCTGGTTGTTTGGTAGTCGGAGTGAGGGGTTTGGGCTACCTATCCTAGAAGCAATGGCATGTCGAACTCCCGTGATTGGCACTCCAGCAGGTGCAGCCCCAGAACTATTGGCAGATGGGGCGGGTATTCTAGTCAATATGGACGATCCGGAAGCGATGGCAAACGCGATCGAGCGAATCTACCAAATGTCGGATGCTGAATGGCAACAAATGTCAAATCGGGCTTATCGCCAGGCAAGCAGTTACACCTTGGAAGATGCGACCGATCGATTTGAGGCGGCATTGTATCGAGCCATTGAGAAACAAAAATCATCATCACTATAAGCAATCTGGTAAAAACTGTGTCTACCAACATCCAAAAGCCCAATCTGCACTGGCTAGAACTTGATGTGTTGCGAGGTCTAGCTGCGGTTTTGATGATTGTGAACCATGCGGGGGTAAAAACCCTGATGGTTGCAGAAGCTAGTCAGGGCGTGATGAATAGCGTACTGTTTATTGGCAGTTTCGCCCCAGTCCTGTTCTTTTTTGTGACTGGAGTTGGTTCAGGCATCCAGTCGAGTCAAAAGAAAAAGCAGGGACGTTGGCGACCCCTTCTCATGAAAGTCAGTATTCTATTTTTGGCAGACTTGCTGATGCACTGGAGTGCTGGTAGATGGATTGGGCTGGATTTCCTTGGGTTTATTGGTCTATCGGTATTGGTATTAGAGCTGGTGCGACAATCGTCAGCTCCAATCACAATCTGTGGCATTGGTATTGTCGCAATTTCTGCCACACGGTTTCTGATTAATCCCTTACTCCATCGGCTAATTGGCTCTTTCCCAACCGGGTGGTGGGGCTTGGACTGGATTTTAGGCACTCCAGCTGTGCCAGGCGTATCTTATCCACTGTCACCCTGGATGGTCTATCCATTACTAGGATTTCTTGTGGGAGCGATGGCAATGCGATGGCGCGACATAATTACAACTCGTCGCCGTCAAGTGATCATTGGTCTTGTCGCTTTGGGCACACTACCTTTGATCGCTAGCCTGATCCTGGCATTCCGGCAGGCAGAGTTTTTCCGGTGGGGAACTGTTTCTCTGGCCTTCTTCATTGTCAGTTTTGTGCCCATTTTAGTAGGAATTGCCTGGGCACTAGTGCTATGTACTGTGCCCACACTAAAACCTGTACAATCGGCATTATCTTTACGAGGAGTGGCATCCTTAGCGATTGTGCCAATTCACTATTTTTTGCTTGATCTACTAACTAGTTTAGGAGTGAAAGAGCTCAATGGATTAGTGTTTTCTCTGTTTGCGATCGGGTTGTGTATAGCAACTTTCTTCCTGGCACGAACCACAGAATCGGCTGGATTGAAACTTCAGAAAATTCAATCGCAAAAGTGGTTGAAGATTGGATTAATTACAGCGACTTTTCTGGTATCGTGTGTCACTCTTATTTATGGTGGAGAAGGTTCAGTGATTGCGATGTATAGTCGGACGATTGGGCAGATGATTTTGTGTTTACTGCTGACATTTCGTTAAGTGTCTACTTCACACTTAAAGTGATTTTATTCTGATTTGCTTGATTTTTAACGTGTAGAGTTTTCGAGGAAGAGTATGACTTCAACGGTTGTAACATCTAGTTCATCGGCTGAAAATTCGATGTTCCGGTTTGATCCAGATGCTTTGCAGGCATTAGCACTTCAACATCGGGAGGAATACGCAAATAATACGCCGTTTCCTCATATCGCGATCGATAACTTTTTCCCAGAGTTTGTGCTGGATAACGTTCTGAAAGAGTTTCCCAAACCAGATGATATTGAATGGCAACGCTTTAAGAATTCGGCTGAGAAAAAGTTAGCGTCTCGCCATGAACAACAAATGGGTGATGCTACTCGTCTGTTACTTTATCAATTTAACTCAGCTACCTTTATCTCCTTCTTAGAAACCTTAACTGGAATTGAAGGGCTGATTCCCGATCCTCACTTTGAGGGTGGTGGACTGCACCAAATTGAGCCGGGCGGATTTCTCAAGATGCATGTGGACTTTAACAAACACGCTAAGCTGAAGCTCGATCGTCGTCTGAATTTGTTAGTTTACCTGAACAAAGATTGGCAAGAAGAGTACGGTGGTTGTCTGGAACTTTGGGATTCAGAAATGACCCGTTGCGAAAAGAAAATTTTGCCTATTTTTAATCGCTTTGTGGTTTTCAGTACAACAGATTTTTCTTATCACGGACATCCCGATCCGCTAGCTTGCCCTGAGGGTCGAACCCGGAAATCGCTTGCTCTTTACTACTACAGTAATGGTCGTCCGGCTGAAGAGGTAAAAGAGCAGGCTCACTCAACGATCTTCTTAGCTCGCCCGAATGAATCTATTGCTCCAGCTGATTTGTCACCCAAGAAGAGCTTCAAAGAAGTGGTGAAGCAATTTATTCCACCAATTCTGCTGGAGCTTGGCAGGGGGTTGAAGAAACAATAAGCTGACGTTCTCAGTCTTAAACGTTCATAATGTGGACAGGCTGCTGACTTCCTCAGATATCTCTGATTGGTAGTCAGCGCTTCTGCCTCTCATATCGGTTGCCCCGAAGAGTTTCCCCCATGTTTGGTGCTCCCAATTTTCTTGTCCCTATAGTAATGTGGGGCTGGTTTCCTGTTGTTCTATACCTGTTTTCGATTTATCCCGCTCAACGAGCGGTGATTGTCAGCTTCATTACGGCATGGTTATTTTTGCCAGGAGCGGTATTTAATCTTCCTGGTTTGCCGGACTATACCAAAATGTCGGCAACTGGCTACAGCATTTTGTTGGCAACCTTAATTTTTGACTCTAGCCACTTCATTAAATTCAAATTTAGTTGGCTGGACATCCCTATCTTGATGTGGTGTGTTAGCCCATTTATTTCGTCAGTGATGAATGGCTTGGGTCCTTATGACGGCTTTTCAAGTAGTCTGGATCAATCTGTGACTTGGGCACTACCTTACTTTTTAGGTAGGCTCTATTTAGGGAATCTGGCGGGAATGCGTCAGCTGGCGATCGCCGTATTTATTGGGGGGGTTATTTATGCCCCCTTATGTATCTTTGAAGCCCGAATGTACCGTAATCTCCATGCAATGGTTTACGGCTTTCAAGATTATTCCACTAGTTTTTTAATCTCCCTACGCTATGGGGGCTACCGACCCGCTGTATTCATGCCAAGTGGTTTGATGCTAGGAGTCTGGATGATGTTAGCCAGCTTGATGGCGATCGTCCTATGGCGGACCAAACTGGTGAAGCGGATGTGGAATATGCCCATGGGGCTGCTGACCGGATTTGTGGTATTTACCTTTATTATCGTTAAAGCAACTGGGGCATATATCCTCTTAGCGTTAGCCCTGGTTTGTCTTTATATGGCGAAATGGTTTCGTACTTCCATCTTGATGTGGATTATCGCCGCCCTGCTAACAGCGTATATGTATATGGGCGTAGTCGGTACGTTTCCAGGACCGCAGATTGTTGCCTACATGTCTCAAGTATTTTCCCCAGACCGGGTGCAATCGGTAGAATTTAGATTCCAAAACGAGGAATTGTTAGGAGCTAGAGCCAGACAACAGATATTATTCGGTTGGGGTGGTTTTGGCAGAAACCGAATCTTTAACGAGTATGGTGAAGATATTTCAGTTACTGACAGCCTGTGGATTATTGTATTCGGCATTAATGGTGCCTTTGGTTTAGTTAGTATTTTTTCCGCCTTTTTGTTACCACCGTTAGCCTTCTGTATCCGGTACCCAGCTAAATTATGGTGGCATCCAGCTGTTACTCCAGCCGCTGCGTTAGCAGTGGGGGTTGTGATGTATACCTTTGATTGCGTCCTAAATGCGATGACTAATCCGGTGTTTATGTTAGCCTGCGGAGGCATTGCCGGGCTGGCTTCTAAGCCTGTTCCTAAGGAAATTAAGCGTTGGGACGGCTGATTAGTAGCTCAACCTGCTTGAGTGGGGCAATTCCTGTTCAGCGCTTGAAGAGGCTGTCAATTAGGTAAAGCAATGATGCTCTCTAAAGTCTTGGCAGAAAATCAATTTAATTTTTGAGCAGGCTTTGATATTAGCCTAACTCTTGCCTTTGACCGTTTAGCTTCAGGGTGCCAAAGCATTTGCGGATCAATGCATATACGCTAAGCCACAGAGTATGAAATCCTTGCAGTATCCAAAGATTATTTACTCTGCTGAGACTAAAAATAGAATTACGGAAATTAGGAGTGATTAAGTGTTTTATCTCCTTAGAGTAGGGCATTCTGAATATAGTTGTTATCAACCATCTGCTTGGATTACCTGCTGAGGTTTTTCCCAAAAGGGTAAGATAGGAAATTTTTATGGTGAATGAATCACAGTCAGTGAAGTCCTCCTTACCGACTGACCAGGACTCACTCAATTTATGGCAACAAATTGTTGAAGATTGGGTCGCTCATGGTAAAGATTGGACTAAGCCTGGTTTCCGGGCGGTAGCTATACAACGGTTTGGGGCTTGGCGGATGGCGCTCAAACCCATTGTTGTGCGTGCTCCCTTTAGCATTCTGTACCGTATGTTATTTCGTAAAGCTCGCAACACTTATGGTATCGAGCTACCTGATACGGTTAAGTTAGGTCGCCGCGTCATTATTGAACACCAAAGCGCGATCGTCATTCATGGAGACTGTGAAATCGGTGATGACACCATCATTCGTCAAGGGGTGACATTGGGCAATCGCTATTTACATCGACCGCTAGAGGCTCCCAAGTTAGGGAAGCGGGTTAATGTCGGGGCGGGAGCCAAGATCTTTGGTAATGTGACCATTGGGGATGATGTTAATATTGGTGCAAATGCTGTAGTGCTAACAGATGTTCCGGCGGGTGCAACTGTGGGTGGTATTCCTGCCAAGATCATCAAGATGTCGAAACCTCAGCCTGAAAAAACTGATGCGCCTGACAGTGCCAATAATCATCTGGAATTAGATGCTGCTGGTCAAACTCAGTGATGATGGCTATGGAACTGTAGAGTCCTGTCTCGATCGAGATTGCAATAGTTCAAGTGAAAAGTTTCACTGTTGCAGCAACATTGACTAGTACTTGTGATTTGCCTTGTATAGACCCCTCTTGTTTACAGCAACCTATATAGCCGATATACGGAACTCTTGAGCATTATGTCTGTAACACTTCCCCTTGATCCAGAAACGCGTCTGCTCATTGTGACAGTCAACTATCGCACTGCCCATCTAGTCATTGAAAGCTTGCGATCGCTGGCATCGGAAATTGAGCTGTTGCCGCAGACTAAAGTAGCCATTGTGGATAATGACTCGGGGGATGACTCAGTCGAAAAAATTGGCGCGGCGATCGCCTCTGAAGGTTGGGGAAAGTGGGCAACTTTGCTGCCGTCGAGTGTGAATGGCGGTTTTTCTTACGGCAACAACTATGCCATTCGTCCGGCACTGCAATCTCCAAATCCGCCCGATTACTATGTTCTGTTGAATCCAGATGCTCAAGTGCGATCGGGAGCCTTGAAGGCGCTGGTTGATTTTATGGATCAAAATCCTCAAGTTGGCATTGCGGGCAGCAGCTTTGAAACGGAAGATGGGGAATCCTGGCCATATGCCTTTAAGTTTCCCAGTGCTCTAGGGGAGTTTGAGCATGGATTGCGATTGGGGCTGGTTTCCAAACTACTCTCAAAATGGCGGGTGGCTCAAGAGATGGATCAAAGCCAAGCCCAAGCCATCGATTGGTTGCCAGGTGCCTGCATGATTATTCGCCGTGAAGTGTTTGAGGCGATTGGGCTAATGGATGAAGGGTATTTTCTGTACTACGAAGAAACAGATTTTTGTCTACAAGCTAAACGGGCTGGCTGGGAGATTTGGTATGTGCCGCAAAGTCGAGTGATGCATATTTTGGGGCAAAGTACGGGGGTCACGGCGATTAATCAGAAGCCGAAGCGGTTGCCTCAGTATTGGCATAATTCGCGGCGACGTTATTTTCTCAAGAATCACGGTTGGGGTTATGCCGCGATCGTCGATGCCAGCTGGGTTATCGGGTACGGGCTGTGGCGGATACGGCGATTGATTCAACGGAAGCCTGATGAAGATCCACCCATGCTCCTGCGTGACTCGATTCAAAATAGTGTGATATTCCATCCCACTGTTCCTGCCCAAACCTTACCAGCACCTCGATCCGCAACCAGCGTATCAGAACCACAGCCTGCTGTGCATTAGTTGACTAGGAATGGTCGGGCTAGGAGGAAGCTGGAGATTGATTTAGCATCGGCAATGTCACCAGCTTGAATCGCTTGCTCTACTTCCTCTAAAGTCATTAAAACGACATCAATGTCCTCATCGTCGTCTTGAGCGGGGGGATTTTCTAATGCTTCCAAATCTTGAGCGAGGAAGGCATAGATAATTTCGTCTGAGTAGCCTGGCGCCACAAAAAACTCGCCCAATTTTTGCCAACGGTGCGCACGATAGCCGGTTTCTTCCTCAATTTCTCGTTGAATGGTTGTGCCTGGATCTTCATGAAGTTCTACGGTTCCAGCTGGAAATTCTAGTAACCGCCCTTGAGCCGCAAACCGATATTGCTGAACCAGCACAAACTTACCTTCGGGGGTGACAGGTACTGCTAATGCTCCACCGGGATGCCGGATACATTCCCACTCGCCTTCCGATCGATTTGGGAGTCGTAAGTGAGCGACTTCAAAGGCAAACTTCCGTCCTTGATAGAACAGGCGTTGTTTCAGGAGTTCGGGTGGCTCTTGACCAGCAGGCATATTATTTATGTTGTGAGCGTTACATATCAGGAGCCAGGAGTGGCTTGACTTCTGAACAGTCTACCGTTTGGACTAGCTCTGCGATCGATTTTCTTGAAACTGGTTCCTTCCAATCTGGGGCAACTTCAGCTAGTGGCACTAGCACAAAAGCCCGTTCCACCATACGAGGGTGGGGGATCTGTAGGGTAGGGGTATCGAGAATCAGATCATCAAACAACAGCACATCTAAATCTAAGGTTCTGGCTGCCCAGCGCTCCCGTCGGACTCGCCCAAAAGTGGTCTCAACGTCTAACAACACTGTCAATAGCTGGTGTGGAGATAAACTCGTTCGCAATAGTGCACAACCATTGAGATAGTCAGGCTGTGGTGGTCCCACGGCTGTGGTTTGATACCAATGCGATCTAGCTAAAAGTTGAATTTCTGGGGTTTGTGCTAAGGTTTGGAGTGTCGATTCTAAAATCGTTAAAGAATTCCCTAAATTACTGCCTAAGCCGATCGCACTCAATCCCGATTTCACATTCACACTTGTTCCCACGCCAAGTCATTTTCCTCAGTCAGTTGTGGGTAAATTGAGCTGGCGTTTGAATTGAACCCACTTAGTGCGCAGTTGCCAAAATTTACTACTTTCCATCGCTGCGATTTTTTCGCGGGTTTTTTCCAGTTCAGCTTGAGCGGCAAATAGCCCAATTTCAGCTTGATGCAGGCGTTCATGCATTTCAATCAGTTCAGCTCGAGTTTTACCTAACTCTGTATGTACCTCTTCTTTTTCGGTAGTTACCTGTTCGTAGGTTAAAGATACATGCTGCAAATCAGCTTGGGTCTGTTGCAGATTAGCTTGGGTCTGTTGCAAGTGACCCTGGATCCGCTCAGTTTCTCCTTGTGCTTCCTGCAACTGGACTTTAGTCTGTACGAGGATTTGTTGAAGTCGATCAATTTCCGCTTGAGAGGCGGTGAGCTCTAGGTGTGTTGCTTGCACTTTATCTGCCTCTGTAAATCCAATCCAAGCACGGTTGGGGTGAACGGCTACAAGATTACTGCTGACCAATTGACCAGAAAACTGGATAGGTAGCCCTGTCCATGAACCAAAAGTGAAAAATTCGTAGCCCAACGACTTTAAAAACTCTAGCACTCCATTCGCACTGCTTCCTTGCGCCTGAAGCGCAGAGTCAGCGAGTTCTAATAGGAGTAAGGGATGGTAGGTGGTAAGACAGTGTTGTGCCCCTTGAAGCACCGAAAATTCTGCTCCTTCTACATCCATCTTGATCACATCAACTTGCTGAATGCCACTTTCGACAAGCCAATCATCTAACCGTTTAACGGGCACTGGAATCGTTTCTGTTTGGGGAGATGCTACCCCCTCATACATAAACTGACCTAGAGTATTTTGTCCGGCATGTTCGTTATTTGCTAGTCTGAGTTCGGTATTGCCATTTATATTGGCTAACGCGATCGGAACTGCTTGAATATTGGTAATTTCGTTCAGCGCAATATTCGCTTGCAATCGGTTAAATTCCCGTGGACTAGGCTCAAAAGCCCAGACTAGCCCTGCGGAACCAATCGCTTTAGCAGCAAATAGCGCATAGAGTCCATCATTTGCCCCAATATCCAAAAAGGTCATACCAGGGCGGAGAATTCGATCGAGACAGTAAAATTCGTTGGGATCGTAATAGCCAGCAACAAATAGCTGGCTACTGAGATCGTTAGCTAAATAAAGCTCAATTTTTAGACCAAAATGCCAGTTAAATTGAATTTTTTGCTCTGCCTGCTTAGCTTTGAAGTATTCCCAGATGGCTCGGCGCAGTTGAATTTGTGGCTTAGGGCTATTCCAATCAATATTGAAGTGCCAGCCTGGATAAAGTTGTAGAGGACTGCTAGATGCCAAACTTTCTGCTAATGCCAAAACGCTAATAGGTTCCATATGCGCAATCTGGTTGTTTAATTCTGTCCAGATCTCGCGATCAAAACTAGAAAGCTTTTGCGGGTAGTCCCAATGAATGAAGGTCAAATTCTCTTCTTGATCGTAGGACTGTTTTTCAGTCTTGATGAGAATGAAGCCTTGCTTAACTAAGTAATCTATAATCTCATCTTTACTATGAGCACCTGCATAAAGCTGGGTTGAAGTAATAGCTACCTCTAGTTTAATTTTGCCGATATCCTTCAGCCGTTCACCAGCTGACTGAATCACCTCAAAATCACCCCCCTGGCTATCAATCTTGAGGTAATCAACATAACGAATATGCCGTTGATTTAGGAGCGTATCCAGGCGGATTGTAGGAACAATCGTGACTTGTTTAACCTGCAGTTGTTCACCACCAATCCATTGCTGTAATCCCTTTTGATCAAAAGGCAATAAAGAACTAGTGGCATCATCTGCGTTGATGTGGAATTGGCTAAGTCCATTTTGGCTAGCGATCGCCGCTGGAATCACTACATAGTTAGGAACAACATCGGTAATTTGGGCGGCTAGCTTTGTGTTAGGCTCAAATGCATAGACTGTTAAATCAGGTTCAGCTTTTGCCTGAGGCAAGGTTGTTTGCCCTAAATGCGCACCGACATCAATCCAAATCCGATGAGTATCAGGGTCTGTTTGCTGATAATCGGGTAGGAGTTCTAATAATTTATTGTGCTCAAGTGGTTGTTTAGACCCAACAAAGACGGCACGGTGTAACAGTTGTTCTAATGGTTGGCTCCAATTGAGCTCAAAATCTGGATAGCTAGGTTGATATTTGCTGACATAAGCAAAGCCAAAATATTGCCTCAGCATCGCCATTACCCATGGTCGAGTGGGGCGGCAACCAATGCCAGAATATGCTTGATTTAGATCATGAAGATTTTCTGTAATGGGATTAATGTCTAATGTATTTCCAGGAGTGACACAGGTTTCTAGCAAGATTAGCTCACGGCACACCTGAGCCATGGCTTTCAGAGCGGGTTCAGGTTGCGATAAATGATAGAGAGTGCCGTAGCAATAAATAATATCAAAAGTGCCAAGAGAAGTTAGATCAGTCGTTGTTTCTAAATCTAAAACTTGAGTTTGGCGATAAGGATAACGCCGACGAATTTCGATGACATTTTCTGGACGTCCATCTGTAGTTAATACTGAACACCCTAAGTCTTCAAAAAACTGCGTATGTAACCCAATTCCAGCTCCAACTTCCAAAACTGTTTTGCCAGCCAATTGCAAACCTAAAGCGGCTAGATGATCTTGGCGAGCTTTGTTAATTTTGAGTGCTTCATCAGTTAAAAAAACCTCAAATTGATTTGACATTGGACTGAAATATGGGTGCAAATCTATAGTAATTAAATTCAGGTAATACCCTACTCAATCTCCCACTCTAGCGGTGGATATACCTGACCATAGCCAAACCAAAGCTGCTCACTTTGGGTCGTAGGCAAAATATCGATTCCTAGCAGCTTGCCCTTGACTAAATGATGATGACCAAAGCCTTCTTGATAGGCTCCTATGATAGTGACGTAGTAATGACCAGGCAGTAATAAGGGAGGGATTTTAACGTAAATAAAACGTTGCCCAGGTTCACAAATTAAACCTTCTTGGGATAAGGAGTTACTAGTGGTTGGTTCTAAAAGAATTTGCCCTTGACTATCACTGATATAAAAACCAAAACGTAGACTTTCAATCGGTGATCTCACCGTATATTCAAGCCCAACTACAAAGGGGGTTCCAAATAAGATATTTGGGAGAATCTGCTTATCCGTGTTAGCCGTAAAAATCCGATTGATAACTACTTCATGAATAACTTCGGGCGGTGGGATAAAAGCTTCACCTGTTGGAGGTTCCGGTTCTGGCTCTGGTTCCGGTTCTGGTTCCAGTTCTGGCTCTGGTTCCGGTTCTGGCTCTGGTTCTTCGATCGCCAGTTCTGCCTCTAGGATGTCTTCTGCGATCGATGCTTCGTCAATCTCCTCGACCTCCAGCTCTGCTTCTTGCTCAATGACCCTGATCTCCTCGAACAAGAGTGGATCCGCTAATCGAACACTTTCGATATAAGCATCAACAGTCTCCACAGCCTCGCCGATGTGTTTGACGCGTCCTCGTTCGAGCCAAACGACCCGCTGACAGGACTTTTTCAGGAAGTCCAAATCATGGGAAACTAACAGAATCGTGGCGTTAGCATGCCAGAAGCGCTCAATGCGGCGCTTACATTTATTTTTGAAGCTTTCGTCACCAACGGAGAGGACTTCATCCAAAATCAAAATATCGGGCTGGACATCGGTCGCGATCGCAAACCCTAGCCGGGCTACCATGCCTGATGACAGGGCTTTCACAGGGACTGATGCATAGTCTTCTAGTTCGGCAAATTCCAAAATAGTCCGTGCCCGTTGTTGCATTTCCTGCTTGGAAAAGCCCAGCATTACCCCGTAGAGCACAACATTATCTAGAACGGAAAGCTCAACCTCAAATCCAGCTCCGAGTTCAATCAAAGGGGCGATTTTGCCGCGAATTCGTAACCGTCCACTACTGGGTTTTAAAATATTGCAGATGACTTTTAGCAGGGTTGACTTACCGGAACCATTGGCACCAATGATGCCAATTTTTTCGCCGGCATCAACCGTCAAGTCAACTTGATCTAACACCATTTTCCGGGCGGGCTTGCGGTACTTGCCTTCCAAAAATGACAGGATCGTTTTCTTCAGGTCATAGGAGAACTCTTCTTGAGTTCGGCGTGACAACGAGACCTTATCCAGGCGAATAACTTCCATCTAGAGCAAGTCCATAAACTGCGATCGCCACCACTGAAAGCAGACCCATCCTAGCCCTAGAATAATTAGGCTACTCATGAGTGCCCCGAAGATCAGATGGTAGTCAGGGGATTGTCCAGAGAGCACGATTTGGCGAATGCTCTCAATAATAGGTGAAAGGGGATTCAAACTGAGTAACGGTTTGAGCCGGACATCCACGATCGCAGATGGGTAGAATACGGGGCTGCTAATCCAGAGCACAAACACGACTAATTCATAGAAGTAAGGTAGATCTCGGAAGAAGACATACAATGCGCTTACGAGAAATCCTACGCCTAAACTGACCAAAACCAGGGACAAGAGAGGAATTGGTAATAGAAGTAAATGAGTGAGATTCTGCGAGCGGAATAGGGCAACCAGTAACAGTAAGGGCAGAGATCCTAAAGCAAACTGGAACACATTGGCGGCAATAACTGAAATAGGGAAGATACTAATCGGTAATTGCACTTTGTTCAGTAGCGAACCGCTCCCGACCACACTGGTGAGGGCTTGAGCGGTGGAAGTGGAGAAGAAGTTAATGACCACTAATCCGGTAAACGCTGCCAGGAGATAGTTGAGCACGGAGTTGTCGTAGTAGGTCGCAAATGTAGCTCCAAAAATTGCCGTATACAAGCCCGTCATAAATAAAGGGTTCAGGAGTGACCAGTACACTCCTAGAAACGAGCCGCGATACCGCACCTTCAGATTGCGTTGTACCAAAACATACAGCAAGTCCCAATAGCGCTGCGCCTCGGATAAAGAAGGAGTTCCCTGGACTGAAATAGCCATGCCGGAATAGATGCTAGTGGGTCTGGTTATAATTGCTGATCTAAAATCTCTGGTATCGGTGCCAATGTCAACTACCCGATTGAATCAGGTAGCGTCGATCGCCAGGTTCAGTGAATAAATTGTGGGGAGCAGAGTCATGGATTTTATCACTATTTTGGAGCGGTCGATCTGCTGATCTTCCAGCCTGGTTATTTAGACTATTAACCCAAGCCAATTTGTTCCAATGCGGTTTGCATTGCCTGTTGTTGCTCGGTGTCATAGCTCCAGCGTTCCAAAAAAGCTTGATAGTCTCCAGTTCCTGTTTGGATGCTATGCCGCAATGCTTGCGCTTGGACTTGGAGTTCTGGACATTGAAGGTGTTGAATTAATTGTGCCGATCGCCATCTTACCTGATCAGAACCTTGCGCCAGCTCTTCATGCTGGTTGCGGCGATGAGTGATTGCCATGGCAGTAGACATTGCCAAATTTTTGACCAGTAGCGGCGACACAATCGCTGGAGCGGTTTTTAATGCTGCAATCACAGCGCTGTTGGGTGGATCCGCCCATGGGCGATCGTCGCTTAAATAGGTGACAAAAAAGCCCCGTGCGCCATTTTCCGTACTGACCAAGGCTCGGAGAACAAGTTCGATTTCGGAGGCAGACAATTCTTCCTGTGCCATCTGCTCCAACAGGGCTTGAGTTACCGCGATCGCCTGCTCAAAACTGATGGCTTCAGGGATATTGAATACAGACTCAACTGTCATCTTCGGGAATCTCTGGGTATGATTTACGAGTATGGCAATAATCTCCTCTAAAAAACAGCCTGCTGATTCTAACGGACAGGAGCCATCAGCAGCACCGAATGTCAATTCACCTGAGCCAACGGTTGAGGCTGCAGGGAGGCGATCGATTGCCAAGAAATCCTCTGTTCCAGCCGAACCTCTGCTACAACCTCAAGCGAAACCGGAGGAAAACGGTCAACCTGAGGAGAGTTTACGTCCCCGCCGCCTGGCAGAATATATTGGACAAAAGGATCTGAAGGAGGTCTTGGATATTGCAATCCGAGCCGCTAAAGCTAGAAATGAATCTTTAGATCACTTGTTGCTGTACGGACCTCCTGGTCTAGGCAAAACTACGCTATCCCTGATTTTGGCAGCAGAGATGGGGGTAGGCTGCAAAATTACCACCGCTCCAGCTTTGGAACGCCCTCGCGATATTGCTGGGCTGTTAGTCAATCTTCAGCCCGGAGATGTGTTGTTTATTGATGAAATTCACCGTTTGCCTAAGGTGACAGAAGAAATTCTCTATCCGGCAATGGAAGACTTTCGGTTAGATGTGATGATTGGCAAAGGTTCTAGTGCCCGAACTCGATCGGTACCTCTACAACGCTTTACCTTAGTCGGTGCCACGACCCGCGTTGGCGCTTTGACTTCACCTCTACGCGATCGCTTCGGCTTAATCCAACGGTTGCGCTTTTATGATCACGACGAACTGACCCAGATTGTCCTGCGGACAGCCACTTTGCTCAATACTCCCATCAGTCCGGATGGGGCAGGCGAAATTGCGCGGCGGGCACGCGGGACACCCCGGATTGCCAATCGACTGTTGAAGCGAGTCCGTGACTATGTGGAAGTCAAAGCGACGGGAGTGATTACTCAGACGATCGCGGCTGAAGCCTTGGAACGGTTTAATGTGGATCCCTGTGGGCTGGATTGGACCGATCGACGGTTACTCAGTGTCATGATTGAAAACTTTAATGGTGGTCCTGTAGGGCTGGAAACGATGGCAGCGGCGACTGGCGAAGATGCGCAGACGATCGAGGAAGTATACGAACCCTACTTGTTGCAAATTGGCTATTTAAACCGGACTCATCGGGGACGCATTGCCACTGCCGCTGCCTGGAAACACCTAGGGTACCAACCGCCTGACAGTCAACTATCCCTGTTGTAGTTCTTTCTTGTTTGTTCTACCTTTAGCTGATTTTTCCCTTACAAGCGCTTATGGTGTCTCGAATCCTGAACTCCTTCCTGGCTTTACTATGCATTTTCCTGCTCTGGTCGATACCTCAAAGTGCGATCGCCGCAGCGTCTACGGTGACTGAACCGACGGCTGAAGCGAGTCAGTCACCGATGCTGGATTTGTTTCAGGAATTGAATGATCTATCTAGTCAAGCGCTAAAGGCAACTAACGAAGGTGATTTTCCAACGGCTGAAACCTATTGGACGAAGTTGATTGAGCGGTTTCCTGATAATCCAGCCGCGTGGAGTAATCGGGGTAATGCCAAAGTTAGCCAGAATAAGTTGGAAAGTGCGTTGTTGGATTACCAAAAATCGATCGAGTTAGCGCCGCAGGCTCCCGATCCCTACCTGAACCGAGGCACCGCTTTAGAGGGGTTAGGACGCTGGCAAGAAGCGATCGCAGACTACAACAAAGTTTTGGAACTGTCTCCCCAGGATCCGGTTGCCTTGAATAACCGGGGTAATGCGGAAGCTGGCTTAGGAGAATGGGATAAAGCGGTAGCCGACTATAAACAAGCGGCTGACTTAGTTCCTAACTATGCCTTTGCCCGAGGAAATTATGCGTTAGCCCTCTATCAGACGGGTGAAACTGCCGAAGCCATCCGCACCATGCGGAATTTGGTACGCAAGTATCCTCAGTTCGCTGATATCAGAGCATCATTGACCGCTGCGTTATGGGCAGAAGGGAAGCAGGGGGAAGCAGAAAGCCAATGGGTATCCGCGATCGGGTTAGATTCCCGTTACAAAGATTTGGATTGGTTGAAAAATATCCGGCGTTGGCCTCCGGCAATGGTAGCCGCGATGGAGAAGTTTTTGAATCTGCAATCGTAATCCTATCTAGAGATAGCACGGGAATGGGTGGCTTACCTCTTTGGGTTTTGTCATTTCCCTCACCGACATATCTAGACGCTGCCCAACAACTGACTAATTGTCTTTGGTGTGAGCTGCTGCACATTATCTAAAACGATCTCTGCCCCTGCTTGCCTTAACGTTGTGGCATAGGTATCTCGTTGCTCGGCATTCGTTTGAGCATGGGGTGGAATCACGCCTACTCCCAGCCAGGTACGATCGGGATAGTGGTCTCGGGCATGTTTGGCTGTGAACATATCGGCAACGGTGTCTCCGACATAAATGACTGGCGATCGGGGTGCAGTGCCTGCCTGTAATTGGGCTACAGTCTTTTGGAGTCCAGTGGGGTCAGGTTTGCCGGGCGCATCTTCCATTGCTACTAGAACTGGAGTCTGCAATCCCAAACGCTTCTCTAGCACGTAGTTCGCTGAACCCCGAGTCGCGCCACTGAAAAATCCCCAGCGGATACCCGCTTGAGTCAGGCTATCTAGGTAAGCCGCCTCCATCAGCAATGGTTCCTGGCAGATATAGCCATTCCAGTGAATTGGATCTGTGCCCCGATAGCGCGATTGAAAAAACGCTACCAACTCCTCATAGGTAAACGTGGTCGTCGGATCGCTCTGAATACTCTGGCGCGATCGCCCCTCTGCCTCAAAATAGCGATAGATCATTTCTTGGGAAGCTTCCCAATCGTTATTCCAGCAGCCTTCTGTTTTCAGATCATCAATGTCTTCCTGCGAAGGACGATAAGCTCCCTGGGTAAATTGTTCTACCGTATCGGCAAGCGCCCGTCGGTATGAGCCGCTGACATCCCGCACTACGCCATCAATATCAAACACTACGATCGCTGTTTCTACCACCTGCAACCCCAACCTCTTTACTTATCCTTAATGCTTCAGCAACTATACTGTCAGTTGTGTTGTCACAGCGCCAAAATTATCTCTCCCCAGCTATCCTAATTCGTTAGATTTTTTGGCAATCTTCAGAATTCCTCTTTTACCAATGAGAACGATTACGGTAGAATGGTCGATTGTAACGAATTGACCATTCTGGGATATTGCTGGAGGTTAGATTGCCGAAGTTTATTTTGAAGGTTCTCTGGTTAGATGAGAACGTCGCTCTTGCAGTAGATCAGGTTGTGGGTAAGGGAACTAGCCCCCTGACATCTTATTTTTTCTGGCCTCGCAATGATGCGTGGGAACAACTCAAAAATGAACTAGAAGCGAAGCACTGGATTTCTGAGGTTGACCGGGTAGAACTGTTGAATAAAGCCACTGAAGTGATTAACTACTGGCAAGAAGAAGGCAGAAATCGCCCGATGGCAGAAGCTCAGGCGAAGTTTCCTGAAGTGACCTTCACTGGTAGCGCCTAAAGGTGAAACGAGAGATTCCAGGCAATTGCCTCTGGACAAAGCAAATTTCCAGATAGCTTCAGCTAGTCTAGCCGCCCTGACTCACACAATGGTAGAGTGAGGGCGGCTTCACTTTGCTGAGGTATGTAGGATAGGGTTGCAGAATTGTTTCCGAGGTCAGAGTCAATTTCAAGCTCTAGCTTTTAGACTTTGCACTGAAAGCCTGGGAAAAAGCAGAGCGAGATACTGGTCACGACATAGTATCTAACCTTAGATGCTGCTTTCCAGACTTAAGGGGATCACTGAGCGTCGATCGCTCTAGCGGCTCAGACTTAGCAGAATCTTGTCAAATTAATTGAGACTTTTGCAATGATTTGATACGGTTTATTACAGTTGATTGCTATTCTTTTACATTTTCTGTATCTCTTGCAGCTTTGAAATTCTCTAGGTAGGCAGCTTCATGACAATGACCATTACCCCTGATCAGGTTGACCGGATTGTTTGGAATCAGCATCATGATCCATTTGAAGTGCTGGGTCCCCATCAAACTGAGCAAGATGGTAAAACGACTTGGGTTGTGCGCACCTACCAACCGACTGCCGAAGCTGTTTGGGTAGTCTGCCCCGAGGAACGGAAAGAATACCCAATGCAGACGCTCCATCATCCTCACTTTTTTGAATGCACGATCGAGACTCCTGAATTAGCCAACTATCAATTGCGGCTGAAAGAAGGTGAACATGAGCGGGTCGTCTATGACGCCTACGCCTTCCGTTCGCCAATGATGACGGATTTTGACCTGCACTTGTTTGGTGAAGGTAACCACCATCGCATTTACGAAAAGATGGGGGCACACCTGACCGAACAAAATGGGGTTAAAGGCGTTTACTTTGCGGTGTGGGCACCCAATGCTCGGAATGTTTCAGTCATTGGTGACTTTAACTATTGGGATGGTCGGAAACACCAAATGCGTAAGGGACCCAGTGGGGTTTGGGAATTATTCATTCCTGATTTGGCGGTTGGCGACCACTATAAATATGAAATTAAAAACTGGGAAGGACATATCTATGAGAAGTCTGATCCCTATGGCTTCCAGCAAGAAGTGCGTCCTAAAACGGCTTCGATCGTTACTGATCTTGACTCCTATACCTGGAATGATCAGGATTGGATGGAGCAGCGTCGCCACGCCGAGCCGCTAGCCAAGCCGATCTCAGTGTATGAAGTCCATTTGGGATCGTGGCTCCATGCCTCTTCGGCTGAGCCTGCCAAACTGCCCGATGGGACTGAAGAACCCGTTGTCATCACGTCAGAGCTGAATCCAGGATCCCGCTTTATCACCTATCGAGAAATGGCAGATAAGCTAGTTCCTTATGTGAAGGAATTAGGCTTTACCCATATTGAGTTACTCCCCGTTGCCGAACATCCGTTCGATGGTTCCTGGGGTTATCAGGTGACAGGCTATTTCGCGGCGACCTCTCGCTTTGGTCGCCCCCAAGATTTGATGTACCTGATCGATCAGTGTCACCAAAATGGCATCGGGGTAATTGTGGACTGGGTTCCTGGGCACTTCCCTAAAGATGGTCATGGTCTGGCGTTCTTTGACGGTAGTCATCTGTATGAATATGCGGACCCCCGTAAAGGTGAACATAAAGAGTGGGGAACGCTGGTCTTTGACTATGGACGCAACGAAGTCCGTAACTTCCTCGTCTCCAACGCGCTCTTCTGGTTCGACAAATATCACATTGATGGGATTCGGGTGGATGCTGTGGCATCGATGCTGTACCTGGATTACCTCCGCAAAGATGGTGAATGGATTGCCAACCAGTATGGCGGCAGAGAAAACCTGGAGGCGGCTGACTTCCTGCGGCAGCTGAACCACACCATTTTTAGTTATTTCCCAGGGGTTGTTTCGATCGCCGAAGAATCGACATCCTGGCCGATGGTATCCTGGCCCACCTACGTTGGTGGTTTAGGCTTTAACCTCAAGTGGAACATGGGTTGGATGCATGACATGCTGGATTATTTCAGCATGGATCCCTGGTTTCGGCAGTTCCACCAAAACAATGTGACTTTTAGCATCTGGTATCACTACAGCGAAAACTTCATGCTGGCGCTGTCCCATGATGAGGTGGTGCATTGTAAGAGTGCCATGATCGGTAAGATGCCAGGGGATGAATGGCAGAAGTTCGCGAACGTGCGCTCTCTGTTCACTTACATGTTCTGCCACCCCGGTAAAAAGACCATGTTCATGAGTATGGAGATTGGTCAGTGGAGTGAGTGGAACGTGTGGGGTGACCTGGAGTGGCACTTACTGCAATTCGACGCCCACCAAAAACTGAAATATTTCTTCAGCCAGTTAAACCATCTGTATCGGACTGAGCCAGCTCTCTATTCCCAAGACTTTGGGCAGAACGGGTTTGAATGGATTGACTGTAGTGACAATCGTCATAGTGTAGTCTCGTTCATTCGTTGGGCTAAGGATACCGGTGAATTTGTCGTCACCGTCTGCAACTTTACTCCTCAGCCCCATGCCCATTACCGGGTTGGTGTCCCAGAATGGGGCTTCTACTCAGAACTGTTTAACAGTGATGCCCGTGATTTTGGCGGTAGTAACATGGGTAATCTCGGTGGTAAGTGGGCTGAAGAATGGTCCTACCATAATCGTCCCTACTCGATCGACCTATGTTTGCCACCGTTAGGCGTATTGGTCTTGAAGCTGGATCGGGAAAAAACTGATGCCGCGATCGCAGCGATGGAAGCGGAAAAAGCCAAACAGCTAAAAACTTTTTCTAGTAGCGATACCGCAGACAATGCCTAGAGCGCTTGAGGCTACGGCTTGGTAATTGCTCGTAGGTAATCTTGATGAGCCATACCAGGCAGCCGGACAACTGGTTAATAGCAAAACCGACCATTCGCTTGAGTCGGGTGATCGGCGGCTTTGCGAATTGCCCCCAAAAGTGTAGATACTACAAGGCATCGTTTGGCTGTCCCGCCGACTTTGCTGGAAAAGGTAATGCGACCCAGTTGTCCGTTGACTCGTCCTTCATGGTTAAACTGCACTCGGTATAGTCCATTGACTTGCGATAACGTCGTTTCTGAATCAAGTTGAATGGTGGTATCGAGATTTTTCCACTGTGATTCAGTGGGCGATTCATCGGCAGGATGATTTGCCCATTGCACCTTGCCATTTTGATTGCGGAGGCTAGTTTCCCACACAACTCGGCTTTGCTTCGCTTGACTCTGTGCCTGCCGCATCGCCTGGCAGATTTCATCCTGAGCAGCGTTGAGTCGTTGTACATCCATCATTCGCTGGCTGACTGGTGCCGCGATCGCCAAAATAATCCCTCCGATCCCAACCATCACAAGCATTTCTAATAGCGTAAACCCAGATATAGACGAACGACATTTGAGCCGCTGTCGAGTAGCGGTTCCAGTAACCTGACCCATTGGTAGTTGCTCCGTTGCAATGCCTTAGTTCGTCCTATTTTCAGCCGCTAGAGCATTTGAAGCATCGAGGCAATTGGGGATTCTTGAAAGAAAAATCTACGGTCTACTTGTACGGGGGTTCACATACGGGATCGTAGGTAAGCGAGATCTGATCTGTACCTAAGCGGTACTCGATATAAGTCGTAATTACCCCGTCACCCAAGCAGGCTTTGTAGTCTGCGAAGCCTTCATGCCCACCAGAAACCTGAAGTTGTTTAAATATGGGTGGCTGGTAGCCAAAGATGTAGTTAAAGAAAGCTTTGGGATTGTAGGAGAAATTCCCATTTTCGGGTGTACGCGGGCTTAACCAGATTGTCCTAACCCGATCGTTGACATAAGTCATACCAAACTGCCCCTGGACTGGAAAGGTGGGGAACAAGCGGCGAATTGGCAAAGCAGAATAGAAATAAGTTTTTTGCTTAGGGTTGGTGGCTGAAGTTTCGATTTTGAGGGGACGACCAAAGTAACGTTGAATCGTTTGTGGGGTTTGATTGAGCACGTAGCGTCCTGCTAAAGCTGGAGGCGCAAACCAGCCAGCAATCAGTAGATAGCTGATGCTAAGAATCGTGAGCAGAGTAACCTGAGTTTGTTTCATGGCAGTACGGTGAAGGGGCTACTGAAACTTTCAAGCCAAATTAACCGGGTTTCGGAAGGGCAATCATTACAACACATCAATCGTGATCTTGCCTGCCGGATTGTTTACAACAGGAGATGTAGTGAGTTAAAAGCTTCTGAGTTCGGCAGTGTGGTCAACGGACTGGAAGGATGACAAAATCTTGACCCGGATTATAGAGATGGGACAGCGGCAGTGGGCTTCTTGGCGATATCGGGGGCTTCAGTGGCATCAAGCCGTTTATCCCTGGCTACGATCGCATCTGTGGTTAAAGCGTTCCTGGTTCTGGCGTGGAGTACTGATTCTCAGCTTAAGCTTGCTTGTGGTGCGATCGCTGCCTTATCTTGTGCCCATTCGTGCCAGTGATTTAGTCCAAGACCAGCAAGCGATCGCGTTTAGCGATCGCCAGGGGTTACCGCTTGGAACCCTACTGACCCGTGACCAAGAACATACGGTTGCCGTTGATTTAAACCAAATATCACCTCATTTTCTCCAAGCCATTATTGCCGCAGAAGATCGGCGGTTTTATCAGCATGGGGCATTGGATGAACGAGCGATCGTCCGAGCCCTATTAGAAGCTGTTCAAGCAAGACAAGTTGTCAGTGGAGCTTCTACTATCACGATGCAACTGGCACGAATGCTGGATCCTACTCCCCGTAACCTGTCGAGTAAGTTGAAGGAGATTTGGACATCCTGGCGGCTGGCTGCAGGAATGAGCAAGGATGAAATTCTTCAGGCGTATATCAATCGATTGCCGATGGGAGGCAATGTTTATGGAGTAGAAGCGGCAGCCCGCAGTTATTTTGGGATTCCGGCTCAGGATTTGACGATCGCCCAAGCTAGTTTATTAGCCGCTATTCCCAATGATCCGAATCGATTGCATCCCTATGATCACTGGCAGGCACTCAAGCAGCGTCAGATCTATGTGCTCGATCAGATGGTTAAAGATCATAAGTTGACCCGCCCTGAAGCCGATCGTGTCTATACTGAAACCGTTTCCCTACAGCCTCGACAACAAGGCATTGTTGCTGCCCCACACTTTCAATTTTGGTTAGCCAGCCAACTTCAAGAGCACCCTGCTCAAGTGCGCACAACCCTCGATCGCCCCTTGCAACAATTTGTTGAAACTCAAGTGCAGCAAGTAATTGGTAGTTTAACTGCGCAAAATGTTCATCATGCTGCGGCTTTGGTCATCGATAACCACTCTGGAGACGTTTTGGCGTATGTCGGGTCGCCAGACTATTTTGCCGAAGCCCAGATGGGACGAAATGATGGTGTACAGGCTTTACGACAACCAGGTTCGACCCTGAAACCATTTTTGTATGAATTGGCGTTAGCAAAACAAATCATCCGTCCAAATACAGTGCTAGCTGATGTTCCAACCCGGTATGCCATTCCTGGAGCTAGGTTGTATAGTCCATCCGATTATAGTGAAACCTTTCAGGGACCCGTCCGAGTGCGAGTGGCGCTAGCTAATTCGTTAAATGTTCCGGCTGTGCGGATCTTAGAAAAAGTGGGTGTTCCTACATTTTTAGAACGATTGCATCAACTTGGGTTTGTTCACCTTACCCATCCACCCGAGTATTACGGATTAGGGCTAACGTTGGGAAGTGGTGAAGTCAGCCTCTGGGAATTGGCCCAAGCTTACGTGACGATCGCCCGGAGCGGAACCGCGATCCCTTTAAACACCAAAATTTTAGAATCTCCTCCAACCATTTCTCCCTCAGCTTCCCCACCTTTATCCTCTCCCACGTCCTGGCAACTGATCACCGATATGCTCAGTGATGCCCATGCCCGTGCCAGAGCCTTTGGTGTGGAGTCATTGCTAACTTTGCCCTTTCCAGCTGCCGTTAAGACCGGAACCTCATCGGATTTTCGGGACACCTGGACCGTTGGTTTTACGACCGACTATACCGTAGCCGTTTGGGTCGGCAATTTTGATAGTGCGCCAATGCAGAAGGTGTCTGGGGTGACTGGGGCCGCTCCATTATGGAATCGGATTATGTTGCATTTGCACGAACAGCGAGAGCCTGCTGCTTTTCCTGTCCCGGAAGGCATGGTTCAGCGATCGATCTGTGCCGTATCCGGCGCGCGACCGACTCCAGCCTGTCCAGCGATCGTGGAAGAATATTTTGCGCCTGCGGATCTGGCAGAGTATGAACAGCAGCCTGATCCGTTTTATCAGGCCGTGCAGGTACAGGGTGGCAAACTGAAATATCGCTTTCAACTCCCACCGGAATACCATGAGTGGTTGGCAATGCAGCCTGCCCGTGTGCGATTAACTAATGTTGTAACGAACTCAGGGCTGAAAATTATTACTCCTGGTAATGGCGATGTATTTTTGCTGGAATCAACGCCAGTGGGAGCGAAGTCGATCGCTCGAACGCCTGCCATTCAACGGTTGGAGTTTAAACTGGCTGCTATGCCAACGCAACCTGTGGAGTGGCGACTCAACGGGCAACGATTGGCAAACCAGACCACTAGTTCTCTGTTCTGGACGTTGCAGCCGGGAAACTGGACATTGCAGGTTAGAAGCGGTGAACAAACTGATCAGGTGCAGTTTCAGGTAGAACTCGCAGATGCTCGATCTCAAACCCGCCGTGGTTTTTCCTTTAAACGGGAAAATTGATAGATTACTACTGAGCTTCTGGTGTGAGAGATTCCGTAATTTTGCGTTCGTACGTTGTTAACCGATCAAGCATTTAAGCGGAAGGCAATCATCAGAGGATCAGAGATAGTGGGGATAGCAGCCGGACCTGAAGCAAATCGCTAGAAGCCAGAAAAACTAAGTGCTGCCATGTGGCTAAAATTGTTCAACCGCATTACAGCTCGATTATTGGGAAGGGTGCCGCTGCGAACCGTGATGGTCGTTCCATTTGTGCTGCAAATTGTTGGCACAGTGGGTTTAGTTGGTTACCTCTCGTTTCGCAATGGGCAACAGGCGGTAAGTGTACTGGCGAACCAGTTAATGGTTGAGGTGAGCGATCGCACTCGGCAACATCTAGAGTCCTACATGGCTCTGCCGCAGAATATTGTGGCACTGGTAGCAGATGATGTGGAGTTGGGGAAAATCGATCTCCAGGCGCAGGATCTACATTCCCTCGATCGTTACTTCCTAAACAGAGCCAAGACGTTTGAGACAGTTAGCTTCATTTACATTGGGGATGAACAAGGTAAGTTCATTGGGGCCGGACCCACTCGGCGCAATGGCAAGCTGTCCTACATCATTGAAGTTACGGATAGCACAACCAAGGGTAACTATCTTTCGTATGCTGTTAATGCCCAAGGACGGAGAACGCAGCAAATTGGGAATAGTCCCAATTACGATCCTCGTCGGCGTCCCTGGTACAAAGCGGCTGCCCAGGCAGGTAAGGCGACCTGGAGCGAAATCTATGCCTTCATTGGAGAGGCAAATAGTGGTCTGACGATTACTGCTGTAAAACCCTTTCGCGATCGCCAAGGGCAGTTAGCTGGTGTGACCGCCGTAGATTTATATCTCAATGACATTAGCGCGTTCTTGGAGCGTTCTAGCATTACGCGAGCAGGAGAAATTTTCATTCTGGAACCGAATGGTCTGCTGGTTGCCAGTTCTAGCCAACAGCCGACCTATACGATCACCCAGAATGGTGCGCTCAAGCGCCGCTCAGCGTTGACTACCTCTGATCCATTAATGCGAACAACGCTTCAGCAACTCACTGTGCGGTTTGGTCAGGTGAATCAGATTCAGACCACCCAACGGTTGGATATGCAAGTTGATGGACAGAAGCGGTTTGTGCAAGTCATGCCCTGGCGTGATCAGTTTGGCTTGAATTGGCTCATTGTGACGGTGGTTCCAGAATCGGAGTTCATGGGACAAATCCATACCAATACACGGGTAACGTTGGTACTTTGCGGAGTCGCTTTACTAGTAGCCGTAATCATTGGTATCGCTACTGCCCAATGGGTAATTGCGCCGATTTTGCGCTTAAACACGGCCGCTAAGGCGATCGCTCTAGGTAAGCTCTATCACCCCATCGAGACTCAGCGATCGGATGAAGTTGGCGAACTGGCAAAATCGTTTGATGATATGGCCGTGCAACTTCAGGTTTCGTTTGCGGCCTTACAACGCAGTGAAGCAAAATTTCGTCGCTTGACTGAAAATGTTCCTGGGGTGATCTATCGCTATTGTGTTCAGGCTGATGGTAGCGATGGCTTTATTTATCTCAGTCCGCGGTTTAGGGATTTATTTGAAATCGAGCCGGATCTGATTTTGGCAGATCCAACCTTGCTATGGCGCATGATGCCAGTAGACGACCTGAAGATGATGCAGCACACGACCCAACAGTCGCGTCAAAGCTTGCAACCCTGGTCGATGGAATACCGCATTACTACAGCTTCTGGGACGCTCAAATGGGTTCATGCCTTTTCAGCACCGGAGTTGCAGTCTAATGGGGACGTGATTTGGGATGGAGTTGTGGTTGATATTACCGATCGCAAACGGATAGAGCAATTGCTGGCAGACTATAGCCATACACTAGAACGCCAGGTACAGGAGCGGACATTAGCATTGAAACAAGAAATTGTTGAGCGCAAGAAAGCAGAAATTGCGCTGCGGCGGGTCAATTTGGAACTAGAACATTTAGTCTCTTTAGATGGTTTAACTCAAGTTGCCAACCGCCGCCAGTTTGATGCCTATTTAACTCAGGAGTGGCATCGCGCTGTCCGCGAACGATCAGATTTATCGTTGATCTTATGTGACGTTGATTACTTCAAATACTACAACGACTACTACGGGCATCAGAAAGGCGATGAGTGCCTCTACCAGATTGCCCAGGCAATGAGTCTTCTGGTGAAGCGACCGACTGATTTAGTGGCTCGCTATGGTGGAGAAGAATTTGGTGTGATCTTGCCTTATACCGATGCGGCTGGTGCCTATATTGTGGCTGAAACGATTCGGCAGGGAGTTTATGATCTCAAACTTCCCCATGCTCAGTCATCCGTCAATTGCTATGTCACACTGAGTTTGGGAGTGGCGACGATCGTTCCCACCTTGGATGGGCTACCAGAAACCTTGATTACCGCAGCAGACGCTGCCCTATATCGAGCGAAACATCAAGGGCGTGACTGCACCATGATGCATATTGCCTAAGCTGAGGGTTAGATCATCAAGAGAGTGGTGAGTGAGTTTGTTTTTTAGTCACGATGATGCATTGCAGCAGTTAGGCGATCGCCTACTAGAAACTGTCTGGGCTGCCTTTCCAGGTCTGGCTCGTAATCAGATTGCCCTCACCTGGTTGGTGTACGAGCCGCCTGCTCCAATTAATACGGGGGGAGCACTGACCGCAGAGGCTTTTTGGCAATATTCTCCTCGAGGCTACAGTTATCGAGGGGTAGAACGAATTGATCCGGCTGGGATCGTGAAACTGTTTTACCTTGTTGCGGTTCATGAGTGGTTGGAACGGGGCATGGCACAACCCTCGACGGAACTCGATCGTGCCGTTCGAGACATGATTGTGGATTCTAGTAATGATGCAACGAGTTTAGTCGTTGATGTATTGACGGGAACCACTAGTGGACCAGAACTCTCACCAGGACCCTTTGAAACCTGGAAAACTCAACGTAATCTGATCAACCGCTACTTTGAGTCTTTTGGTTGGGCAGAATTGCAGACGATCAATGTCAACCAAAAGATCTGGGGAGAGGGGGCCTATGGTCGGGAACGTATATTTTTGGGCGAATTGATGGATAACCGGAATATGCTAACGACGATCGCGACGGCACGCTTGTTGCATAGTATTATTGGCGGCGTGGCAGTGTCGGCAAACCGCTCGCAGTTAATGATGAACTTACTGCGGCGATCGTTGAATGCTGAAGTGATATTGAGTCATTCCAACAATCAAGTCACAGGTTTCCTAGGAGCAGGATTGCCGCTGGATGCTGCGCTATGGTCAATTGGAGCCGAAACCGATCGAGTTCGTCATGATGCAGCGTATATCGAGCTGCCTGATTGCTATCCCTACCTGTTGGTTGTCTTTACAGACAGCAAGGAAAGTAGCAAGAATGAATCCATTCTGCCGTTTATTTCGAGGCAACTGGTCGAGCTTATGCGATCGCTCAGCCGCCGTGAAGCATTGGGACAGGAATTGAGTTGATGCTCTCAGCCGATCTAACCAACGCTTCACTCGGATAGAACGACCTGACTATTGCGGCGTCACCTGATCAACGGTTTTCAATTTACCGTCCTCTTCTACCCGCCAAACATCATAAACACCGACTACATCCCCATTCTCATCAATATCGACATTGCCACTGGCACCCTGGTAGTTAATATCTTTCCCTTCCTTGACCAGCTTCAGCGCTTCACAAACATCTGAAACTTCTACTCCAGGCGCATTGGCGACATCCCGGAGCTTAGATTTGATCGCATCTCCAGTATTGGCTTGAGCGGCTTGAGCGGCTAGAGCTAGTAAGGCTGTGGCATCCCAGGCTTGGGCGGCATACTCAGCTGGAGGTTTTCCAAATTTTCCTTGCCATAGCTTGGTGAATGCCTCTAGGGCTTTGCCATCGGCACCGGGTACAGTCCCGATCGCTCCAGTAATAATAAACTTACCATCATTACTTTTGCCCACCTGTCCAGGAAACTGTTCGGACTTGGAACCGTCTGTGAGGAGGATTTGTACCCCTTTACTTAATCCCTGTTCATAAGCTGTTTTCAGTAAGAGGGCACCAGTTTCGGCATAGGCGATCGCCGCCACAGCTTCTGGCTTACCGGCAAAGGCTGCCTGCACTTCGGTTTCAAAGGTAGTCGCTTTCGGATCGTAGCGAGTCGGCTTATCTTTGTTTGTTACCTTACCACCCAGTTTTTCAAAAGACTGGACAAATTCTTTTTCAAAGCCCACCCCATAATCGTTATTGATTACGATCGTGGCGGCTGTCTTAAATCCACGTTCATACGCCAACTTGGCTAGGGCTTGGGCTTGGTAGGTATCAGGCGGAGCAGTACGCGCCCAATAACCCTGAAAATCGCCTTTCTGGGCACGTTCGGTAAACACCGGGCTGGTGCTACCAGGGGAAATCAAAATCACTTTGTTGCGTACGGCGATCGGTGCCGCCGCAGATGACACACTACTGGCGAACGAACCCACAACACCAGCAACCTTATCCACTTCTGCCAGCTTCGTCATGCCTTCAGCCCCTGCCTGTGGATCGGTTTGATCATCCGTATTGGGGACGAGGGCGATCGGTTCCCCGTTCACGCCACCACACTGATTAACGGTATTCACCAGTAAGGGCACAGCGCCTAACATCGGTTGTCCTACGGACGCAAGATCTCCTGTAGCGGGTAGCAAAGAGCCAATCTTCAAGCCCTTAGCATTAGCTGTGGTAGAGGCTTGCTGTTCTGGCGCCGGTGAACCGGTTTGGGTCGTTGTGGGGGTTTCCTGACAGGCAGCTGCCAAAACTCCAGCCAAGATGGTGATACAGCCTAGTGCGATCGCCCCACGCAACTTAAATCGACTCGTTGATACTAACTTGCGCATGAATCCACAAACCTCCTCAACATGCCACACTATTCACACGATTATAGGGATAGCTGGGACGTTGATTATGACTAATTAATAATTACTGCCATCAGATAATATTTGAAGCGATTATCCCCACTACCTAATCTAATAAATCCCCCACAGGAGACTGTCAGGTTAGATGATCTGATGCTGTAATGTTGGAAAAACGGAGAGGGAGGGATTCGAACCCTCGGTACGGCCTTTCGATCCGTACAACAGATTAGCAATCTGCCGCTTTCGACCACTCAGCCACCTCTCCAGGTGACGAGAAACTATCATAACAGATCTCGCCTCGATGTAAATCATCAAGTTGGCAAAATTGCGATTTATTTAGCCACACATTGGCAAAGCTAGGCTGCCTTAACAGTTCAGGAGCCAGATCGAGGGAGATGTGCTGCCCATCGTTCTGACTCCTGAATATAAGGCGCTGCGATTGAAACTGAAGTGTGTTAATGGCTTGTGGCTATTGCCCAAGGCTTAGCAAATGGCTAATGTCAAACAGGCTAGTAGACCAGCTACGAGATAGAACAATGCGACGATTCGGGGTTCTGACCAACCGTCTAATACGAGGTGGTTATGGAAAGGAGACATCTTAAACAGCCGTTTGCCAATCCCGTCTGGTCCTTTAGTGGCTTTGTAGTAACTGACTTGAGCAATTACAGACAACGTTTCAACTAGAAACAGACCGCCCAAAATTAGCAGAGCAAATAAGCTATTGCTGAGGAGTGCGATCGCAGCTAAAGCTCCACCGATCGCCAATGACCCTGTGTCACCCATGAAGACGCGGGCAGGATTGCGATTGTGGACTAAAAAACCGAGGCAGCTGCCACTGAAGCAAGCACACATCAGCATTAACTCGGGGTGATTTGGCGCGATTAATGCCCCTAAACCTAGAAATGCGATCGCGGCAGTGCCACCGGCTAACCCATCCAAGCCATCAGTTAGATTGGTAGCATTGCTTTCGGCAACCAGGACAAATCCAGCTAACAACCAGAAGATGAAGCCTAAGGGGAGAGTTAATCCCAAGGGCAGAGCGATGCTGGTGATGCTCTCAGGTTGTGTAAACTTCAACCAAAGGCAAAAGGCAACAGCAAACCCGATTTGCAAATTCAGTTTGGTGCGGGGAGAAATCCCTTTATTGGACTTACGTCGAATAATTTGCCAATCGTCAAGCCAACCGATCGCAGCGTAGCTGAGTGTTAAGGCAGAAACAGCGACGACCTGAGTTGAGAAGCCAGACCAACAGAGCGCTACGACTAGCGCGACTGGAATGAAGAAAATGCCACCCATGGTTGGGGTGCCGGCTTTCTTCAAATGAGCTTGAGGACCGTCTTCCCGAATAATTTGTCCAGCTTTTAAAGCTCGGAGCATGGGAACGACCCAAATTCCTAAGGCAGTAGAGGCTACGGCAGAGACCCAAATCGGTAGGGTTAGGGAGAATAAATCAAACGGCGATCGCCCTGCTGCCCAGTCTAGAAAAAGTGCCGCAGCCCCTAATCCAGTCACCAGTAGAATGAACAACAGGGTTCCCGAAAGTTTGGTTGATCGACTAGAAGAAAATTTCGCGTCCACAGGATTTCACTTCACTCCACACACTTCACTCACACACCGGAGACGACGGTCAGGATTTAAAAGACGCGTTAATAATGCAGACTCGTCAATGATTTGTCAATACTTTTTTCTAGTCTTCTAGATCCAAATCGTCGTCGTCTTCATCGAGATCGAACGAACCATCATCCGTTGCCATCAACTCGTTGATCTCTTCTTCATCATCAACATAGTCGAAGTCACTGGTATCCCGCGCCAGCAAGCGACCTGATTGCTCCAACCAATCTAGAATGGAGGTGTCGTGCCGTTGCGGAATTACGCTAGCCCGCTGAAATCGGGGTTCTTCGCGTAGAGAGGGGTTATATGTCATAAAACCTTAAGGTCGGATAGAAAGGATGGTGCCGGTATCGAAACCACTATGCCACGGACAAATTGCCACTGACATGGAATGATAAAACACCCAGAGTGTATCACCATTACAATACATTGCAATATTTACTTAAACCTTATCTGAGTTTAGGATTCCGTGCAAAGTTTCAAGGGAAACAGATCGGGGTCAGACTTGGGAGAGATTAGATAGTAAAGATTAGGCTGAGAAGATGGGGAAGATAAGGAGGATGGGACAGTCAAGCAGAATGATCAGTAATTGAGGTAGCTCGATCGCCATGGTAGGAATTCACGACCAATCACTACTCATAATAAGGACTTACGATCATGCTGGGTAAAGCAGAATTACTGGAAGCGATCGCAGGCAAAAATCGGGGACTGTTGGTCACAGAAACAGATAAACAAGCGATTCTAGCTGCGATCGCGCAATTAGAAGATCGCAATCCTACGCCCCGACCGGTAGAAGCGGGGGAATTATTGAATGGTGATTGGCGATTGCTTTACACCACCAGTCGCGGCATTTTGGGGATTGATCAGTTTCCGCTCCTGAAGCTAGGGCAGGTCTATCAATGTATTCGGGTAGCAGAAGCCCGAGTCTATAACATTGCGGAAGTGTATGGATTGCCGTTTTTAGAAGGCTTGGTTAGTGTGGCGGCACGTTATATTCCCGTTTCTGATCGCCGGGTGGATGTAATTTTTGAGCGATCGGTATTGGGCTTGCAGCGGTTAGTCGATTATCAATCGCCCGCTAACTTTATTCGCCAATTAGAATCAGGACAACGGTTGCCCGCGATCGACTTCAATATTAGTAATCGCGATCAGCAGGGTTGGCTAGACATTACCTACCTGGACAAAGACCTGCGAATTGGGCGAGGCAATGAAGGTAGTGTATTTGTGTTGACGAAGGAATAACTGAGGGAACGGGTAGCAGGATGCAGTCAGCCGATCTGAATCAGGGCACGATCGTCACGCCTCAAGATGGGACTTCAATGGCTGGCAAGTTACCCGCTTCCAACTTCCCAATTCGTTTATCTCAAACCCAATTGAGCTTGCTAGCTACCTGCCCGCGCAAATTTCAACACATTTATTTAGAGCAGTTAGCCGCACCAACCGATCTGGAGCAACAGGAGCGCTTACAGCAGGGTAGCCAGTTTCACCTGTTATTGCAACAATGGCAGCTTGGTCTACCTGTGGAACCGATGCTCCAAGCCGACGATCGCTTACAGCAATGGTTTCAAGCCTTCCAGCAAGCGGCTCCAGAGATACTGACGTTATTGCCTAAGGGAAGTGAGGTGTGGCAGCAGACGGAACACGATCGCACCTTGGAGGTTCAGGGCTACTTACTGTCGGTGCGTTACGATTTGCTGCTATCGAATCCCTGGATTGCCAGAATTTTAGATTGGAAAACCTATCCTCGTCCGCGCCAACCGGAGCAATTGTGGCAAAGTTGGCAAACGCGACTGTATCTATTTGTGTTAGCTGAAACTAGCCACTATTCTCCTGACCAACTTTCGATGATCTATTGGTTTTTCCAAACTCAAACTTCGGGTGATCAGCCAACGCTGCCTCTACCTCAGAGTTATCAGTTGAACTATAGTCGCGATCGACATGAGCAAACTCGGAAAGACTTAACTCATTTATTGGAGCAATTGACTGACTGGTTAGCCCACTATCGCGAGGGAGAAGCCTTTCCACAAGTTAATACTGGAATCGACCAATGCCAAACGTGTAATTTTGTCGTACGCTGCGATCGGCAATCCCCAGTTTCCGACTCCCCCACGACTGAAGCCCAGGCATTATCTCCCATCCATTTTGACCTTCCTGACCTAGCAGATATCCAAGAGATTCCATTGTGATCAATCTACATTCGGTTAAGTAGAATGCCTGCCAAAGATATTTTCCATAACTGTGTCAGAAACTCTCTGATTAAAGCAGGTTGGGTGATTACTCATGATCCATTTCGGATTCGTCTGACCTGCAAAAATCTGTTTGTTGATCTAGGAGCAGAACGTCTAATTGCGGCAGATCGGGGTACTGAAAAGATAGCAGTTGAGATCAAAAGTTTTACCCATGCATCTGACATTAAGGACTTGGAAGATGCACTAGGTCAATTTATTCTTTATGAGCGGTTACTAGTTCGATATGTCCCAGAGAGAACACTATATTTAGCTGTCACAGATTTAGTTTATAAAACGGTATTTGAGGAAGAAGCTGATCAAGTTTTACTGGAAGACAAACTAATTCGATTACTAACCTTTGATCCAAAACAGGAGGTTATCAGCCAATGGATTCCAACATAACGGATTATCAAGCTATCATTCAGCAAGTTTTTAATAGCTACATTGAATTCTTAGGGGAAACGAAAGATATTCAATTTGAGACTGTCTTTGATCGAGAGAACGATCGCTATCTGCTTGTTGAAGTTGGATGGCAAGATAGTCGCCGCATCTATGGCACCCTTTTGCATATTGATATCATCAATGACAAACTTTGGGTTCAACAAGATGGGACAGAAGAAGGCGTTGCTAATGAATTAGTTGCATTAGGAATTCCTAAATCTCAAATTGTGTTGGGATTCAAACCAGTCGATCGCCGTAAAATCACAGAATTTGCTATCTCTTGAGATCACAATTAGGAAGCTAAGACCCATACTTTTCTATTTCTCTAGTTTTTATTTTCTAAACTGCTGTTATGACAGATGCCACAAAAGAAGTTGAACCCCCCGCGATCGATATCCGGGATATGGAAATCGATGACCTAGCTCCGGTGTTTCATCTGGGTGAAACGCTGTTTACCAGTGACCTATATCCTTATATCTATCGCACCTGGGATCAGTGGGAAGTGATTGGTCTATTTAATACCGATCCGGAGTATTGTTTGGTCGCAGAGGTACAGGATCAATTGGCAGGATTCATTCTCGGCACAATTATTAATAAGACCTCTTGGACATATGGCTACATTACCTGGTTGGGAGTAAATCCAGCGTTTCAGCGGCGGGGAATTGCCGACAAGTTAGTGGATAAGTTGGTCGAACGCATGATTGATGATGGGGCACGGTTCATGATGGTAGACACCGACCCAGAAAATACCCCAGCGATCAAGTTTTTCTCTCGCAAAGGTTTTGGTAATGTGCGGAAGCATGTTTTCCTTTCTATGAACCTAAGCAAACACGATTACTATGGCAAATTGATTGCTTACGAACGCGAGAAAGCCGAACGGGCAGTTTGGAAACGCCCCCGTCGTCGTCCGAATAAATCTTGAATTGAGTCAGTGCGAGCGCGAGACAACCAATCGTTGCTAGGGTAGAACCACTCCTATTGCTGTAATCCCTCATGCCCGACTCATTTGTGCAATGGCAGATCCATCCAACCGTTGAGTTGCCAGATGCCTTTCGGCAAGCGATCGCTCGTCAGGTGGCTGGCAGTCCGGGAGAACACCTGGCACAAATGCTGTGGCAACGAGGAGTACGTGACCCACAGCAATTAGTAGGCTTCCTGAATCCTCAGCGCTACCAACCCACCAGTCCCTTCGAGTTTGAGCAGGAGATGACCTGGGCGGTCGATCGCTTGCAACAAGCTCGCGATCAATCAGAGGTTGTGGCAATTTGGGGCGATTTTGATGCCGATGGCGTGACAGCAACGTCCGTGTTGTGGGATGGGTTGGGGCAATTTTTTATCCCTGAACAAACGCTGGTTTACTACATTCCCAATCGCCTGACCGAGTCTCACGGACTCTCACGATCGGGTATCGATACCCTACAGGCAAAAGGTTGTCGGTTGATTGTCACCTGCGACACGGGCAGCACGAACCTGGCAGAAATTGAGTATGCCCACGAATTAGGGATCGATGTGATTGTCACGGATCATCACACCTTGCCCGTCGATCGTCCGCCTGTCAGCGCTATTATTAATCCCCGCTATTTACCCACGGATCATCCGCTTCATCACCTATCGGGAGTGGCGGTTGCTTACAAATTAGTCGAAGCTCTGTATCAAACCCTGCCGGATGTGCCCCAAAAGCCATTAGAGGAGTTGTTAGATTTAGTGGCGATCGGGTTAATTGCTGATCTGGTAGAACTGAAAGGAGATTGCCGCTATCTGGCGCAACGTGGCATCGAGCAACTGCAAAAGCAATCGGGAGCATTAACCCTGACTCGCCCCGGTATCGCTAAACTGCTGGAACTCTGTAAACGCAGCGGCGATCGACCTACTGATATTTCCTTTGGCTTGGGACCCCGCATCAATGCCGTCAGCCGAATTCAAGGCGATGCCCATTTTTGTGTCGAACTCTTGACCAGCCAGGACGTGGAGTTATGTCATCAACTTGCCGAAGCGACCGAGTTAGCGAATGCCCGCCGCAAATCGCTCCAAAAAGACGTCTTACAGCAAGTCAACGATCGTCTATCCCGCTTAGATCTTTCCACCACCTACGCGATCGTTCTGGCAGACGAACAATGGCAACCCGGAGTTTTAGGCTTAGTCGCCGGACAAATTGCCCAGGAATACGGACGACCCACCATCCTCCTCAGCACCTCCGAAATTCTCCTCTCATCTTCCCCATCTCCTCCCCCATCTCCCCTCGCTCGCGGTTCTGCTCGATCGGTTAACAATGTTGACCTCTACCAACTGGTGAAAGATCAAGAACACTTACTGCATCGATTCGGTGGGCATCCCTATGCGGCAGGATTAAGTTTGCCTGTCGAAAATCTGCCGTTATTTACCGATGCAATTAATCAACAACTCCGGCAGTTATCCGATACAGTGGCGGCTCCAGCCCTTCAAGTCGATCGCGTCGTGACGGTGGCTGAACTGGGCAAGGAATTATTCCAGGCTTTGAAGCTACTGGAACCCTGTGGTATGGGTAATCCCGTACCGAAGCTGTTGATTCAAAATTGTTGGTTTGAAAAAGTCTGGAATAAGAATATTCAGGATTGGAAAGGCGGAACCGTTCGCTACATCAAAACCGAGTTTGAGTTATGGGATGACTCTGCGACAGCAGGATTTGCAGGGCTTTGGTGGGGACACTACAAAGATGAAGTGCCTATCGGACGCTGTGATGCGATCGTCGAGCTAGACAGCAACAATTACAAAAAACGCTACGAAGTTAGGCTAATCGCTATTCGTCCTGCCGCTAACGCTCTGGCTCTGCAACCCGCCACCGACCAAACCTGGATTCTCGACTGGCGCTCCCCCACCTCCCCCATCCCCCCAATCTCCCCATCTCCTCTGCTAGTTAACCGCTGCCCCAGCAGTTGGAGTGATCTACAGGTCTGGTTCCGCCGATCTCAACAAGAACAACGTCCCTTAGCGATTGCCTATCCACCCCCGACCTTGCCATCTCCAGCGATCATCTGGCAACAATTGGTGGGCATTGCCAAATACCTCAGCCGCACAGGGAAACCCGCTACCCGCCTGCAATTGCTGGATAAGTTGGAAATTGGCGATCGGACATTGCAACTAGGCTTTCGAACATTGATGTATTTGGGATTTCGAGTTTCAGCTAGCAACAATACCTTCAAAATCACCTGGCAAACTACGGATCCTTCTCCCACCGACACTCGGTTTACGGCAGCCGTAGAGCAGTTTTTTAGTGCCATCCAAGAAGAACAGTTTCGTCGGCAGTATTTTGCCCAAATTCCCTTGTCCACCATTCAAGCCGTAGCGGCGCAAACGAGTTTGAGTGAACCATTGCAACGTTCTGGTGCCAATTCTTTAGACTAGTGGCAAGATGGCATGTGAATGGACAGCAGGAGTGTGGCAATGGCAAAGGTTCAGCATTGGGTGGCGATCGCCGGTCTAGGGCTAGGACTGGCATTACTGCCGAGCATGGTTCAGGCAATCCCTGGTCAGTCGATCGACGAAGCCACCGCCTGGATTCAATCGAATCCTACCCTGCAACCCTCCAGAGGGGAAAAACTACTAGTGCGCAAAACGGCAACCCCAGCTCAACGGTTTACCTTTCAAGCCTTACCTTTGCAGGCGGGGCGAGCCGCTCCGGGTACTGGCGGTAGAGCCGCGATCCGGACGGAAGAGTTAGCCATGTTTGACATGATTAATGGGCTAACCATATTTCGACTAGAAGAGTCGTTACGTGCCATTTACGGAGCGAGTATTTATCAGGACTATGCCCAAGCATCAGTTGTATTTGCCTATCCCGATCTCTCCATCCGAGGGCAGGCAACCAATCGGGCGACTCCTTTACTAGCGCAACTTCAGGGAGAATTACGCGAAGGCGATCGCTTTGCCTACTGGACAGAAATCACTCGCCGTGCGGATGGTTATGCTTACATGGGACGGCTCACGGTATTCCTGAAAGAAGATCTACCCAAACTAGAAGCTGAACTGCGCAGCCGTTAGTTATGGTTACCGTCTGAGGTTGAGGGGTTCCCGATCGTTGACCGTGGTCGAACCGGGGCCTTGAGTGTCAGAAAATAAGCCAAATAGCGGTCCCAGGATAGCTCCAAAGATAAAGCCACCAGCATGTGCCCAATAAGCAATGCCGCCGTTTTCCATGCCAATATTCATGGGGGCATTAAGGCTAAACACGCCATAAAGGGCTTGTTGCAGAAACCAAATGCCTAGGAAAAAGATCGCAGGAATGCGGAGGGGGAGCAGCACAATCCCTAGGGGCAGTAACGTTAACACTTCGGCGCGAGGGAAGCGGAGAATGTAAGCACCCATGACGCCCGCGATCGCGCCACTAGCTCCCAAAGAGGGCACATTGGAACCAGAAGAAAAGAACCATTGCGCTAAACCAGCGAGGGCGCCACAGAGCAGGTAGAAAATCAGAAATTTAATATGACCTAATTTATCCTCAACATTGTTACCAAAAATCCACAGAAACAACATGTTGCCAGCCACATGTAGAAAGCCACCGTGGAGAAATTGGGAGGTAAATAACGTAATCCATTCTGGGACGGGTTGGTAGGCAAGCTGTCCTAACGGCTCGCTACCGAAGCTAGTAGTTAACTCTCGCGGGACAATCGCCCAGGTTTGCAAGAATTGATCCAAGGCTTGGGGTGGCAAACTCAGTTCATAAACAAAGATCAAGACATTCGCAATGATCAATGCATAGGTTACAAAAGGCGTTATCCGGGTTGGATTATTGTCACTAATAGGAACCACTGGATCTTTCCTTGTGGGTGATTAGGCTTAACAAGAGAAAATTAACGCAATTCCGGCGACCCTGTCTGCCATCCTGAGAGAGATTTTGCTTACGGCAAGCGATCGCCCAGTTTACTGACTCCAGGTAGCCGGACTGACTTTCGCTGCCATAGCCGCACAATTAACCAAAAGTCGATCAAAAAGTAGCCCGATGTTAACAGGCTACTGGTGAGCAATAACGGAACGGATAAGGATTCTGACGTTTGTGCCCCCATCCCTAGCAGTAGATAGACCACCAACCACCCTAAAGTGAGCGTGACCACTAAGCGACTAAGATCAAGTTGTTGTTGCGTACCCCGGCGGTTGTACAACGTCCACAGGGCAGGCAGAAACCCTAGTACTGGAATCAGGTACAAGAACAATTTCAGATGTTGAATATCCTGATTCTCAAAGGGATCACGATCGCTCATAGCACCAACTTCACCAAAGGATGCTCTGATCCTAAGCGATTCTAGCTCAGCGATCGCACCCGTTCACGATAGCTCACAGTATCCAGACCATCGCCAATATTGAGCTGGGCTGGATCGATCGCTTGTTGTAAACGGGTAACTCGATCTTCTGTTGCTGGGTGAGTGCTGAGAAAGGTGGGAATGGGGGAGGTGCCCATTAACTTCTTCATGAATGACACCATTGCTGATGGAGCGTAACCTGCCTGCCGCATTGTTTCTAACCCCAATTGATCGGCTTCATACTCTGCCTGACGGCTGTGGGGTCGCCGTAATGCCAGCTCTACCCCAATGTTAATGAGTAAATTGCGGTTAACTCCCGCTGCGCCTGCCAGCCCACTGGCGATCGCCATTTCCTTGGCTTGTTTTAATGAATGTTTGGCGGCAATATGGGCAATTTCATGTCCCATCACACTTGCCAGTTCCGCTTCATTTTCAGCTAGTTTAAGTAGCCCAGTATTCACATAAACAAATCCGCCCATCGTGGCGAAGGCATTCACTTTAGAATCATCAACCACTTGAAAGGTATAGGGTACGTTAGGACGACGGCTTTGGACGGCTAGCCGTTGACCAATGGTTTCTACATACTGAGTAATTCTCGGATCACGGTATAGCTTGACTTTGCCCTTGCCGACTAATTCCTGGTTGATTTGTTTGCCAATCTCCACTTCCTGTTGATCGGACATGGAGGATAACTGAATCACCTGAATCCCACGCAGAATCAAATCTCCCCAGGAAATGGCTTGAGCGACTACTGGTTGCCCAACTACCAATAGCACGACCATTGCCAGTGATAGGAAAGGATAGACCCAACGCCGCGATCGACGAGATAACGAAGAGAATAGCTTCACCATAGATTTCATCAGAAGAACGGGAGAGTTAGTCGCCTATTTACTGAACTCAGATAGTTGTGGCAGCCCTATAGCCCTTAGAGTGCCCAGATAGATGATTGAGTTATCCGTTGTGTAATTACGAGCAATTGCAAGGTACTGGGTACTAAAGATGCTGAGATCGACGGATTTGTTCCATCCTGAGTCAGGATAGAGGATGTTCCCGATCTCAGTCCAACACCATGGTTCAAGGTACAAGAATTTTAATCGGCATCAGTGGTGGTATCGCGGCCTATAAAGCCTGCGAGATCATTTCCACCCTGGCGAAAGCCAATGCTCATGTGCGGGCGATTCTGACTGATTCTGCTCAAGAATTTATTACACCGTTGACTGTATCAACGCTATGTCGGCATCCTGTCTATACCGATCGCGAGTTTTGGCAACCGACTCAGGCTCGTCCCTTACATATCGAGTTGGGCGAATGGGCAGAAGTCATGGTAATTGCGCCGTTGACTGCCAACACCCTGGCAAAATTGACCTATGGTATGGCAGATAATTTGTTGACCAATACCGTTCTGGCATCCACTTGTCCAATCCTGCTAGCTCCAGCCATGAATACCGATATGTGGGAGCAAGCCACCGTGCGACGCAATTGGCAACAGTTGCAAACTGATCCGCGTTATCACCCGATCGCGCCGGGTGCGGGGATTTTAGCCTGCGATCTCGTGGGCACTGGGCGCATGGCGGAACCAAGTGACATTCTGCCCTACATTTATTCGCTATTACAAACAAAGGGACGACGAGATCTGGTGGGTCAGCGCATCTTAATCAGTGCCAGTAGTACCCGAGAACACCTTGATCCGGTACGGTTTATTGGCAATCCGTCTACGGGCAAAATGGGGGTAGCCCTGGCGCAAGCTGCCGTGCATCGAGGTGCCGAGGTGACGTTAGTCCATGGTGCGATCGATCAACGGGATTTGACCTCGTTAGCGGGAGTCTGTCGGATTCCGGTTACCAGCGCTGAGGAGATGCGGCTTGCTTTACGAGAGCAGTTTCCGGCGGCGGATGTGACGGTGATGGCAGCGGCAGTGGCAGATGTTAAACCTGCCCATTACAGTCCCGAGAAATTGCCCAAAGCTGAATTGCCTGAGCAACTACCGTTAGAACCGGTGCCAGATATTGTGGCAGAGTTGGTGACTTTGAAACAGCCACACCAACGCGTGATTGGGTTTGCCGCCCAAACCGGTGAAATTGTCGCTCCTGCGATCGCTAAACTTCAGCGCAAACAACTGGATGCGATCGCCGCGAATCCGATTGATCAACCCAACAGTGGCTTTGGTAGCGAGTTGAATCAAGCCGTATTTATCGACTATCACGGCAATCGGCTGATGATCAACCAACCGTGCAGTAAGCTACAAATGGCACACGAATTGTTCGATTTTGTTCAGAAAATTTAGTCGGGAGGCAGGCTCAGATGGGACCGGGATATGTGCCCACCTTTCTGTATTATTTCGTGGTCACCACCTTTATTGTGGTGTTTATCGTGCAACAAGGTGGCGAAGAATTACAGATTGCCAACCCATTCCAAATTGGCATGTTTTTTGGCTTAACGGCTGGATTTTTGGGGGCGCGATTTAATAGTAGTCAAACGATATCGTTGCCTGTAAAAAACAAAGGGGCATTTCAAAAGCAACTCTTGCAAGCCTTAAACAGTTGGGGCTATCAAGAAACCTCAGAATTAAATGGTTTTACCGTGTATCAACGAGCGGGCTTAAGCCAGTTCTTCTCCGGCAAAATCTTCGTGCAACTGGACAAAAATACTGCCACGATCGCGGGTCGGGCTAGCAAAATGCGATCGCTCCAACAGCAACTCGCTCCAAACCAAAAATCCGGCACTTGAGCTTAGCCAATCCGAGTCAGTTGATTCCAGGTTTCGATCACTTGTTGCAGGGAAGGTGGCAATTGGCTCTGTATACTATCAGCATACCGAACGGTGCCAAAGCGACCGGACAACGTAACAGTCATAAAGTCAGCCGAGCCTGGAGTCGCCGCAAAATTTTGCCGATCGAACCGTTTAATCCGATATTGGTCAACCATTTGCTGGAACTGACGGACTTGTTGCCGCGATAGTTGTCGCACTTGTGGATTAGAACTGCTGCCAGTGGGGCTGAGGGTTTCCTGAATCAGTTGCCCATCACTCATTAACGTCGTTTGGACTGTGCGACCGATGAAACCACCACTGGCGATCGAGCGTAACACTACCCCTTTCTGTAAATTGGGTGGCATCTCGGTAGTTGGAATCTGGCTGGACTGGATCTGTCCTGATTGGGGCACATTGGTTTGGGGGGGCATCGCCGTTTCCATGCGGAAGTTCCGACCCTCATCGTCAGTTCGATAAACCCAACGATCACTACCGTCGGTTAGAACTACCCGCCAACCGTTTACCAGTGCCATACTGCACATTTCATCTGGTTTTGCCAGTTCCAGGCAGCCATTTGCCCAGGTCTTTGCAGTGGCTTCACTCACCCGAAGTTTGCCAACTGGAATCTTAGTGCGTTGGCTGAGATCTTGACGTAGAGTAGTCGCGATCGCAGGAGGAAGTTGAGATTGACTGTTTTGGCTAATTTCATTGCCAGAAACGGTCGTAGTCGGTACTACGACATCAGGAGCAGGAGCGGCATTGCATCCTGAGATGAAGCCAACAGATAGCAGACCTGTCAGCAAGAATGTCGTAGTTAGATAACCCCAGGTCGGAGCAACGGACGGGTATTGAGCAGACTTAGGGTGTGGTGGGTTTGACAGGGACTGATGACGTACAGGTGCGTATTGCATAAAACCTTTGGGCAAACGTAGTTTCTGCCAGTCGAATTTGGCAAGGAGCAGGGAGCTAATGCTCAGAAGCCATCCTGCTAGCTTGTGACTGAGCTGAATTCCTAGACACCACGATCGCCGCATCAGTTCCACCTTATTTAGCTTTTTTCGCCGGTTGTTCGACAAAGGGTAATTGGTTCCAGACTTGAGAAAAACTCTTGGGATGGGCAAAGTACCAGATCACCCCCACCACGATCGCTAGCACGAGCAGATTGAACAGATTCCCTAATAAGGGTTTGATCGGTAATTGACGTTTGGGGCGACGGGCATCCCATTGTTCGGATGGTGCAGACGTAGAACGAGTTGGTAATGGTTGCAGTGTTGAAGCCGGTTTTGCGATCGTCTTGGGGCTGGCAGCCACTGTTGATGTAGGTCTCACTGCTGTGAGGTCACCACTAACTTGGGCGGGTGATTTCATCCCCTGCATATGATGGGTGACAACTGGAGGACGACGTTGAGTGCGACTCCACTGCACTAGGGCAGTAAAGGGCAACCCGCAAATGTTAGGCATATTTAAGGCTTGCAAGCGCTTCAGCAAGGGCTGATCATTGGCGACTAGAATCACTAAGGCATCCGAGCGACGTTCAGCTAGTCCATAGACATGCTGAAGCACCGTTGTTGAAAGCCGAGCTTTTTTGCTGAGCGTATGACCTTCAGCGGGTTTAAGGGAGGCGTGATCTGCGATCGCGGTAGCTTCCTTCCAACCACTAGTAGGATAAAACCGGGCAAATTCCCGCGCGACACTTTCGATTTCCGGTTCTGGAGCTTGTTTCGTGAGCGTGTTCATTTCATCTAACACAGCTCTCGGCACGTAGCATTCTCCAGTGCGAGAGAATTCTTGCCATTCTCGCGTTCTGCCTGCCAGCAAAGCGCTGATGTCTAACACGATTAATAGGGGAGGTAACAGAGACATAGATGTCGTTAAGCCCCGATACTACAACTGGATGGAACTACAAAATCATCACTACAGCAACCTGAACCTTGTGCGAACAGCCGCGCAGTTTTCTTCACTACTGCGCTTAAACAGTCTGCAACCTGAGAATGAATGTCTATAGTCTGAATTGACTGAACTGGTAGTTGCTGATTGCTAGCCTAACATTCTGCCTGATATTAAGCTGGAGGATCCAAAAGATTGCTTCTAGGGGGTAGCCGCATAAACAGGATAAGTAAGCTACGATCGCACTAACGCAGGCGACAACTGTAAAGCTGGGTAACAAACATTTCAAAAAGGTTTAGAAATAGTACACCATTCAATTAACGCTTTACCTTATACATTTACAGCACGTCGTACTCAAAGTCGTTAGAGGCACGTCATGAGCAATGTATCGAAGTACCGGATAGTTTGTACGCTGTCCTTTGGTGACATCTACGGACAAATTATTGTGTGGTTAATTGTCATTTTCGTCAGTCTGTCGGCGGCACTGGCACTGATGGGAGCGAGCCGGCCAGTGTATGCTCTGGCAACGGTGGGAATTATCTTAGTGCTGACATTGCCGTTCCTGTTATTTGCCTTTGTCACGACGTTGCTAAATCATATTGAGCTAGCGCCGATCGATACGGCGGCGCAACCCAGACCGGTGTCCTCCGCTACCAGTAGTCAGCGACCAGCTCAAGCAGCGAGCTAAAGCTAGGATTGGGTGATCTGTCCTCACATCTAACCTCGTTGGATTATCTACAGGGGCGATTGCCCGTCCACATTGTGTCAGTTCTGACTGCTATCTTTCCCAAGTTCCCTGTCACATGGTAGGGAACTTTTAATTTGAGCAAAATTATTTTTTCTCCTGGCAACTCTCATGATTGAACATGACGTCATTATTGTTGGTGGTGGCTTAGCCGGTTCCCGTGCGGCTCTGGAAATTGCCCGGACTAATCCCACCCTAAATGTTGGCTTAGTCGCCAAAACCCATCCAATTCGATCGCACTCGGTCGCGGCTCAAGGGGGGATTGCTGCCGTGTTGCAGAATGTAGATCCGAATGATAGTTGGGAAGCTCATGCGTTTGATACGGTCAAAGGCTCGGATTATCTGGCGGATCAGGACGCGGTGGAAATCCTGACGCAAGCGGCGACCGGAGTTGTAATTGACCTGGAACACATGGGAGTCTTATTTTCCCGTCTCCCGGATGGTCGCATTGCTCAACGAGCCTTCGGGGGACATTCTCACGATCGCACTTGCTATGCTGCTGATAAAACTGGGCATGCAATTCTACATGAATTGATCTGCAACCTGATGGCGCAGGGCGTAACGATCTACGACGAATGGTATGTCCTCCGCTTAATTCTGGAGGATGGACAGGCGAAGGGTGTGGTGATGTACCACATTCTAGATGGTGAGTTAGTCGTTGTGCGGGCTAAGGCGGTGATGTTTGCTACAGGCGGTTATGGTCGGGTGTATAACACCACCTCAAATGACTATGCCTGCACGGGCGATGGCTTGGCGATGACAGCAATGGCTGGCTTGCCCCTAGAGGATATGGAATTTGTGCAGTTTCATCCTACGGGTTTGTATCCGGTGGGAGTGCTGATTTCGGAAGCAGTACGGGGTGAAGGGGCATATCTCATTAATAGTGAAGGGCAGCGGTTCATGGCAGATTATGCGCCGAGCCGTATGGAATTAGCTCCCCGCGATATTACCTCCCGTGCCATTACCCGCGAGATTCGCGCTGGACGCGGGATTCATCCGGATGGTAGTGCGGGTGGTCCCTTTGTTTACCTGGATCTGCGGCATATGGGGCAAGAAAAGATCATGAGTCGGGTGCCGTTTTGTTGGGAAGAGGCTCATCGCCTGGTGGGGATTGATGCGGTACATGAACCGATGCCGGTACGACCAACAGTTCACTATTCCATGGGCGGCATTCCAGTTAATACCAATGGACAAGTGCGGCGCAGCCCAAGTGAATTAGTAGAAGGCTTTTTTGCGGCTGGGGAATCGGCTTGTGTCTCAGTCCATGGAGCGAATCGCTTAGGAAGTAATTCACTGCTGGAATGTGTGGTGTATGGGCAACGGACGGGAGCGGCGATCGCTGAATACGTCCAACAGCGTAAGTTTCCAGAGATCGATGCTGCCCTTTACCTGCGGGAAGCGACCGACCAGATTGAATCCCTGCTGAATCAAACTGGAGAATACCGGATTGATCAAATCCGGCAGGCGTATCAGGACTGTATGACGAATTACTGTGGCGTGTTCCGTTCCGACGAGATTATGCGGGAGGGCATTGCCCAATTAAAGGAGATTCAGAAGCAGTACAGCCATGTTCGATTGGACGACAAAGGTAAGTGTTGGAATACAGAAATTATTGAAGCCCTAGAATTACGCAGCTTGATGATTGTGGGGGAAATGATTCTCACCTCGGCATTAAACCGTCGGGAAAGCCGAGGTTCTCATGCGAGAGAGGATTACACCGATCGGGATGATGCTAATTTTCTGAAGCATACTCTTGCGTATTATTCTCCGGCTGGGATTGACATTAATTATTTACCCGTTACGATCACCCGCTTCCAACCGCAGGAGCGGAAGTATTGATGCATAACGGCAGGTTGAAGACCATAGACAATTGAAAGATATCGATTGTCTATGAGGGCAGTATGGTAATTCTTCTATAAAGTGTTGCCAAACTGTCAGCGTAATTACCTGAGATTCTGCAAACTAGGAGTAGTCAGCCTTAGCGACGATTGTTCCGAATTTGTACGGAGGCAGGATTGTAAAGGTTTGATTAAACTACGGTTATCCTATCGGGATATGTTAGTTTTGAAATAACTGTTTTTTGATTCTCGTTGCCTACTGGTTATGAGTATTCCCCCTCGTCCTTCCCCAGCCCGATCGCCGGTTAACATTCTTCATCCTGTGCAGTTGCTCCAGGTCACGCGCTCCCCCCAATCGTTGAAATCTTCGTTTTACTATTTCGCCTACGGATCCTGCATGTGTCCAGTTGATCTCAAGCGCACCTTAGGCGAAAGTATGTATCCTTTTGTGATTGGACCGGCTACGTTGCAGGGATACCGTCTAGGGTTTTATCGCCGATCGCTACTCCGCAATTGTGGAGTGTTGGATGTTGTTCCGGATTCCAATTCCCGGGTAGAAGGAGTGCTGTATCAGTTGCCTTGGCGGTTAAGCGAATTATTGGACGAACGGGAAGAAGTGCCACGGGGTGGGTATCGGCACGAAACGATCGAGGTCGATTGCCAAAACCAGCGTTATACCGATGTCAGAACGTATGTAGTAGTGAATAAACTGCCCGAGGAACTAGCTCCCAATGATTGGTACTTTAATGTGGTGCTGCGGGGCGCGGTAACCTGTGGATTGCCAGAGCAATATTGCTGGCAACTATTCAGCCACATGCATCGCTTACAGCAGCAACAAGTACAAATCCAGCGATCGGCGTAATACTCTAACTGGCTAAATTTAATGCTAATTGCAATTGGGAGGTGGCTCGGGTTTCGGGAATTGGCGCCGGATCATGCGTGACGGCTGAGCAGTAACGGGCATAGCTACACCGATCGCATTGCTTGCCGGGTTGTGGATCCCAGCCGCGATCCTGACGGAGTCGCACGGCTAAATGGCTAATCATGTCTTCGACATGGGCTTGATGGTCTTCGGTCGCTTCAAAGCGGATCTTTTCACCCGAGCGTAAGAACAATAAACTTAAATATTTCAAACTTTGCTGATAGGTTTGCTTGAGAGCAAGATAATATAACCCAATTTGTAGATTGATTTCACTCGAATCCGGTAGCTTAACGTCGCGGCTAGATTTGTAGTCAATTAACTCTAAACCGTCTGGTAGAAAGTCAATGCGATCGTAGCGACCAACTAAAGAGAATTCTAAGTTTTCTGCTTGTAAATAGCCTTGAATTTTGCCTTCTACCGCTAGAGGTTGAGTTAAGGCGACCGCATTTGCAATAAAGCTATGGTAATAGTTTTCTAAAATGGCGATGCCTTCCATGATCTGACGACTGCTTAAACCAGAGGAGTGCTGTTGCCAACAATGATGGATCCATTGCAAATCAGGTAAGGCATTTTGGTAATGCCAATCTCGATGAAATTGTGCTAGTGCCTGATGTAAAGCCGTGCCCAGAGCGGCTGCACCAAAGAAATTGCTAGGGGCGAGGCGATGCTCATAGCGCAAATAGTAAGCATAGGGACAGCGCTTATAAGTCTGTAGTTTTGTTGCTGAAATCTGATAGACCATGTTACTTCAACCAACTACATGATTATCTGGGTAACAGGGAGCAAAATTGGGATTAATTGAATCGTTTAAGCCTCTAATTTTCCCAAAATTGGGAAACTTTTTGGGTTGAATTTTCCCTAGGATTGGGCTTTAAAGCAAGTCCTAGGGGTAAAAATTGATCGAGTCAAATGGTTTAGTTATGACCGATCGGGCGTCTAAACAGAGCATCTAAATAAATCCGAGATGCCTGACGATGAAAAAGTTTTTCTGGAGCCGATTCCATATGATTTTGTAGTAGAAATAACGATAAAGCCGCTGCAAATACTCGATCTTGATCCCAATCGGGGCGCAGTTCTAAATAGTTTTTAATTGATTCATGCAGCACTTCGGGAATTTCAACTAATAGGCTAACAGTAGAGTTCATACCGGACTTTGCTCCAAGGATGGTGAATGGTTCAAATGAACAAATGAGTTACAAGTAGTGAGAGATCTGCTGGTTAACTATTAAAGTTTCGACCCATTTTCTGGTATTGATACCGTCGTCTCTCAATAGTTGACCAGCCATTAAACAACACAAAGTTGCGCCAGCAGACCTGGTGAGTGTTTCCTTACTTGTTCTGGCATCCAGATCAGGCTGATTCAGGCAATGAACTTGAGACGGGGGATTGAAATGCCGTTCTCATATTCCTCATGTTTCAGCGAGACCTACCTCAGACTCCAGACCGCTGTCCACTCAGGTCAGTACGCTCTTTACTTGGGTCGCTTCATTGTGCGGTGCGACACGGCTAATTGTCAATGTTGAGAAATGTTTCGATAACGTTTAGATCAAAAAAAGGTTTACGAAAGAATCGGGGTTTGAGGTACTTTGTTGTTACTTAACTTTACATAAATCTGATTTTTCTCACGATCGCTCTAGGCAAGCTGGAAAACGTCGATCGAGGCGGCAAAGTCCGATGCCTTCGTGCTGCCTGTGGAAAACTCTCCCTAACCTGTGGAAAACCTGTGGACAGATTGTGGAAAATGCTGGACTAGCCTGTGGAAATATTGTGGAATCCTTGGGGAAAAGTTCAATCAATAATAAAAAATGTAAAGTTCTGGGTATTGTGACTAAACTTGACCTATGCCAATTCTTCTGCAAAAATCTGCCGCATAATTTCGGTGACGGCTGCCGCCATTGTGGTGTCCCGCTCAGTATCGGTGCCATTGGGTGCCCAGAGTGCCATCGCTAGAGTGCGCCATGTGGGGGTCTTCTGACGCCGATCGATGAATTGAGCTAGAGCGACATAAGTCAGGGCACTGTTACCTAATCCCAGTTTGGAAATCACTACTGGGTCAGACACCACATTAACTAGTCCCAGAGTTTCTAGCGCCACATCCAGATAGCGAGCTGTATCCCACCCTAAGGCGCGCACCAAACTTTCTAGACTCCGCCATTGAGCCGCCGGTAAGCGACGATCGGGAGACAGGTGGTGATGCCAGCCCAACATGGAAATTAGCCGCACTAAGTCATAGGCGGAAACATAGTTATTGCCAGTGCCAACTTCGGGGGCAGCCGTTAACAGGGGTTCTGTTGTCGCAGCGGTGGTATCGAATAACTTAGGCGTGGCAATGAAGGGATTTTCGCCATAGTAGCCTTTGAACTCGATCGCATGATTATTCGTAATTGCCTTAATCCAGTCTTCGAGCTCCTGGCGTTGGGTAAAGCGTTTAAACAGGGCAGATAACGAATTTGAGGACGCAATGCGGGCGTCATAACTCACGACATCCGTTGCCAGTTCATAAAACCGATACCGTTTACCCTGGCTATCTGTGCCGATCATGCAGTTGTCAACATCACATTGCGGCGATAAGGCATTCACCTGACAAATAACATTCAGGATGGGAATAAACTTGGTGGCACTTAGAAACTGAAGTGGTTTAGTTGCGTTTCTACCTAACCAATGGGTTTTGATCCCTGGGTCACCTGGGACAAAACTGCCAATACATAAACAGCCCGACTCAATGTTGCGATCAAGGAAATCCAGCCCTTGTGAATCGATCTGAGGTTTTTCGCCTTTGCGAGGATATGGCTCAAATGTAACTGGTTTTTTGGCATCTACAGGTTGAAAGGACTTGCCATAGGAGAAAACGGTTTGACTATCGGGTCGTTGACTCAGACGGGATGGATATTGATTAATTTGGGTTGCAAAGGGTGAGTTTCTAATCGTGCGATCTAAAAAAGCGACATGATCACTCACTACTGGGGTGTTTGCTTGAGTTGTAGTTAATTTATCTAATATATGTTGCGTATCTCTGGCAGACTCAAATACATACGGTAGTTGCAGAACGTCTAATAGTTTTTGTACCAGCGTTGCACCAATGGCTTGGCGATCAAAGTTATCAAGTGAGAAAGCACTACAAAATTCTGTTAATCCCGTTTCAACGTAACGGTCATATAAGCCATCAATCCACTGCCCGCCTGGATGCAAACCTAAATTAGCTAACTTGCGTTGGATTTCACTGACTAATTGCTTGTCGGTCTGTAGCTGGGTGAAGGTGAGTGTTAGGTTGTCTTGAACAATCTGTTGCAAAGTGGTCATGGCTTGAACCAGGGATAGTAGATGGACCAAAACCCAGTTGTTTGAGCTTCAGCAAATATTCTTCTCCCTTTTACTCTATTTCTATGATTTGAGCAGATAGGTCAGCACTTCCCCTCGACCTTTGACGGAAATAAGTCCCCGTTTTTCTAACAAAAACTTATGTTTGAGGCGATCGTAGGTGGTATCTGAGACCTGAATTGCTCCAACAATTCCATGCGATTCCATGCGACTGGCTAAGTTAACCGCATCTCCCCATAGGTCATAGCTAAATTTTTTCAAACCAATTACTCCAGCCACCACTGTACCGGTATGAATGCCAATTCGCAGTTGAAAGTTTGTGCCGATACAGGTCTGAAATTTGGTGATTTCTCGCTGCATATCTAATGCCATTTGGGCGATCGCTTCGGCATGATCGGGGCGAGGGGTGGGTAGTCCACCAACGACCATATAGGCATCACCAATGGTTTTAATCTTTTCTAAATCATGCTGTTCTGCCAATTGATCAAAGGCAGAAAAAATTTCGTTGAGGCAACTGACTAGCTCAATGGGTGAAATTTTGGTGGATAGCTCAGTAAAGCTAACAATATCGGCAAACAAGATGGTGACTTCTTCAAACCGATCCGCGATCGCGGTCTGATCTTGCTTGAGTTTTTCGGCAATTTCGGCCGGCAGAATATTGAGGAGTAAGCGGTCGGCTTTTTCCTGCTCTGCTCGTAAGTTAGCCTCTGCCTGACGGCGATCGCAAATTTCCTGCCGCACTCGCCGAAACAGATCATGAAAGGCGGCAGTAACTTCTCCCAATTCATCCTGGCGCTGTACTGCCATTGCCGCAAATTTAGGATCGGATAGATCTTTTGTAATGGCTTCCCCAGCTGCCAATAGATCATCCCGCAGTCGCAGGATAGGATTAATGACTGTGAATCCCAACGTTAGCATGGTGGCGAGGGTAACAAACACAGCAATAATTAGCACTAGGACTGCAATTCGTTGAATAAACCCATTCAATTCTTGCTGCACAGAAGTCGCATCATGCCGCACGACTAAAATATACTGCCCATTCAATACAGCGGGTGACCAAACGACATCATAGCGATCGCCTTGGTAGCGACGTGCCTGCACCATGCCATTGCCAGCCCAACTTTTGGGAGTCAGTTGGGGCGGTTCGCCAAAAGTTTCTAGAAGGCTGCCGTTTATAGTGTATAGAGCGCCTCCCCGAATAACTGAACCCGGCTTTAAGTTTTGCCGAACAGTTCGCAGTAATCCGGCGGGGGTTTTGCTTAACTGAGCAGTCTCGACTAAAGTTGGTGAAAACACTTCATAGGAAATGCGCTCTAGTTTGCTCAGTTGCTCTTGTTCCTGGCGATAGTAAGACGGAATTAAAATCACTAACTCAATTCCGACGATGCTAGTAAATACCCAAGCCGCAATGTAGCGAGATAGCTTGGCTTTAAAGAGGTCAAGAGAGGCGTGGAGTTGCTGAACCATTGTCAATTTTGTGATACGTCATCCTCATGATTGGTTCGGCTATACCCTAAGCGCATTGAGCATTACGAATAGACAGCCCGATCCAACGTTAAGGGCCGTCTATTCAGCAAAGAGCATGGTTGGAATTAACTCACTTTGACAGCGATCTGTGAACCATTTACCTTGGCTTGGTATGTGGCTAATGACTGTTTAGCAGGGTCTTTCAAGACCTTCCCATCTGGGCTAAATTCTGCCCCGTGGCAGGGACAAACAAAGTGCTTCTGACTCGCATCCCAGTTCACAATGCAGCCTTTATGGGTGCAGGTTGGATTCACTGCCAAGACAGCATTTGGCTTGATCGGATCTCGTACCACGATCGCAGGTTTACCAGAGATCTGAGCTTTCAGCATCCCTTCTTTGTCCAGGGTCGCCATATCGCCGACTGGGGCAAACCCATCTGCACCCGGAGTGGCTGCTGGTAGATTAGCTGTTGGAGCTGCTTCATCGGTTTGAGAACAGGCAACGATCGCTACTGGTAAATAGCTGGCTAAACCACCAATCCCGACCCATTTCAAAAAATCGCGTCGTTGCATAGAGTTTCCTCTTCAGCCTATAAATTTTCCTTCCCCAATTCTGCCAGCCAGGTCAGGATAATGTCATTCACAGCTGTGGGATTTTCATCATGGGGACAATGCCCAGTGTTGGGAATGCCGACAAATTGTACGGAATCGGTTTGGGCTAGTTCCTGATAAATTTTTGCCCCAGCGATCGGTGTCCAGGGATCTGCCTCGCCCCAAATCACCAATAGCGGTGTGGTGACTCTGGGAAGTAGTTCTGCTGGTGTGGGTCCAGGTGGAGCGGTTAGGACGGAGGCAAACACTTTTGCCGCCCCGGCATCACAGGAGGGGGCATACAGTAAATCCACCAACTCTTCAGTGACTGCTGTGTGATCTTGGTAAACCTGAAGTAGAGTGCGACGAATTCGGGGTTTTTGGCGAATCTGGTTAAACATAAACGCCCCCAATGGCGATCGCACCAGATTCGTGAATGTGCCCATGACCAAGCGTAAGGGTAGATTCAGCTCATCTGGACGATGATTTAACCCACCTGCCGAATTCAGCAAAATCCCACCGGTCGCCATTTCTGGGTGATCGGCTAGAACCATCAAGCACAACAGTCCCCCGATTGAGTTACCCACAAACACAGCAGGGCGTTGAATTTGAGCCTGCCAAAAGTCCCGTAATAATTCTTGCCAAAGTTCGACAGTGTAATCAATACTGGGCTTATCTGAACCGCCGAACCCAAGTAGATCGATCGCATAAACTTGATAGCCTGCTGCGGCTAAAACTGGAATATTTTTGCGCCAATGCCCGATCGAGGCGCCAAAGCCATGCACCAGTAACAACGGTTTTCCCGTTCCCATCACGGTGTACTGGATATTGTAGTCGTGCCAAACCCAGGTAAACTTTTCAAGGACAGTTGTGGTCTTCAGTTGCTGTGCAGTCACTGTTCACAATACTCAATGAAGAATCGTAAATGTCCTCATGATAGCGTTATCTTTCAGTTCTCCCCATGTCTGTCAGCGATCGCCCTGAACCCTTCACTCAATTACCTTGGCAAGATCCGATCGTGATCCAGCATAGCCAACGGTTGTTACGCAGTTTTCAGCATTGGACAGGTCGCCCTTTGTTAGTGGTAGATGGTTCACCAATCGCGATCGCTGAGCCATTGTTTACAGCGCCTTTTGTGTTGGTTTCTCATGGCACCGAAGTCGATCCAATTTTGAACTACGGCAATCAGCAAGCGCTGCAATTATGGGAAATGGATTGGCAACAGCTAACGCAAACTCCTTCTCGATTGACCGCAGAACCGATTTCACAAGAGACACGTAATCACCTGCTAGCTCAGGTACAAACTCAGGGCTATGTTAGTGGTTACGAAGGGATTCGGATCTCCAGCACCGGACGCCGCTTTCGCATTAGTAATGTGGTTGTTTGGGATGTATTGGATGAAAACAACGATCGTTGTGGTCAAGCGGCTACCTTCGATCGCTGGGAATTCATTTAGCCAATCCTTCTACTCCCCTATCTTCCCCATCTCCCTACTGTCCCATCTTCCTAAAGCTGCTGCTTCAACTGTTGCACCAGTTCTGGACTTAGTTTCACTTTGACCTCAAGTCGTTGTAAATCATCCCGTACTGTCAAAACCTGAGTATCAGCGGCATACTCGCTCTGGTTCGCCTGCACGGTTACTGTTTGGTAGACCAGATCTGGGCGTTCAATCCGGATGACTAATTCCTTTTGCGATCGCGGAAAGATATACAGCTGTTGTCGCACATGATCCAGTTCCAGGCGATCGGGAGTCGTACTTTTTTCTTGGGGAGAATCAGGTTTTTTCCAGTACAGGGTAATGCCGCGCAATTCTGGATCCGTGACGATGAAGGTTTCATCAAATCGCTGCGGTTCCCAGTTGAGGGTGTTTGCTGCCACTGTTCCCGGTAGAACCCGTTGTCGCCAATTAATCCGCTGACCGTCTAACCCTGCCCACCACTGGCGAATTGTCGCTAAATTATCGGTATTATCAGGGGCATTGCTGCCAAATTGCCAAACGGTTGTCACGGCGGACATAAACCCTCCTCTGGTTGCTTACCCCAACTTTAACACTGCTGTATTTGTCGCAGAGGACAGCGATCGCTCGAAAATACTAGAGGGCTAATGGCATTTCTGGATTGTCGAACTGCATGGAATTACCGCTAATTTATCATCCCGATTATGTGGCTCCCTTGCCGGAGGGTCATCGGTTTCCGATGCCAAAATTTCGCCAATTGTATGAGTTGTTGTTGAGCGATCGGGTGGCTGAACCAAACCAATTTCATCTGCCAGAAGCACCACCTCAGAACTGGATCGAACTCGTGCATACTCCAGACTACGTGCAAGCTTATTATCAAGGCACCTTAGATGCCAAAGCCCAACGGCGGATTGGTTTACCGTGGAGTCCTGCGTTAGTCAACCGGACGTGTGTGGCGGTGGGAGGAACCATCCTGGCAGCCAAACTAGCCTTGCAATGCGGCTTAGCTTGTAATACAGCCGGTGGCACTCATCATGCCTTTCCCAGCTATGGTTCCGGCTTTTGTATTTTTAATGATTTAGCGATCGCGGCACGATTACTCTGCCACCTGGGAGTCGTGCAAAAAGTGCTGGTTGTCGATTTGGATGTGCATCAGGGCGACGGTACAGCGTTGATCTTTCAAGCCGATCCAGCAGTGTTCACCTTCTCAATGCACTGTGAAGTCAATTTCCCAGGGACCAAACAACAGAGTGATTTAGATGTGCCGTTACCAGTCGGTATGGAGGACGACGAATATCTCCAAACCTTGGCAGCCTACTTACCAGATCTACTCACTCAAGTGCAGCCCGATTTAGTGTTGTATGATGCTGGAGTTGACCCGCACGTGGGCGATCGGCTGGGCAAACTGGCATTGACCAACACAGGCTTATTTCGGCGAGAAATGCAGGTATTAACAACCTGTTTAACGCAAGGGTACCCAGTTGCTTGTGTGATTGGCGGTGGCTATGCCGAGGATATGAGTGCTTTGGTCTATCGCCACTCACTATTACATCGGGCTGCAACCGAGGTGTATTATCACTATCGACTCTAAATAAAATAGGGCAAATGATGAATCTGCCCTAACTACTATTGGTTGCTTTGGAATGAGACAATCCGCAGGAGTTAGATCATGCCACCTGCTGCCTGGAACCGAGCGCGCGCCCGCCGAAAGGCTTGGGTCGCTTGAATCTGTTCTTGCCGATCGCCACCTTGCTGGGCTTTGTTATAGCGAGCTTCAGCTTCCTGGTACGTAGTCCGGGCTTCTTCGCGATCGATCTTGTCGCCGCGTTCAGCCGCGTTTACCAGGATGGTGACTTCATTTGTTTCCACTTCTGCAAATCCGCCCATTAAGGCGATCGGAGTCCAGGTTTTGTCGGAGCGAACCCGCATCACTCCGATATCCAAGGCGGTTAGCAATGGCGCGTGACCACTGAGGACACCTAATTGCCCGGTGGTACTGGGTAGGATTACTTCTTCAGCCTCGGAGTCCCAGACCGTTTTGTCTGGTGCAATCACTCGAACGGTTAGAGCCATAAGTCTTCTGTAGAAATATTAGGAATGTTGGATTGGAGGCTGGAAAGGAACACTAGGGAAAATCACAATAATGCTCTGATCCCTAGTGTTGAACTCCTTGAGTCTGACTAGTTGCCAGCCTTCATCTTTTCGCCCTTAGCGATCGCTTCGTCAATGCTGCCAACCATGTAGAAGGCTTGCTCTGGGTATTCATCCAGATCTCCAGACAGAATCATCTTGAAGCCCTTGATGGTGTCTGCCAGGGTGACGTATTTGCCAGGAGAACCGGTGAACACTTCTGCCACAAAGAACGGTTGAGACAGGAAGCGTTCAATCTTCCGTGCCCGTGCTACTGTCAGACGATCGTCTTCCGACAACTCATCTAGACCCAGAATAGCAATGATGTCTTGTAATTCTTTGTAGCGTTGCAGCGTCGATTGGACTAGCCGCGCGGTTTGATAGTGCTCATCACCCACAACACCAGGCTGCAACATGGTGGAAGTAGAACCGAGGGGATCCACGGCTGGGTAAATCCCTTTAGAGGCTAGACCCCGAGACAACACGGTAGTTCCATCCAGGTGGGCAAAGGTGGTTGCCGGAGCGGGGTCAGTCAAGTCGTCCGCTGGTACATAGACCGCTTGGATCGAAGTAATCGAACCTTCGGTGGTGGACGTAATCCGCTCTTGCAGGTCACCCACGTCAGTCCCGAGGGTGGGCTGGTATCCTACGGCAGATGGCATCCGTCCCAATAGTGCGGATACCTCAGAACCAGCTTGTACAAACCGGAAGATGTTATCGATGAACAGCAGCACGTCTTGCTTGTTCACGTCCCGGAAATATTCAGCCATGGTCAGAGCCGACAGACCCACCCGCATTCTGGCCCCAGGGGGTTCGTTCATCTGACCATACACCAGTGCAATCTTGGAATCACCCAGATTATCTTTATTAATAACGCCGGATTCCATCATTTCGTTGTAAAGGTCATTACCCTCACGGGTACGCTCACCTACACCACCGAATACCGACACACCACCGTGCTTGGTGGCGATGTTGTTGATCAATTCCATCATGATCACGGTTTTGCCGACTCCGGCTCCACCAAATAGACCAATTTTGCCACCCCGACGATAGGGGGTCAGCAGGTCAATCACCTTAATGCCGGTTTCAAACACGGATGGGGTGGTTTCCAGGTCCGTTAGTTTGGGCGCGGAGCGGTGGATGGGAGAAAATTCAGTCGCGCTAATCGGACCCTTTTCATCTACGGGTTCACCCAGCACATTAAAAATCCGTCCCAGGGTGGCTGCACCGACTGGCACACTGATCGGAGCACCCGTATCCTTTACTTCCATGCCACGGACTAGACCGTCTGTGGTACTCATCGAAACTGCCCGCACCTGCTCATCCCCAAGAAGCTGTTGAACTTCGCAGGTGACGTCCACTTCTTGCCCAGCGGTGTTGGTTCCCTTGATGGTCAAGGCATTGTAGATATCTGGCAACTTCCCGCCAGGGAACTTGATGTCCACAACGGGACCGATAATTTGGGTGATGTAACCAATATTTTCTGTGGTGGTAACCATGCTCGCGCCCTACTCTGTGACTTCAGCTATCCTAAATATTTCGGACTTTAGTTGCAGACTGGAAACGTATCGTAACGTTCAAATCGCCATTCATCAGCTTATCACTAGACCCTTTGCAAAAGTTATTTTTTCCTGAAGCAAGGCGAGAAAGTTTCTACGATCGCCAATTTCTACAACTCCTGACCAATCGTGTTATGCTGGTATGTGGCTCGGATCTATGCGATTACAACGCCCAAACCTTGTCAGGACCGGAAGGTAGCAGCAATACGGGATGCTTGTGATAGGCGTAGACTCCGGGTCACCTTTGTTTTAAAGGCTGAAAATCGTTGCCATAGGGCAAAGCGATTCAGGAGCGAGCCGCATTCGCTACAGTTTTGGCTCAATCTCGCTTTAGATGACTGAAATTTCGGTAATTCGTGGTGTTTGAGTATGGCAATCCGTGCTCTAGCTAGTAGCAGGATCGTAGCTTTCTTCGTATGCTGGAAGCATCCAGAGCATATAAGGATTGACCATTATGGGATTAGGGGATCTGGTACAAAAAGCAGTTTATCTCGGGATTGGTATGGCATCCTATGCGGGAGAAAAAGCCGGAGAAAAGCTAGGTGAATTACGGGTACAGGTGCAAAAATTGGCAGATGAAATGGTGGCACGAGGCGAGATGACCACCGATGAAGCGCGACGGTTTGTGGATGAAATGGTTAATAAAGCCCAACAACCTGTAGCTCCGGAGTCAGTCTCTACATCATCTAGACCAGCGGAGCCACGTCAGATTGAGATTTTGGTTGATGATGAAGAACCGACGACGGCTACGCCTACTGCTTCAACCGCAGAACCACCTAGAGATAATATTGATGAAATGCGGCGGCGAGTGGCAGAACTGCAAGAAGAACTGCGACGGTTGAAGCACGATTAAGATGTCGTCATCAATCTGGATTGATAATGATAAATAGACCCCTTGCCTGACGATCGACGGACGATCTTGAGTTGGCTAATTCCAGGGATTTGCTGCGAGAGGTCTGTGAATTAACGGGGTCTGGGACACCTGCCATTGAGTCCCGATCGAGTTCCTTTGTAGGCGGACAGGCGGCGTATGGACAGCGGATCAAATCCTTTCCTTGAGGGCATCTCCCAGATTGCCAGTGAAGTAGAGCAATTCTTCACAGAGTTTATCGATGACTTCACAGAGATCGTAGATGCTTTTGTGGAAACATCAGAAGAATTAGCAGAACTGGTCAAAGACGCGATCGTGAATGAAGTCGAACAGCAGTTTAATGAATTCTTTGAGCCACTATTTGAAGAATTTTTGGGCGTGAGTCCGCTGATGGAAGAGCGGGAAGCAGAGGATAGTTGGGCGATGGATCCCTCATTTGATCCATTACCAGAGATTCCTGCGGTCTGTATAGGCTGCCATCACTATCATGGACAGGTCTACAACGGGAATCTGCTAGTTTGTGGCATGCACCCCTATGGTTGGGAAGGGGATAACTGCCCAGATAAGGAACCGATCTCATTCAACTAATTGCCTGGTTGGGGTATGGGAAAGGCGAAAACGACTTAGCTATTCCCTGAAATGGTTGAGCCTGATTCTTTAGCTCCTTTTTGGCTGACTGGAATTTCAATCCAGAATTCAGCACCCTGACCTGGTTCCGATGTACATTTCAACATCCCTTGATGTTTTTCAACCACAATTTGATAGCTGATCGATAATCCTAATCCCGTGCCTTTGCCAACGGGTTTTGTGGTGAAAAAGGGATCGAATAGTTTTAATTGGTTAGCGGCTGGAATTCCGGGACCATTATCCCGAATCCGAACAATGATGGTCGCAGGTGTAGTTCCTGTTGAGTTGGCGTGGTGGGAGTCACTATTAATCGCTGCCGTTTGGATGGTGATCTTTGCTGGGTCAGCCGCAATTTCCTCAGCCGTGCGCTTTTGGTTATGGCTATCCAGGGCATCGATCGCATTACTGAGAATGTTCATGAATACCTGATTCAGTTGCCCAGGGTAACATTCGATCAAGGGCAAAGTGCCATACTGCTTCACAATTTCGATCGCCGGATGTCCAGGATTCGCCTTCAGCCGATTTTGCAGAATTAATAGGGTGCTATCGATGCCATCATGGATGTTCACCCGTTTCATTTCAGCTTCATCTAACCGAGAGAAGTTCCGGAGCGATAGCACGATTTCCCGGATGCGATCGGCGCCAATGCTCATGGAATGCAGCATTTTTTGCAAGTCGGCAACCAAGAACTCTAAATCAATGTCGTCTCGGTACTCAATAATTTCTGGATCAGGATGGGGATATTTTTCGTCATAGAGTTGGATTAAGTTCAGCAAGTCCTGGGTGTAGTTACTAGCATGAGGTAGGTTGCCATAAATAAAATTAATTGGGTTATTAATTTCATGGGCTACCCCCGCCACCAATTGCCCCAAACTTGACATTTTTTCGGTTTGGATCAGTTGAGCTTGGGCCTGTTGTAATGCCTGGAGGGCTTGAGAGGATTTTGCCATTTCTTGCCGCAAGCGACGTTCATTCACCGTTACTTGTCCCAGCAAGGCATAAAATGAGATGGTTAACCGTCCCAGTTCATCTTCCCGACTCATTAAGGCTTCACTCTTCGCGTTAGTCTCTGCCAGCCGATTACATTCATCCATAATCGGCTGTAGCCGCTGGTTAAGCCGTTTCACGAATAAGGCGACCACGATCCCAAGTACGATCGAGACACCCAAAATCGATCCTAACGCTGCGATCGCGGTAAAGCGGATGACAGGACCCAATACGACCGATTCGGGTACGACTGCCATCAACACCCAGTTATTGTTAGGGATGCGTTGGTATGCCCAGAATTCGGCTTTACCATTCGCATCCCGCCAATGCATCACCCCTGTTTTACTACCCGTTTGCAGATCATCCTGAATCTTTTGCCACAGTTCTGAGTAGTTATTTAATTCAGCCAGTAGATTCAGGTCCAATGCCTTTTGGGGATCATCTGGATAAGCAACCAACTTACCGCCAGCGCTAACCAAAATAAAATGACCAGCCTCCCGCATGACATCAACATCGAGCTTGTTGCTGAGAAATCCTAATTCTAAATCTTGGCTCAGGACGCCTAACAGTTGCTTATTAGTCGTGTAGATGGGGAGAGAATAGCTGGTACTGGTAAAGATGCGGGGCGGGCTAATCGTATCCTCTTCGTACCGAACCGGCTCTAGCCAAATCGGCTTGCCTGCTTTAATCGGATCTTTGAAATAGCTTTCATTAAAGTTTTCGGGTTTCGATTCGCCACCTTCGGCGATGACTTTGCCATCTCGATCGCGCACGGCATACGGATAGGCATAGCGGCGGGCTGGAATAATTAAGCGTTGGTTGGGGGGTTGTCCAAACCCTAATCCTGTGCCCAATGGAGAGGTTTGCAGCGATCGCTGAATTAGATCGACATACACCTGCTCTCGGCGTTCTCCAGCTTTATACAGTGTTCTAACGGCATCGGCGACCAGGCGGGTGGAATATTCAAATGTGCCGAAGTCACCCTGGAGGTTTTCAGCTTTGACTTGCAAACTGGAACGCAATTCGGCTTCAGATTGTCTTGCCAGTTCCCAGTACGTGAGGTACGAGGTGCCAATTAAGCCCACCAGCGAACCACCGACGACTGAGAAGAACAATCGCGGTCCAATGGAGCGCAGGAGCGAAAGTCTCGGCTTGCGGCTCGATGGCGCAGAGTCCGAAGCGTTAGACTGCATGTGTATTCTCCAGGAACGAACGGTAGAGGATCCCTCTCAGTAAAATACCCGTTTCTGCCAAAAGTAATTCAACTGGCTGCTTTTAACTTACCAGAGCGATCGTAATAGCAGGATAAAATGGAATCCATTTTGTCTTTGCCTTGGGCGATCGCCTTCACTTTGTCCAGGTAATCGGGATGAATAAAGGTATGAAGTGGCTGCTCCACCTGACTAAAATACTGCATCGCTTCAGCGGCTTTGCGATCCCATTCTGGGTAATAGTGCAGAATGTCATCCGGCATGACTTTTGTGCGCGTTGTTTCCGGTTCGGGAAAACAGTGAAACGGTTTATCTAGATTGAAATAGCCGTAATCATCTGTAATTTCATCGCCAGGATAAATATCCCTGGCTGCCAGCTCAAACTTATATGGAGTGGCAATTAAGCTGGGACTAAAACTATGGTTGACATACCGCGCAATATCCCAGCACAAAATATAAATCCCCTGTTCGTCTCGAAAGCAATATTTAATTAAATGCTCACGCAACAGGGGATCAAGCGACATCACATAGGCTTCATCAAACTTTTGATCTAAGTCATCCAGAATCCAGGTAATGGTGCCTTGAGGAATGAACTTGGTCGCAAACACACCGTACCCGATCGCATCATTGATAAATCGGAGTTCAGTGTGTGGGTGCATCATGTTTAGTAGCCTTCCTCTTCGTACTCTGGAGCTTTAGTTTTTTCGGGAATATTCACCCGACGGGCTTGATAAGACTTCGGTTCCTGGTCTGCCCAGGCATCTTCCTCTAGCTCATCGTACTCGTCATCGTAGCGATCGTCGTAGTCATCTGTATAGTCGTCTGGTTGGTATGGTTGTTTACCAGATCCGTAACGGTAGTCATCCTGAGCTGTGGTTTCGTCCCAATTATCGCGATCGCCTTTATCGTCGTCATCGTAATACAGAGGAGCAGCCTGGCGTTGCTGGAGTTGGCGGGGTTCAGGTTCACCCCAGTTGTCCTCGTCCCAGGTTTCCTGAACCACCCGTTCTGTTTTGCGAACCGGGGTAGCAACAGGAGTCCTTAGCCCAGTGGGCAGTTGATTTTCAGGACGAGCCGGAATCACATAATCATCGTCCTCCTCCCGCTCCCACGGGGCTCTACCGATTCCCAATCGTTCTAAGACTCCAACACTGAGTTGGACTAAGCGTTCTTCAGAACCTTCAAAGACAATCAAGCGATCGGGTCCACTACTGACGACTTGATCGATCGATAACTCGTAAGTACTGACGACTTGATCGGGAATCAGTGGTACACCCAAAGAGGCAATGATTAACGATGTTAGTTTACCCGTATCAATGTCAAACTTAAACCCTCTGACCTTACCGAGCAGATCACCAGTTTCAGTAATCACCTCACAATTGATCAGGTTGGTATACGTCTCTACATCAATGTCTTCAATCACATCCTCGTCATCCACGAGAATCACATCACCAATCTGACGAATGCTACTCAGTAGCATCGGTTGCGGAGTGCCATAAAGCAGATTGGGGCGGAGGCTCAGGGCGACAACTTCCTGTTGATCAATATCGACCCATAACTGGCTGACGACGCCCAGTTTTTTGCCCGTATTGCGGGTGACGACTAAGGTGCCTAAAAAGTCAGAGCGTTGGCGGATTTCTTCAGATGCCATTATGTCCCGAATCCTGCTTTATGAATTCTGAATCACTATATCAAATGTCGGCTGTTTGCTGTCGTCAGTTTATGGTAGACCAGTGGCGATCGCCGATCACCCTAGCTCCCCTAAAACCAACACTGTATGGAACTAATAATCTAATGATATGGATACTTCTACTTTCAGCCTATACACGGAATGAAGTTAGGGGCAATGGGCGAATTACGGATCACCGAACCCTACCCTATGTTTCTAAAGCGAGGCACTTTGGGGCATTAAGTCAATCCCCAAGACTTGCGTGTAAGCTCCACGGGCTTGAGTTACCCCGATCGTCCGCTCAGCCGATTCGATCATGGGTCGGCGCAGACTCACCACCAGAAATTGCGCTTGCCGAGATTGCTGTTTGATCATTCTAGCTAATCGTTCTACGTTTGCCCCATCCAAAAACATGTCCACTTCATCAAAGGCATAGAACGGCGAGGGTCGGTAGCGTTGCAAGGCAAAGATAAAGCTGAGGGCGGTGAGGGACTTTTCTCCCCCAGACATGGATGCCAACCGCTGCACCGGCTTGCCTTTGGGATGGGCAATCAAATTTAACCCCCCATTAAATGGATTCTGGGGATCATCAAGCTGTAATCGACCGTCCCCTTCCGAAAGGGTGGCGAAAATCGCCTGAAAGTTTTCATCCACCGCATCAAACGCTTCTTTAAAGGCACGTTGCCGCAGGGTGGTAAAGTTCTCGATCCGTAGCAGTAATTCTGTGCGCTCTTCTTCCAGGGTCTTGAGCTTATCGCTGAGTTCTTGTAAGCGAGCTTGAGTCCGATCGTATTCCTCCAACGCCAACATATTGACCGGTTCCATTGCCTGCAAGCGTTTTTGCAGCGATCGCAGGTCATGCTGTAGAGCAGCTAAATCCCGTGCTTCAGCTTCTGGCGGAATGGTGGGGAGGGGATCAGGCAGTTCGGCTCGTTGGGCTTCTAGTTGTTCCCGTAATTCTGCCAAGGTTTGTCGGCGTTCTGTCTGGGTTTCCTGTAGCTTCTGCTGCTGCCATTGCTGCTGTTGCTGCTGAGTTTGCTGCTCTCGCAACTGACGTTCAGCCCGATCGCGCTGCTGCTTTTCCGTCCCTAAACGTTGTTCGAGTTCTGCTAGTTGTGCCTGGGTAGCTTGGATTTGTTGCTGAAGGGTGGCTTGCTGTTCGGTCAGGGTCGATTGTTGATGTAATACCGTGGTCTGCTGAGTGCGGTATTCCTGCAAGCGATCGTGGGCTTGCTGAATCCGCTCTTGAATCCGTTGCTGCTGGTTGTTGAGATCTTGGAGCCGCTGTTCGGCTGTGCGTAACGCTAACTCGCGTTGATTTAAATCAGCTTCCTGGGTACGCAGTTTGGCTTGAATCTGTTGCCATTCACTATGAGTTTGGGATTGCTCCAAATCATCCAGGGTTTGCCGCAGTTGTTGCAGTTGGGTGATTTGAGTTGGGATCGCGGCTTCCAAGACCTGGAGGCGATCGTGAGCCGCACTGAGTTCCTGTGTGTTCTGCTGAAGCTGGGTTTGAACTTGGGTAAGTTCCGTTTGTAAGCGTTGAATGTCCTGCTGCATTTGCTCGGCTTGCAGTTGGGCTTCCCGGTGCTGTTGTCGCACTTCTAGCAATTCTTGAGTGCGTTGTTTCACCAGTTGGCTAGCCCGAGAAATGCTGTTCTCGCAACGGTTGAGGATACGATCGATTTCTTGCAAGCGATCGCGCAAGCTAGTGATTTCAGCGGATTCAGTCGCATCGGCTGTACCAAAGTGCAGGGATTGCCGCTGGCTAAGGCTACCACCCGTCATGGCTCCACTACTTTCGAGTAACTCACCCTCTAACGTGACGATGCGATACTGCCCCAGATAACGACGGGCGGCATTCAGGTTCTCAAATACCACGGTGTTGCCAAACACATAGGCGAATATATCTTGGTATCGCGGTTCATATTCAATTAAATGAATGGCATAATCCACACAACCGTTGAATGACCGAATCCGCGTATCATTGGGAATTCGCCCTGCCTGGATTTTGTTTAATGGCAGAAAAGTAGCTCGTCCAGCGCGGCGTTGTTTGAGGATTTCAATCGCGGCAGCAGCGATCGCGTCATCTTCCACCACTAAATTGCCTAACCGCGCCCCTGCGGCTGTTTCCAGGGCTAGTTGATAGCGAGGATCAACCCGTCCTAGTTGGGCAACTAATCCGCATACTCCTGATAATCCCATTTGGAGAATGATCTGAGTGGCGTGAGTGCCTTGGGCTTCCTGAATTGCCTGATTTTGAGCTTCTAATTTATCCAGTCGCCGCTGTTTCTCACGTTGTTCTGTGAGCAAGCGGGTTTGGGTGTCTTGTTGAATACTTAACTCTTGCTCAGCGGCGGCAACTCCAGTCGCTAGAGATTGGACTTGCTGAGTATTGGCGGCTAAGGTGGCTGTCACCTGTTGGTGCTGAGCTTGTTTGGCTGCGAGTTGTTGCTCTAGAGTGTGTTGAGCTTGCGTCTGTTCTTGAATTTGCCGATCGAGTTGCTCTGTCCGTTCGCGTAATCGGGCTTGCTCCGTCCGTTGTGGCTCCAGCGTAGTTTGCAAGCTATCAATTTGATGTCGTAGCGCCGTTTGTTCCTGCACCCAGGCTTCGGCACTAGCGGCTGATGTGTTGGCCGCATCCCGACTTTGTTCAAGTTCCTGTTGGGCACGATCGCGGGCTTGCCGCAGACTGGCAATTTCTCGCGACTCGATCGCTTGGTGGTCTTGAGTTACCGTCGCCAGGGTTTGCTGCTGTTCCTGAATTTCTTGCTGAGTGCGAGTCAGGTTGGCGGTAAGTTCGCGGCTCCGGGTGTGTAAATCTTGTTCCTGGCGCTGAAGTTGCCGCAGTTCAGCTTCGCGGGTGGCAAGCGTGGCTTGGAATGCCAACAATTCCTCTTCCCCCAATGCCTTAACATGGGCATTCAGTTGTTCTAATTCACAGGAGGTTTGCTGAATTTGGGTGGCGATTTGCGTTAATTGCTCGGCTAACTGGGCGATCGCCTGCTCATCTGCCACAATTTGGGCTTGCAGTTGCTCGGCGACCTGGGCGGACTGCCGATAGCGAATGACCTGTTCCCACTGTTCTTTCGTCTGTAACTCCGCTCGCAGTTTTTGATACTTCTCGGCTTTCAACCGATCCTGCGCCAAGCGATCGCGTTGATCGATCAATTCTTTTTCAACGATATGGTAGCGGTCTTCCCGATCTTTCACCGCGTCCAGCTTTTCCTTGGCTTGATCAATTTTGCGATCGAAGGCGGCTACTCCTGCTAATTCATCAATAATTTCCCGTCGCTCTCGGGGGTTCATGGAGATAATCCGAGTAACGTCACCTTGCAACACGACGTTGTAGCCTTCAGGATAAATCCGGAGCCGATTCAGCGCTTCATGTAACTCTGTGAGTGTACAGGCTTCGCTATTGATGTAGTAGTTCGATGTATAAGTGCCCTGTTGGGTCACCCGCAGTTTCCGCGTTACACTCCATTCCTTCGTAGGATGCAAGCTCAGGGTTGCAGCTGCCTTTCTTTCTGCCGTTTCCTCAGCTTCGCTATCCTCCCCATCTGCTTGACTTTGACCACCTTGCTCCTCGGCAGCTGCCGCTTCCCAGGCCTGAATCTCTGCCGCTTCCAGCTCGAACGTCACCGTCACACTGGCTTCTACCGTCGATCGATTGCGAGTACTTTGGGTATGATTGACCAGATCAGGTAAGCGCTCTGCCCGCATCCCTTTGGAGCCTGCTAACCCCAGACAAAACAGTAAGGCATCAATTAAGTTCGACTTGCCAGAGCCATTTGGTCCTGAAACCACTGTAAACCCCGGCAGCAATGGAATCGGTGTAGTGCCACCGAAGGATTTGAAGTTGGTCAGTTCCAGACGCTTAATATACACAGGCGATCCGTTGAGGGGTCTGGGCAGGGCAAAGAACGTGATCAGTGTAGCCTTTTAAAGCCGTGATGAACGGAAACTTCGCTATCTTTTCTTTATATAGATACCACGAACAGAACAAATGTTCTATAAGCATGGAAAAGTTTACATAGGAGCGCGATCGCCTGAATGGTTTATGTGATTGGTTTAATCAGCGGTACATCCGTAGATGGAATTGATGCTGGATTAGTCGAGATTTCGGGGGGGCAAGATGACTTGCGAATCGACTTGGTGGCAGGAGCAACCTATCCCTATCCAGCTCATTTACGGGAGCGGATTTTGGCAGTCTGTGCTGGAGCAGCGTTGTCAGTAGCAGAATTGGCAGAATTGGATGATGAAATTGCCCAGCAGTTTGCGCAAGCTGCGATCGCTCTGCAAGCGGGTCATCCGGTCGCTAACTTAATTGGTTCGCATGGGCAAACGGTCTTCCATCGTCCGCCTGATAAAACTGGAGCGATGGGGCGATGGGGCGATCGCTCGGCTTTAGGCTATAGCCTGCAACTGGGACGCGGTGAGGCGATCGCCTACCTGACCGGGATTCCTACCGTCAGCAATTTTCGCCAAGCGGATATTGCCGTGGGGGGTGAGGGTGCCCCGTTAGTACCCGCTGTGGATTTGGCGTTGTTGACTCATCCAACCTATAGCCGTTGTGTGCAGAATTTGGGTGGGATTGGGAATGTCGCGTATTTGCCTGCCAAAGGCTCGCGAGATGGGGAAGGTAGGGAAGATAAAGAAGCTCAACGATCGCGGTTCGTCTTAGGGTGGGATACAGGACCGGGAAACGTCTTGATCGATCTGGCAGTACAGCAGTTATCGGGTGGAGCGCAAACCTATGATCGAGATGGAGCTTGGGCGGCGACGGGAACACCCTGCCAGGAGTTAGTTGATCAATGGTTGCAGCATCCGTTTTTCCACCAACTGCCGCCTAAATCTACGGGGCGGGAGCTTTTTGGGGTGGCTTATTTACACCAATGTTGGACGGAGGCTGAAGCTCGATCGCTGAGTGCTGCTGATTTTTTAGCCACTTTAACAGAGTTGACCGTTGCTTCGATCTCCCATAGCTACCGCACGTTTTTGCCGCAGTTGCCCGATCAAGTGTTGCTGTGTGGTGGTGGGAGCAAAAATCGCTATCTGAAACATCGACTCCAGGCTACATTAGGTGAAGTGTCAGTTTTAACGACCGACGACGTCGGTGTCAATGCGGATTTCAAGGAGGCGATCGCCTTCGCTGTGCTAGCATACTGGCGGCAGCAGGGAATCCCCGGTAATCTGCCGGAAGTAACGGGTGCTACCATGCCGATGCTTTTGGGGGAAATTCACGGGATGACCTTCTCCCCAAGCGTGATAGCATGAAGTACCGCTCAGATCCAGACGGCAATGAGCTAGTGAGATAAGGGTTAATGCTGTGGCTCATACCTTTCTAATGCAGCCAGGACGCTGGACGCTACAGGGTAATTGGTTGGAGCGTAATGGAATGCCAATTGCCGTGAAGGGAAAAACGTTGGTGGCATGGAGCCGGGACAATTGGTTCACGATGGTAACCAAACTAGTGTTTCCAGGGGCTGATCGTGAAGAAATTTCATTTCAATATCGCGGGCGGTTGGATGCTGGAGAACGGCATTACACATTTGTGCTGCAACATAGCCTATTGGGGCGTGTGGAGGGTGAGGGCTGGTTAGCGCAGGAGACGATCGTGCAGCGCTATTGGGTCTTGGGCGATCGACAACGGCGTAGTGGATTTGAAACCCTTTATCGCTTGGATGATGGTAAATACTATCTTTCGAGTGGCATTATGGCGGGACACTACCTGACCAGTACGATGGAAGCGACGGTAGAACGCCAGCCAGAGCCTTAGATTGGGTGCAGTGATATGGATGTGTTTTGGTAAAGGAGTCAGCCAGGTCAATTCTGGGAAAACCATAAAATCGCTAGAATAGCTTCAACATCAATGGATACGAAGCTCTGATTGGGTGCTGGGGATCTTGCTGCTTCAGGGCTGCTGACTGTGAACTTTACAAAACCATTCGTTGTGGGTAGGGATTCTCACTGCTGCTGCTTGTATGACAATAGATAACCCTCTGAAACCTGCACTCCCCTCGTTATCAACGATGATTTTCTGGCCTTCGGATAAACCTGTTGCTCAAATTTGCTTTTCCGAAATTCTGCGCCTGGATGGAGAGTGGGTGCCAACGGTATGGGCAATGCTACCCCAACAGGAACTCAGGCGGTTTCAGGAGGTTGCAGAAGAGGGAAAAAGTTGTCAAAGTTCCTTGATATTTCCCGAGGATCTCCTATCATCCTCTCAACCAACTATTCCCTGGATCACGACGTTGAACGATTTGAGCGAGAGTCAGGAGCCCAATCCGCGTTATCTGCGTTGCTTGCTGAATTGGAAAACTCCATTTGGGCAAACGATGGGTCGGTTGTTGGGGCAACGAGGGCAATATCAGGTTTTACTTTTTGCTCTAGAAAACTCGCAGGCATCTGCTCATACAATGGCGGTAAGCCTTTCGCCTGATCAGCGTTTACAGCTTTTATCACTCCTGCCTCCTCTATGACTCCTCGTATGACCACTGACCCCAACATTGGACGTTTGCTCTCGAATCGGTACCAACTAGTTGAGTTGGTAGGACGCGGAGCAATGGGGAAAGTGTATCGGGCAGAAGATGTGTTGCTGGGCGGGGTGATTGCCGTCAAGTTTTTAGCTCATACATTACTCAATCCCAAAATGCGCGATCGCTTCAAAGCGGAAGCCCGTACCTGTGCGCAATTAGGGCAGAAAAGTATTCATATTGTCCGTGTTACCGACTATGGGGTAAATGAGGACGATATTCCGTTTTACGTGATGGAGTTTTTGCAAGGAGAAAGCCTGAGCGAAATTATTTCAGCTCACACTCTACCGCTGCCTCGCTTTCTTAGCATTGCTCGACAGGTTTGCTTAGGGTTGCAATGTGCCCACCAAGGCATTTTGATCGAGGGTGCCTTGTGTCCGATTATTCACCGAGATATCAAGCCGAGTAATATTCTGATCAGTCAGGATACAAGTTTAGGCGAACTTGCCAAAATTCTTGACTTCGGGATTGCCAAGCTGATTCAAGAGGATGGCGGGCAAACGAACTCCTTTATGGGCACCTTGGCATACTCCTCACCCGAGCAGATGGAAGGGCGGGATCTAGATGCCCGATCGGACATCTATAGCCTTGGAGTGATGATGTTTGAAATGCTGACGGGGAAGATGCCGCTTCAAGCTGAAACTCACTCGTTTGGCGGTTGGTACAAAGCACATCACTTTCAGCCACCCCGAACATTTGATGCCGTTAATCCAGGATTAAAACTCCCGAAAGCGCTGGAAAACTTGGTTATGAGTTGTCTAGCCAAGTCGCCTGTCGATCGCCCTCAGTCGATCGCAGAGGTGCTAAGAGCCTTAGAGCCGTTGGAGCAGCGCTATAGCGCCAGTTGGCAAATTAGTAGTCGGATTAGCGAAGTATTATCGAAGAAATCACCTGCTGCGCCTGAGCGAGCTGAGCCAGCATTGCGGGTCACGGATGGGATTGGTCATCTGGCGACCTGGCCAAAAGATAAGCCGCCGGCACAAATTGTGTTTCCGCAGATCTTCAAAGCCAATCAGCAAGCACTACCAACAGTGTGGGTGATGTTACCAGGGCAAACGATCCGCAGTTTTCAGGTCAACAAGCTTTACAACAAAATCTACCGGACCTTTCTCTATGCTCCTTCGCCTCATCCCGTCGCGTTGTGGATTACGGCGCTTTACAATCGGCTGCATGGTGAGGAGCAGAATCCTCGTTGGTTAAAGATCTTTTTGGATTTAAAAACTCCGTTTGGGCAGGAGATGACCCGGCTACTGGGTGAGAAGGGTGAGTATCAGGTGTTATTCTTTGCGCTAGAAACGCCGGAACCCTGTGCTCATGTTATGACAGTGACGATTCCTGCCCCTCAATAGACCTGTCCGAAATATAAAAGGGTGAGAAAAAAGGTGGTAGAACGGAGTTTTTACCGCTCTACCAACGATGAAAAATCCACTTCATTATATTCACAAGTACCCTCACCGCACTCAGCAACT
>VRZD01000046.1 GCA_016743235.1 Pantanalinema sp. GBBB05 | reverse complement strand
TCAACGTGTGAGTTGGTCGGCCACGTTAGGTTGGGAAAAGGGACCGCCATTCCCCATTCTATACAGTGGCTGCGTTCCGGTATCGTGATGAAATTATTGCCACCAATGGTCATAACCAGACCTATTATGTAGGAAGCTATTTGGGAGATGGGTTACATGAAGGAGCTGTAACATCAGCAATGCAGGTGGCTCAGGCAATTGATCTAGCTAGTCCAGGAGGTCAAATCATCCCATTGCTTCACCATTAAGCAGGGCTGCTGGGTTAATTGAAGTCTAGTAGTTTAGTGCGATCGGGTTTATCCGTGTTTCCGTTGTCAAAGTTATCCTAAATTATTGAAACCTATGAGCGTTATCGTCTTTGGCAGCATCAACATGGATCTGGTTGCCCGTACCCCGCGATTACCTGCTCCAGGGGAAACTTTAATTGGACATGAGTTTACAACTGTTCCAGGTGGGAAAGGTGCGAATCAGGCAGTAGCGGCGGCTCGTCTCGAAATTCCGACTACGATGGTGGGACGGGTTGGCTCTGATACCTTCGGAGCAGCATTACTGCAAGCTTTGAGTAGTAGTGGAGTGAATTGCGATCGCATTGCCGTTGAGACTACGACAGGTTCTGGAGTAGCGATTATTGCCGTTGATGATGCCAGTGAAAATACGATCGTGGTGATTCCAGGAGCAAATGGATTAGTGGATCAATCGGATGTTGAGCGGTTACAACTCGCATTATCTCCGACCTCTGTACTGATGTTGCAACTGGAGATTCCTCTGCTAGCAGTCGTGAATGCGGCAAAAGCTGCCAAGCAGAGGGGTGCCACAGTCATGCTTGATCCGGCTCCGGCTCAGTCGGGATTGCCCGCAGAACTGTATACTTACATCGATATCATTACTCCTAATCAAGTAGAAGCGAGCCAATTGGTAGGATTCCCGGTAGAAACGCTAGTTCAGGCAGAACAGGCCGCCCAAGTTCTCAGGCAGCGTGGGGCGGCTACTGCCTTGATCAAGTTGGGTAAGTTAGGCGCCATTTGTGCAACAGCAGACCATACCTTTCATATTCCTAGTTTCCCGGTGGCAGCAGTCGATACGGTCGCGGCTGGAGATGCGTTTAATGGTGGTTTGGCGGCTGGACTGGCTGAAGGGTTATCATTGCCACAAGCTATGACTCAAGCGGCGGCAGTTGCGGCTTTAGCGGTTTCTAAACCAGGAGCACAGTCTTCTCTCCCTACCCGTGCAGAACTCGTTGCTTTTTTGGCAAGACAGCACCCCTAAAATTGTCTGTATCAATCATGACAACATCATTGGCAATATCCCGATCACAATTACAATGATGAATTGCTGCAATTGTCAATCCGGAGAAATCACCAATGGAGAACTTAAAAGCCATTATTATTGGGGCTGGAATTGGTGGCTTGACGGCTGGAATTGCGCTGTCTCAAGTAGGCTATGAGGTGGAAATTTACGATCGGGTCAGTGAACTACGTCCTGCTGGAGCTGGCATTTCTCTATGGTCAAATGGGGTGAAAGTCCTGAACTCGTTGGGCTTAGGCAAGCAGATTGCTCAAGTGGGTGGACTGATGGATCAAATGCAGTACATCAGCCATACCGGAGAACTATTGAATCATATTAGTCTTGATCCTTTAGTGGCAGCCGTAGGACAACGCCCTTATCCAGTGACACGGACGGATCTACAACAGCTACTTCTAGATGGGTTTCCGGGTCAGGTTAAATTGAATGCTCAATGTGTGGCTGTTGCGGAAGATGAACAACAGGTCACTGCCATATTTGCAGACGGACATCGGGCGACGGGAGATGTTTTAATTGCAGCAGATGGGATTCGTTCGGTACTGCGACAGTATGTGTTGCAAGCTGAGGTGCAACCTCGGTATGGCGGGTATGTCAATTGGAACGGCTTGGTAGAGGCGAGTCCCGAGCTTGCCCCGCCCCAGACCTGGGTAATCTATGTGGGGGAACATAAGCGGGCGTCCCTGATGCCTGTTAGTGGCGATCGCTTTTACTTCTTTTTAGATGTGCCAATGTCCTATGAGCAAGCCGCAGAAGCAGGGGCAATTCAGGCTGAGCTAACCCGTTGCTTTCAAGGGTGGGCAGATCCCGTACAGCAATTAATTCAACGCTTAAATCCAGCGACGACCAATCGGTTGTTAATCCACGATGTTGGTCCGATTGACCGGATGGTGCGAGGGAAAGTGGCTCTCTTGGGAGATTCTGCCCATGCTACTTGTCCTGATTTGGGGCAAGGGGGCTGTCAGGCGATGGAGGATGTCGTGGTGCTGACCCGCTATCTCAAAACGACTAATCTGAGTGTGGCAGATGCCCTGAAGCGGTACGAAGCAGAACGCCAAGTCCGCGCCAATGCGATCGTTACGAAAGCGCGCCAACGGGCTGAACAAATTCATGGCAAAGATCCTGATATCACTCAACAGTGGTATGCCCAGTTACGCACTGAACGTCCCGAAGCGGTGACAACTGCGATCGCGAATACAATTCTGGGTAGTCCATTACGTTAGTTGGCGAGCTATGACAGGGAAACTCACAACTCATGTGTTAGATACGGCTCAAGGGTGTCCTGCTGACAATATGACGATCGAACTCTGGTTTATTGATCCGGTGTCTGGGGAGAAATCATTACTCAAAACTACTCAGACTAATCAGGATGGTCGCACGGAGGCTCCCTTACTACTGGATACCGAACTGCAACCGGGCATCTATGAACTGATTTTTGATGTCGGTCACTATTTTAGGCATTACCTGAACCATCTACCGGAACCACTATTTCTTGATCGGGTGCCTATTCGTTTTGGGATTGCTGATGCCAACAGTCATTATCATGTCCCGCTGTTAACCTCTCCCTGGTCTTACAGCACTTATCGAGGTAGCTAACGACTCTAGAGAAGGTTTAATTGTGAACCAGGGTAGGCTGCGATAATTGTGGTGATGCGGCAGAACAATACTGGTGCAGTGAACTAATCCAGGCTCTTAACAGTTATGCGATTTTTCCAGCGGCTCTATCGGAATTGGCTTGGGCTTTTGAGCGCCTCGTTAGTGATGATGTTCCTCGTTCAACCCACGACTCTGGCTCAGTCAGTCAATGATTGGGAAAGTCCTCGCCAACAGTATGCTAGCTGGATTAGCGATCGTGCCAATCTGCTACCTTGGCAAACTGAGTATCATCTAAACCGCCGGATCAATATCCTGGTCGGTAGAACTAGGGCTGAATTAGCGATCGCGACGCTGCCCCAACTGGCAACTGGACAATCGCCGCATGAGTTTGCTCTTAACCTGTTTAACACCTGGGGGGTTGGTAACCGCGATACCAATCATGGTGTTTTATTGTTAGTCAGTAAAATCGATCGGCGGATTGAAATCATTACGGGTAAAGGGTTGGGTGCTATCTTACCCGATGCGGAAGTAAGCCAGCTAATCCAGCAAGCCATTGTGCCAGCGTTTCAACGACAAGATTACGCGACAGGAATTACTCAGGGGGTGACAGCGATCGCACAACGCTTAGAAGCTCGATGTCCTCACTCGATCTTCCCAGATTGGCTGCCTGCCGCTTTTATCTGGCTGCCCTGGCTGGTCGTGATGGGTGGGGCTGGACTGGTGATCGTGGGGAGTGTGCAGGCGATCGGGTTTAGTTTAAACCGAGTACAGGTTGCTGTGCCCACTCAAGGTCTGGATACCCAGACGTTTGCCAACTCGTCTGATGTGCTGGCAGCCTACCCATTTCCTCAATTACTTGCCAAGCTATTCACTCCCAACGAGCGTCCCTGGCAACAGGAAATTCCAGCACGACCCTTGAGCTATGTGTGGGTTGGTGGTATGGCGTTAGGGATTGGTTTAATTCAAGGATTTTGGCAATTTGTCTTAATGCATCCTGAAGCTGCCATGTGGCAAAGCGATGCGATCGCGTGGGGAGTTTGTGCTTTTGCCAGTAGTGTCTGGCTGATCTTAGGCATTAGTGTGACCAGCCGATTTGTCAAAAAGCAGCGGTTTGGGCAGTTCCTGCTTCAAGATCTGCTGGTAATCGGATTAGCGGCAAGCTTGGGTGGCTACATCTGGGTTTATCAAGTGCCGAGTTGGGGGAAGCTGCTGGTTGTGATGCTGAGCTTGTCTCTGGTGGGCTGCTTGGTTTGGTGGCTGATTATCGGTGATGATTTACAATTCAAACGCCAACGAGATTACTGTAGTGATCGCTCTGGCAATCCGATTCAGGAACTTAATGCCCAAGAACTAACCATGGTTTTGAGTGCCGCAGAGAACTTGGCGCGATCGATGGGGAAATTAGAATTTCGGGGGTGGCGCGAAGCCTCACTTGCCTTACCGCTAACGAGAGCACAGGTTTATCTGGTCCAACGAAGTATTCCACCGGTTTGGTCTTGTAAACACTGTCAGTCATTTGCGGTGGAAGCATCGGTGCGCACGGTGGAGAGAACGATCGAATCTATCAAAAAGATCAGTCGTAAACGGAAAGAGAAGATTACCTCTATCATCCAGGTGCAGCAAACTGTTTATACTTGTAGTTCCTGTGGATTTATTGATGCTTATGATCAATATCACACTGCTGTAGCCAGTAGTGATGATTCTGATTACTACAGTTCACATGATTCTAGTGCTAGCTATAGTAGTTCCAGTAGTGATGTCACCAGCAGTTACGATCAGACCCACAACCATGATTATGACAGTTCTGTTAGCAGTGACTTTGGTGGCGGTAGTAGTGATGGTGGTGGTGCAGGCAGCGATTGGTAATCCTAACTTTTGTTGAGGTTCAGCACAAAGGCAAAGCAGGATTTAAAGAACTTTGGCTCAATTTTCTCCGCTGATGCGTCGCTGTGCTAAGAAAAAGGGGAACTTTAAGATGAGTTCTATCCTGTTTAAGCGGGCAAAGGGAGGTCAATAGGTGCTTAAACTCACCAGGTCAAACAATTTACCCAGTCTGACTAAATTCGGACTAGATATGGACGCGAGGTTTTACAACATGAGCGTGGAGAATGTAGTTTGACACCATCAGGGAAACGCGCGTAATAGATTAAGGTTGATACTCTCTGCTCATAGTGTTATGTCCTCAACTTCCCCGGAAAGCCCAGTAGATAGCGATAGATTAGATCGGTGTAAACAACCAATCATAAAGACTAATGGGCGTACTGATTCCTGCCAGCTGGCTCACGATCGCTATACCCGATTGCTCCAAAGTATGGCTGAAGACATCTGGGAGTGTGATTTCAATACTAATCAGGTCAAGGCTTCTCATCGTTATTGGGAATTGCTAGGAGATTTTCCACAAATCAAAGAATTGAGCGTTTCGCTCCAAGATTTTCTAGCACGGGTTCATCCCGAAGATGTCAGTCGGTTTTCAACTGCCTTACAACCTCAAATTGAGCCATACCAGCGATACGATCTAGAACTGCGTTTGCACCATCGACAAGGCCATTATATTTGGATTCGCAATCGGGGACAGACTATTCGGGATGAGCACGGTTTTCCACTGTGGATGATTGGTACGATCGAGGATATCAGCGCTTACAAAGAATCCGAAATTTCTTTACATCAAGCGCTGCAAGAATTAACCCATCACGTTGAGAATTCTCCTCTGGCTACTATCCGCTGGAATCGAGAGTTTCGTGTAGAAATGTGGTCTAAACAAGCAGAGAAAATCTTTGGTTGGCAAGCCGAAGAAGTGATGGGCAAAACCATGTATGATTGGCAATTTATCTTTGAAGAGGATCTTGAGCATGTCAATCAGTTGGCGGCTCAATTACTGAAAGGTGACAATATTGTTTGTCATAATCGCAACTACCATAAAGATGGTTCCATCCTACATTGTGAGTGGTACAACTCCACTCTGGTGGATGAGCAAGGGCATTTAGTTTCTGTTGTGTCTCTTGCCCAGGATGTCAGTGAGCGTCAGCGTCATGAAGCAGAGCGCGCTGCGGCTGAGAGTGCTCTATGCCAGCGCGAACAAGAATTCCGGACATTGGCAGAAAACTCGCCTGATGCCATTATGCGCTGCGATCGCCAGTGCCGTTTCCTCTATGTCAACCCCACGGTCACAACATTAACTGGGATGCCAAGCGAAATGTTTATTGGCGCAACTACTACAGAACTTGGCTATCCCCAACACTTGACCACGCTTTGGCATGAAGCAGTAGAACAGGCGTTTACCAGAGGACAAGAGCAATTTCTAGAGTATGAAGTTATGTTACTCAAAGGTAATGTGACGTTTTACTCGCGCGTTGTGCCGGAGCTAGCTGCCGATGGATCGGTAAGCTCAGTGTTAGTTGTTGCCCGCGACATTACTGAGTTGAAACAGGCACAGAATGCGTTGGTGTATCAGTCTGAGCGAGAACATAGTCTGCGGTTGATCACACAACATATTCGGGAAACCCTGGATCTCAACGATATTCTGGCGACGGCGGTTGGGGAAGTTCAGCGTATTCTGCAAGCCGATCGTGCCCTCATTTTTCGGCTCCACTCAGACCATTCTGGAGTGGTGATTCAGGAAGCAGTTCGTCTAGAATACCCTGTGACGCTGGAAATGCGCTGGGAAGACGAGTGTTTTCCGCCCGATTGTTATGCTGCCTATTGCCAGGGAACTGCGCGAATTATTGCGGATGTCACCTTAGATGATTGGGGTGGGTGTTTGGTCAAATTCATGCAGCAAACCGCAGTTAAGTCGAAGGTTGTTGCCCCGATTGTGCAGCGAGATGAAGATGGTGTGGTGAGAGTCTGGGGCTTACTCATTGTCCATGCCTGTGCTGAGCAGCGAGTCTGGCATGAAGATGACGCTAATTTACTGCAACAGGTGGCCGACCAGTTAGCGATCGCCATTCAACAGTCTGAATTACATCAGCAAATTCACCAATGGGCAGATACTTTAGAACTGCAAGTTGAAGAACGGACGACTGAAATCCAACAAGCCTTGGGCTTGGAAGCGATGCTCAAACGGATTACCGATCGGGTACGGGATAGCCTGGATGAAGACCAGATTTTAGAGACCGTGGTCAAAGAATTAGGGCAGGTATTGAACTTAGAGTATTGCGATACCGCAATTTACAATGCCGAACAGACCACTTCTACGATTGCTTATGAGTTTTCTAACACACCGGAATCAGCTCAGGGGCGCTGCTTTGCCCATATAGATGCGTCTCATCCAGAAGTGTATGCTCAGCTGTTACAAGGACAGATTTGTCAGTTTAGTGAATTGACTCCCCATCACATCCGCTCTGGCGAACAGTTGTTGACAATCTTAGCTTGCCCCATTGTGGATGAGAGCAGAGTTTTAGGGGATCTCTGGTTGTTCAAATCCTTAAGGGAAGGGTTCAATGATCTGGAAGTCCGTCTGGTGCAACAAGTGGCGAATCAATGCGCGATCGCGTTGCGACAATCTCGGCTGTATCAAACGGCTCAAGCGCAGGTGCAGGAATTAGAGCGGCTCAATCACCTCAAAGATGATTTTCTCAGTACGGTGTCGCATGAACTGCGAACGCCCATGTCCAATATCAAAATGGCAACCCAAATGTTGGAAATTAGCCTAAATCGATTGGGGATTTTGGCTGATCCATCTACTCCGATTAGTCGCTACTTCACTGTGTTGCAAGAGGAGGGGCAACGTGAGATTAATTTAATCAATGATCTCCTTGATTTAGCTCGATTAGACTCTGGGACTGAACCCCTCACTTTTACCCGCATTAATTTACAAGTTTATATCTCTCATTTAGCAGAAACCTTTATTGAACGGGCGCACCAGCACCAGCAGCAATTTGTGATTCAGATTCTTGCCGATCTACCTCCCTTGATGACTGATCTGTCTTATTTGGAACGGATTCTGAGTGAACTACTCCACAATGCCTGTAAATATACTCCGGCTGGAAAAACGATCACGGTGTCTGCGCGATCGACGTCAGAAACGATAGAAATTGGCATCAGTAACTCCGGGGTCGAAATTCCGACAGCAGAATGTCGGCGCATCTTCGACAAGTTCTACCGGATTCCCAACAGCGATCCTTGGCAGCATGGTGGCACTGGGCTGGGGCTGGCACTAGTGAAAAAGCTGACGGAGCGGCTAGGGGGCAGAATTCGGGTTGAAAGTGGCAATGAACAAACTACCTTTTTCTTAGAGTTTAGTTTATTCCCATTTTTGGGCTAAGGACTGTGCTAGAGAGCGATCGTGGCACTGTTCTAGGGCTTTGTAGAGCCTCCAATCGATCAAAATAACTTTTATTTCAAAAAGAAGAGACTGAACTGTGGTTTGGGCACGATGCTTCTATGACATCCCTGCCTAATTTCTGTCACTACTGGATTGCCATTCCCAGCGGTAAAGGGGTGTTTACAGTTCATGACGAATCGTCTAGGAGCCATCCGGCTATGAACGCTGAAGACTTCTTTAACCAGGGTTTGATGAAGCTGCAAAAGGGCAATTATCGAGGAGCCGTTGAAGATTTGACGGAAGCGCTCCAGATATATCCCCGGTTTGTAGGCGCGTATTTGAATCGGGGTCATGCTCGCTTGGAACTAGGGGAATTGTCAGGCGCGATCGCGGATTTTGATCATGTACTGCAATTGAACCCCAAAGCGGTGGAAGCCTTATTGGGACGGGCAACTGCCCGAGCGGGAACTGGGGATAAACAGGGAGCGATCGAGGACTGTAATCAAGCGTTACAACTGCGACCAAAATCCGCACCGACCTATGTGCAACGGGGCATGATTCGAGCTGAACTGAAAGATCGACAGGGAGCACTGACGGATTTTGAGACTGCGTTACAACTGAGTCCTAATTCCGTCACAGCCTATATTCATCGCGGCATGATTCGGTCAGAATTGGGTCAAAAACAAGCGGCGATCGCGGATTTTGATCAAGCCTTGCAGATTAGTCCTCACTCGGTTCTAGCATTAATCCAACGTGGTATTGTGCGGGTAGAATTAGGGGAAAAACAAACTGCTTTAGAAGACTTTGATCAAGCTCTTCATCATAGTCCGAATCTGGTATTAGCCTATATTCAACGGGGGATTGTGCGATCGGACTTAGGAGACAAACCGGGCGCGATCGCGGACTTTGATCAAGCCCTGAAACTAAAACCTAAAGCGGCTCCGGTTTATGTTCATCGGGGTAGCGTCCGCGCAGAATCACATGATCAACCGGGGGCAATGGCAGACTTTGATCAGGCATTAACACTGAATCCCAATTTGGTGTCTGCCTATGTGCAACGGGGAATTGTTCGAGTTAAATTAGGGGATCCCCAAGGTGCATTGGAAGACTTTAGTCAGGCGATCCGGTTAAATCCCCGTACCGTTCCAGCCTATGTGCAACGGGGCATTGCTCGATCGCAGCTAGAGGATAAAGAAGGCGCCTTAGCAGACTTAAATCAAGCCATTCACCTTGATCCGAGTGATGCCCTTGCGTATTTGAACCGAGCCATGATTCAAGCCGAATTGGGAGACGGACAGGCGGCACTACAAGACCTGGATCAGGTGGTTCAACTTGACTCGAACTCTGGGACAGCCTATCTATATCGCAGTGCAGTGCGATTGGAATTAGGGGATAAACCAGGGGCTTCGGAAGATTTCAGTCGAGTGATGCAGATTATGCCCAACCCGGGTACAGCGTATATTCAGCGGGGCGCCATTCGATCGCAATTGGGGGATAAGCGAGAAGCGCTAGAAGACTTTAATCGGGGGTTACGGTTGAGTCCACGTTCAGTGACAGGGTATTTGCAACGGGGATTAACGCGATCAGCACTGGGGGATCGGTTAGGAGCCATTGAAGATTTTAATGAAGTGTTGCAACTGGATGAAGCTTCGGCAATGGCTTATTTAAATCGTGGGGCAGCACGGGCAGAATTAGGCGAACATCAGACTGCGATCGCAGATTTCAATCAAGCCTTGCAACTCGACTCTAACCTGACTACAGCCTACCTTGATCGCAGTGCCGTCCGGTTAGAGTTGGGAGATAAACAAGGAGCATTAGAAGACCTAAAATGGGTGTTACAAATTAATCCAAATCCTGCCGGGGCATATCTAAATCGAGGGGTATTTTTATCCCGCTTGGGTGATGAGCAAAAAGCGATCGCGGACTTCAATCAAGCTTTACAAATGAATCCCCAGATGGCAGCTGCCCATCTGCATCGGGGGATTCTATTAGCAGAATTAGGTGAGCAACAGGAAGCGATTAACGATTTTAATCATGAACTGCAAATTAATGATCATTCAGTGCCTGCCTATTTACATCGGGGAATTTTGCGAGCGGAATTAGGTAATTGGCAAGGGGCGATCGCAGACTTTGATCAAATCTTGCAGTTCAGTCCCCATTCGGTGGCAGCTTATTTACATCGGGGTATGGTTTGCACTGAAATGCATGATTTTCAGGCGGCGATCGCGGATTTCGATCGGGTGCTAGAAATTAGTTCTCACTCGATTGCTGGATATGTGCAACGGGGGAAGGCATTATTGGAAATGGGCAATCGTCAAGCGGCTGTCGATGATTTTAGTCAAGCGCTCCGGATTGCCCCGAATTCGATCGAAGATTTCTTACATCGAGGCATGGCACGATCGGAATTAGGCAATCAAGAAGGGGCGTTAGAAGACTTTAATCAAGCCTTACAAATTAATCCTCACTCGGTTTCTGCCTATGCTTTGCGGGGGATAGTGCGGGCAGAGTTAGGCAATAAGCCAGGCGCGATCGCTGACTTTAACCAAGCCTTGCACATCAATCCTCATTCGGTAACAGCCTATTTGCATCGCGGCATCTTACGAGCAAAAATAGCCGATCCAACCGGTAGTCTAGACGACTTCAGCCGAGTTTTAGAATTAAATCCGATGTCGGCAACTGCCTATCTGAATCGTAGTGCTGTGTTACTGATTTTGGGCAATGCTAAAGCCGCAGAACAAGATCTACAATCCGCCTTACACACAAATTTCAGTCCCGCTAATGCCTATTTACACCGAGGTAAAATGCGGACGGAATTAGGCGATCGTCAAGGCGCGATCGCTGACTTTGACATGATTCTGCAAACAGAGCCAGAGTTTGCCTCTGCCTATTTGTATCGGGGATTAGCGAGAGAAGGGTTGAGCGATCGCACGGGGGCACTGGCAGATTTGCAACAGGCAATGGATCTGTTTGTGGCTCAAGGTCATGCTGCCGAAGGTCAACAGGTACAGGAAATCGTAGATCGACTGACAGGCGATGATTGGAATGAACCTGGTTAGTAGGAGTTGAGCGAAAATCATTCTTCCGACAGACCAGCTAGCCGTCCGATTTTTCTAAGCTGAAGGTGAATCGATTGATTGTTAGCATCAACTAAGTTGGTGAGGAAAAAATCTAATGTCTGTTGTGCAACGAGTGGGTGAATTTCTACGGTCATTGGTGGAATCAGGTGCCCGAATTTTTGCTCCGACTAAAGATGATTACCCGGAGTCAGGTGTACAACCGTTTCAAGGGGAACCGTTTGATGAAACTAAAAATCGCTAACCCTCTACTTTTAGGATTTGGCGATCGCTCGGGGAATGGTCGGTTGCGTTAAGGCATTGGGCAACCAGGCTTGGCGTAACCCGGCGATCGCTTGTTCCTTGAGCTTGGCTTCTACTTCGATCCAGGGGGCGTTCCAGTAAGCACTGGGCATTTCGGTGATCAAATCGCTGTGACGTGGATCGGTAAAAAATTCGCAGCCGTTAGAAATATGGACTAATTGCCAATCTGGAGTTGTCCAGGTGGTTCGAGCTGCTGCTAGCATCTGAGCAACACTGGGATGTTCGTAGCTATCCAGGTGTTCGTGGATGACATGATGATGGGCATCAAACACCATCGCGACCTGAGCGGCCTGACACACTGTTAAAATCTCTTCAGCGCTGTAAGTGTATTCATCGTTCTCCAGGGTCAGCCGGGAATGGATGGAAGTGGGTAAATCTCGAATCACGCTAATTAAGCGATCGGCGCGATCGCCTTTACCCCCGTGAATGTTCATCGCTGCCCACTGAGATGGCGGTAGTCCCAGTAAATCAAAAATGCGGGCATGGGTCGTTAGAATCTTGATGCTGTTGGTAATGACCTCTGGACGATCGGAGTTGAGGACGACGAATTGATCGGGATGAAGAACTACCCGAATCGCTAATGCTTGAATGCGATCGCCAAGTTGTTGGAGTAATTCAGCAAACTCCATCAGCACCGCTTCTCCCACGGGATCATCTGCAAAGGGAAAGAGGGCGGACGTTAAGCGATATAACCGGATTTGCTGGGCGGCACAGAAGTCGATCGCCAACTCAAACCGCCGCAAGTTCTCGGCATATAACTCACGTAGCGCCTGGGATTGGGCGGCAGGCTCTAGTTGCAGTAAGCGCTTTCGGGTTAAGGTCCGATACCGCACTTGATTGGAGGCTGTAATACAAACTAATCCTAATTCGGGCAAGGTTATGACTCCTATTCCCCGGCTAACAGTGCAGGCATCAATACGCGATCGATAGTGTGAATCACACCATTATCCGTTAAGACATCTTGTTCAATCACCTTAGCTTGATTGACAGTAATCTTCTGATCCTGTTGTTCTACTGCAATTACAGAACCCTCTACTGTGGGTGCTTCATCAATTTGGGCTAGATCATCCGATCGCACATCTCCCGGTAGCACATGATAAAGTAAAACGCGTTGTAGTTTGGGAATATCTTGGAGTAACTCGGCGATCGTGCCTTCGGGTAATCGAGCAAAGGCTTCATCCGAAGGGGCAAGGATGGTAAAAGGTCCAGGACTTTGCAATATCTCGGTCAACTCCGCTGTTTCCACGGCTGAAATCAAGGTTGTAAATCGCTGGTTTTTTGCTACAGTCTCTAATAAATTCGCCATTGGTTTAATCAAAAAGTGCCTTTAGTTTAGAGATACGCTAGACACTAAGGATTCACATCCCCCAGAGGTTCGATTCTCTTAAAAGGTCATAGGAGCAACAGGAGCAATATCGGGATCATCACCCCCAATTTGATTGGTTCGCAATACCCAGATCGAACCCCCATGTTTCAGCACCACACGGGCGATCGCGTCACTGGCAACCCGAGGAAAAATCGTTCGCCAACTGCCTAAACCCCGCAGAATATTTTCGAACGGTTCATCTTCCAAACTCAGTCCTAACATTTCGGCATTTGATTGCCAGTCCGCCCGTGCCGTGCCCAGGGGCATCAGTTGCCGTCGCAATGCTTGAGACAGTTTAACTAAGCGACGAAAGCGATCGCGGCGGCTAGGATCACCACGCAGCCAATTCAAGACATCCGGATTCGCTTCTATCTGCTGCCTAAACCGCTTTAAGCTAGCGTACAACGCCTGATTAGAGTCTTGAGTGCAATTATTCGCTAAACCAACATACGTGCCGCCAGTGCCATCTCCAGTGCGATAGCGAGCCGTCATAATCGCTAACTCATGAATCAGACTATCTAACGGCGATCGTTGAAAGTCACCAAAATCATAAGGGTCGGTAATCGTATCAAGTTTAATTAGCAGATCACAGGTGGGGCGCACTCCTACCCAACCAAACTGGCGATCGCCCAGAAACCTTGACCAGGACAATGTTCCCGCGATCACTCCTTCTAAGTTATGGGTATACACTTGATAGTATTGAATGTCGAACTGCAACTCCTGAGTAAGGGGTTCGCGAACCACCTGAGCAAGTCCGTAGGCAAAGTGCCCGAAGTAAACGGGACCTTGAGTGGCGGGTTCGGCTTTCTTGCCACCAATGCCCCCATAGGTATGCACCACTAAGGCGCGATCGCCTTCCTGCCAAAAAGCTAGAGGATTGGGGGGGAGGGTTGCCTGCTGACTGCTCGTACAGAGGAGAACAGATTTGATACCACCTTTGGGCACTTCGGAGTCTGACCAGGCTTGTTGCTTCAGATAGCGAAAGGCGGGTTTCTCTCCAACAATGATTTGGTCTGGCATCAGTTGAAACAACGATCGGGGCGCGATCGCTTGCACCACAAATAGCCCGGAATGATCGTTGGCACCATAAATGTACCAGCCGTTAGCATTCAGAGGAGACTGGGCGATCGCTCGGCTGGTGGCGTTACATACTCCAGTGGCATCGGCGACGACTTTCGGCACTCGAATTACTTCTTCAACCCCATCAAACTGCTGCGATGAGCGATTAAAATGAACGACTCGAAAGCGATCAGGATCTGTGTTCTCAATGGATTCCACTAACGGATCACTGACAGGTTCAAGGAACTGAACCAGGGCATAAAATCGTCCACTAATCTGCACTGGATCACAGTCAATTAATAGAGAGTACGTTGAGGTTTGTTGAGTCTTATTGGCAGGATCACTGGATTGCTCAACCACAAACGGATTAAGCAAACTAACAATCACATCATCATGGGGTCTACTGCCAGCCAGGGATTCGAGTGGATCAACTTGCCGCCAATGATTGAGGCGATCGGGATGAATCAAACCTTGATGACTACTATATTCTGCTTCTGCATTGAAATAAATGTCAGTTTTGACACTACGCACATAATCCTGTACAGTCGCTGTTTTGTTCCATCGCAGGGCAATCACTTGCCCAATTAAATGCTGAAACTCTGCTGGGGCGTGGTATACCTCAAACCAGACACCGCGAACCATGTGGCGTTGGGCTAGCCGGGGAAGAATTAAGCGTCCCATCCATGGCGCGATCGGGTGATATACATCTGGATTAACGGATTGCTGAAGGGGATAGTAATCGGGGCGATTAAATTCGGCTTGCCAGTACCGCTCGTAATGGCTGGGCTTACGGGGAATCGGTCTTCGTAGCAGCGTAAATTCCCCTTCTTGCAGAATCGCAGTGATTAAGTCCAGGGTTTGTTGTAAATGACTGCGACCATCGGAGAGAAATTGCGTGTCATCGATCGGGCTACCTGCACCATTATGCCCCACGTTACCCAACGACATGATCGTGACTTTACCTTTACGCTTGGCTCGATTCCAATAGGATAGAAAGAAGATTTTCCAGCGTTTAGGAAACATGATTGCTCCTATCCGTTCCATAATGTCGCGATCACCAACGTAATGATAAAGGTGATCTAATTCCAACACGTTGGTACTACCACTAAATACTCCTGCGATCGAAACTACTTCGATCGGTGAACCGAGAGTTTGCTTCAAAAATGGCACCGCACCGAGGGAGATCTGTGCCCCACCACTAAACCCAATAAAGGTAATTGGAGTCCGGCTACCTGGCTCATAACCGTGATACATCAGGCTGTTGTAAATGACTTGGGCAATCCCCTGGTTATAGATCGGTCCATAGCGCTTATCGGCTGACACCGCGACAGACAGAATATTCCGAATGTTAATAATAATGCTGGTTAAAGTGCCCATGACACTGCCATAGTGCGAGACTTGCAGATAATCTGCTGCCCGCCATAACCACGATAAGGGTCGATCGCTATCAATTAAGGTGCGATTAATAGCGGAGTACGGCATAATCCCGCGTACCAACAAAATATCTTGGGGTAAGCGGGTTTCTAATTGATTCAGAAATTCCTCAACATCGGGTAAATAAGAGTCGGTGGCTTGACCAATGCCATCCAGATAAATCACATATCGGTTGATCGTCCCTAGATACTCGGTTGGTCGTCCTACGACTCCTGGATTCTGCATTTCCTCTACAGCATCACCATACCAACCTGCCCACCATCCCAATGCTTCCAACGGGGCTAGAAAAGCCGCAAAGAGTAAGGCAATTAAGCCGATTTGGGTCAGATCAATAAATAGTCCTAACCCATAACCGACGGTGGAACCCAAGATCGCTAGCAGATGACTAAAATAAAACCAGCTAATGATACCAAGGGCAATCAACAGTCCAATGGCAATGAACTTGGGCAGCTTTGACATCAGAATTACCTGTCATCAATCGATCACTGTCATCATAAAATAACTGCGATCGTGATTTAATTTTCGTTCCTGGTATGCTTTCTCTGCCGCTGCAACTCCCTGATGCCGATATTCGGTTTTACCCCGCTTTGCTCAACCTGTCAGATAGCGATCGCCGGTTAGCGGAGTTAACTCAAACCCTTACCTGGCGGCAGGATCGGATTATGATCTATGGGCGATCACAGCTCCAACCCAGACTCACAGCCTGGGTTGGAGATCCTGGAAAAGTCTACACCTACTCTGGTCTGACGCTGTCTCCTACCCCCTGGACAGCCACCCTGCTAGAGCTAAAAGCAGCGGTTGAATCGGTATCGGGCGTTCGCTTTAACAGTGTGCTGCTTAACCTGTATCGGGATGGCAATGATAGTATGGGCTGGCACAGTGATGATGAACCGGAGTTAGGACAAAATCCGGTGATTGGTTCTCTGAGTTTGGGAGGAACTCGGCGATTTAAGTTGCGGCATCGATCGCAAAAAAGCTGGAAGTACCAACTAGAGTTAACATCTGGTAGTTTTCTGCTGATGCAAGGAACCACCCAACATTATTGGCAACATCAAATTCCGAAGACGAAACGCCCAGTTAACCCTCGGATTAATTTAACCTTTCGAGTGTTGTAGTGAAGATCTTAAGGTAAATTATGCCAGTGGATTTTGTCCATTATTGAAGTGATTAAGTGGCTTCGTTACAGGGCATTAGCTCTGCGGGGTAGCAGTGTTTAATGACAGGGCTAATCTTCTGCTTCCCGGTTTTAACTAAGGCTTGCACATAATCAGGGCACATATCCGATGCTTCTTCAGAATTAGGGAATGGTCCGAAGTAGTAAATACAATCTGGATCAGAGGTGGTAATTTCTACCCACCAATGACCGCAACCGAGTCGGGGCAAGTTGAGAATTAACGCTCTCCTGCTATTAGTTATGGTATGCATAAATTGCTTTTCCTAAAGTTATCTTTGATTTACATGAGTTCTTTGGCTTCTAGCGTAGTTAGCACCCGGCGTAACTCATCGATTCTTGCATCTTTTAGGATTACTCCCGTTGCTCCTAGCCGCTGCATGATAGTTGAATTTATGCTGACTTCTGAAGTCAGAAAAAAGAAGGGAATATGCGATGTACCCAAATCATTGCGTAATTGTTTTAATACTTCGATCCCATTGATTGTTGGCATATTGACATCACATAGGATGAGGTCAGGGTAATGGGATTTTGCCATTTGTACCCCTTCTACACCGTCTTCCGCCATTATTGGATGAAATCCTTCAGCTTTTAGCCATTCCGATAAAATGAATCGGAACATTTCATTGTCATCAATTAGGAGAACACTTTTCATAGCTTCAGATTAGATGAAGTAAGGCGGAATTATGCCTCAGACCGCGCTTTGAGTCGCCCCAATCGTTGAGGAGGAAACCCAGCGATCGCTGAGCCTGATGGGGGTGCTAATGAATGCTGCGATCACCAACGCTGCCGTTACTTACCTAATGCCATCACCCTCACTCCACTCCCTGCCCCTCTCCTAGTAAACAAGGAAATCAGGATGGGGTGACTTTCTGTTCGCTAGGAGTAAGGATGGGGGCTGGGGAAGGGGGCATTAGGAGTTGCACTCTTTGTTGATGATGTGGCAACAAACAAACATCGCTACTCCCAATCTCTAGTTTCAGGATTAGTTGTAAGGAAACTGTGAGGGACGAGAGAATAATCAAACTTTCATCCTGAAATCGGTCGCTGGTCAGATTTCTCTTAATAAAAATTTATTGCTCTTGGGTTAATGCTCGGTTCCTTGCATGAATAATTTAATAGGGAATAGAGCAAGATTAAAGTAAGAGGATGTTTGAAAAGGACAGATTGCTCCAGGCAATAGAATTTCTAAACCATGCTCTATGAAGTCGCTTCTGTCGAGATAAGTAGCTTTGACGTAACTTGCTACCATTCATAGCTAAAACGGTACTAGAGCAGGTTACAAGGTATGGCAACCGAGTTTAGGAATTGTTATGAAGATCTTGGTTGTAGAAGACGATCGGGCGGTTGCCCAAACCTTACAGCTCCTGTTATCTAGCTATAACTATGCGGTTGATATTGCCGCAGATGGTGAAGTTGGGCGACAAATGGCGGATGCCTTTGACTATGACCTAATTTTGCTAGATGTGCTGTTACCCAAGTTGGACGGCATTAGCCTTTGTGGACAATTGCGGGCTCAGGGCTTTCAAAGTCCGATTTTGTTATTAACAGGGCAAAGAGAAGGACGGCAAAAAGCGATCGCTCTGAATGCAGGAGCGGATGATTATGTGGTGAAGCCGTTTGATGCGGATGAGTTGATGGCGCGGGTTCAAGCCTTGTTGCGACGAGGTGGACCAACCAGCCAACCCATCTTAACATGGGGGCAGTTATCCGTTGATCCCAGTCGCCGTAGCGTGGCTTATGGTACCCATTTACTCTCTGTCACCCCTAAAGAATATGCCATTTTGGAGCTATTTCTGCGGCATCCCCAAAGGCTGTTTAATGCGAAAGCCATTCTGGATCATGCCTGGAGTTCGGTAGAATTTCCGGGCGAAGAAGCGGTGCGGGTTCACATCAAGGAGTTACGGCAAAAATTAACTGCGGTAGGTGCGCCCAAAGATTTTATTAAAACTAAACATCGGGTCGGCTACCAGTTAAATCCGCAATATTCCGATTTTCTGGCGGTTCAGGTTGAGCAACAGCCAACAGCGCCTCAAATTGCCGAACTCTCTGTGATGAACCAGCAATTACGGTTGGCATTAGAAGAGCTACAAACGGCTCAGGAAGAACTGCGGCAACAAAATGAACAATTAGAATCGGCTCACCAGACGATCGCGTTAGAACGACAGCGCTATCAAGATTTGTTTGAGTTTGCTCCAGATGCCTATCTTGTTACCGATATGCATGGCGTGATTCAAGAAGCCAATCGTGCCACCGCTAATCTGTTTCATATCGAAGCCCGATGTTTGATTGGTAAACCCCTAATTACTTTGATTGCCCAGTCCGATCGAGGTGACTTTCACCTGCGGTTTACTCAGGCTAACTTTGGGGAAAATTGGGAAGTGAATATTGCCCCCAGCCAAGGAAGTCCCTTTCCGGTCCTGATTGCCGTGACCAAGATCAAAGCTCTGCAACCTGAGGTGGCTGGCTGGCGCTGGTCATTACGGGATATTCGGGTCCGCAAAGCTATGGAACAACAGTTGCAAGCGGCTCGGGATCAACTAGAACGGCGGGTGGCTGAGCGCACAGAGGAACTGCGAGCTGCGAATCAAGCATTACGTCAACGTGAAGAATTTTTAACTAGTATTTACGATGGTGCAGAACAGGGCATTTTCGTCGTTGAAGTGACCGAAGCGCACGATTTCCATTACAGTCGATTCAATCGTCGAGCCGAACAACTGGCGGGGAATCATACGCCAGCTTTTTACGGTAAAACACCAGAAGCCGCGTTTGGGCTAACGATCGGGACGACGTTTCGGCAGAACTATGAACGCTGTTTGCAAGCGGGTAAGGTGATCTCGTATGAGGAGCATATTGTTTTTGCCGAGCACACCGTCTGGACATTAACCACCCTCTCGCCGCTACGCAATCAACAGGGCAGAATTTATCGAATTATTGGTACTGCGATCGATATTAGCGAGCGTAAGCAACTAGAGTTGTCTCTCCAAACTTCCGAGGCCAAACTACACCGAATTCTTGATAGCGCGATCGTGGCGATTTCAAGCTTTCGAGTCTATGCCAATGGCAACTGGGACTATGAATATTGGTCGGCTGGCTGCGAAAGATTATTTGGTTATGCGTTGACAGACTATACAGATCGGGATTTTTGGTTATCACAGGTGTTACCAGACGATCGTGACCAAATTCTCATACCTTTATTTGATGATTTTTTTGCTGAACGAGATGCTACGGCTGAGTATCGGTTTCGACGCAAAGACGGCTCGATCCGGTGGTTCTCTAGCTCCTACTCATCTCGAAAAATTGCTGAGGATTGTTGGATTGTGACGACGGCTAATCACGATATTAGCGATCGCAAACAGGCAGAAATTGAAATCCGTAAATTTGTTTCCCTGGCTGATAATAGCCCAGAATTTATCGGCATGTGCAACCTGGATTTTGTGCCGTTCTATCTGAATGCTGCGGGTCGGCAAATGGTTGGATTGGAGGATGAACACCAATACCAGAGCATTCAAGTTAGAGACTGTTTCTTTCCTGAAGATCAAGATTTTATTTTGAATGAATTTTTTCCACAGGTGCGGCAGCAGGGACAAGCCAAGGTCGAAATCCGTTTCCGTCATTTCAAAACAGGTGAAGCCTTATGGATGATTTACAACGTGCTGTGTATCTGCGATGAGCATGAGCAACCGATCGCTTTTGCCACCCTCAGCCACAACATTACCGATCGCAAACTAGCTGAACAAAAGATTCAGCAACAGGCGGCACTGCTGGATATCGCCACGGATGCCATTTTTGTGCGCGATTTTAATAACCATATCCTTTACTGGAATCAGGGAGCTGAACGCTTGTATGGTTGGCAAGCCGCAGAAGCGATCGGTCAGAAAGCCAATCACCTGTTTCAAGACCCTAATTTTCCGATGCAGGATATCATCCAAACACTCTTGGCACAGGAGGAGTGGCGAGATGAAATCCATAGCTGGACTAAAGCCGGTAGGCAAGTTACGGTGGAAACCCGTTGGACTTTGGTTCGGGATGAAGCGGATCAACCCCAATGGATTCTTTCGGTTGATACGGATATCACGGCTAAGAAACAATTGGAAGCCCAATTTTATCGGGCTCAACGCCTGGAGAGTTTGGGTACCCTCGCGAGTGGCATTGCCCATGATTTGAATAATGTTTTGACTCCTATTGTGGCAATCTCTCAGCTATTACGGTTGAAGCAGCTCAATCTGGATGCCCGCTCGCTACAGATGCTAGAAGTTTTGGAAGATAGCGCCAAACGAGGGGCAAATTTGATTCAACAAATTCTTACGTTTACTCGGGGAACGGGTGGAGAGCGAAGTTCCATCCAAGTTGCCCCGTTATTGCAGGAAGTCATCAATGTCGTCCAGCAAACATTTCCCCGCTCGATCGTCATTCAGCAAATGATTCCTGAGCAATCGAACTGGTTAGTGTTTGCTGATTCAACGTATCTCCATCAGGTGTTGATGAACCTTTGTGTCAATGCCCGTGATGCGATGCCGAATGGCGGGACACTCTCCCTCGCGATCGAGGATTATTTTGTGGATCAAACCTTTGCTCAAACAAATCTGGATGCCCAAATGGGGGACTATGTGGTGATTACGATTGCTGATACGGGAACTGGCATTCCTTTAGCCGTGCGCGATCGCATCTTTGATCCTTTCTTTACCACTAAACCACCTGGGCAGGGCACCGGATTAGGACTGGCAACAGTATTGGGCATTGTCAGAACCTATGGGGGGTTTTTGCAGGTGTTTAGTGAGGTTGGTCAGGGCACTCAAATGAAGGTATACTTACCGCTCATTGCTGGCATGACAACGGATGATGATTCACCCCAAGCGCCCTTAGATGGAAATGGTGAGCTCGTTTTAGTGGTTGATGATGATCTGGCGGTACAACTGAGTACACGATCGTTGCTAGAGAGCCATAATTACACTGTGTTATCTGCTAATGATGGGATAGAGGCGATCGAACTGTATGCCCGGCATCACGATGCCATTAAATTAGTCATTTTAGATGTGATGATGCCAACAATGAGTGGCATTATGTTGATTCAAAGGCTGAAAGCGATGCATCCCCAGGTGAAGATTATGGCGATGAGTGGGTTGCCAGTGAATCGAGAACCGACGCTGGCGGCTGGAGCTAAGATATTTTTACCAAAGCCCTATACTCTAGATCACCTGCTGGAGAACTTACAAGCGCTAATTAGAGCCACCCCAGACTGAAGCCGTTTATGCCACTTGCCGGACAGCTTGATGCGTGGGTAATTCGATGATAAACTCTGTGCCTTGTCCTGGAGTCGAATGGCAATAGAACTTACCACCTGATTTTTCCACAATAATTTGATAGCTAATCGACAGACCTAATCCAGTGCCTTTACCAATTGGCTTGGTGGTAAAGAATGGATCAAACAGCTTAGAGCAGACATCTTCGCTCATTCCCAAGCCATTATCGATAATGTGAATGGCAATCCGTTCTGGGGCAATGACTTTAGTCCGAATTTGAATTTGACTCGGGTTAGCGATCATCTCCTGGTAAGTTCGGTGCTGGTTCTGTTCATCCAACGTATCGATCGCGTTCGTCAGGATATTCATAAACACTTGATTGAGCTGTCCCGCATAGCATTCCACTAGGGGTAATTGTCCGTAGTCTTTAATCACCTGGATCTCAGGATGTTCAGGTTTTGCCTTTAATCGGCTATGCAAGATGGTTAGAGTGCTATCAATTCCCTGGTGGATATCTACATTTTTCACCTCGGCTTCATCCAGTCGCGAAAAGTTGCGGAGAGATAAGACAATCTCACGAATGCGATCGGTTCCCAGACGCATGGATCGGAGAACGTTGGTTAAATCGATAGTTAAAAACTCCAGATCAACTGCCTCAATTTCTGCCTCAATTTCTGGTGCTGGATCGGGATAGTGCTGCTGGTAGAGGTTTAACAGGTTGAGCAGGTCACTCATGTACTGGCTAATGTGGTTGAGGTTGCCGTGGATGAAGTTAATTGGGTTATTAATTTCATGCGCTACACCAGCTACCATCTGTCCTAGGCTGGACATCTTCTCATTTTGGATAATCTGCGCTTGAGTGCGTTGCAGCTCTCGCAAGGCTTCCTCTAAATCCTTGGCTTGCTGTCTGATCTGCATTTCTGCTAGTTGGCTATCTCGGGCATCCATGGCGAGTGCCACCAAATCGGCGATCGCGCGAGCGAAACTTTCGTCCTCAGGACACCATTGGCGCTTTTGATCAATCTGCTTAACTCTTAAGACGCCAATCGTTTCCCCAACTAAACGAATTGGGACATTCAGCATTGAGCAGATATTGGACGGCTGAAGATAGGTTTGAGCAAGCTCGCAAGTTCTAGGATCGGTGTGGGTATCGTAAACGGCGATCAGATCCTCTGTGGCGATCGCATGAAAATAGGCTGGATAGTCAGCCGCTGCCAAGGTCATGCCCTCATGGTAGCAAGAGGAAATTCGTTCAAACAAACTCAGGCAGGAGAGGATATCTTTCCCTTCGTTATACAACCAAATGCTGACACGATCGGCGTTGATTGTTCTTGCAGTCGCTGCTGTAGCAGCCTGGGCAGCTGCTTGTAAATCCCCGTGACGGATAGCATGGTGTTTGGAAAGCTGGAGCAAAATTTGGTTTTGGTGACGTAACTGTTCTGCCCGATTCTTTAATACGGTTTGCACATGTTTGAGATCAGTTTCAATGATCTGCCGCTCTACAATCTGCTGTTGCAAGGTCTCGTTTGCGGTCACTAAGGCAAGAGTTCGCTCACTCACCTGGGCTTCTAATACTACTAGTAATGCCAGCCCCAAGACCCCAAACGCAAATGCACTGACCATGATCGCAAGCGTAGAGGGATCGATCGAAGCAGTGGCAGGAAGAGTTTCTAAGGAGGTTGGCACAAACTGAACGGCGGCCATCCCGGTGTAATGCATAATCGGGATAGCAACTCCCATTAGGGTGGCACTTCCAATTTTTTGCCAACTTGCTGCGGCGCCAGGTCGGGCATCTCGGAGGCGAAAGGCAAGCCAGAGAGCAATAGAGGAAATGACGATCGCCAGCCCAATCGATAGGGCAACTATCCACCCGTTATAGTGCGCGATCGCGGATAACTGCATGGCAGCCATGCCCAAGTAATGCATGGTAGCAATCCCACACCCCATTAACACGCTCCCTCCCAGGAGGAGCTTGCTTCCCAAGTGTTGGCGACTGACTAGAAACAACGCTAACCCCGATGCCAGAATTGCCACAACCAGGGATGCCACCACGATCGCCAAGTTATAACTCACGGGAATCGGTAAACAGAACGCTAGCATACCTACGAAATGCATTGACCAAATGCCAATTCCCATCGATACTGCACCGCCCAGGAGCCAAAATCGTTGGTTCCAAGCCCGAGTTACTGTGACCTGCCGCGCCAGGATTAAAGCGGCATAGGCTGCCAAAACCGCGATCGCGATCGATACCAGTACCAGCACCGGATCGTAGGTGCTACTCATTACCATCCTTGTTAGATTCAAACCATGAGTTTTCATGAAAAGCCATGCCCCATGCCTGCTAGAGCGGTTTATTCACGGATGTGAACGTAGGGTGTCAGTCAATCAACTGACCCGGTTATGGTTTAAAGGTAGGAAAAGAATGTGGCAGGTTTGTGGCAATTCTGGGCGTGTTGATCTATCTCACTCATTTAGTTCTCATGCCTTGCCAGGCGAGAGGATGGCTGGTGTAATGCTTGGCTGGTTTGAACCAGGCTTCAGCAGATAGTTAGCCGAAACGGGTCATAATGGGATCTTGAAGTAATGTTTCCTATTGAGGAAGTGGTTGACCCAATGACAGCACAAGCACCTGCGTCAATTTACGAGCTTTCGGCAACAAGCATTGATGGCAAGTCAGTGTCATTTAATACCTATAAAGATAAAGTTTTACTGATTGTCAACACAGCCAGCCAGTGTGGCTTTACGCCTCAATATAAGGGGCTGCAAGCGTTGTATGCTCAATATGCCAACCAAGGCTTGGTGATTTTAGGATTTCCCTGTAACCAATTCGGACAGCAAGAACCAGGCAACTCAGACCAGATTCAGTCCTTCTGTGAAACTAACTTTGGCGTTGCCTTTCCACTGTTTCAGAAAATTGAGGTGAATGGGAACAATGCTCATCCCTTGTATCAGTATTTAACTAAAGCTGCACCGGGTATTTTTGGGACCGAAGGGATTAAGTGGAACTTCACCAAATTTCTGGTTGATCGGAGTGGAAAGGTGGTTAAACGCTATCCTCCAACGGTCAAGCCGGAAGATTTAGCAAAAGATATTCAGACCTTGCTGTAAGGGCTAAGAACTAATTTGTGAGTAATCCTAAAGATATTAGGCAAGGAGAAAACGGATGAGGCATGAAGAGTTTTTTCAGCAGATTGAACATGTAGAAGTGCCTTGGGGCAGTAAAACCATTTTCTTTCCTGTTTTCTACTACGATGTTGCGACCCTTTCTGTCCAATTGCTTGCCCCGATCACAAAGATCAAGCCATTATTACCTTCCTCGCGGCTACACCCATTACGAATTACTCCCTGGCACTGTGTTGTTTCTATCTCTGCATTAGAGTACCGAGATAGTGATATTGGACCCTACAACGAAGTGTCAATTGGAATTCCTGTAATGTTAGACGAACCTTCGCCAGTGTTTGTTGGAACTTTTCGCCAGGTACCCGCCGTACCCAAAATGTATATCCATCACCTACCCGTAACAACAGAAATTGCCTACGCCTCTGGAGTGGAATTAGCCGGATATCCCAAGTTTCTGGCTGAAATTACGTTTGAACGGGATGGTGAGTGGGTGAAATGTCACCTGAATGAGGCTGGTCAACATATTCTGACGCTAACCGCTCGAACAGGAGTGCTCAGCCCTACTCCGCGATCGCGGCTGCATCCGATCACAGTACGGCAAGGGCATCTGCTGCGTTCTGAGCTAGTGGTGAGTGAGCGAAATCAATCGACTGGTCGAGGTTCTGGTGGGTTTCAGCTAGAGTTGGGAGAGCATCCGATTGCCCAGGAACTGAAAGAATGGGAGTTGGGCAAGGTTTTAGCTTATCAGTTTGCCCCACACCATCAAGCCATCTTAACGCCGGTAATCGAGAGTTTTGCGGTGTGAGCGGGTGGTAGGTAGTTCCTGGAAGGTTCATTGAGAAGGCTAGAGTGAAGCTAAGCAATTAATAAATTCTTGCCTGCCCTGAGGTGTAACACTTTACCAAGCCTGAATAGAGCGGCTTATGAAATTTTCCTGGAAAGCGATCGGTTTAGCGCCCTTAGTCATACCTTTGGTCTACAGTGGGGCGATCGTAATTCTACTTCCTAGCAAAGATCCCATCTTCTGGTTTTTTGCCCTGTTTTGCCTGGGTAGTATCTTTTCCTTCGCAGTCAGTGGACTGATCTTCTTACCTACCCTATGGCTAATCTCAAGATTCATGCCGCTTACTGCTCGGATAACGGCAGGCGTGGGTACAGTACTGGGGGTTGTCGTTTACCTACCCATTATTTGGCAATCGTACCTTGCCAGTGGTGATAATTCTGGTCCCCCGCAGGAATCTTTTACCAGCTATCTACAACAACATTTTTTCGGGATAGAGTTGTGGGCATTTCTCGTCGGTGGTTTGGTAACAGCCACGCTGTACTGGTTGTTGGTCCAGGATTCCATCAAGCTGCGATGATTTCAAGGACGCTGCCGCATCAAGCAAGTTTCTGAGCCAATGACGCTAAGGATTTGCGTTACCGATCGCCCCTGCATACCTGAGCGATCGGCGGATTTACCCAAGGGGCAATTGGCTGCCAGACTGAGGGTAATTCCCGAAACACTGTCGTGCATGTTTGCAAAACTTAGCCGTGAGGGGTTGATTGAAATTGAGGGCAGTAATTGTCAAGCTGCTCGATCGCAGCCGTTTAACCAGTTAGCCGTTGGCAAGAGCAGTAGTAACTGACGCTAACTGAAACTTGTTTTGTGGTAGCTGCTTAATTCCAAACATAAGGTGTTCACTTTCGCTTTGGCAACACCTGCTGAGACGGCGAAATGGCTCGATCGCGAATCCCGTTAAGCATTAATTTTTTACAGCATATTGTGCCGAATTAACCCATAGTTTCTTACATTTTGTAATACCTTTAATGGATGTCACTGTTATGATCAAGGTAGGAATAATCTTCGGCGTAGCCTTATTTTGGTATCAGTTTAACCTCCGATCAATCAGCAGTGAGGTGATTGGATCATGTTTAAGAAAACTAACAAAAATCCCCCTAAATTATCTGAACTCGATTCTGAATCAATCATTCCTGATCCTTGGGAAACGATCGCACCAGACCCTCATATTTCATCTCCACTTAAGCTCGATCACTTATTTAGGCAAGAGCAGCCCTTAATAAGTGCAGCAGCGGCTCATCCGGCAATTCCATCAGTTGAAATGCCCACCGTGCTGTTACCGCCTCCTGCCGGAGAGTGCCTCCCGATGACTAGTTCTGTCAAAGTTCTGTTGCAAAATGAATTGAAGTTACCGTCTCGTTTGGCGTCCATCAAGATCCAGATTGGGCAAGCCCTAACACTGCTCTATTGGGTAATGACCAACTCTCAACAACCCACTGGTTAAATGAGTGAAGCTCGTTGGTGCTGGAGTTGATGAATCTAACGCTGATGCAAATGAACGCAACAACGGTTGAACCAGCACGGGTTACAAGTGGCGATCGCTATCATCCTGGACTGTACAGATCACTTAATCCAATCGCAATGAAGGTTCTCCTAATTCATGGACTGGGGCGCAGCCCATTTTCGTTGGTTCAGTTAGAGCAGCAGCTTCAGTTGGCTGGACATCTGCCAGAACACTTTGGCTATGCTGCTTTTATGGAATCCTACGATCGGATTGTGGAACGACTACAGCTGCACCTGAAAGCTCTTGCCCAACAGGGGACTTATGGCGTCGTTGCCCATTCATTGGGTGGTTTGCTTGTGCGATCGGCTTTGGGTTTAGCGAATATTGCTCCCCCAGCCCATATCATCATGCTTGGGACTCCCAACCAACCGCCTCGGCTAGCGGCTCATGCCTGGCGACTGCTACCGTTTCAATGGTTTTCGGGTCAATGTGGCTTTAACTTGACCTGTCATAACTTTTATGCGGCGATGCCTCCTCTGCAAACCCCTTATACGATCGTGGCGGGAACGAGTGGTCCTAGAGGGGTTCTGAGTCCGTTTGGCATGGAACTCAATGATGGCATTGTGGCCTTAAGCGAAACTCGCCTGTCTGACCAGGATCGACTGGTGCAACTCAATGTCTGGCATACCTTTATGATGAACGATCGTCGGGTTCAAGAGATTGTACTCCAGTCGTTAGCTCTGCAAGGGTAAGGGACTCAACCCAGTGATTGAGTCAGGCGATCTAACTCGGACTGCATCCGGGTTTGGACAAGGTCGTAGCACCGATCTACGTATTCTCGATCATCAGCGGCAGCCTCGCCATACCGCTCAAATACGATCGGACGACAAACGCGGGTGTGAATTTGCACGGGAAAGGGAATGTTGGGCAAGGGACCGATCGCAATGCCCCAGGGTAGCCCTAAATAAATTGGACACACTTCAGGGTCGATGCCAAACAACCACGGTAAACCATACTGATGCAGTTGTTGCAGTTGGGGGTAAATATCAGCGAGCACAATCAAGGTGGAATGGGCGCCAGCGGAAATTACAGGTACGATCGGCGTCTCTGTTTGTAATGCCAGTTTGATGAATCCACGACGACCATGTAAATGAATTTTGTGGCGCTCTGAATAAGGGCGAAATACATCCTGTGCTCCGCCAGGATAAATTAACAGTGTGGCATTTTGTTGTAGTGCGGCTAATGCCATTTTGGGGTGAGCCCGCAGGGCCCCGACTTGGGCTGCTAGACGGGCTGAACCGGGCATGGCTGTCCAGATGGCAGGATTCATTAGGGCATACGCCGGACGATCGACCCCAAATTTGTCATACCAGTCGCGCATGACCATGTACAGGTCGGGGGCTGCCAAGCCCCCATTATGTGACCCAATGAGTAGCGCCTTGCCTGATGGAGGGAGATGTTCCCAGCCATCGGTCTGAACTCGAAAGTAGTCACAATACAACCAATCCAGCAATGGTCTTAATTGCTGAATCACCTGCGGATCGCGATCGCTAAGTGACCAACCATTTAGGCTGTTTGCTGGAGCAAGAGTCGCCTGCATCCCTAACTCAAGCAAAGATTTGAAGGCTGGAATCAACTGGAGTAATGTCTGCATTGGCTTAAAAGCACCTCACCTGCGTTCAAACCATTATGGTTCAAATGGCGACTCTGTCTACAAGGCGATGTGGGCATAGATACCAGACGTAGGCAGGTAGCAAGTTTTTGGTGCTAAGCATTCCTGCACCTTATACACGTTGAGTTAACACTTTCAAAGACACTGATGGCACAAATCAGGTAAGCAGCAAATCTCATTTAGAATAATGCTTTAATGCCACCGAAAATACATTTTTTGCATCCTAGAAAACTGGATATATTGTAGACTCGTCCATACATTGACCTATGATGATGCAACTTCTCCAACAGTCATGGCAGCGGACCTGGTTGATGTTAGCTGTGCAGCCTGAAGCAGACTTGTTTGATAGGCTCATTGTGTGCTATCGGGAACCGCATCGTCACTATCATACCCTTCAGCATCTCCATGAGTGTATTGAAAAATTAGAGTCGGTATTGGCGATCGCGGAACATCCAGGTGAGGTGGAGGTGGCGCTATGGTTTCATGATGCCGTATATGCATTGCAGCGTCAGGATAACGAGCTACAAAGCGCTGTATGGGCTAAACAAGCTGTCCTAGCGGGTGGCGGGTCGGCAGAGGTGGCAGAGCGGATTTTGGCACTAGTGTTAGCAACCAGGCATTCAGCGCTACCGCGATCGCTCGATGAGGGTTTGGTAATGGATGTCGATCTGTCAATTCTAGGGGCGTCTCCGGAGCGGTTTGAAGAGTATGAGCGTCAAATTCGCCAGGAATATGCCTGGGTGGCTGATGAACTCTTTCGCTGTAAGCGACAGGCGATTCTGGGTGAGTTGCTTGACCGGACCTCTATATTTAGCACAGAGCCGTTTCGGAGCCAACTTGAAGTGCAAGCACGGGAGAATCTTCAGCGCTCCATTGCTCGATTGTCGGGCTAACATCGTCTCTGGCTTGGGAAATGATTGATGAGGTTACGAAGGTGATCTCCGTCTGGTTAGATTTTGGCAGATTTGGCACCCTAGATAGACTCAAAGTTTGAGCAGGATTAAAGTTTGACCTGTTCGCTGACGGCTTCAACTGGGTCACAGGCATCTGGATCAATCACACATTCGAGGGGAGGGTCAGGCTCTTTCACATCGAGGGGATTAACGAAAAATGAACCGGTTTGTGGCGGTAGCGTGGGATCAAGTAACAATACCAAAATGGTTTTAACCATACCAGCGAGAGGGATGGCAAGAATCACTCCCAGTAAGCCAGCGACCTTACTACCCAGCAATAAAGCTGCCAGGACAGTCGCCGGACTTAACCCGGTTAGATTCCCTAGAATTCGGGGAGCTAGGAGGTTATCTTTTACTTGTTGAAGGGCGATCGCTACCCCTACAACCTGGATCGCTAACCACCAGTTAATAAATGCTACTAAAATTCCAACAGTGACAATCCCTAACGTCGCTCCAATAAATGGAATGACTTCCATGATGCCAATAAAAATGGCAAAAACTAGAAAGAAGGGAACCTGTAGCCAGTAAAAGGCAAAGGATAGAGTCACTGCCATAAACAACCCTAACAACAGTTGTCCAGAAAAAAACCGTTGTAAGTTGCGGCGAAAGGATTCAGTTAAAAAATCTCGAATTGGGGGTGAGAAGAAGCTAGTCACTCCATTCCATAAGCGCTCTCCATCCAGCAGCATATAGAAAGAAATCACGAGAATTAAAATTAAATCCAGTACCCAATTAAATGTGCCCAGTAATAGCCCTACGCCACCCTTGGCGATCATCTCAGCACGTTGTTGTAATTGGGTGAGAAGTTGTTCTTGAAGTAATGGAATGGCAAACCGGATCTGATGAGCTTGGCTCCATTCCTGAAATGAGGCTAATTGTTGCTGACCCGAGGCTAGGAGATCTGGCAAGTTAGTCACTAGTTGTTGCGCCTGACTAATGACTGGCGGCGCGATCGTCACGCCTAACAAAGCAACGGCAACCCCTGCCAGTAAATAAACCAAGCCAGCCGCCAGCCCGCGCGGTAGAACTGATTGGAGCTTGGCAACTGGATAATTGAGGACAAAGGCGATTAATCCAGCAGTGACTAATATGCTAATCAGTTCGCTGAAGTAGCTCAGGGCATTCAAACTCATCCAACCAGTAATCAGAATCAATGCCCAGGTGATTAAGCCTTGTTGGAGGGGGGTAAACAAACGATCCATGACGCTCCTAACCTTATAGCCTGACCAAATTTTATCGTCAGAGCCTATTTCTAGGTTAACAATCCGCTTCACCCTTTGTGGGTAGGCTAAGAAGCTACGATAGATCCATTCACTAAAATCCTATGACCTCTGTTTCGGTGTTGGGTGTAAAGCAGGCTTCAGCCTAGATAACTCTGCCATGATGCCAACTGTTGTAGTGCTATCAGTTATTGGAATTATTATTGGTGGAATTTTCCTGCTTCCGCTCGTTCAGCAATTTCGCCGCGATCGCCTGAAGAAACGAGCATTTACGCCGCAGTGGATCACTCTCATCCAGCAGTACTTACCCTTTTATCATCGGTTAACTCCGAATGAACAAAGACGGCTGCAAGGACACGTTCAAGTCTTTTTAGCCGAAAAACAGTTTATTGGTTGTGCTGGACTCAAGGTGACTGAAGAAATCAGGCTTGTTGTTGCAGCGATCGCCTGTTTACTGTTGTTAAATGAACGAGGTCATTATTTTCCTAAACTGCAATCAATCTTGATTTACCCAACCGCTTATTTAGCGACACAAGTTAAGGTGACTAACGGCTATATTGTTGAAGAACAACAGGTGGCTAGGCTAGGAGAATCTTGGGTACAGGATCAATTAATTCTATCCTGGCAGCAGGTTCAGCAGGATGCAGTGAATTGGCGGCATGGACAGAATGTTGTTCTACATGAATTTGCCCACCAGCTAGACCAGGCAGATGGCAAGGCCGATGGGGTACCTATTCTATCTGAAACCGTAGAGCCTCAGCAGTGGACAACTGTGATGACAATGGAATATCAATTGCTCTGTCAGCAGGTTGAGCAGGGAGTGGAAACTGTGCTCGATTCCTATGGAGCTACCAATCCTGCTGAATTCTTTGCTGTAGTAACAGAAGCATTTTTTTGTCAGCCTCGGCTACTGCAACAACGACATCCTAGACTCTACCGACTCTTTCAACACTACTATCAACTCAATCCAGAACAATGGTGGTGATGAGTAGTCAACTATGAGAACAAACCTTGGCTAATTGCAATGGGAACAAAAACAATTAAGCTAAAGTACATTAATAGTGCTACGCCTTGAAGCACACGGCATACAGCATAGCTAAAGATCTGCACCGCAGAGGGGGATTCTGTCAGCTCTTGGGTGACTGTCTTGGGCTGTTCTTCAACGATCGGGCTGTCTAGTTGAATGCTGTAGCTCATTGATCCCAACTCAATAACATTATGCTAAAAAGCATAATGAAAGGGACTAGAAAAATAAAGATGCCTGTCATTGGGGTTCGCAATGCAGACAATAAAAAAATATTATGAACCCCACTAATTAGCCCGTTCAGCTAATTCTAACCAGCGTTCGGTTGCCGCATCGATCGTTTGACTTAACTCAGCTAGCCGTTCCGTCAGTTGTTGTAGTTGGGTAAAATCGCTGGGTGGGTTGGTGTAAAGCAGTTGTTCTAAGTCCTGTTTCTCGGCTTCCAGTCGGGGAATTTCTACCTCTAAAGTTTCATATTCTCGCTTTTCTTTGAACGATAATTTTTTGGCTTTAGTTGAATGATCTGGGTCTGGCGATGGGGCTTCTAAGGCTGTCTGTACTTTTGCTTGAGTTTGAGCCTTTGCAGTAACTTCTGGCTTGGTTTCGGCTTCTTCCTCAGCTTTTTTATAGTCCAAATACACTGAATAATTACCGGGATATTGTCGGAGTTCTCCACCAGATTCAAAGGCAAAGATCATATCTACTGTGCGATCGAGGAAATAGCGATCGTGCGATACCACAATCACACAGCCATTAAAGTCTTCAAGATACTCTTCTAGAACCGCTAATGTTTGCACGTCTAGATCATTCGTTGGTTCATCGAGAATCAACACATTCGGCGCACTCATCAAGACTCGCAGCAGAAATAAGCGACGCTTTTCTCCACCAGAAAGCTTATGAATTGGCGCATATTGCTGGTTCGGAGGAAACAAAAATCGTTCCAACATTTGGGAGGCTGTAATCACGCTACCATCTGCTGTTTTGACCAGTTCTGCCACCCCTTTGAGGTAATCAATCACGCGCTGATTTTCATTTAGATTGACATCTTCAGAGTGCTGATCAAAATAGCCAATGTGAATGGTGGAACCCAGATCAATCTTGCCGGAATCCGGTTCTACTCGTCCGGTAATCATATCCATTAAGGTCGATTTGCCCGCCCCATTGCTGCCAATGATGCCAATTCGGTCTTCTGGGTTGAAGCTATAGGTGAAGTCTTTAATTAAGACGCGATCGCCAAAGGCTTTACTTAGATTGGTAATCTCAATCACCTTCTTACCAATCCGCCGACCGACCGTAGAAATATCAACTTTACCTTGAGTCTGTTTAAACTCACGAGTCTGCATATCTCGAATGCGATCGATGCGGGCTTTTTGCTTGGTACTGCGAGCTTTCGGTCCCCGCTTCAACCATTCCAGTTCCCGCCGCAAAACCCCAGCATGTTTACGCTGCGTACTCGCCGCCGAGTCTTCCTCCTCCGCTTTTTTCTCCAGGTAGTAGGCGTAGTTACCCGAATAGGCAGACAAATCGGCGCGATCGATCTCTAGAATCCGATTGGTTACTCGATCGAGAAAATAGCGATCGTGGGTAATCAGTAACAATGCCCCTCGAAAGCGATTTAAGTAACTCTGCAACCACTCTACAGATAAAGCATCTAAGTGGTTCGTTGGCTCATCCATCAATAAGACATCCGGATCGGCTAGCAAGGCTGTAGCGATCGCAATTCGTTTACGGTATCCCCCCGATAAACCGCCAATTTGGGCATGAAAATCCTCAATACCTAATTTACTCAAAATGACTTTGGCATTAGTTTCCAAATCCCAGGCTCCTGCCGCATCAATCCGTTGGGCAACGCTCGACAACTTTGCCATCAGGGTTTCGGTGTCGCTGGCATGATGGGCTAACTGATCCGAGAGTTCTTCATATTCGCGGATCAGCGCCATTTGTTCACCACTATCGGCAAAGACTTGTTCTAAAACCGTCCGGCTTTCGTCTAAATCCGGTTGTTGGGGCAGGTAAATAATCTTGCTACCCGAGTTGACCCAGAGTTCACCACTGTCGATCGATTCCAATCCGGCAATCATTTTCAGTAAGGTCGATTTGCCTGATCCATTCGTGCCGATCAGTCCCACCTTATCGCCTTCATCCAGGCTAAAGCTGGCATCCCGCAGAATTTCTTTGATGCCAAAGTCTTTTTTTACCGATCGCAGCGTGAAAATAGTCATTCGTTCCCGGAGTTCACCAACTATCTAGTCTAACTCTGCGAATGAGAAAAATTTGCCTTGGTCTGGTACAAGTACGACATTTTTTATTTACAAAATCTCCCTTCTTCAGAAGGAATCGATGACTTGATACTAGCGATTAACTTCAAGGTGGGAAATTTAGATCGTCTTGTAGCTCTTATCTTCTGGTACTGGGAGGTAGGGGCTTTTTGCTTTTTAAAGTACTAATTATCAGAAATCAACAACCCGTTAATCGCTGTTTTCATAGGGAAAAGCTATCCACATTTTTTGTTCTAGCAATGAATAAATTGCATGTATCTATTGCTATAAGTGTAATAATTTATTCTCAAAGCCATTAGTTACACTCGTGAATTTTACTTATAAAAAGAAATGCTATAACACTAATTTTATTTGGAATCAATCTAACTTCGTTGCATTACCATGTACATCCTAATACAGATTGATTTAACGCAACTCTCTTTCTTCAGTCAGGCTGGTGATGCCCTCAAAACCCGATAAAGTAATCAGCTAATTGGCACATTATTTGTGGAGTGCTAGACGGTTCAATTTGCTGCCGCAGCGGGATTAACGCTGATCTAATTAAGTAACTTAAATCATAATTTACTTAGCAGTTGAACTTGTTGATTGCCCTCATTCCCTATCTCTAGAGCAGACTTAATCTTGATTTGATTTAATCTCTGGAGGTAGCGCATTTCCAAGCATGATTCGGATTCGCTCACGAGTAAGGTAAGCAACCGATATGGCAACTAAATTTCCAAAATTTAGCCAAGCCTTAGCTCAAGATCCAACTACACGTCGGATCTGGTATGGGTTGGCGACTGCCCATGACTTTGAAAGTCATGATGGTATGACAGAAGAGAATCTTTACCAAAAGATTTTCGCCTCTCATTTTGGGCATTTGGCGATTATTTTCTTGTGGACTTCTGGTTCTTTGTTTCACGTTGCTTGGCAAGGCAACTTTGAACTTTGGAGCACCGATCCACTGAATATTCGTCCGATCGCTCACGCAATTTTTGATCCTCAGTTTGGGCAACCTGCGGTCGATGCCTTCACTCAAGGTGGAGCGGCGTATCCGGTGAACATTGCCTATTCTGGGGTGTATCACTGGTGGTACACGATCGGGATGCGCACGAATGGTGACTTGTATCAAGGCTCCATTTTCCTCCTGATTTTGTCAGCCGTATTCCTGTTTGCAGGTTGGCTGCACCTGCAACCCAAGTTCCGTCCGAGTCTGTCCTGGTTCAAGAATGCTGAATCGCGCTTGAATCATCACCTGGCAGGCTTATTTGGTGTCAGCGCCCTGGCATGGACGGGTCACTTAGTGCATGTCGCTATTCCGGAGTCCCGTGGTCAGCATGTGGGCTGGAATAACTTCCTGTCGGTGCTGCCCCACCCCGCCGGGTTAGCACCATTCTTCACCGGCAGATGGGGAGTTTACGCCCAAAATCCCGATACAGCCCAGCATGTATTTGGCACTGCCAATGGGTCGGGTAGCGCGATTCTCACCTTCTTAGGGGGCTTTCATCCCGATACTGGCTCGCTCTGGTTAACGGACATGGCGCATCACCATCTGGCGATCGCGGTGTTGTTCATCGTGGCGGGTCACATGTACCGCACCAACTTTGGCATTGGTCACAGCATCAAAGAAATGCTGGACAGCAAAGCCGGTCTACTGTCTCCCCGCAGTGAAGGTCAGTTTAATCTGCCCCACCAGGGATTGTATGAAACCTACAATAACTCCCTGCATTTCCAGTTAGGGATTCACTTAGCCGCTTTGGGTACAGTGACGTCGCTCGTGGCGCAACACATGTACTCGATGCCACCCTACGCCTTTATGGCGAGGGATTACACGACGCAAGCCGCCCTGTATACCCATCACCAGTACATTGCGGGTTTCCTGCTGGTGGGAGCCTTTGCCCACGGGGCGATCTTCTGGATTCGGGATTACGACCCGGATCAAAATCGTGGCAATGTGCTTGACCGAGTGTTCAACCACAAGGAAGCGATTATCTCTCACCTGAGTTGGGTATCGCTATTTTTGGGATTCCATACCCTCGGTTTGTACGTTCACAATGATGTAGTGGTTGCCTTTGGCACTCCTGAGAAGCAAATTCTGATTGAACCTGTCTTTGCCCAGTTCATTCAGTCGTCTCACGGGAAACTGCTGTATGGCATGAATACGCTGTTATCAAATCCCGATAGTCTCGCCACCACCGCTTGGCCGAACTATGGCAATGTCTGGCTACCAGGCTGGATAGAGGCGATCAATAACGGCACGAATTCACTGTTCCTGTCGATCGGTCCCGGTGACTTCCTTGTGCACCATGCGATCGCCTTAGGATTGCATACCACGACCTTAATTTGTGTCAAAGGTGCGTTGGATGCCCGTGGTACCAAACTCTTTCCAGATAAGAAAGATTTTGGGTTTACCTTCCCGTGTGATGGTCCCGGTCGGGGTGGCACATGTCAAACCTCGGCTTGGGAGCAGTCATTCTTCCTGGCTGTCTTCTGGATGCTGAACACCTTAGGGTGGGTAACATTCTACTTCCACTGGAAACACCTGGGCATCTGGGCAGGTAATGTGGCGCAATTTAACGAAAGCTCCACCTATCTGATGGGTTGGCTACGAGATTACCTCTGGCTATACTCTGGACCCCTAATTAACGGCTATAACCCCTATGGCACTAGTAATCTATCTGTATGGGCGTGGATGTTCCTGTTCGGGCATTTGGTCTGGGCAACCGGATTCATGTTCCTGATTAGCTGGCGGGGCTATTGGCAAGAGTTAATTGAAACGCTTGTCTGGGCTCACGAACGAACTCCTCTAGCGAATCTAGTCCGCTGGAAGGACAAGCCAACAGCACTGTCGATCGTGCAAGGTTGGTTAACGGGTTTGGTTCACTTTACGGTGGGCTATATCCTCACCTACGCCGCCTTCTTGATTGCCTCAACCGCCGCTAAATTCCCTTAGCCTTTAAGGTGAATTGATTCAAAAGACGATCGGTAGCAGGAAGTCCCTTAAATCGATCGTCTTTTGCTAAGGAACAAAAATATCGATTAATTGTAGAAAAACTAGATAGGAGAAAATTTTGACTCGATCGATTAATCTTTACACCCTGGGACTCCAGATTGTTGTCGTACTAATCGGCATTAGTCTTTTATTTGTTGCAGCAATTTACTATGGAGCAATTAATCCCTAGCGATCAGGAATGATATCGCTACAGTTTAGATTTACAAAATCATCTATCTCAGCAGGGGTTAAAAGACTACCCATTTGGTCTAATTCATTAAAGAGTAAGTTAAATGTTGGCTAACTTTTACATCTTTTAAGAGAGAAATGGCAATGAGTTGGATATTTTCTATCTTGGCATGGGGACTAACAACTTTTTGTGCTGTTACGCTGTGGAATTCCTTCTATAGAGGAGTGACAACAGTGAAACGGCTGCATCAGATTCCTTGTGCAAACTGTCAATATTTCACAGCAAATTATGTTCTGAAGTGTGCAGTTCATCCCCATCGAGCATTAACTGAGTCTGCTGTAGGCTGTCAGGATTATGCTGGGTTAAAAGGATAGCCATGGCATCTACACGTTAGCATCGGTAGTATTAAACACGATCGCAGCTAAGGTTGATTCTACTACGCTTCACGCCAGAACCCTACCCTGAGTTAGACGTTCCATCCCAGGATTAATCACTAGCATACTGATGGCATTGTTAAGTAGTGATTACAGTTGCTCAATCGGTATTCTCTATTATTTCCTAAAGAGAATTCAGCAGTTTGAAAACAATTGATTATGCCACTGCATTAGTTTTTTGGGAGAGTCATTCATGGTTCAGAAGGCACAGAATCAACCTCATTATTTGCAGCGCTATCTGTCGCTTGCACCTGTACTAGCTGTCCTATCCGTATCGATCGCTTTTTCGACCTGGGCTGTGTTTAACTTCTTTTTCCCAAATCTACTGTTTCACCCCATGCCTTAGATCTAGAAAGACTGAAGCCTAGCGAGAATTGGAAACAGTAACGAAAGTCAATTATTGGAGGATATTCATGCAGAATTTGATTGTTCAAGTCTTCGATCGCATCAGTGCATTTCTCAATCACTTGCAAGTCAAGCAGTTGTTTGCAGCCATTTTAGTCGGTGCATTACTTCTTACGACAAACATTGGTCCTGAGCGCGACAATCCAGCATTAAGTGCAAAAGTGCGGGAACGAGTCCATCAAACGGATACCGCAAATCGCCCCAAGACGACAGGCGAATGGAATAATGAAGTGTATGGCGACAAGCCATTGAGTGAGCGGGTTAATAATACGGTGAGAGATTCTTCCGAAGCCTTTAAACAATTTGGTTCCGGCTATGTTGAGGGAGCCAAAGAAACAGGTCAGAAAATCCGAGATGGCGCCGCTCGCATTGGTGAAAATTTCGCTGATTAATTCTGATTTTGCAGTCGGTTAACTCTCTAAATCTGTACTGACTTAGCTCAGTACAGATTTTCTTATTGAATAGCAAATTCAAGCTCCAAAACTAGATTTAACTCAAAACATTAGATTTTTGATATGAATAATCTCTACTTTTGACCCTGAAATAGGGTGAAAAATAACTTAAAAGTATTTTTATTGATACTTTTTTGAGTAAATCTGGAATAGAGGTCTAATGCTGATTTTCCATAAAAAACCCCTCATAATGAGGGGGTGGCGGTTGAATAGTTTTCATCTGGTTCACAGGAGAAAACCATTCAGGAAATAGGACTTCTCATATGGCTTCTCATATCTCTTAGGTTTATTCTGCTCTATTCTTGGATTGCTTGAATCTAGTAGGAGATGGAGAGGATGATTAAAAGTGAATGTGACTGAACGTACATTTGCTATTTATAGCTGACCGTTTTATGTTGATGCCGAGAAGATGCATTTAGAGTGCAGTCTGAACTACAGCAGATACTCTAATCTTCCTTGCGGCTCCAGAGATACTGGAACCCCAGATAGAGTGCAAGGCTAAGTTCGATCGCGTAGGATGGGTAGGTATATACATCGATAAAAGTTGCTTCCAGCAGCCTGATGGTTGCGTTTATTTGATTAATAGAATGTTTAATTATCAGTTGGTAGACAACTTCGATTAGCAGTATTTAAGAGTTTTATCAACTTTTAGTTTTTAACTAAGTCACTGTAAGAATCAGTCGATCTCACGTTTTAAGTTGACAAGGGAGTTAAGAGTTGCCTAGTTCTAATCATACACTCCTCGATCCGAGTCCCCTGAAATTTGTAGTGATTGAAAAGAAACTCAATGTTTCAATTTCAGGAATTTCTGGGTTATTGATTGCCATCCTAATTATTAGCTTATGGGCAATCAGCTTCACCTATTTACTGACCGTCAACATCGCTGAACTACCAATTTGGTCAATTCCACTCTTAATGGTTTGGCAAGGGTTTCTCTTTACTGGGCTATTTATCACTGCCCATGATGCTATGCATGGCTCCGTCCTACCACAGAATCCCAAAATTAATCATTTGGTTGGTAGCATCACGGTGTTTGCCTATGCGCTATTCTCCTACAAAGATCTGCTGCAAAAACATTGGTCACACCACCGTTATCCCGCCAGTGAGTTTGATCCCGACTTTCATGATGGTAGTCATCCCCATCCGATCGCCTGGTATGTCCACTTTATGAAAGGCTATTGGAATTGGCGGCAATGGATTGGCTTTACAGTGCTTTATCCATTAGTGAAACTCGCTTTTCATACTTCTCACCTCAATTTAATTTTGTTTTGGATTCTGCCACTCGTTTTAAGTTCCATTCAACTATTTTACTTTGGCACATTTCTGACTCATCGTGAGCCAGCAGCCGGATACACTACTCCCCATCGGGCTAAAACGAATCCCTTACCAACGGTGTGGTCATTTATTACTTGTTATCACTTTGGCTACCATGAAGAACATCATGAGTGTCCTTATGTACCCTGGTGGAAACTGCCCGCAATTTACCAATCTCGATTCACCTCTTAATTAATTGCTCAAGCTGATATGACTCACTTTGGGATTATCTGTCCACCCTATCCTGGTCATCTACATCCCCAGGCGGCTCTGGGGCGAGAGTTACAATCACGGGGGCATCGTGTGAGTGTTCTGCAAATTTCGGACTTAGAGTTAAAAGTGCGATCGGAAGGGTTAGAATTCTGTGCGATCGGAGAATCGCTGTATCAGCCAGGCACCCTAGCCACTACCTTTCAGCAATTAGCTCAATTCAGTGAAATTGCTGCACTTCAGTATTCGGTAGAGTTCTGTCGGCAAATTGCCGAAATTATTTGCCAGGATGCTCCCAAGGCGATCGCGATGGCTGGCATTGAAGCTTTAATTGTTGATCAATTAGAACCCGTTGGAGAAACGATCGCAGAGTCCTTAAATCTTCCGTTTGTGTGTGTCAGTTGTGGTCAGGCGATTCACCGTCGAGCGGATGTTCCGCCATTCTTCACCCACTGGTTATATCGAAATATCGGGTGGGCAAAACTGCGGAATCAAGTGGCTTACACGATTCTTGATCAAAGTTGCCGACCGATTTTGCAAGTGATCAATCAATATCGCCGACAACACAATTTGCCTGCCTATCGTTACATTTACGCTTCTAATGCGCGATTAGCTCATATCAGCCAACAGCCTGCGCTCTTTGAGTTTCCCTGCCCAGATTTACCACCTCATTTGCATTACGTGGGACCTTTACGGAATCGATCGCCTCAGACTGTACCGTTTCCGTTTGAGCGCTTAACTGGACAGCCGTTGATCTATGCTTCTTTAGGCAGTGTTCAGAATACGAAGCAGGATGTGTTTGGTTGTATTGCCGCTGCTTGTGAAGATTTGAATGTGCAATTGGTGATTACCCATGGGGGGGGGATGAATCCCGATGCAGTGCAAGCCCTTCCAGGTCAGCCATTAGTTGTGGAGTATGCGCCGCAACAAGAGGTGATTGCGAAAGCCAGTTTAACGATTACGCACGGTGGCATGAACACGGTAATGGATTCGCTCAGTTATGGCGTCCCGTTAGTGGCGATTCCGATTACCTTTGAGCAACCTGGCAATGGTGCGCGAATTCGCCAAACTGGTACAGGAGAAGTGATTCCAGTCTCAAAGTTGCAAGTGGGTAAGCTACGATCGCGAATTCAACAGGTTCTTACTGACCCGTCTTACCGTCAGAATGCGCAAAGAATGCAGCAAGCGATCGCGGCAGCGGGCGGAGTCCAACGAGCCGCAGATATCATCGAGCAGGTGGTACGCTCTCAACGTCCCCTGACACGACCAAGCTTATCTCAGGCAATAGTTTAGACCTTGAGAACGCGTTCTAACGCTTGATGCATGACCGTGACTTCTTCAGGGCTTAAATGAGCCGTAAAATACTTGCTAATGCCCTCGGCATAGAATGGCCACATCCGCTGGCGCATGGCAATCCCCGCTTCTGTAAGCACGGCATACGCACCCCGACGATCGTTCGGGCAACGTTCTCGACATATTAAGCCTGCCGTTTCCAAGCGATCGAGTAATCGCGTTAAATTGCTGCGGCTCAATAAAATTTTTTCTGCCAGTTCATGCAACCGCAAGCGATGTTCTGGGGCTTGCTCCAGCGTCCACAGCACATCGTACCAAGTTAATGGCGGTAGGTCGGCAGTGGCTAAATCACGCTCAATTTTTTCGGTGATCGTCGTGTAGGCGGTCAGGAATACTCGCCACAGGGAGCTATGAGATTCATGGAGGTTGGGGGTCATCAGTGCCTCAAAGATAGTTGCAGTTGCAACAATATATAAAGTTCATCCTGCAATAGTTGCACTTTCAATTATATCGTGTTAGAACTAGTTTAGTTGTAAATGCAATCAAGTTAAATGCAACTAAAACGGCTGCCCTGAATCGCACGAATGCTAGATTGCCCTCTAAGACTGCATTCCTCCTTTTAACTCATGCTCACACTCCGATTCCTGGCAGACCTTTGATCTCACCCCCAATCGTTCAGGAGTTTTCATTATGAACCGCGTTATCACTACAGGTTTATTCGTCTTCGCATTAGCCGCTTTAAACACTCCGATCGCGAATGCCGACACGCGGGTAGGGCAACAGCTCCGCTTAACCTCGGCTAATCCTAGCTCAATTCAGGCTGTTGCAGAGCGATCGGAATCTGAAAAAGTCAAAGCCAGTGAAACTCGAACCAAACCATTGGCAACGGCTCAACCCACGGCTAATCAAACGATTTCTGAGCGCGATCGCTTAATTCTGGAACGGCAACAACTCCGGTTGATTCCGCGTCAACAATAGATAGTGTCTAACAATGAGTTGAGTGGTCAATGATCGGATTCATCTGGAGACTGTTAGTCAGTAGTATCTTGCTGGCGTTAGTGATCACTAGCCCAGTTCAAGCTGCCGATCGCATCACCTTTTGGTTTGGCTCTGCGCAACGATCGTTATCGCTCAACTCATTGGAACTATATGCCACTCAAGTATATGTGACGCCTGAGTTGGAATTTTACTTGAACCAACTAACAAAAGCACAACAGCAGCAACTGCAAACTTTATTGCAACAACGACTAGAGGTTAGTCCAATTGCAATTTCTCAAGTCACGTATTCGGCAATTGGAGAAGCTTTATTACAACAAGCAGGTAATGTGATTCAAACGGATACTCGCCAAAACGGATTTCAGGCACTACGAGCCGCATTACTTCTCGCCGCTTCTGACCCTGATGGATTAACAGCCATCAATACCCTCCGTCAGTTTCCGGGGCAAAGTATTCATGTGGATCTAGACCAGGCTTTTAATCTAGCGACAACGCTGGATCAGTCAAAGACCCAATCAAAAGCGATCGCCGCCATCCAAAAAACTGCCGCTAGAGAGGCGAATCAGACTCGAATTAACTTTGCTCAGCAACCCGATTTGCGGCAACCCGGAGACTCTGCCTGGCAACGACAAACCCAAACAATTTACGATGCTAGCCGCGATCGCTCGGTAACATTTGATCTCTATTTGCCGCCAACACAATTCACTGAACTATCCCAACCCTTGCCCGTATTATTCCTATTACATGGAGCCGCAGAAGATCGGCAGACATTTACTTACTTAGCTCAGCATTTAGCATCACACGGTTTCGCGATCGTCGTGCCAGAAAATTCAGGGAATAGCAGCCAACGATTTCGCCAATTCTTGCAGGGACAGGCAGAACAACCGGATGTTCTAGAACTAATTAATCAACCACTTGATGTCACATTTCTATTAAATCAGTTCCAACAACAGGCAAAAACAGAGCCAGGATTGCAAGGCTTAAATTGGCAACAGGTAGGAGTGATCGGTCATTCTCAAGGAGGTTATGCGGCATTAACTCTGGCGGGAGCACCGATCGAAGTCGATCGTTTGCGTCAAACTTGCCAGCAACCAAAGAATGTGGGTATATCCCAAGTGATTCAGTGCCAACTACTGCAACTCCCAGCGTTTAGAAGTAATCTACACGATCCACGGGTACAAGCCGTCATTGCCGTCAACCCAGCGATTAGTCAGCTTTTAGGTCAATCTGGATTAAGTCAAATCCAGGTTCCAGTGATGATGGTTAGTGGTAGTGCTGATCTCATTGCCCCCACGATTTCCGAACAAATTGATCCGTTTACCTGGTTAACAACACCAGAGAAGTATTTGGCATTGATCGAGAATGGCACTCACTTTTCGGTGTTAGCAGCAGGTTCGTTAGAGCGGATTGGCTTGCCAATTCCAGCCGATTTAATCGGGTCTGAGCCAACGATTGCTCAATCCTATCTAAAAGCACTCAGTACAGCTTTCTTTCAGACCTATCTCGCCCATAATTCTGAAGCTAAATCATACTTGAATGCTGCTTATGGTCGCTATCTCAGTCAACCTCAATTAAAGTTAAGTATCGTGCGATCGATACCCCATTTATAACTGGTTAGTCATTCGCTTCAGTTCAGCCAACGTACAGTGTAATTGTGGATGCATTGGATCAGATAAATCTAATTGTTGCCAGGGAATATGTAACCCTGTGGGCAGCTTATGGGAGCCTAATAAGCGGAGAAAACTAATTCCTAAGTTCCAGGCTGAAAACCGTTCGACGATCGCGGCAATTCCAACTAGATATTCCACAATCACCCATTCACCCTCCTGTTGTTCAGCGCGTACTTCTTGAATGTGTCCAACATGCTGACCCAACGAATCAGTCACCCGTTTTCCCAGTAATTGTTCTAAATGCACTTCTTGTCCTGCCATCACCGTCCTCCGGGGATATGCCGAATTACATGATTCCGTAGCCATTGCTCATAGGCTAAAGCGGTAGTTTGCTCTGCCTCTAAATCAACCTCGACATCAATTCCCACTTGCCGCACTTTTGCCCAGGGAATTCGTAGGGGTTCACTCCGCTTCGCGCCCCATCGCTGCTCTAAGGCAGCAATCCAACGTTCTAATCGAGGATGAAGTCGGCGGGCTAAGGTGGTAGCACCAGTCTCTAGGTCGGTCAGTCGAGGAGGCTGTCCATCTCGCAGTTCAATAATAATGCCATCAACTTTGCCCATTTTGCGGTGGTGGCGATCGACCAGTTGGTTATCTAAAACATCCCGAATTAAATCCATCTCAGCCTCCCAGAATTTCTAGGGGAATCGCGACGATCGCTAAAACAAAGGCTAGAGCGATCGTGAAGATGATTACACTGTTACTGATCCAACCATTGCGATAATTCCCTACATACTCTTGGTCATTCATTAATACCAAAAATGGTGTAATCACAACTGGCAAAATCACTGCTGTTAGTGCCATTGAAAACAATGTTAGTTGTAATGGGTCAATGCCAAATACCATTAAGAGTGCAGCCAGAAATACAAAGATGGTGTAGACCGAACTGAAGCGAGCGGCTTCCTGGGGATGGAGGTTTTCACCCCAGTTCCAACCAAATGCTTGAGCCACAATATAGGCTGTATCCAAATTCACTTCTAAGGCTGCCCCAAAACAGACAATTCCTAAAGAAGCCGCAAATAAAATAAAGCCCCAATAACCGAAGGTTTGGGTCAAGATTAGAGCCGCTTGTTCATAGCTATCGACCTGAATTCCTCGGGGATTTAAGACAAGGGCTGCTACAATCAACACGCCGAGGGATACCACGCTGCCAAATCCCATCCCTAATCCAGCAACCGCACGATTAATGTTTAAATGGCTCTCATCCCACTTGTCTTCTATTGCGCCAGAAGAATAAAAATAGAATAAATAGGGACTAATTAATGCCCCCAGAATACTAACAGCAATAAATAAGTAGTGAGTAATATCTTGCTGGGGAAGTGTGGGAATTGCGCCACTACCCAAACTTGGTAAATCGGGACGGAGCTTAAATGTAGCGACAACAAATCCTAATGTAACTAATCCTAGAAAGGAAACTCCATTTTCAATAATACTAAAATTACCCTTCCATAATAGAAGCCAGACTGTGAATGCTACAGGTAATGCCCACCATTGGAAACTAATTCCTGTAACGAGTTGGAGGGCAATACAGACACCCCCAATTTCTGCTCCTAGAATTAGAAAATCAACAATAATCTCAGCGACTAGCGGCAGAATATAGAAATTAAAACCAAAGCGTTCTCGCATTGCCGAGGCTAAGCTATGTTTGCTAACCGCCGCTAAGCGACCAGACATTTCTACTAAGAAGATCACGCAAACTGTGCCTAGTAAAATCGCCCAAATTAATTGAAATTTAAAGCTCGATCCGGCTTCAGCCGCAGTAGCGATCGCGCCTACATCCAAAAAACCGCCGATACTAGTAATGATGCCTAAAGCAATTTCTAATAGTTTACTCATAATTCGGCATCCTACTGTTTAATCAGAGCATCTAACTGTTGATTAATTTGGGTCAGTTGATGGAGTGGTTCAGCGATCGCGGATTGATGCTGCTGTTGAATATCCGAGTTGATTTGTGCTAAAACTTTATCTAACTGTTGAATCTGAACGGAGATCGCGGTATCAGTAATCTCGTTTCGTGCTTGGGCAATTTCCGCTTGGCTTTTGGCTAAAGTTTGTTGAGCATATTGATTGGGTATCTGACCGTTAGTCCAGGCCTCACCTACCATTTCAGCCGTTGCTGCCCAAGAGTGAATTGTTTTCAACGTTTTAATCTGCTGATCGTGAGGTGAGGCTTGGCGACAAGCTGTTAATACCAGCAACAAGAGAGAGCTTGTAAACAACCATGACTTCATAACTCCCAATACATTCCTCTTAATTCCCTACTTTAAACCTAAGGTCTAAGTAAAGTGATTTAAGACTACCACTGGAGAGATTTTTGATCTGACTCAGGATAGAGATTTGGGTCTAAATTAAATTTGATTTAACTAGGATCTCGATCACAAGAAAGAGTGACTTCTAGCGGTAGGATCACTGTAAAAATTGATCCTTTCCCTAGTTGTGAATCAACTTCAATTCTTCCCTGAATTAATTTGACTAACCGAGATACAATCGCTAATCCGAGTCCAGTGCTATCGGGTTTCGGCTGTTCTGAATTTGATTTAACTTGAAAGTAAGGTTCAAAAATCGATTTCTGGGCAGCTTGAGTAATGCCAATACCGCTATCCGAAACTGAGATCGCCCACTGTTGATTAGGTAATTCCCAACAGTCTAAATGGATAAATCCAGTCTCCGTATATCGGATGGCATTACTCAGGAGATTCGTCAAAATTTGCTGAAACCTGAGAGGATCCGTTGTCACTTCCTCTGGAGCGCGATCGTAATTGACAGTTAAAGATAACTCTTTACTACTAGCGAGTGGCTCAACTAGTTCTACGACTGGATTAATCAGTGCTTTAACCTCAGTTAATACTGGTTGTAATTTCATTTTCCCGGCGTCATACCGAGAAATTTCCAACGCATCATTGATCAGTCGCAGTAATAATCGACCACTCCGAAGAACTTGTTCAATATTCTCTAGATTCGGATAGGAGTCTTTGGGTTTAAGTTCGCGCTGTCGTTGCTGCCGCAGAAATAAATCTGCGTAACCAATAATTGAGGTTAATGGTGTTTTCAATTCATGGGCAAGTTGAGATAAATTGTCTTTACTTGCCCGAACTAGTCGAGTCAGTTCTTGATTGGTTAAACTGAGTTGACTTTGTAAGTGTTTTAATTCCTGCAATCGCCCATTGGTATAACTATTAAAACAACGAGCGATCGCTTCATCAATCACCATATCAATCAACCGCACTGCCCGCAAAATCTCGGTGGGGGCACCCTGAACTAAATCAGGCTCCATTTCAGAGAAGATGACATGTCGCAGTAAACGGTACTCCCGAGCAATTTCGTCAGGTTCAAACCCTTGTTCTGCCCGTAGCCGACCATGTTCCAGGCTAGCGTCCTTTAAAGTAGTTAAATCATTCGGTTCAGATACCGCTAAAACAGTAGCTAAAGCTTCTAATACCTTCGGCAAACTATCTCGAACTGCATTGAAGGTTAACTCTTTCGTTGCTTCAATTTGTTCATCTTGATAAACTGTTTCGACCCAGCGATCGACAATTGTTTGGCTTTTCTCCTGTAGCTTTTGGCTAAAATCCATTCTGACCTCATTAACGTCCTTGAACGAACTTAAATAGCCAGACGGCTAACCAGCCTAGAAGGGCATACACGATCATGGCAATTAAAACATTGATATCGAAAATGCTTGCCCCTCCTGCTGTCACTGGGCTGACAAATAGAGTAGAGAAGGGAGCAATGAATGGTTCAGACAGGTTATAGATAAACTGAGCAAACGTATTTTGTGTATTTGCCCCAGCTAAGCGCAGGAAAAAGCGTAAAACTAACAGAATTTCTAATAAGCCAACTAATAAGTAGATGCTATTGGTAATCCAGCCTAGGGTGGCTCGACGCCTCGCTAGTTCTAAGCGGCGTTCTTCTTGCCGGAGTTGAAATGATTCTTCTTCGTGTTGTAGCGATCGCTGACGCTCAAAATTATCTGATTGATAAGGATCTCGGCTCATGATTGATTCTCCAAATTCGCAGGTCGGCATCATTAGTAAAAGCAAGTTTTCAGATACCAAGTATCCAGAATTCTCTTACCAATGGTCTATTTAATAGACGATTATTTGCTGCTTGAGGAACACTCTAAAGACAGATTTATAGCACCGTAGAGTTAAATAGAAACTCAGCCGCGAGTTGCCATGGACCTCCTTGATAATGCCAGAGGAGTAATCCTTCGCCCCAGCCATGACTAGCTTGCCAAGTACGGCTCAATTGCTCATAGAACTGGCGAGCTACAGTTGCTGTGACTTTATTTTGAATCGTGAGATGAGGACGGTAGCCCTGCCGATCTTGAGGTGTGAGCCAGGGCTGCCAACCTTTGGCTAACTGCTGCCGGGCTTGAACTAACTGAGGACAATCCACCTCGATCGCTACACCTCTACCTAAAAAACGCAGTTGGGGAAAATACAACGGTAGTGGAGCAGTCTGCGAACAAACGGATTTTAATGTTTCCTGAATAGAGAAAATTTGTTCCCCTGGAAGGGCATGAAACAAAGTCACATGCGCTGACAATAAATTCCTTTCTGGTGGAAAATACTGCTGGCGTAACGCATTGAAGCGATCGAAGCTTTCTTGATCTAGCTTTAAGGTCAGAATTAGGGGAGCAGTAGTCACGGAGAGCTTACCTACAAGTACGTTTCAACTAAAGTAGTTTTGCCCATAATTTATCGTTTAACTACGCCAAAAAATCAGCTAGCTTCTGGGACAAAACTGTAATCTGACTTTTTCCTGACTTTTTTCCGACTGCCAAAGCAGGTAGTCAGAAATTAGATTGAATTCAGTTCAGCAAATGCCAACCTCGGGAGTATCAACTCAATGCGCAAACTCGCTCAAGTAACGGTTTTAACTGCCTTCAGCACTCTGTTAGGATTCATACCGCTAGCTGCTTATGCTCAAAGTGCTACTCAAGTTGTTATTTGCAGTGGTCAAGGCGTTAAAGGCAACTTCACCTTCAAGCTCAATGGTAAGGCTGAAGCCCTTCAGCCTGGCAAATGTGGTACTTTTTCCGGCGCTTCTACTTTTCTTTTCTACACAGAGTATGGTCGCAATCCTCGTCTCATCCTGGAACGTCAACTCCGAGGTGGAGGACGGTATCAAATTGAGCTTGATAATCCCCCAAATACAAAGCCAGGGCGCTACGAGGTAGTTCCAGTTCAATTTGAGCGAACATAGAAAAAAGTCTTTCAATGTGTTAAGTAACCTTGTGCCAACAGCGTTACTTAACAGGCAAAAATGACCTCCTAAGCCAAACCCTGTAGTCCGGTTTCAACCTACTAATGCTCTTTGGATAGATTTGCATAGCTATGGGATGAGCCAGATTACCACTGGGTGTGGAGCCGCATTGGTTGATCTCTAGCTGATGGTCCCATTTTACTGGGGAATTACAGTAGGCGATCGCGCAATAACCTGCACAATCGTGCAAAGGCTGCCACGGTTGCGCCCTTGTAACCAAGAACTGAGTTACAGCTATCGCTAACATTTATTGGGTGATTCACCGAAGCTGAAATTGTTTAACGATCGCCGCACTCCCTAACCACACCAGCCTGATAGGGGCAGCTGACCCACTACCCCTGTTTAACTACCCGACGATCGTGGATGTATTCGTGGCAAGCAATTGCCCACCCACCTGCGGCGATCGCGTATAGATACAGGTGGAAGTACAGGTTTCATCAATTCTGACCGCAACTAATCCCGGTAGCCCCCGTTCCTCCAGTTGTTCAAAAACCCAGCGAGCCAGTTCTTCGCTGGTGGGATTTTCTAGCCCCGTGGATTTATTCAAAAAATAGTGATCTAAGTAGTCTTCCACTAAGGGTTCTAGAAAGCGTTTAATCTCCTCATAGTCAATCACCATGCCCGACTGCGCTCCGGATTGCACTAAGTGGCTACCACTGACATAGACCACACCCCGCCAGCTGTGTCCATGTAATCTGGCACATTTGCCATTGTAATGGGGTAACTCATGAGCAGCTTCGAAGCGAAACTCTTTACCTAAAATCCATTGACCAGTCATGCCACACCTATATATTTATGCGTCTGAAGGGAAAGTCGATAATTGGGATATTGTTGGAGTAATTTCACGATGAGCGGAATCGCTCGATCGCGGACACTCCATTCGGGCTGGAGAAATACCGGACGGTGTGAAAGTGTGTTTAAGTAGGGTTGATAAAACTCCACTTCTTCTCCGGTACTAATGATCAATTTAATTTCATCGGCTCGTTGCCAAAACTCTGGCTGAACTGGAAAACTTGGATTAATATGCTGTTTCGGAGAGAGGGTAATCCAGGTTGCTAAAGGCATATCCTGCCAAAATGCTCCTGAAGTTTCAATATTAACCAATCGACCTGTGGCAAAGATTGCCTGCACTAAGTCAGATAGCGACCTGTGCATAAATGGTTCTCCACCACTAATCACCGTCCGAGGAGACTGCAATTCTTGAACTACCTCTTGGAGCGATCGCAGGTCTCTCGGCAGATGTTTACCGCCATCGCTATAGCCAGTATCACACCAGGCGCAGCCTACCGGACAACCGGCTAACCGAATAAAATCAACCAGAGTTCCTGTCCAAAACCCTTCACCCTGGACAGTTCCTTGAAACGTTTCATGAATTGGCAGTTGAATCGCCTGATTTACCTCGATCACTTCTATTCCCAGCCCATCTAGATTAATTCTACCCTGCCCCTGAATCTAGGATGAGATCTATCAATTATCCCTCTTACACCATTCAAACCAGAAAACCCAAAAGCGTATCCACCGGAGATAGAGCATCCTTTATCAAGGGTTCGCCTCTATCCTTAGTTCCGTTCACAAGCTCCTAATTCCCCATTGAGTTCACTAATTGCCTTATTGCCAACTCATTTTGTCTGTTGGCGTTCTCATTCCAGTAAATTACGCAGTCATTTTGCCGTTTTTTGTTGACGAACAAGCTAATTGTGGACTCATTTTGTCTGTTGGCGTTCTCATTTCAGTAAATCACGCAGTCATTTTAGGGTTGCTTGTTCACAAACAGGTTAATTACGAACCCGTTTGACCCATTGGTGAACTCATTTCAGTAAATCACGCAGTCATTTTAGTGTTTTCCGCAGGCAAATAGCTTAATGGCTCACTCATTTCACCAATTGATTAACTGATTTCAGTAAATCACGTAATTATGATCAAAATTCTCTGTAGCAAAAGTAATGTGTTCGTTGCTTACATTTGCTCAGGCTGATCCAGCCTCAGATTTTCTATGTTTAAACCAGCAAAGTCATTGACTGGCATCATCCTGTCAAAGCCCTTGGCTTATTTACCCTACCCATCGGTGCATCACTATGGCACGTCAAAAAAGAACTTCTCAAACCTTAGAAAAATCCGATCGTCGGGCCGCGGCTATAGCCTCGATCGATCCCAAATTAGATCTTGGTAATGGTCTCACCCTACCTGCCTTTTTAACCCTAATTGAAACTATGCGCACTCATGAGAACACTTACAACACTGCCCTGTCTAATTTAGATAAGCTCTATCGGGAAATGCTGGAAACCGAACGCCAATTAGGTGATATGGCGGAACACATGTTGTTGGGGGTGGCGACTCGGTTTGGTAAAAGCAGCGTGGAATATGGTATGGCAGGCGGGGTTCCCAAAAATCAGCGCCGCAAAGGACTGAGAGGCGAACCGTCTACAACTTCGGCTGAACCCACCCCTCCCATCACCAGTCCAGGTCGTAATGGCAGCCTAACAGGGGCTCAAAATGGGCAGACAGTGCCATCGCCCCTTCCTACGGAATCAGCGTAGTCGATCCAGTAGTCTGAAAAACAACTGCGATCGCCCGCTATCTAGACCTAGGAGAGTCGCTGCTACCAATATCCTCTCAAAGGCGTATAGTTAGTCCAAACAACGCCTGACTTGGGGTCGAGGTGGTGATTAAGTAAACGCGATACATTTTTACTGTAGACAAAGGGTATCTATGTGATGCCGGTACGCCGTTGGCAAAGTAGATTGACACAGTAGAAACGTATGAACAACGAACACGATGCGGCACTGAAAAATCAAACGCCAGATCATTCAACTCCAATCGTCAGCTCGGATCGGAATTCCATACCTTCTGGTCAGACATTTGATGGACGTGCCAGCATCGTGAAGGCTCAGCAACAGCCGAACGGCTTTAATCCCCTAATCGGGTTGGGGGCAGGCTTAGGGGGGGTGAGTGAGGCGATCGGCAGCACAGCTTCTCGTACGGGGAAAGCGGCACTGAATACAGCGTTTGCGGTCGGTGGGATGGTGGAGAACAGTGTCTCTCATACGGGGAAAGCTGCGATCGAACTGGCTAAGTGGATAGGTCAGAATACGGCAAAGCAAACCTATCAGTGGGTAGAACAAGGGACTCAAGGCGCCGGACACGCGGTTAATTTCATCGGTAACAATTGGCTGGTTCGTCGCTTATCGGGTGTGTTCAAGCTGGACTGGCTGGTTGGAGTGACCGATCGGGTTGATTTGAATCGGGCAGCAGCAGACGTGCGAGAGCTACAACAAAAGCATCCCCATGACTCACCCAGCCAAATTGCTCACCGACTTATGGTGCAAAAAGCGGCTTTTGCGGGCGGAACTGGATTAGTTACTAGTCTTGTCCCTGGAGAAGCCCTGGCTCTGCTGGCCGTCGATTTAGCGGCAACAACTTCCCTACAGGCGGAAATGGTTTATCAAATTGCCGCTGCCTATGGGTTGAACCTAAAGGACCCCGCCCGTAAAGGAGAAGTTTTGGCAATTTTTGGGCTGGCTCTGGGTGGTGGTCGAGCCCTGAAGGCAGGGGTAGGCTTAATGCGAAACGTGCCGATGGCAGGGGCAATTATTGGTGCTAGCACGAATGCCACCATGACTTATGCATTAGGCTATGCGGCCTGTCGGTTTTATGAAGCCAAAGCAGCCAAACCGCAAGAATCCACTCCGATTCCGGCGGCGGAAACTCTGGATGCGCTAACGCAAGAAAGCGATCAGTATCTAGAAGTGGCGATCGCCCAACAAGCTGTGATGGATCAGATTCTGGTACACATGATTGTGGCAAGTTATCCCAACCAGGACTGGGAGCAAATTCTGCCTAATTTAGCGGCTCTCCAGCTTAGCCCAGCCTCCTTAGAAGCGATCGCCGCAAACCTCAAATCTCCCAAACCCTTGCCTGAATTTTTAGATCAACTGAATCGCGATTACGCTGTGCCCCTCTTAGCGCTGTGCTACCGCATTTCCCTGATTGATCAGGAGCGATCGCCCGCAGAGACAACGGTGCTAGCAGCCATTTCTAACAAGTTTGGCATTGAGCTGGAAAACATTAAACAAATGGTGGCAGGCAACTTGCTGTAAGTGAAGGACAATTACAGCGGAGGGGAGAGTTTGAGAGGGGGAGCAAAGCCCACTGGCTGTAGTCGTGGGATGCACGACCCCCTTTCAAGCGAGGCACAGACGAGCAGAGTCATTTAGTTTTCTGCTCTGCGATATAT
>VRZD01000045.1 GCA_016743235.1 Pantanalinema sp. GBBB05 | reverse complement strand
ACACCACGGCGCGGCTGTCGCAGACGGGAATCGAGACGGCGGTGGCGCTGAGCCGGGTCCAGCCGCGCCTGTGCGAGCATCTGTTGCGGCGTCCGGAGCGGACGCCCCCGGGGGCGGGGGTGAGGGGGCAGTAGCTGCTGTGGGCTGGGTGGGAGTTGCTTGAGCCAGGAGTGGACGTAGTACCCAACGATCGTGACCGGAACTGGCTGAGCCTGCTTTTTCTAACTGCACCTGTCCTGGTGCTAAGACTGCGTCGGGAGATAGTTCCAAAACCATCCGAGTGACTCCAGGTTGGAACTGGGATACCCGGATCTGCCGAATGACCCCTGAGTAAGCTTGCTGAGTTTTCACAGTACCCAGGTCAGTATTGGGGAGATCTACAACAATTCGGGCAGGTTGTGCCATCAGAAAGTAGCGAGGTGTTGCTCCTGCCTGAATCATGACCTCGAGCTGGTTGGCTGTGGGGTCATAGTTCCAGTGGGTCAATGCTGCCGATTGGGCTGGAGGCATGACACTCACGATCGCCGCTGGAACGAAAGTTCCAATCAGACTAAATATCCGCAGAGACTTGACCGTATCCATAGCGACACCACCAGATGTAGTGTAGAACGCCTCGTTTTACTCGAAGTTCTGGGAATGGTAGAACTACCTTTAAAAAAATTTACATTTTTGTGGAGATGAGCACGAGCGATTTTGGTTGTCTGATGTCTTTGCGCTAACTGCCCACAATTGCCCGAATCCGTTCTATCTGTAAGGCATACTCGCGATCGCTGACGACCACTTGACTATCGTTCAAGTCGATTGGGGTCAGTAAATCAATCCATGAGCGACAACCACTATAGGTTGGGGAATAGTTAATGAGTTGAGGTTGGTTGAGGCGATAAGTGCGTAGGAGTAATACATATAAAGGTTGGCTAGGTTTCCATTTCAGTCGATCGGCGATAAATTCAGCTGTCCAGATGTGGTAAAGCGATAGATCGGCAACTCGTTCGGCATTGGTGACTTGAAAGATTTCAGTAATCATTGCCCAGGAGCCAATCCGTACTGTCTCCGGATGCCAACCAGAGGCTACTGGTTCCACGCGATCGGCATACTCGGGCTTAAGGAAACGTGGTTGTTGATGTTCGTACGTGGGGTATAACAATACCCGTTCATGCTCAACAGTAAACTTGCCTCCCGTTTCCCGAATTCCGCCTTTCCGCAGGAGTAGCACTTGCGCCCCTGTTTCTAAGGCTTGTATGGCAACCTGCCATTCTTTGAGCGCATGAGTGGTCGATGGAATGGTTGATGTCATAAGTTCAGAAATCACTCGTCATTAGTCACAGGGATAGTCTAATCTGCACAAAAGATTAACCCTAGCGGGGGCAAGAAATTAGATGCTCTAGGATGAGGGCAGATTAAAGGACCATTGTTTACAGTCAATGCAGCAAGTCGTTTGATCCATCCTTGATATGAAGTAGGAGCACTCGCATGAACTGGCATGATCTTCTCGTTTTGATCTTAATGTTGACTCCAGGCATTCTGTTGTCAGTTGCCATTATGTCTACGTTTGCCGCAGGTGGTTAATCACCATAAAAAAGTCCCCTAGTGGCTAGCTAGGGGAGGTAAGGGGATTGAAACGCTAAACCGATCGCGTTACTCTAGCCATTCCTGTACCGCTTCTTCTTTGGTATTAGTGCGGCGGGCAGGTGTTTCGCGAACAAACTTCATATGAATCTCGCGGGTCTGTTCTCCATCAACGGCAACTGCCATGATTGGGAAGTCAATCAGACCATCCTGGAATGACATCTGGAAGCGGAATGTGCCGTCTGGATTGAGCTTCACCGGACGACCACCGATCGTCACAGTGGCATCAGGTTCAGTTGCACCATAGACAATCAGTTCGGCATCGGCAATTAACCAGAATTGGCGGGGACGAATGACTGGCAGGGAGCCAGAGAAGCCGACACCGGACATACCCACCCCGGACATGGTCATGCCAACGCCTGACATCCCCATGCCGACTCCCGACATAGTCATGCCGACGCCTGACATTGTTAAACCAGCTCCAGACATTGTTAGTCCAGGAATCCCTATCCCCGACATGGTCATGCCGACTCCCGACATAGTCATGCCGACTCCCGACATAGTCATGCCAACCCCGGACATGCGTTCCGAGATGCCTGCGCCGGACATGGTCATGCCGACCCCTGACATCCCCATGCCGACTCCCGACATGGTCATGCCAACCCCGGACATGCGTTCCGAGATGCCTGCACCAGACATACCCATACCGACCCCGGACATGGTCATACCAACGCCCGACATGCGTTCCGAGATGCCTGCGCCGGACATGGTCATGCCAACCCCGGACATGCGTTCTGAGATGCCTGCACCAGACATAGTCATGCCAATCCCGGACATTCCCATACCAACGCCGGACATCTGTTCTGACATGCCGACCCCAGACATGGTGAGTCCTACACCGGACATGCGTTCCGATATCCCGACTCCCGACATCCCGACGCCAGACATACGTTCTGAAATGGCAGCTCCGGATGTTGTTAAACCTACACCAGACATCGTCACACCAATGCCCGACATGCGTTCTGACATGCCGACCCCGGACATGCCGACGCCCGACATGCGTTCTGAGATACCAGATCCAGACATGCCTACCCCTGACATTCCAACACCAGATTCAGTGGGTGCGCCTGCCCACATGCCTGCACCCGAAGCTAAGACATACGAACTAACAGCCTGTTGACCAGAACCAGGCACATGCTGGATCGAACCTGCAACCTGTTGTTCTGACCCAGCAGGAACTTGATGCATTGAGCCAAAGATAGAGCCTGCCATGCGTTTGGCTTCGGCTGACTCTGACATGCTAAAGATTTGGTCGTAGATGGCATTACCGACGGCTGCCATCCGACGACTAGGAGGTACTAATTCTAGGAAGGTCTTGCCCTCTAATTCTTCTTCCCAAGCGATCGTCAAGAACGAATCTTCAATCCAATCGGAGGGATAGATCGGCGGAATCCGCACGACTTCTGAACGTGCCAAAACTAACCACCGTCCATCAGCGCAACGGTAGCCGATCTCAATCACATAATCTCGATCGCTAACTGGAATAGGCAGATACCATTCTCGTGCCAATTCATCACAGGGATATTCCTGAATACTATGGGGACTTTGGTAGCCCAAATCCATATCTGTGACGTCATAGATCCGTAGGGCCAGTTGTTGTCCACCTTGACGGCGTAATTCTTCTTTCTGGTCATTAGGAATATCCCAGTAAGCATATGCCCACTGTGGATCACGGGGCAGCAGCACAATCTGGCTCTCACCATACCCAACGGGTAAATCCGCCAAGCCTTCGTCAACAGCAGCGAGATCTCCACCCGTGCGATCGTCCTGACCGACATCAAACTTGGCCGCTTCGACCTCTTCCTGAGGTGGCAGCTCTAAATGGGCAGTGGGTGCTGCCATTGGCGCCTCTACAGGCTGAATTCCTTGAGTTCCTTGAGTTCCTTGAGTTCCTTGAGCTGCTTGAATCGTTTGAATAGCTGCGAGCAGTTGGTCTTTACGCATCCGGCTGTAGCGAGAAACTCCACATTCACTCGCCACCCGACGCAACTGGCGTAGGGTCATTTCTTCTAACGGGGGACGTTCCTTTGACATGAGCGTGATCTTTCTCCAGGGAAGGTTTAGCGGTGAGCCAGCGAACCAGATGCTGTATTAACGGGGTTTGGGATCGTAAGGAGCTGTTTGTTAAGTTTATGTTGCAGGAAACCTGCTGAATGGTCAAGATCGTAAACCTATGATCTTGCAGGGTTTTCACGAATTAATTGGGATGTCTGGGATCAACATGTCATGATTTAATGACAAAACTCATGGTTGGGGATCAAAATCAGTCTAAAACATTTACTAATTGTTACAATTTTGATCCCCGCCTTGAGTGCCATTGAAAGCCTAATGACGCCTAATGACATAAAAAAGCTTAGGAAAGTACTGAATTTCCTGTCTAGCCTGAGGTCAGCGGTGCCTGATCTGCCGGTTTAGGCAAACCAACCGTTATACTCAGGCTTAATTTGTCCCGATCGTGAGAGAGCTAGAACGGTTATGCGTGTCAATCTTGAGAGTGGCTCCGAAGATGAGCAGACCGATCGCCCAAATCCAGCGAAGCCGAGCCGCATCATTAGTAGTGTGTTGACTCCAGCAATTCGGTTGTGGCTGAAATCCCAGCTTGACCATGTAGACGATTTACAGTTGACGATTACGGCTAGCGATCGACAGATCTTTTCAGGTGAAATTCAGCAGGTTACTGCCTCTGCCTGCCGGGCGATTTATCAGGGCTTACATTTCAGCCAGGTCAGTGTTGTAGGAACAGGTATTCAGACTAATCTGCGGCAAGTGTTACGTGGCAAAGCGTTTCGGTTACTAACAACGTTTCCGGTGAATGCAAAAGTGCAGCTTTCGGAAGCCGATCTCAATGCCTCGTTGCAAGCTCCATTGCTGGCGAATGCGGTTTTGGAATTATTGCTCAATTTGCTCAAAGCTGATATTCCAGCGATGCAAGAGTTAGCCGCGTATTCACCGACTGCCTTGCGATTGGAGCATGCCCAGATTACCTTGGCAGCTAACCAACTAATGCTGAGTGCGGATGTGGTCACGGCTACTCGCAGTATCGCGATCGCTATTCAAACGGGGTTGCAGGTCGAGCAGGGCAATTTACTTAAATTCGAGCGACCGCAGTGGTTTGAGAATGGTCACGTTCAACCTCTGGATGCTCTGCATGGTTTCACGATTTCATTAGGTTCAGAAGTGAATCTACAAACGTTGCGGTTAGATCCAAGCCAACTAACCTGTCAGGGCACAATTATGGTGACGCCTGCTGAGTAGCAGTTATTGCTAAAGAGCATACATGTGTTGTACCGATCACGATCGCAATCCTGAAATCACTACTGAGCGAACAAGATCAGTTAAACACGATGTGTGCTTTAGGAAACTACTGCGAGTAGAGTGAAGCAGGACATGATATCTGCTCAGCCCTTGCCATGACTCACCGGAATTATGCGAATCAAAACATCCAAAATTACTCCTTTAAGGGACTAGATCTGACGGGGGCAGATTTTCACGGTGCGGATTTGCGGGGTTGTGATTTTTCAGGAGCTACCTTAGTTGGAGCTAACTTGACTGGAGTGCAAACAGGGCAGAGTCAGCGGCAAACCAATCGATTGCTGGTCATGGCTGTGTTTGCTCCTGCCACGATCGTGGGCTTAAGTTTCTTGGTCGTGCAAATCCCCTTAACCCTGTTTGGCAATCGCCTTGATCAAGGATCTAACTTCTTGATGGTTGGGTTACCACTGTTAGTGTTCTTCTTGGAGCTGCTGTTGCGGGATTATCTGACTCAACGCTTTCCTCAAACGATAAGGTTGTTAGGGTTCGCTGCTGTTGCCACCTGTTTTCAGATTATGGCTGCATTTACAATTTTGCTGGCGATTATTTGCTTCTCTAGTTTTTGGGATGGTTCTGGTGCGCAAGGTTTATTTTTATTAGTGATAACGGTGATGTCTGCGATCGTGACGCGGCGAATCTTTAAATGGGTGACTGAATCGATTCATCATAGTTATGGAACTTCATTTAGAAACGCTAACTTAATAGATGCTAATTTAAGTCAAGCATTGGTGCAAGACACTGATTTTTGCTTTGCAACACTTACAGGAGCTTGCATCTCTGAGTGGAGATTACAGCACCAGACGCAATTTACTCACGTTAACTGTGAGTATCTTTATCTTGAGTCGGACTACCAAAAACGCTACCCTCCAGAGGGCAAGCTACTCCAAGCGGAAGCAGAAGCCTATTTGATGGGAACATAGACTCCCTGATTAAGGTAATTGCATTCCTTCATGTGACTTTAGCCAAACTTTTGTTGGCTACGAACTTGTTTATACCTTGAAGTGCCAGATTGCTGATGAGAGTTGCCTGGATTGATTTATGACACCGTGGTTCGTTGCCAAAACGAACTTTCGCGATCGCTCGTTCAGCCTGTGAGAATGCACCGTTGATCGGCTTCAGATAACTGGGTGAAACAGTTAAACAGAGCATCACTGTCCAGTTCGATTTCCTGAAGTTGTAGTTCACATGCTCGGGATGTGTTAGGCGTAGCCGTAATGCATCAAATCGTTTGACAGCATGGGTTACGCTATCGCTAACCCATCCTATGAAAACCCATATTTATTTATAACCATCAACTTATTAGTTGAGTCGGCTTTATGCTTGAATCAGCAGAATTAGAGCCTAGATGAGCGATCGAATCATCTGAATCAGTCAGATTAAAGTTTAGTCCAGCCATCAAAAAGACTGCTCAGTCCGGTTCTTTACCTAGTCAAGCAGTCTTTGAAGCTAGTTGAGTAGTCTTTGAGGCTAGTTGAGTAGTCTCGCAACTTACTCCAGTCATCTCTGAACTTGGTCGAGTTGTTTCTGAACTCGCTCAAGCCACCTCAAGAACTCATTGAGGCTATTGATATTCCAGAGCCTCTATGTCAGGGCGTGATCTCGTGCCCAAGGGCTGAGAATTTTGCATCATTGGTTGACCGGATACTACGCTCCTACCGAGCCGCTATTGCTCACCTCAGCCATCTTTTCGGTTTTAGGTCGTCGATTTCCCATTGCCTTAAACCGCTCTCCTAATTGGTCTGCCACACTCTTGAGCCCTGGCTTATGTCTCGCAGCGGTTTTCACATAGTCGTAAATCAGTAGACTGCTGGTAATTGACTCACTCCCTACCGCCATTAATGTGTCATCAACCTGTTCTGTCAACTGTTCCAGCAATCCCAAAACCTCCGATAAAACGACTGTCAGTTGATAGTCCTTGGTAAACTCGGCAATATCGAAACTAGCAGGCACAATCTCCCGATTGTTTTGGGTCACTGTCACACTATTGCTAACAAAGGCCAGACTTTTATCTCCCATCTTAAATCGCTTGCGTCGTTCATCAGGAGTCAGGCTAACCAGAAATGGCATACTGTTCTGAATCGTTGCGATCGCGAACTTAATTTCCTGCAATTTCTCATTGGTCAGCGTCGCACTAATCGATTGGTAGGGCATGGGTTGATTCTCCAAGGGTAGAGGATAAACGGCTACGATGTGCTGCACCCTTAAGCCACACATGAGCCAACTACCTTATATAATTCCCACAAATAAAAACTTAGAACATTTGGGTCAATCTGGTGATTTAAGCCAAACCTTTGCCGCCGGTTCAAGCCTCTTTTTGCCAACGTTCACCTTGAAAAAGTCATCCAATTCATGAGGAGGATTTTTTGGGTGGACACTTGGTTAAAGAAATCTAAGAGGGTGTTTTAAAGGGTTTGCTCTGTTTTTATTGCTCACTCCTTTTATTGCTCACTCCGGGATCCCCCCTAGCCCCCTTAAAAAGGGGGAAATAAGATTATAGTCCCCCTTTTTTCTAGCGTAGCGGCGCGTCAGCGTGGGGATTTAGGGGGATCTGTACGATTTACTACAGCTAATCGGACTTTTAAAGTATCCTCTAACAAGCTGATAGATTTAAAGATTGCTCTGATATTTTGGAGATAGGGTGAGGAACTTAACTATAAGTGATGCCAAAAGACCTGAATTACTACGCTAGAAAGTTCACCAAGCTCAACGTTAACCGCAATCATGGAGTGAATGCTCCACACAAGCCGATCCTCTTACTAGCGGTGATCGAACTGATTCAACAGGGGAAGATTCAGACTAATCAGATCTATCTTTCTCCAGAGTTAATCGCCACGTTCTTGAAATACTGGTCTAATTTAGTCACAACCCCTCATCAGTCTAATATTGCGCTGCCGTTCTTTCATTTAACAGGCGATAAATTTTGGCACTTGGCTCCTAATCTGAGCTATGAGGGCAGCCTGACCTCGATCAAACCCAGCTTATCAGCGCTGCGAAATGCGGTGAGATTTGCCTATACCGATCGTGAACTATTTGAGCTACTACAATCTCCTGCTGCCCGACTCCAATTCGCCAGTATCTTGATGCAAACCTGGTTTCCCCATCAAGAAATTCAGCTTCAGAAACTCTATGAAATTGATGAATTTGAAACTGTTCAGCATCAGCTTGCTGCCCAAGGGGGAGCCGTCTATAAAGTAGAAGATTTAAAGAATGAAGAAAAAATATTTATTAGAAATGCGGCGTTTAGAAGAGTCGTTGTCTCTCTTTATGAACAGCGTTGTGTGTTCTGTAAGCTGAAAGTGATTAGTCAAGATAATCAGAATATTGTAGACGGTGCCCATATCAAGCCGTTTTCTGAATTTCGGGACGATCGCTTTGATAATGGTATCTCCCTCTGCAAAAACCACCATTGGGCATTTGACCACGGTTGGTTTAGCATCGATGACACCTACAGAATTGTTGTACCTGACGATCGCTTCTATGAAGAAACTCCAGTGGATACAAAGTCAATCCGAGAGTTTCATGGAGAACGAATTTTAATGCCAACGCAACTGGAGTATCAACCAAGAATCGATGCTCTGCAATGGCATCGTAACTATTGGCAGATTGCTTCGTGATCTTTTAGGGGATTTGAGTGGAAGGGCGATCGCGCTTTTTTGATGTAACTATCAGCAGCGAGCACTGAGTTTATGAATAGTGCTAATGTAGGGCGATTTCACTTCATTCTATTTGGTTTCGCGGTACCCAACAGTTAACAAACTCCGAGTAAATAGCGCTCAATCTAATTTACAAGATTAGCGATCGTACTAGCTAGATGCTGTTACGGTGCATTTCTGTTGCTCCGCTATTTTCATCTCAACACTGGGAGCAGACCAAATTGTTGGGACTTGCGATCCAGTAGCCTTTACAAGAGTGTTGTACATATCTATGGTCTGAGTTCCATATTCTTGGATTTTCCACCGAGGATCTTCTGCAAGTTGGAAAAATCCAACATCAACAGCTTTACCTTCCTTATCTGTGACCCATCGTACACAGAGTGGATACTCAAACAGTGTTTCCACTACTTCAAAGTCTGCATTCTGAGATGAACCAAGCCAGCGAATCCATGAAAATGCTTTAGGGTGGTTTATTACTAAGTTGAACAAAATCAGCGAATCGCCAAGTGCTGAGAAAAAGTCATCTAGACAAAGTTGAGCTTTTGGATCGTGAATAGCATCTTGGTTAAGATGTGCTCCAAGCAAATGGCGATTTTTTCGAACAGGTCCATCAAAACGTTTCTTCCTAAATTGCCTCCCAATGATTTTGTAACTGTCTTGATCAGAATTGGGCCACGTTTCACGGGTCTTAATTGACTCCTCATCGGTTAGGGAACGCATTAATTTATGGACTTGATCCATCAGTGAGCATAAAGGTACAGTCATGTTTTTGATTGTCCTTTTCCGATGAGCTTCTTCTATGAAACGCTCTGCTTGAAAAAGTAATTCATGACATGCTTCCCCACCGAGAACTAACAAGGTAGTCCTTGTATCTCCCGGTTGCCATTTACTTCCGACATTGTTTAAATCTACGATATCGATTAATCCCGGAGAAATAAATTGCCCCTCCGAACTACTATAAATGGGCTGTCCTGCAACTTTAGAAAGAAGCAAGTTCCTCGCCTCATCATCGATGATAAGTTTGGGCATTTCAGTTTTTCCCTTTGAACACACTAACTTATTTTTGCTTAGAACTTAGTTTTCTCTCTAAACTAGTCCATCTAAACTAAATATTAGCTTGCAGATCCTTTATTAGGGACTAATAATGAGGCTTAATCTACCTGGCCACAAATCAGAGTTTATGTTTGAGTCTCGCCATCTGTTCTTGTAGCCTGTATGTTACAGCACTTTTTTCCTGGGTTAAGCACACAAGATATTCGGAAGTCATGATTGAGAGGCTTTTTGAGCTTCGAGTCTGTACCTAACCGTTAAGCAAGGTACTGTAGTCATGAGTAGATGTTCTTCGAGTGAGACTTACTGGGTTAATGTGCAGCATAGTCACTAATTCAGCCCTAAAGTATTCAAGATGATTCTTCCAAAACCTTATAGATGAAGTAGGTAATAACTGCTTAAACTGAAGAAGTGATGTGTGCAAACGCACACGCAGGAGATGCAAGATCCGAAATAGAGACACCAATGGAAGCCAATTTGTTGCGGCGCATTACCCATGATCCAGACATTTGTCATGGTAAACCTTGCATTCGTGGATTACGCTACCCCGTTGAGTTTATCCTTGAACTTCTGAGTTCTGGCATGACGAGCGAAGAAATCCTTGCTGATTATGATGACCTCGAATTAGATGATATTCTTGCTGCTCTCCTGTTTGCTGCTCGCCTCAGCCAGGTCAAAAGCATTCATAAGCTGGCATCATGAAATTTCTAGTTGATGCCCAACTTCCTATGCGGCTAGCCCGATTGCTTCAAGACGCTGGCTACGACACCATCCACACCAGAGAGCTACCTCTGCAAAATGCCACTTCTGACTCAATCATCAATTCAGTCTCAATTCAACAAGAACGAGTCGTTATCACCAAAGACTCAGATTTCGTTGATTCGTTTCTCACCAAACAGCAGCCCTATAAGCTGCTAATAGTTACAACAGGAAACATCAAAAATGCAGAACTGGAAGTACTCTTTGCTACAAACTTGCCGCTCATTATTGATTTGCTTTCCCAGCATCATTACATTGAGCTGAATCGGAACTCTGTGATTGTCCATCAATAGCAGTATCAACGATCACCCCTTACACCACCATTACTACTCAACTAACAACAAATTTCAGCGTAGAATGCTCATCACTTCACTTGGATTTGGCATTGGTAGCACTGAACACTCAGTAAGTCAGTAGAATTTAAGAATGGAGCTAAGCGGATTCGAACCGCTGACCCCCGCAATGCCATTGCGGTGCTCTACCAACTGAGCTATAACCCCGTGATGCGTTTACTATCATGCCTTGAGAATTGTGATTCGTCAACCATCTTTTGAAAGTTAGAGGGATGATAGGGGGGTAAACGGCTGATAGCATGTGAGTTAAAGCGATCGCAACTTGACCTGAACCGAGATTGACCGATCGCGGTAGAGTGAAAAAGATGTAACCAATGGCGTTATGAGCGATCGTTCACCCAATTTTGACCCTTCCAATCAGCCACCCGACGAAGTGACGACTGACTTGCAGCGATCGCTGGGTGAGTTGCTGCAATCGCTCCGCCGTAAAGAAGGGAGTTGGGTGGAATGGGCAAAAGCCTGTCAAACGTTGCAAAAGGCAGGGTACGATCCTCAGGTGATCTTTGAAGAGACTGGATTTGAGCCGATTCAGCAAAACCAGATTATTGTCGCGGCTCAGGTCTACGATAGTTTGGTGGCTGGTAACGCTAGTGATGCTACTCGTCATCACTTTGGCTATAAAGGCAGTGATGTCCTGTACGAGTTTCGCATTCTGACTCAGGCAGATCGGGTTGCTGCCGCAGAGTTAGCCTTGGCAAAACAGTTAGATATGGATGAGGCGCATGAAGTTGCCAAAGCGCTGAAAGACTTTTCCCGATTAGGCAAAATACCGGATGGCTTTACTGATCATGCAGGGGATGCGATCGCCTATCAAACCTGGAAGCATGCCCGGCAGAAATCAGACTTGCAAGAACGCTCACGGTTGATTGCCAAAGGCTTGCGGTTCGTCCATAGTGATACGGCGCGTCAGCAGATTGAGAAACTCTTGACCGATTTCACTGTAACTCCGGCAACTCCGGCTCCGTTGTTACCGCTTTATCGTCCAGAGTCCGCCGATGAAATGCCCCGGATTTTAGCGGTAGCCGGAAAACTCCCCCTCACTAAAGCGGATTTGCAAGCCGTTCCCTTTGTCGATGCAGTTGGGGTATTTCAGTTAGTTCAGTTTTCTGGAACGGGAGCCTGGGTTGCGGTTCCAGGATGGCAGGTAATTCTAATGGCAGAAGACCCGATCGCAGTGTTATGTGATAGTGATGCTTTACCGTCGCCCTTACCGGGACAACCCGAAGAAGTATTAATCGTGATTGATCGCGCCCAGCGAGAATGGCAGCGCGATCGCTACTTCATTGTGGAACAAGGTGAGCAGTTACAGATCCAATGGTTTGAGCAAGCTCCTGAGTTACCCTTGCTGGGTCAGCTGCTCTTAATCATGCGACCCAAGAAAATTCTGGATGAAGATTACACCAAAGATCCCTGGCAATTAGACGAATAATCATCTGGCTCCAGCCTTTCAGGCACAGGTTGCCAGAGCTGATCAACTTGCAGACGCTTCTGGGTAAACAAGTCAAGCCAGTGGTTAAGGAAGACAGCGATAGAGTTGGTACGGGACGCCTTGCCGGTAATAATGCTGTTCATCTCGAAGACAGGGTTTAGCAATCGTGTCATGATCCAACAGCGTTAGCTTGGGCGGATAGCCTTTGCGTTTCATACCGCGACCGACTACCCAGAGATCAAACGGAAATGCTAAAGGCTGCTGTAAGCGTGATAGCTCTTTCCAGACTTGGCGATAGGTTTGCGATCGCGATAGAAACACCATGTAATCATTGGCATTGCCGCTAGATTGACGGCGGCTGCGATCGTGCAAGGTATGGGCAAAACTGAGTCCTAAGGCGACATCTTGATAATTGCTGTAACCGATGCTAATTAACCGAGGCAGTGGCGGCACTAGACTCATCTGCTCTGCCACTAGATCCGGACTATAGGGTTTCTGGAAGGTCAGATTAGTTACGACAAAACTGCTACTCAGCACACCCACCACCAGCATGAGGCAAACGGCTTGCCGATCGTACCGTGTCCCTCCACTCAAACACGCTCCCAATAAGGCACAGACGGCTGGAAAGTAGATAAAGTGATACCGGGGTACTTGGGCAATGTCTTTGCCAAACAGCATGACGATCGCAACAAATTCTATAAGTACCAAGCCAATAAAAACCACGAGCATCCAGGTGGCTAAACTGGTTTCAGGTAGTAGCCATAATCGCTTCAGTTTGGCGATCGCGTATCTGGTCAACCAGATCATAAACAGCACCATCATGGCTGATGCGAGAATCGCTATCCCCAATGGTTGTCGTTCTACGGGTAGCGCGATTGCCAACGGAATCCAGCCTAATGGCAATTGGACTAGAGAGGTTAGGCGTTCGATCAGACTCTCAGAGAAATTGATCCAATGGGTTTCCGGTCGATCGATGTGCTGAAGTAACGTAGGCAGCCAGGGTAGGTAGGTTAAGCCAATTCCTACAGAGGCTAAGGTGATCGCGCTCCATTGGTACCGGGTGAATGGTAAGGCTGGCGGTGTCAGGTGAGGAAGCCCAGCTAACCAGGAGCGAATTAACTCTAGTTGGGGAGTTGGGATGCGATCGTGGTTTCCAGGTCGGCATTGGGGAGTGGCTTGAATTTGTCCTAAGCCGTATAGGACTAATGTGCCGACTTGGGCAATGACAGCCAACACGAAAAAGTAATGCACATAAAAGCCAAGGCTATTAACCGCCATCCACCCACCCCAAATTAGGGGGCGAACTTGGCGATGTTGCAGATCCAGGTGGACTTGATACAGTCCCAATAACGCGAGGATGACGAGCAACATCGGTAATGTATAGTGTCGTGCTTCCTGCGATAGGTAGACAGCAAAAGGTGAAACCGCCATGACTGCCGCTGCCATTAATCCAGCTCTAGGAAAAAAGAGGGTGACATTCAGGGAGTACATGGCGGCGATCGCTAGCACCCCAATTAAGGCGGGGAAAGCACGTAACTTCCAGATCCAAGCGGTTGAAATGGCATCGCTCCAGATCAGCCACTGATGCATCCAGCAAAAAAATAACGGCGGATGCACCGATTGAGTCGATACGGTTGCGGCAATCTGGGCACAGGTTGTTTGGGGATGGAGGGTAAAGAGTTGGTCTAATTGAGCTAGAGAAAAGACTGATTCCAATGGCACATCTTGGTAATTCCGACCCAGACTAAATAGTGCCGTCATGACTTCATCCAACCAAACTGGCTTCGCATCTAAGTTCCAGAAGCGCAATGCCATACCCAGGAGCAAAATGCTCACCAGAACCAAGTAGTGTTTTCCAACCTTCATGCTGTCACGCCGCGATCGCCCAAGCTCACACCGCTTCTAAGCTTGGCATACTGTGGGTCACGATCGGTGTGTTTAGCGTTTCAGTCGGGGTTTCAACTCTGCCATCTGTTGCTTGAGATGCTCTAGATTAGGGACTTGCCCACCATAGCGCCAGGAGACATAGGCGTGAGAAATCGCCGCGATCGCCGCTGCCCGTTCTGAAGACTGCTGTTCCTTCGCTCGTTGCACAAATTCAAACGGTGTTTGAGCGGAGTGCTTGCGAAATCCTTGCTGTGCCAATTGGTGAATCATTTGCTGATACAAACTTTCCATCGGTGGCAATTGGGCTAGCCAACGTCGATAGCGCCAGCGTCGCCACCCTTGCCATCCCAGCCATCCCGCAAAGCCCAAACCACTGCCAGCCAGCAGCAATGTAAAGAGTCCTACCCAACCTCGGTAAAACTGCCCAATAATCCAGGCGATGATGCCAGTAATCCAGTTGCCGATCGTGCCAAAAACTCGACCCAGCAGACTAGTGACCGGTGAGGGTAACCAGCCAGCGACCCACTGCCAAAACTGCTGAAGCACACTAAAGGTCTTGTCTTCCTCGATCGACGGGGGAATTAATTCATGTCCCGGAATTGGATCAAAGGCAAACCAGCCATATTTCGGGAAGAACACCTCTGTCACGGCATAGGCATCGGTATTGCGCACCTCATACAACCCGGTAAAGGGATTGAACTGCCCAGGGGCAAAGCCAACGGCGAGCCGCGCTGGAATCCCGATCGAACGCAACATAATCGTCAATGTGGTCGAGAAGTGATCCGGATAACCCCCCTGATATTTGAATAAGAAAGCCTCGACCAAATCCTCGTTTTCTGCCAAAAATGGCAAATTCGGTTGCAGTGAGTAGCGTTGCTTTAAGGCTTGTGCCAGGAATAACGCCTGTTCATAGGGGGCAACAATGGGTTTCGGTGAGGTTGCCAATAATTCCTCAGTGCGGCGGCGAACACGATCGCGAATTTTAACGGGCACATCCAAGTAATCCTGGCGAATTGCTTGAGGATACTTGGTTGAGGCTGTTTGGAGCCGGGAGCGATCGCGATAGGGCACATCTGAAATGACGGTATACGTCAGACCCTCTAGCAAACCCAACGGCGATCGCAAATTACCGACGGGATCAATGGCAATCTGCTGGGTCGGAAAGTAAAGTTCTCGGGGATGCATCAAGGACGGAATTAAGTTAGGTAACTCCGACACCACCGTATAGGTCTGAACTACTTCCTTGGTGCGGTTGACAGTAATCGGTCGAGGTAAAAAGAATTGATAAGACCAACTGGGTCGGGTGCGGGTCTTAGCCTCATCATTACGGGAAATTTCCCAACCCTGTCCTAAATAGCGATCGAACGCCAGCACTCGCCAGTAGCCCTCGGCTTGCGATCGAATGCGTAGGACGATCTTGGGTTCCATTTCGCCCCGCAGGTTTTGGTTGATGCGGTTACTAAACCCGTAGTAAAAGGTTTTATCTACTTCACCCGGTCCGAAGCCCTGTCCCTGCCCTGCTCCCCGCCCTGCTCCTGTACCTTTAGTGGCATCTCCAGTGCGGACGTAGCCTGGGTTAATAATTTGTGTACTGTCATCAAATTCTTTTTGAATTTGGGCACTGACCGGAAATGTCCGCAATTGGTAGCCCGGAAAGCGGGGCATTAACAGAAAAATTGTGAGGCCCAATCCCAGAATCACTAGAAAGAAAATGCCCAGTCGCTGAATCGATAATCCCGCACGTTTTAGAGGTGATTTGTAGCCTTGTCCAATTAGCCCAAGACGCGATCGATAATCCAGCACTAATACAGGCAGCGCGATCGCCAGAAATACCAAGAGCAGTAGCCCAAACCCCATCGTTTGACTCAGGGTACTGGCAACGCCAATCAGAATTAAGCCAATCATCATGGAATAGCCTAAATCCTGACGGCGCGGCATGTGGAAGCTATGTAATACCTGAAGCTGCACCAGAAGTTCAGCGAGGACTAACCGAGTATCGTTCAGTTGTCCCCGTAAGCCGACGAAAAAGGCGGCGAGTGCCAGCAGCATGCCGATCGCAATACAAAACTTGGTCGCTACATTCCGCTTTCGCCGAGTTTGCCAGCTCCAGTATGCCCCAGCCATACTAAAGGGAATTGCCCAAAAGCTCATTTGGGTAGAAGCCGCAATATCTGTAGCCACAATCCCCACTGACACCAGGGTCTGAGTCAAGATTCTCAATAGTAGGGATTCTTCTGGTTCCGGTAACGGCAAAGCTTCTAACCGTTGCCAGATCCGGTGGGGTATCAGTAGCGATCGACGAGATTCAGCCTCAGAAACACGAGACATGAGCAATTCAGCTAGAGGTTAAAGAATAGATACACTGTCCAAGCAGGTTTAAATCCAGAGAGCCCGGTTGATTCAGGAGAAAACCGCCATAGATTCATCTTACCCATCGTTGCATGGGACAGACTGCGGTTGTGCTAGCATTCGCTGCTGACCTGGATCAAAATTCGTTATCAAGAAACGATAACCCTGATGATGGAACATTTGCCTGCTTAGATCGTCTTTAGCCTTAGCCAGCTACTAGAGCCAAGTAGCGCGCATCCTCAAGTTAGGCAGCGATCGCCTGAATCACAAAGGTTAGGGTAGCTTGCTCGAGTTCAGTTAACTGAACATCCAGCACATAAAACTGTCCAGGTTGCAAGCCAAACAGTTCTACACTTAAATTCCCGGCATTGGGACGACGGGCGATCGACTGCTGTTCATTCCCTTGAAGCGTTAAGCTGCCACCACCAGGCAAAGTGCTTTGAATTCGCACACTGGGAGTTGCTGATGTTGTTTCATACTCAACCTGCAAGCTGAGTGCACCCAGTTCGGTCAACCACTGGCGATCGACTTTGGGTTGGGCTGCCGAAACAGTTAAGGTTAGAGTGCTAAGGATTTCCCGTGCGGCTAACAGCGATAGCACCATTTGCTGGGCTGGCACAGCTGTTTCGTAGCTGCCAGGGAAATTGGCACTGGCTGATGTCGCTGGGCTGGTCGAGCCGGATCGGGCAGGAGAGGTCATGACTAATCCAGCCAGGTAGTTTAATGAATCTGCCTGACCAGGAAATAAATCTTCCACTGCCCGCACTAGTTTGGCGCCTTCCCGCAGCGACGATCGCATGACGCTCTGACACTGAGCTAATAACTGAGCCAAGACAGATTGAGGTACTTTGACGGGCAACTCTAGTTGCTCTAACTGCCGGAGCCAAATCAAGGTAGGGATTTTTGCTCCTGAGCCAGCAGTCGCTTCTGGTGTTAGTCCTGCTCCCACAGGATTCCAAGCGGGACTGCTCGATTCATAGTCATGGATTTCGCTTTCCCAGGGAAAAAGCGGTGGATTTTTTTGGATTTCGCTTTGTAGCCGATGTTTTAACAAAGCCTGAAAACGTTCTTGCACAGTGGGTATGTCTCCAAGTTCGAGTAATGAATCTCCCTGACGGGAGTGAATTGCTGCTCTATCTTGACCAGAGGTTGGCAAGTTCACATCCTGGGGAGCGACTGCCTGCGATGCATCCAGAGTGGGCTGACCACTCACCTCCTGCCCCAGAGGTGGATGCGCCTCGGCGTCTGCTGAAGCTAATGGGGAAATTAGGTCCTGTACTAGCTTGAGCAATTGTCTCTGAAACGCCTCTGAGTCACGATTCATGGTACAGATTCCTATTCATCACTCGACGCACTTCCTCCGGATACTAAATAGTTACGAATTTCCCACGCTTGTTCCAAAAGTTTAAACCACTGTTTCTGGACCTGCGATATGGAACACCCCAAGGTTTGACCGATCGTGGCGTCTGGTACTTTTTTCCGCTTCAGTTCCAGCAACCGCTGTTGTAGCGGCTCAAGTTGAGCTTGAAATGTTTGCCATTGTTGGGGAGTCAGCCCTAAATTTCGTTCTAGATCTGCTTCTAGCCACTGGTGAACTAACTCCCAGCGGTGGGACAAGGCAAAGCGAATTAAATGATATTTAAACCGTTGCTGTAAATAATCGCGCTGGCGGGCTGTTAAGCCTAAAATCACTTCGATTTCGTTGGCAGGTAGATCCTGGAGGCGCAGTACGAAATAATCCGCACAGTCCTCCTGATCGCGCTCTTTCAAGTAAGCCATCAGTTCAGCAATCACCGTATGCCGCAGGGTATCCTCGGGGGGTTCTGGTTCTTGGGCAACCATCTGCTCCCGAACTTGCTGCATTGAGGCGGCATTCCAGGGAGTGTCTGTTTCGCCAGAAACTCCTTCGGCTGCCCGCTCCATATCGACTGGAGTTTCGGCAGGTTGCTGCTGAGAAAAAGTCTGCGCTCGCAGAATAATTAGCTGCTGATTCCGATGACCTGGTAAGGGAATGCGCCGCTTACCATAGCGCTCGGTGAACGCCATGTACTCTGCTAACTCTAATAACGTTCGGGGTTGATAGGTCGGCGCGAGCTGGTTTTCTCGCCGGAAGGCATTTAACGCCTCCATATAAAACCCTTGCAAAAAATCCTCAATCAGTGTTACCCGAGCTTGATAACTGGATTGAGTTTGAGGTGGGGTGATGTAGCGGTAGACCACAGCACTGAGGATGCTATGGAGTTCCACACGTCCCCGACGAGAGCCAAGCTTGTAGTAGTGTAAGCACTGCTGCAAACGGTGTTTGGCTAACGTTGTTGCCCAAGATTCAACTTCACCGGAAGACTGAATCCGCTTGCTTTCAGAGCAAATCCGCATGACTTCATGGAATAGACGTTCCGCCACATCCTGGCAATTCTGCCCAGAAGCGCTTGTTGCCTGTTCCAGCTCACTCAGCAATAGTTGAAGAATTGCCTCCACGCTTTGGCAGATTTCCCCTACAGTGTCTAACGCCACACGATAACAAAAATAAGTTGAGTTAACTCCTTAATTTTGGCAACAATCACTTTCCAGCGTCTAGATCAGAATGGGGTAGAAACGAATAACTTCACAGGTAAATCACGATGATGGATCTAGATCAACAATTACAAGTCCTGATTGATGAGGCGCCACAGGATGGCACAACCCCCGCTGTAGTGGCGGCGATCGCTCCAGTACTAAAGCAATTAGCTACGCGATTACGCCATCGTGAATATTACGTTGTGCAAACTTTAGATGGTAATTGGGCAGTGACCACGATTAGCCATCAGACCCAAGCTGACCTCTTAAAACAAGTAATTTATGCTTACCCAACCTTAAAAGACGTGGCGGCTGGTCCTTATCTGCTGAAAGATCCTCAGATGATCGCACTGCCCATTCCTGTCACTCACATCCTATTTCAGCTGGTGGCAGTAGACGTAATCGATAGTGTGATCTTTTTTGAGACACCAGGCAATACCACGATCGGGACTGAAATCCAGCGGGAAGAAGCTCAGGTATTAGTTCAAACTTATCTCCAACAACTCCAATCTGCACCCACTCACCTACCACCAGATATCGCCTGACTTAACTTTGGCAAGTTAGCACTAGTTCGCCAACAGCTACGACCCCCGATAGAGGGGTTGACCGGAGACAGTCTACGGCTGCTCTGCCTTAAGTAGTAGGCACTGGATAAGTTTGTAAATGAATGTAACGATATTGACGGCAAGACGGTTTAGCATCTTGACAGCATGGATGAGGCTCGATATGCTGACATGCATACCCGGGTAAACAGACTGAGAGTTATATGCAAGAGAAGCACAGAGAAGAGAAGCACAAAGTCACGCTATACCTCCCGCATGAGCTACATCGCCAACTGAAAATCCGCGCTGCGGTTGATTCTGAAACGATGACTGATATTGCTCAGCGAGCGATTGTCTTCTACCTGTCGCACCCGGAGGTCGTCGAGCAACTGTCCTTCCATGGACAAGCTCATCGCGTCTACAGTTGTCCAGAATGTCATACTCACGTTGTCCTGCGGGATGGTGAGATGGCATCCGTCGGTGACCAGGCGAATGCCTTGATTGAAGAGAGCCTTGTAGAAAAAGTCTCTAGAGTTGGTTCTGTCAACGCCGACTCTCAGGGGGAAGGGGAACTCGTTCCCTGCTAACTCTGGACAATTTCTGGATCGGGTTGCGATCGCTCCCCATGCCGTTGACCGTTAGGAAATATCCAAAAGCCTCAGCGTCTGCACCGTCTTCTTAATGGGTTGATGTTATGCAAGAAGAACTCAGCATCCTGATTCAAGCCCAATATCCGTTGATCTATCTCGTTACCTCGGAAGAGGAGCGGGCAGAGCAGACGATCTCAACGTTGGCTCAACAAGGTAAACCCCAACGTCGGGTATTTCTTTGGACAGTCACTCACGGCATTGTTGAGTATGGTCAGCCTCGGAGTGTCACTCAGCACAATACGGTTTCTCCGGAAGCCGCAATTGAATGGGTGACGCGCCAACGGGATCCAGGGCTATTTGTCTTCAAGGATTTGCATCCGTTCTACTCGGCTCCAGTGATTCGCTGGCTACGAGATGCGATCGCAAGTTTCAAAGGCACTCAAAAAACCATTATTTTAATGTCTCCGGTTCAAGAGATTCCAATTGAACTAGAGAAAGAAATTGCTGTACTGGACTTTCCTATGCCCAGTATGGGTGAGTTAAACCAAGTCTTGTCTCAACAACTCGAGCAAGTCCGCAATCGCCGGATTACCACAGATATTCGCGAAAAATTACTCAAAGCGGCGCTTGGTTTAACCAAAGATGAGGCAGAAAAGGTTTATCGGAAAGCCTATGTGACGGCAGGGCGCTTAACCGAAGAAGAGGTCGCGATCGTTCTATCCGAGAAAAAGCAGCTGATTCGGCGCAATGGTATTCTGGAATACATTGAAGAAGACGAAACGATCGATTCAGTTGGTGGTCTAGAGGAACTGAAACGCTGGCTGAAGCAACGCTCTAATGCCTTCACGGAACGGGCACGGGAGTATGGCTTACCCCAACCGAAGGGGATGCTGATTTTAGGAGTGCCAGGCTGTGGTAAATCGCTGATTGCCAAAACCACCTCTCGGCTATGGGGGCTACCATTACTCCGGTTGGATATGGGTCGGGTTTATGATGGCTCAATGGTAGGGCGATCGGAAGCCAATCTCCGGAATGCCTTGAAAACCGCAGAATCGATTTCTCCAGCGATCCTATTCATTGATGAACTGGATAAAGCCTTTGCAGGCGGTGCTGGCTCGGCAGATTCCGATGGCGGGACATCTAGTCGGATCTTCGGTTCGTTCTTGACCTGGATGCAAGAAAAAACCTCTCCCGTGTTTGTGATGGCGACAGCGAACCGAGTTGAGCGGCTACCTGGGGAATTCCTCCGGAAAGGTCGATTTGACGAACTCTTCTTCGTTGACCTCCCCAACGCAGAGGAGCGCCAGGAAATTTTCAAGATTCACCTTGCCAAGCGGAAGCGAGACATCTCGCGGTTTGATCTCGACCAATTGGCGAATGTCAGTGATGGATTCTCGGGGGCAGAAATTGAGCAGGCGTTAATTGCGGCGATGTACGAAGCCTTTGCCCAAGACCGAGAATTCACCCAGCTGGATATTATCGCTGCCGTTAAGGCGACCCAACCGCTCTCAAAGACGATGAGCGAACAAGTGACTGCTCTGCGCGATTGGGCACGTCAACGGGCCAGACCGGCTGCCGCTTCTGTCGCTGAATATCAGCGATTGGAGTTCTAAAAGCTTTCTCCTGCTCCCAACAGGAGGAAAGGCTAGCAACTTGCTAGCAGTCTCAACCACTAATAGCTTCTGGCTGTTAGTTATCGATAACTAAACGTTGTTCTCAACTCTCTACAGGAGGAAACCCCAAATGTCTCACTTTAGCACTCTGCGTACCAAGATCACTGATGCTGAAATCCTGAAGTCTTCGCTGCGTGATCTGGGTATCTCTGTGAAGTCGGAAGCTGATGTTCGTGGCTATAACGGTCAGCGGGTTCGCGCTGACATCGTTGCGGTTCTGGAAGGCGAGTATGATCTGGGCTGGTCTCGTAATGCTGATGGCTCCTTTGATCTGATTGCAGATCTATGGGGTGTTGCGAAGCGCCATAATCAAACCGAACTGATCAACTCGATCAACCAGAAGTATGCTGTGAACAAGACTCTGGCTGAAGTCAAGCGTCCTGGTCTACAAAACGCTAACGTCAAGCTGGTACTACAAAAGTAGTCCCCCTACGCGTTCCCAAACTAGCGGGTTAACCTTTTTGGTTAGCCCGTTTTTTATTGTCCCCAAGTGTAGGGGCAGGGAGGTATGGTGGATAAGTCCTGCTCAATTTGGCATTGTTTGCAATGAATTCAATTTCGCCTGATCTCGATCGACAGATTCGGCATATTATTCGACACTGTGGTCAGCAGATCAAGCAACTAACGGCAAATCAGTTTGAAGTATTTCAGAAAGGACCGGAAGATTACGTCACAACGGTAGATGCGGCTTTAGATCGGCAACTTTCGGCAGCCTTTTCTAACTTATTTCCTAATGATGGCGTGATTACTGAGGAGAACGCCAAATCGCGGCAGCTGTTTCAGAGTGATTATTCCCATTTCTGGTGTATTGATCCTCTAGACGGTACCGAAGATTTTATTGATGGCAAACACGACTATGCGGTGATGGTTGGCTTGCTTCAGGAGCATCAGCCGATCGCCGGTTGGTTATATGCGCCAACCTCGGATCAAATGTATTACGGTGGCACTAATTGGGGTTTGTTTCAAGCGATCGCGGATTATCCAGCCATGACCTTACCGATCGTCCAGCCACCTCCTCTCAATCCCCATGCTTGCCCGATCGTTCTGGGCTATCGCGATCAATTGCGCTATGGACAGGCGATCGCAGAATTAATTCCCGCTGCTCGGTTTTATTCCTTGGGTAGTTTTGGCTTGAAAGTCTTAGAAGTGATTTGTGGTCGAGCTGGGCTGTATACCTATTTGAATCGGCGCGTCAAACTTTGGGATACTACAGGACCGATCGCGCTAGCTAAAGCGGCTGGTCTAATCTGTTGCGATCTAGATGGTCAGCCATTGCAATTTTCTCCTGAGGCGATCGATCTCGATACCTTGACTCATCGGCAGACGATCGTGGTGGGTTGGCCGGAGTATGTCGAAGAATTTCGACCTAAACTCAAACAAGCTTTTAAGCGGAGAACACTGCAAGATGCCATGGTTTCCTAATCGGTCTGATCAGTTGGTAGTTCTACAGGGTAGGGTAAGAACTACCTGTTGTTGAGACTAAAGCTTGAAAAAGTCTGTGAGAAAGCTGGGGGGTGGCAGAATAATTAACAGCAAAATGGTTAAAGCAATCAAGCCCCAAAGATCACGACGATTATCCAACTCGGTGACATCGTTTAAAGTTGGCTCATCTCTGGCTGGAATGAAAAATAGGACGATCGCCCAAGGCAGTAAATGAGGTTGTGAAGCAGAAAGTAACAGTAGGAGAATCCGGGAAACTTGCCCAATCAATGCCCCAATTCGTTGCCCGAACATGGCATGAACAATATGTCCGCCATCTAACTGACCGACTGGCATCAAGTTGAATGCCGTCACGACCATGCCTAAACAGCCAGCTACGGCTACGGGGTGTACTTTGATTCCAGTTTCAGCGGTTAAGGCACTGCCAAGCGTAATTTTGCTCAATAGGGTGAGCAACAAGGAGAATTTAGGGCTTAATGCCTGAAAATTAAATAAATCCGGTTTCTGGACAAGCGCTACCACTTCAGAATGCGCTAGTCCCCAGATTAATAGGGGTAGAGCCACAAAAAAACCGACGATCGGTCCCGAAATACCCACATCAAATAAGGCTTTGCGATTGGGAATCGGAGAACGAATTTGGATAAAGGCACCAAAAGTGCCAAAGGCGAATAGGGGAATGGGCAGCGGCAAAACTGGAATGAAGTAAGGTAAGGTCGCTCGAATTTTGTAGCGACGAGCGGCTAGATAGTGTGCTAATTCGTGTGCTCCCAGGATGGTCATTAACGTCAGTGCATAAGGTAAGCCCTGAAATAATGTCGCGAGAGACAAAGGCTGCTTCATCAAATCAAACCAGGCCAGGTTTGTGGTGAAGAAGGTAACGATTAATAGCCCGATCGCCAGCATCGGACGGGTGGTAGCTGTCCGTAAGCCCCGCATCGCTTCTAACGATCGTGGATTAGGAAATAAGGCAAAGAACGGTTTTCCATTCGCCCCTTCCTGAAATAGCACGAGAAAGCGATCACCAAAATGCCGCTCTACATTTTCCCGAATCGTTTGATAGGCGACCTCAGGTTTACTGCGCAGTTGTCCCCGACAGACAACCGCTTGATGGTGATATTCAATATTTTGCAAATAGTAGATTGACCAGGGAAAACAGGTTTGTAGATTGGCTTCCTCCGAGCGATCGATGGGTCGAGCAGGTGGCAACTCAGGCAGGCGTTCTTCGGCATCTCCTAAAGGTAAAGCGTTTCGGGATGCTGAAGAGTTTGTGGTTTGAGGAATCCGACCCCACTGAATTAAGCACCAGTACAGCAAAAGACAAATAAAGAAGGGAATCACAACCAGTTGGGCGGGTGGTCGCTCGCGTCCCTGATTGATCAGCATCCAGGTACTCCAAATAAAGGCAGGCAGCATTGCTACGAACCAGAGCAACCAGGTAGGAGTACGGGTAATGCTCGAAACACGCTGTACGATAAGGTAGGTAGTAAGCCCTAATAAAAAGAGCAGGAAGAGGGTCGCTTGCATGTGCCTTGTCTTGATTCAGTTTGCAGAATCGTGCCTGAGTTCGGTGCCGGTCATCTGAGAAGACTCAACCACAATATTAGTGGCTACCAACGATCGAGATTTAGAGATCACATCTTAAAAGGCATTGGGCAAATTGCAAACTTTCTTCCAAAAACCTTACCAATCTCCCCCGCTCATTTCTCTACATCACTCAAATTCGTAACCTGCATTGCCTCGTGAATCCAGACCTATCGCCTGATGCTATTCCTGCTGCTACGATCGCGCCTCGATCCAAGCAGCCTCGCTTAATTTTACAGGAAGAAAACTCAGCTTATCCTCATGCCGTGTTTGCCTTTCCACCTAATCGAGACACTTTAGGGGGTACAGCTTACCTGATTGTAGAAGAGGTCAACATTTTGGTGGACTGTCCGCCATGGGATGAGGCTACCCAAGCATGGTTACAAGCCCGGGGAGGAGTGCAGTGGCTATTTTTCACCCACCGGAATGGGATTGGCAAACAGGTGAAAAATTTACAACAAGCCTTAAATTGCCAAATCCTTATTCAAGAACAGGAAGCCTATTTACTGCCCGGTTTAACTGTGACTACGTTTGAGCGAGAGTTGCAACTGAGTGATCATAGTCGCGTTATCTGGACTCCGGGACATTCTCCGGGTTCGGCTTGTTTGTACTGCGATCGCTTTGGCGGCGTGTTATTTTCTGGACGACACTTGCTCCCCAATCCTCAAGGAGTGCTAATGCCGATCAAAACTCCGAAGACATTTCATTGGGGTAGACAACAACGCAGTGTGCAAGGTTTGCACGATCAATTTACGCCTGAAACGTTACAAGTGATTTGTCCGGGAGCCAATACTGGCTTCTTGCGAGGTAAGCACATGGTTGAACAGGCTTACTCAGCTCTCGCCTCGGCGACACAAGGTTAGAAAAACAACCGGGTAATGAAGTGATCTCCATTACCCGGTTGCCGTTAGTGAAGTTGGATTTACATCTGGGAAATTGAGGTTTCAATTACTCGATCGATTAAGCCATAGTCCTTAGCTTCCTGAGCAGACATGAAGTAATCCCGATCCATGTCTTTCTCAATTTTCTCGATCGTTTGTCCCGTGCGATCGGCATACACCTGGTTCAGTTGTCGCCGGATCCGAATAATTTCGCGGGCTTCAATCTCGATATCGGTGGCCTGACCCCGAGTACCACCAGACGGTTGGTGAATCATAATCCGGGAGTGGGGCAGAGCTAACCGCTTGCCCTTCGCTCCGGCAGCTAACAGGAACGATCCCATTGAGGCCGCCAGACCCACACAGATCGTCACCACATCGGATTTGATGTGTTGCATCGTGTCATAGATCGCCAGTCCGGCAGTAACGGAACCACCGGGGGAGTTGATGTAAAGGATGATATCTTTACCGGGATCTTCGGAATCCAGATAAAGCATGACCGCAACAATTTGGTTGGCGATCTCATCGTCTACCTCTTTACCCAAAAAGATAATCCGTTCCCGGTAAAGGCGATTGTAAATATCAATCCATTGAGTATAGGGTTCTCCGGGCATCCGGTAGGGAACCTTAGGGACACCAATAGGCATAGGAAAGCTCCAGTGATGAAATTCTGTGTAATGAAGTCAGAGTGGGTTAAATCACCCCAGCGGGTAGGGGTTTGGGCAAATCTTTTTCGCTTTCCAACACCCGATCGATCAGCCCATATTCTTTGGCTTGTTGCGGTGTCATGTACAACAAGCGATCCATGTCTTTAGAGATTTTCTCGGAGGTCTGACCAGTCGTGCGGGACAGAATATCGACCATCGTCGCTTTGTTCGCCAGCACTTCTTTTGCCCGAATTTGAATATCGCTGGCCTGCCCCCGAGCATAGCTCTTGGTTTGGTGCAGCACGATCGTGGCATTCGGCAAACTGGCGCGACAGCCTTTGGTTCCAGCCGAAAGCAACATGGCTGCCATTCCCATAGCGGAACCAATGCAGATAGTATGCACTGGCGGCTTGATGTAGCTCATAGTGTCGCAGATGGCAAAGGCTTCGGTTTCAAACCCAATCGGTTCGCCGTCATAGCGGGATGTTCCCGTAGAGTTAATGTAAATCCGAATCGGCTTCTCTGGGTCTTCGTACTGTAAATAGAGAAGTTCTGCGACAATCAGTTCAGTTACAGCAGGTACCAGTGGCATTCCCAAATAGACAATCCGCTCTTTGAGGAGCAAGGACGGGAGATCTGGGGGTGGAGTGCGGAAATAGGCATCGCCGTAGTAAGGAGATTGAGCCGCTTGGATGGGTGAATTCATAGCAGGGTCTTGCCTGGAACTTCTGACCGAAACAACGGTATTGTTCCTACATAGTAGCGTGACAGAGGTAATTGCAGCATTTCGGCGAGAGACTGGCTTATGCTAAGGATGGGGCAGATGGGTGTAACCCAGACTGGGACAGGATTAATCACAAAAAAGCAGTCAGTTATCCGCGATCGCATGATGGTTAACTGTGTTTAATGAATTAGCGTTCAAGTTTTGCGGGAGTGTTCTATGCGAGTCGGTTTGCAGGCTGCTCTGAGCGATGCCAATGTGGATGCAACCCAGTCCATGAGCCAGCGGCAATTAGCGGTATCGATTTCCGCGATCGCGACAGAGGCTGCCAGACCGAATGTGCCGTTGAACTTGTGTTTAATTTTGGATCACAGCGGCTCAATGGCTGGACGACCGATTGACACGGTGAAGCAAGCTGCCCAGCGCTTAGTCGATCGCTTAGCTCCGGGCGATCGCATTACGATTGTGGTGTTTGACCATCGGGCAAAAGTGCTAGTCCCGAACCAAACGATTGACAGTCCAGCGAGTATTAAACTGCAAATTAGTCATCTCAAGGCAGAAGGCGGCACCGCGATCGATGAAGGGTTGCGATTAGGGATTGAAGAACTCGCCAAGGCCAAGCAGGATAGCATCTCGCAGGCATTCTTGTTAACAGATGGTGAGAATGAACATGGCGATAACGATCGCTGCTTGAAACTAGCCAAACTCGCCGCCGACTACAATTTCACGTTGAATACGTTGGGCTTTGGCGATCGCTGGAATCAAGATGTGCTAGAACAGATCGCGGATGCGGGCGGTGGCACACTGGCATTTATTCAGCAGCCAGAACAAGCCGTGGCTGAGTTTCAGCGTTTATTTACCCGCTTGCAATCAATTGGTTTAACCAATGCACACTTAATGGTGCGGTTGTTCCCAGAGGTGCGGTTAGCTGCGATGAAGCCGATCGCCCAAGTGGCTCCCGATACGATCGAACTATCCGTGCATCAAGAATCGGGTTGGTATATGGTGCGCCTTGGCGATTTAATGATTGATGTGCCAAGAGTCGTGCTGATCAATGCCTACTTAAGCCAGATGCTACCGGGAAGCCGCCAGATTGCCCAGGTGCAAGTGCGTTACGACGATCCAGCCTCTGGACAGCATCATCTCTATTCACCACCCCTACCGATTACTGCCAACTTCATCAGTCCCTTTCAGCCCGATCCCAACCCGCAAGTGCAGCAACATATTCTTGCCTTAGCGAAATATCGCCAGACTCAGATTGCCGAAGCGAAGCTGTTACAGGGCGATCGGGTAGGAGCCGCAACGATGTTGCAAACAGCCGCCAAAACAGCGATCCAAATGGGCGACCAAGGAGCTGCGACCGTCTTACAGGAAAACGCCACTCGGTTACAAGCGGGTGAAGAATTATCGGAAAGCGATCGTAAAAAGACCCGGATTGTTTCTAAAACCCAGTTGCAGTAGCGCATAAAACCCTACGAGGTCACTAACGCTTTCGGGCGAGCAAAGATCATCCGTCCTGCTGAAGTTTGTAAGGAACTGGTGACAACGACCTGAACTTCACCACCGACATAATTGCGACCGTCTTCCACCACTACCATCGTGCCATCTTCCAGATAGCCCACACCTTGCGTCGGTTCTTTGCCTTCCCGCAAAATCTTTAGGTCGATACTATCTCCCGGCAAGTAGTTAGGACGCACCGCTTGGGTTAAATCATTAATATTCAACACCCGCACCTGCTGCACACTGGCAACCTTATTCAGATTGAAGTCATTCGTCAGTAATGTGCCGTTGATTTCCTGCACCAACCGGATCAGCTTGGCATCTACTGTGGGGACATCATCATAATCAGCCGAGTGAATCACAATGCGATCGGGATAGGTTTCTCTGATGCGGTTGAGAATATCTAAGCCTCGCCGCCCCCGGACTCGCTTCTGATCGTTGGCGGCGTCAGCCACTTGTTGCAACTCGGCTAACACAAACTGTGGCACTAAAATTTGCCCTTCCAGAAATCCGGTGGCTAGCAATTCTTCGATCCGCCCATCAATAATGCAACTGGTATCCAGAACTTTGGTGGATGCCGCTTTCAACGTCCCTTCTGCCAACAGCATCGATTCTACAGAATGAGGATTGATCAACCGCAGTAATGCTCGCCCATGGGTATCTGCCAGAGACATACCGGAGAAGGAGAACAGTAAGCTGCTGAGAATGGCAATCAGGGGTTTGATAAAGGCGAACTCACCGGGAATCGGTAACAAAAAGATCGGAGCCAACATTAGATTCGCGACGAGCAAGCCAATCACCAACCCCACAGCCCGACTGAGTAAGATATCAGCAGGCATCGTGCGGATTTGTTTCTCTAACCGCCGATAGCCCGTCTGCATACTTAAGCCCACAGCCAGACCAATTAACGCCCCGAATCCAGCCGATACCCAGCGCAGTCCTTCAATATTGGTGACTTGTTGAAGCGCACTGCCGGGCAGAGCTTCAATGCCATGAAATCCAATTCCTGCCCCTGCCAGGATGAATGAAATGATAATGACGGCATCAAGCATAACTTTGAGTGTGTTGGGGAATGGTGGTTTCGTGGTCAGGTTAATCTGCCCTTATTATACTCTCCGGGTTTCTTCTGCCCTTGACCACAGGTGATATGGTTGCTCAATCTGCTTACATGCATATTCCCTTTTGTCGCCGTCGTTGCTATTACTGTGATTTTCCGATCGCAGTCGTAGGTGATAAACCGCCGATCGGTGGCGATCGGATTAATGGCAGTAATTCAGGCACGATCGCCCACTATGTTGAGGTGTTATGTCAGGAAATCCGGCAAACTCCAGCCGGAGATCACGCTCTAAATACCGTATTTTTTGGTGGTGGTACACCTTCTCTATTAGCGGTTGAGCAGTTAGAACAGATTCTGCAAACCCTCGATCGCCAGTTTGGTATTACTTCTGGTGCCGAAATTTCGATGGAAATCGATCCCGCTACGTTTGATTTGATCCAAGTCAAGGGCTATCAATCGACAGGCGTAAATCGCGTTAGCTTGGGAGTCCAGGCATTTCAGGCGCACTTATTAGCGGCGGCTGGACGATCGCATACTCCTGCCGATATTGAGGAAGCCATTGCGCTGATCTATCAAGCTGGATTTCACAACATCAGTCTAGATTTAATCTCCGGTCTACCCCATCAAACCCTCCAGGATTGGCAAGAGTCCCTTGAACACGCGATCGCCCTTGCCCCCACGCATCTCTCCTGCTACGACCTGACCGTAGAAGCGGGGACTCCCTTCAGTCGCCAATACAAACCCGGAATGCAACCGTTGCCCTCGGATGAAACCACGGCAGACATGTACCGCCTTGCCCAAAAGTTATTAACTGCTGCTGGGTATGACCATTACGAAATTTCCAACTACGCCAAACCGGGTTATCAATGCCGCCACAATCACGTTTACTGGCATAATCAACCCTTTTATGGCTTTGGCATGGGAGCCACCAGTTACTTGAATGGAGATCGCTTCGCCCGTCCTCGCAAGACTTGGGAGTATTACACCTGGGTGGAGGAGCAGGGGCGGGGTGGTCAGAGAGGTAAGGAAGTCGTTACTTTATCTCCTCCATCCTCCTCATCTCTCCCATCTGCCCTATCCCCCTCATCTCTCCCATCCTCCTCATCTCCCGAACTTCTCCTAGACACCTTGATGTTGGGTCTCAGACTGGCTGAAGGACTGAGTCTAGCTACATTAACTGAGCAATTTGGGGCGACGATCGTCGGTCAAGTTCAGGCATTACTGCAACCTTACGTCCACAAAGGTTGGGTTGAAATGACTAACGATCGCATTCGCCTGACTGATCCAGAAGGATTTCTGTTCTCGAATGTCGTTTTGGTGGACTTATTTGAGCAGTTGGAGTAATCAGTTGGCTATAACAAATCTTGAAACTGGGGATCGGACTGGATTTCTTTCAAAACTTGTTTAATTTCTTGTGTTCGATCTTTTTTCACGATCAAGGTGACTTTGCCATCCCGCACAATCACCGTATCTTCTAGCCCGATCGTCACAATCAGATCATCTTGATCCGTGGCATAGAATAACGCTCCATGAGTATCTAAACCAACATGTCGAGCCAGTTCCACATTGGGACTATCGCCTTTCAATAACCGCTCGATTGCGTTCCAATCGCCTAAATCATCCCAGCCAAACGCGACAGGTAATACATAGGCTTTTTGGGTTTTTTCCATTAAGGCGTAGTCAATACTCTTTTTCGGCAAGGTTGGATAAGCCGCTACTCCTTGATCCTTCAACGGTTCTAAAATTTCGGGGGCATGAAGCAAAAGTTCCTCGATTGTCGTGCTGGCTCGGAAGACGAACATACCGCTGTTCCAACTAAAGGTTCCAGTCGAGAGGAAGGCTTCAGCCGTTGCTCGATCGGGTTTCTCAGTAAACCGATCGACGCGGTAAGCCGGAAATTTAGTCTGATTACCATAGCCGCCTGCCGCTTCACCTTGCTGAATGTAGCCGTAGCCCGTCGATGGGTAAGTGGGATTGATGCCTAATGTGACGATCGCGGATTCGGTTGCCGCCAGTTCAGTTGCCGCTGCTAACGTCGCTTGAAAGGTGTCCTTATCGGCAATCCAGTGATCCGCCGGAAAGAACCCAACCACTGTTTCAGCACCATGTCGCTTGGCAACTTCGAGCGTACTCCAGGCTACGGCAGGCGCAGTATCCCGACCTTCCGGTTCAATCAGTAAATTTGTTTCAGGCAATTCCGGTAACTGTTCCCGCACTCCATCAGCTAAATGAGCCGCTGTCACCACCCAAATTGATTGCCAACCCCCTGCTATGTCCAGCAAGCGATCGGCGGTAGCCTGCAATAAACTCCGACCACTACCATCCAGGCTAAGAAACTGCTTGGGGCGATCCTTCCGGCTGAGGGGCCAAAAGCGCTCACCTTTACCGCCAGCCAAAATTACTGGGACGAGAGATGGATTACTCATGATCAATGGTTGCTCCGATCGCAACAGATAGCAGGACTAGTTCAATCATTAGTGTGGACAGAAACCTTTACATTTACTCAATCCTGTATCCGCCATCTTTACTAGCTCTTTGAAAACTTTCCATTCTCTTCATCTCAGCAAAATTGCCTTTCCCCACCTGCCTTATCTTTCCCATCTCCTCTTAACTCTCTCCCGCTGCGTTTCCCAACACAAACTCCCGGCTCCAGGCGGGAAATTCATCTCCTGGTTGCCGAGCGTAAAGTTGAATTTGGTTCACGGTCTGAGGCTGAACAGTTTTCAGGGCAGCACCGACGACCGCCGCCATTTGCTGCCGATCGGGGATCGGATCGCCTTCAAACATCACCTGCAAGCGATCGTCCCGCAAGCTGACCTTGGCAGAAATTCTTTGAGGCTGAAGAGTTTGATTAATTAGCGTGGTTAATTCCTCGACCGGATTTCTCAGAGGGGCAGGGGGAGGAGATGCTTCATCATCCATTGCTGCCATTTGGCGGGGAGTTAGAGCGTCTGCCGTAGGAATATCTTCCGGTTGAATCGTAGTGAGAATTTCGTCGGTCAGGTTGGTAATTACTGCTAATCGATTAGCTTGTTGCTCGATCGTTTTCTCAAATAAGTTACGGACTAATCGGGCATTGCCAAAGGTCCGATCGCGGTTTTCATACAATGTCGTCAGCAGCGATCGTAGCTTTTCATTTGCTGCTTCGGTTGGTTTGAAGTGGCTATCCTTGCACAGCTTCTTAAAAATAGCGACTAATTCATCAGGAGTGTAGTCATTGAAATAAAAATAGCGATTAAACCGTGACTTTAAACCGGGATTTGATTCAATAAATCGCGACATTTCATCGGTGTAACCCGCCGCAATCACCACTAACCGACTGCGATAATCTTCCATCCGTTTCAGCAGGACATCCACCGCTTCTTGCCCAAAGTCGCGTGAACTATCCTCTGGAGTTAAAGCGTAAGCTTCATCAATAAATAACACACCATCTAAGGCTGCTGTAACTTTTTCATCTACTTTTTTGGCTGTGCCTCCGATGTAGTCAGCTACCATCCCCGCACGATCGGTTTCGACTAAATGACCTTTTTCTAAAAATCCCAGTTCTTTGAAAATCCGACTAATTAATCGAGCTACGGTGGTTTTTCCAGTTCCCGGAGGTCCACAAAATACGGAGTGTAGCGAAACAGGCGTTTTGGCTAGCCCCCGCTCTGAACGAGTTTTCTGGATTTTTAAGAAGTTCGTTAATGTCTTTAGTTCTGTTTTGATATTCTCCATACCAATCAGCTGATTTAGCTCATCCATCACCTTATCTAGCCCTTCTTTGGATGGAGCTTCCTCTGTGGCTTTGGCTACTTCTTGAGCAACTTCTTGCGAATATTGCTCAGGATTTTCGTAAGTATGTAATAGCTGCCAGATGCTCGATAAAGCAGACATTTCTTGCATACTCACTTGCCCGTCTGCCTTAACAATTACCTGGGCAAAGCGATAGATCGAATTCACTGTTTTGTTGAGTAGATTGGTGCCTCGTTTCTCATCAATCTGGTTCAGGAGGGATGGCAGAATTAACTTATCTGTTTTGCCGATCTTGGTCTTCAGATCTAGGAGAATTTTAATTGTTTCCTTCTCATATTGGCGACGCACTGGAAAGGAGAAATCCCACTGGTTAACGGCATCCAATTGGGCACGATCGTTCTTAATCTGGGCATAAATTGTCAGGAATCCAAGTAGTTCATTAGAAGTAATATCCTTGTTGGTACTAGCAAAAATCAAGATCACCTTGGCTAGGTCGGTTAGGACAAACTGCTCATATTCCTTGCCCAGCTTCAGCACTGGCAGTAGATCTTGATACAACAAGTTGGCTTCTCGTTTGATCTCCCTAGTATCCACGCGCGTCTCCCGGTAGGGTACTGATAATTGTTAAGGGCACTGGTTTCGAGCATGGCACTCAAATGCCGGAAAGATCAAGTCTCCTAAGATGGGCGATCCATTAACCCAATCAGATCATGTCCCTGTTTATAGACGAATCGCTACGAACATGCACAAATTTTCCGGAGTAATGGCAAAATCTTGATAGTCTGCCTTTTCCTCATCCAAATGAACCTTGCAGATTGCTATCGAGTATTAGGGCTACGGTCAGGGGCATCGTTTGATGAGATCAAAGCCTCTTACCGGCGTTTGGTAAGGCGCTATCATCCTGATGTCAGTACGGGAGAGCAGCAGACTCACGATAAGTTTATCGAAGTCACCCAAGCTTACAAGCTTTTGTTAAATGAACTGGTCCGTCCAACCGCACCAGTCATGCCGCCAACTCCGGTGAGCGCTGGTATGCGATCGGCTTCTGCCCAGCGAACCCCAGCTCCTACCGTTGTGCCCTCGGTAAACCGCAAGCCCCCTGTGCGAGTTAACCCGCATCTCTTGCCACAAGAGCAACGGCTCAAGGTTGAGTCCTATCAGCAGCTTCAGCAACTACTTAAACAGCAACGGCTTCCTAGAGCGATCGCGTTAGTGGAAGGGTTAGCCAAGCGCATTCCTCATGATCCCGAAATTATGCAGTGGCAAGCGATCGTCTATCAGCAATGGGGGCGTCGTTTGATTCAGGAGCATCAGTTAGATAAAGCCAGAATTTATTTGAAGAAAGCTTTGCAGACTGATCCCCATAATCGATCGCTTTGGGCAGAAGTTGAACGAGATTTTCGCTATATGGAACAAATCGTTTAAGGGTTTTTAGCCTTGACGAGAGTGCTGAATCCAGCTACTCAGAAAGTATGCTAGTGAGGAAATGTATTCCTTGATGCACTTCTCCAGGAGTTTTAAAACTGGAATAACTGACAGCCCAAACGATTGAAAATTCGGATTAGAGATGCTTTTTGAAAAATCATTTGATATGATCAAGATGTATTGAATGCAGGGTTAGTAGGGGAAACTGTTTGCTGCGGTCAAACACTTAGGCTCTTTTTATAGAACGCTTACTATCAGAACCTCTGGAACAAATTACAACTTAATAAGATAGCAGCATCGACTTTGAAACTCCCTTGGAGTTTGATATCAGTTCCTCAAGTCAAGCAGGATTTGACCATCAGTGTATTTCGTGGTCACCATCTTATTCAGTTTCGCAAATCCATTTGAAAGCTACGGGGTTGTCTGAGTGATAGCCGTTTCATCCCGTCCAGCTAGGCGTAGCTGGAGCACGGTCAGTTTTGCGTCCACGCTTTACTTGATCCCTGTTTTGGATCTATTACTAGCGGAGCTACCTCCACGTTGGAGAGCCGAAGTTCGTTTAGGTCTTCAAGAAGCACTCGTCAATGCTGCCAAGCATGGCAACAATCTAGATCCTAGTAAGACGGTGCTAGTGCGGTTTTCGGTCATTGCTGATCAATATTGGTGGGTCATTTCTGATCAAGGCTCAGGATTTAAGCCGCCTCAATGTTGTCAAGCGACCTCTGAGCAGCACCTTCCTTATGATGAATGGGAATGTGGTCGGGGTCTTCATATCATTTACCAGATTTTTGATCAGGTGCAATGGAATGATGACGGTACAGAGCTGAGTTTGTGTAAGCGTGTTCGCTATGCTAATAGATCTCCCATGCTGTCCTAGAGCCAGTTATCTACCGGAACGGTGAGAGGAATAGTGCTCACTAATCCTTGCAATTGGTATAGTACTTTTGAACTGTTTCTGTTTGCATAGCTATATTAGCGTGTTTCAGCAGATTTGGGTGACAAAAATTGATCAATAAAATGGTACGGCGGTAATATCTCGCTGAGGCTCAACGTCCATAGAGTGTAGTGTTGACTCCAGTGGACTAGCGATCGCTGAACTGCCTCTACATCAGTGCGGGCAATCAAAAGATAGAGAGATTCAGTAGAAGTGTGATTGGGTTGAAAGGATAGCTCTAGCGTCAATTGACCGATCGCGGCAATAATTTGTTCTCGCTCTTGAGTTTGTTGAGCCTGAAATGACTGTTGCTGTTGATACTGCTGCTTCTTAGCTAGAAAATAGTCTTTGCCCTTCAGGTCTGGTGATACTTCCATCTCAGGTGGCTCTACGCGAGTCAACTTTAAGGTGAGTTCGCCTTTGCCGTCTAATTGTTGGAGCGCCGCCACATAGGTTGCTTGAGCTACTGTTAGGTGGGCGACTAAACTGGCAGACGACTCAAAGCAAGTGCCAAACCGAAATGGTAATACGGTGATTTGGGCAAATAATTCACGGATGACGCGATCGTGAGCCATGATTGCCCGCAATAGTTGGCGATCGTCCTGTTCCAAGTCGTTAAGCGCCACATCAGGTTCAACGATCGCCGCAATCTCTCCAACCGTGAGGAGTTGAACCTGAGTCCCAATGCCTTCTGGTAGGTGTAGATCTGCATGTGGTAAAGGCAACAGAGCATAGAGGTACATAGTTAGCGAGCCGGGCGAAAGAGATGATCGTGGTCCGGGTTGTAGAGTCGCGATCGTAGCGGCGCTAAATCTGGTTGCTGCGATCGATCGCCAAATTCAGTTGGGACTGTGGCGGCAGCTAATGCTGGACTAATCACGTAAAGTGTCGTGCGGATTAAATCTTTTTCCTGGGTTACCTTTGCCATTTGGTCTAACGGTACCACCCAAATTTGCTCATCTTGCCACCCGAGCCGAAAACAAATCGCGACAGGAGTATTTGCTGGGTAGTGCTGAAGAAGCTGAGTTTGTGCTGTATCTACATGACGGGCACTTAAATATAAACACAAGCTAGCTTGATGAGCGGCAAGGGTCGATAATTCTTCGGCAGCAGGAACTTGAGTCCGCCCGCTGATCCGCGACAGGATAATGGTTTGTACCAATCCGGGGATTGTCAGCTCCACGCGTAACCGAGCCGCCGCTGCTTGAAAGGCACTGATTCCTGGGATCACTTCAAACGGAATGTCGGCATCTAGTAAAGCTTGCATCTGTTCCTGCACTGCTCCATACAAGCTGGGATCGCCAGAATGTAACCGGACAACAGATTGCCCCGATCGTACAGCTTCGACCATTAACGGCAAAATTTCTTCCAGGGTTTTGGTTGCCGTTCGCACTAACTTGGCATCTGGGCGAACATTTTGCAGAATTTCGCGAGGGACTAACGAATCAGCAAACAGAATTATGTCTGCCTGCGCTAATAGTTTCTGGGCTTTAACGGTTAATAAATCGGGATCGCCAGGACCCGCACCCACAATATAAACCGCAGGTGCTAGGGTAAGTTGCTCAGAAGGTTGATGATTCATAAGGAATTAATAGGTCACCAGAAGAAAAAATTGACTTCTCGACTTAACGCAAACTTCAAACTGCGATCGTCGAGTTTTTCCGGACGGATGGGGGGGAATTGGAAGAATGGAGTGGTAGATGCACCCTGATACAGCCCTGGAGTTTTCGCTCTAGGGTTTTTTCTTTTTTAAATCTCGTTCCTAGGAGCCGCGATCGGAGTCAGCAGATGTTGCTTCAGGAATCTGATGCCTGGAATAAGAAACCACATCGGGTAATGGTCGGTTCAAAAGATAGAGCCATGCCAAACCGAATAACCCCAAGGAAATCTCGACTAAGCTCACGACTTGAGCAATTCGCAGCGGTCCCAGCATCAGGCTATCTGTCCGTAGTCCTTCAATCCAGAAGCGCCCGCAACTATACGCCACCATATACATCAGGATTAACGTCCCTACCTTCAGGTGCGGCTTGCCTCGCAGATCGCGGAAGAACAAAGTAATCAACAGGGCAAAGACCATTAAATTCCACAAGGATTCGTATAAGAAGGTGGGATGGAAATACTCGAAGCTTTCGTAACCGGGAGGACGCCGATCGAACGGGATAAATAGCTTCCAGGGTAAATCCGTTGGTCGTCCAAATGCTTCGGAATTAAAGAAATTACCCCAACGCCCGATCGCTTGTCCCAGAATTAACGAGGGCGCAATCAGATCAGCCAGTTGCCAGAATGAAACCCGTCGAACGCGGCAGAAGATTAAACTGGCAATCAATCCTCCTAAAATGGCGCCATGAATGGCAATACCCCCTTTCCAAATCGCGATAATTTGCTCTGGGTGTTGGGCATATTCTTGCCATTGGAAAGCCACATAGTACAACCGCGCACTGGGGATCGCCGCTACCACCAGCCAAATCGCCAGATCGCCAATTAAATCGGGATTAATCCGCCGCCGACTTGCCAGGTATTGTGATAGGGTGACTCCCAGTAATACCGCCGAGGCAATCAGCAAGCCATACCAGCGAATAGACAGGCTGCCCCACTCAAAAATAATGGGACCGGGTGAGGTAAATTGAAAGGCTGGAAGTAACATGAACACTCTCGATCGAGACAGCAAAGCATGGGAGAACCCGAGCGCGATCGCTCCAGCTTTGATTCTAAGCCGCGTTGAGTCGCCTGCAAGCCCGTTTGTCTAAGTTTGCCTGAGTAAAATCATTTCGGCTTTCTTGCAGAATGCAATCAAAATGGGAACTCTGAAGGCAAGGGATGCCAGCGATCGCAACTATAGACTGAAGGCAACTATGGGCAATTCTGCACAACTCTCCGTGGTTTCAAGACCAGAAACGTTAGTCAATTCTCTTTCCATGACTTCCTTGCCGCCCTTTGATTTTGCAACTGTCCGGCAGACTGTATTGAAGTTAGGACAGGAGATTGTCTTAACTCAAAATATCCGAGTACCCACCGGAACGACTCCGGCAATCACGGCAATGCGGCAGTTAGTCGAGGTGATTCAACAACTGCGATCGCCGGAGGGCGGTTGGCAACAGGACCAACTGCCAACTCCAGCCGTGTTAGCTCCCTATGTGAGCGAAGAAGCTTACGAAGTGTTGGACGTGCTACCTGGAAAAGCTACAACCAGTAAAGCCCTCTATCCGAAGTCAGCCACTCGAAAATCGAAAAAGTTGGAGTCACTGCCATCTGCTGCACTGATTGTGATGGATTCCTTAATTCCTTATTTGCTTTGGTGTGTGGCGCGCACTTCCTATAGCCTGATGCAAATGATGGAAGGAGTTCCAGTGCGGTTGCGGCAGGGACGATCGTGGACATCTGGCATTCTCCGCTTAGTTGTGCAACTCGATCTCAAAGCAACCGATCTCGATTGGTGTTTTGATTTAGCAACTGGTTGTCCACCAGGAATGCTATTAAGTGGCAATCCAGTCATTCAGTCGGATATCAACTTACCGCTTCAAGGCAGCCATTCCCAACCGACTCAGCGACGATCGCGGCAGAAGTTTGGCTGGGTCGAACGCCAGATCCAGGAACTCACCGAACATTTGCAACAGGCTTCTCCCATGATTGCTCCTTTACTTGCAGGGGGCACGGTTGACCTATTGCCTCCTGGACAGGAATGGCGATCGGGTCACTTGCACCTCTCTCTCGGTCTGGAATTTACCCCCCAGGATTTAGCCGCTTCCTGGCAATGGTCTACTGCTGCCTGCGATCTAATCGAAGGAGAATTACTAGAAGCGATCGCGAGTCAAACTGCCCTAGCCAACACAACCAAAGTGCATCAGGTTCCAGTTGCAGTGGTTGATTTCCCGGAGCAGTCTCTAGCAACAACGAGTGTCCGGTTGGCAAATCCCAAACATTTAGATCGGTACACCAATTTAGCCACTCAGGCTCAATTAGCAGCTGCCATTGCCCGCCTGCAAACGGCTCTAAAACCAGAGCCAGAACAGCGACTATTGCAAGTCGTTCAGGAAGCATACGGCTTAGCAGAAACGGCTCGCACGTCAATTAGTCTGCTGCAACCCGATCTGTTAATGGATCAACTGCTGCCAAAACTGTTGTGGCAGCTGACAGCTGGTTCCTATGAGGTCATGCAACTGATTGGTGGTGTAGAAGCGCGGCTACTCCAACCAGGTTGTCATTGGCAAGATGGGAGTTTGCGGCTGATGGCAGTTCTGCACCTGACCAGCCCAGAGATTGCCTGGCATGTGGATTTGGCAACGGGACGGTTAGTTGCAGGGAGGGACTTTAAGGTAGCGGCAACGGCGATCGGGCAATCCCAGCGTTTACCCTCCTGTCACCATCCCATTCAGGTCAGTGATCTCATGATTCAATTACACCAACAGATTCGAGAAACGGCTCCAGAAGTGGGCTTCTTGATGACAAAAACGGCAATTGAATGGCTCACAACTGAACAGGAGTGGCGATCTGGGTTTCTTCATCTAGAGTTTTATTTAGAGTTCTTACCAAAGATCTTCAACTCTTTTGCGGATTCCCCCTTGCATTCGGTGTTATTAAACCCATGAAGCACTCATAGGTACACTCAGCCCTCCGGCACTGCTGGCGGGTTTTTTTGTGATGGATTTGGGTGACTCAAGTGCGATCGCGGCATAAAAAAGAGGGAGCACATTTACTCCCTCGTGGTGTTTGAACCCACATGGATAAAAATGAATGCGTAAATGGTGCTTACTAGTAAGCCAGCCCCATGCTGCGGGTTGTCTCGGCTCCCAGGTAAACACGAATGCTTAAGAAGTCGGTTGGGCAAGCAGTTTCGCACCGCTTACAGCCAACGCAATCTTCCGTCCGGGGAGACGAGGCGATTTGTCCAGCCTTACAGCCGTCCCAGGGAACCATCTCTAGAACGTCAGTAGGGCAGGCACGAACGCATTGGGTGCAACCAATGCAGGTGTCATAGATTTTGACTGTATGAGACATGTTATGAAAGGCTCCAAATGATTGCTTGACACTTGGCAAGTATCTATTAGCCGACTGTTTCAACGGTTATAAGACCGCTAAAAGCGTTACAGTCAAGGCTTAGTTTACCGTAATGCCTGAAACCCCTTAGACGGAAGGCTACAAAACTTCAAAGAATGTAATGTACCTAGGTTGGCTCCTGCCGATTCCAGTTACAATCCTAGTTTTTCCAGCACCGGACGGGTTGAGACGATATGCCGATCGAGTCCCAATTCCTCCGGTCGAACGCCCAAGGCTAAAGCGACTAATTGCGGTAAATGTAACACTGGTAAGCCCAACTTCTTGCCAATCACCGCTTCTACTTCGGGCTGGCGCGAGTCTAAATTCAGGTGACATAAGGGACAGGGTGTTACCAGGCAATCGGCTCCATGCTCGATCGCGTCTTGAATATGGGTGCCTGCCATTTGGAACGATTGCTGCGTGGCATAACTAGACAGCGGCCAGCCACAACACTGAGTCCGACCCCGGTAGTAAACAGGAGTTGCTCCTACTGCCGTAAATACGTTCTCCATCGATTGCGGGTTAAATGGATCATCGAAGGGAATATGTTCTTGGGTGCGGAGGAGGTAGCAGCCATAAAAGGCGGCACACTTCAATCCCTTCAGGGCTTTAGTCACCCGTTGTTGCAAAGTGTCTAAGCCATAATCACCAACTAACGCCCACAGTAAGTGCTTGACGGAGCCATTGCCTTGGTAAGGAGAACAGCCTTCTTGCTTCAGTAAGCCATTAATTTGTTCGACGTATTCTGGGCTGAGGGTCTGAGCGGCTTTCAGGCGATCGTCTACTCGCCCAATCACACCCTGACAGGTACTACAGTGCGTTAGTAACGGTAGGTTCAAAGCTTCCGCTAGAGCGATATTGCGGGCATTAACCGTATCTTCTAGCAATTGCGAATCTTCTTTAAATGTCCCGGAGCCGCAACAAGACGCTTTTTTCAGTTCAATTAGCTCAATGCCCAGAGCTTCTGTTAATCGCTGGGTTGATACGTACAATTCCCGGCAGGCTCCTTGCGCGACGCAGCCAGGGAAATAAGCATATTTGAGGGTTGACGATGTCATGGTAAAGATGAACGTAGTCTCTTTACCATTATCTCGATTGCATCTTAGCCTGGCGGAAATCTCACAATTTAATTATGCGCCATGCGGGTTGTACGGAAGGTGACGTTAGAGCCTTCCTGAGTTTGCTCCAGTACCAACAACGGAGTCGGTTTCGCCTTCTGATCCCAGTGCATGTTAGCAATACGCCCCTGAATGGTGGGTTGCCAGGTATCATGCTCGCTGGTGGGACTGAGGAAGGTTTCCATACAGTCGATGATCTGGTTAATCGTGACAGATGTGGGCTGAGTTGGCAGCTTAAAGATCTTAATCTCAATCCGGAACAGCACCCGCTTGGTGCCTTTGGGCAGATCGCCCGGTTCATATTCCACATCAAAAATTTCGTCAATGTGTCGCCCAGTACTGGCAATGCCAATTTCCCCTTGATTGGCCTGGGTCGGACGCAGCGCCATACTGATTTTGTCTTTAACCTTGATCTTAATCTGGTTCAGGATGGCAAAGTGGAATACCTCTTCTTCCATCCGCATCCGCAGATAATCCAGGTTGAATTCGCGAGAGTGGATCAGGTCAGGGTTGCGCTCCATCTTCGTGATGGTTTCAACCGCTAGCTTCAGTTTTCGCTGAAGTTCCTGGTTTTTGAATTTCTCAAACTTCAGCTGTTTCTTCAATTTGCTGGCACTCAACCAGGACAGCACTCCTAAAGCCACCAGCAGGACAAGTAGACCACCTGAAGCCGCCATCAAAATCTGGGGAGAAATGGCACTAGTAGAACTGGGTGCTTCGGATCGAGTCGTGGGTTTTGGTTGTGCCGATCGACTTGGGGTTTGAGCCAACCAGGGTTCCACGAAAACAATGGGGGTTGACATAGTTACTTACTACACACTAAAGCTGCATCTATTTGTAGAGTTCCCTGAAGCATAAGCATGACATCACTTAAGCTAACTCAGGTTGTAAGAATTCAAGACAAATTTACATAGAAGGTAAAACTATGAGGATTGTTAGGTGGGTGCCCAACGCACACGATCAGGACGTTGATCCACATAAATCAGATAAGGCAATTGGGCATAACACCCTAACCCACCTGACCACCAGGGATCCAGAAACCAGTAAAGCTGGCTGCCGGTAAGTCCTTCACAATATCCCTCAATGGCATCACCGAGGCTATGACGATTTTGGGGATTCCTGGTCATTCTAGCGCTGATTTCCGCAGGACAATACCAGGTCGTGATGGTAAACGGTCGTCCCAGTCGATCGCAAATTTGCTGAAACGCCGCGGCGACCTGGACAATCGTATCTACAGTCATTTGATTCGGCGGTAAATAAATGCCACCGTGGGTCGCTTTTGCCCAAGTCAGGCTGCCATTGGGAATGATTGGCGCAAATAACTGGATAGTCTTGGGAGTCCAGTTAGGGTCAGAGTTCGGTAGAACGAGTGGTTGTGGAACGGGTGGGGCTTCAATTGTACCTCGTCTGGCGGTTGCCATCTGCTGCTGGTGCTCTACCAGGGTTTGTACCGTTTGATGGCGTGTGGTGAATTCATACCAGCGTTGAGTTAAATGCAGTAAAGCTTCTCGCTGTGTCTCAGTGCCATTATACGATCGTGGTAATTGCTGTAAAAAATGAATCAATGCCCGATCCAGCTGAGTCGCAGTCTGAGTTAGGGTTGCTGGATCAGGATGAGCTTGAGCAAAGAGATCGGAATTGATGCCTAGCCTGACTAACGCTGCCGATCGACTCTCTAACTGTGCCCAGCGTTGAAATCCTTCCACTAAGGCATTCCGCTGATGACCTTTGCCCTCATAATTTTGCGGAATGCGTTGGATTAATGCTATTAAGGCGGCATCTAAACCTACGGGATTAGGAGTTGGCAATGGCTGATGCCTGAGAGCTACGATCGCGGCTTCCCGTGAGGGCAACTGTTGCCACAACTGGACTGCCCGTAATAAAGCTTCTCGTTGATGGGGATAACCTGAGTAGCTAGCGAATACCCGATGCCCAAATTGTAATAATGCTAAATCTAGGCGGGTGGAAGCAGAGAAATTTGATTCTATGCCCGCTGATCGCTCCGTCAAACCAGCGATCGTGGCATCTCGAGTATCAAGCTTTAACCAGAGCCGCACCATTTCCAATAAGGCAGCTTGTTGATTGGCTAGACCGAGATAATGGTTGGGCACATGCTCAATGAACTGAGGTAATTGCTGGTCTAACCCTGTTTGGTCTTGTAATAACCCAACCGCCTGAAAATCACTGGCTGTATCGCCTAGGTAGGCAGCGATTAAGCTCTCATACTCGCAGCTTTCCAGTTGAGCTGCGGTTGGATCACTAGGAGGGGCAGCATAGCCATAGGCGATCGTCTGGAGAAATTTGTCGGTATAGCGTCCCTGTTCCCTGTTCCATAGATCGGTCGCTCTCCAGCGTTCGCTAATTAAGTGATTGGTGAAGCTGCGTACCGTGTTAGCCGCATAGCGAATCTGCCCTGCCAAAGTTTTAACTTGTTCTGGTGTAATACGATTGGCGGGCGAAATCCCCAACCCGGTCTCTTGATCGATAAGAGTAGGGCTAGAGTGAGTAGCATATAAAGCTGCCAGGATTGGCTTATGGATTCCGGCGCGTATAGCCTCCCGTAAATATAAATCCTGACGTTGATAAGGGTTCAGGAGACTCATAAGCAGGAGAAGCTTGCCTCTATCATCCGGGGTTGACCTGTATTTTCCGTAGGGCTATCGTCAAGGCGAACGTTGTTTGGCAGGTACTCCCAGGTGATTGTCGGTTTAGAAGACCGGATAGCGGTTGGGTTAGAGGAAGTCACTATAGGCTGTCTAATTCAGATCAATCTGATCTAAATTTTAACGTTGGCTTCTTGGCTAGGGCTAAGTTATTGCAGTCTATTCTCTGGATTGACTCAGGTCAGCATGGTTGTGAATTGACAGGCTGCTGACACGATCAGGTTATTTGGTTGCGGTTAGCTCGATCGCAGAAGTTGTTGTGGAGAGTGCTGCTTTAGGTTGTGCAACCCAGGAGAGCAAAGCAACTAGAGCTAAGAACCCGAACAGTAAAGCAGTGGTTTGGACGAAGAGAGGAAATTCAGAACTCCGTTGCATATCAAACCTCCTGGTGAAATGGGCAAACTAGTGAACTGGGGCTATATCTTTAATCATCTTGGATGGACGTGATTTCTAACGTGATTCACATCTTTTCATCCTGTGAGTTTTAGACCCTTAACATGTGATTTGTGTTCCTTTGCTATGTGATCTGCAACACTCCTCGGTGGTTTAAGCAATGGGACGGATCATTCCAGTAGCTAAGGCATTTAACAGGTCATCGATCGCGGCCAGTTCCAGATCACTAAACTCAGTTGATGCCAACAGTCTATTCATGTACCGTTCCATGGACATCGGTAAAACTCCGGTTTCTAGCACTTGTTGAACAATGTGAACTAATTGCATAAGTAGATTCCCGCAGCCAAACTACAAAACAACAGAAAGATCATTCACAATTTGAATTCGTCTATGCCGGAGAGCATAGAGCAGACGATCAACCATTTGGCGATCTTCGTCACTCATTGCCTCATTCAGGAGTGCTGCTTGAATGCCATATCGGTCAGCTAGAGTGAGGACATTAGTCGTACTGACCTGAGCGAATAATTCCGATAAAGCAGTGGGCAGGAGGCAGAGGGGCGACATGGGGACGATGAGTGAACTCGATACTGTTACTATCGCCTGCTATCGAGTGGATTAAAGTGATTGATTGAGTGGCTCGATCGTGATTTTCTAACTTGGCTCACGTGATGCATTCTGAGGTTGAAGGGTGATAGAGGTCACCGAGAACTCAAATAACAAAGCAGGATGAACATCATGTTCATCCTGCTTTTGAGGCAAATATGCCACTCTGTTAGGCTAACCAACCAGTTGGTTGAATAACCACGATGCTCATTGCACAGACCAACTTACTTGTTGGGCTGTGGGGTCATGCGTAAGTATGGTCTGATTTCAGTGACACCTTTCGGGAACTTTTGTTTTGCTTCTTCTGTAGGAATAGAAGGTACAACTACACAATCATCGCCATCTTTCCAGTTAACTGGAGTTGCCACGCTGTAGTTGTCGGTCAGTTGGAGGGAGTCAATGACGCGCAAAATTTCGTCAAAGTTGCGCCCAGTGCTAGGAGGATAGGTAATGGTTAGCCGCAGTTTTCGCTGGGGATCGATTACAAATACTGTCCGGACAGTCACCTTAGCATTAGCATTGGGGTGGATCATGTCGTACAGGTCAGAGACCTTTTTGTCAGCATCTGCCAGGATTGGGTAGTTCAGTGTCGTGTTTTGGGTTTCATTAATGTCCCCAATCCAACCGTGATGGGATTCCACATCATCGATACTGAGAGCAATGACTTTAACATTACGCTTATCGAACTCTGGCTTGAGTTTAGCTACTTCCCCTAACTCGGTAGTGCAAACGGGAGTGTAATCAGCGGGGTGAGAGAACAGCACGACCCAGCTATCGCCTGCCCAGTCGTAAAAATTAATATCCCCTTCATTTGACTGCTGGGTAAAGTTCGGCACTGTGTCGCCTAGTCGGAGCGTCATAAGCGAATTTCCTTGGAGTTGCAAGAACGAGAGTCTGACAGTTCAACTCTGTATTTACTCTGTGATCATGCCATAAAACCCAGTTTCCCGGTCGGAGTTTAGATCTATTTATAATTTTGGGGAATGGTAAAGGACAAATGAAACTTATCAACCAATACCGAAGACTAATGTGAAGATAATGTCAAGACGGGGGGAGCGGTCGATCGAGTTTGTGCTGAGATGTGGGCTTTCTAAAATCAAGGAGTTTGCTCAAGACATGATCGTGCTATTGCTGACCTTAGGTAAAGGTTTAAATTTAGTCACCAGAATCATCCGGAGCAATTCCTCATTTCTTCGATACGGGGTATGAGACCCCATTGGCTATTGTTGGGTGGCTCGATCGCTGGCTTTCTTTATCAGAATTACAGAAGTCTATGAAAAAATTATGCAAAGCTAGCGATAATTAGCCTGAACAAGATAGCAATAAGAAACAATCCTATCCGCATCACACCTGAATTCATGGAATCTAAAGCTCTCCTGATTGTAGATGAACAGCCCCTCACGCTTAGACAGTGCCTCAAGTACCTCCAAATGGGCGGCAAGCTACAGCCGTTTATTGGCGATATTCTCAAACAGTATGTGATTGAGCGTGAACTGGAAACTCGCCAGGATCTCGACATTAACTCGGCTACGGTAGAACAGGCAGTTGTTGACTTTCGCTTGCAACAAAAGCTGACTGATCCGAAATCATTTCAAGAATGGCTAAATCGGAATGGTACGACCTATGAGTTGTTTCATAGCCAAATTGTGAATGGGTTTAAATTAGAAAAGCTCAAGAACCAGATTGCCGAAGCTCGGTTACAGGAATATTTCATTGAGCGAAAATTGTTGCTCGATCGGGTTGTGCTATCCCGCATTGTGGTAGCCAGTAAGGAGTTAGCCGAAGAACTCCATACCCAAATTAATGAGGGTGCAAACTTTGAACAGATTGCCCGTGAATACTCCACAGCAGACGAACGAGTTGCGAATGGCATGATGGGTCCTGTGAGTCGGGGGACTTTGCCAGATGTCTTGCGAGCGGCGATCGATTCTGCTAATCCCGGAGAATTGGTAGGACCGATCGCCGTTGAAAGTTATTGGGCAATCTTTCGAGTAGAACAGTTCTTGCCTGCCACACTAGAAGATGGACAGCTTAAACAAGCGTTACAAAACGAACTATTTGAGCGTTGGCTGGCAGAAAAAATTCAAACAATGACAGTCAAGTTGCAGGTGAGCGAATGATTGCTAATGACCTAACCACTAACTTGCCTTGGGATGCCCCCCCGCTCAGCTACTTAAATCCAGAACAACAAGTTCGGTTTAAACAGCAGGCAGAGGTGCGTCGGTTTAGCATGGGTGAAATGATTTGGTCTACCGATGCCCCTGGTTGCCAAATCTTAGTGATGTCCGGCAAGGTACGCCTAGTGCCAGAAGAGGGGCAGTCCATGCTGTTAAAACCTGGCGACTGGTTAGGTGATTTGCTGGAACTGCCAGGTTTTTGGAAAGCTAGGGCGGCTGACAAGGATGTCACAGTGATTGTTTGGCAGACTCAACTGTGGAGTACGTTGACCTCGCCGGAACTCGATCGCTTTTGGGCAACTCAACGGGGTCGGTATCAACCCCAGGGTGTTAGCACTCGGCAACCCTTTTCAGGATTTCCGTTTGTCCCTAGTGTCAATACCGCAGCAGCTTGTTTGACCATGGTGGCAAACCATTTGCAGAATTCTTCTCAACTTGAGTGGGTTCAGCGTCAGCTTCGGGGTCAGCGCCCACCCGAGGTGGCAGAAGCGGCAGAAAAAATGGGATTTCACCTGCGGCGGATTCAAACAACCTGGAACGATTTACGTCTGCATAACTTTCCGATGCTAATGCTGTGGCGGGATACTCCAGCAACAGCGACCTCTAATGGTACTGGAGCCACATCGCATTGGGTGGTTGTGTATACGGTGAAGGGCGATCGGTTAATTATTGCCGACCCGCTGAATCCAGATTTGACCTGTGAAAGTATTCCCAAATCAATGGTGGATGCTGTTTGGGATGGTCAACTTTGGCAGGTAGAAGCGATTCAGAAGCAAGAACGCTTTAATCTGGGTTGGTTTTTACCCGCGGTATGGAGATATCGCACTCTGCTGTCTGAAGTGCTGTTTGCTTCCTTCACACTGCAAATTCTGGGGCTGATTAGCCCCGTAATCACCCAGGTGGTGATTGACAAGGTGATGGTGCAGGGTAGCTTATCTACTCTGGACGTGATGGCATTTGCCATGCTGACCGTGGCTTTATTTGAAGCGGTTCTGGGGACGCTACGGTTATTCATTTTTACTCATACGGCCCGCCGCCTCGATCTGAGCTTGTCTGCCCAACTGTTCCGCCACCTAATGCGGTTGCCATTGTCTTACTTTGAGGCACGGCGGGTCGGTGATACTGTGGCGCGGGTACAAGAGCTAGAGAATATTCGCCAATTCCTAACGGGGACTGCCTTAACGGTAGTGCTAGATTCCTTTTTTGCTGTGGTGTATCTGGCGATCATGCTGTACTACAGCATCCCCCTCACCTTTGTGGCGTTGGCGGTCATTCCCCTATTTGCCATTTTGACGCTAGTGGCGACCCCGATTCTACGGAACTGGTTAAATGAAACATTTAACCGTAGTGCGGATAGTCAGTCATTCCTGGTAGAAACCGTGACGGGGATTCATTCCGTTAAGGCCCATACCGCCGAACGGGCATCACGGGAGCGGTGGGAAGGTCTGTTCGCTCGGTTCGTGCGAACTAGCTTTAAAGCCTCAACAACCTCAAATATCAGCAACAATATTGCTGACTTTTTAACGAATCTGTCTTATTTGCTGATCCTCTGGTTTGGGGCGCATTTAGTCATTGATCAGAAATTTACGATCGGTCAATTAGTTGCCTTTCAAATGTTTTCTAACCGGATGACCGGTCCATTATTACGGTTAGTACAGCTCTGGCAAAACCTACAACAAGTCTTGCTGTCAGTCGATCGCATTGGTGACATTCTTAATTCTGCTCCTGAGGCAGAAGCTGGAACCGGCTTAGTTCTCCCGCCCTTGAAAGGGAACGTCGTATTTGATCAAATCTTTTTCCGGTATCAGCCTAACCAGGAACCTGTATTGCGAGGTATCTCATTTACTGTAGAACCAGGAATGCTTGTTGGGGTTGTGGGTCGGAGTGGTTCGGGAAAAAGTACTCTGTCCAAACTACTGCAAGCTCTTTATCCCCCGGAATCAGGACGGATTTTGGTTGATGGGTTTGATGTTAAAAGTGCCGACCTTTTTTCCCTGAGAAAGCAAATTGCTGTTGTATTACAAGAGGACTTTCTATTTAATGGCAGTGTCCTGGACAATATCAGTTTAGGCAATCCAGATATTTCAGCTGAACAAGTCGTAGAAGCGGCTCGTTTAGCGGCTGCGCATGATTTCATTAGTGAACTGACTCACGGCTATGAAACGAATGTGGGAGAGCGGGGAACCTCTCTATCAGGGGGGCAGCGCCAACGAGTGGGGTTAGCCCGGTTGTTTCTGTCTCAAGCCCCAATTCTTGTGTTGGATGAGGCAACGAGCGCCCTCGATAGCGAAACTGAGCAACAGGTTTTGCAAAATCTCCAACGCGTGTCAAAAGACCGGACTGTATTTCTGATTGCTCACCGCTTTGCTCCATTAAAGAAAGCAGATTTGATTCTGGTTCTAGAGAAAGGAGTGCTAGTGGAGAAGGGGACCCATGACGAACTGCTGCAACGCAAAGGCTTATATTATTCCCTTTATCAGCGTCAGCAAGCAGCTGTTTAATGTGCAGGATTCGGATTAACCAGTTCATTTGCATAGGGTAGAAATTGCTAAGGTCTGTCTAAAGCATGGGCAGCTTAACAAGCTCTACCCTTATTGTCTTGCCACTTGCTGGATTTCAAAGCAGGCGGAGATATTGAGCTAATTTTGTTAGAGGTCCAGGTGAAACTTCAAGGCTGATCCGTATTTAAGGTATCAATCTAATACTGCTGCATTACCGTATCAGTAATCGGCTATGAGTTAACAGAAATTTTTCTAACAGTAAACTAAAGTGTTAACATTAAAGTTTTTCCGGAATTTTCTGGAGTCTCTTTGTAGTAATTGAATTAGGGGAGATCTGTAAAGATCTACGAATTTTGTCAGTAAGAATGTACTTGGAGGGCAGAATAGCTATGCCATAGTTCCGTGGTGATAGCGATGCCTGATAATGTAGGTAACACTCTGGGCCAGGCTCAGGGAATTGTCCTGGGTTCTGTCGCCAAGACATTTACAGATTCCGTTGAGTTCGGTGATAACGACTACTACCGCTTCACGCTGACCAGTCGAAGCAGCTTTAATTTGACACTTACTGGGTTAAGTGCCAATGCCGATGTCCAGGTGTTGAATAGCTCAGGAGCGATCGTCACTGATTCAGATAGCATTGCCCTGTCCTCCACAAACGGGGGCACTCTTCCAGACATTATTAATACAGTTCTAGATCCAGGCACATACTATATCCGGGTATTTCCGGGTCCACCTGTTGATCCAGCTAACTCGGCTAGTACAACTCCCAGTACCAACTACTCACTGAATGTGCTGGCAGATAATGGTAGCCGGACTGATATTCTCTGGCGTGATTATGCTACAGGGAATAACTTTTTGTGGCGGATGAATAACACTAACCTTCTGTCCACAGCTGCTCTTGATACCGTTGGGGATCCCTCTTGGCGAATTGGTGGCGCTGCTGATTTTAATAACGACGGTTCTACGGATATTGTCTGGCGGAACCAGCAGCTTGGGGCAGAAGGGGTATGGCTGATGAATGGAACTACCACTGCCTCCTATGTTGCCCTGCCTGCTTTCAACGATCCTAACTGGGAAATCCGTGGTGTGGGTGACTTTAATCAGGATGGACGACCTGATCTGGTATGGCGTAACCGTAGTCTAGGGGCTTCAGGAGTTTGGCTGCTGAATGGGTTTAACCTAATTACAGCGGTAGCTTTACCTGCGGCAGACAGTGGCTGGGATCTTCAAGGTGTTGGTGATTTTAATGGAGATAATCGCCCTGATTTGCTCTGGCGCTATTTGCCTACCGGGATAAATGGTTTGTGGTTGATGAACGGAGCTAATCTGGCAAGTGCGGTTTCCTTAGTAGGAGAGACAACTCTTACTAAGCAGATGCAGGGTACAGGGGATTTTGATGGGGATGGGTTCACTGATATCCTCTGGCGGGACTTTGCGACTGGCTCGAATGAAGTTTGGTTGATGAACGGGTCAGCACGCTTATCGGTTGTGCAAATTCCAGCTTTGGCTGGAGCCCAAACACAAGCAACGGCTCCTTTTCGACGCTTCACGGCTCCAACTCAGATTGATATTGCTGGTAACACTGCCGCCTCTGCTCTATCGATCGGAGTTCTTAATGGCAATGGGACTTACCAGGATCGCGTAGACATTGCCACTGATACTAATGATTACTACCAGTTTTCGTTAGGTAGTCCTACAAGCTTGAATTTGGCGTTGACAGGAGTCAATGGCGGAGCGCTCAGTGGCAATGTCGATGTGCAAATCTATCGCACTGGCACACTTGTTTTTGAATCAGCGCAGACTGGTACGTCTTCGGAATCAATCGTTGGGGATCTGGAACCGGGAACCTACCTGCTTCGGGTCTTTGCTCAAGCTGGTAATAGCCGATATCAATTGAATTTACAGGCGAATAATCAGCCAGTTCTGGCAACCAATACGCCACTCACGCTCAGTGAGGGTTCCAGCCAATCAATCACGAACACCTTATTGCTGGTGACAGATGAGAATAACTCACCAGAACAAGTGAAATATACTCTGGTCGCCCCCCCCAATGTAGTGAATGGCAGCCTGAGTTTGAATGGAGCCGCGATCACCACGGGCAATACCTTCAGTCAGGCAGATATTAATGCTGGCAGGCTCACTTATCAGCAGAATGGCAGTGAGTCTCTGACCGATAGTTTTGTCTTCTCTGTCTCTGATGGGCAGGGCGGAGCGATCGCAGCTACTACCTATACTATTCAAGTGATCCCGGTCAACGATGCTCCTGTATTGTTGACAAATCTTGGTGTTACTGTCACTGAAGGCGCAACGGCGGTAATTGCTAGTACACTCCTGTTCGCTAGCGATGTAGATAACTCACCCATTCAACTTATTTACAGTCTCGGGAATTTACCGACGAATGGAACGTTATCGCTCAATAGTGTGGCAATTACAGCGGGGCAAACCTTTACCCAGGCGGCCATTAATAGTGGAGCGTTAAGCTATCGTCACAATGGTGGCGAAACGACGAGTGATAGTTTTACGTTCTCAGTGGTAGATGCTGGAGGCTTGGGCACTACCCCGCCAGCGCAGTCATTCAGTATTACGGTGGCTCCAGTTAATGATCCGCCAGTCCTAGTGACCAATACGGCATTAACGATCAACCAGGATGCGACAGTACCGCTCACTTCCACTTTCTTAAGAGCCACGGATGCTGAGTTCTTAACGTTGCCGGATCAAATTATTTATACGGTTACTACGGCACCCCGAAACGGTAGCCTCTTCCGGAACAACACTGTTACCACTACCTTTACCCAAGCAGACCTGGATAGTGGGCGGGTATCGTATGACCACAATGGGACAAATACTAATAGTGATACCTTCATCTTTACGGTTTCTGATGGGGTTAATACAATCACCCCCGCCTCTACCTTTAATATCACGGTAACCCGAGCCAATTTCCCGCCTGTATTAACTTCGAATACAGGTTTAACACTGGCAGAAGGGGCAACTACCACGATTAGCTCTGGACAGTTGCAGGTGACAGATCCGGATACTGCAACGCCGCAGTTGGTCTATACCCTCGGTTCGCTACCAGCGAATGGGCAAGTGAAACGCTTAGGAACAGCTCTGACGGCGGGTCAAACTTTTAGCCAGGATGATATCAACCAAGGGCGGATAGAGTACCAGCAAAATGGGAGCGAAACCCTGACAGATCGGTTTACGTTTACAGTTTCGGATGGAGTGGGCGCTGGCATTGCTAGCCAAACCTTCAGCATCAGCGTTACTCCCGTCAATGATGCACCGATTTTGTTAACGAGTGCTGGCTTAACGGTTTCCGAAGGGAGTGTGGCTGACATCACGAATGCTCTGCTGACTTCTAGTGATCCAGATAACCTGGCTTCTCAGATTACCTATACGATCGCGACTGCACCCAGTAATGGCACTCTATTATTGTCTGGCACTTCGGTAAGTACTTTTACTCAGGCTGATATCAATAGTGGGAATTTACGCTACTTACAAAGTGGGAGTGAAGCCGCTGCCGACAGCTTCACGTTTAATGTCAGTGATGGAACTGCTACAGCGGTTGGGACGGGAACATTCAATATTGCTGTTATCGCTGTCAATGATCCGCCTGGGTTAGCCCAAAATACTGGATTAACCTTAAATGAAGGTGCGGCATCTGCAATCACAAACAGCGCGCTACTGATTACCGATAACGATGGTCCTGGTCCAATTGTTTATACGCTTGGGGCAGCACCGATCAATGGGATTCTACGCCGTGGTAATACCACGCTCACTGCCGGATTGACCTTTACTCAAGTCGATGTGACTAACGGTCAATTAACCTATACGCACAATGGTAATGAGACAACCACAGATAGTTTTACCTTTACTGGGTCAGATGGTTCGACTGGAACTGTGCCGCTAGCTACCTTTAGTATTGCGGTGACTCCAGTGAATGATGTGCCAGTCCTGTTGTCTAACACAGGTGTGACCCTGAGTGAAGGTGGCGTGATTGATATTACCAACAGCTTGTTGCAAGTCAGCGATGGTGATAATCCGCCGTTATCTAGCTTGGTTTATACTGTCGCTCCCGCACCTGCGAATGGCACACTGCTCTTAGCTGGAACCGTTGTAACACAGTTTACTCAGGCAGATATTAACAGTGGTCAACTACGCTATCAACACAATGGTAGTGAAACGATCGCAGATAATTTCGTTTTCACGGTAACTGATGGTCAGGGCGGAACGATCGCCGCGAATACCTTCAACATTGTGATTAATCCCGTGAATGATGCCCCGGGACTTGCTACTAATACTGGGCTAAGTCTACTAGAAGGGTCAGCTGGGAATGTCCTTAGTAGTACTGTGCTAGCT
>VRZD01000044.1 GCA_016743235.1 Pantanalinema sp. GBBB05 | reverse complement strand
ACCTCCCACGCTCTATACTCTGCTTTGATCCTCCCACTTAGCTGGAGACGGGGCTATGTTTGTGTCCCTTTAGAGGCTTAACTTCACGTCGTGTAACAGGGAGTTAGGACCCCACATCGCGGGGGTTTGGGGGGAAGTCCCCCAAGCCAGGTTTGCCAACAGAGCTAAAAATCTTTATATGCCTTAGATCATCCATCTAACTAGAACAGTATATAAGTAAAGATTTATTGAACCTAACAGGAAAATCCCCATAGGTCAGAGTAGCAATGAAGTTAGCGAGGCAGGTAGCATCGACGATCTCATCGCATTACTTACTGTGGGGATTAAGGATATGAAACTTGGCGATCGTGTATTCAAACCCTGGATCGTATTGATGGTATTGCTACTGTTTCTGGGCATCACCGGATGTAGCAGTGCCACCCTTTCCCCTGGTTCAGCCCCATTACCTGCAGTCGCTCCCTTAACCACCCCCAAACTGCCCGACTGGATTGAACAAATCAGTCCAACAGGTAACGCTTCACCTCTAGCCCAGATTCGAGTGCGATTCAAAGAACCCCTAATTCCCCTAGAAAGTCTGGAAAGCCAGAATCAGCAGGAGATTCTGAGTAAATTTGAACTCACTCCCCCCTTAAAAGGAACCTTCCGCTTTCTTACCCCCCGCATGGTGGGATTTCAAGCCGATGCCGCTACCCCCAAAGCCACACGAGTACGAGTCACCCTGAAAGCCGGATTAGCCGACTTAAAAAATCATCGCTTAAATCAAGATCTTGCCTGGACCTTTAACACCGAGGCACTCAAGCTCACCAATTTACCCACCTCCTTCCTAGAACCGGGAGCAACTCCGGAACCGATCGATATCAAGCCCGTTCTTAAAATTACCTCCAACGCAGAGCTAGACCAAGCTTCGTTCCGAGAACATGCCCGCCTCCTGCCCGAGGGAAAACAAGACGGCATTGCCTTGAAGGCTTCCCTAGCCGAACAGCCTAAAGCTGATGAAGCCTCCCCTAGCGAGACTTTTGATCCAACCAACCAGAATTGGACGTACAACCTGGAACCCGATCGAACTCTAGAAAAAGGTACTCGCTACACTCTGGAAATTACCCCCGGATTCAGTCCGGCAATAGGTAACCTGCCGACTGAGCAAGCCATTTCCAGTCAACTTGTGACCTACTCACCTCTGCAGTTCCAGAACATGACCTACACTGGGCAACCGGATGCTGGCGGTCCATTTGGGCGGTTTAGCAAAGGAGTCGCACAGTTAAATTTCAACAATGGGATTGAGGAACAGTCAGCCCTCGCCAACATTACGGTCAGTCCCGAGCCGAAGAATAAAAATGTACCGTTAGTCCGCGCCTATGATGGTGAAGCCGTGGTCACCCTGAATCCCTGGGCACTAGAACCGGAAAAACGCTACACCATTACGATCGGTGCAGACCTCAAAGATAGATTTGGTCAAACCCTCGGACAGAAAGTCAACCTCACCTATGACACGGGAGATGCCGCCGCCGATATCTGGGCACCCTCCGATTTGCATATCTTCCCCACCCAACGGCGCGATGAGTTGCAACTGAATGTATCTACCGTGAATTTGTCTAGCTTCAAGTCAGCCGTTAGCGTTGTACAACCCACAGAGCTGGTCTATACCAATTCCGCCTATCCCCGTGGGGAAGGTAACGATCTCCTGCCTGATCCAGCCACCTGGAAAACAACGCGGGTACCAAATCAGAAAAACAAATCTGTAGAAACAGCATTGCCAATCCAGAAGCAACTTAGCGGCGACACTGGCATGTTGGCGTATGGAGTCCAAGCCCGCACCAATAGTTACAAGGAAAACAGTCAACAGAAATGGCGAGAACCCACCTTTTACGGATTGGTGCAATTGACCAATTTAGGCGTATTCGCGCAGTGGTTCCCAGAGTCGGGGTTAGTGCGGGTCCATCAGTTGTCCGATGGCAAGCCTGTTGCGAATGCTCAGGTACAGATTTATCAATCCAAGCTAGATAGCAAAGATCGATCGCAGCCCAGCCCTTGTGCCACTGGAACCACAAACGCAGCGGGGATGTTGACTCTTGATCGAGCAACGTTTCAGTCCTGTGTGAACCGATCGTCCGATACAGGACCGCCTTTACTCGTAATCGCTCAGGTTGGTAAAGATTGGGCGTTCACCCGCTCCTATGAGTACAGCGGGGCTTATGAGTATGGTGTGGATGCTGGTTGGGAAACGAACAAACCGATTTCCCGAGGAACAATCTTTAGCGATCGGCAGTTGTATCAACCAGGAGAAACCGCCTGGTTTACCGGAGCTGCCTACTACCTGCAAAATGGTAGCTTACAACAAGATCAGAATGCCCGTTATACGGTCAGTCTGAAGTCACCCGATGGGAAACAAACCGATTTAGGCACTCAGACCACCAATGAATTTGGCACATTTTCCATCGAATTGCCGATCGATAAAACCCAACCGCTCGGCTTTTACACACTCCGAGCGCAGGGACAAAACGGCGTCGAGATTACCGGCGAATTTCGAGTCGCTGAATTTAAGCCACCCAACTTTAAAGTAGCCTTGGCGATCGAGGTTCCTGGCGATCGCGATCTACTGCCGATTAATCCAGACGGTGTGTCACCTCAGTTACCGATTGTTCAAGCAGATCAGACTGTTCAAGCAAAAGTTGAAAGTAAATATCTGTTTGGTTCTCCCGTTCAAGGAGGACAAGCGAAGTATTTTGTGACGCGGCAACAGACCGACTTCACTCCAGCAGGTCGGGATGAGTTCTCCTTTGGACGTAAATGGTTTTGGCCCGAAGAAGCACCCGAAGTTGCCAGCGATGTGCTGCAAAGCAATCAGACTCTTGATGATAGCGGGCAGGGACAGTTCAGTATTGCCCTCGATAAAACCATTCCCTATCCAATGGTTTACCGGGTAGATGCTCAGGTAGCTGATGTCTCAAACCTAACAGTGGCTGACTCCAAGAGCATGACTGTTTTACCCAGCGATCGCTTAATTGGTCTCAAGAGTAACTTTGTTGCGGATGCAGGTAAAGAATTTCCCGTGCAAGTGATTGTCACCGATCCCAAGGGACAAGCTGTGACCAACCAACGGGTACGGCTGGAATTACAGGAAATGATTTACAGTCGGGCGACTCGGGCAGTAGAAGGGAGCCGGATCAACCAAAATCAGGTGGAATATAAAACGGTTGCGTCTACAGAAGTCTCCTCCCAGCAAGAGCCCCAAACCGCTAATCTGACTCCACCTCAATCGGGTTCGTACCGGATTCGCGCTACCCTCGCTGGCAGGGACGAAACCAGTGCCACGGATATTCAAATTTGGGCAACTGGCGGGACACCAACCTATTGGGGCGATCGCTACCAAAATAATCGGCTGGAATTGAAGCTAGACAAGAAAACCTATCGTCCCGGCGAAACAGCGACTGTATTGTTGCAATCCCCGTATCCCGAAGCTGAACTGTACTTTGCGATCGTGCGGCATGACGTGATTTACCAAACGGTGACTAAGGTAACGGGTAGTGCACCGCAGATTCAATTCCAGGTGACTCCAGAAATGCTCCCGAATGCCGCTGTGGAAGCCGTTCTGGTGCGACAAGGAGAACCACTTGCCCAAGTGGAACCAGGCAGTTTAGAGGATCTCGTCCGGATTGGCTTAGCGCCGTTCCAAACCGATCTCGGTGATCGCTACCTGAAAGTGGATGTGGCTCCGGCGATCGGTAAAGAGGGAACTCCAGCCGCCGAACCGGGGACCGACCAAACCGTCCAACTGACTGTTAAGGATGCGCAGGACAAACCTGTTAAAGGTCAATTCACGGTCATGGTCGTGAATGAAGCAATCCTGCAATTGACTGGCTACCGCCCCCCAGATTTGGTGAAAACGGTGTATGCCGAACAACCCATTTCTGTCCGGCTCAGCGATAACCGTCCCGATGTCGTTTTACAACCCATGTCCTCTCCGCTGCAAAAAGGCTGGGGCTACGGGGGAGGCTTCTCCGAAGGAGCCGCAAATACCCGGACTCGAACTGACTTTAAACCAACCGCTTACTACAACGGTTCTGTGCTTACAGATGCCAACGGGCAAGCCAGTATCCGCTTCCGGCTACCAGATGACCTAACCACTTGGCGAGTTATGGCAGTAGCGACAACGGCAAATAATGGTAACTGGCAGTTTGGCAAAGGTGACACCACTTTTATTACTAGTAAACCAGTAGTAGCTAGCCCAATTCTGCCGCAGTTCGCCCGTCCCGGCGATCGCTTCCAGGTGGGAGCTGCCGTCACCAATAATACTGGCAATAACGGCGATTTAGCGATTAATGGAACGGTGACTGAACCCTTGAAGTTTGACAAATCATCAGGCAATCAACAGGTACGGGTGGATGGTGCTGGAACACAAGCGTATCGCTTCCCAGTGGTCGTCGATCGGGCAGGACAAGCAACTGTGAAGTTTGCCACTCAGTTAAATGGAGCCAGTGATGCCTTTGAAGTGCCGCTAGACGTGAAACCCTTGGAGGTGACAGAACAAGTTGTAGAAGCAGGGACAACGACTAAGCAAACCACGATTCCAGTCAACGTGGACAAAAATGTAGACAACAGTACAGGGGGATTAGATATTTCCCTGGCGAGCACACTAATTCCGCAACTGACGGCTCCAGTAGCACAAGTTTTGGAGGATAACGATCTACCATTTTTGGAACCCACCGCTAGTCAGTTAGCGATCGCGGCAAGTCTACAAACCCTGTCTCAAACCTATGGGCAAACGTTTGCCAGCTTCAATCCGAAGCAACAAGCGACTCAAGCGATCGCCCAATTGCAAACCTTACAAAAACCGGATGGGGGATTTGCGGCTTATCCGGGTGCGGAGAAATCTGATCCTTTTGTCACGCCCTATGCGGCTCAAGCGATCGGCTTAACGAATCAGGGCTTTGGCAGTCAGGAATTGATTCCACCTCTGAAGGCTTATCTGAGAAAACTGCTGGCGGATCCGGGACAGTATAGTTTCTGTAAACAAGCTCTGTGTAAGAGTCAGGTGCGGCTAGAAACCTTGCTGGCACTAGCAGCCTTAGGGGACAAACGGGGAGATTTTCTCTCGAATCTTTATGAGCAACGGGAGGAATTGGATCTGGTGCAGCAGATTAAGTTAGCGCGATATCTGTCGCAATTTCCAGATTGGCAAACAGAAGCAAATACCCTCACCAATCAAGTGCAAGAATTGGTGTACGAGACTGGGCGCACAGCTAAGGTAAATCTGCCAGACAATTGGTCATGGCTGAGTTCACCCACCGCCGCCCAAGCTCAAGCAGTCCGACTGTTCATTGCCCAAAACCAAAAACCGGAGCAGATCGATCGCTTAGTTCAGGGACTCCTGGCACAACGCCGAGATGGAGTGTGGCAGAACAACTACGATAATGCGGAAGCCTTAGTGGCTTTGGTAGACTACAGCCGCTTGCAGCCTACACCACCCAATTTCACCACCACCGCTCAACTGGCAGGCAAAACCTTGACCAAAGCGCAATTCCAGGGTTACCGCAAACCCAGCCAGGAAGTCAATGTTGCCATGTCCGATTTGCCTCGCAATCGCCATGATCTAGTGCTGAAAAAATCCGGTAATGGACTACTACACTATCTAGTTGCCTATCGCTATCGGTTGCAAGGCAATCAACCGGGACGATTGAATGGCTTACGAGTCACACGCACGATTCGTCCAGCGAATGAGGAAAAGACTCTGTACAAAACCGGATTGTATGCCACAGAACCACTGACCCTAGCCGCAGGACAGGTCTACGATATTGGGCTAGAAATTATCACCGATCATCCTGTGGATCATGTTGTGATCACTGATCCGTTGCCCGCCGGATTCGAGGCTGTGGATAACAGCTTCCAGACCAGTACTCCGTACTACCAGGCAAAAGGGGATAGCTGGCAGTTAAACTACCAAACCATCCATCACGATCGCGTAGTAGCCTTTGGCGATAAACTTGATCCTGGCGTTTACACCTTGCATTACCTGGTGCGATCGGTGACTCCTGGAACCTTCATCTATCCTGGGGCAGAAGCCCACCTTCAATATGCCCCCGAAGAATTTGGGCGATCGGCAGCAACAACCCTAACAATTTCTGAGCAATAAACCGCACTAAACGTCCCTCTGGCTAATCTCCTGGAGGGACGTTTATTTAGGACGATATTCGGGAAATAACCTGACGTTTCATCGCTCAATTATGGTTTGGCTGCTGTATCTGCTAAACCTATTCATTGGTGTTTTAGTAGAGAGTTATTTGCTAGAAAGTATGACTTTCACGTACTTCCGGGTTCGAGCAAACTCAGTTCGTTCTCCTTGGGCAGGAGTGGCTGTACTGGATTTAACTTTTTATACCGTTGGGAGCAGAGGTTTATTGGGTGATTATAGGCAGTTTTCTAGTTTGGTACTTCATAAATTAGTGATTGCTGATGACTCAGCTTCATTTTTATTAATTAATTAGAAATTAACCTGACCATAATTTTACATTGCCAAAATTTAACTAAAGCGAAATCTTACATTAAGCAGCCTTAACCCTAAACAGTTATTCTATGCAGTGGTCTGAAATCAGACACTTTTCGCTGCATGGAGCAATGTTATGGTGATAAATGGCATGAGGTTAAAACTTAATCGATTTACGACATTCGCTGGTGCAGTTACCCTGACAGCAAGCACGATCGGGCTGTCAGTCTCCGCTGTCCATTCCCAAAGCGGAGTGATTAAAATTGATGGTTCTAGTACAGTTTATCCAATTACTGAAAAGGCTGCCGAAGGGTTTCAGAAAAGTGGCGGTGCTAGAGTTACCGTTGGTATTTCCGGGACTGGTGGTGGCTTTAAAAAGTTTTGTGCTGGAGATACTGATATTTCCAATGCCTCCCGTCCAATTCTGAAAAAAGAGATCGATGCCTGTAAGGCAAAAGGGATTAAATACATTGAGCTACCGGTAGCCTACGATGCCCTCACGGTTGTAGTGAATGAAGGTAACAATTGGGCAAAAAACTTGTCAACGGCAGAGTTGAAAAAGATTTGGGCACCCGGTAGTCAGTTGAAAAATTGGAGCCAAGTGCGATCGGGTTTTCCCAATGTCCCAATAGCCTTATTTGGTCCAGGAGCTGATTCCGGCACATTTGATTACTTCACTGAAGCCATCAATGGTAAAGCGAAGCAAAGCCGTAAAGATTTTACCGCTAGTGAAGATGACAACGTTTTAGTTCAGGGTGTCTCTCGAAGTAAGGGTGGTTTAGGCTACTTTGGTTTTGCTTACTACGAAGCCAATAAAAGTCGCTTGAATGCGGTGAGTATTAATGGGGTTGCGCCAAGCCGTCAGACTGTAGAAAGTGGCTCTTATACTCCCTTGTCACGCCCCTTATTCATCTATGTGAATGCGAATTCTGCTAAGCGACCGGAAGTCAAGAAATTCGTAGAATACTACTTGAAAAATGGTCGGAGTTTAGCATCTTCAGTCAGATATATTCCCTTACCTGGCAACTCCTATAGCGGTGTTTTAGCCCGATTTAATGCTGGTAAAACGGGTTCTGTATTTGGTGGAGAAGAAGCCATCGGGCTAAAAATTAGTGAGTTGTTAAACCGAGAACTGAAGTAGTTCTATCGCTTTAAACAGCATTTATAGGGGCAGACGATCGTTTGCCTCTATAAACATCTGGAGATTCAAGCAAAGTATTACTTTAGATTTATATTTCTATCATTCGTGAATGACAAATTCTTCTGTTCAATCATCAAAGTTAACTCGACTGACCACTCACAAAGCCAGTCGAGATTTACGAGAGCTGGCAATTCATATCGTGTTGTTTCTAGCCGGGTTTTCCTGTGTGGCAACTACGATCGCCATTATGTATATCCTGATCCTGGAATCAACCTATTTTTTCCAGCATATTTCGATCGTTGAATTTCTGACTAGTAGCGACTGGTCACCCTTATTTGATCCACCCGGCTATGGCATTCTACCGTTAGTAGCAGGGACAGTGACCACCACTTTGGTCGCTCTATTCGTAGCGGTTCCTCTGGGGACGATCGCGGCAATTTATTTGAGTGAATTTGCCTCGGCAAAACTGCGCGAAATTGTGAAGCCAATTTTGGAGTTACTGGCAGGAATTCCCACCGTTGTTTATGGCTATTTCGCGTTGTTGTTTGTCACACCATTGTTGCAATGGCTCTACAGTTTTCCAGCTCCCCTGCTCTCCACTTGGTTGCCTAACCTGTTTCCGTTAGAACTCGCAGGCTTCAATATGTTGGGACCCGGTATTGTCATGGGGCTAATGATCACACCCCTAATTAGTTCCATTAGTGAAGATGCGATGCGGGCAGTACCAGTCAGTTTGCGAGAAGGATCGTTTGCTATGGGCGCTACTCGCTTACAAACCGCTATTAAGGTCGTATTTCCAGCTGCATTTTCGGGGATTTCTGCGGCTTACATTCTGGGCATTTCCCGTGCTGTTGGAGAAACCATGATTGTGGCAGTAGCCGCTGGATTACAACCCAACCTTACCTTCAATCCCTTAGACTCTGCTGCGACAATCACAGCGTACATTGTGCAAGTCAGTCTAGGAGATTTGCCGCACGGCACGATAGAGTACCAAACGATTTTTGCGGCTGGATTAACGTTGGTTCTGTTTACGCTGCTCTGTAACATCATTGGCTACTTCCTCAGCCGCCGTTTCCGGGAGATTTACTAAGATGGCACAGACAGATTCAGCCCCCCCAGATCTATTAGCCGTACAAGGTTCAGTTTCTCAGCGACAACTGCAAGACGGGCTATTTGCGATCGTCGGGCTATTAACCATTTTGGTCGCCACAATTATATTACTAGCATTGGTACTTCAGCTTGCCATACAGGGGTTTCCTCGCCTCACCTGGCAATTTTTTACCTCATTTCCCAGTAGCGAATGGCAGCAAGCTGGCATTCTATCCGCCTGGATCGGTTCGGCGCTGGTGATGCTAGTGACTGCCGCGATCGCGGTGCCGTTAGGCGTAGCCGCTGGCATTTATCTGGAAGAATATGCCCGTAAAAATTGGCTGTCCGCCTTAATCGAGATTAATGTGACGAATCTGGCAGGTGTCCCTTCGATCGTCTATGGTCTGCTAGCCCTGGGCTTTTTCAATGATTTGCTCAAGTTAGGTGAAAGTATTTTGACAGCTGGATTGACGCTAGCATTACTGATTTTGCCGATCGTCATTGTCACCACTCGGGAAGCCTTGCGTGCCATTCCCAACAGTTTGCGAGAAGCGGCGTATGCCCTGGGTGCCAGTCGTTGGCAAATGATTTGGGATCACATTCTGCCCTACGCCTCTGGCAGCATTTTAACGGGCGTGATTATTGGACTGTCACGGGCGATCGGGGAAACAGCACCTCTAATTACGATCGGGGCACTGACTTTTATCGCCTTTTTGCCGCCAGCTCCAATTCAGCCCAGCTTTCCCTACATTTCCTTGGAGTGGTTGCAAGCACCATTTACAGTCCTACCGATCCAAATGTTTAACTGGGTGTCTCGTCCGGAACCAGAGTTTCAGATTAATGCCGCCGCTGCCGGAACTGTGCTGATCGGCATGACCCTAGCCATGAATGGATTCGCAATTTATCTCCGCTATCGGTTTCGTCGAGGAGTCAAATGGTAGAAAAAGTTTCCACCTCCCTGTCTAGCCTGTCTATGCTTCAGCCAAAAGCAGAAGTCAGAAATCTGAATTTTTACTACGGGGCAACTCAGGCACTCAAACAAATTAATTTAGTCGTCCCAGAAAAGCGCGTCACCGCACTAATTGGACCTTCTGGCTGTGGCAAGACGACACTGTTGCGCTGTTTTAACCGCATGCATGATCTTTATCCTGGCAACCGCTATGAAGGCGAAATCCTCCTCGATCGCATCAATATTTTGGAGCGGCGAGTCGATCCGATCGCGGTTCGAATGCGGGTCAGTATGGTATTCCAACGCCCCAATCCATTTCCTAAATCAATTTATGAAAATGTGGCTTATGGGTTGCGGGTGCAAGGACTACTCAAACGGGACTTCATTGATCACCAAGTTGAACAATCACTCCGCAGTGCCGCCCTCTGGGATGAAGTCAAAGATCGGCTGAAAGATTCTGCCCTCAACTTATCTGGAGGGCAACAACAACGGCTGTGCATTGCCCGAGCCTTAGCCACCGAGCCAGAGTTAATTCTGTTTGATGAACCGACTTCGGCATTAGATCCGATCGCCACCTCCAGTATCGAAGACTTAATGAGCCAATTGAAGCAACAAGTGACAATCCTCATCGTGACGCATAGTATGCAACAGGCAGCTCGCTTATCGGACTACACTGCCTTCATGTACTTGGGAGAAATGCTGGAATTTAACCAGACAACCACACTATTCAACCAACCGTTACATCAACAAACCGAAGATTATGTGAGAGGGCGCTTTGGCTAACTCCGGATTAGTTGACACAGCCGCAGGACTGTAATTTGTCAGCCAGAATCGCCATATGCCGCCACCATTGCTGTCCCCCAATCCCCAGGCGTGAGGGTAAATGCCCCACAGGAGCAGAGGCTTTAAACCGCCACTGTTTGGGATGATCATCCAGATTATTGTGTTGCCAGCCCACTCGATCGCAAAATTGCCCGTAGTCCTCGCCTAACTTCTGATACACCCGGACTTGTACACTAAACCCAAAGCGGTTGCGACTCAATTGTCGCCATAGTTGATCAATCCGCCGTAAATCGTCGCAGGGGAGACGATTCAGTTCACCACTAAACACATAACTTTGTAACGATTTACCCAAAAGCTGTCGGATCAGATTCCACGTTAGTGTATCCGCCGCTTGCCATTGGTTGGTTGTCAGCAGTTTTGCTAACGCTCGCCATTGCTGGTCTGTCACAGGCATACTCACCGGATCAGCAAATTTTGCTACTGGAGCGGGAGGCAGCTCCGGTTTCGCTGCCAGGTCTTGCAGGATCTGGTCTACCGAGGCGTAGCGATCGTTGAGGGCAGGGTACAGTAGCCGATCTAAAATTTTGCCTAAGCGATCGCTAATCAGCCGCCCAGCGGGCAAAAACTGCCGCCAGATCCAGCGATCCTCGCCAATATCAAACACATCAAATGGAGAACGATTAGTCAGCAGTTGCACACAGACAACGCCCAAACTATAAAGATCACTAGCTGGCAAGGCTTTCCCTCGGTTTTGTTCTGGAGCCATATACTCCGGACTCCCGATCACTGTGCCAGTTAGTAGAGAAGTGGTTCCAGATAATACTTTGGCAATCCCAAAGTCAATTAAGACCAGCGTTTGGTCAGAGCGCCGACGAATTAGGTTCGCGGGTTTAATATCCCGATGAATAATGCCGCGATCGTGAATAAATTTCAGTGTAGGTAGCAAATCGTTCAGCAATGCCCAAATTTGCGCTTCACTATAGGCTTTGCGTTGCCAAATTTCCTCGGACAGGGTTTGACCCTCAATCCACTCTTGCACCAGATAAAGTTGCTGGTCTTGAGTAAAATGCGCCATTAAGGTAGGGATCTGAGAGTGGTGTCCCAGTTCATCCAAGCGCACCGCTTCCTGATGAAATAACGCGATCGCTTTTTCCGCTGCATGAGCCGACAACTGGGATAGATACAGTTGTTTGATGACACAAAGCGGTTGGGATGGGATATCTTCATCGATCGCCAAAAACGTTCTGCCAAAACCTCCTTGCCCCAACTGTCGCATGGCTCGATAGCGGTCTTTCAGGAGCAACTTGGCTCCACATGACTGACAAACGCGTTGATGTGGTGAATTTTGGGGTTGATAGCATTGCGGCACAACGCAGTAGCTCATACAAGATCAGGCATTAGACAGATTGACGATAGCTAACTAGTCAGTATGTCATCCTGATCTTATGATGATTCTCCGCTTTGTCCATAGGACTGAGGCATGGCTTTATTCGATCGCGGCAACCTGTTGAGAGGCATCCCAAAAGATGATTTGATCCGCCACTTTTTCGCGATCGATCGCTAGAGATGAAGCAGGTACAGCAGCAACTTGAGCTTGTCCAGCCGGTAGTTGAGCCATATCCGGCAGTTGCAATTGTTGGGCGACTTGAGGATGGTCTTGTTCCCAGGCTGCCAGCGCTCGATCGATCATGTCCATCCGGCGTTGTTGATCATGCCGAATACTGGCTTCCTTACTAATGTCGTCATACGCCCGTAGCCCAGAGGCATCCCAACAAGAGGGCGGTGTACCATCACCCCGCTCAGGATTACAAAACGACATCACCCGCGCTTCCAGAATCGCTTCTGATCCTTGCAGTCCCTTTTGTTTTTCCGCCACTAAGCGATCGACATAGCCACCTGACTGCGTCACCGCTAACGGAGCTTGATTGGCTAGATCAATACCATTCAGTTTTTCGAGTAAGTCTAGTTCAATGCCAGCCGCTTGAGCTTGCGGCAGAATGGTTTCCTCATAGTGGCGCCGAATTTTTGCCATCTGCTGGACATCACATTCCTCCGGTGGCATCTGCCCGTAGCCAAACTGGTAGCTAAATGTACCGCAATTTTCGACAAAATTCCCTGGATCCGTGTGATGTTCCCAGAGGGACGTTTTACCACCATCCGCCGTACGAGTCCCTTCAGCCGCACCCACAGTTCGGGCAACGAGAGATTCAGAGCCACCATTGAATAGTTGGTCGTCGGTAGGAGGAGTTGAGCGAGCCGCGATCGTGGGCGGTGGAGCAGGGGGAGAGGGGGCAGGTGGGGAAGTTGGGGTAAAACTGAGGGGAGAAGCGGATGGAGGTGGAGCGGGAGGAGTGGCATTAGAAGTAGCGGGAGGAGCAAAGGAGACGATCGCATCATCCGCATGGGCTGGCTTAGCTGTACTACTGACGGCTAGAGTCAGGAGGCTGAGGGCAAGGACAGAGGGTGGAGGCACAGAGGATTTCATGATGGTTTGAGGGTGCGTTCCAAAATGCGTTTACTCGGTTCAACGATCGCCCAGGTACCATTCGGTTGTTTGCGCAAGGTGGCGAACTGCACGATCGCAGCTTTTCCCAGTGGTTCGCCCTGGTTAACATTGCCCAGTCGAGGATTTTCTAGCCCACAGAAGCGAAATAAATAAGCGGGTACATCAGGACTAGAGAAAAATACGCACTGGCGTTTATCCTGCTGGGTTTCACCGTTAAATGGGGCATAGACGGGATTACCATTCAACGCGATCGAGGTATCTCCCAGACCACCCATGACGGTGTAGCCAGCGATCGTGTCACCCGGTTGCAGTTCCCAGCGTTGGTACAACTGCACAGAAATTGGGGCGGGGGATTGCGTATTTAGTTGGCAACTTGTGAGCAGCAGGCTGGAGAGCAAACCAGGGCTAAGGGTCCAAGCTCTAGTCATGACGGAAGCTAAACGAATAACCAACATATTCGTCTCCCTCATACAGCACAACAAACCAGGTTTGTGGATCAAATGCTAGGGGATAGGCTTCCCGTTGGGCAGGAGTGTCCGATCGCACTTGCAAGCCAGGGAGCTTGCAGTACGGTTGATTGATCACCTGCTTGAGGTTGGCTTTAGGAGAACGTTCAGGAACAGCCAGGAGGGCGGATAGTTGCTGCCGAGACAGTGAGGCGGTAGGTTGAACGATCTCTTGACAAAAATCTTTAGCAGGAGCAGGTTTGGGCATCAAATGGCTGGGATCTACCAGCAAGCCGATCGCGGCAATAGCTGAGCCACCAGCCAGCATATATCTGACACTGCTGCGTTTGGGGGGACGGCGATTCATAGGCAAACTCCTTTGGACTTGTCAGGGTGGGCGAGGATATGAGAAAGATATAAGGTGAAGTGAAATAACTTGTAGTATTAATGCTACACATTTATTTAGTACAACTGTACTATATAGCATTCCAGAAGAAATAGCGAAAAATTTCTGCATGTAACAACATGGCGAGTAGCGGACTACCAACAATTTGCCGACATCCAAAGCAACCCACCTGCCGTTGCCTCGGTGGATAAAAGGCGGACAGATGGGTTGATGAACGGATCAATTAACCGCAGTCAGATGAAGCTGAACGTGCGAATAGAATTAGGTTTCAGAGGTCGTCGATCGATTAAATGTCGGTGATAAAAACGCAACAAGTGCCCCAATCATGAAACCAGAAACATTGCGGAATAAGGGCAGCCAATCACTGGTGCGGGTAATCACTGGCGCAATTCCGAACGCGATAAACAAAATGCCCCAAAGTGGCGAAAAGATGAGAGCCCACTGCCAGGCAAAAACCTGACCTTCTTTACGGGGATGAGCCGCAAAGCCACAGATCACACCACCCACGACCGAGGTAATCAGGGTCAAAATCCATTGCTCTTTCGGTAAACCGGGGACGACCCGACAGCCACCCTGCCGCAAGCAAGATTGAATTGAATTTAAGGCATGCAGGATCGCCTGATCCTCGCCGTTTTCGCGGACAAAAAATTGATTGCCAAAGCGGGTTTGCAGTTCAATCCAGAAGGTGCGAGGCATCAGCGGATACAAATCATCTCCCACACTGAAGTTGAGTAAGTTACCGCCACGGGGATCGGCAACCAGCAACACACTATGGTCATCTAATCCCCAGTATTCTTTGACTGCTGAACCTGGGGTGCGATCGAACTGAGTTAACACGCGCAATTTCCAGCCCGTCTCCTGCTCAAAATTCTCTAAATTCTGAGCTAGTGTGCCCTCTTGTTCCTCAGTTAAGGCTTTTGCCAGATCAATCACCGGAGTCTGCACATCAGGCAATAAGTCTGGATTGTTATAGGCGTAGGCGACAGTACCACCGGGCAGCATACCGAGGGGATTAAACCAAAGTGCCAGTGCCAGCACTCCGGCTAGCAGGCAGGTAGCACCCTTGAGGACAGAGTATTTCAGCGATCGTCGTGTCACAAAAGCAGGAGACATAACCATGATGGGGAGGTTGACCTAACGGCTTGAACGGAGCAATTATTAATCTGTTCTTTACACTTGTTTACCTTAATCTAATTTAAGAACGTCCCGTTGTCACCGTCAATCACTTGCGATCGTTGAGTAGCCAATCGATCAGGTTGCCAAGATTAGCTGCGTTATAGTGTAGGCGTGTAAGCATATCCAGGTCTGAAGAAGGGGGAGTTATGACGACTGAACCAACCCATGACACTTCTGCCATCGTTCCCAGTCCCACGGATACGTTGGTTGAGCAGGCAACACCAGGTCGAGGTGACGATGTGAAGCACGAAACGCAAGCGTTGATTGATGCAATTAAGAAACGGGCACAGTCGGAAATTCAGTCTGCTGGAGATTTAACCCGTGAGGCTTATCTCACTGCCGTTCGGCAAGCGCGGGAAGCGATCGAGAACGATAAGATTATTGACCGCGATCGCCTTGAACACTCCTTTCAGCAGATTCAGCAGGAAGCTGAGAAAAACTGGAACTCCGTTGTGCAGGAAATGGAATCGTTTGGCACCCGATTAGCGGAAGCAGCCAAAACAGCTTGGGAGAAGTTTCTGCATAGCAAGTCTACAGATCATGATGCGGCTCCACCCTCTCGATCGGACGAGTAGATCTTCATCCCAGCAGGTCGCTGGCTCAAAGCAAAGGCAACAGGATCTCAAATTCAATCCCACTGCTGGTTTCTAAATCGATCGAGCCATCTGCTGTGGGTAAACTATGGGCCCGCACCTCAAATTTGCCACCATGTTTGGCGGTCACAATTTGATAGCTGACGGCTAAACTGGTTTCCTTTTCCGCCCGTTTCTTCACTGAAAAGGATTCCAGGATTTCTTTTTGGGCAGCAGCGGATAAGCTAGAGCCATTATGCATGATGCAGACAGACACCCACCGGGAATTGCCACCATCCATTGAGGTCATGGTACGCACCTGGGTAGTAATTTCGATCGTTGGCTTAAAGGTGGGAATATTAGAAGGCTGAGTCGTTTGGTCAGCCCGAAAGTCTAAATGCAGTTGTTGGCTTACCGCTTGATTCAGCAACGCATCCACAGCATGGCTGAGAGTATTCATGAAGACTTGATTCAGTTGCCCTGGATAACAGAGGACAGGTGGCAAATGACCGTAGTTTTTAATCACCTGAATCTCGCTACTTAGCCGACTTTTCAGCAGTAACAAAATCCCATCCAGATATTCGTGTAAGTCGGCGGGTTTGGGATAAACCTCATCAATATGGCAAAAGTTTTGCAGACTAGTCGCTAGTTTCGATAAACGTTCAGCCCCCGTCCGAATACTCTCGATCGTGCGCGGTAAATCCTCTCGGAGATAATCAATCTCTAGTTCTAGCTGTAAGTCAAGAATGTCTTGAGGTAATTTGGCTTGCCAGCGATCATAGGCCGCGATTAGTTTCAGCAAATCTTCGCTATAAGCAGCAACATGGCTGAGATTGCCCCAAATAAAGCTAACCGGATCGAGAATTTCGTGAGCCACTCCATCCACGAGCCGCCCTAAATTTGCCATTTTGTCGCTCTGGATCATCTGTGCCTGCGCCCGCTCATACCGCACCTGGGTTTCAATCCCGCGAATTTGCCAGTAAGCAATATTCAGTTCATGAATATCGAGCATTTGATAGGACTGTTCCAGTTGCACGACGATCGGTTCCCCGCGCAATTCTGGCGATCGGCGTAAGGCCTGCTGGGCAGCAACCAGGATCGGAGTATCGCCTGGTAGCAACAATAATTCGCTCCGCGCATAGCTATATAACACCCGCAAAGGTTCCCGCAGGAAAATTTCCATGCCATGCGGACGAATCAAATATTCCAAAAAGCGTTTGCGCGAAATCATCCCCACAAACTGTCGCCGCTCAATCAGAACGGCTCCTGGCAGTAACGGATGTTGCTCAAACACTTCCGCAAGCTCCGTTCCCAGACAGTTCAAATCAGTTTCAAACTGGTACAGAGGCAAATCCCGGAGCGTAGACTCAAGATGCAGAGCCAACAGGCTCCCTTCAGATAAGGTTGGGAGCATGGGTAGATGGCGACGGTGTTGAGAAGTAGGCTGACTGGACAACGCGAAAACTCCAGAATACCAGGCTAAAACGCCGTGAGGACGCAAGGCAATACACTCTTTTGATCAGACTGCCCAGATCCTCACAATTTCTAACCAATTAAATTCTTAGAAGGAATTTCTCAGTGGAGGAATATATCTCACTTGGCAGGATGAGGACGTTCCTTATCAACTTCCTAACCTGATTTCAGGTCGTTTTCAGCACCACCTCAGGATAGCCACCGATGCTAGGAAGCATGGTGAATCAATCACCTGCACCACCCCCTTCAAAGGAGAACAACGATGAAAAACCTGATTCATTCAGCCGCCGTTTCCCTAGCGTTAGCCATGTCTCTGCCTGTGGTTGGCACGATCGCCACGGTTGCCCATGCCGCGGAACCCAACCCAGCCATGAACTGCCAATCCAGCTTGCATCCAACCACAATGGGTGGCACAGCCCGATTAGAACTGGCGGCTCAAGGAAAATGTGACACCACAGCAGATATGTCTTTAGACCGATCGCAACCACCTCAATCTGTCCCAGCTAGCTCAGTCACCCGTCCTGGTACACCAGTGAATTCTCCCTATCCTGCCTATTGTCAAATTCCGATGGTGAAAATGGGAGGTAGCATGTGGCTACAATTGGAAGCTCTGGAGCGCTGCCGTAATGGGGCATGAGCATCGATATTTCGTAGGAGCATATCACTCCTCATATGCTCCTACAGGCAGTTGAGCTTAACGGCTAAAACTAAAGACGCTACCTAATGCCCGCATCATATTTTGGGGTTCCATCGCATCCGTTGCGGCGGTGGGTTCATACCCACAATGCACCATACAATCGGCACATTTAGGATTCCCACTCGCCCGACCGTACTGGCTCCAGTCCGTCTGCTCTAGGAGTTCTTGATAGCTGGAATAGTAGCCTTCATTTAGTAAGTAACAAGGCTTCTGCCACCCTAAAACACTGTAACTGGGACTGCCCCAAGGCGTACATTCGTAGTCTTTTTCGCCTGTGAGAAAGTCGAGGAATAATGGATTGTGGTTAAAGTTCCAATGCTTTTGTCCAGTTTGGTAGGGGGCAAGAATTTCGCGGAACAGGGCTTTGGTTTGTTCCCGTTTCAGGAAGTGGTCTTGATCGGGGGCCCATTCGTAGCTATACCCCGGTGAAATCATCATGCCATCGATATTTAAGGTACTGAGGAAATCGAAAAATGCCTGCACTTCCTTAGGATCAGTCCCTTCAAATACAGTGGTATTTGTCGTCACACGGAATCCTCTGGCTTTAGCGGCTTTAATAGCATTGACCGCCGTTTCAAACACGCCGTTACGATCGACACAACGATCGTGCAATTCCTGTAAGCCGTCCAAATGAACGCTAAAGGTGAGATAGGGTGAGGGCTGGAACTTATCTAAACTTTTTTCTAGCAATAGCCCGTTCGTACAGAGGTAGATGAATTTCTTGCGATCGACTAACCCCTGAACAATTTGCTCAATTTGGGGATGCAGTAGCGGCTCGCCACCGGGAATAGACACCACAGGCGCGCCACACTCTTCTACAGCGGCGAAACATTGTTCGGGAGTGAGATTCTGTTTGAGGATTTCGACCGGATGCTGAATTTTGCCACAACCGGAGCAAGCCAGATTACACCGGAACAAGGGTTCCAGCATCAGCACTAAGGGATAGCGTTTCCGTCCCTTCAATCGTTGGCTGACAATGTATTTGCCAACTTCGATCGCTTGTTGTAAGTGAATTGCCATCTGCTCCGTTCTCTCCTCGCGTTAACTGTGTTCTCTGACGTAACCGTTGGCTACAAACCAATCTACGGCATCTTTTAAGGCAGTGGCGATCGGGGTTTGCGGCAGTCCCAATTCATGCACAGCTTTGGACGGATTGTAATACATTGCCTGCCGCGCCATCTTCACCCCGTCGAGTGGCACAGAGGGTGGTTTGCCTAACGGTGACAAAATTCGTTCATCCACCCAGGCGACACTGAGGGGAATCCACGCTGGGATCGATCGCTGGGGCGCCGGAATTCCAGTAATTTGCTCCAGTTGATCCAGTAGTTGTTTGAGCGCCAGATTTTGGTTGCCCAGGATGTAACGATCGCCAGATTGCCCATGTTCTAAAGCTTGTAAATGCCCCCAAGCCACATCCTGCACATGAATAAAGTTCAATCCCGTGTCCATATAAACCGGCATCTGGCGACGAAGGAAGCGCAGAATAATGTCTCCCGTTGGGGTCGGTTTTATATCCCAGGCGCCGATCGGGCTACTGGGATTGACAATGACGACATCCTGACCCGATCGCGCCGCTTTCCTGACCTCCTGTTCTGCCCAATATTTTGATTGTTTGTACTGTCCGACTAACTTTTCTACCGGACTTTGGTACGTTTCATCTGCCGGAATGCCATCGCCTTTCACCCCGATCGCCGCGACGGAACTGGTATAAACTGTGCGTTCCACTCCCGCTTGCCGAGCCGCTGCCAAGACATTACGAGTTCCTAAGACATTGTGTTGATACAGTAAGTCGCGATCGGCTTGCCAGAGAGAATAGAGTGCTGCCACATGGAAACAAACCTGACAGCCCTGGATTTGCTGAGGCAAATTGGGATCATTCAAATCACCCTGAACAATCTCTAAATCGAGATCCGTTAAATTATCCAGTTGACTCTGGGGACGGACTAATGCCCGCACCTCATAGCCCTGTTGTAGCAGGAGTCGGATCAGATTCGCTCCGACAAACCCCGTTCCACCCGTGACAAATGCCCGCATCAGTTTATTTAGTAGGGAACAAACAGCGATCGTCCACCACAAATTTGCCATAGAGCGTGGATTCTGGAACACTATGCCACTCATAACTCGTAGCGATGCCATTCTCCAAACACAAGGTTTTTGCCTGCAAACTCCCCGTCATGGTGGATTGATCGGTTAAGTCTTTTTTGTACACTGGACTGGTCGGAGAGGGTGGCGCCCCAAAAACATAGGCAAAAAATTGATCCATGCGATCGGCGTATTTGGTCAGCTGCGCATTTGGTGAAACAATCGCAATTTCCCGAGCCTGGTTATTCACAAACACGACCGAAAATTTCAAGTCTGGTGTTTCGGGAAACAGACGCCGCAATGGTTGCACTGGATAGGTGTAAGTGACTTGATTGATGCCACCAGGCAGGCGCTCAGTTTTCCGGCTCCAATACTGACCAAAATATTGCTCTACGGTTTTCGGGTGCTGGTTCAGCACCGGACGTTTAGCCGCAGGAGCAGGAAGAGAACAACCAAAATTGATGAGCAGCGCCAGAGCGATCGCGCGAACGGGTTGAATACGCATAGAGAGGGTTTAGAACAATCTACGTTTGATGGTGGCATAGCCTGTCATGCTTTGACTGTTACCTGACCGGACGATGTTCCAGCTTAAGGGGTAAATAACGCTGCGATCGTCGTTTGTAAAACTGCCAAACCGCGTAAAGCCCCCCGGATTAAATGCCAACTGGCGATCGGGTGTTGGATCATTTTTCCTGCCATTACGCCCGGTTTCAGTAAACCATCGGCATCATACACGCCAGTTAGATCGGGTAAATTATGCTGACAATCATCACTCACCACCCGGATGATCGTCGCTGCTATGCCAGCCGCATTCAATAGCTTGAGTACCGAATATCCTTCCATATCTACGACTTGAGCCGCAACTTGCTGAGCTAACTGCTGTTTTTCGACGGCGAGACAAACTACACGATCGCTGGTGTACCCATTTACCAAGGTCATTTTTCGGCGGCAGCGATCAAAGAACTCAGAGTCCGTCGGTAGTCTAATGCTCTCGGATACCGTCGCCTTGCCAGCTAGACAGGCTTGATACAGCACAACATCACCCACGGTTAAGGTCGGCGTAAGACTACCGCATAGCCCGACAAGTACCACCGCCCGATCGCGAGGCAACTGTCCGGTCTCTACTAACATCTGCACCCGACGAGACGCAGGCGCAGGACAGGCAGGAATTGGCAATACACTTGGAGCCATTGTCTTAACGGATTTTAAGCCACGGCAAACGGCTTGATACTCTGCGCCTTGCGGCACCAAAATGACTGAAGGATGATGCATATCTCGGAATTAGTCCGATTTAATCTGCCGAATATCGGCAGTTGGAACGGTAGGATGTCTATTATCGTTTGACTTGGGCAAGGTTTGGAGTATGACAACGCCGCAGCGCTCTCCCTCTATGCGCGAACGCTTTAATATTTCGCGACTGGCGCTCCGCTATCCCTGGCTAACTCTGGGATTTTGGCTCGCCATCTCGATCGCTGGCATTCTGGCATTTAGTTCGCTCAAATATGCCCTGTTCCCAGATGTGACATTTCCGGTGGTAGTAGTGAATGCTACCGCTCCCATTACGAATGCCTCCGGGATGGAAGCCAAAGTCACCCAGCCGATCGAACGCCAGCTCAAATCACTGGACAAGCAGGGATTGGACACCGTACGGTCTACCACCTATCCGGGTCGAGCGATCATCAGCCTGTCATTTAGCGTTGGCAGCAACCTGGAAACGTCTCGCGATCGGGTCGAGACAGTGCTGAAGCAAGTGTCATTGCCCACTGGCTCTAGCTATGAAATTACGCCGATCAACTTGAACGAATCAGCAGTTGTCAGCTATGCGGTCACGAGTCCACAGGAATCCTTAGCAGAGTTAACGACAACGGTACAAAGCAAAATCTTGCCGACGATCGCAGAAGTGCCGGGAGTCTTGAAAGCCACCCTATTAGGGGTTCCAGCGGATGCCCAGGTGAAGGAGCTGCCACCCGCTAATACCCAAAGGGGTGAAGAGGTGATCCAGGCAGCAGGCAGCTCGGCAGTCCGGTTTAATGGTAAGGATGCTCTAGCGATCGAAGTGGTCAAACGCAGCGATGCCAATACCTTAGAGGTTGTCAGTGAAGTTGAGAAAACGATCGCATGGTTGCAGTCTAGCCTGCCTAATCTCAAGCTAACGCAGGCTACGACCCAAGCAGACTACATTGATGAAGCTACCCATGCCACGATCGAGGCATTAGTGGGAGCCGTAATTCTGTCTGTGATTGTGATCTATCCATTTCTGTGGAACTGGAAAGCCACTCTAATTTCAGCTTTAGCCATTCCGACCTCCCTGTGGGGAACGGCAATCATTATGGCAATGTTGGGGTTAAATCTGGAAACGATTACCTTGTTGGCGTTGGCATTAGTCATTGGGATTATTGTTGATGATGCGATCGTGGATGTCGAGAATATCGCTCGGCATATTGAAGAAGGTGAACCACCCCGACAAGCGGCGATTTCCGCTACCGATGAAATTGGGTTAACCGTCACGTCTGCCACTCTGACGATCGCGGCAGTATTTTTGCCCGTCGCGTTTATGGGCAATGTGGTTGGGCAATTCTTTAAACCATTTGGGATTGTGGTGTCTGCCTCAGTACTCATTTCGCTGCTGGTGGCACGCACCTTGTCACCGTTACTCGCCGCTTATTGGCTGAAACCCCGTCGTCACCAGACCAACCAGGGCACACCACAATCCGGCAACTTTTCCCACCTCTATTACCGTTTACTGGCTTGGTCACTCCGGCATCGCTGGCTAGTGATGGGAATTGCTGTCCTCAGTCTGGTGCTTGGAATTGCCTTGATTCCCTTATTGCCAAAAGGCTTTATTCCCAAGCTCGATCGGGGGGAATTTAATGTCACCTATACAGCACCATTACCCCAACTACCCATGATGCCTCCCGACATGGCGGGACAATTGCCCTCTGGTACTACCCCTCCCACAGGGTTACCAACGGCTCAAGTACCACCCGGAGGCGCACCACAACTGCCATTGGGAAGTACTGCTCCGGAAAATGCTGGTGCAGCGAATGGGCAAGCTGGTTTGCCACCGGGAATTGATCCAGCTAGTTTAATGGCAGGAAAGTTTCCGATCGTCAATCCCTTAAATGACTCGCTAAAAGTTGCTAAACAACTAGAATCGACCATTCAAAAGTCACCCGAGGTGCAATCAGTCTTTACAGCGGTTGGGACTCGCCAACAACCCAATAAAGGTACGTTATACGTGCGGTTAAATCACGATCGCAAGCAGCACACCACTGAAGTACAAGATCAGATTCGGCAACAACTACCAACCATTCCCGATGTAACGACCAGTGTGGAAGATATTCAGTTTGTTGATACAGGTGGTGAAAAGCCCTTACAAGTGGCATTACTAGGGAATAATCCAGTCACACTGAGTCAGACAGCAGCAAAAATTCAAGACCGGGTCGCCGCCTTACCCGGATTTGCCGATGTCACAATTACTGGCGAAGCGAATAAACAGGGCAAAGTCGCTGAAATTACCCGACTGAATTCCCGCCGTGTCGCTTACATCAGTGCCAATCTGACCGGCACTCTGGCATTAGGAGATGCCACCAATCAAGTTGTGAAGATCGCTAATGAGGTAAAGCCAGCCGATGTCACGCTCGATTTGGGCGGAGATTCAGCCCGAGCCGGAGAAGTGTTTGGTAGTTTTGGCATGACGTTAACGCTCTCAGTCCTGAGTGTGTTATTGGTCCTGGTCTTGCTGTTCCGTAGTTGGACAGATCCCTTAGTGATTGTGATTTCCCTTCCCCTGTCGATCGTGGGAGCCATCTTCGCCCTACTAGTCACGCAAAGTGATTTCGGGATGATTTCCGTGATTGGCATTATTTTTCTCCTGGGATTGACAAATAAAAGCGCCATTCTGCTGGTCGATTACGTCAATCAGTTACGGCAGGGTGGCATGTCTCGCACCGATGCCATTCTGAAAGCGGGACCAGTCCGCTTACGTCCGATCTTGATGACCACCGCAGCAACGATTTTGGGCATGTTACCGATCGCCCTAGGGTGGGGAGCCGGAGCCGAATTGCGAGCACCGATGGCGATCGCGATTATTGGCGGACTGATTACCTCAACGTTACTGAGTTTGATTGTTGTCCCAGTGCTGTACGCGTTGCTAGATGATGTGCGATCGCGGTCTCAAAAAATAGTTTAATCGTAGTTTTACTGATTTACCTTAGTTCACATCTAAAACTCGGGTAAACTCGCGCATTTTACTTACTAGCAGGATTTTTACGATACAGCTAGTTGGATAGCGTGTGTTCTAATTGGTTATGTATGAACTTTGGTTTCAAGCGATCGCCACATTTCTTGCTCTACTGCCGATCGCCAATCCGATTGGAGCCATTCCAGTCTTCCATGCGTTGACAGAAGTTGATACCCGTTCATACCGTCGGCATCAAGCCCGCCATACAGTAATCAATGTCATCCTGGTACTAGCCACTTTTTTAGTGGCTGGGCGCTTAATTCTGGGTTTCTTCCATTTGTCGTTGGGAGTCTTAAGAATTGCCGGCGGTCTATTAATTGCTAGGGTTGCCTGGGAAAAGGCGACCACATCTTCTCATCCACGTCATCGCAAACCGTTAATCGATCATGAGGATATTTCGTTTACACCTATGGCCGTACCCTTGATTAGCGGCCCTGGTGCTATCGGTGTAGTCATGGGCATGGCGTCCAAAGCAACAGGGTGGCTAGATTACTTTGGCTGTTTACTGGGAATTGGCTTACTTGGGGTCAGTCTATATTTATGCCTGACTTTAGGAGATTCCTTATTGGATCACCTGGGTAAATCAACCGTCGATGCCTTTAACCGGATCTTAGGCTTTTTAGTGTTGGCGATCGCAGTACAATTCGTCACGGATGGTACGGTGATGCTGCTGCAAGAAGCGATGCATAAATTATTGTGACGAGTAAATTACCAATCATTGCAGATGTATCACAGTTTACTTTTCTAAGTCATGATGAAACTAGGAGAGAGCGGGCAGCCCTGAGTTGTTCGTCTGTAAAGGTCTGTCATGGCTCACACCAACTCTCCGATCGATCCGCCACCGACTGCATCAAAATCTGCATCAAAACGAGCAGCACTGCAACAGTTTAAAGCTCTAGTTTTGCAAATTGTCCGGTGGACAAAAGGATTTTTAGAATTACAAAAATTACCCTACATTGCTAATAAAGCCTGTGAAATTTATTTGAGGGATGCGGATGAAGCACAGCGCGCCCGATGTCGGCGGATTCTACAAACTCGCTTGGAGTTAAATCCGGCACAACTGCGGCACTTCTTTCATACCTCAATGGGGAAACAATTATTGTCGTGGTTTGGGCGCTTCTTTCATCCAACTTCCGACGATCATAACCACCTGCATCACCTCCAGGATCTATTGGTGCAAATGGCAAGTGATCCAGAAGGTCTGTCACTCCTTAGCTTTTTGCGTCGCTTTCCGGATACTCAGCAACTGAATCTCGATCAATTACTATTTACTGCCCAACGGGTGGAATGGTTGCTGAAAGAGACAGAAACAACGATCGCAACCATTCGAGACTCATCAATAGCAGAGATGAGCCAGACAACGGCAATCGCGTTTGCCTCACTGCCCGATCTACGCCAACCTGGACAATTTGCCGTCAAGCAATTGACTTTCACGGCAGCACGATCGCCGAGAAGCTATGGTTCAGATAAGGTTGAAGCGCGATCGTTGCAAGTAGTTTGTTACCAACCAGATCCCTTACCCAGCAAACCCATTCCGGTGGTGATTCAGTCCCACGGATTTGCCTCGAATCCCGAAGATTTGGAACCTTATGCTAGACATCTAGCGTCCTATGGCTATCTGGTTGCCGCCCCCTGGCATCCTGGTAGTGACACAGAACAGGTACGGCGGATGCTAACCGGTGAAGCAGCGGAAGTGTTCCAGCTAACAGAATTTGTCGATCGACCATTAGATATTCACGATCTACTGGATGATTTGGAGCGACGGAATGCACCAGAGTTTGAGAGCAAATTGAATTTAACCGCAGTGGGGGTGGTGGGGTATTCCTTCGGAGCCTACACCGCTTTTGCTTTAGCTGGAGCAAATATTCAGTTTGACAAGCTAGAACTAGCTTGTGGGTTAACTCCAGGCGATACCAACTTATCTTTGTTACTGCAATGTCAGGCGTTAGGATTACCTCGGCAACTGTACCACCTCCGCGATGATCGGGTGCAAGCGATTCTGGCCCTCGATACGGTGGGAAGTGAAGTATTTGGGCAAGCGGGCATCCAAAAGATTCAAGTTCCCGTAATGTTAATTGCTGGCAGTCAGGACCCGATCGCGCCACTGGCACTGGAACAAATGCGAATTTTCCAATGGTTAACCACCAACCATCATTATTTAGCGTTGATGCAAGGTAAATCGCATGTAGGTGACATGCAACGCTTCAGCCGCACTCTGGATCTACAGATTAAAGTCTTGCCTCAAGTCAAGCTGGGAGTTACGCCCTTTGAGCAGTATATTCAGGCACTGAGTGTAGCGTTTTTCCAGGGACATCTAACTCATGATCCCAAAGCACTAGCGTATTTGAGTCCGCATTACACTGCCTATTTAAGCCGAACACCGTTTGATTTGTGGTTAATTAGTCAGGCATCTCGTCAGGATTGGCGACATCAACCAGGCGCAAGCGCGATCGAGAATCGTGAAGTGGCTTGAGGCAATTAAATATCTAATAAAGTTTTGCTACATTGAGAGGAAATAAGCTGAATCTGGCGCTCTCACCTCATCCTGAATCTCAGTTTTTTCGTAGCATTCGTCAGCTGAATCGATCATGGGAGACCCAATATGCATCATAGCGAAGGCACATTCACAGGTCAGGATGGCTTGGCACTGTATTATCAACGCTGGCTCCCTGACGGGGATGCCCAAGCCGTGTTAGGCATCGTCCCCGGTTTAGGCAGTCATAGCGGTCTGTTTAGTAATCTGGTCAACTATTTAGTGCCCCGTGGTTACGCTATATATAGCGTCGATTTACGTGGTCATGGACGATCGCCAGGTCAACGGGGTTACATTAATGCCTGGTCAGAATTCCGTGCTGATTTTGGCAGCTTTTGGCAATTGGTCACCAGTCAGCATCCCACGTTACCTGGCTTTGTTCTGGGGCATAGTTTAGGAGCCGTGATCGTTCTGGACTATGCTCTGCGTCAGCCAGACACGCTAGCGGGAGTAATTGCGATGGCTCCAGCGATCGGTCCAGTAGGAGTGTCACCAATTCGGTTAGCGATCGGTCAGTTGTTATCGCAAGTTGTGCCGCGCTTCACTTTAAACACGGGAATTCCTCAAAATGCTGGCTCCCAGGATGCAGCAGTAGTGGCAGCTTATCAACATGATCCGTTACGGCATACGAAAGGCACAGCTCGACTGGTGACAGAGTTTTTGCAAACAGTACGTTATCTACGATCTCACATCGGCAATCTACAAATTCCCATGTTAATTTTGCATGGTAGCGCCGATCCAGTAGCTCTGCCTGCCAGTAGCCAATTGTTGTTTGAACAACTGCCGATCGCAGATAAAGAATACCGAGAATATCCCAATGCCTATCATGATCTCCATAATGATATCTATGCCGAACAAGTTGCGGCAGATATTAGTAACTGGCTCGATCGGCATGTCCGAGGGGAGCTAACACTCTGTAAATTACGGGATTGATAGTTGTTCATAAATTTATAGCAAGGGAAAGGAGCTTAAATTGTTAATTTAAGGGTGTAGCATAACTATGCCCTTATTTAGTTGGAAGGTTTAGTATTTATTAAAACCATTAATTCGTCTCTACCTTTAGGTGCGAGAAATGTGTTTATCTAAAAGTAGGTTTACTATACCTGTACTGACTGACGAGATAACTAGTATTTTTAAGTTTAAATTCTAAAAATCATCTAATCTGAGTTATTCTCAGCAGCTAATATTATTCTTTAATCAGGATTGATTGCAAATTATTAACCTGGCAATCAATTCTTGTGGATGAGAGAGTATGAAGCTGTATAAACTAATTCAAAAAAGTTTTAACACTTTGAACTTCTATTCTCAGTCTCAAGTCAGATGACTATAGTTACAGCCATTATTCACTAACTTAATTCAGATTGTTTACAAAACTTGTTTACGATAAATGTCATTTTTCAGCAACTCAAAAAGTAAAAAGCTATACTAAGTGAAAACCCAATTAATAGTTTGAAGTTGATTTTAAGACTTGTATCTTAACGAGAGCCAAGAACAACTTCTCCCAAAACTAAATAAATTCAGGTTCAAACTTCTTGAGATGGAAGTGCCTTAGAGCAGAAAGATCAATCAGGGTAGGTCAATTTATAGTTAGTTTCTAGTGCTGCTTCCTGATAGACACTTATCCTTGAACGTCTAACTCAAGAAACCATTGGCAATCCGATTAGAGCGGTGAAAAATAACCCATTTGGGTGATCTTTCATCACTCTTGCTCAATTCACCCACGCTAAAGGATTGCTGTAAACCTGTTCTCTCGATCGCATTGCTCATCACAACTCGCGATCGAGCAGTTCGTTTCCTATCGGTCACCTCCAGGAGGTTTGATCTCAATTTAAACAATTCATCCTTTGCCAGAAATCAGTTGTGGTGAAAGGGTGAAACTTGCATTTTCATCTAGCTTACTGACACCAGAAATATCAATCTATATCCGCTCTTCTCCGCTCACTTGCTATCGATCAGGTAGCAGTTACTTGTTTATTTCTAGTGTTAGTTGAGCCTTCACTATTATTCTCACTTCAGAATTTTCTGACGTGCAGTTGATCGTTCTTAATCACTATGACTAGCACATCGACTATTTATCGTGCTCCACCTAATTCTGGAAGCCTCACTCTGGGTCAAACACTACCTGAGTTATTAGATAAAGCCTGCGATCGTCATCCCAATGAGCAAGCATTCAATCAATGGCAAAAACGGCGCTGGCAAGCAACTTCTAACACTGACTTTCGCCAATTAGCCTCTGAAACAGCCTTAGGATTACTAGCGTTAGAGTTACATCGCGGCGATCGTGTTGCCTTTGTCATGCATGGGGATATCCACTTCTGTATTGCCGATATGGGCTGTTTGCTGGCGGGATTAGTCAATGTCCCGATCGACCTGACTCAAACAATTGAGAACATTCTGTTTATCCTGCAACATACGACAGCTAGAGCGCTAGTCATCTCTAACCTTGATCTGCTATATCAAGTGATGCCGTATTTAGACGCAGCCACCCATCTGGAAAGCGTGATTGTCGCTGAAGTCCCAGAGGAGTGGGAGCGGCTACGAGCAGAGGTAATGCGGGGTAAAGCACAGGAACAAGAAGTCGTTGAATGTGGCTTAGAGGAGTGCTTACAATTCCCTCATTTGTTGGGAGAAGGACATCCTGATCATTCCCATGAGATTGCTCCGTTACCGCGATCGCTCAAACTATTCTCTCTAGATGAAGTGCGACAACAGGGTTGCGATCAGTGGTCAGTTGAACGCTTACAAGCCTTACGACACGCGATCGCTCCCAGTGATCTAGCCACGATTCTCTACATTGCCAGTGAGACAAAGCGACCCAAAGGCGTGATGTTGACCCATGAGAATATTGCGGCGGATATTCTGGCGGCATTTAGCAGTTATCCTAACCTCGGTACAGGGGCACAGGAGGTTGCCCTGATCTTTCTGCCGTTGACGCATATTTTTGCACGGGCATTTCTCTACGGACACATGGCGTATGGTCACAGTATTTACTTCTCTGATCCCAACCATGTGGTCAAACATTTGAAGTTAGTTAATCCCACGATTTTGATTACGGTTCCCCGCTTGCTAGAGAAGGTTTACGAGCGGTTTCTAGAACAAGGTCAACGGCTGACGAAGTTCGATCGCACCGCCTATGATTGGGCGGTGAAATTAGCCCATCGCTATCAGCTCGGTAAACCACTTTCTCAGTTGTTTAAGCTCCGGTTGCGACTTGCCGATCGCTTAGTGTTTGCCAAATGGCGATCGGTGTTTGGCACTCGGATGAAAGCCTTAATCTGTGGCGGTGCAGCGTTACGTTCAGAAATTGCTAATGTCTTTTCAGCCGCCGGAATCCCTGTATTGCAGGGCTACGGACTCACCGAAACGAGTGCCGTCTTGTGTTACAACCGGGGGAATTACAACCGCGCCGGAACCGTTGGTTTACCCATTCCCGGCGTCGAGATTGCGATCGCGACTGATGGTGAAATTCTGGTGAAATCGCCGTTTGTGATGCAGGGTTACTATCGTGATCCAGGCGCGACCCAGCAAGTGTTGGATGCCGATGGTTGGTTGCATACCGGGGATGTGGGGGAAATCACAGCCGATGGATTTCTACAAATTACGGGTGTGAAAAAATCGTTGTTTAAGTTATCCACTGGAAAATATGTTTCGCCATTGCCATTAGAGCAGGAATTAACACAGTCCCCGTTAGTGACTCACGCGATCGCGGTAGGCGCGAATCATAAGTTCTGTGGCATGTTGATTGTGCCAGATCTGGAACTCCTGCAACAAGAAGCCCTTCATCTCGGGATTGATCTGAGCCTTGCCGAATGGCTTCAACATCCCTGTATCCAAGCTCGCTACCACCATTTAATTGAGCAGGCCAATTGCCATTTACCGTACTGGTCAACGGTGCGAAAGTTTCGCTTGATTGCGGCTGATTTCACGATCGCCAATGGACTATTACATCCCGACGGCAGCGTGAATCGGGGGCAAGTCTTAGAGACGTTTGCAGCGGAAATTTCGGCTCTGTATGAGCATGATGGCGAGTCACACACTGGAGAAACCGATAGTGTGGCTGCTACCGTGATTGCCTGTCCTGTTGTCTCCGTCTCGTCTTGCCCGATCTACGCCAAATCGTTGACGCATTACTAATTGACCGATCGCAGATTGCTACTTGCTGCATTTTGAGGACACAAATCATGTTTAAACCGTTTCAAACTGCTGCTGTTCTGGGTGCTGGCGTGATGGGCGCTCAGATTGCTGCTCACCTGGCTAACGCTGGACTGACTGTTCACTTATTAGATCTACCGGCTCAGTCAGGCGATAAAAATGCCGTAGTCGAAGGAGCATTTAAGAAAGCGTTGAAGCAATCGCCACCGATTTTGTTTACCGAGAAAACCGCGCAACGGGTAATTTTAGGTAACTACGAAGAACACTTCGATCGCTTAGCGAAAGTGGATTGGGTAATTGAAGCGGTTGTAGAGAATTTGGCGATCAAACAGCAACTAATGGATCGGGTGGAAAAAACAGTCAGCAAAGAAACTGTAATTTCCACAAATACCAGTGGTTTGTCGATTGCCTCGATCGCAGCAGGTCGTTCCAAATCCTTCCGGCAACACTTCTTAGGCACCCATTTCTTTAATCCCCCCCGTTACCTGAAACTGTTGGAGTTAATTCCGACGGCTGACACTGATCCCCAGGTGGTTGAGCGGATGCAATGGTTTGGACGGATGTATCTTGGCAAAGGTATTGTGATTGCCAAAGATACACCGAACTTTATCGCTAATCGGATTGGCATGTTTGTGGCGATGTTAGGTTTAAAGGGTTTGACAGAGCAAGGCTACTCGATCGAAGAAGTCGATACTTTAACCGGAACCCTGATTGGTCGTCCTAAATCTGGCACATTTCGGATGGCGGATTTAGTCGGTCTGGATACGCTGTTGTACGTCTCAGAGCACTTACATGCAGCGGTGACCAATGATCCCGATCGCGATATGTTCAAAGTGCCTGATCTGCTGCGAAAACTGGTAGAAACCGGATCGCTAGGCACCAAAGCGGGTCAAGGCTTTTACAAAAAAGTTGACGGTGAGATTCGATCGCTGAATCCCAAAACCTTTGCCTATGAATCGGCTAAACCATTAAATCTCGGCAACATTGATGGCATCGCCAAGCTACCGAACTTGGCAGAACGCTTGCAAAAGTTGTATCACCACAAAGGGCGGGCAGGCGAATTCTTCCGGCATGCCATCCTGGCGACCTTAGCCTACAGTGCCAACCGGATTCCTGAAATCGCCGATCGTCCGGTCGATATTGATCAAGCGATGCGCTGGGGCTTCGGTTGGGAACTAGGACCGTTTGAAATTTGGGATGCTCTCGGCTTTGATACGGTTTTAACTGATCTGCGCAAAGCTGGATTAGCGATTCCGGCCTGGATTGACCAGATGCGGCAAGAAGGCACAACCGGATTCTATCAAGAGAACGGTAGTGCTTATGTTCCCGGTGAATACTTCGTCCCGTTAACTGCCGCTACCGACGAAATTCATTTAGCCGACATTAAAGCCAATCCCAAAGCGGTGCTCTGGCACAACTCAGAAGCGGCTTTGCTAGATCTGGGTGATGGTGTTGTCCTGTATGACCTGCGCTCCAAAGCTAATACCCTCAGTATCAAAGTGGTCGATGGGTTACTGGAGGTGATGGATTGGCTGGAAACCCATGATTATCGCGGCATGGTGATTGGCAATGATAGTGACAATTTCTGTGTCGGGATTAATTTGGCGGAAGTGGGGAAGATTGTGCAATTGGAAAACCTGAATCCATTTAATCGCTCCCACAAAGTCATTGCCGAGTTACTGACTAAAGTGCAAACCTTAGTCCAGCGAATTTACTACTTCCACAAACCGATCGTTGCCGCTGTCCACGGACGGGCATTAGGGGGTGGTTGTGAGTTAGCGATGGCTTGTCCCCATGTCGTTGCCGATGCTGAAACCTACATTGGTTTAGTCGAACTCAGTGTTGGACTGATTCCGGCGGGGGGTGGCTTGATGCGCATGGCTCGATGGATTGGTAATCGGGCGGTGAGTGATGCTCCGGGCGACATGCTACCGTTCCTGAAAAAAGTGTTTGAAACGATCGGCACGGCCAAAGTTTCCAATAGTGCTCAGGAAGGCATCGAGCTTGGTTTCCTACCCCCGACAACCAAAATAGTGATGAATGCCGATCGTCGCCTCTATGCCGCCAAACAAGCCGTGCTCTGCCTCGATCATCTTGGCTACACTCCTCCACCTCGTAATCCGATTCCCGTTCTCGGTCAACCTGCTAGAGCCGCTTTAGAACTAATGGCATACGTCATGCATCAAGGTGGTTACATCAGTGACTACGATCGCTCCTTAGCCAATCGCTTAGCCTATGTCCTCACAGGAGGCGATTTAACTGCTCCCGCCGCTGTCGATGACAATTACCTCCTGGGATTAGAACGCGACAACTTCCTGCCCTTAGTAGACAGCCCCAAGACCCAGGAACGGATTCTGCACATGCTGAAGACGAAGAAGCCGTTGCGGAATTGATTTGGAGATAAGGGAGATGGGGGGATAGGGACGATGAGGGAGATGAGGGAGATAAGGGAGATAGAAAAGCAGATAACTTCTTCCCCACCTTCCTCACCCTCCCCACCTTCCTCACTCTCCCCACCTTCCTCACCCACCTCACCCTCCTTACCTTCTCCATCCTCCCCACCTCCCTCATCTCCCACGGATCACACACTTCTGAACTAGATCACTACAGACTTATGAACAACACATACATTGTTAGCAGTGTTAGAACGGCGATCGGTAAAGCGCCGCGTGGCACCCTTCGCCACACTCGTCCTGATGATTTAGGGGCGGTCGTTGTGCGAGGCGCGATCGAGAAGATTCCCGGTTTAGTGTCCAATCAGATTGATGATGTTATTCTCGGCTGTGCCATGCCAGAAGCCGAACAGGGCTTTAACTTGGGGCGTGTGGTAGCATTACGAGCCGGTTTACCGGATGCCGTTTCTGGTTGTACGGTGAATCGCTTGTGTGCCTCTGGCTTACAGGCGATCGCGATGGCGAATCAAGCGATCGCGGTGGGACAGGCGGAGGTGATGGTGGCCGGTGGAGTGGAATCCATGAGCCTGATTCCGATGGGCGGACACCAGTTTTTGCCCAATGCCGAACTGTTAGCTGATGCCCCAGAAACCTACATCACAATGGGACTGACCGCCGAAAATGTGGCGCAACAATTCCAAATTTCTCGTGCCGATCAAGATGCCTTTGCGTTGCGATCGCACCAACGGGCAGTAGCGGCGATTAAGGCAGGACGATTCAAGGAAGAAATCATTCCTATCACAGTTCGAGAAACCCAGTATGTTAACGGTAAAGCGGAAACAAGCGAAATTATCTTTGACACTGATGAAGGACCACGGGCGGATACAAACTTAGAAGCTTTATCACAACTGAAACCTGTGTTTCATGCCAAAGGAAACGTCACCGCCGGAAATGCCTCACAAATGTCAGATGGTGCTGCCGCCACGATCGTCATGAGCGAGAAACAGGTCAAGGAATTAGGCATTCAGCCAATGGCTAGAATGTTAGGCTTTACCGTGGCTGGAGTTGCTCCGGAAATCATGGGTATTGGTCCCGTGGAAGCCATTCCCAAAGTCCTAAAGCAAGTTGGTTTAACGCTGAGCGATATTGGCTTGATTGAACTGAATGAAGCCTTCGCTGCCCAATCCCTTGCCGTGATTCGGACATTAGGACTGAATGAAGACATCGTCAATGTCAACGGTGGCGCGATCGCTTTAGGTCATCCGCTCGGTTGCTCTGGCGCTAAACTGACTGCCACATTACTACATGAGATGAAACGGCGTGGAGTGCGTTACGGCATCGTTTCCATGTGCGTGGGTGGTGGCATGGGGGCGGCTGGAGTGTTTGAGAACTTGATGTTGTGAGTTTTTTGAGAGAGGACTGAGATCGTAGTGCTCTCTCAACCGTTAGCTAACTAGCGCATTATTTGGAGTTCAAATTATGGTTGCGCTTCAACCCATGATTACTATCCCGACCTTGATCCTAGTGGGAATCTGCTTTGGCTACTTTGGTTCGCCACTGTGGTTATGGACACTTTATATCGCTGGAATTCTGGCAATTCTGAATTCTCCGATCGCATTCTGGATTGCATTTGCCGCGATCGCTTTGGTCCTAAATATTCCGATCGTGCGACAGAAATTAGTCACCACCTGGATTGTTAAAGCGATTCAGGCAATGAATCTATTACCGAAAATTTCGGAGACGGAACGAGCGGCGATCGAAGCGGGAAATGTTTGGGTTGAGGGGGAGTTTTTCACAGGTAAACCGAACTTCCAACGCATACTCGATCAGCCTTATCCGCAAGTGTCGCCAGAGTTGCAAGCTTTTCTGGATGGCCCTGTAGAGAAGGTGTGTCAGTTGGCAACCGACTGGGAAATTTACCAGCGTAAAGATCTGCCACCAGACGTGTGGGATTACCTCAAGCAAGAGCGCTTCTTCGGTATGATGATTCCGCAGGAATATGGTGGATTGGGCTTCTCGAATCTGGCCTATAGCTCAGTGATGGTAAAGTTAGCCTCGCGCTCCTTTACCCATGTCGCTACGGTTGGCGTGACGAATTCCCTGGGTCCTGCCAAACTACTACTACGCTATGGCACACCGGAACAAAAAGCCCACTATCTCCCGCGATTAGCCCGAGGTGAAGAGATTCCTTGTTTCGCCTTAACGGAACCGACTGCTGGATCGGATGCGGCAAGCCTCACCTCCCACGGGGAAGTGTTTCGGGGTGAAGATGGCAACCTCTATCTGCGCTTGAACTGGAAGAAGCGCTACATCACCTTAGGCGCGATCGCCACTTTACTGGGATTAGCCTTCCGTTTACGCGATCCAGATAATTTCCTGGGTAAAGGCAAGGATTTAGGCATTACCTGTGCTTTGGTTCCGACCAATACGCCCGGTGTCGTGATTAATCAACGTCATGATCCGATGGGAGTTCCGTTCTACAATTCACCCACGGAAGGGCATAACGTCATCCTGCCGATCGATCACATTATTGGCGGAGTGGAGCAGGCAGGCCAGGGTTGGAAGATGTTGATGCAAAGTCTCGCCGCCGGACGAGGGATTAGTTTCCCGGCGACTTGTACGGGCGTAGCGAAATTAGTGGCGCGGGTGACGGGAGCGCATAGTGTGGTGCGGCAGCAGTTTGGCTTAGCGATCGGGCGGTTTGAAGGGATTGAAGAACCTCTAGCTCGCATTGGTGGACTGGCGTATATGGTGGATGCCGCTAGGCTGTATACCTGTGGAGCCGTTGATCAAGGACAACAACCTGCCGTAGTCTCCGCGATCGCCAAATATAGCACCACGGAATTATCTCGCCAGATGATTAACGATGGCATGGATATTCTGGGTGGCTCCGGAATTTGTCGCGGCCCCCGGAATTTGCTGGCCAACATTTACACCGCGACACCGATTTCGATCACGGTAGAAGGCGCGAATATTCTCACTCGTACCTTAATGATTTTTGGGCAGGGGGTGATTCGCTGCCATCCCTACATTTATGACGAAATTCAGGCATTGAGTCAGAGTGATGTTCCGGCCTTCGATCATGCCTTCTGGTCACACATGGGATCGATGATTCGGAATCTATTCCGAGCCGTGATTCTCAACTTGTCACGCGGTTATCTGGCGCGATCGCCCGTTTCCGGAGCCACAGCGCGGTACTACCGGAAACTCGCCTGGGCATCTGCTACCTTCGCCGTCTTAACTGATGTGGCATTACTGGCATTTGGTGGTTCGCTGAAGCGACGGGAGAAACTGACGGGACGCTTTGCGGATATTCTCACCTGGCTATATCTGGGCACAGCGACCTTGCGGCGATTTGAAGCGGAAGGTCGGCAAGCCGAGGATCTACCGCTCGTTCATTGGGCGATGCAATATAGTTTTGCGCAAATTCAGCAAGCCGTCGCCGGAATTCTCAGCAATCTAGAGATTCCAGTACTGGGATTGTTACGGCAACCGTTGTTAGCCTGGTGGCGATTCAATCCGATCGGGGCGATGCCATCCGATCAGTTGGGTAGTCAAGTAGCGCAAAGTTTGCAGCAAATTGGCTCTGTGCGCGATCGCCTGACGGCTGGCATTTACATTCCTACTGATACCCAACAGGCATTGGGACGACTGGAACATGCCTTAACGTTGGCCCAGCAAGCGGATGTCGTGTTGCAGAAAATCAAAGCGGCGAGTCGGGCCGGAACTCTCCCGTCGGGGAAACCGGATCATCTGTTAGCGATCGCTTACGAATCTGGCGTGATTACGGAAGCTGAAGCGACGATCGTCTGTCAGGCCGAATTTGCTCGCAATGAGGCGATTCAAGTGGATGCCTTTAGCGCTGAGGACTATTACCGAGGCACCCAAACCACCGTAACGCCGAATCGAGAGATTGTCTGCGTTGGCTAACACCATTCACAACTGTAGAGAGTATCACCCACGATCGCCCGATGTAGACCATCCAGGGCGATTTTTTCATAAAAAACGATCGCCCCCATTAGCCAACGGACGATCGCGCTTCCCATTATTTTAGAACATATGTACTATTCTAGCAATCGGGAGAGTTGGTAATTAGCCATGCTCTCCCGAATCGCCGCCTAGCATTCTACAGGCTTAAACCAAAGTGGTTTGCTTCAATTGCAGATCTTCAGGAAGTTTTCCAGTCAGGAGCCATTTTTCCATTTCGGCTGGCGCGATCGCTTGATTCAGCTTGGCTCGCAGGCTATCACCTTCCAACACTTCGGTTTGCAAAAGTTCCTGGGCGGTTTCTTCCAGTAGATCCCGGTTTTGCTCCAGAATCGTCAGAGCAATGTGATGTGCCCGATCGACGATGTCCTTCACTTCCCGATCGATTTCTTCCGTCACTTTCGGGCTAACGGCACGACGCGGTGAACTATAGCCTTCCAGAAATTGGGCTTGGGGTTTCTCGAAAGCAACCGGACCCAGTTGGTCACTCATGCCATACAGGGTGACGGTACGTTCTGCCAAATCGGTGGCTTTCTGAATGTCATCGCTGGCTCCCGTTGAGACTTTCTGGAAGATCACTTCTTCCGCCGATCGTCCACCCAGTAAGGTAGCAATCCGACCGCGAATTTCATCTTCTGCCATCAAGAAGCGATCTTCTTCGGGTAGCTGGAGGGTATAACCCAGTGCCCCCGCACCCCGAGGCACGATCGAGATCTTCTCGACTTTTCCGGCTCCCGGCATCAATGCGCCAATAATGGCATGACCAACTTCGTGGTAGGCAACGACTTTCTTCTCTATGTCGTTGAGGATGCGAGATTTTTTCTCCAATCCGGCGATTACCCGTTCGATCGCTTCATTGAAGTCTGCCATAATCACTAACGGACGATTATTCCGAGCCGCCAGTAGTGCCGCTTCATTCACCAAATTGGCTAAATCGGCTCCGGCAAATCCGGGGGTGCGAATCGCGATTTTACTTAAATCGACATCTTCTGCCAGCTTGACGGTGCGAGCGTGGACATTCAGAATCGCTTCCCGACCAATCTTATCAGGGCGATCGACTAAGACCTGGCGATCGAAACGACCGGGACGACGCAAGGCTGGATCAAGGACTTCGGGACGGTTAGTGGCGGCAATGATGATGACTCCCGTATTAGCATCAAAGCCATCCATTTCGGTCAGCAATTGGTTCAGGGTTTGCTCGCGTTCATCGTTGCCGCCCATCATGCCACCCTGAGCGCGGGATTTACCCAGGGCATCGAGTTCATCAATGAAGACGATACAGGGAGCTTTTTGTTTGGCTTGATCGAACAGATCCCGAACGCGGGAAGCACCCACCCCGACAAATAATTCAATAAACTCAGAACCAGAGATACTGAAGAAGGGAACTCCCGCTTCTCCAGCGATCGCTTTCGCCAGCAGAGTTTTTCCTGTTCCTGGCGGTCCAACCAGTAGCACACCTTTCGGGATCTTGGCGCCTAGACGGGTATATTTATCAGCATTCTTGAGGAAATCGACGATCTCCTGGAGTTCTGTCTTGGCTTCATCGACTCCAGCAACATCTGTAAATTTCACCCCAGTGCTGCCTTCGGAGTAAATGCGAGCTTTACTTTTACCCACGGTCAGCGCAGTGGGATTGCCGCCACCCTGACGGTTGATGATCCAGCCCCAGATGCCAAAGAAAATTAGGGGAGGCACGACCCAACTCAAAAGTGTGCCAATCCAGCCATTGCGGTTTGGAGGGGGAGCGCCAAACTCAACGCCATTCTCCCGCAGAATTTTCGGCAATTCTAAGTCAGTGGCGATCGGCGTAGTGGAAAACACCTTGGGAACTTGCGGCTGACTTTGCTCGGTCGTGGTCTCTGGCTTCAACGTAAACTCAATTTGACCAGGACTGACCAATGCCCGATCGACTTTGCCCGCTTGCACCTGGGCCACAAAATCGCTGTAGGCGATCTGGGCTGGACGAGCGCCAAAGGTCGGCACGACAAAGTTCAAGACTAGGAGCAACGTGAGTAGAACAAGCAACCCACCCCCAAACTGCCTCGGTCGGGGCGTTTTAATGGGGAGCTTATTTTTAGTTTCAACTGGCATGGGCGGATAGCTCCTTACGTGATCAGTTGTCAGTCATTAGTCCTCAGCCATCAGATGCCTGACAACTGCCCACTAACGGTCCAACAACCCTGTCTATCGCGATCGCAAAGTTTTCGAGCATGGATGCACCCTAACCTGATGTCACAGCTTCCAGTTAAAGTCCCCTTGTTGAAAGAGATTTAGGGAAATCACCGCTCAATCCTGATAACAGTCGATTCCCCAACTCCCTTGAGAGGGAACTAAGAAAGAGCTAGTTGCCCATCAAGTCCTTGCTGCGGAGATCCATCTCCTTTTCGGTTCTGCAATCGCTCTACCGCCATTGTAAAGAATTCGTTGCAATCACCTGAGTGTGGGATTCCCGTACCGTCTATCCGAATGACCGTACTTATTAGACAATGCTGAGTGATTGGCTCATGGTTAACTAGATGGCTGGATTTATTCTTAAAGTCTTGATCCTCTCGGCACTGTTGTCGTTTGCCATTAAGTATGGCGGTCCGTTGCTTCCCGTTACAGGAACGACATCAACTGTGCTAATTGCAATTTGCTCGCCTAGCATACTAATGGCAATTTTATTCGGGTGGCGATGGCGACAACAGCAAAGGGAAGAATTACGATCTGAGGACTAAGGCCAGTGGGTGGACGGTGAAGCACAGAGCACTGTAGCTAGCTTCAGTGCAGTAATGACCGAAATCAACGTTCTGGGGACTCAACCTCATCTACCTCGTCTTCTCTATCTCCCTCAGTTCCTGATCGACCTGACCTTCCTGATCTTCCTATCTGCCCCACGGCATCCTCTCCCGTCTCGCTCTGGAGTTCATCTGTGAAACTGGGTAACTGGATTGGTTTTTTGGTACTGGCAGCGTCCCTGTATGTTTTGTGGGAAATTCGCCAGATTCTATTACAGGTCTTTGCGGCTGTAGTGCTAGCCAACAGCTTAAATCTCTTGGCACAGCAATTAGAACGAGTCGGCTTCCGGCGATCGGTGGCGGTAGTGCTGTCGATCGGGTTTCTGATTGCGTCGATCGTTGGTTTTTTCTTGCTGATCGTGCCACCATTTATTCAGCAATTTCAGCTCCTGATTAGTTTAGTCCCGAAAGGAGTCCAGGCATTAAATAACCTGGTGTTGAGCTGGAACCAACAAATTCCCAGTCAGTTTAGAAGCTATGTTCCCACCGTCGATAATTTGGTGGAACAAGCACAGCCCGTTGCCAATCGCGTATTGGGTGGATCGTTTGCCATCTTTTCCGGTTCCTTAGGCGGAGTGTTGAACTTCCTGCTGATTGTGGTGCTCGGGATCATGATGCTGGTGAATCCTTTAGCGTATCGGCAAGGGTTTATTCGGTTGTTTCCCTCGTTTTATCGCCGGCGATCGGATGCGGTATTACTAGAATGCGAGGTTGCTTTGGGGCGCTGGGTTGTCGGCGCGTTAATCAGTATGAGTGTGGTGGCAATCTTTAGCACTTTAGGATTGGCGTTGATTGGGGTGCCTGCCGCCCTAGCCCAAGGAGTGTTAGCGGGAATCCTCAACTTTATTCCCAACTTGGGTCCGGCATTTAGTGTAGTGCCACCGATGCTGATCGCCTTACTAGATCCCGAAAACCCTTTTGCGAAGTCGTTGTTAGTCTTAGGGTTATATATTCTGATTCAGCAGCTTGAGAGTAATTTACTCACCCCTTATGTCATGGCACAACAGGTGTCCCTGCTCCCCGCTTTAACGCTGATTGGTCAGGTGGTTTTTGCGACCGTATTTGGCTTTATGGGATTGTTGCTGGCCATTCCGTTAATGGTAGTGGTACAAATCTGGGTGCGGCGAGTGCTGGTGGAAGATGTCCTCGATCGCTGGAATAATCGCACCCCTGGACAACCCGAACCGACTTTTGCTCCGGCGATCGTTCCCGCTAATCCAGTGATTGTGGATCCAACAATCGAAAAACTGAGTCCAGCCGAACAAACGATGTATCGGTTAAAGTCGTTGCTGTCGAATGAGGAGCGATCGCAGTTATCTCGCCCACCGGCGACACCGGGGAGTGGTTCAATGGATAGTGATCCAGCATTTAATCCAGAGGATCCCATTGATCGCTCATGAGTAGTCTGCAAGCGTTGATTTTTGATGTCGATGGCACGATCGCGGATACCGAGCGCGATGCCCATCGAGTGGCATTTAACCGTGCCTTTGCGGCAGCGGGTTTAGCGTGGGAGTGGTCAGAGGAATTATATGGTTCGTTGCTGCAAGTAGCAGGCGGGAAAGAACGGATTCAACTGTACCGGAACACCGCTTACCCCGAGTTTCAGCCTACTGAGGAAATTACTACCTGGGCTGCCACCCTGCATCAAGCCAAGACGAAACATTATCGGGAGTTAATCGCCGAAGGGAACATTCCGCTCCGTCCGGGGGTAAAGCGATTAATGCAAGAAGCACGACAGGCTGGGATTCGGTTAGCGATCGCGACCACCAGCGCCCCCGATAATGTGTTGGCGTTGTTGGAAACGACATTAGGAGTAGACAGCCCCACCTGGTTCGAAGTGATTGCCGCCGGCGATATTGTGCCAGCCAAGAAACCCGCTCCCGATGTTTATCACCATGTGTTACAAGCCATGGATTTAACTCTGGCTGACTGCTTAGTGCTGGAAGACTCCGAGGCTGGCTGGACAGCCGCCCGTCAAGCGGGATTGCATGCCGTGATCACGATGAATGGCTACACCCAAACCCATGATTTCACGGGAGCGTTGCTAGTCGTGGATCATTTAGGCGAACCTGATCGTCCGTTCCAGGTGCAGTCCGGTGATGTCGGCAATGCCACTTATTTTGATTTGGCACTCGCGCGACAGTTGCTAGCCAGTTGTGAGAGATAGGGAGATAGAGGGATGGGGAGATGGGGAGAAAACACTAAGCCTCAGGGTCTTCCCTACCTCCTTCCTCAGTTCCCTCACCTTCCCTACCCTCGCCATCTCACTCCTCGATCGACAGGCTTTGTACAATGAACAATGAACAACGAGCCATCAGCCGTGATCACTGGATCATGGATTTCTGATTAGGAGGGTTACTTTGAAGGAAATTTTAATCAGTTTAGGCGTGATGCTGGCTTGTGTGCTGGTGCTGGTCGTATCCCAACTGCTGGGCGATCGTGGTTCAGCCCTGGCGGATCAACTGCCAACGACGGTTGCTCCAACAGCAACAACGGTCGTTCAAGCTCAATCGCCGATCGCAGAAGCACCAACATTGGTCGCCGATGCCGCAACAACAACAAGTGAAACAACAAAAACCATGACTACAACAGAATCTGGGTTGCAATACACGGATATTGTGGAAGGTACAGGGGCAACTCCCACCACCGGTCAACGGGTGAAGGTGCACTATACCGGCACATTACAGGATGGCACAAAGTTTGATAGTTCTCGCGATCGGGGTCAACCGTTCGAGTTTCAGATTGGCGTAGGTCAAGTGATTAAAGGCTGGGACGAAGGGGTTGGCAGTATGAAAGTAGGTGGTCAGCGCCAGTTAGTCATTCCTCCCGAACTGGGTTATGGCAGTCGTGGCATTGGTCCAATTCCGCCTAACTCCACCCTGTTGTTTGATGTGGAACTCTTAGGTGTGAGCTAACCACCCCTCGTCCTTGCCTTCCATTTCCCCTAGAAATTAGGAGGTATGGAAATGAGAGATTGAGCAATATTCCAATGGAGGCAGGTTTTGCTGATGATGTTGCCATTTTAGGCAATAGGTCTGGCTGAACCTGCCCTTTTTAATTACCATGACCAATCATCATGAATGTTGTCATCGAGCTAGCACGAGGTTGCTAGCCTTTCGGGCTGTGCTACTGCTTCAGGCGCTAAAGTAGAGAGCGATCGCGGTGTTACAGTGCAGTTCTGCGGACAGCCTTAAGTTTTTTTCTAAACGGCAATTGCTTGTGTCCAGGGACGATCCCACTGATTAGGCGTTGTGTTCTAACCATGTGGTTAACGCATCTGGTTGGGTAAAATCTAGCAACGCTTCGCCTAAGGCTTCTAGTTGCTCAATGGAGAGCGATCGAATGCGAGCTTCTATCTCTGCTGTTAGAGTGCCAAAACGCCGATTAAGCAGCCGAATCACCAGGGCTGTCTCGCGCTCTAATCCCTGTTGCAGCCCTTGTTGCAGCCCTTGTTGCAGCCCTTGTTGCAGCCCTTGTTGCAGCCCTTGTTGCAGAATATCCTGGTAAATTACTGACTCTTGCACAATCTCCTCCCGCAAAATTTGCTGAATTATTGCTTTCTCCAATACTAATCCTGCCAGTACCGAAGTTGCCGCCGTCACATTACTTTTCGCGACTCGATCAGGTAATGTTTCAATCCGTTGCCCGATTTGCTGGAGTGTTTGGGCTTTATCATCACTGCGGCTCAAGATTGCCAGCGGTAACAATCCTGGAAACGGCAACAGCTCTGTTGTCGGCACTTCCCATAACCGAATCACTTCAAACTCATGACGGGTACTTGGCAGTTCAAACACCGTTTGCTGTACCAGCTCTGAACCAGTCGGTTTGAGATAAATGACCACTTGCCGCATCGCCTGAGTAGGATAGCGGCGATAAACCCGGAGACGATAATCCGCCATCCGAAAAGGAATTTCTGGGTCAGGTTGGGTCTGAAACTCAGACGGACTTAGTTGAGTCAAGCCCATGGGTTCGCCTAAGAGCCATTGGGCAAAGTCCTGACTGTAGCTTTCGGCAAGGAACTTACACACGTTGTCATACATGCGGCAATTCTATCAGGCTTAATTACTTTCCAGGAATAAAAGATAGGGTTTTGCAAAGTGGCGATCGACTTGTAACCTGCCAAGCTGTCAGCTTCAGTTTTCGATGATTGGTAAACGTTAGTCGTGATGCTTGAACAGCCAGGTTAACCCTCAATTTGAGGCTGACGCTGTCGATCAAGGAAGGTGACGATCGCTTGATTAAACGCTGCTGGTTCGCCTAGAAAGCACCAATGATTGCCTACGACTTTTTGGATCGTGAGATTGGTTAAATAGCGGCGGTAGGGTTGCAAATGCCGGGAAGTGCGATTTAATCCGAGTTCTGGCTGAATTAATAAGATCGGCAGGTCGAGAGATTGCGTCAGAGCCGCTACACTCAGCACGTCTTCAAACACACCATCCCTCGCCTGCACGACGAACTTACTGCCCCATTGTCCATTCGGCTTCTGTTCCGTCCCAGACTGAAACGCCAGTTGTTGTAATGGACTCCAACCGCGATATTGCTTCAATTGCTTTGCCTGAGCTTCTGCCTGTTCGTAAGTCTCAAACGGACCGATCGTGCGTAGGAACGACAGAACCCGATAAAACAAGGGAAACGTTAGCCGCATCCAACCGGGCATTTTATTGATAAAGGCGGGGTCTACCAGAACTAAACTCCGGACTCGATCGGGTTGTTGCCGTGCCCACACTAAGGCGACTTTTGCTGCCCAGGAGTGCGCTACAACATGAGCGGAAGTCCAGCCAAGATGCTGCATTAACGCATTCAGATCCGTAATGACATCGGTACAGGAATACCCTTGCTCGGGTTTACTACTATCCCCGTGTCCGCGCAAATCGAGCGCAACGCTATGATAGCGATCGCGCAAGCATTCCCCCGCACTAGCCCAGACCATCGCATTATCTGCCAGTCCATGCAGAAATAACACAGGTTCATCCCCTTGCAACCACTCTATATACGACAGGTGGATGTGAGGCAATTTTAGAGTGTGCCGCTGGGCATGAAGTTGGGGCAAACTATCGGCTGGAGTCATAGCAAGTCACAGAACGATCGCCCTTGATTGAATCATGTTTTACGCTGCCCTGCCAATCTAGCGAGCTTCCCAATTACCATTCATTTACTGGACATTACTCACGAGCGACAGCACCATATCGAGATATTGCGGCGCAAATTCATGCCCAATTCCAGGAATCACTTCAAACTCCACCGGATAGTTACGCTGTTTCAGTTCTTGGGCAAAGGTGGTAGCCGGTTCCTTGCGAGGATCATTCTCACCGACCCCGATCGCATACTTCAAGTTAGGGGCATTTTGGCGAGGATACGCTAATACGGGTGCACCAGTGATTGCCACTCCGGCAACACCTTCGGGATAGCGTTGGGCATAAACGGAAGCGGTCGCGCCGCCTTGGGAATAGCCAAACACGACAATTTGCTGGGGATTAATTGGATATTCAGCTTTAATCTTTTCTAAAATCGTGTGGGTGATAATGGCGGCGGCATCATAAGTCATCCCAGATTGATCCGCGATCGTCGGTGCCAAAATCAGTGCTTCGGGCGGATTCGGCAAGCGTTCAAATGCTTGAACCATCCCCTGACCATTGCCACCGGCTGGATGTAATGCCACGATCGTGGTCCAACCAGTCGCGGGGGCTGTACCCGTTGGTGCTTTGATTACATAATCGGTCGTCGTCTGCCCAATCTGTTGCCAGGTATTGACCTCAGAATCGGCAACATAACCAGGAATATAACCGGATAACGCCACAAAATCGGGGCGCGAGCAACTAGCTAGAACAACGACTAATAGCAAACCTAGCCAGGCTCTCAAAAGATGCGTCCTTACTCTAGCGATCCAGCGATGCCCAATCATATCAGCCTCGAACCCTCAGACGAATTTCAGCCTGTTCGATTATAGAAACTGAGAATTTGCTGTGGTGAGGAAAAATCAGCTCTAGATGGCGGTTAATGCAGAAGAAAACCCTCTGATCGATGAACCGGGTGACAGCGATCAGAGGGTAATGCTAAGAGTCAGGACACCCAAACAAACTAATTAACTCGCGATCGCAGCCACTTTGGTGCGAGTAGGACGCTTGCGATTCGATTTCTTCTTCAAGCCGATCGATTGAGCTTCGTTACTATCAGAACCAAACTGTCCCCGTACTACTTCTTTCATCGCTAGAACAGCTTGATGAAACTGCCATTCGGCTAACCGAGCTGAATCAGCCGCCGCTCGTGCCGTCGCTTGTTTTTCGACCTCATTCTGTTGTTGGGTAACCATTCTTTGATATGCCGCTTGTAAGCTTTCAGGAGTCGCTTCGACGCGATTTGTTGTGTAAAAGGGAATTGCCCCTAATCCATTCAAAGCTTCAATATCCTGGTTAATTTGTTGAGGCGATAGACGACGATTGGGGATTAATGACGGCATATTGCAGACCTAGCAGATAACAATACGCTTAGTCTACTGAGAGCCTAGCAGAATGACACTCAGGAAAAACCTGATATTTTGCGGCTGAGCTTCTGACTTCAGCAGATCATTAGACCTGTTAGTAAGAGCGCTAGTATTTGCAGCGATCGCAATTCAATCGTTGGCTTCTACATTCCGTATAATCCGCAGTCACACTGCAATTTGATCAACTGACAACGCCATTGTGAGCAGCAACAACTCAATTGTGATGACCAACATTTTACTTGGGGCGATCGTCCTTCCGTAGGATCCGCAACCGCAATCAAACAGTAGTCGTTAACATCGTGTCTTTAGAGACGATCGCTTGACTAAACTCATAAACTTAATTTGCTAAACCTTACGTTTCCTTGCAATTACCAAGCTCTAGTCCTCAAGGCGGATGCCAGTACCCCAGTCAGAGCGAGACATTAATGGGTATATGAGAAGGCATGACATAAATTTATATTGCTCTCATTCTTAACTCCAGCATTTGGATGCAGTTGTTGCAGCGAATCGGCAGATTGCGATCGCTCATCCGTTGCGCTATCACCCAATCTACGGTGACAACAACCATCATTCATTTGTCTTAGTACTCCTATAGCAAGTTTCTTGGTTAGTTCCTCACACGGAATTAATCAAATTTGCTGCACTTCATTTGGCGTTGAAATGGAACTATACCAATGACAATTCAACAGGAAACAATTAGGAGTCAGCCCAAAACATCCTATGTTTTGATGCTGGCATTAGTTGCTGCTATTGGCGGATTTTTATTTGGGTTTGATACTGCCGTGATTAATGGTGCCGTTGGCGCCTTAGGCAATGCTTTTCAAGCCACCAGCGTCGAGATTGGCTTAGCCGTGTCTTCAGCGTTACTTGGCTCCGCTGTGGGAGCCTTCTTTGCTGGACAAGTCGCCGATCGCTACGGGCGGGTAAAGACCATGATTGTGGCAGCAGGCTTTTTCCTCATTAGTGCGGTCGGATCGGGGATTGCGATCGGCATCTGGGACTTTATGGTTTGGCGTTGGATTGGTGGGGTAGCCGTTGGAGCCGCCAGTGTGATTGCTCCGGCATATATCGCCGAAGTATCTCCCGCTCACTTACGGGGACGGTTAGGCTCACTACAACAATTAGCCATCGTCGTTGGCATCTTTTTCGCCTTACTCTGTGATTACTTTATTGCCGTTGGTGCTGGGTCAGCGACCGCTCCGTTCTGGTTTGGCGCTCCAGCTTGGCGGTGGATGTTCCTCACCGAAGTTCCACCCGCGATCGCCTATGGGGTGGGAGCGATGATGATTCCGGAGTCACCTCGGTATCTAGTCGCCCAAGGACGCGAACCGGAAGCCGCTACTGTGTTAGCTAAGTTACTCGGTGGCGATATTCAAGCGAAGGTGGCAGAAATTCGCGACACCGTCTTGCGGGAACGCAAACCCCGTTTATCTGATTTAGCCGGACGGCATGGGCTACTGACGATCGTCTGGGTCGGCATCGGCTTATCTGTCTTGCAGCAATTAGTTGGGATCAATGTGATCTTTTACTACAGTAGTGTGTTGTGGCAAGCCGTTGGCTTCTCTGAGAAGGACTCACTCTGGATCACAGTCATCACCAGTATTACTAACATTGTGACGACATTAGTCGCGATCGCCTTTGTCGATAAGATCGGTCGCAAACCCTTGTTGATTCTCGGCTCGATCGGCATGACGCTGACCTTAGGAACACTCGCCAGTATCTTCGGTAGTGCCACTCTAGATGCTGCCGGAAATCCCACCCTGACAGGCAACTCTGGCATTATTGCGTTGTTCGCGGCTAACCTCTATGTCTTCTGTTTCGGCTTTTCCTGGGGTCCCGTCGTTTGGGTATTGTTAGGCGAAATGTTTAACAACCGGATTCGCGGAGCTGCCCTATCCGTTGCGGCAGCCGCTCAATGGATTGCCAACTTTGCTGTCTCTACCAGCTTCCCACCCTTAAAAGATATTGGCTTAGGCTTCGCCTATGGGCTGTATACCACTGCCGCTGCCATCTCTCTCTTCTTTGTCTTGTTCCTGGTAAAGGAAACTCGCGGCAAAGAACTAGAGCAAATGAGTTAACTCACTCCCCAGTACAGAACAGAGAGGAGGTTAGCAACACTCCTCTCCCTGTCCTCCGGTGAGGAAATAGTCAAGTTTACTAATTAGTAGTTTTCGTCGGTTGATTGCGATCGACCACTTGTAAGCGTTGAGTTACGATCGTCATACCGTTATGCCGGACAACCACGGCTGAAATCCAGCGGTTATCGGGTTTAGCTGGGGCACGACCCAATTTAAAGATACCGCCAGCAGAGAGTGGCTCTAGATCAACGGTCGTGGGGTTCAGGTAGCCAGACGGCTTAATCGATTCTTCCAACGCAGCCCCCAGCAGTAGATCTTCCCCTAACGGCTCTTGCACGATCGCATCAAAGGCAAAGTCCTGACCAGTTTTAACTTGAGTCGGTAATGTCAGTTGTAGGGTAGGAGGTTGCTCTCCAGAAGTAATTTCGCTGCGCTCACCCAGAATGGTTTGCCGCACAATCTTCTGTCCCTCTAGGCGTTGTTGAGCCCGTAATTCGGACGTGAGTTTAAATGTGCGATCGCCAACTTTTTGCGTCCCCGTTAAGCGAGTCAACGTTTCTGCGACGATCGCATTCCCTTCTGCCTGCCAAGAAACTAATTCAGTCTGATATTTCAGATTTGGGTAGCGCTGCCAGAGTTGGCTTAACGACTGTTGGAGAGTTTTTGGAGTCAGCCCATCGGAGTGCGTAAAGTTAGGGCTATAGAAGCTAATCACTCCCTGCAGATTCCGGCTGTTGGCTGCTGTATCTATCTGAGTCAGGACATTCTTCAAGTCGGCTGGGGCCGTCTCAGGGCTATCAGCGTTCACCCGTTGCACCTGGAAGCTACTCCCGATCGCCAGCGCCATCCCCAATGCAAACAGGTTAACCCGCCAGCCTCGCATGGATAGTAACGGTAGGGGCAATGGAGACTTCATCCCAAGATAGCGGGCGATCGGCTGGTGAAAGCGTGACTTTAGCATGAAAGTAACCTGTAGACGGGATGGGGAGTGGGCAACGAACTCAAACAATCAACGGCAAACCATGAATGGGTTAAAGGGTTTGCGGTAGGATCTGCAAATGGTATCCAGATCTAACGTCTGAGAGATGACCCGTGAGTGATGTATCTGATTCTAGTCCGTTCGCCAAATCCGGGGTGATCATAGCTCAAAAAACGCCTCCCCGGCTATTAATTGCTGCCAGTGGCACAGGTGGCCACGTTTTTCCAGCATTGGCGGTGGCTGAACAATTGCCAGACTATCAAATTGAGTGGCTGGGTGTCCCCGATCGCCTGGAAAATCAGCTTGTGCCTGACCAATACCCCTTGCTGACAGTGCCAGTTGAGGGCTTTCAGAAACGTGGTTTAGATATGATCCGGGTGGCTTGGAAGCTACTGCGATCGATTCTGCGAGTTCGGCAAATCTTGAATCGGGGCAAATTTCAGGCTGTGTTGACGACGGGTGGGTATATTGCGGCTCCCGCTGTATTAGCCGCTCGATCGCTCGGTTTACCCGTAATTTTGCATGAATCCAATGCTCTACCCGGAAAAGTGACCCGCCTCCTCAGTCCGTTATGTAGCCTGGTGGCGATCGGCTTTAAGATTACCACCCAGTATCTACCCCGAGCCAAGCGAACCTTTTGGGTGGGAACTCCCGTGCGATCGCAGTTCTTGACGGCTGATGCCCAACTCAGTGATTTACCCATTCCCGAGCAGGTGCCCCTATTAGTGGTGGTTGGTGGCAGTCAGGGTGCAGTCGGCGTGAACAAACTCATTCGTCAATGTGCCCCTGTTTGGCTGGAGCAAGGAATCTGGATTGTGCATCAAACCGGAGAGAATGATCCAGATGCCAAGTCCTTCCAGCATCCTCATTACTTCCCGCTCCCGTTTTACAGCAACATGGCAGGGCTGTTTCAACGTGCCGATCTCGTGATCAGCCGAGCCGGAGCCGGAACACTAACAGAACTGGCTATAACAGGAACTCCTGCCATTCTGATTCCCTACCCTTTTGCGGCAGAAGATCATCAGACCTACAACGCCAAGGTATTCGCGAATGCTGGAGCGGCTTTACTGTACCCCCAAGCCAATCTCAGCCCGGAGTTCCTCACCACGGAAGTCGCCAAACTACTCCAGCACCCGGATGGCAATAGTAGGTCCCAGAAGTTGGCAGAAATGGCGCGACAAGCCAAGCAGCTGGCGGTGCCAGATAGTGCGCAACAGATTGCGACCCTCGTGCGGCAACTAGTGGAACCTTAGCGACGCGCAATTCCCAACTCGATCGGGTGATTTTCCTCTGGATTGCGGTTAGCAAGGTGAAATTTCGGGTACAAAGGAATGAAGTCACGGTGCCTCAACAGGAATTTCAGTTAGCGTGGGGGCAGGAGGCAAAGGATACAAGCATGAAAAAAGTACTGTTCATCTTGGGCGAACTCGATGATGATGACATCGATTGGATGTTGGAGACTGGCAACCGTGAGGAAATTCCCGCCGGAACAGTGCTAATCCATGAAGGCCAACCCCTGACTGCGTTATATATTCTGCTGGAAGGCAACTTAAGTGTGACTGCCGCTGCCACCAACGATCGCGAATTAGCCGTCCTGTCGAGTGGTGAGATTGTGGGCGAAATGTCGTTTATCGATACTCGTTCCCCATCAGCCACGGTCACGGCAAAAGATGATGCGATCGTCCTGGCAATTCCCAGACACCAGTTAGCCATGAAGTTGCGGCAGGATAAGGCATTTGCCTCTCGGTTTTATTGTGCCCTGGCAATTTTTCTCTCCAATCGCTTGCGGGTAACGATGAAGCGACTGAGTGCCAGTGGCGATGAAACGATGGAACTAGAGCTGCCAGAGGATGAATTAGGACAGGATGCTAAAGATAGCGTCAGTCTTGCCCGGACTCGCCTGGACTGGTTGTTACGCCGATTAAAGGGCGGCTGAAGTAGCTAAGCTCGGCTGGAGCGATCGCTCTAGTAACTCGATTAATTGTGGATCGGCAAAGTCAGGAACGACCAGACTGGCACCAACCGCATAAAGTTCTTGGGCAGAATGGGTCGTCGCCATCCCGATCGTAGTAATGCCTGCTCCTACAGCCGCCCGAATCCCCGAAGGCGAATCTTCAAACGCTAAGGCGGCGGTTGCTGGAACTCCGAGCTGGTCTAATGCCACTTGATAGGGCAGGGGGTCAGGTTTGCCCCGTTCCAATTCCTCCCCCAGGATGACGATCGGGAACTGCTCTACCAAACCCAGCACTTGCAACATAAATTCCGCATTGGCGATCGGCGCGTTTGTCACCACAGCTTGCTGGAGGGCGCGATTGTTTGCCCAGGTGAGCAATTTGGTCAGTCCTGCCAGCCGTTGTAACCCAGTGGTCGATCGCTGGCGAAACTCGGCTTCTTTGTACAGACCCAGCGCTTCCCCTGCTGCGGGGGATAACTGTGGCAACAAATCTTGAATAATCGCCGCATTCAGCCGACCACTGAAATTCGCTTGATAAAACGGGCGATCGATCTCCAGACCATACTCTTGCAACACGGCTTGCCAGGTTTGAAAGTGAATCGGATCAGTATCGGCGAGGGTGCCATCCAGGTCAAATAACAGGGCGGTCAGCATGAACGGGGTGGGGATAGGTGACTGCTCTACTGTACTGCAATGTAACAAACCATTACATCTACCCAAATCCCCTCAAGCTGCTTAAGATCAAAAAGTTGGCATTTGCCCCGGTGCGGATGCTAGCTGTTGTTTTGACTTTTCCTGGTGCGACCCCCCTATGACTCAATCCCCTCCTCAACCTACGGCGGCAAGCGCTGGCATCTCCGAATCAGAGGTGAAATATGGTGAACGCTTGATCGCTGAAGGGCAGTTAATTACCTTTCCCAATCCCCGCATTGGTCGCCGTTACGATGTTCATATTACCTTGCCAGAATTTACCTGCAAGTGTCCTTTTTCCGGCTATCCCGACTTCGCGACGATCGACATTACCTATGTTCCCGATCAGCGGGTGGTGGAGTTAAAAGCCTTGAAGTTGTATATCAACAGTTACCGCGATCGCTACATTTCCCACGAAGAAGTGGTGAATCAAATTTTGGATGACTTCATCGCGGCGTGTGATCCCTTATCGATCAAGATCAAAGGGAATTTTAATCCACGGGGCAATGTCTACATGACCGTGGAAGTGGAACATCACAAACCTGTGACCTCTGATTGAGGCAGGGGATGCACCAGACGAAACACTTTTAATGCTTTAGGCTGTCCTTTGACAAACTGGGGTGGCAGAGGCTCTGTGACAAAGTGAGTAGACAAGGCTTGTTGAGTCTGCACGGTGAGTAACAGGGGTTCTCCCACCTCTTTGGTTAACGACTCTACCCGAGCTGCCACATTCACCGTATCCCCGATCGCGGTGTACTCTAGCCGACGACTGGAGCCAATACTCCCCACAACCGCCATGCCCGTGTGGATACCAATGCCCATCTCTAGGGGAGCTTGCCCCTGGTCTGCAAGATGTTGATTAATGGTTTTCAGGCTATGGAGCATTTCTAGTCCGGCGGCAGTTGCCTGGGTAGGATGCCCATTTGCCGCATCACCCACACCAAATAGAGCCATAAAGCCATCGCCCAGAAACTTATTCACCATGCCGCCATAGCGCTGCTCGACGATCTCTACCATTTCCGTCAGAAATAGGTTAAGCAGAGTGACAATTTCCTGCGGCGGTTGGGTAGCACAGCGTTGGGTAAAGTTCCGCAGGTCGGCAAATAATACCGTTAGTTCTTGCTCAATTCCCCCTAAACTTGGGTCACGTTGGAGAATGTGGACAGCCGCACGTTCGCCCACATGCCGACCAAAGGTTTCTTGCAACACTTGTTTTTCTTGCAACTCGTCGATCATATGGTTGACTTCTTCAATCAACGAGCCAAATTCATCGGCATGGAGGGAATTGATCCGAATCTGCAAATTCTCGCTGGCAACCGCCATCGCTACCCGTTGCAATTCCCGAATCGGCTCGACGACCAGTTGACCCACCATCCAGGTACTCGTCAGGCTAAAAATAATGCCCAGGCTGCCCACGGTGATCGCGAACCACGTATCTTTGAGGGTGCAGGCATGGGGGGCAAGCATCAGCAGAAGCAACGATGAGATGGGGCAAATGCTGCCACAAAATGCCAGAACTAATCCCCGCCAACGCAGCGATAGTGGGAATGTGCCAGGGATGCGATAGGGCTGCACATCCTGAAATAGCACGGGGTAGAGTAGCTTCTGCACCAACAGCTCAATGGCAAAGAAGCTATGGGTGGTGGCAATTAACGCTGAGAGCGTGAATGATATGGGCAAATCCCAGAATAATTGGGGATTGAGGCTTCCAGGAGCCAGAACCAGGGTGAGCAGGAAGACTGGAATGCATAAAAACCATAGGCTACCCGCGATCGTAATTCCCCACCAGGGTAAATTAATCGTGCGTTGGCGTGCCCGCAGTAGGCGTTCAGGGGCGATCGCTTGCTGACGCGATACCTGAGTCAGCGGACCTTTGAGCGCCAGCACACTCCAGATCCAGAGTCCCATGCCCATCGGGTAGATGATGGCGTTAAACCCAATTACCGTGAGCCAGAAAACGGAGAGCTGCCCGGGGGTAAGGAGGGGTTGAACGTAGACGGAGTTATACCAAATGTTGAAGGCACTACCGAGCAACTGCGCGATCGCGGGTGCCCCAATCACCAATGCCAAGCGGCGACCGGGTGAATGATACCAGGTGGGTTTTGTTGCCTCGTAAACTACTGTCATCCGGTTTCCAGCACTGTATGGTGAGCTGAATTGATCAGCGATTTTCGGGTACAGCCTGCTCGGCTGCTGTAGATGCCCCAGTAACGCTACACAGACTAAATTGACTAACCTCAGGAATTTAGGCTAACAAATTTGGTGCAGGCAATCCCCCTCCTGTAGGATTTACTCTCAAGCTATACCCAAATTTGTCGGCTTGTCTGCGCTCTTGACTGTGATCTGAACCCGATCGCAGGTTGTCAGTGGAGGGACGAGTGATCGCTAGTCTTGTAGCAAATTGGCAAGTTATAAGTAGATGGTCATAAATAAACACGGCTTTTCGTAGGATAGGTTAGCGATAGCGTAACCCATGCTGTTAAAGGATTTGATGCGTTACGGCTACGTTTAATTTGGGCTACTCAGATCTTGCACCTCTCCCAATAAACCAAGCTGGGCAATGATTTGAGAACAATTTCAAACCCGTGTTGTGCGGCAACATCTTTGCTTATTCGGATCTGTTTGAGGAGTTGAAACCAGACAATCG
>VRZD01000043.1 GCA_016743235.1 Pantanalinema sp. GBBB05 | reverse complement strand
CTATACACTAGCCCTTGGGCGTGTTGAAGAATGGTTTCCATGACCGTCTTCTGATTTTTTGCTACGCCCTTTCTTTCAGATTTTGGCTCCTTTGGCAACCCTTACTGAGAATGGTGCAAGATCTCAGATCCCCTAATGTCAGCAAGGTGGTTTCCCGTTTGGCGCCATCGCCTGGTTTCACGTCAACTCGTAATATCAAAGCATCCATTGGACTCGTAAGGCGATTATCCTCCAAACGCTGTTGAATGTCCTGTAAAGTTGCCTCCCCCTTTTGCACTTCCAGTTGAGCTTTGCGCTGTTCAACCTCTGCATTTCGCACTTCAGACTGGGCACTACTGACTCGATCCAAATCGTCTTGTACTTTTGTTTTTGCGATAATGCCCTGACTCAACAAATTTTGAGATTCTTTGAATCGTTGTTGAGCAATGCTCAATCTTGCCTGTTGCTCCCGCACGATTTCCCCTTTTCGTGCCAGTTCAAGCGTCGCTTTTTGATTTTCAATCATTTGATCCTGTTGCCGTTGTTGCTCACTGCGGTTTCGCAGGGCGATCAGCAATGCACCACGTTTGACACGATCGCCCTCTTGCACAAAAACTCGCTCTACCGTGGCATCTTCAGGTGACTTAAGCGTTTGCTCATCCGCTAAGGTAACTGTGCCACTCTCACTAATCGTGAGTTCCACAACGCCCCGCTCTACTGAAATCAACCTGGCAGCAACAGTTACTGACACAGGGTTCAGCCAGCGTTGATAAGCAAACCAACCACCCATTCCTAGGAGAGCGACCACTCCTGAAAGCATGAGCCATCGTACGCCAACTCTGTACTTGTTAAGCGGGTTGATGATCGACCCAGTGGGTGAATTCCCTATAGACGGTTTGGTGTTCTCGAGTGATAAATTCTTCGATTCAGGCTCTATTTGCATCTCTAATTCCGTAACGCACCCGTCCTAACACTACCATCGATGTAGTGAGTCTATTGACTGTGATTCAGTGCTGTTCTAGCCCTTTTCGATCGCGATTTCATCACTGTGTTGGGTGATTAGGTTTTGTCACAGAGACCAGACAATTGTAGGGTAGACAAACTCAGGCTTGCCGGTAGTGTTCTAGGAGAGTACAAAAACCATCTATTCCAAGAGGAATCATGAAAGTCTTTCACCAAACATTTCACTCAGCAGTGATTTTGCGCGAGGGTTTCAAGGACGCTGAGGCTGCCTATGAGACAGGTCAAATGTTCAAGGGTGTCTGGGTGTCAGCCGATGCTCCCCTCGACATCAATGGAGGTGCTGATGGCGACGTAGTTCTTTGCCTTGAAATTCCTGATAGTCTATTCGAGAAGTACGAATGGGTTGAAGAGGATCTTGAGTGCAGAATGTATCGGGAATCATTCATTCCAGCAGCAGAACTAAATCGCTATCCTGTCCAAATCTGGAATGAGGAAGAGTAGAGATCGCCCAAAGAGCTGAGACTAAGCTCTAGAAGCGTACATGATAATCAGGACACCAGCCAACGCGATCGCGGCTCCAATCCAGTCCAGGCGATCGGGCATTACGTTGTCTATTTTCCATCTCCAAATGATGGACAGGATGATGAAAACTTTGCCATAGGCAGCATAGACGCGTCCAACATTTTCTTAATCCGCTTCATTCAAATGCGCTGCAACTTCTCGGTACAGGTTCATCACATGCTTATCCGCCAAACTGTAGTAAACATTGCGTCCCACCCGGCGATATTTCACCAAGCGGTGCGATCGCAAAATTCGCAATTGATGGGAGACTGCCGATTCACTCACCTTTACCTCCGCCGCTAAATCACAGACACAGAGTTCTTGACTGGCTAATGCTGACATCAACCGCAACCGACTCGGATCAGCCAGCGCACTGAAAAATTCTGCCATCTGTTGCGCCTGAGCTAGCGACATCACTTCTAGTTAAACCTGCCGCACCTGCTCCAGATGAACGAGAGGCGTATCGCAACTGAGCACCTCCTCACTTTGGAAGGACTGTGATTTTGGCAACGACGATTTACTCATAGAGGTTGGAATTAGCCGCTAGGGAAAGCATCCGAGTTAAATTCAGAAAATGATTCTCATTCTAATCTTTTTAATATATGAGCGTATCTTCAGATATTCAAGATTTATGCTACAGTTCAGGAAAGTTCTTTTTCAAGTCGTGTTGGAACCCCTATGGCTCAACCGTCATCGCTTAAAACTCAGCAGATGCAGGTCGGCGGTATGGACTGTACAAGCTGCAAACTGAAGATCGAGGGGAGCCTGGAACGATTGAAAGGAGTGGCAGAGGCATCTGTAACAGTGTCAACCGGGCGGTTAACCGTCATCTATGACCCAGAGCAAGTGAGTGAAGCAACGATCCAAGAGCGCATCAAATCGTTGGGTTACACCCTTGAAAATCCGAAGTCAGCTGCACCGCTTCAGGGTCATAAACATCATCATCATGTAGAAGCACACAGCGATGCGGAGGGTCATACTCACCATGGGCATGACGAGGCAGAGGGACACGATCATGGGCATAGTCATGGCTCTGACGAATTTAATCTCAAACAAGAACTGCCGCCTGTTCTGATGGCGATCGCCCTCTTCGCCATCGCCATTCTGTTTGAACAACCGTTACACAACACGCCTTATCAAATTGCTGAATTTGCCGTCATTATTCCTGCCTATCTCTTGAGTGGTTGGACCGTGCTGACAACGGCAGGACGCAACATTCTCAGAGGGCAGATCTTTGATGAAAACTTTTTGATGACGATCGCAACCCTGGGCGCACTGGCGATTCATCAACTTCCCGAAGCGGTTGCTGTGATGCTGTTCTTTCGAGTTGGGGAGCTATTTCAGGAGTACTCGGTAGGGCGATCGCGCCGTTCCATCAAAGCCTTGCTGGAAGTGCGTCCCGATACCGCGAATCTGAAACTGAATGGCACAGTTCAACAGGTTTCGCCAGAAACGGTTAATGTGGGTGACATTATTTTGGTGAAACCCGGTGAGAAAGTGCCGCTGGATGGCGAGATTTTAGAAGGAACATCACAGGTGGATACGTCAGCCCTGACTGGGGAATCGGTGCCGCGCACCGTGAAACCTGGAGATCTGATTCTCGCAGGTATGATTAACCAATCGGGTGTGCTGACGATTCGAGTCACTAAGCAGTTTGGTGAATCCTCGATCGCCAAAATTCTCGATCTAGTCGAAAATGCGTCCAGCAAAAAGGCATCCACCGAGAAATTCATTACTCAATTTGCCCGCTACTACACTCCCGTTGTTGTCTTTCTTTCACTAGCGGTTGCCCTGTTACCACCCCTGCTAATCCCTGGCGCAGATCGTTCTGATTGGGTTTATCGTGCCCTGGTGCTGCTGGTCATCTCCTGCCCTTGTGGATTAGTGATTAGTATTCCATTGGGTTATTTCGGTGGTATTGGAGGAGCCGCCAAGCATGGAATTTTAATCAAAGGATCTACCTTTTTGGATTCATTGACAGCGGTTAAAACTGTTGTATTTGATAAAACCGGAACCTTAACAAAAGGTACATTCAAAGTGACTCAGGTTGTCACCAAAAACGGATTTTCTGAATCAGAACTGTTAACTCTAGCCGCGAAAGCAGAATCTCACTCCAATCATCCCGTCGCCCTATCGATCCGAGATGCTTACGCTCAACCGATCGCTGACTCTGAAGTGACAGACTACAAGGAAATTGCAGGGCAAGGCATTCGCGCCGTTGTGCAAAATCAAGTGGTAATTGCAGGGAGCGATCGCCTATTGCATCGAGAAAAAATTGACCATGATACCTGTGATGTGGCAGGTACAGTGGTGCATCTAGCTGTGGATGGATGTTACGCCGGATATATTCTGATTGCTGACGAGATCAAAGCAGATGCGGCTCAAGCGGTTCGAGACTTAAAACGCATGGGCGTTGAAAAGACCATGATGCTGACGGGAGATAACCAGACAGTTGCCCAATCCGTTGCCCATCAAATTGGTTTAGATGCGGTTGTCGCTGAATTGTTGCCGGAAGGAAAAGTTGATGAAATTGAGAACCTATTAGATCGATCGGGTAAAGCAAAACTGGCATTTGTCGGGGATGGGATTAATGATGCACCCGTGATTGCTAGAGCCGATGTTGGTATGGCAATGGGTGGGTTAGGATCGGATGCTGCGATCGAAACAGCAGATGTAGTGTTAATGACCGATGCGCCCTCGAAGGTGGCAGAAGCGATCAAGATTGCTCGCAAAACTCGCCAGATTGTTGTGCAAAACATTGTAGTGGCACTGGCGATTAAAGCACTCTTTATTGCACTCGGCACGATTGGGTTGGCGACCCTGTGGGAGGCTGTGTTTGCGGATGTCGGTGTGGCACTGCTAGCGATTTTGAATGCCACCCGGATTGCAAAGTAGAGCTAGATTATCACGGCGCCCTTTGTGTTCGATCAGTTTGTGTTCAATGCAGAATCTACAGTGGACTGGGGTGGTCTACAAGGAGATACAGCCTACGTTTGAGACTGAGACTGCTGTGTGGCTCTCTCATAATCCATCGCCTGTGCGGCGCGAGTTTATTCAGACAATCCGTCACTATTTGGAGGATGGCATGACTGGAGCATGTGCGAGGTCAGATGATCAAAGGGAACAGACTTCCATCGATTGAATCAAGCCATACTCAAGGGTAAAACGGTGACCAACGTGTTCATCGGCAAGGACTTCCGAGATGCATGGGTCGAAGATGGTCAGCTTAACCGCGTTGCGCCGCCTCGATCGCAGCGATGTCAATCTTTCTCATCTGCATCATGGCATCGAACGCACGTTTAGCAGCAGCAGGATCAGGATCGGTAATCGCTTTCGTCAGGGCGATTGGGGTAATTTGCCAGGACAATCCCCATTTATCCTTACACCAGCCACACGCACTCTCCTGCCCACCGTTGCCGACGATCGCATTCCAGTAGCGATCTGTCTCTGCTTGGTCAACGGTGGCGACCTGAAACGAGAACGCTTCGTTATGTTTGAACGCAGGTCCGCCGTTAAGTCCGAGGCAGGGAATTCCCATCACGGTAAACTCGACGGTCAACACATCGCCTTGCTTCCCCGACGGAAAGTCCCCCGGTGCGTGGTGCACGGCATCGACGGACGAATCAGGAAAGATCTCGGCGTAAAACCGCGCTGCATCCTCGGCGTTGCGATCGTACCAGAGGCAAATCGTGTTTTTTGCTGGCTTTTCCATGTCACTTTTCCCTCAAGATGAGCCACCTGAAACCGGAGTCAACAATTTGCTCGCAGCCGAAGAGTATTGGCTCGGACGACATTTCCGATCATTCTAGCGCAGCTTCACTGTGCCTCACGTAGGCGAGGCACAGCCATTTTTAGATGAATAAACTATGGAAGGAGATAATTAGGATTCAAGGGAATCAAGAGAGTATGGCTAACTCAAGTGGAAACTGCCGTAACCCTCTTTGGTCACTCTAGGAGGATGAAAATATGGGTTGCAGGTTCAACTGATGGACCAGTGGACAGATAAACGCATTCATCTGGCGTATGAGTTGTTCAAAGCCAAGGTGTAACGAGGCAATGGGAAAAACCTTTAGCCATCGCTTGAGGTCGTTGAAGCAAATTAGGGGTTGGATGATCAATCGCAGGTTGTTGAGTAGGTTCTTCCAACCGCTTTGGTTGTTCCACCAGGGATGTTGGCCGAACTGTTGATGGGCTAGCGGGCACGAATCGTTGAATTGATCCGCGAATAAACTGACCATCAAAAACGCACTCATGACCAACTCCCACCACTTCTCGATTTGCTCATAATCGGTCATGCGAAAATCAGCCCAGCCTAACGCATCTTTGGCTTGCTTGAGACCATACTCAATCCACGTTCTAAAACCATAGTGGTCCCCAATTTCTTTGAATTTAATGACAGGAGCACAAACCATCACAAAACTGGTCGAATTGTCTGGCAAGGTTTCGGGGTCAGTAGTCAAAAGCCAGTACTGCTTGCGGTGACGCTGGCCATAAATGACTTCTGCCATGTAGCGCACTTCGGTCGTGCCATTGCTAAAGGTGCGCTCAAACGTCTGCCACGGTTCCTGAATCACCTCCTGGTCTTCCGGTAGCCATAAGGCATGATTGCTGCGAATCGCCAGGATGTAAGGCAGTTTTAATTCATCTAGAACATTGACAAAATTGACTTTGCTTTCGCCATACAAACTATCTGCCAGTACCAGTTCAAATTGAAATCCCATCGCTTGTAGCTGTCGAATCATCTGGGCCGCAATCTGCGGTTTACTTTGATATTCCTCTTGCTCCTTCAGCCGTTCTCTCGGTTTGTAAACTTCAAAGGTCAATGGCAAAATCATCCCATCGACTAAGCCATACGCAGTCACCGCCACGATACCATTTTCTTTTTTCCCAACATTACCGATGTATTGCCGTTTAACGTAGTCTGTACTGGTTCCCTTCTTACAATCTCCGGTTTCATCGATTAACAGAATCAATGATCGATTGTTGAAAATTTTTAGAATGATTTCTAATCGTCTTTTGCGAACCTGCTGAGCCTGCCAAGGAGATTTCCACAGAAAATGATGTAAGCTTTGTTGATTATCAAGTCCAACTGCTTTCGCAATCGCAGGCAATGATTTTCGTTTTATTTCGCTGATCAGTCCTAGATGCAAGTACTTAAACGCTTCAAAGCTGCGCACATCTGAAAACAAATCTGCATAGAGTTGGCAAGACTCGTCAACAAAGCGAACCGTCGGTCGAGCTTCTCTAGAAGCGGGCATACGTTGTTGAGTCCCTAAACTCTACTACCCCTATTCTAAATTCCTCTCCTTAATGTGACCAAAGAGGGGTAGAGGCAGGAGAACTGCACATCGAAAAGAGGAGGTCACGGGTCCTTCAGCTTCAGGATCAACAGCCTCTGCCTCCATCTCGTCCTGAAATCCTGCCCATGAGGAGACCGATCGGCTAGGAGTTGTGATGCGATAGATTGCTCATTCGGTAGGATTCAGGACTGGTTCAAGTACTCTTCAATCTAAAGCTGCTTCAATGACGATTAATACAGGGGGTAGCTTGGTTAGACTAGATCGGGCAGTCACCCACCCAAGTGTGTGATGGGGAGTCGGAGGTAAAACTAATGGCATTGCGCTGTGAAAAACCCCCAGTAGAAATATGATTGAAATTTGGGTTGCAGGGATGAAATTCCTGCATGAGGGTTAGCTCCATACTCTCTTAATTGCCAAATCCTATTTATGGAAAGCATTCCTGAGAGGTTGTTTGCAAGATCTACCTCTTCCCCCTTAAAGCAGCCTCTAAGGGACACCATGAAAGTAGGTGCCGTATTGTAAACCGGGGAAGAAGCGATTCAGTTCGATGAGAACTCCAGCAAGGATAAAAACTACAACCGTTGCCATGACTGGAGCACTGGTCAAATATCTAAAAAAGTGTCGCATTAATGACTCCTAAATGGTTATCGAGGAGAAATGGGAATTTCATCATCTTTGGCTGTCAACTCACCACTCGCTAGCTCTTTGAGCGCTAACAGAGGCCACAGTAATCCCTGAACTATGGATGTGAGCGCCAATGGTAAATCAATAAAAATCTCCTTCATCGCAGGTTCACTAGATTTGTTAGCAGCGATTAAGTAAGCACGACCTGACCAACCAATAAAGCCAGCAACATATAGGAAGAGAGCAAAGGGAATTGCTACATCAACGGCGCGGTTCAGACTAATTGGCAAGTGGGGCAAACCATCGGCGCCACACACTTCAAGAGACGCATACGCCTCATAGGGTTTGTTGAAGTAGTATGTATCGGGTGCGTTATTCTGCCGCTTTTGAAAAACCGAGGACTGACTACAGGGCACCAAACCTATACCTTCAGCGAAGGTTGGAGAAGCTGGATTAAACCAAATCAGGGCGATGACTACAATAGAAAGCAGCGATCGCAGCAACCATTTGTGCATGAAATTGTTCCTTCCAAATGCATCTAAACATTAAATGAGTTATCGACGACACAGAAATCGTCTGCGGATCATGGAGAATTTCAAAAGTTAAGGTTCTTCCTCAATAGACTCTGTTTCAGCCTCTCTTTCAATCCATAGAAAAATAAGAGCCATAACTGGGAAAGGAAGAATATAGAAAACCATGGGAATCATAATCCAGGGTAGCCACGGAGCCGCATAAGCGCCGGTTAGTTGGGTAATGTCTGTTTCCATACTGTTCCTCCTGGTGAATGTTGACAACGGGTAGGGATAATGAGCGTTCGTTATATCTCTTAGACAACTTTGTCTGAAGCCAATCTCGTCTTACCCAAACCAAGGAAATAAAGCCTGGCTAACATTTACCGCTCCTCGCAAAATTGCATCTAGATCCGTAAAATTCTCCAATAGCAGGTAAGCAAAGATTGCCCCACCCATCGATCCCAACAAGATTCCACTACCCAGTTGAAACCAGTCCTCTTTAACTCTTAGGGGTCTCAAATCGTCTTTAGAGTGAGAGTTGTAAGATCCTTTTGGATTGCCTTGAAATGTTGCTAGGGCAAAAATCGAAATGCCTAAACATGCAGACACGGTGATGTAAATCGCTGTGATCAACCCACTCAAATTTGCACCATGGGCCGTTTCTCGCAAAGGACCAACCACAACTTGCGGTCCGACTAGAAAGTAGCCATGAGCCATACCAATTTCTAGCCCCCGCATGAATGGAGAAAGTCCTGGACGGTATGCTGGAAGATTGCGAATGTAAGCTCTAACAATGGGAGAGTCATTAAACGGGGTTGAAAGATTTCCTAACGCCGGATCGCCCTTATACGGCTTGATTGGGTCATCCCCTTCGTAAGCATTCGTCATTTTTCCACCTTCTTCTAACTAGAATTTTGAGGAAGAGTCCTGACCCAACTACCCGATAGCCAGGACTCCTGAGACAGGAGAGTCTCAGATTTATCAATGGGGGCGTATATGCGACGTTACGTCCCCATTGCTCCTAGGGGGCTAGCCAAACCTAGCCGCAGTTGACCCTATCAAGAAGGCAGCATAGGTGACGATGTAGCCAACCGTAAAATGGGTTAGACCGACAAGCCGAGCCTGCACAATAGATAGAGCAACGGGTTTGTCTTTTGGATAGCCAAAGGATAAAGGAGTATTTTCGTGTGCCCACATGAGGGTTTCGATCAACTCTTGCCAATAGCCCCGCCAGGTGATCAAGAACATAAAGCTAATTGCCCAGACTAGATGTCCAAACAAGAACATCCATGCCCAAACTGCCAAAGCACTTGTCCCATAAGGGTTATAGCCGTTGACTAGTGGACCAGAGTAGAGCCACAAATAGTCTCGCAACCAGCCCATCAAGTAGGTAGAGCCTTCATTAAACTGGGCTACGTTTCCTGACCAAATGGCTAGGTGCTTCCAGTGCCAGTAAAACGTAATCCAGCCAAGGGTATTGAGCATCCAGAACATGGACAGGTAGAACCCATCCCATGCCGAAATATCGCATGTACCACCTCGACCTGGACCATCACAGGGGAAGGCATAGCCAAAGTCTTTTTTGTCAGGCATGAGTTTAGAGCCACGGGCATCTAAAGCACTCTTGACCAGAATCAAGGTGGTAACGTGCAGACCAAGGGCGATCGCATGATGCACGTAAAAATCACCAGGACCGATCGTTAAAAATAGCGAATTAGTACCGCTGTTGATTGCCTCCAGCCAATTGGGTAGCCAGACATTGGCATGATTAGGCCATGCCGTAGAGGCGATACTATCGGGATCAGACAGCAGGGTACTAAACCCATATAAAGCCTTACCATGTACTGCCTGAATCCACTGAGCAAATACAGGCTCAATCAAAATCTGCTTTTCAGGTGCTGCAAACGCTACCTCAACATCGTTGTGAACATACAGACCCAGCGTGTGGAAACCCAGGAACATCGAGACCCAACTCAGGTGAGAGATGATTGCTTCTTTGTGCTCTAGCACACGAGCCAACACGTTGTCCTCATTGAGTTTTGGGTCATAGTCTCGTACTAGATAAATCGCCCCATGGGCAAAAGCACCCACCATTAAGAACCCAGCAATGTATTGATGGTGAGTATAAAGTGCCGACATCGTGGTGAAATCTTTGGCGATGAAGGCATAGGGTGGCATCGAATACATGTGCTGTGCAACCAGGGAGGTAATCACCCCCAGGCAAGCCAAGTGCCATGCTAACTGGAAGTGCAGCGACTCGTTATAGTCTTCAAAAATGCCCTGGTGCCCACGACCCGTTTTAGGAGCAATAAAGAAGCCTTTAGCACCAGGTCCCTGAAGTGCATCCAGCATTTCCTTGATGTTGTGACCAATGTCCCAATTGGTGCGGTACATGTGTCCCGCAATGATGAAGATAACAGCGATCGCCAGATGGTGATGCGCCATATCAGTCAACCAGAGCGACTCAGTCTGTGGATGGAAGCCTCCCAGAAACGTCAGAATCGCTGTTCCTGCACCCTCAGAGGTGTTAAACAGGTGTCCAGGGGTATCTGGATTTTGAGCATAAACTTCCCAGTTGCCTGTAAAGAAGGCAGCGAGTCCTGCTGGATGCGGAGAAGCTTGTAGGAAGTTATCCCAACCCACATGCCGACCGCGAGATGCGGGAATAGCAATGTGAATCAAATGCCCCGCCCATGCTAGGGAGCTAACGCCAAACAACCCCGCAAGATGGTGATTAAGCCGAGATTCGGCATTCTTAAACCAGGCAAGGCTGGGGCGGTACTTTGGCTGCAAGTGTAGCCAGCCTGCAAACAATAAAACCGACGCTAACAGAAGTAAAAAGATCGATCCAGCAAATAACTCATTGTTGGTTCGCAGCCCAATGGTATACCACCAGTGATATACCCCAGAGTAGCAAATATCGACCGGGTTCCTTGCCCCTGCTTGCGTAAATGCTTCGATCGCTCCTGGACCCAATTGCGCATCCCAGATGGCATGAGCAATGGGCTTAACACGCAGCGGGTCTTTAACCCACTGTTCAAAGTTACCTTGCCAGGCTACATGAAACACTGTGCCTGCTGCCCACAAAAAGATGATGGCAAGATGTCCAAAATGGGAGGCAAAAATCCGTTGATAGAGATTTTCCTCCGTCATGCCATCGTGGCTTTCAAAGTCATGGGCAGTGGCGATCGCATACCAGACCCGACGGGTTGTTGGATCTTTCTGCAAATCCTGACTGAATTTAGGAAATTTTGTCGCCATAGTCCGATTTTGGATTTTGCATTTTGAGATTGATAGCTGAATAGAAGGAATCAGCCTGTAGTCGATTGCAGATTTGAGATTTCAGATTTCAGATTGAGCTTGAGTTTGATTGAACGTTGAACTTCGGATTTTGGGTTAGCCATCTAATGGTTGCTAATGCAATTGATTCATGGTTTGTGGTTGTAACTGAGACAACTCCAACCCAAAATCCAAACTCTACAATCTAAGACCTAAAATCCTCATCCAAGTGCTGCCATTCGTGCGAGGAAGAACGCCCAAGTGGTCACAATTCCTCCCAACAGATAATGCGCCGCACCCACTGCCCGACCATGAGTAATGCTCAAAGCGCGGGGTTGGATGGCTGGAGCAATTCTCAGCTTGTTATGAGCCCAGACGATCGACTCAATCAGTTCTTGCCAATAGCCACGACCGCTAAACAAGAACATAAGACTAAAGCCAAAGACAAAATGGGCACCCAGGAAGATGATTCCGTAGGCAGACAACGCAGAGCCGTAGGACGAGATCACTTGACTCGACTGTGCCCAGAGGAAGTCACGCAGCCAACCATTATTGGTAATCGATGATGTGGCAAAGTTACCCGCTGTAATGTGAGAGATCGTGCCGTCTGCGTTTACCGTCCCCCATACATCCGATTGCATCTTCCAGAAGAAGTGGAAAATGATCATCGAAAACGAGTTATACATCCAGAACAACCCGATGAACACATGATCCCAACCAGAAACCTGACAGGTGCCGCCACGCCCCGGACCATCGCAGGGGAAGCGGAATCCAAGCTCAGCCTTATCTGGAATCAAGCGCGAACTGCGGGCAAACAACACCCCTTTCAGCAGCACCAAACATGTCACATGGATAGTGAACGCATGAATGTGGTGAATCATGAAATCTGCTGTCCCCAAGGGAATGGGCATCATTGCAACTTTACCGCCAACCGCAACAACTCCACCGCCCCAGGCATAGCTGACGGGTCCTAGGATATTAGGAGCCGTGACCCCTAACCCACCTAGCTCGATATGGTGCAGCCCACCAAAAACATCTCCCAAGGGTTGAGCCGCTTGTGTCGCACCCACAGCAGCGGTGTGAATATGCTGTATCCACTGGGCAAAGATAGGCTGAAGCTGAATACCTGTATCAGAGAACATGTCTTGAGGGCGACCAAATGCCCGCATAGTGTCGTTATGACAGTACATCGCAAAGCTATGGAAGCCGAGAAACTGACATACCCAGGCCAAGTGGGAGACAATCGCATCTCGGTGTCGAAGCACTCGGTCTAGCACATTGTTGACGTGATCAGCCGGATTATAGTCTCTGACCAAGAAAATACCTGCATGCGCCGCTCCCCCGACAATACAGAAGCCTGCAATCCACATATGATGAGTGAATAGCGAGGTGACGGTGGCATAGTCCGTTGCTAGATACGGATAAGGCGGCATCGCATACATGTGGTGTGCTACGAGCAAGCTAGCTGTGCCAAACTGCACCAAGTGGATGGCTAAGTTGGCATGCCAGGATGTCTCGAAGATTTTATCGAGACCCTTATGCCCCACAGGTCCAATAAAATTGAACAAGGGGAACATCTTGGGAGTTCTGGCATCGTCTAGCAACTCTCTGAAGGTGTGACCAATGCCCCAATTGGTGCGATAAAAGTGACCTGCAATGATAAATAGAACGGCGATCGCTAGATGATGATGAGCTGTATCGGTTAGCCATAGCCCACCTGTAACCGGATTCAGCCCACCCTTAAAGGTCAGAAAATCCGAGTATTCAGCCCAATTGAGGGTAAAAAAGGGAGTTAATCCTTTCGCAAAACTGGGATATATATCCGCCATTAATTTGGGATTGAGAATGAATTCGTGAGGCAGTGGAATATCCCGAATTGCAACCCCTCGATCTAACAGTTCATTGGTGGGGAGGGCAACATGAATTTGGTGACCTGCCCATCCTAATGCACCACACCCCAGTAACCCTGCCAGGTGGTGGTTCATCATGGATTCCCAATTGCGGAACCATTCCAATTTAGGAGCGCTGACATGGTAGTGAAACCAGCCCGCAAACAGCATCAAGCCAGCCATTACTAATGCACCAATAGCCGTGCAATAGAGCTGAAACTCATTGGTAAACCCTGCTGCTCGCCACATTTGGAATAATCCAGAGGTGATTTGAATACCATGAAAACCACCTCCTACATCGGCATTCAAGATATCTTGACCGACAATGGGCCAAACAACCTGAGCGCTGGGTTTAATATGAATTGGATCTGCCATCCAGGCAGAAAAATTGGAAAACTTAGCGCCATGAAAGTACATGCCGCTGAGCCAGATAAAAACAACAGCAAGATGCCCAAAGTGTGCAGAAAAGATCTTGCGGGAATTGTCCTGCAAATCGCTGGTATGACTATCAAAGTCATGAGCGTTGGCATGGAGGTTCCAAATCCAGGTTGTGGTTTTGGGACCCCGTGCTAGAGTGCGGTCAAAGTGACCCGGTTGATCCCATTTCTCAAATGAAGTGGGTACGGGATTTTTATCGACGACAACTCTTGCTTTCTGCCTCTGCTCGGGAGGGCTCGTCGTCATTCACTATTCTCCTTTGCTAACTGGAAACTTCAAATTCACTCACCAGCTCTGCTGGAAAGGAATGCTCTGCTTTCTCCTGTAGGGCTGCCAAGCCGCTATCACCTAGGAAAACCATATCTCCCCAAGTTGGAATAGGGCGCCCCTGTCTATGGATTGCAGACGGTTCTTGAAACAAAACCTTATCGAAATTAAACGCTGCCATATCCACGCCTAAAGCAGCTGACCAGATTCCGGCAACCGGTAAGGCTGCCATCAAAAAGTGAACCGTATGAGAATTAGGAAAGCTCATCTGCTTCCACCACAGCCGCTGCTGATAGGTTTGGGCAGCCGAGAAGCTGTAAGTTGGTCCTCGTTGTCCAAGGGTATAGCCCAGGTTGATCGATTCATCAGAGCTGGTTTTTCGCAGCAGAGTGGATGTAACTAACGAGCCATGCACCGCTGCCAGAAAAGCACCGCCCAATAGCCCAGCAACACCAATTTGATGAAGCGGATTCATTAGAATGTGATGCTCAGCTTCAAACAAAAACATGAACGTGAACGTACCAGAAATCCCCAAAGGCATTCCAGAAGCAAAACCGCCCTGAGCAACTGGATAGACCAAAAACACAGCCACACACGCCGCAACGGGTGCTGTAAACGCTAGAGAGATCCAGGGACGCATTCCCAGGCGATAACTCAGTTCCCACTCCCGGTCTTGATAGCAAATAATGCCAATCAAAAAATGCAGGATGATGAGTTGATAGGGGCCGCCATTGACAAGCCACTCTTGCACCGACGCCGCTTCCCAGATCGGATAAAAATGTAACCCGATCGCAGCTGAAGTCGGCACAACAGCAGCTGTAATCAGGTTATTACCACTTAATAACGAACCGGAAAGCAGTTCGCCTGCACCGCTTACATCCACAGGAGGTGCTGCAATCATGGCAATCACAAACACGATCGCAGCAGTGGAAAGGCAGGGAATCATCAGGATGCCAAACCAGCCGATATAAATCCGGTTTTCGGTGCTGGTCACCCATCGACAAAAGCGATCCCAAGAGAGCAATAGGCGTCGTGGGAGAGACTGGGCTTCTGTTATCGAGATTTGATCAGGTCTATTGGATTGAGGGGCAGCAATACTGCCATCCTCAACGATGACCTCCTGACCAAATTGTGTCATCATGAGGGTATAGACTCCTTACTTGCAAAGGTGGGAGTTCGCCCGTCGCCGAGGTTTCCTAGACAGCTGCGACGGGCTAATTTTTTACAGTTAAAGTTTATCGATTCGCTGTAATCCTGTTGACTACGACGATTTACATTTAGTGAAGATAGAGATAAAAAATGAAGAACCCATGAAGACGTTGAAGATCTACAAAAAACGTTACGCTTCTCTTAAGAAATGTAGATTGACGTCAGTTCGAGATAAGCTGAAGAACCCATTTTTACGTGCGCTTCGTGCAAAAACCGTCTTTCTCCAGAGCTGCACGTCGCCTAATCCCCAACTTTTTGGGAAAAGGGATCTGGGCAAAGTCAGTGCGGTTCTTTTTATGCCAGCACAGCGGCAATTTCCTCTGCCAAGGTAAGCGGGTCATAGGGTTTAATGATGACAGCGGCGATAGCTAGTTGGGTAAAATGACGGCGATCGACCGCTTGCGCCTGCGCGGTTAACAAAATCACCGGAATGTGTTGAGTGGCTGGGTTTGATTGCAACCGCTCAAATGTAGCAAGACCATCTATATCTGGCATCATGATATCGAGCAGCACAGCATCCGGTTGTTCAGCCAATGCTTTTGCCAACCCTTCGGCACTAGAGCTAGCCGTGATGACTTCCCACCCTTTGGCAATTTCTAAGCAGACCTGAGTGGCTTCACGAATATCTGGTTCATCGTCAATGATCAGGATACGCTTGCTCATAAATTTGCAATACCTAACCCTTAGTTTTCTCATTAAATGCGTAAATCGTTATGCAGCTTAACCCCGCAACGATTCACACAAAAGGTTTATTGAGGGCGAGGGTGAAATAGAACGTACTGCCTTCGCCTAATGTGCTCTCGACCCAAATGTGTCCTCCATGTTGCTGCACGATTCCTCGACAGATCGTGAGTCCTAACCCAGTGCCCCCCTGGCTCCGGGAATTGGATACATCAACCTGTTGAAATTGGTCAAAAATTGTTTCTAATTTATCTTCTGGAATGCCACTTCCTTGATCTTTCACCGAGAACATCACGTAAGCAGACGAGTGTATATCTGATTCCCGTTGCCCACTCGGTTCGGTCGCCTGCAATTCTGCATTGAGCCAAACCGTACTGCCATTGGGTGAAAATTTAATAGCGTTACTAAGTAGGTTGGTAAACGTTTGGATGATGCGATCCGGATCGGCTAGCAGCTCCACGGCAAGCGGGGTAACAGAGAGGTTAATCTCTGCTTTTTCAGCCATTGCCCGCATTGCATCGGCGGATTGCATCATCAAATCTGCGGCATTGCAGCACCGTTTTTCCATCGTTACTTTGCCAAACTTGATGCGCTCAATATCCAGGATGTCATTAATTAATCGCACCAAACGATTGGTATTGGAAAAGGCAATTTCCAACATCCGCTGGCTTTTTTCGGGATAGCTTTTAAGCCAACCACTTGCCAGTAACCCTAACGTGCTACGAATTGAGGTGAGTGGGGTCCGCAGTTCATGGCTGACGATCGAGACAAATTCATCTTTCATTTGTTCAACCAATTGACGGGCAGTGATGTCTTTAAAAATGACTACTGCACCAGTGATATGATCTTGTTCTAGGATAGGGCTGCTGACATATTCGACTGGAAAATAGGTGCCATCTTGTCGAGCGAACAGGTCTTCTGTTTGAGATTGCACAGACCCTTCTCGCAGCGTTTTAAAAATGGGGCTTTCTGAAGGCAAGTAGGGTGTTTTGTCTGATTTGGAATGCTTCAGGCAGGTGTGCATCGGTTTGCCCACCAGATCTTCAACTTCGCAGCCCAACATCTTCGCGGTAGCCGGATTAGCAAAGGTAATGTTGCCTTGAGCATCAAGACCATAAATGCCTTCACCAGCAGAGTTAAGAATTAGTTCATTTTGGCGACTGAGAGACTCTAGACGAGCTTCAGCCTGTTGACGCTGCTGTAAAAGCTGTTCTCGTTCAGTAACTTGACGCACTAATTCAGCGTTCGCCGTTTGTAGTTCTGCTGTACGCTCTAATACCCGTTGCTCCAGTTCGGTGTTGAGGGCAGAAATTTCGATTTCTGCTTGTTTGCATCGTTGAATATCACGTTTGAGTTTTTTGTTGAGAGCTGAAACTTTTTGGTAAAGCCCACTCTCATATATGGCGGTGGAAAAGTGATAAGCGATCGCAGTCGTTAATTCGATATTGGCTGCGGTCCACGGATTGGGCTGGTCTTGTTTCAGTTCGCGCCACATTTCAAATGACTGACGAGGACGCAACTGACGTGGATCATTGAGATCGACCCGACCTGCCCAAATCCGTTCAGTGTCGATCGCAGTTCGATAAATACTGAGGTAACCCAAAAGCTGCTGCCGATATTGGAGTCGTACAACCAACAAGCTGCGTACCGGCACCAACAAAAATGCCATGATCAGATTGGATGGCATTACCGATTGATAAATATCTGCGATCGCCCATACTCCACCATCTGTGTTGAGTGGTTCTTCCATTTCTAACCAGGCTGACCAATCAGGATGCTGTTCTAAAGACAGATCTGTAGACAGAGCGCTATTCTCCTGATCAAGCACAGGCTGGCTACCAGAAACGACAACCTGCAACGTGTGATACGCAGATTGAGACGCAATATAGAGTCTGCCACCAGAACCTTGCAGGGCTGAGACCACGTGGTCTAATGCTTCTTGTAATCGCATTTCTGAGTTGGTATGAAGCAGAGTCGCGATTTGGTTAATGGTAGCTTCTTGGGCAACTCGCAGACGGGCTTGAGCGAGCAGATTTGATTGGGCAATCGCCACTGAAACCTGATCAGCAACCAGTTGAATCACCTGAAGTTTTTGCTTGGTAATGCGGTAGCTGGTGCTGTGATGAGAAACCAGCAATCCCCATAAGCGATCACCATCTAAAATAGGTACAACTAAAGAGGACTGTACCCCCATCGCTGTTAAGTATTCTGCATGGCAGGGATCAACTGGACGATACCGGATATCCTCGGTCCCTGCCTCGCTTTCTAGGGGGCTAACCCCAATCTGTCGAGATACTACATTCACGATGGAGCGGCAACGAGCTTGAAGAAACAGTTCTCTAGCTTCGGGAGGAATGTCTTCGGCTGGAAAGTTGCACCCCAAGAGAGGCGGCAGGCGGTTTTTGTAAATCGCTTCAGCTACCACTTCGCCACTCTCGTCAGGCTGAAATTGATAAATCTTGACACGATCGGTACTTAAAAATGCTCGTACCTCGGCAACAGTCGTCATTAGAATGTCAGGTAACTCTAGCGATTGTCGGATGCGATCGATCATCCGATGTAGAAGACATTCAAACGAATTCAGATGCCTTGATCTGCCCGGATCTGAGGATTGAGGAAACACTGGCAGTGAAAAGTTTGGTTGCATAAGCGTTTTGGAGGGCGATCGCGGCTGCCAAAATCTGACTTGAGGCGGATGACGGGTTTGATATTAATTATGGGACGTTGACGAGTTTATTAATAAAGATTTAATAAATGTTGCCTAACTTCTGAAATTTGATATAAAGCTTCGGTTTCATTTATATTTCTTTGCGTCTAGAGCTAACATGAATTAAGCTAACGGCAAGGAACGCAAGCGAGAACGCCATGGGGATTTGCTAACCTTGGCAACGGGTTGAACCAAGCGCAGCAGATCACCCCACAACAACACCGAGAAAAACTGTTCTACACAGCATTAAAACGGTTGCTGTTTGAATCACACAATCATTTCGGTCACCTTTAACAGCATGGCGATCGCACCTTGTATGTCATCCCCATCTGTAGAGCACAGAGCACTCCACAAATGATTCGATAATCCTGGTTTTTCATCAAGCGGGGGTCAGCTCTAACTTTAATAGATGACTAAGAAGACTAAAGAAAAAACATGAAGAACCGATGAATGCATTGGGTATATTTACAAAACATTACGTTCTGAGGCTTCCCTTCCTGTCCTTCTTGTGTATATCTTGTATCAATCTGATTGCCCTTACCCGAGCTGTTGGCGGGGCACATTGAGGCAGCGATTGGCATACTCGCTGAGACCTCGAAATAACATCAACTGTTCTAGATGGTTTGAAATTCGTGTAACGAGATCTGTATCAGCGATCGCCTTACTCAGACACTCATTTGCACCAGCGGCAAATATCTGATTTGCCATTGCGGTATCTGCATGAGCAGTTAAAAACAAAACTGGGAGTTTGCTCCAGCGATAACTATGGCGCAACACCCGACAGAGATCAATGCCGTTGAGGTCAGGCATTTTCACATCTAAAAGCAGCAGATCAGGGGCAAACTCCTCCAGGGTGTGCCAAAACTGTAATGGATTGTTCAGCGTACACAGCGTTAATCCTAGAGGTTCTAGCAAGGCTCGTAGGGTTAGTAACACTTGTGGATCATCGTCCACCACCATCAGTTTGGCACTACTGGACTGTTGGTGCGATCTCACTTGCATGACAACGTCCAGAATTTGTTCCGGAGACAGATCCCGCTGTAAAAACGTGTGGGAGGTCAATCGAGCTACTTTGACCCGATTCAACAAATTATCTGGATCGCTGAAAAACAACACAGGCAATGGCGGCACACAATTGACCACATCAAGCAGCACTTGCAGCATTGCTTCTGTAGCATTGGCGAGAAACAAATTCAGCAGCAGAATATCTACGGTCTGATTAGCGATGAGTTGTTTCACCGCAGATACATTAGACGTTAGTTTCACAGATATCGAATAAACGTCTGATAATTGCACAATCTGTTGAGCCAATTCAGCATCATCTATAACCAGAAGCAGTGGAGGCGAAGTCAATCGCGGGTTGCTACTCACTGCGGTAGATGTTGTGGCATATTGCGGGGACTGGCTCCACTCGCTCAACAGCGAAATAGCCGATACATCTTCTTTTCGCTGAAGTTGCTTTTGCGATTTGCTCTTGGCATCCATTAAGGGGTTAGCCGCAGTTTGACTGCTGATTGCCGATTGTTCTAAAAGCTCCTTCAACCGCTTTAATAAACGAACCAGTCGCCTCGATCGGGGTCGATCTAACCTGCCCCCGACTAAGTAAATCTCTTCAATTTCTCTGGCATATCCAGATCCTTCTAAAAACCCAAAAATGCCTAATGCACCCGCTAATTTGTGAGCAACCTCACGCGCTTTTTGCCGTTGCTCATTGCTGAGCGGATTAGCTAACCACATTGCTGTAGCGTTTTCCAGAGTTTTCAGGCGATCACAGCTTAATCCCCGATACTTTTCCCACACAATTGCCAAACGCTCTCGTGTCTGTTGTTGAATCGTTGACTCCGGAGTTGGAGATGTTGATGCCTCTGACGAAGTGGTTTTCAATTGCTTGAGGCGATAACCTTGACCATAGACCGTTTCAATTAAAGTGCTTGGGGCACCAATCTGTTTTAACTTTTGTCTGAGTGCCTTGATGTGAACCGTTACCGTATCCTCTTGTGGAGCCTCCTCACAACCCCATAAATGATCCAAAATGGCACTCCGCGTAAACATCCGATGCTGATTTCGCATAAACAACTCCAGCAACCGATATTCTTTAGGAGTCAGGTGCAACACCTGACCCTCGTAAGTCACCTCACAAATATTGGGGTCTAGCCGCAGGTTGAGCCATTCCAAAGTGTCCTTTTCAGGTGAGCCTCTACGATGTAGCAACACTCTAATGCGAGCCAGCAACTCACTGAGTTCAAAAGGCTTGACGACATAATCATCTGCGCCTGCCTCGAACCCAGTTACGATATCTGTACTGGAGCTTTGAGCTGTCAGCATCAGCACAGGTGTATGATGCTTTTTTGCCCGCAACTGCTGACATAGCTGGATTCCATCTAGCTTAGGTAACACTATATCTAGCAAAATTAAATCATAGGTAAAAGCTTTCACAAGCTCCCAACCCATCTGCCCATCAGCGGCAACATCCACAGTATAGTGTTGTTCACCTAAAACCTTCTTTAAGGCGGCTGAAACAACTTCATCATCCTCGATTAATAAAATCCTCATAGGTAATTACCTACTTAGACTCACGACTAGGGTTCAAACTGGCGAAGCTGCCTGTTCCCCAGACGACGCCTGAATTTTTACAGATATAGTATTTACAGAGAAAATTCTACCTCTAATCAAGCTCAAGCTGTATGCAATTTCAACTGTTTATTGAGATCTAATCTGAATATTTTGGTGCACGGTTCTGAATGCAAGTCCTGACATAGGAGAATAGTTTTCACAACTTTACTACTTCTAGTAGAATTCGAACTGGCAAAGATGTCACTACTGCCACACGATGGCTGAAAACACCGGGCAGTTCGCTGAACGCCTGCGATCGCTAAGGAATCGCCAGACTACCAGGCTTCACTGATAAACCACCTGCAATAGTTAAACTATCTGTAGAGCATTCCAGGTACGCACAAAAAATAGGCAGAACAGCCCGATTGCCAGGAAGAACGTCGTTGCCACCCATTGGTTGGGAAATTGTACCGGTCGGTCAATGATCGCCGCCGCTGTTTCCTGAATTGCAGCCCCTCCAGCCAGAAAGGGAACCGGAATCAAATTCAGGGCAGTGATTTTGACAGCGAGGAGAGTGATTGCAGAGAGCCACTGCTGAGCAGCTACGGCTTGGTTGAGCCAGCGTAGACTAGCACGGGCAAAATCAGGTTCCAGCAAATAGCGGTAGGTCTCCTCGTAGGTTGCCCAAAACGCTTGGTGGGTCTGCGGCACTCCGAGAACCATGAAAGCTAACAGGAGGATCACTAGCCAACCGCTTAGGATGATTGCCATCCGGCTCACCCAGGGCAACTGCTCAAATAACTGCCGTCCTTGGAGAAATCGGGTTTGCCACTCACTCCAGTCCGTGGGATTGCTGTTTGAAGCAGATTGTTCTGGCTGAGTGACAAATTCTTGACTCCATGTCTGTTCCATTGCCATTTGATCTAAGAGACGAACCGAGCTACCCCAGGGAATCAAGCCGAGTGAGAGGCGAGTCGTCTGGAACTGTCCCAGGTGGATTGCGGGACCAGTAAATAATCTGGCTTCCAAAACTGTGGCACCCAACCCCGGGGAGGCGATCGCAGTCACCCCTAGCCAGATCAGGGCAGTTAGCGTGGAGGCGGCAAAGATGGCGATAACAGCTAGCAAAATCAAATTCCTGTGACGGGCTTGTCTACGTGGCGTTTCTACGAAGGGACGATCGGGACATTGAGGCAAACTATGGTGCGCTAGGTTGCTGCCGCCGCATAATTGCGTAGAGCCGGAGCATCAGGAGCAAAGCGAGTAACCTGCTCATTCAATAGGGTACCCCTGAGAGATGGCGATGATGCCCTGTTGTAAATTGCTGTGGAATCACCGTGAGCTGTCCTGACGGTAAGGTAATTTACAAAAATTCAGCGATTCACGGATCTCAATGGTAACCTAGGCAACCAGAGTCCCTCAATATTAAGAACTGGGTCAATTAGCTACTGTGAGCGAAAATTTGGGAACCCTGAGCGCTAGCGTCTTACGAATGATCCCTAGTGTTTTAAAGCACATGATTAAGCGAGGAGAAAGAGAATGAAGGTGATGCACTACTGGTCTGGGTGCTGTTCCTTCCTGCTAGCGACAGTGGGAATGACCCTACCCGCCCACGCGCAGGTAGTTTCCGATGGTACCCTTAACACCACCGTCACCCAGAGCGGCAACAATTTCACGATCACCAATGGCACGACCCAGGGCAATAACCTGTTTCACAGCTTCAGTCAGTTCTCTGTGCCTACTGGTGGTTCTACTTTTTTCAATAATGCTACGACTATCCAAAATATTTTTGCGCGAGTCACTGGCGGCAGTGTGTCCAATATTGATGGCTTAATTCGCGCCAATGGCACTGCTAATCTGTTTCTGCTTAATCCCAGCGGGATTCTCTTTGGACCTAACGCGGTGTTGAATATTGGTGGCTCGTTTATCGGGACAACAGCAAATAGTATCAAGTTTGCCGATGGGGTGGAGTTTAGTGCGACCAATTCTAGTGGTCCGCCGTTGTTGACGATAAGTGTGCCGATCGGTTTACAAATGGGAAGCAGTCCTGGTGCCATTACCGTTCAAAATACTGGTCATCGTTTGGCGTTCCCGATCAATCCTTTTGCCTCTTCTCCCGATCGCAGCAATAATCCTGTGGGATTAAGCGTTACCACTGGTAACACCTTGGCCTTAGTCGGGGGAGAAATCACTTTAGATGGTGGCGTGTTAAATGCATTCTCTGGACATATTGAACTAGGTAGCGCCAAGAATGGAATCGTGCATCTGAATACCGCTTCTCCGAGTTGGAGTTTTGATTATGGCAATCTTCAGCCATTTGGAAACATCCAACTTTTGCATCAGTCCCTAGCTGATGCTAGCGGTTCACCTGCGGGTTCTATTCACTTCCAAGGTCGAAATGTCAGCCTGAATGATGCGTCTGCTGCTCTCCTAGTGAATCAAGGTAGTGGCAATGCGGGTGATATCCGCGTGAATGCGAGTGAGTCGTTAGAACTGCGGGGGACGGGCACCCCTGGATTTCCGCAAAGTCTGTTGCGGGCTGATAACTTAGGCGATGGGACTGGGGGGAATATCAAAGTTTCTGCCGCTAATGTATTGCTTCAGGATGGGGGCTCGCTGCATGGCTTCAGCTTTTTTGGTGCAGGCACTAGCAGCAATATCTCTGTGGAAGTTGGAGATTTACTGCAGATCGTTGGACTATCACCGATTAGCGGCTTTGCCAGCTCACTCAACACTAATACCACTGGTTCTGGGAAAAGTGGCGATATTCGAGTCGTTACCAGCCGATTACAAATTTTAGGGGGTGCTGTGATCGGTAGTTCTAGCAATGCAAGTGGTGCAGGAGGTAGTACAACGATTAACGCCTCTAAGTTCATCGAAATCAGTGGCGAAGATGCACAAAGTCTGGCGGACAGCGTGATTGTCGTTGGCACGTTCGGTCAGGGACCAGCTGGGCGATTAACGATAAACACGCCAACACTGAGGGTGCGGGATGGCGGTGGAATTGTTGCTTCTACCGTCAATAGTGGGAATGGTGGGGATTTAATCGTCAATGCGACTGACAGTATTGAAGTCAGCGGAGTGGGCAGCATTTCTCGGCTTCCGAGTCGGATTGGGGCGAGGGCAGAATTGCTCGCGCCCCCCATTCGGAAACTCTTTGGGCTACCAGATGTGATCACAGGGAATACAGGCAAATTGACCCTGAACACTCCCCGCTTGCAAGTTACCGATGGAGCAATTGTCGGCGTTGACCATCAGGGGATTGGCAATGCTGGGGATCTTCACATTAACGCGGCGACAATTTTCCTCGATCGCGCTGGCAGTATCACCGCTAGTACCCAATCTGGTGTTGGCGGCAGTATCCAGCTGAATGCTAATTTGCTCCTGTTGCGACATGGCAGCAATATTACGGCAACCGCTGGCGGTGCTGGCAATGGCGGCAACATTACGATCAATGCTCCTGTGATTGTAGGCATCGAAAACAGCGATATTGTGGCTAATGCGGTAAAAGGTCGTGGGGGCAACATCCAAATCACGACACAGGGGATAATTGGATTGCAATATCGCCCTCAACTCACCCCCGAAAACGATATCACTGCTAGTTCCGAGTTTGGGGTCAATGGCACCGTTCAGGTTAATAACATCGGTGTCGATCCCAACTCTGGTCTGGTTGAATTACCCACCAAGGTGGTGGACTCCTCGCAACAAATTGCCACGGGCTGTGCTGGGTCACAGGGCAGTAGCTTTATTGCGACAGGACGCGGCGGAGTACCGCAAAACCCTGTGCAGCAGGTGAGGGACGATCGCACTTGGAACGATATGCGTGATTTATCTGCCTACCGCAAAGCCGGTAAAACCGTTGCCCAAAGCCCTGCTGCCGTTCCGGTGCTGATCCAAGCAAACACCTGGCAACGTCATGCAGATGGCACGGTTGAATTAATCGCGGATCAAGCGTCTGCCATGAATCCAACGTTTGCTACCTGTAGCGGTGTCACTGCCAGCGAACTCGAATCTGCTCCCTAACTAGGGTGATGGAAGCGAGCGTGTCATCAGGTGCAATTAGAACCCAACTGAAGCCCAAAATGGGGTTAAATTAAGCCACCTCAGTGACGGGGTAGCTTAATTTAACCCCAGCAATCTTCCACTGTCCGTACTACTGGTTGCCTGCGGTTGACCAGCAGATACTAGTTGGCTCGATCTCAGTTGGGTTCTCTAATGCTCCAGCCACTCCATAGCGATAGAGTCCTTTCACACTACTATCGAGATTAACTGTGAATAGAGACACCGACACTCTTACCCCATTAGTCTCCAGATGCTGGGAATGACGAGCAACTATCGTGGATGCCCAGTAATTACAGGGATCTAGTGAATACTGGAATCGACTGATAGTGTGTTGGATACCCTGGACGCTGAAAAATTCTGCTGTTGGAAGTTCGTCGTCATTTCTAAGCGGGATAACGCACTAGTAGCCGATTCGCGGACATAGGAGTCAGTTGACTCATCCTGAATTAGCGTAGTCAGGACATCTACCCCTCGTTCATCTCCGATCGAGCCTAACGCATTAACGATCGAGATTGCCAAAGCTGGATTCTGGGTAGTTTGTAAAGCTTCGATTAACTCATTAACTACTGGAGTACCAATTTCACCCATTGCCATGACAGCGGCAATATGGACAACAGGATTGGGATCATTGAGCGCGATTCTCAGCCCCTCAACTCCGAGTGTTGGAAAAGGATCATCAGGGTAATTAATCGCGACTTGAGCTAAGGCTTTTGCAGCGCTCCCCCGAACTGTCACATTCTCACTATGCAGTAATGCCTCAACCAGGGGTGGAACGGTATCAGCCCCGATCGCGCCTAAGGCTTTCACCGCTGCCCTTCGGTAGGTTGTATTTTCTTCATCCAACAGGCTCATTAAACGTGGAATAGTGGTTTCATCTCGGCTCTCAGCGAGTGCCCACATCGCTTGCTCTTGGAGATGAGGATTAGGATGCTTTAGTTGTTGAAATAGTGCTTCTGTAGACATCGATTTATGGGGCAAGCTTTTAACTAAAAGAGTGTTTGTCTGCGCAATAACCCTGTAGAGACTATATCTCTAGTCAGATGAATAACTCGTCGTTGTCTATCGTATCATTGCAGGTTTCAGTTCTGTTCGCTTAATTGATGACCGCTAGTTTGGCTTGGACTTTTTCTCGAACAAACCAGTTATCAGCAGCCATCAGGTTGGCGTAATCACTGCGATCGCCGAGTTTCTCTAATGCCATTAATGCGGCATACTGCAAATCCCAAATGTTACTATCCAAACAGCTTTGTAACTCGGGAATGGCACGGGAATCACCGAGTTCACCTAAGGCGATCGCCGCTGCCGCCCGAGATTTTTGAAATTGGGGTTGGCGATTATGCAAGGCTTCCAGCAACAGATCATAGGCAGGGAGATGTCTCAACCAACCAAACAGCTTGACAACATGAAAGTGTGCTCCATAGTCACAACTGGCTTCTTCCGCATAGGCGGCAAATAATGCCGCAGGAGCAGCGTCAGCGTAATGCTCCAGAATTGTTTTTGTGGCTAAATAACAGCGACCAAAATCTGTTTCGTACAACTGCCGGATTAAAGCCGGTAACTCTGGCAGGCGATCGTAACTGTGAACTAACCGCAAATCCTGGGGATGATCGCGTAAGGTCTGCTCTAGATACGCCTGAATTTTAGTGAAGGTCAGGACACCGTTGGCAAATCCGGCCTCTGCGAGTAACCGAATTCCCCGCAAGCGAAACACCAGGGATACCGGACAACGGGCGATATCGGGAATGGCATCGTCATATTGGGCATCGATTAAATCTTGGATTGATAACCGCCGAGCTAGCACGTTAGGATGCTGTAGCATGGCGACCACTTGTACCATTTGAGTGGTATCGTGGGTGAGTCGGCAGACTGCGGTAATGGCGGCACTCGCGGTGGGTGGATCTGAGTGATTCGTAAATCGTCGAATCCGTTCTAAGGCTGGTTGGTAATTCAGTTTGGCTAACGTATGGATAATCACTCGATAGATTTGTCCCGGTTTATCGAGCAAACGAGTGATCATCTCCAGGATCAGAGGATCTTGAGTGCCAATTTCCCCGATCGCCCAAACGGCATTTTCTACGGTGTAACAATCTTCATCACTCAAACACCAGGAAATCACCGATAGGGCTTGCTTGGCTTGCAGCCGCCCTAATGTTTCCACAGACTTGCGCCGGACAATTCGGTTTTCCAGCATGGCATCTGTCTGTTGCACGGCTCGGATTAACGCTTGAATCGATCGCTCGGTGGGAAAATTGACTAAATGAGAAGCAGCAATATAGCGTGAATCATTCTCACTAATTTGGGCTTGTGGCGTATCTAATAAAGCGATCGCCTGATCTTCAGTTAAATTGAATAAATTAAAAAAGCGTTTATCCATACATCAATGCTGCAATTTCAATCAACCAGCTATGCCTGAAGCTGTCCACTTAGCAGGAGATTAAGGCTACACAGGTAAATTACCATAAAACAAACCTGAAAGTTCTTTGCTGATTACTCAACCTGCCTCGGTAAAGCAAAGAGTTAAGAACCTCCAGGCTTGCATAATAGGGAGAAATCTACCCTGTTACTCAATCGACATTTGACCTATCAACTAGGACAGAGAATTAATTGCATAGTCCAGCAGTGCATTGTACTCAGTCAATGCTTGAGCCGACATATCGCGAGGAGCACAACCCCGGTTCCGAGCGAAGCTGAGGGCTTCCACATAGGGAGCCGTGGGTAGACCTAGAGCGCGATAGACTTCACGCTGACCTGCAATCCCCCACTCATCCAGAGGACCAGTACCGCCTACCACTAAGCAGTATTGAACTAGGCGCATGTAGTGTTTGATGTCACGCATGCACTTCGCTTTGAAGGTATCGGTGGAGTTCGCTTCACCGGCATTATTCAGGTAAGGATACTTCTTGATGCAAGCATCATAGGCTTCACGAGCAACATTATCCAGATTACCTGCTAGCTTCTCAGCCGCTTCTAACCGAGCAGCAGCCCGCTGAATGGAACCTTGAACCGCTTCCAGATCCGAGGTGCTGGGGAACCGACCTGCTGCATCAGCAGACGCGATCACGGTGGTAACAACAGATTTCATGTCTTAAGTCTCCCAATATATAGAGTGAATGGTTGGTTCTTGTTGATGCTCAGGTAGTTGAGATCAATTAGCTCAGAGCCGCAATCACGCGATCGAAGTAGCTGGAAGCTTCAGCCACCAAGCTAGCGCAACGATCTTCTACAACTGGGCTGCCCATTTTACGCAGTTTAGCGCCAGCCCGTGCTTCGCTAGGAGTGTCTTTGATGTGAGCAGCAGCTTGAGCCTTCATGATTTGAACGGCACGCACGGTTGAAGTGGTGGGTACACCCAATGCCGCGTAGGTTTCTTTCAAACCATTCAAGCAGCGATCGTCTAGCACAGAAGCATCGCCTGCTAACAGAGCGTAGGTGACATAGCGGAGAATGATTTCAGCGTCCCGGAGGCAAGCGGCCATCCGACGGTTGGGGTAGCAGTTACCACCGGCTTGGATCAACCCTTGGTTTTCGCAAATCATTCCGGCAACTGCATCAGAAACCATACAGCTAGCGTTACTAGCAATGGCGTTTACAGCGTCCAGACGACGGTTGCCACTAGCAACAAATGCTTTGAGGGCATTAATGTCACCGACTACAGAGGTGCTGGCATCTGCTGAGACTACAGCTCTGGAAAAAGCGTCAAGCATTTCGCTCTCCTTAAAAATAGTGTCTGTAAAAACTCTTTGCTTGTTAGTTGAACAAGACAATACAGACCATAAAAGATGAAGCGGATGATAGTCTCAGTTATGAAAAACAAAGCAACAATCCTTAATATTTCCCTAGTTGCTTCACAAATAAAACCAGAGCGATCGCTGGCATTACTACAACGATCGCTCTGGTTAATAATGATTAATCCAACTTGTGTATCAATTTAAAAAGACGAAAAACTATGGCTATATTTAGCGTTTACTAAACACAACCACAGTTACATAGAAGCAGTTTAATCAACTACTGTCAATTTAAATTAAGTGAGTTTTCCCACAATAGATGGAGTATGAGTCAATAGTGGATTACGCCAATTTCTCCGTATATTCAATGAATGCTAAAAGATGGAATTACCAATCATCCTTAGCCTCAGACTGGCGCTCAATTTGAGCGATCGCGAGTTTCGCTAGTACCCGAATTACATCTTGCGGATCATCCAGTAATTCCTGTAGCGGTGTTAAGGCTAAGGGATCACCCAATTTGCCCAGAGAGTTAATGGCGGCTTTCCTGACATCTAAATCAGGGTCTTGCAGCGCCAAAATTAAGTGCGGAATCGCTGGGAGATAATTCACCTGTCCCAAAGCTGCTGCCGCTTCTGTCCGAATTAACGGCTCTGGATCGGTGAGCACTGAAATTAGCAAATTACACGATCGTTCATCCGACTGCTCCTGGGCAACATGTCCTAAAGCGCCAATCACCGCACAGCGAACATCTAAGGAGGCATCATTTAAGGCGGCATACAAATAATCGGCGGCTTCAGAGCCAATAAATGCCAGTGCCCAAGCGGCATGACCTTTAATATCCTCGGAATGATCAGGGGAGGCTAAAATCTCCAGCAGCGCGGGTACAGAGGCTTCTCCGGTTCTGGCTAGTGCCCCGGCTGATGACCCTTTGACAACGGTATCTTCATCATTGAGAAACGCATGAAGTAACGCGGGAACCGCCGCCGGATCAGCGATGATCGTCAACGTTTTAGCGGCAGCTCGTCGCACCACAACATTAGGATGATTGGCTAAAGCGTTGACCAAGAATGGGGTTGCCGCTTCACCAATCTCACCTAAGGTTTCGGCAAAGCGCAGACGAATTAACCCGCGTGGATCACCCAATCCCTCAACCAATCGTTCTAACAGCAAGCGATCGGTAATATTCAGGGTGTCTAAGGTAATTTGTTCATCAACTTGTTGCAGCAAGGCATCGTTTTCATCCTGAATCCGCTGGGTAATATCATCCACGGCTGCCGCTTTGGAGTTAAGAGATTGGCTCATCACGAATTCTCTAAGATCAAAAACTGGAACAACAATTTACTGACGGGCGAGTAGCGTAGATTGCCGCTGACGCAATGCTTCTAGATTGGCATCAATTTCAGCCAAACTCGGTTCCAAGGCAGCTAAAGCTTGGGCTTTCATCACTTTGGCTCGTTGTGCCATCGATAAAGTATCGTTAACCAGGCGTTCCCGATATTGTTCTAATTCACGAATGATTTCAGCCAGTTCTTCGGGGCTAGCTTGCTCGATCGCGAGCATTTCGGTTGTATCGGTCATATCAATTGATTCCTGAATGCAACTTACTAAACATCTATGGCTCAATCTTCTCAGATTAGGTCGATCACTGAACAACAACTTAATTGATCACTTAAATCGTCGGACTTAATCAGCAATCAAATTATTTTCTGCAAGATTTAAAGACTGGGTTGAAGATCAGTCTGAATCTTGGAGTGAGTTGTTTTTGATCTTAAACTGCGATCGCGGCACTTTGGCAATCCCTTAATTGACGTTCCAGATCAAACAGAAAGCCATGAATGTATCCCTCTGTCCATTCTGAGCCGTAAAACCGGGTAAACATACCTCGGGCTGGATCTTTTTCAGCTCGATATCGCAAATAGCGCAATTGCGCCTGTTCAATTTCCTGTAACGCCTGGGGGTCAGTCACAGGTTCGGCTTGAGCCACCAACTGGAGATACGCTTGGAGATAGTCTTGAAACGCGGCAAACACACGGGTGGTTACAGTTTCAGTTTGCTCCGGACGTGTCCAGAGAAATGCGGGTGAGAAAAAGGGACGAGCTTCGGCGGGAAATTCACCGCCCCACGGTAAATGCGGCTGGTGAGCGGCAAAAATCGGCAGAATTGGCTGGGTATATTTCGCTTGATACTCTGGTCGATCGCAAAATAACGGTTGCATATCCAGGGCAATCAGATGACCGCCGGGTAGAGTTACGAGGTCGGCACCGAAAAAGGGTAGGTCGTAGTGGAGGTGGGGAAAAATCACGAAGTTCAAGACCTGAAGGGAATTGCCTCCCTGGACATGAGCCGCCCGGATTTGCCGCAATTTGGCTGACCGATAGGCGTAGCTAGTGGTCTGGATCGTCTCTTGATGTTTGCCTTTACCCACGATCGCTGATTTCGACTCAAACCCGGCTGGAATGGGGTAAGGTTGCAAATCCAAATGTTCCTGTAAACAGGCGATCGCATAATCCAAAAATGGTTGATAGAGGGTCATGGGAAGTCGTCAGAAATCAGATGATGGGTAATTAGACAAGCCACTTATCCAGCCGCTACGGCTGCAAATGGAATCGCTTCTTCAAACAAGAATTCATACAGAAATCGTTCTGACCATTCATGTCCGAAGTAACTACTGAATAATCCTGAGGCGGGATCGCGATCGGCGCTGTACTGGTCGTAGTCCGTTTGGGCTTTGGCAATTCGGCGGATATCGGCTGGGCGATCGAGGACTTCGGCTTCCGATAGCATTTGCCAGTACAAATTTAGATAGTCCTGAAACGCCTCAAATACTCGGGTTTTCACTGTTGCTGCATCGGTTTTGGCAAACAGTAAGTATTTGGAGAAATACTGATTGGCATCGTAAAACTTCATTTCCAGATCTTGTGCCAGATCCGGATAACGATCGCGCAAGGCTTTTAGCGGCTGAATATATTTAGCGAGATAGGCTTCATCCTGAAATAATGGCTGAAAGTCCATCACAATCAGGTTTTTCACCTGTCCGAAGGAGAGGAAGTCAATCCCCAACAATGGTAAATCGTAGTGGTGACTGGGATAAATCACACTATTAAAAATTTGGGCACTGGCACCCGCATCGATATAGGTGTAGCGAATCTTCCGGAGTTCAGGACATTGATAACACCAACTTTGAATTGTGGCAGGGTGTTTACCGCGATCGCTCACCCGAAGTTCTAGCCCTGCTGGAATCGAACGATTTTGCAACTCAAAGTGTTGAGACAATGACTGTCTCAAGTGCAGCAAAAAAGGTTGATACATAAATTGAGCGGCGAATATGTCTGATCCTTGGAGCGTAAGGGACGGCCAGACATGTCGTCTCGAATCTGAGAAACAAAGTAACGATCCTTAACAATTCAGGTAGCAACTATACTGTCGCTCTAGAGTGGTTGTGTTGAATCATCGCCGCTAAGTCGGCATCGGCAATATACCGCCGCTCCGAGCAATAGGTCATCAAGTAAATGCCATTCAGCATCCGTACTGTGCTAACTCGAACCCGAAAATCGTCGGTAATAAACCAGCACCGTTCCTGACCCTGGTTATTTTCATAATCAGTGTCGATCGTCAAAATACCGTCTTTGCCAAACCAGTAACGGCTCACCACGGGAATTTTTTCTACATATCCCTGGTTGCGTAATAGCTTGCCAGATTGCCTCGTTTCATCGTCGGGTACATCCACTAACACGGCGGCATGATCGGCATCGGGAGGCTGTTCTGCTTCATGCGGTTGCCACATAAAACTGGCTCCCCCAGCCGCGATCGCCGGATCGATCCCCTGCAAGTCACAAATTGATTTGATCCGGGAGTCACTGGAATCCACTACTTGCACATATAGCTTAGATTCTCCCGATTCATCCGTCACAGCATCAAAGTGATGCACCGTCCGCTGAGTAAACCAGATACCTGCGCTTTTCCGAAAAAAGTCCATCATGGTCATGGGTGGCACAAATCCCATATATTCACCTCTACTCAAGTTGACTTCGCTAAAACCCGATCGTGGTAACGCTACAATTCTAAGATTGTAGACAGGGAAACCTCACTTCAGCATCATGTCACAACTCCAGTCCCTCCCACCCAAAGCAATGCCAAAAACTATTCCAGACATCGTGGTTGCCCTCAAAGCCGGACAATCGTTTGCCAAAGCCGATTTATACCAGGTCGATTTGAGAGGGCTAGATTTACAGACTGTGAATCTAGCGGAAGCAACCCTGATTCGAGCCAATCTGAGTCAGACTAACCTCAGTCACGCCAACCTGAGGGGAGCCGATTTAAGAGGGGCAGACTTAAGTGGAGCGGTGTTGCAGAACACCAACTTACAAGGAGCCTGTCTATATCGCGTTGACCTACGGGGTGCAGATCTGAGCGAAGCGGATTTAACGGATGTCAGGCTAAAAGGAGCACTCTATGATACTCAAACTCGCTTTCCCGCCAATTTTGCCTACAAATCCTCAGGGGCGATCGGACCGGGAGCAAATTTGAATGGCGCCCCACTGAATACCGCGAACCTGCGATCGGTCGATTTACAAGGAGCAAGTCTACTGGGAGCTTATTTGGGTGGAGCCGATTTAACTGGAGCCAACTTAAGCGGTGCCCGGTTAGTTCAGGCAGACCTGCGGGGAGCCAGGTTGACAGGGGCGTTGTTATGTCAAGCACGATTGCAGGGAGCCAATTTAGCGGGCGTGGATCTCCGAGCGGCTGATCTGACTGACGTTGAATTTGAACAGCTTGAAAGTATCGCTGGAACTGATTTCACCCTAGTGCAAGGGTTAAGTGCAGCGATGCGATCGCGCTTACTGAAGCAGCCGGCTGACGAATTAGCCACTCGCCATCCCCTAACCCTGAAAACAACGTTAGCCAGTTTAAGTAACTAACGGATAGGTGGTCTGACTCCAGCCTGTCTTAAGATTTCATTGCCGTCCAATTTTTTTTCAACAAGGCGAGAAACGTTGCAATTCCTTTGGAAAAGCCGTCTGGATCAGGCAAGACATACTGCGGAAACTCCTCATACGGTCGCCAGGGTTCAGAGGAATTATGGCGTAGATGGAGGACGCGATCGTCACCTTCCAGCTTCCAGAGCATCTCACCGCCAGTAGGAATATCAGTCATAGTGTTCTCCCGATCGGGTCAACATGAACCAGTCAAACTTTGCCCTGCCTCATTTTGGCAATTTGAACGTTAAATTCTGTAAAAAAGATCACATGAATTCTGGACGTTTTTACCAAAATGCTATAGAGGACAAATCCACTGTAAAGTGATCTGATGCAGGAAAACTCGTCCTCCGGGGGTACTTTCTGGCTGTTAACCAGACATTAGGTTGTACCTTGAGCGATGTTAAGACACCAAATTTTCCATCGCGGCTCCCACCACCCGATGATGGCTATCCTGCCTCAGTTCCGCCAAGGCTGATCTCGCTGCCGGGGTATCAAAGCGTCTGAGTGCGTAAGCCACCTTGACCCGAATGTAGTCCAATTCAGAATCTTTGAGCGTGAGTAGGAGCGTCAGCGCTGCCTCTGACTGCCGCGACCCGGCTAGCGTCCCCAATGCCTCAACCGACGCTTCCTGTACTGCCGCATCGTCACAGCCTAACCCTAATCCGCAAACCTCCAGCACCTCCTCTGGACAGTCCATTTCGACCAAAGCGGCTAAAATGCTGCGACGGACGAGCCAATGATCATCGGTAAAAAAGGTTTGGACGAGATAACTAACGGAAATTCTGCCAAACAGCGATAACGAATTGGCGGCTTCGGCTCTGACATTGGGAGTGTTATCAAACCGGATAATTTGCAGCAGATTGGCGAAAGATTCTGAGGTTTGTTGTCTGCCGAGTTCCCGAGCGACAAAAGTTCGGACTAAAAACTCTGGATCAGATACATGTTTGGTTAATAACGGTACAGCTACCTCGGGTGTATAGGCTTTGAGGGCTGAGATTGCCTTAATCCGATATTGAAAATCTGGATTTTGCAGATCGATCGTAATTTGATTCAGGTCCATAAATGCAGGTTGTCAACACTAGTTTCCACTTTAGACCTGAAGATGCTCCTGTGGGAAAGAAACAGGTGCAAGAACTACACTTGTGACCCAGTTTGATTTCAGGGTTTTGAGTTGACGCTACTGCCTGATGCGGTTAAGCCGTCTTGCGGGGGATAACAGTGGCTTTAGCCTGTTCAGCCGACAGCAATTTCCAATTTTCAGCTAATAATTTTTGAGCGGTCGCAAACCCTTTTGAGGCTCCGGGAATAGGGTAATCGGGCACCGCCAATCCCGTAAATTGGGTGTAGGGTTTCCAGGGCTGATGCGGCTCAAACCGCAGGTGGAGAATTAAATCCCCATTACCACCAAATTTAGATAGCCAGCACATCTGTCCAGTCATGTTCAAAATGCTCCCATTCGATCACTGCATTGCCTGAGGACAAGTGGCACAATTGTGCAGATTGTCCAAGACCATCTAGTTACAGTGATACTGAGAAGCGATATAGACGAACTCTATCAAAAGGTCAGCTTCTACCTAAAGCGATCGCGCTAGATCAGGCTGAACTTGAGTTATCGCAGGGGCAGTCAGGATAAAATGTAATGTTCAAATCAAGCTTTAACAATGACTAAGCCACAGCTCAGCGAAAAAGTTCGGGAACTGATTCAAAAAGCCCGGATTGTCAGTTTTTCCACCTGGAAAGATACCCATCCAGATGACGTGATTCAACGGTTTCAACTGGCAGATGATCAAGGGCGCTACCTGACGGATGAGGATTTCCAGCAGATTCAGCAGCAGGTTCCTGATCTGGCGACGTTTGTGCCTGTGGCTCAACAATTGCGCGATCGGGTGCAGGACATTGTCGATGAAGCTCGCGCTCAATTATTAACTACTTTTCCAACGATTACTCAACCCGGTGGTGGACTATATCCGCCAGAACGAGCCGATGCCTGTTGGCGCGATTTCTGGCATTTTCTGCGCTGCATGACCTATGGCATTGCGGGACAGCGCACCGACTACACCAGCCCAGAGGGATTGCACTATATGAATCTGCTATATCAGGAATTGCATGTGCCCCTAGATGCCATGGTGGTTGGACTGGAGAACATTAAAGCGGCTAGCTTGCAGCGATTAGAGCCAGACCAACAGCCGCAGATTGCCCCTTACTTCGACCATCTGATTGCACACCTGAAACAGTTCCATTAAAGCTAAATTCAGGAGTAATTTGCCGTTCTGGGCGTCTGCACTAGGCAACTTCTATAGCCATCTCACCGAATAAGATGAGTGGCTTGAGCAGATTTTAAGGAATGTTAAGTTTTCTCATCTTTCCGGTTTCTTTACCACTTTCTTACCAGTTTCTTTACTCTGGCTATGCGATTCTCTAGTTCTACAGAGGTCTGGAATCATTAACCGCCCTCCGGTCTCTGGGTACGTTTCTGGAGAAAACATCCATGCCTTTTGGACCTGCTTCTCGTTTAGGCGTCAGCCTGTTCGATGAAACCCCGCCCGTGGAATGGGTGTCTGGTGACACCGCTGATACGGCTGAAACGGTGATTCGGGCGGTCTACCGCCAAGTTCTCGGTAATGCCTACGTCATGGACAGCGAACGCCTGACGGTGCCCGAATCCCAATTCAAGCGGGGTGAACTGAGTGTGCGCGAATTCGTCCGCGCCGTCGCCCAGTCTGACCTCTATCGCGCTCGTTTCTTCACCAGTTGTGCCCGCTACCGCGCCATTGAACTCAACTTTCGCCATCTGTTAGGTCGATCGCCCCGCGACCTGGAAGAAATGCGCTACCACAGCACGATTCTCGATACCCAGGGCTTTGAAGCGGAGATTGATGCCTACGTCGATAGTGACGAGTATCAATCGACCTTTGGCGAGAACATCGTGCCCTACATTCGCGGCTACCAAAGTGACGCGTGCCAAAGTCTGGTGCAGTTCACCCACACCTTCCAGTTAGTGCGAGGGGCATCCAGCAGTAGCTTGAAGGGGAATCTAGCTGGAAATTCACCGCGACTGAATGCGTTGGTGATTCAATCGATTCCTACAGCAGTTGTGTCTCCCGGTAGTAGTGGCGCGACGTTCTCCGATCCGAGTGGTAGTGCGAGAACGCGGTTAGGTGTAGGAGCGGATGACAACGGTAAGGTCTACCGGATTGAGGTGACAGGCTACCGCAGTAAAACAGTGAAGGCAGTGTCGCAGTTCCGGCGCAGTAACCAGGTATATTTAGTGCCGTTTAGTGAGTTGTCTGCCACGTATCAACGGATTCATCGTCAAGGTGGAGTGATTGCCAGTATCACGGCGGTTTAAGCTAATTCCCCGATTCTGCGGCAATAGGTATACACATCAATCGATCTGATCCTCTCTAGCCCTCCTTAATAAGGAGGGAACCAAACCAATTGCTGTTTGAAGTCCCCCTTAATAAGGGGGATTTAGGGGGATCAAACCCGAATTTGCGACTCTATCAGAGATCTGCATACACCGGAGTAATTCTGAGGGAAGTCAAGCTATCTAAGTCCCCGGCGCTAGAGGATTTAGGAACCTAATTTAGATGGAATTTTTTTGAGTCAATCGCATTCTTCAATAAACACACGGTCAAAAAACACTTAAGGAGAGATGAGATATGGCACTTTGGATTGAGGCGGAGGCGATCGAACTGCGTCCTAACGCGACAGAAGATGATCTTCAGGCAGTAATTCGGGCGGCTTATCGGCAAGTTCTGGGCAATGCGCATGTGATGGATAACCAACGGCTCACCCATGCCGAATCTCAGTTACGGAACCGCGACATTACCGTGAGAGAGTTTGTGCGAGCGATCGCGCAGTCTGATCTGTATCAGTCCCTGTTTTTTGAAACGTCTTCTCCCTATCGGTTTGTGGAATTGAACTTTAAGCATCTTTTGGGTCGTGCCCCGCAGGATCAAGCGGAAATCTCCCAGCATGTGCAAATTTATAACAATCATGGTTACGCGGCTGAAATTAATTCCTACCTTGATAGCGCGGAATATATCCAAGCATTTGGCGATCGCGTTGTGCCCTTTGCGCGGGGGAATCAGACGCAAACGGGCATGAAGAATGTCAATTTTAACCGCACGTTTGCCTTAATGCGCGGCTTCGCGGCTAATGATATTGGTAAATCCGCCAAATTGATCAGTGATATTGGTGGTAACTTACCCACCCGGATTGTTGCTCCAGCAGGCGGTTCAGGGGCGGCTGGTAATACCGGAAAACGCTTCCGGATTGTTGTGGCTAAGGCGAATTATGGACCTCGGGTGACTCAAGGAACTACCACATTTGATGTGGCTTACAACCAGCTCTCCCAAAAGCTCCAAAGCTTGCAGAAAACTGGCGGCAAGATTCTCAGTGTGACTGAAGTCGCTTAGGCAGATTGATGGATATTACGGAGTTTGTGGCGCGATCGATTGGGCACTGGAGATCGCAGCGGAGTGCTCATCATTTAGCCTTTGGTCACTTTGAAGCAATTCAATCCGAAATTGATATTGTTGCCCTATCGATCGCTGATCCGGCGGTACTCGCTCTGTGCAAAGCCTATGAGGTTGATCCAGAGTCAGCCGTATCCCCATTTCGGATGAGTTGGGAAGGGCAATCGGACTGGGATGACAGTGAAGCTGTTAAAGGCACTTGTGTATTAGTTCCTGTTCCCGATCCGGTGCAGCCGAATCGCGGTAAGTTGTTGCGCGATCAAGGCTATGCCGAAACGATCGCGGCGGCAGGGGACTACACCCTGACTGAGGATGACACGTTTGTGCTCGTCACAGCTTACGATCGCGCCGCCGCAGAAGAGAAAATCTGGTTTGTCAATCCAGATGTGCGATGTCGTGTTTCTTTAATCAAAACGAGTGCAGGAACAGGCGTTGTGACTGCCTCTTTTTCCTCCGAAATTCGGCAAAGTCCGCGTTAAGCCTTCTCGATTGATCTCGCTATGTCACCTACTCCGTTACCTGCTTCGGATGCCACTACCAGCCATTTAATCAGGTTAGCTCATTGGATGGCTGGTGACTTTAGTAACTACCAGCAGGCATTAGCAAATGCCAAAGATTACGCCCACATTCATATTTTCTTTCGCCCCTTACCATTTGAATTCTTCTCTGGAATTGGGTTTTATTCAGAACAGGTGTATGACTATGATCTGTGGCTCCCCTATCGTCAGGGAGTTCACCGCTTAGTTGATCAAGGCGATCAGATTTACATCGAAAACTATAGCTTAAAGAATGCGTTGCTCTATGCGGGTGCCGCACGGGAATTAAGCATTCTGCACACGATCACTCCCGACTGTATCGAACGGCGATATCACTGCTCAATGGTGTTCCAATGGGAAAGCGATCGCTTTCGGGGCAGCGTCGAACCTGGTAATCGTTGCTTAATTGAAAAAAATGGGTGCCAGACCTACCTGGAGAGTTCAGTCGAAATTACCGAAACCACTTGGGTGAGTCTGGACAGAGGCATGGATGTCAATACGCACCAGCAGGTTTGGGGTTCTGAGCATGGACCATTGCGGTTTGAAAAGCGTCAGAGTTTTGCCCACGAAGTCCCAATCAGCTAACTCCATAATTACTTGAGTCATCCCATTTGCCATCAGGGAATCAGCAATATTTTTAATGCCAACTCATTTCACCTGGCATTCTAAGGGATTGAGGCGATAGCCTCGACTATGAACTGTTTCAATTAAATCTTCCGAAGCTCCAGCCGCTTTCAGCTTTTGCCGCAACCCACGAATATGCACTTTTACCACATGTTCTTCCGGTGGCGATTCCAATGACCAAACATGTTCAATAATCACACTGCGACTGAGGACACGGCGACTGTTTCGCAGCAATAGTTCTAAGAGCGCATATTCTTTCGGTGTCAGATGCACGAAAGTTTTGCCATAGCTAACCTCGTAGTTATTGGGATTGAGCCGTAAACTTCCCCATTCCAGAATGGGCGATCCGGTGACACTCCCACGTCGCAGCAATGCCCGAATTCGAGCAAATAACTTTTGCAGATCCACGGGTTTAATTACATAGTCATCGGCACCCACATCTAGCCCAGTCACTTCATCACTAATCGTGTCACAGGCTGTCAGCATCAGAATTGGTAGATTATAGCCATGCGATCGCAACCGATGACACAAACTAATGCCATCTAACTCGGGTAACATCACATCGAGCAACAGCAGATCATAGTCCAACGTTTTGACTTGATGCCAACCGACCTCTCCATCACTAGCGACATCAACCACATAGTGCTGATCCGTTAGCGCTTCTGCTAACGTTTCTGCCAAACGCACATCATCTTCAACCAGGAGAATTCTCATAGTGTGAAGGGTAAGGAGAATAGATTGCTACGGCTCAGCGAGTAACCAACATCAATTAGTTCGCTCTTCAACGATCGAAAAAGTGTATTACTGATTACAACCCAATTTTACAAGAATTTGTCCTTTAAATGCTGTCCAAAATTAAAGTCATGTTAAGTTCAACTATCAGCGTGACTAATTCTCCTTTCATCAGAAAAACATAATAGTTATAGCTAATTAGGCATTAAACGGTTTAGGGCTAATTAGTTCTGCTGATCACTTCAAGTGCTGATTGATTCAATCCTGAGTTGTCAAATTCATTCATCTCACTAAATTCTTTCCGATTTCTTTACCATTGGCTTGAGAAATAATTTTATTTGGCTGATGAAATTTTAAAAAACATTAAATTCTCTCATTCTTTCCGGTTTCTTTACCAGTTTCTTACCAGTTTCCTTACTCTAATTATGCGATTCTCTAGTTCTACAGAGGTCTGGAGCAATTCCCGCTAACCCGCCGCTTCCCAGCCTCTGTTCTGTCTCTGGAGAAAACATCGATGCCTTTTGGACCTGCTTCTCGTTTAGGGGTGAGCCTGTTCGATGACACCCCGCCCGTGGAATGGGTGTCCGGTGACACCGCTGATACGGCTGAAACGGTGATTCGTGCGGTCTACCGCCAAGCTCTCGGTAATGCCTACGTCATGGACAGCGAACGCCTGACGGTGCCCGAATCCCAATTCAAGCGGGGTGAACTGAGTGTGCGCGAATTCGTCCGCGCCGTCGCCCAGTCTGACCTCTATCGCGCTCGTTTCTTCACCAGTTGTGCCCGCTACCGCGCCATTGAACTCAACTTTCGCCATCTGTTAGGTCGATCGCCCCGCGACCTGGAAGAAATGCGCTACCACAGCACGATTCTCGATACCCAGGGCTTTGAAGCGGAGATTGATGCCTACGTCGATAGTGACGAGTATCAATCGACCTTTGGCGAGAACATCGTGCCCTACATTCGTGGGTATCAGAGTGAGGCGTGTCAAAGTCTGGTGCAGTTTACCCACACCTTCCAGTTGGTGCGAGGGGCATCCAGCAGTAGCTTGAAGGGGAATCTAGCTGGAAACTCACCGCGACTGAATGCGTTGGTGATTCAATCGATTCCTACAGCAGTTGTGTCTCCCGGTAGTAGTGGTGCGACGTTCTCCGATCCGAATGGTAGTGCGAGAACGCGGTTAGGTGTAGGAGCGGATGACAACGGTAAGGTCTACCGGATTGAAGTGACAGGCTACCGGAGTAAAACGGTGAAGGCGGTGTCGCAGTTCCGGCGCAGTAACCAGGTATATTTAGTGCCGTTCAGTGAGTTGTCTGCCACGTATCAGCGGATTCATCGTCAAGGTGGAGTGATTGCCAGCATTACTGCTGTCTAAATGGATTAAGAAGTATAGGATGAGTCACTCGATGAATGCCAGGGTAGTGCTAAACCCTATGCTTCACAGCAACTGACAAAGGCTATTAGTCACAGTTTTTGAATTAATTGGGAGAAATTTTATGGGCAGCGGCGTGATTAATACTGAGCTGATCGAACTGCGCTCGACCAGTTCCTTAGATGATGTCCAGGTTGTGATTCGAGCTGTTTACAAACAAGTGTTAGGCAATCCTCACATCATGGAGAGCGAACGTCTGGTAACAGCTGAATCCCAGCTCTGCGATCGCTCAATTAGTGTGCGGGACTTTGTCCGCGTCGTTGCCAAGTCGGATTTCTATCGCTCCCGTTACTTTGAATCCTGTGCCCCCTACCGATTTGTAGAACTCAACTTTATCCACTTACTCGGTCGCGCCCCTCAGGATCAGAGTGAAGTTTCGGAACATATTGTGCGGTGTATTGAACAAGGCTACGATGCCGAAATTGATTCCTACATCGATAGTGCGGAATATCAAACGGCATTTGGTGAAAACATTGTGCCCTACGATCGCGGTCAGAGCAGTGCCGCTAATGCGAAGCAGGTCGGCTATAACCGGATGTTCGCGCTCGATCGCGGTCCCGCTTATATTGACAGTGCGGTTAAATCCTCACAGTTAGTGTATGCGGTTGCCACTAACAGCAGTAATAAAATTGCTCCTGCTACTACTAAATTTGGTAGTTCCGGCGAAGCTAACAAAAAGAAATTCAAAATTGTTGTGCAGGGTTCTAAGTTTGATAGTCCCCGCCGGGTTAGCACAACCACCTATCTGGTGTCGGGTGACAACATGACCCCCCAAATTCAACGAATCAATCGCACCTCTGGCAGAATCATCAGCATTACTGAGGTGTAATCAACGCTCCGATCAAGTGGCTGACTTGAGTAACGAATAGGCTGCAACCATTGGCTACGCTAACCAGCGTATTCCTCGTTGAATTTCACCTTACCAAGCTGTAATAGCCCTCTACCCTAGCGCTAGTTAGGGTAGGTTTTTTTCTCTACCTATCCATAGTTATCTGACTTTGCTGCTGAACCACTATGAGTATTCTGACTACTCTGCCTGGAATGCTGCTGCCAACTGCTCATAAAAAGTTGCAGTGTTGGATTCGCAGCCGCCATGTGATTTGTTCGGGAAGCTTTTTCATCTTTGAGACAGTTGATTATTCGGCGGTTGAACGCTTTACTGAATGTATTGGGGCTCTAGGAGGCAGTATTATTGCTGTCGATTCGGTCGGCAAAATTTGGATGGGCGATCATCGCCAGGTTATTCTGTATCGGGCGAAAGCGAGCCTACATACCCCAAACCATGACTTGAAACAATATTGGATTAAATACGGTAGTTTTCGCACCCGCTTTGACCAACAGGTTTAGCAACAGCAATTTATTCAACAGCTATTTTGGGATAAGAGTTTTCTGGAGATTAGCTGATCGCTCGATTCTCCCATTTCCCGATCGGGCATTGCTTTTCATGGTCCTATGATGGGAATATGAGTATTTCCTTGGTTCATGCCTCTGCATGTTGCACTTCTTACTGAGTAAACCGTATCTCATAGCCAGTGCTGTTGGTCTGAGTATTCTTGGTTTGACGGCCATTTATTGGTACTTCAAGCAGGAAGTGATTCGTCGTCGCCAGGCTGAGAACCTACTGAGGCAACAGACCGATCGTGAGCGCTTAGTCAATCAGATTGCTCAGTATATTCGCCGCTCCCTAGACTTGGATCAAGTTCTGGCGACGACAGTGGCAGAAGTACAACGGTTTCTCCAAGTCGATCGGGTCCTGATCTATCGGTTGTGGAACGATGGTACAGGCAGTGCCATCTATGAAACCGTCTTGCCGCCTTACCCCAGCGTCTTAGGGGAAACTTTTCCCGAAGAAGTGTTTCCGGGTGAATACCATCAAGCGTATTCATTAGGCAAAACTCGCACAATTACAAACATTGAGCAAACAGATGTTGAACCGTGTTTAGCCGACTTTGTCAAACAGTTTGGAGTCAAGGCAAAATTAGTTGTCCCCATTATTCAAGAAAACCGGGACAGTGAGGTAGATGCAACAGTTGCAGGCAGTTCAGCCACACCTTATTTGTGGGGATTATTGATCGCCCATCAATGTAGCCATGCTCGAGAATGGGAAACCTGGGAAGTCGAACTGATGCAGCAACTTGCCACCCAGGTTGCGATCGCGATTCAACAATCGGAACTATACTCCCAACTACAACAACTGAACGCCCAACTGGAACAACGAGTTCAGCAACGCACGGCTGAACTGGCAGACGCCAATGCCTCACTACGGGTGGAAATCGCTGAACGCCAACGGACTGAAATCGCTTTGCGTCATACCAACGATACGTTGCAAGCCCTGGTGATGGCTTCTCCTCGCGCGATCGTCATGCTCGATCGCGAAGGTAACGTCAAAATCTGGAACCCCGCTGCCGAACAGATGTTTGGTTGGACAGAAGCAGAAGTCCTCGATCGCCCTAATCCGATTGGCTTAAATGATCAGCGATCAGACTATGCCACGATTCAAACACAGGTATTACAGGGAACAACCTATTCCCAATTGGAGTTTCGCCAACAGAAGCAAGATGGTACTCCGATCGACATTGTGCTGTCAGCGGCTCCTCTACCGGATAGTGATGGTCAGATCAACGGTATTGTCGCTGTCATTGCGGATGTGACTGAACAGAAGCGGCAGGCAGAACAGGTAAGGTTACTCCAATCTGTGGTCGTCAACACAAATGATGCGGTTGTCATTACCGAAGCCTCCTCCGCAGATAAACAGGGACACCAAATTCTGTATGTCAATCAAGCCTTTACTCGCATTACTGGCTACCAGCCCGAAGAAGTCTTGGGCAAAACTCCCCAAATTTTACAAGGTCCTAAAACAGATTTAGCTGAACTGGATAAAGTCAGAACTGCGATCGCCCATTGGCAACCGATCACGGTAGAAGTGATTAATTACCGCAAAGATGGGTCTGAATTTTGGAATGAATTCAGCCTTGTGCCTGTGGGCGATGGGCATGGCAGTTACACCCACTGGATCGCGGTGCAGCGTGATACCACCGAACGCAAGCAAGCCGAACAAGCGTTACGCCAAAGTGAAGAACGGTTTCGTTCTCTGATTGAACATGCCTTAGACATCATCATGATTCTCACTCCCGATGACACCATCAGTTACATCAGTCCATCGGCTGAAAAGGTGTTAGGGTATGCCGTGGCGGATTTGGTCGGTCAAAACTTAGTTGAATTTATTCATCCCGAAGATTGGGGCATCGCGCACGATCGCCTGACGAATACCGCTCAATACGCCAATCCAACCAGTTCGATCGAGTTTCGTGCCCGTCATCATGACCAATCCTGGCGGATTCTAGAAGCTATTAGCCAACCGATCGTAGACAGTACCGCTACCCGTCGGGTCATGGTGAACGCCCGTGACATCACAGAACGGAAGCGACTGGATGAAATTCGATCGGCGTTAGAACGAGAGAAAGAATTGAGTGTTCTGAAAACTCGGTTTTTCTCCATGGCATCCCATGAGTTTCGCACTCCGCTCAGCACCGCGCTAGCCGCTGCTCAAGTGCTAGAAAATTGTCAAGATGAATGGAGTAACTCGGATAAGCGATTACGCAATCTGCACCGGATTCAAGACTCGATCAAGAACATGGTGCAATTGCTCGATGATATTTTGACGATTAACCGAGCTGAGGCGGGTAAACTTACCTTTAATCCGACTGTATTTGATCTAGAAATGCTTTGCCATCAGTTGGTGGAAGAGATGCAGTTGAATGCTAGCCCTCAGCATAACCTCACCCTTACTTGCCAGGGGGTAGTAGTTCCGGTCTATCTGGATGAAAAATTAGTCACTTCAATTCTGACCAATTTACTTTCCAATGCCATCAAATATTCTCCTCAAGGCGGCGCGATCGATCTCAGCCTAGCGTTTGAGGTCGATCAAGTTACTCTCAAGGTCGCAGATCAAGGGATTGGTATTCCTCAAAATGATCACAACCAGTTGTTTGAGCCGTTTCATCGGGGTAAGAATGTCCGCACGATCCCCGGTACTGGTTTGGGGTTGGTAGTGGTGAAAAAGTGCATTGACCTACATCAAGGATCAATTCACATCACCAGTCAGGTTAGTCAAGGCACAACCTGTTTGGTAACGCTGCCACTGCTGACCTGTCAACATTAGGTCAAGTTTTCCTGTGCATTTGTCATTTCAATTTCCCAACGAGTGGAACGTGCCTTTTCAGATGCAAATGGTCGAAGCTTGGCTGTTGTTACAGCGAATGATCCACACTATATTGGTGGATTGATGAGAATTTATAGCAATTGAGGTTGCAGGAATAGGATCACCTTTTCTTGATATAACCAACTTCCAAGGTATTAATTTGATTGATGCTGTTATGCAGATAAACTGGGTTAATACTTATTGTTTATCTTATCTCTGTAATTGTGAGGAGAACCCCCAAGATGAAGATAGGCGTTACCGCTTCAGCAGGATTTATGGCAATGCTTGTGATTGCCACTTCCCAATATGCTACTGCTCAGGAGAATCAATCTACTCCAGTGCCACCCCAGCAAAATGATCAGCGGAGTGCGGTTGCTAAAATTAATCCTCAGCGACCCATTCAAATCCGGGTCGTTAGTCAGACCAATGTTCCTATAATCGCTTCGTTAGCACAAGCTGCTAGCGATCGTCCGGTTTTACCGGGTAGAAATGTGACGTTTGGTCGGTTGCATACGAGTTATTTGACCCTACCGATCGATATGCAAGTGTCATTACAAACCACTCCTGATCCAGACAAACCCACCCGTGTGTTTTTGGATATCAAGACAGCAGGGAATGAGATTATTGTGACTGTGAGAACCTCACCAACGGGTGGCGGCAATTCCTCCCAAACCATCAATGTAGATGAAAAAGGCTTAATTTATCTCTACTGATTGCTGGCTGCATCTCTCAAAGACATCTTTTGAAGCCATCTTTGAGAGATCCTAGCATTAAACTGCGTGATCGCGCGGTTCAATGCTGACCGGTGAAAGTAGCTCTGCCAGGCTTGTCTTCAGGGTTAGGTTACCTCAAAATACAACTCATAATTCAAAGTTAGTATTTCAGATCAGGACAAAACAGCTTTAAAGAGCACCTCAAGTAAGTGGTACTGGCTTTCTACAGAATGCAAAATGCTTATCTGTGATCTCAGTTGAAGTTTGCCAGGAGTACTGATAGTTAAGCGCTGCTTTTGAGAAGCTTTGATAATTTGTATTTGATAAAACGACTAACGGTAAACGAGAATACATATTTAAGAGACCTAGACAAACAAATTGAAGTTTGTTACGGACTGTCACCCGTAATTTCTAGTCAAAAGCTCCTATCCTATGTTGTATCCTGTCCTGAACGAAACCGACGTTTGCCTGTTCAACTTTTACCTAAATGGTGCCATGCGGCAAGGTATGCGGTTGAAACTAGCGCTCTATGAAGAGACTCATCTATTCAGCGTAAACGATAGATTGAAAGCCTACAATTTCGCGGCTCAATTGGCTGATATCGGCTGTCTTCCTATAGTAACCGTTTCAACGATGGGATACCGTGTTTGGGTTAATCTAAAATCAGACGGTTATCAGTACTGGAGAGACGTTAATCAGGAAAATTATCCGATGGCAGCAGCATAACTGTGCTGATGGGATCAGTCTCAGCCGAAAGACATTTTGGTTGTTTAGGCTGAGATTCTTGCCAATTAAGGCTTCTACTGCTCACTCTGATTAGAGGCATGAGGTGGAAAAAGAATCTCAGCTTTTATGGATTTAGGTGATTGACCCAGCTCATCTTTGTTCGATCGCGATCGTATAACATCAATAGTCCCTAACGAAACGTCGCAATATCCGGGTCATACTGCAAACAGTAATCCGAATCGTTGTACCAACTCCACTCATCGTTGTACCCCGATTCCTCTAGTTCATCCTCATCCTTAAACTCCCCATCCGATAAGCGCAAGTAGCGTTGCATATCGCTCAATACAAACCAGAGCAGCCGATCCAAAGAGGATGCAATCCCCCCCTGCGGTTCTCAGGTTTCGTGGTCTACTTTGGTCACCGCGCATTCACCTCGCTCGTTCCGTTGGTTGCTAAGCAAGCAGAACGGATCTCCACTACCATCCTGAATCAGAACGAGCAAACCACTAATTTCGCTATCCCGGTAACAAACTCCAATCCACGATAGTCTCCTCCGGTGTTACCCCATGTCAGGTACGCCCAACAGATCCATCTATCCCGGTACACGCAGACCATTGGTCACTTGCAGCAACGAGCGTAGAGACGATCGCTCCAAATCGTTAGTTCCTGGCTAGTGACGGCGATCGCTGCCACGAACTCTTGGCAGCAAGAGTATGTCTTAATCCAGCAAGCTAAAATTGGGTGTCTGGTTTCCTGATCCCCGTCCTATGACCCAAGAGACGACCTACCTGGAGTTCTCGGACGAGAAGTCCCACAAGTTCTACGAAGTGACCCTGAATGGATTGGAGGTGACGATTCGCTATGGTCGGATTGGGGATGCGGGCAGTGCCTCCACCAAAACCTATGACACGGAGGCAAAGGCTCAGGCAGAGGCCAAGAAGGTGATTCATAGTAAGTTGAAGAAAGGGTATGAGCCAGCGGTAGCGGGAGATCGCACCAAGCGCCCCGTGCTTCGAGGGATTGCCCGCTTCAACCATCTCCGCCGCACCGCTTGGAGCCCGATTGTAGAATCCAGAACAGACGCGCCTCTCGCTTCTAAATATGGTGGAAAACTCTGGTTCAATCTCCAAGATCCCAGAGCAACTTGCATGGATTGCGGTCATCCGAAAGAGTGCTATTTCCAACTGAATTTGCAGGATTTACCCGCAGAATTTCAGGGCAAATGTGGTCAAGGGTTACTCCAGGTGATGATTTGTAGTCATGATGCTTGTGGTTGCGCCTACTATATCGCGGTTGCGGACGATGAGATGGCGACTGAAGATATCAGAGTGCTTCCGCCTGAGGACACCGAGACCCTGGATGATAAGCCGGAAGACTCGGCGCCAGTGCATCAGATTGTTGGGTGGCAAGCCTTTGATGATTACCCAACGTATGAAGAAGCTCAGGACGTTTACAACACCGAATATGGCGATGAAGGGGAAGAAGAGATCTTCGATGGCAATGATAATGTCAGGAAGATGGATAAATTAGGGGGATGGCCCTGTTTCTGGCAGCAGTTTACGGGGTATCCCACTTGTCCGGTGTGCCAGGAAACTATGCAGTTTTTGTTTTTGTTATCCAGGGGTGCTCCGGGCGGTGAGGACTATGGGAGTTTGACCGAGGATTGCCCAATTTCCATTTTTCAATGTTCAACTCATACTAACCAACTCGGGCTGCATATGGATGCCTTTTAGCCTGCACAACCCTTGATATGGACTCCACCGATCGCCAGCAATTGCTTCAGTCCCTGGTTCAGAAATGGCGCGATCGTCTCAGCCATCCTCTGGATCAGAACCAGGCGACCTCTGCCATCCTAGCGCTGTATGACTATACGGAACAGCGTCCCCCAGACCTGGTTTGGGTGGATAGCCCCTTGGCAGCCCTACCGTTCGTGCAGCAAGCCTATGCAGAACGGGATAGTCTGGTATTGGAGTTGTGGCAAGGGTTACGAGAAGACCTCTGGAAGCCCCTGAAAGCTTCGCTAGGAAACCTCCTGGAGGAATTGAATCGGACGATCGGCACCCCGTTCATCACGCAATTTTGCCGCTCGTTCCTGTGGTTGGTGCAGGAGAGTTTGCCAGAAGCAGGCGTCGAGCCACTGAACAATTGCTTGTTGCCAGAATGGGGTATGGGTTGGGCGGCGGTGTTTGAGGCAGCCAGCCAACTGGGCATAAAGCTGGATGACGATCGCTATGCGTTGTTCTGCAATTATTTCCGGGCTGTAGGGTGGATGTTTCCCTTTGAGGAGCAAGCCATTGTGTGTCAGCGACCTCAAATCCACTGGGATGAAAGTGGGCAAATCCATGCCCTGGCGATGCCTGCCATCTATTACCCAGACGGATTTTCCGTTTATGCCTATCACGGCATCCATCTGCCACAGAAGTATGGACAGTATCACCCCCAGCAGTGGCAATCTACCTGGCTGCTGGAAGAAGAGAATGCTGAACTGCGACGGGTCTTAATCCAGGAGATTGGCTATGGGCGAATCTGTCAGGAGTTACAGGCGATCGCACTGGATACCTGGCAGGAATATAGCCTGCTGCGCCTTGCCTCAGACGTTGATGTAGAACCCGTGCATTTGCTCAAGATGACCTGCCCCAGTACTGGCTTTATCCATATCCTGCGGGTGCCTCCCGATCTGGATTCTGCCCGAGAGGCAATTCGTTGGGTGAACTGGGGTGTGGATCCTACCGAGTTTAGCGCCCAGACCTGATTAGTCGGTCAAGTACCGCCAACCTTACGGTTCATCCTCTCGCTGGATCCGAATTATCAGGTTCTCTGGGGCTCTCAATCGCATATCCATCCTCTTTAACTTGAGTTGCGCCACGTTTCATCTTTGAGATTATGCCAAGGAGTGGTTGTGGCATTCGCCGCAATCGCAAACAAGCCGTCAGCGTAAGTACGATCGTTCGCTTTCAATCTTTAGAGTGTCCCAAGCTGAAGCCAGCGACTACTTACCGTCAAAGTCCTTTAAAAGCACTCGGACGACACTGTTTTCAGCTTCGACGGACGGCAACCCACAGAATACGTCCAGCGCCCGCTGGGGAGCGAGATCAATCAGTGCTACAGAGCAACCCCGCTTGAACAGGTCGTAGGCTAGATGGACTGCTAGCGTTGTTTTGCCCACCCCACCTGCATTGGCAAGGATTCCTACAACAATTTGATGTGATTGTTACTTTGGTATAAGTCGATACTTTCATGTCGTATTTCATCATACGACGTTTGATTTGCCCAATTGTACTGTGGCATTTCAAAATACGACAGATGAATTTACAAAATACGGCTCCCTAGTCTCGTCATGCCCAAGCAATCTTCCCTATTTCCTGATGATTATGATGATTTCTTCCGTCATTTGAAGGAAAGAATTCGCTCTACTCAGATTAAAGCAGCGTTAGCAGTTAATCAAGAATTAGTGCTGCTCTACTGGCAGATTGGGCGGGAAATTCTGCAACGCCAGAAGGAGGAGGGGTGGGGAGCAAAGGTCATCGATCGCTTAGCCCGTGATCTCAAGATAGAGTTTCCTGAGATGACCGGCTTCTCTCCCCGAAACCTTAACTATATGCGATCGTTTGCTGAGGCTTATTCTGACGAAGTAATTCTGCACCAACTTGGTGCAAAAATTCCCTGGAAGCATAACTGCGTGATCCTGGATAAGGTGAAAGACCCGGAGCAACGGATCTGGTATATGCAGAAGACGCTTGAAAATAGCTGGAGTCGCAACATTTTGGTTCACCAGATTGATACAGCTCTGTACAATCGCCAAGGTGGTGCATTAACTAATTTTCAAGAGGTACTCCCGGCACCTCAATCTGATCTGGCTCAAAGCCTGCTTAAATCGGAGTATAACCTTGAGTTTCTGGGGCTACATGAAAGGGCTTTGGAACGTGACTTAGAGCGTGCCTTGGTTGAGCGGATGCAGAAATTTCTGCTCGAACTGGGGGTTGGATTTGCTTTTGTAGGCAGCCAGTATCGCTTGGAGGTTGAAGGGGATGAGTTTTTCGTTGATCTTCTCTTTTACCATCTTGGGCTCAGTTGCTTTGTAGTCATCGAGTTAAAAACAACAGATTTCAAGCCTGAGTATTCAGGGCAAATCAACTTCTATGTCAACGTGATTGACGAGAAACTACGCCGTCAACACGATAACCCGACGATCGGAATTATCCTTTGTCGTTCTAAGAAGAAGTCCGTTGTCGAGTACGCCCTACGCGGCATGAGTCAGCCGATCAGCGTCTCTACCTACCGCACTACCGCTGCGCTCCCTGACGAATTTAAGGAGAAACTTCCGTCCATCGAAGACTTACAGCATGAAATTGAGTCTGTCGCGGCTGTAGTTGAGGAGTTCAAACAAGATGACCTCTCAGCTACGTAAACAGCAAAAGAACTCAAAAAGTTACTTTGGCGATCGCTAGGATCAAGGTATGTGTCACCGTTCCCCACCCTCTCCTGATTGCTAAACGATATCGCAGCCCTGCGAACTATGCCATCGAGAGATGCCCGCTCTCACCAAATACTACCTGATTCCGCATACAAACCGTAATCTTATTACCAACTTTATTGGTGTATTGTAGGTTACAAATTCTCTGCAAAGATTCAATTATCATGCAGCAGGTTGGTATTGACTGGCACAACAAATTGCTAGCTTATCCTGCAATAGACAAGCTAGATCGCGCCACCTCGATAGTGGATGGCAAAATTTATTCCATTGCCTCAACCACATCGCTGGACTTGATCACAGCATAGGCAGTTTTGCCTGCCTCTAGCCCCAAGTCTTCTGCCGAGGTTGTCGTAATCGTTGAAGTCAGTTCAACTCGGTGCACAATTTCAATCGTGACCTCCGTATTGACTGACCCTTTGATCACCTGCTTGACTTTACCTGCCACAATGTTGCGAGAACTAACCTTCAACGGCTTCTTGAGATGAAGTTCTCTGGTCTGAGCCTCAGGCTGGGTGGTGACTGGCTCCGTAGGTTGAGTTGGGCGCGATCGCTTAGAGGTTCGACCTTCAGTGAGAGGCACGGAATCAGTTCCCTCAGGCTGGGCAGGGGTTGAATCTTTTAATCCTCGCAGCATCTCCCGCAACACTTCAGTTTTGGGGCGTTGGGACATATGACAGATTTCTTCCAGCAGTTGGCGCTCCTCCTCAGAGGTTTGCAAGGTAATCCATCCTTAGTCTTTTCTGGGCATTTTATTACCAATTTAGTTGGAAAGATCAGCTAAGGTTGGTATGATTTTACCAACTCTGCTCTCAAGCGTCTCGATTTAGAGATGATTCTATGCAACGTAAACAGCTTTTATCATTTTTGAGTGCTGCGCTCATTGGTTTCTTTCTGGTCCTGGGGTTGCGCTTCGTCAATCCTGAACCGGTCCAGGCCAGTACCAACCTGCTGATATCGGCAGCAGCTAGCCTGAAGGATGTGATGGAGGAGATTAAACCGCTGTATCAGAAAACCCATGCGGATGTGAACTTGACCTTTAACTTTGGGGCATCAGGCGCTCTCCTACAACAGATTGAGCAGGGTGCTCCTGCAGATGTTTTTATCTCGGCGGCGAAGCGACAAATGGATACCCTGGAGCAAAAGGGGGGCTTGATGCCTGGGACACGTGCCAATCTGGCGAATAACAAGCTGGTCTTGGTCGTTCCTAAAGGATCTAGAGCCGTTACCAGTTTCGCCAGTTTGAAGAAACCGGAGATCAAGCGGATTGCGATCGGCGAACCGCGCAGTGTGCCCGCCGGTCAGTATGCTGAACAAGTGTTGCAGAAACTGAACTTATGGAACGACGTGAAACCGAAACTCGTTTATGCCAACAACGTGCGGCAAGTGCTGGCATCTGTAGAAAGTGGCAATGCGGATGCTGGCATAGTTTACCTCACTGATGCCAAGATTTCCACCAAAGTGAAAGTTGCAGTGACTGCCAATGATTCATATCATTCACCGATCGTATATCCGATGGCAGTGCTCAAGAGTAGCAAAAATATTGACGATGCTAAGGCATTGGTCAAATACCTCTCTGGCAGTGAAGCCAAAGGAGTATTACGTCAGTACGGCTTTATTATCAAATAGCCCCATCCCCAAAGCGTTTCCATGAGTGACTCAATTCGGCTATGAACGATCCGTTGGCAGTGCCACTCGACCTGTCTCCCCTGTGGATCTCGCTCAAAGTTTCCCTTCTCGCCACAGGTTTGACGTTCTTTGCCGGGATTGCTGCGGCCTATTGGATGTTGGGTTACCGGGGAAAAGGCAAATCCTTGCTGGAAGGAGTCTTCGTCTCACCCCTGATCCTGCCACCCACTGTGGTGGGGTTTCTGCTGCTGTTATGTTTCGGTAAATATGGGTCAGCCGGTCAGCTACTGATGTCCTTTGACTTCAGTGTGGTGTTCACCTGGTATGGGGCCGTGATCACGGCAATGGTAGTGTCTTTTCCCCTGATGTATCGCACCGCCTTGGGTGCTTTTGAACAGGTCGATCACAATTTGTTAGCGGTGGCCCGAACCCTAGGGGCGTCCGAGTGGACCGTGTTTCGTCGCATCATGTTGCCCTTAGCGCTACCAGGAGTGCTGGCGGGAACGGTGCTAGCGTTTGCCCGTGCTTTAGGCGAATTCGGGGCCACTCTGATGCTGGCCGGGAACATTCCAGGACAGACTCAGACGATTCCCATGGCGATCTACTTTGCCGTCGAAGCGGGAGCCATGAATGAAGCCTGGTTCTGGGTAATTGTGATTATCTTAATGTCACTATCCGGGATCTTTGCGGTTAATTTCTGGCAGGAGCAGCGGCAAAAGCGTCGATCGCGCAACGTTAGGGCAGTAAAACAGGCGACGACTGTCACACGACGTGATGCTGCCCTTGCCCAAGCCAGTGCGTTTCCGCCTCCTCAAACGCCTACCGATAGTCGATCGGGGTTAACCGTTAATCTGAGCAAGCGGCTGGCGAACTTTGACTTAGATCTAGCCTTTGAGGTTACCGAATCCACTTTAGGGATATTGGGAGGATCGGGAGCTGGAAAAAGTATGTTACTGCGCTGTATCGCTGGCATGGAAAGCCCCACTAGTGGCCAGATTGTGTTGAATGGGCGGGTGCTATTTGATGCCAAACACGGGATTAATCTGCCGAGCCGCGATCGCCGAATTGGGTTTCTGGTGCAGAACTATGCGCTGTTCCCCCATATGACCGTGGCCCAAAATATCGCCTTTGGTTTACCGAAACCCCTGGCATCGGCTGAAGTGCGGCAACGGGTAGAGATCCAATTAGAAGCGATGCAGTTGCAGGGATATGGCGATCGTTATCCCAGTCAGCTTTCCGGCGGGCAACAACAACGGGTGGCACTTGCCCGAGCCCTCGCCAGTGAACCCGAAGTGTTATTGCTCGATGAACCATTTTCAGCCCTGGATACCCATTTGCGGAGTCAGATGGAACAGGAGATGGTGAACCGACTTCGCAGTTTTAACGGGGTCAGTTTGTTGGTTACCCACAATCTCGAAGAAGCCTATCGAGTTTGTCAGAACTTGTTAGTGCTAGACAAGGGGCAGGCGTTGGCTTTGGGTTCTAAATACGAGGTGTTTGAACATCCAGGAGTGCTGGGAGTGGCTCAATTAACTGGATGCAAAAACTTTTCCCAGGTCGAGGCCATCACTGACCAAGAAATCCTGGCAACAGATTGGGGGATTTGTTTGCAAGTGATTGAACCTTTACCCGATCGTTTAGCTTATGTCGGCATTCGCGCTCATCAACTTCGCTTTACCGAAAATCCTCACCAATCGAATACCTTTCCTTGTTGGCTCGTTGCCACCAGCGAAACCCCACACCGCATGACTGTGTTTCTCAAATTTAATACTCAACCAGCTCATGCCCAGGATTATCATGTGCAGGCAGAAGTGTTTAAGGAAAAGTGGGAGATAGTGAAGCAAAACTCACTCCCCTGGTATATTCAACTGGATTCGCTTCGACTAATCTTATTGCAAGCTTAGGAATTGTTAGGTGATAGCCTGGGTTTTATCCAAATGCTTCCGATGATGGCAACACGAACGGACAGAATCCTCTCTCTCACTCTGTCCACAAGCACCTGATACTGGATGCAAAAACTTATCTCCATTGACGACTAGGAGCATTAGGATTGGTGCGATCGCCGTTGACGATAGGTTGCTGATTGCTCGACCCCACTTGAATGTAAGCAGAGGTGCTAAACAGCGCTTTTAGACACCAATGAATTACTGAAGCCAGGGTATTGACTGTCTCATAGCGATCACGATCCCAGCAATAAATGTTCAAGTTGCCGCATTGCCATCGATTACCAAAGACCATTGACATTGAGATAACACTTGTTGAATCGAGCGATCGCAGGATTGGTAGAATAACTCCTGCATCCAGTTTTGTAAACTTGAACAAAGCTGCTGATCGGCTGGAGTCAGCGGATCAGGGAGATCCTCCCCAGATAACCGGGTTGAATGGATCATAATTCTGATTCGCTCCCGAACAATTCTGTCAATCCAGATTCAGTCAAAGTAGACTCTGGCAAATAGGGCTTGAGCATTTCTGCTAAGGCTTCTGCACAGGTTGATGCCTTAGGTAACTTGTAACAATAAGTTGAGCATTTCCTTGATCCTATACTCGAATAGAAGCAAGCAAGTATGCTTTGAGCAGCAGGGTTGGAAAGAGCAGCATGATCGGGGCAGAAGTCGTTGAACAAATTC
>VRZD01000042.1 GCA_016743235.1 Pantanalinema sp. GBBB05 | reverse complement strand
CATGCAAAATCGTTTGATTAATTGCGTTGTACAGCAAATAATCAAATTTTGACTGCTTTCTGAAATCTTTGCTATACAAGAGTTTCAGCCTTAGCGTTGTTTATTGTTCCATTGCTAAACATACCCGCATTTGTTCGAGAAGAAATCGTGAATGAACCAACTTACCTCAAAATAGCAAAAAGTTTATAGCCCAAATTTATGGAACAGCCTCAAGCTAATGATGTCATTTTAGGTGGACAAACTCCGCCCCCGATCTCCAGTGCCATTTTGGGTGGTATTGTCGGGCTTCACCAACAGCTAATAATGGCACTGCCTGAACAGCGATCGCAACTTCTCGCAACAGCACTGAACTATAGCGAAGTAGGCATTGATCTACTGATCAGCATATTAAACGATGACCCAGTGCTAACCATTCGGGCAACTGCCTATCAACTGCTGCAATCAGTAGATTCAGAAAAAACAAATGAGGCGATCGCAAACGGCATTTTGTTAAATCCAGGCGATCGATTTTATTGCGTTTGTAAATCAGCAATTACTTATGGAGACGATTGGTATAGCCTTAATGATTCAGTTTTTAACTCGGACTATTGGACATCTGAGGACTTTACTCAGAGTTATTTTATACCGTGTAGTCAAGAAGAGGAAATTAACGTAATAGTTCAGAAAAACGAAATTCAGAATAGTCAACAACAAGACTTACTAACCAGTAATCTCTCCTGCTACACAATAGAACAAGATTTTGAGGAAGACTATTCAAAACCTACTTTCGATGCAGATGGGTGCATCTATATCAATTTAGATAGCCAGGAGAGCGAGTTTAATAGCAACGATTATCATGATGATCATGACTACTCTGATTATGGAGGAGATGATTGGATTGAGGAATTAATAGATCGCAGTTATCGACCAGAATTAGTTTCAAGACATATTTTCCAAGAAACTGCTGAATTGCTGGCTGAAGCGCTTCATCAAGAACTTACGATGAGAAAAGAAACTCCTGCAATATATGATTTTGAAGGCTATCCTAATAATTTTCAGGATTGGTGTCTGGAAAATAAGATCTCTGTAACCATGAGTAATATGAATAGGGTCTATGACCTAGACGAAGTTACAGATTTCTTAAAAAGAAGCAAAAATTATCAGCTTTTAGGAAAACTTTGGCGAGATTTACTTGGCAACTTAGCTTTTGTTCATGAGGAAATAGTTCAACAACCTACCTACCTGCTGATTCGAGGAAAGCTCTGATGCTAGGACTAAGTATTACCGCGATCGGCATGCGATCGATTGATCAATGCCTGGATATTTTTCAAACTTTGCAAGCACCGATGCAGTTGGAATATTTGGAACTGGCGATCGGTAGTCCTTGTGGGGTAGAAGTCGATTATGGCGATATGCCCCTGATTCTGCATGATTCTTGCCTGTATCAAGAGCGAATGCGGTTGCGGTTGAGTCCGTTAGTTCCCAAAAGCTGGCAAGCTTATGCAAAATTCATTGCTGAACATGATGTGAAAGCTGCATCGATTCATCCTCCATTGCAGCGAGATTGCCGGCGATCTCAGCTCGAAACCGCTCTGGCAGAAATGGAGAAAACGCTCCAGGTGCCTGTGTTTATCGAAGTCATGCCGTCTGCCGAATACTGGTGCTCCAGTCGCGAGACAGTGGTCGATCATCCCTTACTGGTCGATGTTTCCCATGTGTTGATCTGGCATGGCGGTAATGCCTTGCAGACCCAGGAAACCTGTTTATCCCTCCTGAATAACTGCCCAGTTGGCGCCATCCACCTGAGCCACAATAACGGTCAAGCAGATGCCCATGATCTAATTCCCGCATCAGTTTGGTTTAGCGATCGCATTCCCCAGTGGTCAAATCGCTATTTTGTCACCTACGAGAGCTTACCTACCTCCCACGCCGGTTACGAACGACTCGACAAACGAGCCAGAAAACCAATTCGATCACACCCACCTGCCAACCACCACACGCACCGTGCCGTCTTCTAACGTTTCCTGAGACTCAACATTAAAACCCTGTGCCTGCGCAGATGCCATGAGCTTTTTGTAAGCATACTTGTGCACGATCGTATTGACAAATTCCTGTTGATTGATTTTTGCGCCCCAGAAATCCGCTACCAGTTCGTAGCTGTCATCTCCATCATCCCGACGGAACCCCAAGTCATAGCCGTTCGATCGCCGGATCACATACTCTGCCTCAGTTTTATCTCCCTGATAGCCCCGCACCTGCGTATGGCATTCAACGACATAACCCAATTCTTGCAGTACTTGGTGCAAAACTTCACCATCTTTAATTGCAACTTTAATGCGGCTAAAGTGAGACATTTTGTATCCTCCAGATAGGTGTAAGTTAGAAAAATCACGATCGCAATCAAACGAATGGATACGGATCAGGATGCAGCACTCAGCACCGATACTAAACCCACTTTGCCAGTACAACTCGAATGGTGCCATCCTCTAGAGTTTCCTCTTGCTCTACTGTAAACCCTTGCAGCGGCGCTTGCGTCATAAGGGCGTGGTAGGCATAACGCTGTGTGAGCTGATTCAGCCATTGCTGCGAATACTTGCGGTGATCGTACTGTTTTAATTTGGGTGAAATGAGACACTTAATCTACCTCCAGGGGTCCGATGCCATGATGACTGGTTAACTGACGTAACTCCTCTACGAGCTGCATATCCTGAGAAGCGGGACGAGCACCAGCACTGGCAGCCCATTGCTTCAGGGCATCAATCTGATCGCGAGCGATCGCCGCCAGAGGCACCGTTTCCTCGATCGCTTGAACAATGTCCTCGGTGTTAAAATCTTGCCGATTCCCAGGCGTACCCCGGCTAAAAGCTCGCTGCATACCATCCACGATCGTTTGCTCAATCTCAGCTCCGCTAAACTCTTTAGACTGACGGGCAAGCAGTTCGAGGTCAAACTCACGTAAGCGACTGGGTCGTAATCGCTGTAAATGGACGCGAAAGATCTCTCGTCGCTCTGGCTCCGTCGGTAAGTTCAGGAAAAAGATTTCATCAAACCGTCCTTTCCGCAGCAGTTCCGCTGGCAAAATTTGCACATTGTTCGCAGTCGCAACGATAAACACCGGACTGGTTTTTTCCTGCATCCAGGTGATCAAATTACCAAACACACGGCGGCTGGTTCCCGAATCGCCATCAAAGCCAGCATTAATGTTGCCAAAAGCTTTGTCGATCTCATCCATCCACAGCACACAAGGCGCGATCGCTTCCACAATTTGAATCATCTGACGGACGCGACTTTCACTTTCCCCAACCAGCCCCCCAAATAACCGTCCCGCATCCAGCCGCAGCAGGGGTAGCCGCCATTCGTGCGCGATCGTCTTAGCAGAAAGTGATTTTCCAGTGCCCTGAATTCCGGCTAATAGTACCCCTTTCGGGTTGGGAATGCCGTAGCGCCGTGCTTCTTCCGTAAAGCTATCCTGTCGCATCTGCACCCACTGCTTCAGATGGTCGAGTCCACCCACACTCTTGAGCGAGGCGTGCGTAGTCACAAACTCCAGAATGCCCGTCTGCCGGATTGCCTGTCGCTTGGCTTCTAAAACGCTATCAATATCCTGTTCCGTTACCTGCTGTTTCGCCGCGATCGCTTTTGCTAGCACCCGCTGAATCCGAGCTCGGCTCAATCCCTGACAGGCTTTTACCAGTTGCTCTTTGGATAATTGCGACAACTTCAGTTTTTCTGGAACCACCAATTGAGAAATTAAGGTGTTGATCTCATCGGCATCTGGTAGTGGGAAATCAATCACCGTCATTTCCTCAATAAACTCGGGCGGCACATCCAGCGAATAGCTCGTCAATACTAAGGTTTTACGGCTGCGCTTCAGTTCACGGGCTAAGTTCTTGATTTCACGAATGATGGGGACATTAGGCAAATGCAGCGGTGCTTTCAGGATGGGATGCAAATCTCGCAGGAGATAAATTGCTGGTTTATCACTCGGTGCTTTGGCGATTCGCCCTAGCGCCGCAATCGCCGACCCCTTATCTGAACCATTGTCACTCCAGCCTCGTACGATATCCCACAGATAAAGCTCCCGTGGCGGCGTTGAACGGGCTGAAGCTTGAATTAAGACTGTCTCGATCGGTTCTTCTTCGGCACCAACAATGTAAATTAGCGGATACCGCGCTCTCAGCATTAAATCAAGCTGTTCAACAATACTCTGATGACTACTAGGTAAGACAAATGAATTGGCGTTCATACAAAACAGAGTAGAGGGCGGGAGTAGATTGGCTTATCAGGTAGTCATGTAGATGCGTTCAGCACCCTACGTGGCTAACGTTCTAAGTGGATACATGTGGCAATGTGGAACATAAGAGCAATGTGTGAACTAAGCTAGTATTCCCCTTGCCAAGCGAAATTTAGCAAGAGTGAAGGGGTGAAGTTTGTCTATCAAAGTACATTTGTATTACCAAAAAATAAAGCTTTTGTAAAGTGGGCTCTGCTATAGTGCTATCGGGTAGTGGTAATCCTACAAACTACCGCAGTCGCAGGCAGCCAAACATTGGCGCTATTCGTTCAAGTCGTGCTTAAGACGTGCTCCGAGCGAGAGCGATCGCATTGCCATAAACAATGACAGGGCTAGCCATAGCCAGTGATTACTCTGCCAGTACCAGGCCCCAACAGCAAGTGGGACAAAGCCAATCAACACCGATTGCATCATCGCTTGCCGCAGGATTTTTCCCTGAGTGAGTCCTAGAAAATAACCATCCAGCATATACGCGATCGAACCAAATCCAAGAACAGGCAACAACCAGAACACATACTGTTTCAGGTAAGTGAGCACTTGAGTATGGACGGTGAGCTGTCCAAACAACCAATCTGGGTAAGTCATAAACGCGATCGCAAACAGAATCCCAACCAGAAAACTGGCTCCGCCTGCTAATCGCACTAGTTGCTTCAGTTGGTTATGATTGCCCTGTCCTCGAAATAAGCCAGCGAAAGTTTCTGTGGCAAAGGCAATGCCATCGATAAAGTAGGCAGCAAGGGTGACAACCTGGAGCAGCAGCGCGTTGGCTGATAGGGGAATCGAGCCAAAGCTAGAACCGAGATTGGTGAAAATGGCAAAGGTCGAGATCAACACCAAGGTGCGAATCATCAGATCTCGATTCAGGGTGAATAAGGTGGAGAGGGCAGAACCATCCCACAAGCGGGCAAACTGAACCTGTTTCAACTCTACGGTTTGACTTAAAATCAGTAAGCCTCCACCCAGGGTTAAATATTGACTCATTGCTGTTGATAGTCCTGCGCCTGTACTTGCCCAACCTGAACGGACAATCAACCAGTAGTCTAAGAGCACGTTAGCAATACTATTGATTGCTGTGAGCATCAAGACATAACGACTTTGCGATCGTCCTAAAAACCAGCCGATGATGACAAAGTTCAGTAGGGTTGCGGGGGCACCCCAAATCAACGCATTGTAAAACGCCTGCCCTGCCGCTTCGACCTCTGGCGTGGCACTAAGAATAGCGAATCCCAGTTGTCGCAGGGGCACTTGAAAAATGATAATCCCCATACCCAGCAGCAGTGCCAGGATGCTGTGTCGCAGCCCAATCAGCATCATCTCAGATTGATCGTCTCGCCCCACTGCCTGAGCCGTCATGCCAGTCGTGCTCATACGGAGGAAACCGAATGTCCAGTACAGGTAGTTAAACAGGACAGTTGCCAGTGCCACGCCTGCTAGATGGCGGATTTCTGCTAAATGCCCCAGAAATGCCATGTCCAGCAACCCCGCGATCGGCACCAGGAGATTGGAGAGAATATTGATGGCAGTAAGTTTAAGAAAGGGTTGGAGGAAGTTGGGTCGTTGCAAAGGAAGTACAGGATAATGGTGGCAAGCTCCATTGTGTCGAATTCTTAACCGCATGGTTCGCATCCGAGCCCCTCACTTGCCTCTAACCCTGCCCTGGCTGAATTGCGATCGTCCCCTTTCGCTCCAAGAATTGCGAGGGCAGATTGTACTGCTAGACTTCTGGACTTACGGGTGTATCAATTGCCTGCATGTTATCTCTGACCTGCATGCTCTGGCGCAGAAATATGCTCGTCACCTCACCATAATTGGGGTTCATACGGCTAAGTTTGACCAGGAACAGCATTTAGACAGCATCCGCCACGCTATTTGGCGCTACGGCATTACCCATCCTGTTGTCGTAGATCGCGATCGCACCCTTTGGGATCAGTACGCGATCCGTGCCTATCCCACCTTTGTGCTGATTGATCCGCAGGGGTATATCGTGACAACTCTGGCAGGGGAAGGCAGACGGCAAATTCTGGATGACTTCATCGATCGATTGATTAGGGAACACGCTGGGCAGGAAACTCTGAGTGAAAAACAGCTACAGGAAATGCTCCCACCCGATGCCCTGACAGCAACACCTTTAGCCTTTCCAGGTAAGGTGTTTGCCCATGAGCGGAGTGATACCTTATGCATCGCCGACACAGGACACCATCGGATTGTCATTACTCAGTTAGATGGAACCTACAAAGGAGCGATCGGGACGGGAGTGGCAGGATGGCAAGATGGGGACTGGGAAATCGCTCAGTTTTCGGCTCCCCAAGGCATGGCATTGGATGCATCAAAGCCAGTCCTTTACGTTGCCGATGCCGGCAATCATCGGCTGCGCGCCATTGATTGGCAACAGAAAACTGTCCGCACGATCGCAGGAACGGGACTGCAAAACCCGGTGCTGTTCCCCCAAGGTGGCAACGCCCTCACGCTTGAGTTAAACTCTCCCTGGGATTTGGTAGTTCTGGATAATGCCCTCTACATCGCGATGGCAGGCTCGCATCAAATCTGGATAATGGACCTGGTGTCTCAAACCATCCAGGCTTACCTCGGTACAGGCGCAGAATATTGTGTGGATGGCTCTCTTGAGATCGCTGCCTTCGCCCAGCCACATGGCATGGCAACGGATGGCACTCGACTCTTTGTTGCCGATAGCGAAACCAGTACAATTCGGGCTATTACTCCCAGTTTCCTCCCCGTTGTGCAAACTCTCTGTGGGCTGGGTGAATTATTTCACTTTGGCGATCGCGATGGGGTGGGTTCAGAGGTTCAACTTCAGCATTGCTCCGGGTTAGTCTATGCCAGAGGATTTCTGTGGGTTGCTGACACTTACAATCACGCCATTAAGCGAGTGCATCCTGTAACAGGAGAATGCCGTCGTGTAGCGGGTCGGGGAACTCCTGGATTAGCAGATGGCATCGGAGTCGCGGTCCATTTCTCAGAACCCTCTGGACTGTCCTACGCTGGCGATCGCCTTTACATTGCCGATACCAACAACCATGCGATTCGCTGCCTGAACCTGGAGTCTCTCGCTGTCACGACTCTGTCGATCTCTGGTCTATGTGCTCCCAATGTCTGCGCTCCCACCTAAACGTAAGAGCACTGGTCTCCGCAGTGGTCTTCTTGCCTCCAACAAACAGGCTCCATCCCTAGCATTGGCTTAATCCTACCCTTGAGGGCAGCAATCCATTGAAAGTCGAGATGCAATAGAGATTTGCTCATTGGGAATGGTTGATGTGTACTTCAGGTATGCGCCAATCTGAGGTTGCATCACTGGCAATCAATTCCTTGCAATGATTTGCGATCGTGGCTGAAGCCATTGCAGCGAGAACACGCCATTAGCAAAGATAAAACACAGTGATTGGAGTGGACGAATGGATCATTACAACAACAATCGGGAAGATGGTATCGACAACAGAATAAGGTTGCCAAGGTATGGGAACGGACTAAAGTGACAACTCGATTAGTTGTAAGTTACTTTAACTAGATATAAGCGGTTCATCACTTAATATATTCGAACCTATCTAAGATTATAAGTACTCTCCGTCTTTGCGTTGAGTTAGCTATTCTGATCCAGAACATCCGGGGTGGTAGACCGACTTAAAGCGACAAAGTTGTTACAATCCTTAAACTGCTAAGATGAGGTAGCCATAGAAATACTGCAAATTCTGTCGCTTCGATCGCTTTCCCTCTCGCACCACAGGTTGAATTCCAGATATGTCACTACACCGAACCGTTCTTGTCATTGCTGACCCAAGTGATGGTGTTATCGATTATGGGCAGCAGTTACAGCACGATAAGGATGTGACATATGAAGTTCTCTCAAAGCAAGCTAACGCTCTGGAGCTTCCTCTGCCCAAATTGCAGCAGATTGACGGCATCCTTTTGGAGCTGCATTCCCGCTCCAGCGGCAATAGACTGCTGCGCCAGCTCAAGGAACAGATGGGCGATGACTGCCCGCCAATCGTGGTTGTTGATGACGAAGATACCGAGAGTGCAGTTCAAGCTTTTAGGAATGGCGCAGCAGATTACTTAGTCAGAGAGCGATTAACCTCTAACGAGTTGTGTCGGGCGGTAGGGATCGCGATCGCAAACGCCGAACTCCGCCGAAAGCAGCAGCGTCAGCAGCAGACCATCGAGACGCTGCAACAGCTCAACCAGGAATTGACCCAGCGGGTAGCTGAGCTGCAAACGTTAGTGGATATGTTGCCGGTGGGAGTGGCGATCGCAACCGATCCTGCCTGTACTCAGATGCACAGTAATGCCTACCTGCGACGGTTGCTAGGGGTTACCCTTAGCGACAATATCTCGAAGAGTGCGTCCGCTGCCAATCAACTCACCTATCGAGCCTTCCGCAATGGAGAGGAAATAGCCGCCGAAAATCTACCGATGCAGGTTGCTGGTCGATTGGGTGAGCAAGTGTGTGATGTGACATTGGATGTTCTGCTGTCCGACGGCACCCTGCGTCAACTGCTGTGCTACGCAACGCCCTTGTGGAGCAACCAAAATCAAATCCGAGGGGTCGTCGGCGCGTTTCTAGATATCACGGAACGCCATCAAGAGGCTGTGGCTCTCAAGGTCAGTCAGCAGCGCTACCACGAACTAGCCGAAGCGCTGCCTCAAATGATTTGGACCGCTGATGCTAATGGCGTTGTGACCTACCGCAATCAGCGCTGGTACGAATACACCGGCATGAGTGAGACAGAGTCGATCGGGGTCGCTAGAGCTGATGCCGTTCATCCCGATGAGCGCGACCATACTTTGACGCTGTGGCAAAATGCGATCGCAACGGGAAAGCCCTTTGAGACGGAGTGCCGCTTTCGCCGCTGGGACGGCGAGTATCAGTGGTTTATCTGTCGGGCCGTACCCACGCGATCAGAACAGGGGACAATCACAGGCTGGATTGGCACGATTACCGATATTGATAGCCAGAAGCAGCTAGAAGCCAAATTGTTAGATGAAGCGGTGAACCGCCAGCAGACCGATACTGCCCTACAGCAAAGCCAGAAACGCCTGGAGTTGGCTATGGAAGCGGCTCAGATGGGCAGCTGGGATTTAGATGTCCAAACTGGCAAAGTTCATTGGTCTACCAGTCTAGAGCGCCTATTTGACATGGCTCCCGGCAGCTTTGATGGGCAATATGCAACCGCCAGGGCCATGATTCATCCGGAGGATTTGCCCTGGGTTGAACAGGCCATTCATCGCGCCCTTTATGACCGGGAGGACTATAACATTGAGTTTCGCTTCATCAAACCCGATGGAACAGTGCGTTGGGCGCTGGGGTTAGGGCGAGTGTTCTATGACGCTAACGGCAATCCTGTCACCATGACGGGGGTTGATATGGACATCTCAGAACGCAAGCAGACAGAAGCCAACCTGCGCGCCAGCGAAGAGCGATTCCGGCAGATGGCAGACAACACACCGATGAAGATTTGGGTAACGGATGCCGCTGGGTACTGCACCTATCTTAACCAGCGCTGGTACAAGTTCACCGGACAAACGGAAGCAACTGCGCTGGGCTTTGGTTGGCTGGAGGCTGTGCACCCCGATGACCGCGAATTTTCTAGAGCCGTCTTCCTAAATGCCGTCGAGCAGCAAATGGCGTTTCAACTGGAATATCGGTTGCGCCGTCAGGATGGTCAATACTGCTGGGCGATCGACACCGCTATCCCCTGGCTTGGACCGGAGGGCGAGCTGAAAGGCTACATCGGCTCTGTGGTAAATATCCACGATCGCAAACAGGCAGAACTGGCGCTACAAGAAGCTCACATTCAGCTAGAAGCGGCTCTCGTGGCAGGAGCAATCTACACGTGGCGTTGGAATATTTCTGAGGATGTGTTTACTGCCGATCGCAATTTCGCCCATCTGTTCGGCGTTGCTTCTGAGAAAGCAGCTACCGGCGTTCCCCTGGAGGACCTTCTAAACAGCATTCATCCCGATGATCGCCCGCGCATCGTCGCTAGCATTGAACACGCGATCGCAACTGGCGAGCATTACACCGAGGAGTACCGCGTCCTGAATGCGGACGGAGAAGAACGCTGTGTGATTGCCCGAGGACAGGTCGAGTATGATGCCAACGGCAAGCCGATCGCGTTTCCGGGTGCCCTAGCCGACATTACCGAACGCCGAAAAGCGGAGGAGGCGCTGCGGTTTTCTGAGGAGCGCTATCGCACCCTGTTTGAGTCGATGGACGAAGGCTTCTGCGTCATTGAAATGATCTTTGATCAGAACGGGCAACCCGTTGATTACATCTTTTTAGAAACGAACCCGGCGTTTGAGCGGCAGTGCGGGCTTTACAATGTTCAGGGCAAGCGGATGCGCGAGCTGATTCCACACCATGAGAACTATTGGTTTGAGATTTACGGCAGCGTTGCCCAAACCGGCACTCCTATCCGATTTGAGAATTCGGCTGAAGCGTTGCAGCGGTGGTATGACGTGTATGCCTATCGCGTTGGGCTTCCCGATCAGCGAAAAGTAGCCGTTCTTTTCAAAAACATCACTGAGCGCAAACTTGCTGAGGAAGCCCTGCGCCAGAGTGAAGACCGCTTTCGCATCGCCATCGAGTCAGCTCAGCTAGGCACCTGGGACTTCGATCCGAAGACTAATGTTTTGAAATGGGACGATCAGTGCAAAGCCGTATTTGGTATATCGCCCACAACCCAAGTTGACTACGACATTTTCATGTCGGGCTTGCATCCGGACGATCGCGATCGCACCCATCAGGTGGTGCTGCGATCCTTTGATCCGCAAGGCGACGGTGAGTACGATATTGAGTACCGCACTGTGGGGCTGGAAGACGGCATCGAACGGTGGGTCGCCGCCAAGGGAAAGGCATTTTTCAACCCAGCCGGCGAGGTCATTCGCTTTATCGGAACGGTGCTGGACATTACCGAGAAGAAACGGGCAGAGGCCGAACGCGAACAGCTCCTGCAACGCGAACAGCTTGCTAGGACAGAGGCTGAACGGGCTAATCGGATCAAAGATGAGTTTTTGGCCGTGCTCTCCCACGAATTACGATCGCCCCTGAACCCTATTTTGGGCTGGACCAAGCTCTTGCAGTTAGGCAGGCTGGATGCCGCTAAAACCGCTGAAGCCCTTGCCACGATTGAGCGCAACGCCAAGTTACAGACGGAGTTGATTGATGACCTGCTGGATATCGCTAAAATTCTGCGCGGCAAGCTGAGCCTCAATATGGCGGCAGTCAATCTATGTTCTGCCGTTGAGGCCGCGCTCGACACCGTCGGCACAACGGCTAGGGCTAAGTCCATTTCACTGCACTCCGTCCTACCCAATGTTGGACAAGTCTTTGGGGATATGGTCCGGCTGCAGCAAATTGTCTGGAACCTGCTGTCCAACGCGATCAAATTCACACCCCACGGTGGGCGCGTAGATATTCAGCTGCTACAGGTCGGCACTGAGGTTCACATCATCGTCAAAGATACCGGCAAAGGTATCAGCCCGGACTTTCTGCCTCACCTATTTGAATCGTTCCAACAGGAAGATGCTTCGATCACCCGCAAATATGGCGGTCTTGGGCTGGGTTTGGCGATCGTGCGTCAATTAGTTGAAGCCCATGGCGGTACTATTGCCGCTAACAGCCCTGGGGAAGGTTTAGGGGCAACGTTTACCGTCCAGCTGCCCCTGCTCAATATCGCACCAGAAGTCCAGCCGCTAGACGAGTACCCACACCAGGAACTTGACCTGACAGGAGTTCGCGTACTTGCGATCGATGATGAACCGGATGCACGTGAGTTGTTAACAGCATTACTCACCGAATATGGCGCAGACGTTTTAACCGTTGCCTCTGCATCAGAGGTACTAATCAATTTAGAGGACTTTCAACCGACTGTGTTAGTTAGCGACATCGCCATGCCTGAAGTGGATGGTTACACGCTGATTCAACAGGTACGGGCGCTATCCCCAAGGCAAGGAGGGCAGATTCCTGCGATCGCCCTGACTGCCTATGCCAGAGAGGACGATCACCAACGAGCCATTAGCAGCGGGTTTCAACGCCACATTACAAAGCCTATTGAGCCAGAACGATTAGTTCAAGCCGTAGTCACACTTGCATCGAGGCGTTCGGAAGTGTAGGGGTTGAGAACGATCAGGTAGAGGCTTTTGCAAGTGAGGCAATCGCAGTCATAGATGGCGCAAAAGCAACCGATTTGAGAACCTTGTGATTGGATTGTTCATCCATCGCTATGAGTTTGGATGGGCTGTTTGACCTCAGCGACTCCTATGTCTAGAACCTTATCCAGAAAAGCAACCTGTGATTTCTTAACTTACAATCAAGTTATGGCGATGGAGAAGTTTCTAGGGTCTAAATTGATCTACCGCACTACAATAGGTAACTCACTGTGTTCTGGAACCATCATCCAAATGCCAAACTTAGCTCTGGTAATGCAGCAGCATCCAGTGTAGTGTTCCATGTTCATGGCATCACGAAAGTTTATCAAATGGGTGAGGTGGAAGTTCAGGCGTTGCGATCGATTGACCTCGACCTCTATGAAGGTGAACTGGTCGTGCTGCTGGGACCATCAGGAAGCGGCAAGTCCACGTTACTCAACATCTTGGGTGGCTTAGACATTCCTTCGAGTGGGCATTTCTTTTTTCGTAACCGTGACCTGACTCATGCGACGGATGCCGAGTTAACCCGCTTTCGGCGGGACTGTGTGGGCTTCATTTTCCAGTTTTATAACCTGATTCCCAGTCTGACCGCACGGGAGAATGTGGCACTGGTAACGGAGCTTGCTCGCTATCCGATGCGACCTGAGCAGGCATTGGATATGGTGGGACTCAGCGATCGCCTAGATCACTTTCCAGCCCAACTATCGGGAGGAGAACAACAACGAGTTGCGATCGCTCGCGCCATTGCTAAACGCCCGGAAGTTTTACTGTGCGATGAACCAACGGGAGCGCTCGATTACCAAACAGGCAAACTGGTGCTGGATGCGCTGGCACAGGTGAATCAGGAATTAGGGACAACGACTGCCATCATTACGCATAACGCAGGGATTTCAGCGATGGCAGATCGAGTAGTGACGATGCGAAGTGGTGAGATTATTCGGATTCAAGTGAATGAAGCAAAAGTATCTCCGGAAGAATTGGAATGGTAAGTCTCAGTATCCAGGGAGGAACATTGTATGCGTCATCAATCCACTGAACGCGATCCAAGAGTTCGGGCTACGGCTGCTATCTGGGGATGTGCGATCGGGATGTTTGGCATCTGTATTCCCCTGACTGCCATTACCAACAGTGGAGTTGTATTGCCGCTCCTGGTTCTGCTGGGTGCAGGCGGTGGAACCGCTGCCGTCTGGCTAGCACCGAACAAACGCCAGCAAGCAGAAATTCATTTAGCCCAAACGGTGAAAGCTTTAGAAGAACGGGTCATGAATCTGGAAACGATTTATACCAGTCTTCCAGAGGTTCCAAAACCACTCTCATTGCCTCGTAATGACGGATAATCATCGCTATGCCAGCCCTCGATCGCAAACTCTTCCGAGACTTGTTGCACCTGTGGGGACAGGGACTTGCGATCGCGCTGGTGGTGGCTTGTGGCATTGCGATCTTTGTGGCGATGCAAACCAATTACCAATCGCTACAGCTCTCTCAGATCAACTATTATGACCAATACCGTTTTGCCCAGGTATTTGGGCAATTAAAACGCGCCCCCGAATCTGTCGTGACTCAGATTCAAGCTATTCCCGGTGTTGCACAGGTGCAAACGCGAGTCGTGGTTGATGTCATTCTGGATGTCCCTGGACGGCAGGAACCTGTAACGGGACGATTGATCTCGATTCCAGAACAGCAAACGCCGATGCTCAACGAGCTTTACATTCGGCAGGGGCGTTACATTGAGCCGGGAGCCAGTGATGAAGTGCTGGTGAGTGAGGTGTTTGCCAATGCCAATCACTTGCAATTGGGCGATCGCTTGGGTGCTGTAATTAATGGACGCTGGCAATCTTTACACATTGTCGGTATTGCCCTGTCACCGGAATATGTCTATGAAATTCGCGGCAGTGACATTTTCCCCGATAACCAGCGGTTTGGGGTGCTTTGGATGGGACGTAAAGCCCTGGGCACTGCCTTCAATCTGGATGGAGCATTTAACGATATTTCCCTCTCCCTGTTACCTCAAACCGACACCGCCGAAGTCATCTTTCGTCTGGATAAGCTATTAGAACCTTACGGTGCGTTGGGAGCTTACGATCGCGAAGACCAAATCTCCAACCGTTTCCTGTCCGATGAGATTATTCAACTCCGGACTCACGGAACCGTGATTCCCGCTATTTTTTTAGGCATTGGTGCATTTCTGCTCAACATTGTTTTGACTCGTTTGATTGGTACCCAACGAGATCAGATTGCCGTGCTCAAAGCATTTGGCTATAGCAACTGGGCGATCGGTGAACATTTTCTCAAGTTTGTCCTGGCGATCGTGGCTCTGGGTGCTGTCTTGGGGACGCTGACAGGCTTGTGGTTGGGTGCTGCCCTCACAAAGGTCTATGCCAACTTCTATCACTTCCCGGTGTTGCGGTATGAAGTCAGTCCGGCAATGGTGACAGGTGCGATTCTGATTAGTGGCGGAGCGGCGATTCTGGGAGCCTTTGGCGCCGTGCGACGGGCAATCTCACTGCCGCCAGCCGAGGCAATGCGTCCCGAACCTCCCGCTCACTTTCGTCAAACCCTGATAGAGCGATGGGGATTGCAACGCTGGTTGTCACCCGTTGGTCGAATTATTCTGCGCAATCTGGAGCGTAAGCCGATTCAGTCAATGTTTTCGATGCTGGGAATTTCGCTGGCAGTAGCGCTGCTGGTCATGGGCGGTTTTAGTCAGGATGCGATGCAATATCTTATGGACTCTCAATTTCACACCGTTCAACGAGATGATGTGACGATCGTATTCAATGAGCCACGCCCTGCCCGGACCCGCGATGAAGTCACTCATTTGCCTGGAGTGCTTTATGCTGAACCATTCCGCGTGGTTGCTGCCCGTTTGCGCTTTGAACATCGCAGTCACAAAATTGGCATTATGGGCATCAAACCAGACACAGAGTTGCGTCAACTAGTCGATCGCCACCTGAAGCCCGTCAACTTGCCGTTAGATGGTTTATTGTTGTCCAGTAAACTGGCTGATATTTTAGGCGTGCAACCAGGTGATCGCCTGACGGTCGAAGTGCTAGAAGGCAGTAGACCAACTCGCACCATTCCGGTCGCCGGACTGGTAGACGAACTGATTGGGGTGTCTGCCTACATGGATCTTGATGCGCTAAATCGACTCATGCGGGAAGGAGCCACGATTTCTGGAGCCTTTCTCGCCGTCGATGAGCATCAGTTAGATGAGCTTTATGCGTTACTCAAACGAACGCCAGCCGTTGCCAGTGTTTCCCTCCGCAAAGCGATGCTCCAGCAGTTTCAGCAAACGATCGCCCAGAGTCAGGGAGTGATCACCACGATTCAAGTTGTGTTTGCCTGCATTATTGCCTTTGGGGTGGTCTACAACGCCGCTCGAATTGCCCTCTCGGAGCGAGGTCGTGAGCTAGCGACTTTGAGAATCATTGGGTTTAGCAAAGCTCAGGTTGCGGTCATTCTGCTGGGAGAACAGGCAGTTCTGCTCATTGCCGCCATTCCGTTAGGGTTGGTTTTAGGCTATGGGATCTCAGCCCTGATGTCGTTGCTCTACAACACGGAACTCTATCGCTTTCCCCTGGTGATTACCCGTGCTAGCTATGCTTTTGCGGTAGTGGTGATTCTGATTGCAGGGCTGCTATCTGGTTGGCTGGTACGACGACAGTGCGATCGCCTGGATTTAGTGGCTGTATTGAAGACGCGAGAGTAATTGCCCTCACGGGTTCCTCATAGTTTTTCGATAGACTTGGAAGAGAGTGCCAGGAGGTCGTTACGGTGAAGCTATCCCCTTTGCCTGACCCATCCAAATCCCGATTCTCGTCCACAGAGCCGCAAGATCAGCGACCGCGACCCCGTTTATCATTCAAGCCAATTGGGTATGCAGCTTTGGCGATCGCCACCTGTTTACTGCTCATTTGGGCATTTCGTCCTGCTCCTGTCCAAGTGGATGTCAGCACCGTTAAACGGGGCGATTTGCAGGTGACGGTTGATGCAGAAGGCAAAACGCGAGTGCGCGATCGCTTTACGATTGCAGCCTCCGTGGATGGTCATCTAGAACGAATTCAACTGGATGAGGGCGATTTAGTTCAGGTGGGAACACTCGTTGCCCAGATTGACCCCTTACCTTTGACGGCTGATGTGAAAGCGGCTTTAGGGCAGTTGGCAGAATGGAGAGCACAACGGGCAGGAGTCGCCACCCAGCGCCCTAAACCGGAAACACTGGCGCAAGCAAATACTCGCATTAAAAAAGCCAGAGCTGATCAGCAACAGGCAGAAGCTAGAGTGGCAGCGGCACAAGCAGCTTTAGCTCAGGCAAACCGCGATCGTCAACGTGCCCAGCAACTCCAATCATCGGGAGCGCTCGCCCGCAAAGATCGGGAATCAGCCGAACTCAACGAAATTACTAGAGCTAGAGAACTGGATGCAGCCACCTTAACCGCAAAGGCAGCCGCGGCGGAAGTGGAAGTTGCTAAAGCTACTCTTGCCGTTTTGCAAAAAGAACAGACCGACCCAGATTATTTGCTCAGGGTCTATGATGCTCGCATTGCCAGCACTGAGGCAGAACTGACCAAGCTGCGGGATGAAGCTAATCGCACGGATATTCGATCGCCCGTAAACGGACGAGTTTTGAGAATTTTGCAAAAGAGTGCTCAGTATGTCACTGATGGAACTCCTCTGTTGGAACTGGGAGATGTATCTAATTTGGAACTGGTGATTGATGTGCTTTCCACCGATGCAGAGCAGATCAAACCCGGTCATCCCATTCTGATTGAACGGTTAAATGCCTCACCCGTTCATGCAAAAGTTCGGCTAGTGGAACCAGCCGCGTTTACGAAAGTCTCTGCTTTGGGAGTTGAGGAACAACGGGTGAACGTGATTGGAGACTTTGTCGATGCGCCTGCAATGTATGGAGATGCTTACCGGGTGGAAACAAAAATTGTCACCTGGGCAGGGAAAAATGTTTTGCAAGTTCCCCTCAGTGCCTTATTTCGTTGCCATGAGAACTGGTGTGTTTTTACTGTTAAAAACGATCGGGCACAGCGTCGATCGGTGACGGTTAATCATCGCAATGATTTTGCAGCAGAAATTCAGCAAGGACTCACAGCCGGTGAAGGTATTATTCTCCATCCAACTGAGCAAATTAGTGAAGGAACGCGGGTGGCAGTAGCCCATCGCCAGTAAGTAATCAATACTCCGGACAGAACTAAGCAACTATAGCGAAGGAAATTACTGCTCTGCGATCGCAGCTTTTGGCGATGGAGTTTACATATATTGGCAACGCCATTGATGCTGATTTTGATTTGGTTTGCCATTAGTTTTAGCATCCGTATTCCGTATATTGTGATTTTAAGATCATTTCCGTGGGAGGTTGAGCGGTGTTAGAGGTTAGGCGATCAAGTGACCAGCGAGCTTTCAAGAGCGTCTGTGTTGTCCAATGAGTGAGGTTGTCAGGTATCAATTCACCGCGATCTATACTGGTAGTCTCTTATGACACAGACAGCATGCCGAACCCCCTTGCAACTACCAGCGACGTAGCCCAAGCCATCCAGCTTGCCCTTGGACCAACCTTTCTGCTTACAGCAACGGCTGGTATGCTCAATGTCATGACAGGGCGGTTGGCTCGAATCATCGATCGGGGTCGTTACCTTACAGAAAGTAAAGATGGCACATCAACCTCCTTGTTGGAGCCTGTCCAATCCGAACTGCGGAGCCTTGAAAGACGCAGGCGCCTTGCCAGTAAGGCAATTACTGCCTGTACCCTTGCGGCTTTGTTGGTCTGTGTGGTGATCGTTACGCTCTTTTTGGAGGCTATGCTCAATGCCCCTGTTCAATGGTTGACGGGTCTTCTTTTTTCAGGTGCAGCGTTGGCCCTAGTGGTAGGTTTAGCCTTTTTTCTACACGAGGTTCATCTAGCGACCCACGTTGTCCGCATACTCACCAAAGATACTCACCGCACTTAATAGTGAAGAGATGAGTAGGTAACGGCTTTGTTGCATGAATTCTTTGAGGAGCGCACCTTCCCCATGTAGTCATCAATCAGGCAATTTGGACTTTTATTCACTACTACAATAAGCAACGGCAATACAGGATCGCATAAAACCAGCCTATTTTGTCCACCATTTCCTAAAAGGCGCTACCCGCTAATTTAGGCTGAATCACCTGACTCCTATGGATGCGAATCGGCTAGTAGCGCGTTAGCCCGCTTAGAGATGACGACTAATTTCCAGCAGTGAGAGATCAAGTAACAGGCAGGATCCCTATAAGAGAGCCTCGGAAGGCTGCTGTATTTCTTCTCCACTACCGACTAGTTCTTGGTAAACCAGGAGAGTCTCTTGGAGCACTCGATCGACCCGTAACCAGGCGAGATTTTGCTGCGATCGCTCCTGCCAAGTTTTCAGTAGCTGCGGTTGCTTAAGCAATTCAGTAATGGTTTGGCTGAGCGCATCGACATTGGCTGGCGGAATGAGGATGCCAGCATGACCATGATTCAGAGCCTCTGGGATACCATCAACATAGCTAGCCACGATCGCACATCCTGCTTCCCTGGCTTCTGATAAGACTAACCCAAACGGTTCGCGATGAGAAGCAAGCACAAAGATATCAGTAGATTGTAAGTAGCAGTGAGGGTCAGGTTGAAAGCCCTCAAAGTGAATGCGATCACCAACCAATGTTTGTTGTGCCTGTTGCTTGAATTGGTCTCGATCTGGTCCATCTCCCACTAGATATAGATGAGCCGTTGGGCATTCTCTAGCAATTTGAGTAAAAGCAGCAATCAGATCAGCAATACCTTTGCGATGGTACATACCGGCAATTGTGACAATCGCTGGACGCTGCAATGGCTTAGCTGCCACTATCCGACGCTGACGCGGGCTATTTAACGTCCCATTACATACAACTCGCAGTTTATGAACTGGAATACCACGCTGTTGCATCGATTCTGCTACTGCTCGACTAACCGCAATCACACGATCGGCTAATCCCATTAAAATTGCATTGCGCTGAAACTCGTTATGAACTGTGGAAACTACCACATAGGAAAATTGCCGTTTCAGGCTCCAGGCCAGTACCATCCCAGTCATCATGTGAGCATGGACAATATCAGGTTGAAATTCCGGCACAATTTGACGCCAGCGGTAAACTGCTTTGAATAAGTTGAAAGGATGACGGCGCTGATCCAAGAAAAAATGCTTCACTCCATAAGTTGACAGTAAAGCTTCATATTCCCCACCTGCTGAGGCGATCGCAACTTCATGCCCTGCTTGGGCTTGAAGACAAGCTAAGTCGATCGCAACATTAATAATGCCATTGCCTAGCTCGCGGATATCATTCAGCAGATGCAGGATTCGCATGGTGATTTACCTTAATAAATGAACAATCTCAATCATGCCTTCAACTGGCTTGTAAGCTACTTTGATGAATGATGTGTTGCAAAACATCAATATATTGCTCTGTCACTGCGGCGATCGAAAAAGCTTGAGCACGTTGCTGTAAGACTTCGGCAGGCAGAGGGTGTTGAATTGTAGCAATAATTGCCTCTGCTAAGGCATTCGCATCACCAACGGCAACTAATTTGCCATATTGCCCATTCGCTAAAATTTCAGCTGGACCGCTATCACAGTTTGTAGAGACGATCGGGGTGCCGGCTGCCATTGCTTCAGCAACGACATTACCAAAGCCCTCAAAAATTGAGGATAAGGCAAATACCTTTGCTTTTGCCATATAGGCATAGGGATTATCTACAAAGCCTGGTAAGGCAACATCGGCTGTCAACCCTAACTGCTGAATCTGCAATTCTAATTGCGATCGATCTTCTCCCTCTCCTAAGATCATTAACCGGGCTGAACACTGTTGTCGTACCTGGGCAAATGCATTAATTAATGTGGGAAAGTCCTTCTGACTGACTAGTCTTCCAACACCTAAAATCACAGGTGGCTCACCAGGGGCAAACCACGGGTGCGCAATAGGGGCTTGCATCTTTTGTAACACCTCTGGAGTTACAACGGGATTATGAATGACGGGAATCCGATCAACGGATAATCCAGTAATCTGGGCAACATCTACTGCCACGCCATGAGAGGCAGCAACAATCCCATCGGACCAGGGATAAAACCATCGTACTAACAGAGGTCTAATCCGTCCCATTGTATTTGGCTGGTGATTGCGAAACTGGCGGGAGAGATGCGTCTGCACACATAGAATAACTCGAGTGGGAACACCTGCAAGGCGTTGTGCCCAGATGGCTGAACTAAGAATATCCAGGGCTGAAAATAGCACTGTAGGTTGTTCTTGTTGCAAATAGTGCCGCAGAGCGATCGTTTTGGAAATGAGTACTGGAAAGCGAGCTTGCAGATCGACGACCCGAACTGAAGCTGGTACAGAGGATAGATAATCCCCTTCAGCCTGTGCCAACACTAAATCGGTCTTAAATCCTCGTTCTGCCAGCCCTTGGGCAAGATGGAGCATGGCACGTTCAGCACCTCCTCCAGCTAAGGCAGGCAGGAAAATACTGATAGAAGGCTGATTGGGTAACTGATCCATGGGTAATTCTCCTTGTTGATCATCTAGAAATACACGAGTTTAGCTAGCAGAGACAGGCTTAGTAGATCGTGTTTTAGAAGCATCGATCACTGGCTCAAATCGATGCAGTAATTGGGCAATTTGCTGCCTGATAGTATCGATATGAAAGCGTCGGCTCACCTCCAATTGGGCTTGCTGGGCGATCGCACTCACCTGTGCCCATTCTGCTTGGCACTGATTGATCGCGATCGCTAAGTCAGTTGGATTTCCTGGTGGTACTAACCAGTAAGGAATTCCAGCATTGCTTAACTCTAGAGCTCCTCCTGCTTGAGTGGCAATTACGGGTCTTCCACATAACATCGCTTCGACAATGACCCGCCCAAATGGTTCTGGGGCGATCGAGGTATGGGTAATCAAATCACAAACATGCATCAATGGCACAATATCAGACCGGAATCCCAAAAACTGGACACGATTCTGTAACCCCCGCTCTATAACTTGGGTTTGCAATGACTGCACATACTCCTGTTCCCCAAATAACGCATCACCAACCAATAGGACAGTGACTTCCTCTGAGCATGATTCTAGTGCTTCTAGTAAGATATGCTGTCCTTTCCAGGGTGATAGACGACTAAAATGACCGATAACGAATCGTCCAGTTAATCCTAGTTGTTGCTTTAAAGTATCTACTTGAGTGCGATCGCAGTGATAAACTTGGGGATCAAAGCCGTTGTAAACCACTTCGCTTAATTCAGGACGACCCCCTGCAGCAATAAATGCGGCTTGAGTTGCTTGAGAAACAGTAATCACCAGAGATGCATAATGGTTGGCTAATGTTACAGCTAACCAGCGATTAGTTGAGCTGAAATGGTCAGCCGACAAAATATCATGTAAGTGGTAAACCAAGGGACGGCGACTGAGGATGCTAGCTAAGGTGCCAATTACCATAGCCTTTTGCGTATTGGCATAAATAACATCATAGTGATGGCTTAATTGAGCTACCCGTATGGCTAGTGGCAATAACTGCCTCAAGCTACTCAATCCTTGAAGCCATCCACTGCCTTTATGAACTGCAATTGCCTGGGTTGCCAAGACCTGAACCGGAATTTGATTCTCCTCTAGAAGTTGACGAAATAGACCATCGGCAAATAATCCAACTAGACACTGATCACGATAAGCCTTGGCAATATCAAGCAAACATAATTCTGCTCCAGCAGGCTGTCCGCTTTGATCAAGAAACAAAATTTTTATCATATTAGAACATCCTTTTACTTTAATTTTGTTTTGATCAAGCCTCATATTTTATGAAGGCAATACTTCTCTTGGTAGTGTTTCTAATTCAAGCAAGTTCTGCGATCGCTGGTAAAGATGGTATTTTTGCCCTGCTAATGCCATACCCGCAAATCCCCACATGACTATACCAGAAAGGGCAGCCGTCGCTACGCCCAAACCAATTTGTGCAAATATTCCCAAGCTGATAGCCTGAGCCGCGGCAATAAAGGAATCGGAACGACCTTCAGAACTACGAAATAAACTAATAAATAATAAAAAGATGCCACCTAAATAAGGGATTGTGCCAAACCAACCGAACATGAAAAATAGGCTCAAAATCCCACTATCATTGCTACCAATCGTGCCATGAGAAATGGTGAATCCTAGCCCTTCGCCTGGAATTTCAGATAATGCTTGACCAAGAAAGTCATTGTATCCTTCTAAGCGATCGTTATAACTCGCATCATTACTAGAAACGGATGTTAGGGATTGCAAACGGCTATTGATGACAGTAGCAAATGGCTCCAAATTAATTAATGGCATCACACAAATTGCCATGACTAAAATACTTACAACTAATCGCATTTGGAGTTTCGGCTTTAACGTGGGAATGAAGGTGATTAACCCAACTGCCCAACCGAACCAAGCCGATCGCACTAACGATAGTAAAAATGAGAGATAGCCTACGGTGACAGCGACAAACCGCCATTGGCTGCGGCTACTGAACAGCAGCAACAGTCCTGCCATCATCGTAGTAGCAAATGGTCCTGGTGAATTCATGGTACTGAATACTCGCATGCCTAGAGGTTCGGGTGTACCAAAAGCCAACGCTTTCGTATTGACCAACCAGAAGCGATCCCACTCTGGAGCAATTAAATACTGCAACACACCATACGCACCGGTAATCAACACACACCATAGAAATACTTGCTGAAGACTTTGACGATACCGAGGATAATCTCGCCAATGAACAAATAAATAGCAACCAAATAGGATTGGTGTAACCCAGTTCAGCAATGGCACAATGACAGCCGTTGGTGATTGCTTAATGACACCTACTAGCAGGGCATAGACAACAGCCACGATCGCCAAGATAAAGGGTAATCCTCCCTGCCGATATAAACGGGGCAGCGTTCGTATAAAGGATAAAGCTGTTAGCGTTAACACCAAAAAGGGAGCTAATAGCACTGGACTAGGATCAACCCAGCCACTTTGATAGTCGATTAAACGGCGCACAAACGGAGCTAAAAAGGCAATCCACCAGGCAAAGCCCAAATACAATATTGGCGATCGGGGATACAAAAATACCGCTACTAAAAAGGCGGCGGCTGGAAACACGAATCGCAATAATCCACCTGCGTGAATTAATATACCAAAGGCTGTGAGGAAGGCAAATCCCAGGATTGCTGCCCACGCCAAGGCATCATGGCGATCGCTGGATATGCTCCGGTTAGCCATGATCATTGGTTTGTCGCTCAAGTTCATACAGCTTCAGTTCTTTCAAGAACATGTAGTAACTCCATAGACCCGCAAGAGCGAATCCAGCTAATCCTTGGCGATACATACCATACCAAAGGTATTGCTGGAGAAATTTGGCGGAGGGTTTAAGCAATAACCGCAAAAAATTAAATCGTTGCCCATTGTGATGAGCCTGTTGAGCATCTAAATCGGTATAACGATTGAAGCGAATGACTAAATCACTTAAATCTCGAAACCCGTAATGCCAAATCACTCCTGATAATTTCACAACTGGAGCATCGCCAATATTGGGACCTTCATGGACCAAAACATCTTTAATCCGAAATACTTGTTTGTTATATAGCCGTGTATGCGCTTCTGGACGACTGTCTAACCAACGATCCCAAAAATCACCAATCCGCAAAGCTGAAAATGCATTGGCTGTCAGGTTAGGACTTTGTTTCCAATCCAATAAAGTGGTAGCCAACTGTTGATCAACAACTTCATCCGCATCAATAAAGAAAATCCAATCGTATTGAGCCTGATCCGCTCCAAAATTGCGTTGATTGGCGTAGCCAGCCCACGGATTGTGATAGACCTGACAGCCAAGGGTCTGGGCAATTTGTATCGTATCGTCTTGACTACCACCATCAACTACAACAATTTCATCAGAGAAATTCAAACAAGAACGAATGGCATTGGCAATACATTCGGACTCATTCTGAGCAATGATAACCGTAGAAATTTGCCGTTTCGCGATCGCCTGATCCTCTGGCTGATTAATTCGTTGCTGAGTAAACACGGTCATAATTGACCCTCCTTAAATCACGAGCTTTTTCGTAGCAGGCAAGGTTATTTTGGGCAATTCGCCCCCAACTGTAAGTCTGGGCGGTTTCATAGGCATGGTAACGGAGTTGTTCCAGGTAAACCCGATCGGTAATCAGTCGTGCTAATGCTTGCTCGATCGCCAGTTGGTTTCGACAGGGAACCACGATCGCATCCTGCCCATCCTGCACAATTTCTAGGGGACCCGGAGTTGCTGTAGTAATAGGCGCTAATCCACAGGCCATTGCTTCGACAAGTGCGACACCAAAGCCTTCTGAAATAGTAGGAAATAGTTTAATGTGATGCCCTTTTAAGAGTGATGGCAGGGTTTCATGGGAATAGCGAGGGACAATCTGAATCCGATCGTGAACAGCGGGATCAAAGTCAGCATAAACTTTGGCTTCCGGGCATTCTGTACCTAGAAAACTGACAGAAACTTGAGGATAGCATTGCAGAATAGTGTTTAATGCAGGTGAGCCATAATGTACCCCTTTTCGCACAATATAAGTGCCTACTTGGGCAATCCGTAATGTTCCATCATGAGGGAGCGGTTCAAACGGTAGGTTAAGGAAGGTTTCTGGAATCCCATTGGCAATGATATCTGCCCGTTCTGGAGCAACACCTAATTTGTCAATGGCATACTGGCGATCGCGATGATTGAGAAACAAGGCTAGATCGGCATATCGCATCGAAGCCGCGGCTTCCCAGAGCCGGACACTTCCCCGATACAGTGGATACTTCCAGCTAAATTGCAGATGTCCTCGTTCTACTTCTTCCAGATATTCTTCATGCTCGATATGTTCTAACCCATGACAACGAGCAATGATTAACGGGCGTTGCTGGCGTCTTTGATTCAACACTGCCCACAGCCAACCGTCCCCCGTAGAAGCATCTACAATATCAACTGCCTGTTGGCGTTCTAGAGCGACAATTCGAGCCACTACAAATTCAGGAAAGGCAGCAACTTTCGCTAACGGATGTAATCGTTGGGGTAAACTATCGAGAGAGTAATATTGTACTTGATGCCCTAGTTGTTGATATTCTTGACCTAGCCGCCAAGTTACTCCTGCTGCGCCTGCATTGATATTAAAGTTGTAGTGACAGGTGAAGAGGATGTTCATATCGAAATTCCAGTTAAATCACATTCTTTTAGTTAAACAGCCGTTTGAGCTGCGATCGCTGAGCGATATGGTTGAGTAATCGCCACATCTTGAAATAGCCTTTCCAGAGCTTGGAAATTTTTGTTGGCATCAAATTTCTGTTTGGCAACTTGACGCGCTTTCATCCCCATTGATCGCCGCAAATCGGGATGCTCAATCAAGATTCGTAAGCTCCGAGCTAAAGCAAATCGATTGCCTGGTTGGACTAACAATCCAGTTTCTCCTGGCGTCACCATTTCGGGAATCGCATTTAAGTCTGTAGCCACGATCGGTAATCCTGCTGCCATCGCCTCAATAAATACCCAGCCAAAGGGTTCCGAATAGGTCGGCATCACAAACATATCGGCTTGATGATACAGGGCTAACCATTCTGAGGTGTAGGCTTCAATCTGACGATAAATATGCACATTAGGATGATCACAAGTGACTTCCGCTTGCGTCACTAAATGGAGTTCTGCCACATCAGCAAACTGGCTCAGAAAGACTGCCAGTAAATCAAATCCACCTTTGCGTTCAAAGTCACCCCCAATAAACAAAATCTTGCAAGGTTGCTGAGGATGAGTGGTGCGGTCAGGCATGGTAATCTGTTGCAGATTCACACCAGGATAGATAACGTGTGCTTTGCGATCGTCAATTTGAAACTCATTAATCACTGATCGCCGACTGGCTTCAGAAAAACAGACAATCCCCGCCGCATGTTGAAATACTTGCCGATCTAACCAAATATTAGGAGCATAAGTCCACTGCCATTGTGGATCTGTGTTTTCTATCGCAGCTTGGGCAATTGTGCGATCGATGCTAACAATCGTGGGAATCGATCGCATCAGGTCTAACGCCAAATACGCTAATGGTTGCGTATGGAAATGTAGTGCTGAATAACTGGCTTGTTTAAGCTTGCGTATGGCTAACCGCTTCGCCATATAGGCAAATCCAAGTTGAAAGCGCAAGACGTGGAAATCAATATTTTGATTTTGTACCCATTTGTTCGCAGGGTAATAACTTAACAGTCGGTTGATGATCCGAGTTCTGAGTTCCCGCTCTTCGTTATACCAGTAGAAATCAACTTGGCAAGAGTCAACCTGATTAAAGTAGGCTCGCATCAACTTGCCATAGGTTTTGTGACCTAAATATTCTTCAATGATCGATAAAATGTGAGGGCTGTTATGCATGATTCACAACCTTAATGAGAACTTTCTCAATGCCATCAACCATTTTTGCTAAACTAAATTGGTCCAGAATATGCTCACGGCAACGATAACCTAATTCTGGATCCGTTGTTCGCCAGTTTAAGACACGCTGTAATGTCTGAGCTAAATCTTGTTCATTGCCAGGTGCCACTAAATAATGTTGGAATTCTCCAGTGAGGATCTCTGGAATTCCACCTGTCTTACTTGCCACAACGGGAGTCCCACAAGCCATTGCTTCAATGATGACTCTGCCAAAGGGTTCTGCCCACAAACTTGGGACAACCGTGACATCACTGGCTTGATACAATGTTGTCGGATTAGCCACATATCCTAAAAAGCGAATCTGATGGTTCATTCCCAGATCGATCGCTAATTGCTCTAGATAGTGCTGATAATCTTTGCTAGTACCAGGCTCATGATGAGCTTCCAGATTCATACTCATAATCGACTTGCCTGCAATCAGCAACGTAACTTGCTCCTCTGTTCTAGCTAGGAGAGCAAAGGCTTTAATCAAAGTCTCCACACCTTTTTCGGTATCTAAACGACCCACATAGCTAATCACTCGGTGCTGACCAGCAATGTTGTACTGCTGTCTAATGTTAGCCAGATTATTGGTTGGTTGAAACTTGCTTAAATCAGTGCCATTGTGTACCACATCAATCTTATCGGGCTGATAGCCTAAATTTGCCCAATATTGCTTCATCTGCTGAGAAACAGTAATGAACTGGCTCACACCTTTTAAACCGATGAGTTTCTGACGATTGAAGCTCAAGGTAGGCGTCTGAATATAGCAAACTAAGGGTCTTTTGCGGTATAGGGATAGCAGATAACTGAAAAAAGCTGGGTGGCAGCTATTACTTAATACAACGCTATTTGCTTGAACAGGAATCCCCGGAATCTTGATAAGGTTAGGTAGAAAGCCAGCAATATCAAAGAGATTGCGGCGATCGAACCCATACCGATCGATTTTGATCGTATGCTGGCAGAATTGTTGATAGCGATCGAGTAGATTTCCATCCTGACTATAGATCAAGCTAATTTGATGCCCCCGTTGAGCTAACCCATAACAGATCTCAAATAGATTCAGCTCCTGCCCACCCCGGAGTGAAGTCGGGGCAGCTTCCAAGGCAATAATATGCATGGTTTACCCCCTCTGTTAACGCTGAATATTCGTGGATTCTACTAAACCAGATCCGACCAGTGATCGATCATTTTGATGCAAAACTTGTAGCAATGATCGTTCAATGCCATCAACCATTTTCTCCCGACTAAAATGGTTAAGAATATGATCCCGGCAGCGTTGCCCTAATTCTGGATTATGGTCGCGCCAGGTCATCACTTGACTCAGCGTATCAGCTAACCTTTGTGGCTGTTCCGGCTCAACTAACTGGGAGTCAAATTCACCCGTCAATACCTCTGGAATGCCACCCATTCTGCTCGCAACAACTGGAGTTCCACAACTCATCGCTTCAATCACTACACGGGGGCAAGGATCCGGCCAACGACTGGGAACAACTGTAATGTCACTGGCTTGATACAACGCTTCAGTATTGGTAATATGCCCTAAAAATTTAACCTGATTTTGAATTCCGAAGTCCGCTACTAATTGTTCTAGGGACTGCTCATATTTACGACATTCCTCAGGAGATTCTCGATGATTAATTGGACTAATATGCAATAAAGGTTTGCCAGCAATTAACAGATGAGCATTGGAATTAGTTTTCAGCGCCAAAGCAAAAGCAGTGATCAACGTTTCTAACCCCTTATCTTTATCGAGTCTGCCGACATAAGAAATGATCTTATGCTGCTGAGGCACACCCCATTGCGATCGCACAGCATCTAGATTTTCCGCAGGCTGAAATTTATTAATATCTGTCCCATTGAGGACTACATCAATTTTTTCTGGCTCATAGCCAATCTTTGTCCAGTTTTGTTTAGTTTGGCTAGAAACGGCAATAAAGCGATCGACTCCCTTTAGTCCCAATAATCGCTGCCGATTAAAGTCGAATGGAGGCACTTGCAAGTAACAAACAAAAGGACGTTGGCGATAACGAGCTAATAAGTAACCCCAAAAAACGGTGTGATAAACATTACTAAAAATCACACTATCTTGACTAACGGGAACTGTACCAAGTTGGATTAAGCTAGGGAAAAAATTGAGAACGTCATCAATTCGGCGGCGATCGAAGCCATAGCTATTAATGCGAATGACATGCTGACAAAACTTGCGATATTGCTCCAATAAATTACCTTCCCGCTCGTAGAGAAGTGTAACCTGATGCCCCCGCTGGGATAGATCCCGGCAAATTTCTAATAGATTTAGTTCTTGTCCACCTCGTAACGAGGTTGGAGCTTGTTCCAAGGCAATTAAATGCATAGCTCTATGGCTCCTCAAACATTGAATAAGTTGTGAACTAGTTATAGGGATTATCGTGTTTTCTAGTTTCAAAATCAGGCTGAACTAGCTTCATGTTGCATTTGATGGTATTTCCACAATCGACCGCGTTGAGCCAGTAGTTCTTGATAAGTTCCCTGTTCAATCACACGACCCTGTTCTAGCACTACAACTTTATCCGCACGCACAATCGTAGATAAGCGATGAGCGATCGCAATTACCGTGCGACCTACAGCCAGCTTCTCAATCGATTCCTGAATTAAACGTTCTGAAATAGAATCTAAGGCACTAGTCGCTTCATCTAAAATTAAAACTTCAGGATTATGTAAGAGTGCCCGCGCGATCGCAATCCGCTGACGTTGTCCCCCGGAAAGCCGAACTCCACGATCACCTAACGGCGTATCAAATTGCTCAGGTAACTCTAAAATAAACTCTAAAGCATTGGCTAATCGTGCAGCTTCAGTGATGTCTGTAAGTGTAGCGTCCGGCACTCCATAAGCAATGTTATCGCGGATAGAAGCATTAAAAATGAATGTGTCCTGACTCACGATCGCCATACGACGGCGCAATGAGTTAATTCGAAAGTCTCGCAGATCCGTGCCATCTAAAAGAATTCTACCTTCTGTTGGATCGTCAAATCGGGGAATTAAGTCTACCAACGTTGTTTTACCTGCCCCTGAAGCGCCTACGATCGCGGTCATTTCACCTCGATTAATTGTCAAGGTAATGTTGTGAAGAATCGGGTGTTCAGGGTCATAACTAAAATCTACCGATTCAAAGGCGATCGCCCGCTTCAGCCCAGTAAATTCGATGTAGCCATCCGGTAGATATGGCTTATTATCAGTTCGCAAAAGTTCCCGAATATTGTCCAGAGAACCATGAAAACTGTTTAACATTGAGCGGTTGCCATTAATTTCATGAACCGCAGGGACTAAGCGAAACAGGATAAACAGAAAGGTTAACAAGGATGACGTTTGTAATGCTCCATTAGCAACGAATACGGTGAGAGCAATGACAATCATGCCAATTAATACTGTGGTTGCTAATCCTTCGGCTAAAGGGCGAACAATTGCCCAACCCTTAGTTGCCTTCATAGAAGCCGTTAACACACTGGTACTGGCATAATAAAATCGTTGCCGTTCAAAATCCTGTGTTGCGAAGGCTTGTACCGTGCGAATACCGCTGATTAATTCCATCGCAATTGAGGTAAACCGACCACTCGCGATCGATACATCAAAACTGGCTTCACGGACACGAGCATTGAGTTTTGATAACGCGACTGCTACCAGACTAAACAGAAATACTGAAATCAGCGAGAGTTGCCAGGAGATTTGTAGCATTAACACCAGATAAACTGCCAGGGTGAGGCTCTTAGTAATGATGAAAGCAGCCAAACCAAACGCAGATTGTAACCGTCCAATTTCTCCAGTTAGCGTGTTAATTAATTCACCTGATCGAGTTTTGGAGAAATAACTCAAGTTCAGAGCTTGCAGCTGTTCAAAAATACGTTTCCGCAAGCGATCGACAAGCTTCTGTTGAGTTAGTTCTGTATAAACCTGAGTTAGATAATTGAATCCAGCTCGTAGCCAGGTTGCTAACAGAATTAGTGCTGATACTCGATATAACCGACTAGTAGCCGATGCATTGATCCCCAGAAGTCCCGTATCAAACCAGCTAATTCCGGTTTTAAAGGGTTCGGCGTTGGGACTAATTAAACTTTGAAGAAATGCGAGTAAAAAACCTAAACCAAACCCTTCAAATGCGGCGGCTGCTAAAGCAAAAGTAATGGCTAATACAGCAATCCAGGGAAAGTGTTGGAACTCTCGGAGAATCAGTGCATTAGTTTGCCAAAAGCGGCTTGCTTTAAAGACAGAGCGAACAGATACCGGAAGTTTTAGCAGCATAGATGGTAAGTGAAATGAATTGAACTAATAAGCACCAAATCCTAATAAAACCTTAGGAATAGTCATGAGCAAAATTTTAAAATCCTGCCAAATTGACCAGTTACTGAGGTAGCTCAAATCAATCCAGGTGGCAGCATCTAGATCCCGTAAATGCGATCGTGCTAAGACCTGCCAGGTTCCAGTAATTCCAGGTAATCCACTTAACCGATGTCGCACCTGGGGATTTAAGCGAAGCGCATCAAATAATGCCCAGGGACGAGGACCCACTAAACTCATTTCACCCCGCAAAACATTAATTAATTGTGGTAGCTCATCTAAGCTAAATTTACGTAACCACCGACCAATTGCCGTAACTCGTGGATCATTTTCACACTTATGTAATCCTGGTTGACAACCCATCACCTGATGATGGAGTTGTTCTGCACCAACAACCATTGTGCGGAATTTCAGCAATCGAAATAGCCTGCCCCGTTCACCCACTCGCCATTGCGAGAAGAAGATGGGACCAGGAGATTGCAGTCCAATGAGTCCGGCAATGACTAGCATGATCGGAGCTAGTAAAATCAGCAATAGTAGAGCTGCACTCCAATCAAAGAGGCGCTTCAACCACCACTTAAACCGTTGTTGTTTCTTGGGTAACTCATTTGTATTAGGAACATTAAGGAATGCAGCTTTTCCAGCACTTGCACAAGCATTCGCCCAAAATTCTAATTCTGCCTCGCTTAAGTTAGCGGCTAATTTAACTAATTGTACTGGCGATCGCTGCAAACATTCACTTAACCAGTGAGGATTTTCTAAAGGGGGCAGATGGAGCGGTGCTCGGTCATTATTTCGCTTCACCAGAAGTTGTCTTTGTCGCCATTGCAGCCTGTAATGGCTGGGATGGTTATAGAGAGAAAGAGATGGTTTTGCTGTTGCAAGAAGAGCTTGATAAGTGATGAAGAGTGTGGTCATAATGTCAAACTCAAAAGGTAAATTGGACCGAAAGGAGAGAATAGAGACAGGGACAGATAGTAATGGAGGCAGAGATAAAACTGCGATCGCTCAAAAAGTTCGGGTATGAGCCAGATAAGGCTTAGTACCTGTAGTTGCCCCATTAGCAACTACTCCAATAACTCGGTGTTTGTTTAACATCGCTGTAGCTTGAGTGAGGTCGGTGCGAGTTACCTGACCAATCCGTTCCACCAATACAACACCATCGCAAAAAGAAGCCGCTAACATGGCATCAACAATGCCCAGTACAGGTGGAGCATCAACGACGACTAGATCATAGGATTGCTCAAAAAACGTCATTAATTCCGACATCCGCTGGGAACTGAGCAATTTTGCTGGATCAGTTGGTGGTGGACCAGAGGTTAAGACAGAAATAGGAACATCTGTATACAGACTTGAAATCTGAATGTGACGTTTGTTGGGCATCATTGTTTCCCCAGCTAACAGAGTTGATAATCCCTGGTCATTGGGTAGATCAAGTTGCTGATGTAAACTGGGACGACGTAAATCAGCATCAATGAGTAGAACACGCTGATGTAATCGGGCTGCACTCATGGCTAACCCTAGCGCGATCGTAGATTTTCCTTCACCTGCTAACGCTGAGGTTACAACTAAAGAGCGAACTCTAGTCGTTGCTGATAGTAACTGGATATTCTTATAAACTAAATCGAGGGATTCTCGAAATAATACCCAGGGCATAATCTGTTCCAGCGAAGTCACCATTTCTCCGGCGGGACGATCGCGCAAGCTAGCAATTAGCAGAGGATGCTCTGTAGGGGGTATCTTCCTCGTTTTGGGATAGGGTAGTTCGGGAATCATCCCCAGGAGCGGTAATGCAGAGAGATTTTTTAAGTCATCAGGGGTATGTACTGCATCGTCCATACTATCTCGAACAAAAGCAATAACACAGCCTAACATTAGCCCAGCGACTGCCCCTAGTAACAAGTTCTGCCGCATCTTAGGACCAATATGCTTACCCAGCTTAGGATCTTCAACAATCTGCCAATCAAAGCCACCTCGGGCAATTTCTAGAGCGATCTCTTGACGAGCTTTGAGTAGCTGTTCCAGCGTATCTCGGCTTAATTTAACTTCTGGTTGTAACCGCCCATATTGTGCCAATAGAGTGGGAAAACGGCGCAGTTCAGCTTCCAATAATGTTACTGAGCGATCCAAACTTTGTCCGCGCGATCGTAGAGCTACCCAGGTATTCCGGGCGTCAGCAAGTTGATTAACTAACGTCAGTTCAGTTTCACCCATTTGAGCATCTTTTAGTAATGACTCGGGCGGTGATGAGTTAGCTGAAGTAGGACTGTTACCTAAAACACGCTGAGTTTCCGTCGCTAATAATGCTTGTTGACGTTGGCGTTGCTCAACGAGCTTTTGGATCACAGGCGAATCGTTGGTAAATCGCACTCGTTGTTGAGCTAACGCTAAGTCAATCTTTTGGAGTTCGTTCAGTAAGGCTTGATACCGGGGGGCTTGGCTCAGACGAGCGGCAGTGAGGGAGCGCTGGGGCGATCGGGCAAGCTGTTGCTGGAGAGTTTGATAGCGAGCTTGGGCAGCTTGTAACTCAGCCCGGTTCTTTTGTTGGTCTTGTTTTAACTCTTTTAGTGAGTCGATTAGGGCTTGAGATTGTAGCTCCGGATCTACTAAGTTTTGCTGTTTACGAAACTGCTCTAATGCCTTTTCTGCTCCCAAAACTTGCTTACCTAACACTGGTAGTTGTTCATTGATAAATCCTAGTCCTTTGGTGAGACGGAGTTTTTGCTGTTCCCGATTGTAGTCTTGATATACCCGTTGAATAGCTTGTAACACTTTTTGTGTTTCTACTGGATCATCAGCGGTATATACAGCCTGAACAATCTTCGTTTTTACTTGATCTTCCTCAATTTGCTTTAAGACTAAACTAGATTGAACTTGTTCCACATCTAGCTCAGGATATTGAGCTTTTAATAAGTTCACTGCTCTTTGCAGCAGATGGGAACTCCGCATTTGCGTGAGTTGGGTGGAGTTATCAATCTCGATATTGGCATCTGCAAACTGGTTAGGGGCAACTCCATCTTTTTTCCCTTGGTAATTAGGTTCAATCAATAGCTGCATCGAGCTTTGATAGATGGGTTGCTTAAGTAGAGTGTAAACAGCCGCGATCGCCAACATACTGGTTAAAGTGCCTACTATCCAGGGCCAGCGTCGGATCAAAACGGCAAATAGTTGACCATAACCTGGTTCTGTTTCATGCATATCCAACTGATTAGCAGCCACATCCTTTCCTCACAACAAAATAACTGAATATGCTTTAGTAGTAGATGCCCCCGAGCAAACCTCAATTGTTTTCAGCACAAAACTCCGAAATCACCCGTTCTACTTTGGCGAAGAAGGCTTTTTCAGAAAAATGATTCATAGCATGATTCCGAATTGCCTCATAGTTCCAGGAAATTTCATTGGCTGCGACTAGAGCCGACTGTAATGCATCGGGTGTTTGTCGATTAAATAGAACCCCTGTATGTCCAGGAATTTGAGTATCTAGAACGCCACCTGCGCCGTAAGCAATGACTGGAGTGCCACTGGCATTGGCTTCAACTGGAACCAATCCATAATCCTCTAGTGCTGCCACAATTACCGCTCGCGTTTTTGACATCAACTGTTTCCGTTTTGTGTCACTTACATGACCTAAAAACTTCACATTCTCCATCGCTTGATTCTGCAAGCGCTCTCGCTCAGGACCATCTCCTGTAATCAATAATGGTAGCCCTAACCAATTGAAAGCTTCAATGATGATGTCAATTCGCTTGTAGCTAATTAAGCGTGTCGAAGTAAGGTAAAAATCATCCTTTTGGCTGGAGAAGGTAAATTTTTGGCTATCGATCGGGTAGTTGATCACCATCGCCGGTTTACCATATACATTGCGGATGCGATCGGCAACTACACTCGAATTAGCGATATACAGGTCAGGCTCCTGAGCATAGTACAAATCCGTCTGCCGCATTTTTTGAAAGACTTGCTTGAGTAACGGATAAAACCGTCTGTAGGTGGTGTATTCGCGCAGATAGGTTTGCGTATCCCAGAGAAACCGAGTCACATTATGGCAAAAACAAACATGTTTTGCCTGGGGGTGTTTGCGAACCGATTTAGCAAAACTACTACTGCTGCTGATGATTAGATCATAATCATCTAAATCTAAGGAGCGAAATGCAGGGAAGTACAGAGGCGCCATTAGCCGGAAGTACTTGCTTGCCCCAGGAATGTTTTGTAGCAGTGTAGTATTGACTACACGATCGCCGAATTCAATGGTATGATTTGCATCATACAGAGAAGTGAAGATATCGGCATGGGGATAGTGCTTACAGAGTAATTCAAATACTCGTTCAGCGCCCCCTTTTTGAGTTAAATAGTCGTGAACAAGAGCGACTTTCATAACGACGGCTAAAACTTACAGGAATATAGTGTTGTGTTGCTGAACTGGTTAACATCCTGAGCCATCAACTTGGGAGGGAGTTAAACATGCGATCGCTGGCAATTGATCAAACCATCAGATAAATGAGATGTACCTTAGCAAGATTGAGTTGCCAGCAAGCATTTAGTTCTGAAGTTCTGCATTGTCAAGATACTGTCAGTCCTTCCAGTTAGTTCAGAGTCGTCGAAATCCCTTGAGACCTAATATCTAGGTCACATCAAAATTGCGTGAATTGTGTGGTCAGTCTTGTTGAATTGCATTAATACACGATTGACTTCCAACACAAATCAAACCAATACGGAGAATGGTAAATGTTAACGTAATGTGTATCCTCTTTCCAAAGATAGAGATAGCGAGAGCTAATTTTCATCACTTCACAACTGAATAGGCATAAAATCTTATAAAATAAAAAGCGTTCTGACTGGATTGTAGGGCTATGAGTCTTCAAAGTAAGCCTGCTTGGGCAGGAGATGATTTGTTGTCACGTTGTGTTAACGTCTTGATTCAAACTAAGCCGATCTACGCGGTCATGAAGCAGCAAGCACGGCAAGTGCTGATTAAAACAGCGGAGCGGAATGGTATTTCCTGGCGACAACACTTCGAAAACCTTGCTGCTTCTGGCATTCAGCACCAGTTAAGCCAGTTAACTAATCCTCAAGTGACATACCCTGAGTATTATCAAGTACCTTTTCATGCCTACGATCGTGGCAATCTCTGTTGGGAGGCAGCCTTTGAGGCAGAACCCGCCACCTATGCAATGGCTCTACGGGTATGGAAAGATGAACCGTTAACCTGGGAAGCCGCTCAAGCTCGGTTACGGGGAAGTTTTCACCAAACTTTGGCTCAGTATATTACTCAGCCTGTACAAGATATTTTAGATATCGGCTGTTCGATCGGGATTTCGACGTTGGCACTTCACCGCTTTTATCAACAGCAGCAAACCGTTCCTATCCGCACGATCGGCTTGGATCTCTCTCCCTATATGCTGGCAGTAGCGCAGCAACGGGATGTGAACCAGGAAATTTCTCAATGGATTCATGCCCAAGCGGAACAAACTGGATTACCTGACGTCTCATTTGACTTGATCACCCTGCAATTCGTCACCCATGAATTGCCAGGTCAAGCTACCACAGAGATTTTCCGGGAAGCTCTGCGGCTGTTACGTCCGGGTGGTCATTTAGCGATCGTCGATAATAATCCCAAATCTCCAGTGATCCAAAACTTACCCCCGGTATTATTTACCTTGATGAAAAGTACAGAACCCTGGTCAGATGACTACTACACCTTTGACATGGAGGCAGCCATGCAATCGGTTGGATTTGACTACATTACTACCGTAGCCAGCGATCCTCGTCACCGCACCATTTTGAGTCGTAAACCATGCCATTAATACAATAGTTGTGCAAATCCTGATAACCGCTCTTGAACGGATTCAGAAGCCTGATCCCAGAGACTTTCATAGTAGAAGAAAGCGACTCCTAAGCCGCGCTCTTGGGTGGCTCTGGCTTGCGACTGAATTTGCCACATTGGCACAGGGCGGTTTCTTAAGCCAGCCAGAATGCCAATGCCAGTCGGAATTTTTTGTTTAACCTCTTGGAGTTCCGATCGACTGATCTGATCTAAAAACTGTTGGAGATCGTTGCGATACACTTGCACAATTAATTCATCTACAATGCCCTTGCGCACCCACGTTAACCAATCTTGGAGGTGTAGCTTGTAAGCAAAGTCATAGTAGTTTGGTGAAATCGAGAATACCGCATTGGGCTTCTTCTGTTTCACTGCTTGGTTGAGTTGGGTCATGAATGCCGAAATTTTATCCGCTCGCCACCGTGTCCACTCCGGATCATGAGGACTGGGCGGAGATTGATTTGTTTCTTTGGTATAGAGTGCTGTGGTGTAGCGATCGTAGCCAAATTCACGCGGCAAACTCATATGGTCATCAAACTGAATGCCATCGATGTCGTAATTAGTGACAACCTCTAACACAAGATTAGTGATAAATTGTTGTACCTCAGGATGAAATGGATTCAACCAGACAACTTCTCCAGCATCACTTTCAGAAGTCTGACTGCCATCTTGCTTCTGAGTTAGCCACTCTGGATGCTGCATGGCTAACTCGGACGTGGGTGGAGTCATGAAGCCAAATTCAAACCAGGGCATGACAGCTAACTGGTGTTGGTGAGCTTGAGCAATCAGATCCGCTAACATATCCTGTCCATCGTTGCCACGATAGACGAAAGATTGAATACCAATTGTTTGAGTTAGCGCGCTTGGGTATATGGCATAACCAGCATTCCATACTACCGGATAGATGGTATTAAAACGTAATTGCTCCAACTTACTCACAGCATCTTGCAACCTCGCTCGATCGCTGAGCACATCCTTGTCATTGATGGTCATCCAAACCCCACGAATCGGGCGAGATATTGCTTGAGATAGGGCAGGATGACTGTTAATCACCAAAATAGTGATGAGGGAAATGGCAAATAGCAGTGGTAACAAATATCGCTGCCAAATGGTGCGAGTCCATCGTGCTCTCATAGGCTCAATTCAGGGTGAGGTTGCTCAGGGTGCTATTGTATGCTGGTTCGTTCAATCTGATAAGTTTCTTGATGATTAGCGACTGGGTAAACCATTGCGCCCGACATCAATTAAATGCTTACAGAGGGTAAACCCCTCAATCAGAATAAATTCTCATTAAATAAATTAATAAAAGCTATAGTTAAAATTTATTAAATCTGTTGGTTATGACAGCTTTTCCTTCAACGTACTGAGCGATTTTTAGCCAGAAAAGTTTCTCAGAATCGGGATTCCAGCCTTAAACCCAATTTGGAGTGGAGTGATCAATTTAGGGTAAGGGTGAACAGTTAGCAGGAGAATTGTCATTTAATCTAACGGTAGGATCACGGGTTAAATCAGCTCAGAATTTCAGATTGGCGCTCACACCATGCAACATCCTGAAGAGAAAAAAAGAGGTACATCTCGGCGCAGTTTCTTAGGACAAGCGCTGACAGCGGCGGGTACGGCGATCGCTGCTCCGACATTGCTGCATCAGGCAACGCCTGCTCAGGAGGAGGGAACTTTGGCTCAAGCCGCAACGTCTAACTCTGGTGATATGACGATCACGCTCACCGTCAATGGCAAACCGCAACTGTTCACGATCGAACCCCGGGTTACCCTGCTGGATGCCTTACGGGAACGGTTAGGACTGACAGGGAGCAAAAAAGGCTGCGACCACGGTCAGTGTGGCGCTTGTACAGTGCTAGTCGATGGACAACGGGTGTATTCCTGTCTGTCATTAGCTGTCATGCAGGAGGGTAAACAGATTGTCACGATCGAAGGATTAGCACAGGGCAACAATTTACATCCCGTGCAATCTGCATTTATTGAGCAGGATGGATTTCAATGTGGTTATTGTACGCCAGGACAAATTTGTGCTTCTGTGGCATTGCTAGATGAAGTCAAGCGTGGTTGTGCGAGCGCCGTAACGACTGATCTAAACCACCCACCCCAGCTAAAAACGCTATCAGCAGCGGAAATTAAAGAACGACTCAGTGGCAATCTCTGTCGCTGTAGCGCTTACAACGGCATCGTAGCAGCCGTGCAGCAAGCGGCTGGACAAACCCCACCCTCGGCGGCAGCTGTGACCATGGTACAGGCAGGAGCAGGAGCCGTATGAAAAACTTTGCCTATGTCCGAACAAGTTCAGTATCAGAAGCCGTACAACAGGCATCCAGCCAACCAAATGCCATGTTTATTGCGGGTGGTACAAATTTGGTCGATCGCATGAAAGCCTTTCTCGATCAGCCAACCCAATTAATCGATATCACTCGGCTAGATATGACGCGGATTGAATCGAGTCGAGATGGGATGCGGCTTGGAGCCTTAGTTAGTAATACTGCTGTTGCCGATCATCCAGAGATTCGCCGGAATTATCCCATGGTGTCACGGGCAATTTTATTAGGAGCCTCCCAGCAAATTCGCAATGTAGCAACAGTGGGCGGCAATCTACTGCAACGTACCCGCTGTCCATATTACTATGACACCGCTTTCGCCTGTAATAAACGTCAGCCTGGTAGTGGTTGTGCAGCATTAACAGGCATCAACCGCATGCACGCCTTATTTGGGGCAAGTGATCAGTGTATTGCGGTCCATCCTTCCGATATGTGTGTGCCCTTAGCGGCATTAGATGCGATCGTGGAGGTAGAAGGCTCTCAGGGCAAGCGCCAAATCCCCTTTACGGAGTTTCATCGGCTACCCGAAAATACACCCCAACGCGATAGCAACCTGGAGCCAGGAGAACTGATTACCGCGATCGTCCTGCCCTCTCTTCCCTTTGCTCAGTCTAGTGTGTACCTGAAGTTACGCGATCGAGCCTCCTATGCTTTTGCGCTAGTCTCTGTGGCAGCGGCAATTGAGGTGGCTAGCGATCGCAAGATTCAAGCTGCCCGCTTGGCTATGGGTGGAGTCGCCCATAAACCCTGGCGACTGACAACAGCCGAGCAATTTTTGATTGGTAAACCTGCCCAAGCTGAAACATTTCAACAGGCGGCTGAAATCGCGATGCAAGCGGCTCAGCCTTTATCCGATAACCGATTCAAAGTGGGATTAGGTCAACGAGCCATTCGACGAGCACTGACGATCGCTGCTAATGGGGGAGGTGTAGCATGAGTAAAATTATGGGGACTGCCGTCAGCCGCAAAGACGGACTAGCCAAGGTCACGGGGCAGGCAACCTATGCCGCAGAACATCAACTACCAGGATTAGTTTATGGTTATGTCGTGACGGCGACGATCGCAAACGGTCAAATTCAGGCGATCGATACGGAAGCGGCAGAACAATCTCCAGGTGTCATTGCCGTATTTACTCACAACAACGTACCGAAAATCTTTAAGCCTTCCAACGACTTCCGCAAATCGAAAATCTATGAAGCTCGGTTGCCATTATCCGATGCTCAGGTGCATTATGCTGGACAAATTATTGGCTTAGTCGTGGCTAATACCTTTGAGCAAGCCCGAGATGCCGCCCAGCGCGTCAAGGTAGATTACACAGCGCAAGCCCCGACGATCGCGGCAAAGGACGCCGTATTTAAGCCTGCCCCATCCATGTTTGGCGAAGATATGACGTTTCAAACTGGGAAATTTACCAGTGGGGATTTCTCGGCAGCAATGGCTGGTGCGGCAGCTACGATGACGGCTACTTACCATACATCCACAGAACTGCACGCCCCCATGGAACCCCATGCCACGATCGCACATTGGCAGGGCACAGATACGCTGACTATTTACGAACCTACACAATGGGTGATGGGAACTCAGCGCACCTATGCCGAATTATTTGGTCTACCCTCGGAAAAAGTGCGAGTTGTCAGTCCATTTCTGGGAGGTGGATTTGGCTCTAAAGCCTTTCCTTGGCCCCATGGCATTCTAGCTGCGGCGGCTGCCCGTCAGCTCCAGCGTCCTGTGAAGTTGGTGCTGAGTCGGCGTCAAATGACGGCTAATACCGGACATCGATCGGAAACTGAACAAACTGTGCGGCTAGCGGCAATGGCAGATGGTACATTAACAGCAATTTCCCATACCGCAAAATCCTGTACATCTCCAGTGGAGTCATTTCCAGAACCCTGTACAGGGATTACACCCGTGATGTATACAACTCCTAACTTGTATACCAGTCAAGAACTAGCCGTAATGAATGTTGGTACACCAACTTTTATGCGGGCACCGGGAGAAAATCCGGGGATGTGGGCATTAGAGTCAGCTATGGATGAGCTGGCGTGGCAACTCAAGCTGGATCCGGTAGCATTGCGGTTAAAAAATCAGACGGAGAAGCACCAGCGGAAAAGCTTACCGTTTTCTGCTAAACATTTTTCTGACTGCTTACAGGTGGGCGCAGAACGGTTTGGTTGGCAGAACCGCTCGATGACTCCGCGATCGTTAACTCAGGAGGGCAAGCTGGTCGGTTGGGGCATGGCAGCCGCGACGTTTCCAGCCATGCGTGGAGTTGCCTCAGTTAAGGTGCGGTTATTACCTGACGGCACAGCCCATATCTTGACATCTGGGAATGATATGGGCACGGGCGCCTACACGATGGTTGCGGTCACCGCCGCAGAGACGTTAGGAATTCCCGTGGAACAGGTTCGGGTCGAAATGGGCGATTCGCAACTGCCAGATGGTGGTTTGGCTGGTGGTTCACAAATGACAGCATCCCTTGCCCCGGCGGTGATTCAAGCCTGTCGAGAAGTGCTGAAGTCTGTCAACTGTACCACTGCCACTGCTGTCTGTGCTGCTCTTCAGCAGTCGGGACGAGCGGCGATCGAAGCAACAGCAACCACCGCCCCGGGAGCAGAGATGAAACAATGGGCGTTTCAATCCTGGGGTGCCCATTTTTGTGAGGTGACGGTGGATGAAGAAATCGGGCGATTGCGCGTCACGCGTTGGGTGGCTGTAATGGATGTCGGTCAGGTCATTAATGCTAAAACAGCCGCCAGTCAGGTTCGTGGTGGCGTGATCATGGGGATTGGGCAAGCCTTAATGGAAGAGTGTCATTTTGATCCTAATACGGGTTATCCGGTGGTTTATGATCTAGCCACCTATCACTTCCCTGCCCATGCAGATATTCCTCGGATTGAGGTGATCTTTGTCGGTGAACCAGATTTGAACTTTAATCCCGCTGGAGCGCGAGGTGTGGGTGAAATCGGCATTACAGGAGTTTCTGCGGCTGTCGCTAATGCGGTCTATCATGCTACGGGCAACCGGTTCCGCCACTTGCCCCTAACACCGGATAAGTTAATGGCAAGCTAATCAATCGCATCTCTGAATGTAGGGGCAGATGCTGCGGATCATGCAACGCTCGTGGGGTAAGACCAGCAGCTAAATCCGTCCCTACAGGCATTGCACACCATTCAGTCTGGTATAACCTTCAATTAGTATGCCTACCGACTTACTACAAATTATTCAAGGGTTTGAGCAGATTAAAGCTAGTCAGCGATCGGCGGCGATCGCCACAGTGGTAAAAACTAGTGGATCGGTCTACCGTCGTCCTGGTGCTCGGATGTTAGTGGCAGCTCATCAGCAAATGATTGGAGCCATTAGTGGGGGTTGTTTAGAAGCCGATATCTGGGAACGGGCACAACCATTGCTGCATCAGGCAGTTGACCCCATCGTTATCACTTACGACACTACAGCCAGTCAGGATATCATCTGGGGATTGGGCATGGGGTGTAATGGCATGGTTCAAGTATTGCTGGAATCCTTGCATACGGAATCGGCGATCAGCCATCTGGAATTCATCACGCAGTGTTGGCAGCAGCAACAACCTGGCGTGATCGCCACGATATTTCAAGTCACGGGGGCAGTCAATGCCCAGGTGAGCGATCGCGTATTATGCAAAGCCGATCAAACGGTAATTCATGGCATTGCTGATCAGACCTTGGCTACTCGGTTGTTGCAGGATACTGAGCGTTGTTTAATCACAGGGCGGAGTCAAGTGATCACTTACACGTTAGAACAAGGCACAGTAGAGGTGTTTATTGATGTGATTCAACCCCCTGTTCCACTGCTAGTATTTGGGGCAGGTTATGATGCAATTCCCGTAGTACAGCTGGCAAAACAATTAGGTTGGCAGGTCACAGTGATTGATCATCGACCAATGTATGCCAATGACGATCGCTTTCCCCAAGCTAATCAAATTATCGTTTGCCATGCCGATGAAATCCTGACTCAATTGAACTTAAACCCGCAAACGATCGCGATTGTGATGACTCATCACTATCTCCAAGACCAAGCCCTATTAAAACTTCTTTTACCCTCTCCAATTCGCTACCTGGGTATACTCGGTTCCAAATCTCGTACTCAACAACTTCTACAAGATTTATATCATCACGGCTTACAGTATACAGAATCACAGTTGCAACGGCTGTATGCTCCGATTGGGCTGGATTTAGGAGCAGAGACCCCCGATGAAATTGCCCTAGCGATCGTAGCTGAAATTCAGGCGGTGCTAAACCAGCGATCCGGACAGCCGTTGCGGGAGAAATCAGGAGCCATTCATGATGAGAATCAACCATGTCCAGTATTGGTGTTGTAATTTTAGCAGCGGGAGCTTCAACTCGACTGGGGACGCCGAAACAGTTACTCGACTATCAGGGCTGTAGTTTAATTCGACGAGTAGCTACTACCGCGATCGCATCTCTAGCTGAGCCAATTATTGTTGTCCTAGGAGCGAATGCAGTCCAGATTCAACCAGAACTCCAAGATTTAGCGATTCAAGTGGTGATCAATCTGCAATGGACAGATGGGATCAGTGCGTCAATTCGTACGGGTATCGAGGCTTTGCTAGCTATAAAACCAGATGTTGGGGCGGTGGTCTTACTGGTCTGTGATCAACCCTTCATCTCCTCTACTCTGATTAACCAATTGATCACCACTTATCAACAGGCTCATGCCCGTATTATTGCGTCAGCCTATGCTGGAGTAGTGGGAGTTCCGGCTCTGTTTGATCACACTCTGTTTCCGGCTTTAATGAGCTTAAGCGGCGATCGGGGAGCCAAGCAAATGATGCAGCAATACAATCAATTCACCCAGACAATTCCTTACCCCGAAGCGGCCTTTGACATTGATACTTTTGCTGATTACACTCAGCTGTTGCATGCCACATTGCATCACTAGGCAACTCAGTACCTAAAGCGAGATTTTTTTGGCTCAGTGCTTACGGCTAGGAGGCAAATCAACAATTTCAAACCAGTACCGTCCTAAGCTCTGCATTACCTCTACTAGAGAATTAAACGTGACCGGTTTGGTGATATACGAGTTAGCTCCTAAATCATAGGTTCGGTAAATATCTTCTTCTGCCTTTGAAGTCGTTAGAATTACGACAGGAATGTGGCGCAACTCCGGATCGGCTTTAATTTCTTGTAATGCCTCACGCCCATCTTTTCTGGGCATATTCAGGTCCAGCAAAATCAATCCAGGACGGGGGGAAGTAGCTAACTCAGCATACTCTCCCCGTCGGTACAAGTAATCTAACAGCTCTTCCCCATTTCTGACACAGTGAAGATCATTAGCGAGACGGCAGGCTTCTAAGGCGCTTCTTGCCAGTAAGAGATCTTCCTCATCATCATCCGCCATGAGAATAGTGATTGGTTTTCCAGACTTATCCACGAGTTAGCGAGGTATCAGATTGGTGAACCGGCAGGATAACTATAAACGTTGAGCCGTTACCAGGACTGCTCTTAGCTGTAATGCTACCTCCATGCCGTTCCGCGATTTTACGGCAAATTGCCAGACCTACCCCAGTTCCTTCATATTCGTTACGATAATGTAATCGTTGGAAAACTGTGAAAATTCGATCCAAATATTTTTCTTCAAATCCAATACCGTTATCCTCAATCAAGATTTGGCATGCCTGTGGAGCCGCTGCCATATCAGCCGTAGTGCTTGGCTGCGCAACTATCCCAGCCTGGATCGTGATCACAGGCGGCAAATGGGGTTGATGAAATTTAAGAGCATTGCTAATTAAGTTCTGCAATAACTGCCGCATCTGTAACGGATCCGCATCAATTGTTGGTAACCGATCGACTTTTACCTGTCCTCCCACAGCTTGCAGCTGAATTTCCAAATCCGATAACACTTCCTGGACAACCTGATTTAATTGAACGGGAATAAATGGCTGTGCCTTAGTCGTCACACGAGAAAATGCTAATAGATCATTAATTAACGTTTGCATGCGCGCCGCTGCATTTTGCATTCGTTGTAAATATTGCTGTCCAGTTTCCGGTAAACACTGACCATACTCTTTGTTCAACAGATCGCCAAACGCTTGAATTTTACGCAACGGTTCTTGTAGATCATGGGAGGCAACCGAGGCAAAATCTTGCAACTCACGGTTACTTTGCTCCAGCTTGGCGTTAAATAATTTTAAGGCTTTCTCGGTCTGCTTACGCTCAGTGATATCTTCGATCGCGAGCAAAATCATGCCCGTTTGCAGCTCGGCTTGAGTAATCTGGCGGGCATTCAACAGCATTGTCTTCCGTCCAATATGCTGAAATTCATGTTCTACTTCAAAGTCTTCAAAAGCAATATTGTGGGATAGCGCAGTTTCTAACAAGGTTTGTAGGGCTGGAATATTCCACTGACCATTCCCTAAGGCATAAAAGAATTGCTGCTTAGTCTCTTCCGGGTCAACCTGAAAGGTACGGTAGAACGCTCGATTAGCTGTTTGGACCTGCAAGTTGGTGTCCAATACAATTAAAGGCTCTCGTACCGTCTCTACAATGCTTTGAGCAAATATTAAAGCGGACTGGAGATGTTCTCTCGACAGATATCCTGAACTGGTCGATGGGTGCTTTCCTAAATCTGAATGCATGATGTAAGTTACTAGAATAAAGTTGGTAATGCCCAGATAAGAACAGGGCAGCAGCAAATTCAATGAGCAGATTTGTCCGATCGTCGCTGTGATCAGACTGTTGATTAAGTTGTCCTAATGACTTGGGTTAAGTTGAGTGATTTTAGAATGAACTGCTCAGTAGATAAACTATCAATTGGCTTTGAAAATAAGTATCCCTGAGCATATTCACACCCTAATGACATTAGATAAGCAAGTTGATTTTCACTTTCTACGCCCTCTGCTACGATATCCATATTGAGATTCCAGGCAAGGGTCGCGATTGTTCGCACCAGCTCCAGTTTTTCTAATTCAATATCCATTTTATTGATAAAGGAGCGATCGATTTTCAACGTATCGATCGGAAATCGGTGTAGATAGCTGAGCGAAGAGTAACCTGTGCCAAAATCATCGATCGACAGTTGAATTCCGAGTGCTTTTAGTTGCTGTAATCTGCTGACAATGGACTCAGCATTTTCCATAATGGAACTTTCGGTAATCTCTAGCTTTAAGGCTGCCGGATTTAGTCCAGTTGTCTGCAAAATCTGCTCGACGCGTACGACTGCATCTGCTTGGGCAAGTTGCTTTCCAGATAGATTCACACTAATCGTCAGAAGTGACTGGAGTGGCAACTGTTGTTGCCAGTTTTGCATCTGTTGACAGGCAGCTTGTAATACCCACCAACCAATCGGATTAATTAACCCAGTTTCTTCTGCCATGGGAATAAATGCCCCAGGAGCAACCAATCCCCGTTGCGGATGTCGCCAGCGGATTAAGGCTTCAAATCCACTCAATCGATGAGTTTTGAGCGCCATGATCGGCTGATAATGTAGTTCAAACTCCTGCCGCTCGATCGCGTAACGGAGATCTGTCTCAAGTTGCAGTAGCGTCACGGCCTGGGTATGCATACTGGTATCAAATAGTTCATACCGGGACTTGCCCAATGCCTTAGCCCGGTACATGGCAGTATCGGCATCACGCAGAATTTCTTCGGGGTGCTCATACTCTTTCGAGGTTAGAGCAATCCCAATGCTGGCCGTAACAAACATTTCATGCCCATTAAAATGAACAGGCTGGGTTAATTCCTGTTGAATCCGCTCAGCTACCCGGGTGGCATCACTAGGGCAGTCGATCGCTTCCAATAAAATCACAAACTCATCACCACCCAAGCGGGCTACCGTATCTTCAGCCCGGATACAGGCTTGCAAGCGGCGGGCAATTTCAACTAACAGGTGATTACCAACAACATGTCCTAGACTATCATTCACAATTTTGAATCGATCAAGATCCAAAAATAGCACTGCAAACAAATAGTTAGTATTGCGTTTATGGCGCTCTAGCGATCGTTCCAGCCGATCCATGAATAGGGCACGGTTGGGTAAATCTGTGAGGGTATCATGCAAAGCATCATGCAAGAGTTGCTTCTCTGTCCGTTTGCGGCTAGTAATATCGGTGAGAGAACCAGCGATCCGAGTAACCTTACCGTTGTTGGCATAGACCGCCAGTCCCCGGCAGAGCATCCAACGATAACTACCGTCCCGGTGCAGCATCCGATATTCCCCCTCAAAATCAGAAGTAATGCCTTCCAAATGCGCTACTAACAAAGTTTTTACACTTTCAAAATCTTCTGGGTGAATCCGGCTAAACCATTCATCTAAGTGATGGTTAATTTCATCTTCTTCCCAGCCCAGCATGGATTTCCAGCGTGGAGAAAAGTAGACTTGATTGGTTTTTAAGTTCCAATCCCACAAACCATCTTTGGCACCCTGAACCGCGATCGCATAACGTTCTTCACTTTCGCGTAAAGCAACTTCTGCTCGCCGCCGCTGCGTAATGTCCTGAAATGTCACTACCGTACCAACTAACTCCTGATTTTCTAAGATTGGAGTGCTGATATATTCCACCCAAAAGCTTGTACCATCTTTTCGCCAAAATATCTCTTCGCCGACATGATGCACCCAAGTAGGCTCGGTAGCAGCATTGAGTGGGTAACTCGTCCAGTACAAATCATTTTCTGTTTGAGAGGCATGAACGACCCCAGCAATTTGCTTACCCACCAATTCATCGGCTACCCACCCCAACATTCTGGCAGCCGCAGGATTGATAAAGGTAAGCGTTCCACTTTGATCCAATCCATAAATGCCCTCTCCCGCTGAGTTTAAGATTAATTCGTTCTGCCGCTGCAACCGTTCCAGAGTGGCTTCCGCTTGTTTACGGGCAGTGACATCAGTTTGCAATCCGACAAAATTAATCAGTGTGCCTTCACTATCAAACACTGGATTAATCGTCAGCTCATTCCAAAATTGACTACCATCCTTCCGGTAGTTAAGCAGGACACCCGTAAAGGGTTGGCAATGGGCTACCGCCTGTCGCAGCCGATCGACCATTACTGGGTCAGTCTCTGCCCCTTGCAGAAATCGGCAGTTACGTCCTACGACTTCGGCGGCTGAGTAGCCGGTCATTGCAGTAAAACCGGAGTTGACAAAGATTACAGGATTATCTGGATGAGTAGGATCGCTAATCACGACCCCAGTTGACAAATGAGAAATGGCGGCTGCCAAGCGGCTATTCTCCCGCACAGCTTGAGTTAAAGCGATCTCTGCCTGTTTGTAGGCAGTAATATCCGTAGTGATACCATCCATCCGAATCGTTTTCCAGCCAGTATCACAAACCAAATACGCCCGATCGCGCACCCAACGAATCGCGCCATCAGGCTGCATGACCCGGTATTCCAGATCTTTCGAGCCGGTTTCTAGCACCTGTTGAGAAGCTTGCTTGACCCAATCGCGATCGTCTGGATGAACCACCTCTAGCCACAGGTATGGATTCTCAAAAAACTCACGGGCAGATCGTCCATACACGCCGTATACAGCTGGACTCATATACAGCAGCTCAAAACTAGTAGCAGACATCGACCAAACGACATCCTTGAGAGAACCTAAAATTCCTTCTAACCGCGATTCACTTTCGTGGAGCGCCGCTAAAGTCCGGCTACGCTCGATCGCATAGCGAATGGACCGCTCTAAAAGTGGTGGGTCAATTTGCCCTTTCACCAGATAATCCGCAACTCCTGCTTTCATCGCGGCTAGATCCAAGGCTTCATCAATATATCCAGTCAAGAGAATAATTGGCGATCGACATCCTTTGAGAATGGCTGCCTGCAAAAGTTCTAGCCCGTCATGCCGCCCTAAGCGGTAGTCCACCAGATAGACATCATGCTGGCAAGTTTCAATCATGGTTAAAGCCGCTTCATAGGTGGCTACCCAGTCTATATGAAACTTGACTTGCTTAATCTGAGAAAACAAGTGGAGGGTAATTAGATAGTCTTCTTCATCATCTTCAACGAGAAGCACATGAACCAGCGGGGAACACATACTGTTACATTTAATACAGTTAACCTGTACTTAAAGTTCCCATTCACTCGATATTTGCATCACCCAGATGCAATTCTGACATCGCAGAATATACTCGCTCTAGAAATAATTCTGTTTTCGGCATCGTATATTTACTGTTAAACGAGGTGCAGTCAGTAAGGCAATTTTTGCCAGGCTTGCTGCATAGATGATTTTAGAACAACGACTGATGAGAGTAGGGCAACTTATCTAGTTGCCGGTGCAAATCGTGGGATTAGTTACGAGTCCTGTCATTCATAAAAAGCGATCGCCCCATCAGCATCTGCCGAGCCATTTCTGCAAGATTGGTGCAAATCGTTTGATGTTCTCAGCAAACTTGCGTTAAAACCCCTGTCTGGTCTTGATAACAATGCATCAGTCGTTGATCCCAACAGTGAGAAACCTCTGTCTAGAGCATGATTTAGCCAATTAGCTAAATGCTGTAAAACATAGAAAGTTAATTCTTACTGAGACTGTATTTTATGACGTTAAATTATTGGACAGAACGGCTTTCAGTTGCAGGTCGTTGGATGTTTAAAGCTTTGCTAGGTCTGGTTGCGATCGCTTTGGTGTGGCAAAGTGCGTTTGGCTTGAATACGGCAGCAACGGCAGCTCCCGTGACATTAATCGCAGCAAATACGGCAGATCAAGCTCAAAGTGCAGCCGATAAGGTGCGTTCCCAGTCCAAGGATTTCATCCGCGATACGAAGAATAAAGTGGAAAAAACCGCTAACCGAAATGCGGCAAAAGTTGACCAAGCCGATGATGAAGGTAGTTTTGTTGAGCGCAAAGCTCGACGTGATCAGGCTCGAATTGAACAACGGGCTGAACAAGATGCATCTCGGACTGAAAAAGCTGTTGATGACTCCATGAATGCCGTTCAAGGCATAGTTGAGAATATTAAGGGTGCATTTGGTCAGTAAGACCTGCTTCTAACCTCAACTGAGTTCGCTGATTTAGCTAGCTTCTGCATCCAGGATGGATCAACTGATCTGTCCTGGATCACTTTTTGGAGATTTGTAGAGCGATCACGATCGCTAAACGTTACAGGTCAACTAACTTGGCGTTAAGAACCCTGCTTGAGGCTAGCAGTTTTTTCATGTTCTGCATAGTCATTGCAATGGTAAAGAAACTACAAATGTGGTTTGTCCTGGAATACTACTTACTGTGATTGTGCCATGATGTTTTTCAATATTTCTTTTAGCAATACTTAAGCCTAAACCATTGCCTTCGCCAATTGCCTTAGTTGTGAAAAAGGGGTCAAAAATTTTGGCTTGAATCTCTGGTGCAATCCCACTGCCGGTGTCAGTAATACTAATGGTTACCTGGTCAGTAACGTGTGTCAGCAGGATGGTTAAAGTACCTTTGTAATTCATTGCTTGCAGTGCATTTTGAATCAAATTAGTCCAGACTTGATTTAAATCATCTGGAAAACACAGGATTGAAGGCAGGTCAGTATACTGGCGAATTACTTCTACCCCATGCTTAAGCTGATTATGATAAAGCATCAATGCCGTTTCGATGCCATCAATCAAATTTGCCTGGACTTTTGTGCCTGTAGAGTCATGATGGGCATAACTTTTGAGGGCCTGTACCACCTTAGTTGCTCGATCGCTAGCCGTAATAATCATCTGGGCACTTTTGTGAACGCTAACCAGTTCATAGGTCATCTTGAGAATTGGACGACTATTCGGATCTCGGAGTAGAGGTAGTAGTAAGTCAATATTGTCATAAATACCAATATCGATTAAAGTATCGGCGATCGTATCGGCATCGGCAATATCATGGTCTTCAAGATGTTGGATCAAGTTACGTTTGTACTGACGTTTTTCCTTGCTAGACAGTGAAGTTAGATGGGATTGGGCAGAACGCTTCAGTAAAGTGAAGAAATCCTGTTGTTGTTCGAGTGAGAGGGATTGGAGAAATTGAGGTAAAGCTTCTAGATTGTGATTGAAAAAAAGGGCAATATTAGCAGCAGAGGAGCAAATTGCCCCTAGGGGCGTATTCATTTCATGGGCAACGTTGGCTACCAGTTGTCCTAAGACTGCCATTTTTTCGGACTGAATCAGTTGAGCTTGAGTCGTTTGTAGTTCGTATAAGGTATGTTCTAAATCCTGATTTTTTTGTTGTAAGCGATGTTGTAGCGATCGCATCGCTAAATGGGTACTAATACGAGCTAACACTTCTTCAACCTGAAAGGGTTTAGTAATGTAATCAATTCCCCCGATCGCAAAGGCTTGCACCTTATCAAAAACATCATTTAAGGCACTGAGAAAGATCACAGGAATGTCACGGGTACGTTCATTCGCTTTAAGCTGTTCACACACCTGATAACCATCCATTCCTGGCATGTTGATGTCTAACAGAATCAGATCTGGGGGAATCCCCTGAGCAGCGGAAAGAGCCATTTTGCCGCTGGTGACTGGGCGAACTTTATAGCCCTGTTCTGACAATAGCCCAACCAATAGACGTAAATTATCGGGCGTATCATCAACAATCAAAATGCTGAAATCCGTTCGATCGAATTCAGTGGCAGTCATCGTGTTGTCCCCTCAGTCGGTGGTGCAACGGATTGAATCGCGGCTAAAACCTGTTCATACTCAAAGTTATCAATTTGTGTTTGCAATGCAGATGCCAGCGTTGAATTAATTTCCTTAATTTGCACAATCAGAGTAGCTAGTGCATCTAAATCAACGTTATTAAGAGCTTGGGTAAGATGAGCAATCAGGGGATGAGGCAATAATTGTAGGGATTCTGATAGGGTCTTGGCTGAAAGTATGTGTTGCCTGTGTAAGTTAACTTCAGTGTCATTGCTCGACGACTCTGCATAGATGTAACGGACTCCCATATGTTTTTGCATTGCTTCAAAAATATCTGCTTCTTGAAAGGGCTTACGAATAAAATCATCACATCCGGCGGATAACACAATAGCTCTTTGCTCCTCGAGAGCACTGGCTGTAAGGGCAATTATGGCAGTGGCTTGCCCCTTAGTAGTCGATTTAATTTGTTTTGTGGCTTCGTAGCCATCCATCACGGGCATTCGCATATCCATCCAGATTAGGTGAGGTTCCCATTCACTCCAAATGGCGATCGCCTCTTTCCCATTGCTGGCTTCTCGTAGTTCGAAGCCGAGTGGAGCCAGCAGCTTCAGGAGTAACTGGCGATTGACAAACTTATCATCAACCACCAGAATGCGATAGTAGGATTGACCTGGCTCTAAGGCAAGAATGCGGCGTGTCGTCAATTGCTCAACCGATTCACCGACAGCAGCGCAAATATCAAAGCAGAATAGAGTTCCCCGTTGAATTTGGCTACTCACTGAGATTGTGCCACCCATTAATTCAACGAACTTACGGCTGATCGCTAGACCTAATCCTGTACCTTCTTGGATTGTCTTGCCTGCTTGAGTTTGGGCAAACGCTTGAAATAGTTGATCAACTTCCTCTGTCGAAATGCCAATGCCAGTGTCTTCAATCTCAAACTCCAGTGTAATGGGCAGGGTACCATGAATGACAGATTGCTCAACTTCACTCTTGCCTAGCCCTTGCTTCTGATGCGTGATCCCAACCCGTAAGGTCACACGACCGTGTTGAGTAAACTTGACAGCGTTGCTCAGGAGATTGATCAGCACTTGGCGCAGTTTGATTTGATCTGTGCGAATATATTGTGGTAAATCAGGGTGACGATCGCACACTAACTGAAGCTGTTTTTCTTGCGCTCTTAACTGAAACATCATTTCTACATCATCGAGTAACTGATGCAGATTAAAGTTAGTTTCGTTGAGGGTGGTATGTCCCGCCTCAATTTTAGATAGATCGAGGATATTATTAATCAGAGTCAGTAAGTGCTCTCCACTACGCAGAATGATGTCAACATTTTCTCGTTGATCAGCGTTGAGTGTAGGGTTGCGGTGTAGTAGTTGGGCAAAGCCTAGGATGGCATTGAGAGGCGATCGCAGCTCGTGACTCATATTGGCTAAAAATTCACTTTTGGCTTGGTTGGCCGCATCTGCTGTAGTTTTTGCCTGCCGTAATTCTTCTTCAATCAACTTACGTTGAGTGACATCACGGGCAACGCCAACACAATACAGTATCTGACCTGCGTCATCATATACCGCCGAAATATTGGAAATATACCAACGCCAACTACCGAATTTAGGTTTAATTAAATATTCTAATCCCCAGATCGGTTGACCTGTTTGCACTAATCTTTGTACTGAATCGATACAAATCTGAAGATAATCGGGATGAATCATTGGAGCAAAATGCATTCCGATGAACTCATCAGGTGCATATTCAAGGGCATCTATCAGGCTGGGAGATAAATAGGCAAATGTACCATCAAGATTGAGGATATAAATGACATCATTGACATTTTCGATAATACTGCGAAACTTTTTCTCACTTTCGCGTAGATTTGCTTCAGCTTGCTTTAAGTCAGTAATATCCAGAAGTATGCCTGACCACATCGTCTCACCTGTTGGTAAGCGGTGGGGAGTTGAACGACACTGGATCCACTTGAGTTTGCCACTAGCGGTCTGCTGCCGAAATTGCCAGTTAAACACCGATAAGTCGCGGCTAGATCGATTGGTTGCGGCGATGAGTTGGGGCAAATCAGCCTTGCATATTTGCTCATATAGCACAGTAGCATCGGCTAAAACCGCTTCTGGTTTAACTTCCGCAAGTTGCTCAATCCCGGCACTAATATAGGTGAAGCGATCGCGACCATCTAGCCCCCGTACCTGTTGATAAATAGCTCCATTACTTAAGTTGTCGCCGATCGACCGTAGCATCGCTTCCCGTTCCTGTAAGGCTAATTCGCTATGCTCGCGAATTCGAGCGATCGTGATCAGTTCTCCAACCACCCGGATCAGTTGAGTATGTTCAGAATTCCAGGGATGGTGGGAAAATACCTGATGTAGCCCAATGAGCCCATAAACCTCATTGTCATAAATTACGGGAATCAACAGAAAGGCTGTAATTCCAAGCTGCTCTAGCACCGCCCTTTCAGCAGCGGCCGATGGAGGTAGGGCATCGATAGAGTCAATCTGCACCACTTGCCCACTCAGAACCTGCTTCCAGGCCCAAAAGAACTGCTGAATCGGAATCCGTTGAAACGATGGCTTTAGGGGACTAATGCCGTCACTATGCCATTCATGGGTGGTGCTCCATTCTTGAAATGCCCGATCGTATCTGTGAATATAGCAGTGATCACTACCCGTTAACTGAGCCAGTTGACGCAGAGTGTAGGCGATCGCGGTTTCGGTATCTTGGTTAACAAAGGCGCGAGAAATTGTGCTCAATAAGTGTTCCCGTTGGGCTCGTTGCTGCATCGCGGCTTCTGCATATTGCCGTTCAAGTTCCGCGCCAGCTCGGGCTGCAAAAAGTTTGAGGATCAGTTCACGTTCGGGGTCTGGCGGCATTGGTTGCACATCCAGAACCGCTAAATGCCCTAATATCTGGTGAGTGGAGTTCATCAAGGGCATGCCGATATAACTGCACACTCCCATGTCAATTAACTCATGATCTTCCGAGAACCGAGTTTGAACATTATCAGGATAGGAGCAAGTTTGACCGGCAAGTACCGTTTCACAGGGTGTACTTTGAATTGGATATTCAACCGGCTCACTCCAACTGTTACCCGTCCAATAGGCGAGGGAACGAACCCGCGTTTTCTCCAGATCGGCAAACTCCGAGACGATCGCATATTTAACTTGCAATACTTTGGCTAAATAGAGGACACAAGAGCGGAAAAACTCTTTTCCAGTTTGCGAAGCCGTACCCTCAACAATTAAATGTAAGGCTTCCTTACTCTGACGTAATGCGGTTTCTGCCAGTTTACGGTCAGTAACATCGAGATTAGTCCCGATTAATCGAGTCACTTGTCCTTGGGCATTGCGAATTGTTTCGCCCCGTCCCTCAACGTAGCGAATTGCACCATCGGGATGGATGACCCGAAACTCTATTTGGTAGGAATTGCCTGTAGCCATAGTCTGCTCAAGACAACGCTGGACGGCTGCCCGATCGCTAGGATGAATGATGGTATAGAACTGGGTATAGGTTGCGGCGGCAGCGATCGGATCAAGACCAAAGATCTGAAAGCTCTCCTCTGACCACATCACCGACTGGGTGGCGATATCTAATTCCCAACTGCCAACATGGGCAACGTGTTGGGCTTTGGCTAGTGTTGCCTGACTATGCCTCAATTCTGCTTCAGCCTGCTGCCGCTCTTGAATTTCCCGTTCTAGTTCCTGAGTACGCTCTTGCACAGCAGATTCCAATGAGCGGGTATAGTCTTCTAATTGCTGACGAGAAGTATAAATCTCCTGGCTCATTGCATTAAAGGCTTCTGCTAACGTTGCCATTTCGTAAATCGCAGAATCTGCGATCGCTGGCTCCAACGTTCCGCTGGCAATTCTACGGCTCGCTGCACTTAGTTTGACGATCGGTTGGGTCACCCAACGAGCTGTAATCACGCCACCGGCGATCGCTAATCCCAGCGCACCTAAGCACAGCCAGATGGTAGTCGTTGTATTCGCATCAATCCGTGCCATAAACTCTGACTTCGGCACGACTACGACAATCAGCCAATCCAGCCCGTTTGCTTCGGTAAAGGGTGTAACTTGGACAAAGTACTGTTTGTTCCCTTGCTGCAAGGTTAATTGTTCGCTGCGATCGATCTCAGTCAAGCTACCCGCGCCCGCGCGGTTTTGCAAGAGCTGAGTGGATTGCTGGATCCGTGGATCCGGTAAATCAATGGCATGGATGCGGAGGTTTTGTGGATTCAAAGGGCGGTGCCCGGTTGAACTCGCAATTAAAGCCCCCGATCGCTCCATAATAAAAATGACACTAGACTGTCCCACCCGGGTTTGTCTGAGTAAGCCTCCAATGTTAGAGAACAAGCAGTCTACTCCCAAAACGCCCTGTAGTCTGCCTGTCGCATGATAAACGGGTTGGCTGAGGGCAATCTTCAAGTCTTGTTGGCTCACATCAGGATAGACCTCGCTCCAGGTTGCCTTCCCTGCCTGCTGAGCGGCTCGATACCAGAGACGCTGTCTGGGATTAAACCAATTACCGATTTCTAATAATTGGCTCGCTTGCCCCTTGGCATTAGCGGCATAGCTATAATATTTGCCCTTAGTACTTTGACCCGATCGCCCAATCCGCCAAGTCTGACTAAGGCGATGCCGTCCCAAGCCAGTAAACTCTCCTTGGGGATTACCAAAATAAATGGCAGCACCACACACATCATCAAACAGGAATCGCTGTTGCCAAAACTGTTGGATTAATGCCTGGGGATTTTGCGGATTAAGCTGCTTTGCCTGGATCGCACTGGCATTCAGGTGATTAATAATTTGAGCATTGCTTAAATAGTGCTGGAGTTGAAGTTGAACCCGATCGCTCGCTTCACCCATTAACTGCTGGGCGAGATCTTCCACAGCTTGTTGTCCATGTTTAAACGAGAAATACCCGGTCAGTCCGACAGCACCTACGATCGGGATGACAAAAGACGCAATCAGAATAGTGCGCAGCGGTAATCTTGACCATTGGCTTGAGTGGCGTAGGGGTGGAGTAATCTTCATCCTGGGTTCCCTCCCCGTCAAAATGACCGATTCAGATTAGGAATTTGAATTGTGAACATCGTCCAACCTGACTCGCTGGTAATGTGAATGCTGCCATGCAATCGCTCAATCTGCTTTTTCACCAATGCTAATCCTAGCCCTGTCCCTCCTTGTTGCCGCCGATCGCTGTTAGCAATGCGATAGAACTTATCAAAAATGCGATCGTGCTCACTAGCTGGAATTTCTACACCAGAATTTTTGACACTGATGTGCAGGATGTTGCGGTTCATGCCAGCGGTCAACAGAATAGTTTCTCCTAAAGGAGTATATTTACAGGCATTGTGCAGGAGTTCACTCAGCGCCCGTCCCAGGTAAGAGGGATCGGTAGTTAAGTCAGCCATCTCTGCCACAATATCTAGGACTAGTTTTTGCTGCTGATTGCGAGTCCGTTCGATAAAGGGCTCGGCAATGATTGGCAGCCACAAGGGTAGGTTAATGGTGGTCACATTCAGTGGAGCGGCACCAGCGTCTAACCGTGCCATATCTAGCAAATCATTGATCAAATTGGTTTCCCGTTGGCACTCATCTTTCAAAATTTGAAAGTAACGAGCCGTGGGATTAGATCCGGTGTCCTTCAGTTGTTCGGGATATAGGCTGGTTTCTAGCATCTGGATCGCCATGCGCATTGTAGACATTGGCGATCGCAGTTCATGGGAAATACTACTTAAAAAGTCGTCTTTGACCTGGCTCAGTCGCTCTAGCTCTGTGACCTGGGTTTGCGACAGTTGATAGAGGCGAGACTGGCGGAGGGCGATCGCGCATTGATCTGCCACCCGCTCAACCGTCCGGATCTCTAAATCATCAAATATCTCTGAACATGGTTTGAACAAGCAAATGTCACCGATGACACTCTGTTTATCTCGCAGCGGACAAATCAGCATGGTCGATCGCCGCTTTAATTGGGCATCAGGTTCGGAGGGCAACGGATTGATTGCACATTGGATCGATCGCCCCTGTAACACCTGGGTATATAACTCAGGCATCTCATTGAGCCGAATTACAGCCCCCCGAGCAGACTCTACCTCAGTTCGAATGTATTCATAACAAATTTCAGCCACTTGCCGATCCAAGTTGTATACCGCCACTTCACAACAACTCAGCTCCAATTCTGTGGCTAACTCCTTCACCGCCGCCTGAAGAATTTGACGTTCATCCAAACTCTCTCGCACTTTATCCGTAATGCGGGTCAGCATTGCTTCAAACTCTAGCAGGCGCTTGAGTTGGGCTGTTCGGTCTTCTACCTGTTGCTCTAATGCCTGATTAAATTCTTGTACCTGCTGGTAGAGTTGCTGCAATCGATTTGTTTGCGCCTCAAGTTTCCGGTCTTGAAGGAAACTTTGAATGGCTTCAATCACACTCGTTTGTAGGTCATTGGACTGCCAGGGCTTAGCGATGTAACGGAAGAGTTTCGCTTCTCGGATGGCATTGCTGACTGCTTCTAAATCGGCTTGCCCACTAATCATAATATTCAGCGTATGGGGCGATCGGGCATGAATCTCTCGCAATAACTCATCTCCTTTAATATCAGGCATGATGTAGTCAGCCAAGACCAGGGCAACCTCGTAGTCCTCTTCCTGCAATTCCTTGAGCAGATCTAGTGCTTCTTCTCCACCCTCAGCCGTCTCAATCAGGCACGAGTCGTTTAAAACCCGCTTGAGTTCTATTTTCAAGCTTTCTAGAACTGATGGTTCATCATCCACGCACACAATGACGGGCTTACTCATGGCTGCACTTGCCCTAAAAGGGATTGTTATCGCTAATACTTCTTTGCTTCTTTTTAAGAGTAGGGCGTATGGAACGTCAAGGTTAAGACCCACTAATCCTGGACAATTAGATGCTTGAGAATTGGGTTATGCCATCAGGTTCAATCGATTTTGCGAGAGTATCGAGTATGTGTTTATGATTACACGAATTTTAAACTGCAATCGTCATGGGGATAGTACGATCGGGCTGCTGGGCAAGGAAAGTCATCCCAGCTCCCATTTCCAGGCTGTGACATTGTTGAAAAGATCCATGAGGAACCGTTGCTCCTACTAGTTGACCATTGCTGGCAGTGCTGCTGCCAATGCCAAAGTTATTATCGTTAATGATGGCTAGCGTGTTGGCATGGATTAGAGCTAAACCCACTAACTTTCTACCCCCTATATAACTAACCGAGGGCAACTCCGTTCATGACCAACCACTTGCTCACAAGACTTGTCCGGGAATTTACAGCCCATGCTGTGTCCCGCTTTGAGCATGATTGCACTCAAAGGAAACTCAACGACAGAATGCGGCTTGGGAATAGTTTCTGTTAGTTTAGTCCCAAACCATAGCGTT
>VRZD01000041.1 GCA_016743235.1 Pantanalinema sp. GBBB05 | reverse complement strand
TACACTAGCCCTTGGGCGTGTTGAAGAATGGTTTCCATGACCGTCTTCTGATTTTTTGCTACGCCCTTTCTTTCAGATTTTGGCTCCTTTGGCAACCCTTACTGAGAATGGTGCAAGATCTCAGTTAGGCTGGTTGAGCGACTTAGGAGATCGCTGTGAGTAAGCCAGTTTGGCGCAGGATGAAGAAGAGCAGAGAGTTGATTATGGCTAAGGCGATCGCGCCTAAAATAGCACTGCCAACGCCCCATCGCAGGCGAAATCCTTCAATCAACCAGGCGGCTAAACCAAATACGACAATACTGCCGATTAAAGGAATTAATCCCAGACTGAGAACCGCAAGTGTGCCTTGAAACCAGCCAGGAAACAAGCTGTATAGACCGTTGAGAGCGCCAATAATCGCTCCAGCGATTAATGCTACTACTGGGTTATCGACCTCCACACCGAGCGGCAGCTTAGAGATAATCAACAGGCTAATTGCAGTGACAACAACAGCAATCAGAAAACCAACCATAGTTTAAGCATTCCTCGAATGTAACAACATTTGTAACAACAGTGAAAAAGTGGCTGAGTTGCAGCGGCGATTCAATTGTTCCTGAAACAGATGGACTACTAGACTAGTGCGATCGACGAGCTAATATTTGCACTTCTTAACACCAGCTCTGGTAAAGTATGCTGCTTTACGGTTTAATCTGGGGCTACTGCCCAACCCTATTCAAGTGGTTTTGGTAGACAGCTTATCACTAAAGATTTCCGACTTCATCTTTAAAAGAGTTAAAGAAGTTTTCTTCTAGCTATCTAGCCATGATTCGTGATTGGCTAACCAGCCCTGTGGGGACTCTCCCTAATCTATTTAGCTAGTAGCCACCAATTAATTCCTATACAATGCTTCACCATAAACTGAGAAGATAAGGAAAAAATAAGAACCTCTCTTTTACAAAGAATAATCTATTAACCTGACCGAGTATCAGCAGTATACTAAGGCTCAATATCACTTTTAACAGAGTGGTAGGAGTCGGAATTAAAAATAGTAGATGTTGGCTGCTCCAGGTATGAAATTGAACTAGTAAGTTTTTATGCCACTAGAACAATTCGCTTCGGTCTGTCACGTTTTCAAATCATCCTGAATGCCTTGAATTGGCATACCTTCAAGCAATTCTTAACTTAAGTAGTCTCCCAAAATTGTTGTGACTATGAGAACGATGGGATGAGTCAGTCGCTATCTATACCCTTAGCATGCCAAGGGTTTGCAGCCCTATGTCTAACCCTGTTTGCAGTTACCTATAGCTTGCGTATTACTCCGCCAATTAATATCAGGATTGCCCTAACAGCCCTCAGCCTTACCATTGCATCCTTTGTTATTTGCTGCTCCTTGTTAATCGGGTTAGCTGTTTCCCCTTTCCTCAGCCCACTCTGGGCGATCGCGACTTTGGTTCACGATCGCAAGGTGGAAGACCAAGTCACCGTAGGGATGCCAACAGCCCTGGCGTTAAATCTATTTCAACCTGCACTCGTTGGGTTGCTGTACTGGCTAACAATGATTGTGGTGCTGATGGCGGTATTGAAAGATTTAACGATCGCTCACCTGTTCTCTCCCAAACCTGTCATTTATAGTGATATCCCATTGCTTAGGGTAGGAATTTGGCAACTGCATACAGTGATGGATCAAATCAGTAGATTTCATGTTTGGAATCAATGCCTGGTCTAATTCTTATGGGCGTTGGTTCCGAATTATTTCTGGTTTACATTAGGGCAATTACCTATTCAGTCGCCATATCTACTGCATCGCCACTCTTAATGGATTCTAGATTATGACCTCACCCTTTAAAACTAGTCTGTGGCAAGACCTGAACAATTCTAGCCTCGTGCGCTTTCTATTGCTGTTTGCCTGTAGCTGGGCGATCGTGATCTTGATCAGCTATTTCTACAATGTAATTGCTATTTTTACAGCCGCGGCTATCTTTGCCGCTTTACTAAATTATCCAGTGCAATGGCTAACACGTTATGTCCCTCGAGGCATCGCAATTTTAATTGTCACCTTTGCCACGATTAGTATTCTACTCACTCTAATTACTGCCTTGGGACTGCAAGTGATTACCCAAGGGCAGGGGTTACTCGATCAAATCGTGCATACTGTAACCACTCGCAATTTACCATTCAATGAAGTTTTACAAAAATTACGACTGGAGCAAGTGATTCAAACCTTGCAATCTAGTTTGTGGACGGGATTAGGAATTATTCAAAATTTATTTTCTAGTGTCTTTACTGTTATTTTTACAGCAGTCATCAGCCTATATATGTTGATTGATGGCAGTAAAATCTGGAACACTTGTTTAATGCTGATTCCTGCTGGTTCTCGTACTCGGTTTGCTCATACATTTCAACATACTTTCTTAGGTTTTCTGCGGGGACAATTATTATTAATTCTCTTCCTCTCAACGGCTAGTTATCTAGTTTTTACACTATTAGGTGTCAGATATGCCCTATTTCTGGCATTAGTGGTTGGAGTATTGGATGCGATTCCGGGGATTGGAGCAACGCTAGGCGTATTGATTGTGACTACACTGGTGTTCGCTTCACAAGGATGGGAAGTTGCACTACAAGTGGTGATTGCCAGTATCATTTTGCAACAAATTCAAGACAATTTGATTCATCCCAAAGTCATGGGTAATGCTCTGGAAATTAGTCCAGTCCTATTATTTCTGGCATTATTTATTGGGGAACGGGTAGCAGGATTACTCGGCGTATTTTTGTCAATTCCGATCGCTGGCATGATTGCCGCTTGGTTAAGAACAGAGGATGTAGAGCCTCCTCCGATCGCCGCCTTGCCCCCTGATCCAACGGTAATAGAACCCGCGGTTGAACCTCAGGATCGCGATCGTTCAAGTAATGCTAATTAATTTCAGATTTGATTCAGTAGACAGGCCTTCATTTTAGGAAATATGGCTGCTTCTAGCCTGGCATTTAACGAGTTACCTGAGCCAAACACATAGTTGAACCGTTTGTTGTTATTGAATCAGGATCGTACTGCGTATGACATCTACAGCGCTTGCTCACTTTTGGGAAATTCTGGGTTATGTCTTTGCGCTGAATAGTGAAGCCTTTCGAGTCATTATCCGTGAACCGAGTGGTTTAACCTTAGCAATCACCGTGATTTTTTTAGCCGGTCTGTCACAAGCGATCGCGCAAAGCATCATTCTTTTTATCAATCGAGTTAAACCGGCTCGATTTGTTCTAAGTGTACTAATTAATGCCTTGCTATTGGCAGCAGGTTTCTTTTTCTTGGTCTTTAGCACTTGGTTAGTTATCCTCTTCTCTAGAACTACAGCGGCCGTAGAGATTAGCAAACTATTTATCGTTCTGGGGATTAGCTATGCTCCCCTGATCTTCAGTTTCTTTGGGGCAATACCGCACTTAGGCAATCCAATGCTGATCGCATTGTCAATTTGGAATTTGTTGGCAATGGTGGTTGGTTTAGCCACGCTGACTACAACGGGACTAGGACGAGCATTTACCTATGTCATCCTTGGCTGGATCGTGCTCCAAATTTGGCAACGAACTATTGGACGACCGATCGCTAAACTTGGACATTTGCTCCTCAATCAAGTGGCAGGAGTTGATCTAGCCACCGATCGCCAAGATTTAATGGATGTCTATCGCCAACATGTACAAGACACCTCAGCAGCATGGCAGGAGGATCTCCGAGAGCGCATCATCAGCACTCGACAGGCGGAGTTGGTGAGAGCGGAGATCGGTGGGGAAGTTGGGGGAGCTAAGGGAGCAGAATTTTTATCTTCTTCCTCACCGTCTCTATCCTCCTCCTCTGTCCTGGAGCCAAGAGATTATGATTTCAGCCGAATAGTAAAAACGACCGCAGGTCTAATTGGGATCGCTGTTGTCACGTATGTGGTGATTGTGTTTTTCCGCCCCCTGCGGGACTGGTGGTTTGGTTGGTACAACAATCTGTCCGGTTTCACTCGGTTTGTTTTCGATCTGGCTTGGATTGGCGTGATTGCGATCGTGGTTGCCGGACTGCTGGCGCCCCTAGAAACCTTAGGTTGGTGGGCAGGCTGGTTTGAGGATGAAGTGGATACAACCGAAAAATTAGGTGCACTGCAAACCCCGATTGCCGATCCTAAAACCGTTGCTCGTTATCTGGTGTATCTCGATGGCATTTGTCAGTCTGACTTCAAATATTTACCAGATGTTGAGGAGTTTCTAGACACGCTAGGACCAACGTTACCAACTGATATCGCCTTGGTGCGCGGCTTAATGGTGTATTCGGTGATGAATCACCCGCTGAATGAAGATCGACCATTGGCATTTTTGTGGAAGCTTGCCGATCGTAACCGTTACACCAATCCTGCTGACCTATTAGGGTATCTGGTCAATCTGCGTAACGTGATTATGGTAGGAGTTTCGGCAGATAAACGCTATGGACCCCTGTATAACCAGGGGATTGCTCAGGTTGTTTACAACGGCCTAATTAAAAACGGCTACCAACCTGGCAGTGGTGTGCCGGTTACCCTGATTGGTTACAGTGGCGGCGGGCAAATGTCCTGTGCTAGTGCCCCTTATCTCAAGCAAGCGCTTAGCGCTCCAGTGGATGTAATTTCGCTGGGTGGCGTGATTAGTGGTAATAACAATATTCTGCAACTAGAACACCTTTACCATTTAGTGGGGCAAAAGGACACCGTTGAACAGGTTGGTCCCATCATGTTTCCTGGACGCTGGAAACTGTTGTTTCTGTCTTATTGGAACCGCGCTAAACGTCGAGGCAAAATTTCGCTCATCGATATGGGACCAGTCGGGCATCAGATTCCGGGAGGCATTCTTGATCCCAAGTTAATGCTGTCAGATGGTCGCAGTTCGCTTCAGCATACGATCGCGACGATCAACGCCATTCTGCAAGGTGAATTACTGCCTGCTGAAGATTTGACGGCCGTGAAACCCAGTAATTACAGCCTTTATATGCAGGCGGACTGCAATCGTCCCACTTCTTACCCGATCCAGCAATCACTACCTGCGGCACTGTATCAACCGATCGGAACCTGGATGGGACGCTTAATTTTACCTGCGTTGGCAGAGCGTTCCCGCGTGAAGGGAGCCTTGTTTGAGGTTTATCATGCGGATGCCAAGCACCAACATCTTGTCGGCAAGATTGTGAACTTGCGTTGGAGTCGAGATCCTAGAATCCAGCAGTTGGTAGCTGCGGTTAAACAGGATATTCACTTTAGTGCCGAAGCCTCCTACACCAGTAAATACGGTGGGCTAGTCCATCCCGATCGCTTAAACCACTGGCTACAAGTTGATCCTCTGGAGTCTTTAGCCGGTGCTCATCCTGAAGATGACATTGTTGTGATGCTACATGAGCCAGTTGAGGTAGATGAGGGAGATAGGGGGGATATGATTTTAGCCGCCTCATCTTCCTCATCCTCCTTACCTGCCCCATCCGCCATCTCTATCTACATCACCAGTCAACCGATCCAAATCACTGGACGCTTCTATGCCTTGGTGCAATTCATCCAGCCGATCGCTGAGGGCAGCGATGAGTTTCGAGTGGTTCACTTCAACCCAATATCGCGGCAGTTTGATGGAGCGGTCGAGAACGTGCGCTTGCCCCCAGTGGTTTTAGCAGCAGCCTACGGTAGTTTTCCCTCCACCACTCGGGATTTAGAGAAATCGCCATTAAATGAAATGGGTTGGTACATCTATGGGACTCAGGATGCCAAGGAACAGTTTGTAGTGCAGTCGCTTGCCCCTCGTTCCCTGTTGCGCTTGCAACCGGATGAAGTCATTTTTGGGAAACGGGCAGCTTACAACTACATTCGTAAACGTGCTTGGGCAGATGCGATCGCCCAAAAGGGCAAGATTTCCTCGGTATTATGTACCTGTCGCTCGAACGGCTCTTCTGCTGCTATTCAGGCGGCGATCGATGAATGGCAGGAAGGCGATCGGGCACTATTGATCCATGTTTATGGTGGCATTGGTGGCAACAAGAAAGAACCATCGGCAGCCACCCCGATTTTCTTTGGTCACTTTGCGTATGGGTTGGCAACGGTGATCCGGGAGCCATTAAGTCATGAACTCCGCTTCGATATTCGCTACCACCAGGTCTATACTCACAACACCGATGGATTAATTGCTGGAACTTTGCACTGGTCGCGTTACTTGGGCGATCGCCAGTTGGGTTGGGTGGGCAACCGTCCTATTTGTGACATTGTGATCAAACATGCTGCGTTCACTGGCTTCTACGAGGCTAACGGTGTTCGCCGCAGCCCCCTGGAATTAATGCTGCTGCAACTTCAGGTGATGACCAGCCGCTATCGAACCGGTGACGGGACAGGCGGTACCTATGTTGGTCCTGCGAATAACTGTGCTCAGGACTCTAATCAAGCCTTGTTTGCCAGTTTGCAACAAATGGAGCAGCTGATTCGTACGCATGTCGAGGGCTTGCAACAATGGGCAGCAGCTCACCCCGACCAAGCCCACTGCTTTCAACAATTACTGGCACTGAGCAAAGATCTGAAACAAGAACTACAACCATTCAGAAATTCCCGTACTGACTGGACGCGGAATGAGTTCAATCTTGGCAGCACCCTTGAAGATCAGCCATTCCAAAACTTAATAATGGGTCTGGGAAGCTGGCGCACTATGTTGCCACGCTTTGCCAGCGATACGATCGTCAAAATTTTCCTCAAACATGGGGCAACGGCTTGGGTTCTACGCACGAATCAAATTGGGGGCTATGACCCCGATATTGTACCGATCGTGCCAATGACGCTTTAAATCAATTCCGCGCTGGTGATGTGAACAGAATGTTGGCAGGCTTGCCATTCACAATGATTTAGGTTTCGAAAATGCGGACGGGTACAGATGAAATTGAGCTTGGTGAAGCACAATGCAGAACTGGAAATGGACTTGGCGATCGCCGCAACCATCTTGGCTATCACTGGTGATCGGCGCGATCGTGGCTCTGTTGATCACCGTGAATCACTTATTGGCAACTGAACTCACATTACCTAGTTCTCAATACGCCAGCACAATCAACGCTGATGTTAACCAACCGGACTATTATCCACTGGTACAAGCTCTTCCCTCACCGGCTTATCGTCCAGTCGGAGCCTGGGTCGGACGGTTAATCTTGCCTCCAGCCAGCCAGTATCAGCAGGTGGCAAAACAAACGCAGGAAACTGACTGGGCATGGCTAGAAGTTTATACCGCACCACCCAATGCCAAATCGTTTGTCGGTCAAACTGTGCGGCTAGCCTGGATTAAAACCCCTAACGCCCAAGCCTATGTTAAAGCGGCTTCCCAGGATGTCCGCTTCACATCTGCTGCAAAACAGGCATGGCAACATGGCGCCATTCTGCCCATTCGGTTAAATAACCGTAACCAAGTCGGACCACTGCAATCCCTTGCAGGTGGACATCCCTACGATGATGTTATCGTTACCCTCAAAGGCGATATCACCCTAGAATCTTCCTCATCTCCCCCATCCTCCTCACCTTCCTCTTCCTCCTCACCCCGCCTATCTCCCCCACCTGCCGCCAACCCACCCTCCTCTCTGCCTGCCTTATCTCGTCCCGCTCCCCCATCGACCCCGCTCCCCATCCTGCGGATCAACCGCGAGCCTTTCCAGGCAACCGGGCGCTTTCAAGCCCTAGTCAAATTTCTGGAACCCGTTGCTCCTAAAAACTCTCAAGATTTGCCATCCCAGTGTCCAGGGCATCCACCCTGTACCAGTGATTTAATCCGCGTCCAGCACTATAGCCCGGTTTCCAAACAATTTGATGGAGTGCAGGAAGTGATCCGCATTCCACAGCAACCACTGGATCACGCTGGGGTCTACAACATGACCACGCGAGAGTTAGTTAACTCTTCGGCTGGACAAGCAGGTTGGTACATTTATGGGGCGAAAGATCGTGCCGGTCGATTCACTGTGCAAGGCATGCAACCCCGATCGCTGCTACAAATCCAACCGCAACAAGTCATTTTGGGGCTGACTCCAGGGCTAAAGTATATTGACTTCGAGAACTGGCAGCATGAACCCGATCGCAAGGGCACAATGCAAACCGTCCTATTAGATGCCACGACTACCGATCCACAGACCGCTACCGCAGATTGGCAAGTTGGCGATCGCTTCCTGGCAATGCATCTTTATGGTGGGCGTGGTGGTAGCGGCAAACAGGCAGAGAAGTTTGTTTTCGGGACTTATGCTGGACACTTTTCCTTTGGGGTGGGAGAAGTGATTCAGGATCCCTTCACAAAGGACGCAATTTTTGATTACAGCTATCTCCAGGTCTACGGCAACGGCGGAGATGGCACGATGTCTGGGGGGAATACCTGGGCAAATTATATGGGGAATCTGCGACGAGGCATCATGGGTACTCGTCCAGTATCAGACGTATTGATTAAGTTAGATGTTTTAACTGAGGATTACAACTTCGGTGGCACTAAGCTGTCATTTTTTAATGAGTTACTGGCGGAGCTAAGCCTAATTGGCGCTCGCTATCGCATTGGCGATGGTACGGGGGATTCAACGATTACCTCTGCTACCTCCTGTGTCCAGGATTCTAGCCAAGCTGTATTTCTGACCTTGCAGCGATTTCGAAAAAAAGTTGAAACCAATCCTCAAATTATCCAGTGGATGAAAGACCATCCAACAGATCCCCACACCCAACGCTTCCGTAAGTTGGTTGGTGTCGCGAAAGATTTAGCCGCAGAACTGATGCCAATGGGAGTGGTGCGTTGGGATTGGGAAGAGAATGCCCAAGTGCTGACCGGGGTCCGACCGTATCAACCATTCATTAGTATTGATAATTTTCAGTTGAAGAACCTGGCAACGGGATTAGTTAGCTGGCGCACTGCTATGCCACGACAAGCCCATGATGAATATGCCATGTTATTTCTCAATCACGGTGCTCAACTGTGGTTTCTGCGTCCGAACACCATTGGGGGCAACGATCCAGATCTGTCACCTTTAGAGCCAACGTTATTATTAGGAGCCTGGAAATTACCCTTTACCAATTTTCCGCTTCTCTCTTATTTCGTGATCCGAACGTTTGGCGGAGTAACGATTCCGACTGGATGGGATTGGCTACTTACAGGCAGCATTCTCCTGGGGTTTGGGGCTGTGATGTTCGCGATCGGAGTTATCCAAGGATTTCTGTATTGGTGTCCCTGGAAAGCTCCCTGGTATCGTCAGTTGGGGACATTATTGCAGCTCTTATTTATCCCTGCCTTATGGCAAGAATATGTGTTTCGAGTGCTGTTGATCCCTTATCCCAAAGATTGGATTCCTGAGCCTATTTGGTGGGCATGGGCAACGTTGGCATTGAGCCTATTCGTGGGCTTTCAGTGGCTTTATGCTCGTCGTCAGTCCTGGTATCCCACGATCGCAAATCCCACCGTTTTGCTGCTCATCACCTTGTTAGGGTTAGCTTGTACGCTGACTTACCGTTTTACAGGGTCACTCTGGACAATTACCAGTCTGCACTGGATCGTTATCTCAGTTTGGTGGCTGCTACTGGGAGGGAAACAGCGCTTATCTGACAAGCGCGATCGCTGGCGAGTCAACCGTTGATGGTAACTACTGGTTACTAATCAAGTTATTAACGCTGGTTTTGCATCCCAAATTAGATTTTGTGATACTAAAGGGAGCCAGCCTTCTGCTGTGCTCTTCTCTTTATATAGATTAATTATTCGGCGGTTATTTAGATTTAGTGGCTAAGCGCTCCTCTCGTCCATTTTCGCCCTCTAAGCAACAGAATCCCTCAAAAACATCCCGTCAGGTCATCGCTCGATCGCTGCCACTGATGCTGGAAAATGCTGTGGATGCGATCGCGTTACTCGACGACCACGGATGTTTCCTGGATGGAAATCAAGCCCTCTGTCAACTGTTAGGGATACCCCGAACCAGCCTGGCAGGACGGCTATTTTCAGCCTTCACTGTGGCTGATGGAGCCGTCAATCCCCTTGATCTGCTTCTCCAAACCGAACAGCCTGCAATCGGTATGTTTGGGGTAAGACCTGTGTTAGGAGTGCCTTTGGATGTCGAGTACACCTTTACTCCCAAGGTACTACCATCCACTCATCTGCTGATCCTGCGGAACATTAGCCAACATCAACGAGCGACTGAGGAAGAATTACGGCGGCAACGTCAGCGGGTTGAGCTATTCTCTGAAGTCACCCTGAAGATTCGTCAGTCGCTTCAGCTGAAAGAAATTCTTCACACTACTGTGACGGAAGTCCAACGCATTTTACAGGCCGATCGCGTCCTGATTTATCAGGTGTTTCCGGATGGCACAGGTAAAGCCATTAGTGAAGCTGTATTACCCAACCATCGTCCGATTTTAGAAATGCAATTCCCGGAGGAAGTGTTTCCGGTAGACTATCAGCGGCTCTACGCGCAAGGACGAGTACGGGCGATCGCTGATGTGCATGAGCCAGCCGTAGGGTTAGCCCAATGTTTGGTGGAATTTGTCGATCAGTTCGATATTAAAGCCAAGCTAATTGTGCCGATTCTACAAAATTTGAGTTCCCATCCTCCCACCGAAGCCAATCCTCAACATCAACTCTGGGGATTGCTGATTGCGCATCAATGCAATAGCCCGCGTCACTGGGTTGATTTTGAATTGGAACTAATGCAACAACTGGCTGATCAAATCAGTATTGCCTTAGCCCAAGCCCAATTGTTGGGACACTTGGAAGAACTAGTCGAAGTGCGGACTGCCGAATTACAGGAAGTCAATCGCAATCTCCAACAGGAGATCAACGATCGCATGCAGGCTGAGGCAGCCCTGCGACAAAGTGAAGAACAACTCCGACTGATTACTAATGCGTTACCTGTTCTGATTGCCTATGTGGATGATCAGCAAAAATATCGGTTTAACAACCAGGCTTACGCCGATTGGTTAGGACAAACTCCAGACGAAATCTGGGGTTATCACTTACAACAGGTTTGGGCAACAGACTGCTATCACCGGATGCAACCCTATGTGAAAGCTGCCTTAGCCGGGCAGGTGGTGACTTATGAGAATGAAATTGTTCTGCATGATGGCAGTTTGCGCTCGGTGGATGTGACTTATATTCCCCATCTAGACGAGCAGCAGCTTGTAAAGGGCTTCTTTGCTCTAACGAATGACATCAGCGATCGTAAAGCGATCGAACGGATGAAAGATGAATTTATTTCTGTGGTCAGCCATGAACTGCGAACCCCTCTGACCTCATTACATAGTGCCTTGAAAATTCTGGCAACTGGACGCTTAGGGACGCTGACATCCGGTGGGCAGCAGCTATTAGGAATTGCCGATGATAGTACCGAACGATTAGTCCGATTGGTCAACAATGTGTTGGATTTACAACGGATTGAATCGGGCAATGTGGTGATGGATCGGCAAGTTTGCAATGCCGCTGAGTTAATGATCCGAGCCACGGAGGTCATGCAGGCGATGGCAGAACAGCATGAGATTACGCTAGTGACTCAACCACTGGATGTGTTGATTTGGGCGGACTCGGACTATATTCTGCAAACCCTGATCAACTTACTCAGTAATGCGATCAAGTTTTCATCACCTGGAGGAACAGTCTGGCTGACTGTGGCAGCCAAAGCGATTGCGATGACCACCTCACTAGATGAACTGTCCCCAATCAAACCATTACAGCCAACGGCAAAACTGAGTATGCCTCATCTCCCCACGATCGCTTGGTTTCAGGTGCGCGATCAGGGGCAGGGAATTCCTACAGATCAACTGGAACGAATTTTTGAACGGTTTCAACAAGTGGATTCCTCTGATTCTCGCAAGAAAGGTGGCACCGGGTTAGGGCTCACTATCTGTCGTAAAATTATTGAACAACATGATGGCAAGATTTGGGCGGAAAGTGTTCTGGGACAAGGCAGCACGTTTTCGTTCACCTTGCCAGCTTTGCCTGAGTGATAGGGTTCGCCTATGACGACCAAACGGATTTTGATTATTGATGATGAGGAAACAATTCAAACCGTTGTGCAATTTGGCATCAACATGGCAGCAGGTTGGGAGGTATTAACTGCTAGTTCCGGCACGATCGGCATTCAAACTGCCCAAACCGAACAACCAGATGTAATTCTGCTGGATGTCATGATGCCGGATATGGATGGAATTGCTACGTTCAAAGCGCTGCAAACCCATGCCCAAACGGCACATATTCCTGTGATCTTGTTAACGGCGAAAGCTCAAACGGCTGAGAAACGGCAGTTTAACGATTTGCGAGTGAGTGGCGTGATTACGAAACCCTTTAACTCTTTGGATTTACCCGGACAAATTGCCAAGATGCTCCATTGGTAAGCGGCTGTCATGAAAATTCTGCTGGTCGAAGATGATGATGGATTAGTGAAGCTCCTCACTAAATGCTTTGCTGATCAACATTACATTGTTGATGCAGTTAAGGATGGAGAAACTGGCTGGAGCTATGCTTCTACCTTCGAGTATGACTTGATCGTGCTGGATGTGGTTTTGCCGAAAGGGGATGGCATTAATTTATGCCAACGGTTGCGAACAGCGGGTCATACCACACCCATTCTGCTACTGACTGCCCAAGATACCAGCACCACGAAAGTCCAGGGACTAGATGCTGGGGCAGATGATTATGTGGTTAAGCCCTTTGACTTGGCGGAATTGATCGCTCGCATTCGAGCATTGCTGCGTCGAGGTCGTGCCCAACCGTTCCCATTACTGCAATGGGGAGATTTGTGCCTCAATCCCAGTACCAGTCAGATCACCTATGCCGATCGCCCACTCACCTTGACCACGAAAGAATATGAACTGCTAGAGCTGTTATTGCGGGAGAGCCAGCAGGTGTTAAGCGCTGAGGAAATCCTCGATCGTCTGTGGTCTGCTGCTGAATTTCCTTCGGAGGCAACTGTCCGTTCCCATATCCGCCGGATTCGTCGCAAGTTAGTGGTTGCCGGTGCTCCCCCCGATTTGATTGCGACCATCCACGGGCGAGGCTACTACCTGAAAGCCCCAGCGGCGGATGCCGCAGATCCGGTGAGCCTGGCTCAGCAGGTGGAGTGCAACTCATATACACCACCAGCCGATGCCCAACAACAATATCTGGCGTTTCTCAATCAAACCTGGCTAACGACTCGACTAAGCAGCTTGCAGCGAGTCACGGAACTTCAGCAACTGCTCCAAGCTTTACACTTCGAGCAGTTAACTGCCGAGCAACACCAGCAAGCCAAACAGATTGCTCACAACCTTGCCGGTACATTAGGGGTATTTGGTCTGACTCGGGCTGTGGAGCTATCCCGCCAATTGGAGGATCACCTGAGCCGTCATCCGGCATTACCCCAGCAAGACGCTCCCGGCTTGGCGGCTCTAGCTGCCGCAGTTCAGCATCAGATTGAGCAGACAATCACCATTCCTGCGGCTTTTTTGACCGGGTCACCCCCATTACGGATCCTGAGCGTCAATTTGGAGGCAGAGTTGGCGCAATCCTTGATCTCGATCGCCGCTGCATCCGGGATGCATCTAGAGCTTGCCACTTCTAAGTCACTTCCAGCGGAACCGACAGAGCAACGACCCGATATGATTCTCCTCCGCCGCATCTCTGACGGTTCTGTTACCACCGTCATGCCCAGATTAGCCCAGCGTTACCCCAGCGTACCGATGGCAGTGATCTACGATCGCGGTGATTTAAGCGATCGACTGACTGCTGTCCGTCAGGGTAGCCAACTTTTTCTAGATGCAGCCATGCCGCCCCAGCAAATGCTGACCTGTGTTAAACAATTTCTGCATCGGGCTCCGCGATCGGCAAAAGTAATTCTGGTCGATGATGATCCAGCCTGGTTAAGCACGCTATCTACTCTACTGAAGCCCTGGAAATTTGAAATCACGACTCTAGCTGAACCTCAGCAATTTTGGCAAGTGTTACAAACTGTTACGCCGGATGTAGTGGTTATGGATGCCCTGATGCCTCAGCTGACTGGATTTGAACTATGCCAAATTGTCCGAAGTGATCCCTATTGGCAGCGACTCCCGATTTTGTTTCTGAGTGCGTTAACAGATACCCATAGCCAAAATCATGCTTTTACTGTTGGAGCCGATGATTACCTGTGTAAACCGATCGCGGGCGTCGCTCTGGCTCACCGGATCTTGCAACGACTAGAACGAGTTCGCACTCTGGCACTACATTCATCATTGCTGCTGCCCTACTGATCTGCTGGTTACCTGAGATTCGCCGAATTATAGATGCGGGAAGGTGGAGCGGGGGCAGAGGGAGATGTTTGTTGCAGCAGATTGACTTTCTGGTTCAAGTCGCGAATTCGATGGGACAGCACACGGATGATATTGACTGCAATCGCCGGATTTTCTTCGATCGCTTCATATAATTGCTGTTGAGTTAATACCAGGCAATCTGATGGGATGAGAGTAGTGACAGAAGCCGATCGAGGTTCAGCATCAAACAATGCCATTTCCCCGAAACAATGCCCCTGTTCAAGCTGCACAATTTCTTGATTGGCAATGTGAACTCGGACTCTGCCAGAAACCACGACATAGAGCGATCGTCCTTCCTGCCCTTTGGTAAAGATCGTATGGTTGGCGGGAAACGATAGCTCATCCATGACGGCTGCCAGTCTTGCCAGAAACTCATCTCGCAGTTCCTTAAAGACCGGTACCTCCCGAATAAACAGTAGCCGCTGAAAGCTGTTGAGCATAGATTTATCGCAAGTGTCCTGGCAAGCACCCGATGGCAACGAAGCGGCGAGTCATCTCGCTAGAGTTATTATCCCCAGATTCCTCGCACATACCATACTCATTTCTCCCTGGATGACTAAATTGGTTCTAGACCAGGGAAATTGCGAGGCTGCCCATCAGGCGGAGGCAGTATTGTCGAGGATTGACCAAATACTGTGCGATTGCCTTTCTGACCCTGCTGTAACTTTTGCATCATTTGCTTCACCTGATCGGCAACAAGGCGATCGGGATCATTTTTCAGCATCGGTAACAACTCCTGCAAGGCTCGGGGCGAGGCCATCCATAAATAGGCTAAAACTGCCTCGCGGACAAAACCGCGGGGATGGCGCAGGCAAGCCATGATTTGGTCCGCTGTTAAGCTCCAGTGTGCCCGTCGAGCCAGTTGAAAGCAGCATGCCAACGTCCAATCAGACAGAAAATGACGTAAATCCAACAATCGCCGCAAGCGATCGCTCGGAGCCATAGGTTCGTAGGTAACAATTTCCGCCAGACTTCTTAGTTTTTCCGAGTCAGAATTATTATCTAAAATACTTAACAATGCCCGCTTGCTAGGAATATCCAGAGTATTGTCCAGAATCTCTAGTCCCTGTGCCATGTTGGTGCGGGAGGTTGATTGCAGGTTATAGGCAGCCGCTTTAATGGAGCCAATGGGATACAGAAATTTCATCAGCATGAATAACCGATCCTTGGCATCTCCTTGAAGATCGCGCAAGGCTCGTCTCAGCAAGTTCGCTTCTTGCAACGAAACTTGCTCCGGTGCCAAATCTAGCAATGCCGCCAGGGTTTGACCAATAAACATTAGCTCCTGGTCAATCATGCGTTCAATTCCACTCCGACCCAACCGTTTCAATACACTTTCAATCCCGCGATCGTCCGGAATTTCCAACAAAATTTTTAAGATGCTACGGCGATCGGATCCCCAAGCGGTCATCAAGTGAGAAATCAGAGCATCAACGGCTTGGATCGTGCCAATCTGCCCGATCGCTCGCCAGGCATATAGCCGCACTAAATCAGGTTTATGAATATCCTCTGCCACTTTGACTAGCATAGGCACGGCATCATTTTCCAGGCGTACCAGTGCTTTCATTGCCGCTTCGCGGGTCGATTTATAATGCAAGCCGCGCAATAAGGAAGGATAGAACTCTTCTAAGTGAGTTGAGGCGATCGCCTCTAAGAGGGCACACCGTACTCGGAGGGACTCATCCTGTAACAATGGTTCAATGTAAATCCGTAATGCTTGGAGATAGACGGCTTCGCCCAACGCCCGACATCCCATGACGCGTTCCCGCTCTTTCTTATGGGTCAACATGCGCCGCAATGTGTTTGTTGCTTCAGCCTTTTGGGTCGGATTCCCCCGTCGCATCATCAATGAAGCTGCTGTTCCTCGCACGACTGGATCCACTTCTGGACGCAAATATGGCTTCAGTTGGCGAATATCGGGTTCTTCCTCGGTGATCCAGACATACCGCAGTGCTACAGCAAGTACATCGGGGGGTGGAGCCTGGTCAATCAGGGCTTTCACTGGTGCTAGATAGACCGTACTGGGATAGGCCATCATCACTTCCAAACTTTTGCGCTGAAGGGCTGGGGACAGCTTTAGCAACACAGGGGCTAATACTTCACCAACATTTTTCGAATCCAGTTGGCTGAGAACCTCAATACAGGATTTTTTGTTGGCTTCACTTTCGGGCTTATCGAGAGTTTCAGCCACAGCCCGTTTCAGCTCTCGGAGGTCAGCATCACCGCTTAGCTGTCCTCGTTCAGCACTAATCACCAACAGCCCTACATATTTTGCTTGTAGAAAGTAAATGGTAAACACCCAGACGATCGCTAAAACCACGATCGCCGCGTAGACCCAGTTGAGAGCAGCGGCACCGATCGGGGTGCGATTACTAATCCAGGCGACCCCTAGTAAGGCTAGACCTGTGGCACCCGTTGACAGGGGATCGGCGATTCCCCGTACCATTGCCTGAATGCGGCTCCGCATCTCTTCGCGAATGGGTTGAAATAGAACGGGACCAACACTGGTAAATAGGGTATAGTGCAGCAGTTCGTCCAGAAACTTCAGCACCAATAGCGTCCAGAATAGGATTTGCACCCAGCCAAATCCGGCAATGACCATGGCGGCACTCCCGAACACAGCAATCACTCCGGGCAGCAGCACTGACGACGCAAACACTCCTGCGCGTTCAATGACCCGACTGGAGGCTAACCACTGCATACCTAACTCGCAAATCCCCAGAAAACCGCTGAAGAATCCCAAGAAAATAGCAATTTCATCTTCAGTTTTTTGCTCTTGGAGTTGGCTGAGAAACTGAAAATCAATCAGCAGGAATAAGACCTGTGCCAGGATAAAGAAGGTAAACAGTAGCACCACATAGAAGCGCAACGGTCCCCGGATCGTGCGATTGGTAAATTCTGTGCGGCGCTCCTCCCGCGATCGTTTCCACAAAAACTCTGGAAAGGCTTGCTGATACTTCTGGCTCAAATAAAACAGGATCCCAGCGCCGATCAACATCATTAGACCTGCCAGGATCACGACATTATTTAAACCGACATGATCAATGAGGAGTTTCAGCGAGAAGCCGCTAAGCACATCCGCTAATAAAATGCCACTACTGATTAATGGGTAAGTTCGCTTGATCTCGCGGATATTAAATAACTGGTTGGCTGTAATAGAGGTATTTAGGTCATTCAAGACATAAATAGCCTCTAACCACAGGCGCATCAAAAATACTGTTACGGCAACTAGGCTAACTGTCCAGGGATTAAACTGCATCCCCGCTAGTTGCATGGTTGAAAAATAAAGCTGACCAGAATTATTTAAGCCCCACCAGAAGGGAATGAGTGGCACTGCCATTAATATGGCAATAATGACAATAACCCGCCGCAGGGGTAGAAAGCGTTGTAGCCAAGAATATAAAAAGCCTAGCCCTGACCCAATACCAGCACTGGCAATGTAAATCCAGGGCAATCCCTCCTCTGCCCGATATTCCCGCAGGAATAAAGCGACTGTGCTTGCTTCTAGCCACACTAATCCGATCGAGGTCACTGTGTAGAACGCAAACATGAAAAAGGTGCGTTCACTTTCCTCAGGGCGGAGGTTAACCCACTGTAAAAGTTTTTGCCCCCATCCGCCGTTAATTTGCCTGTGGTTGTTGGGTCCCATTCAGCATTTGCTTCCCGTGTCGTAGCATGTCCCTGAACGCGCTAACCAGTAGCACTTTACTAGAGTGCCCGGAATGGCTTTCATTGTAGATACACTTCCGACACTAGTGGCAAAAAGTTTGAGTTGTAGCCTCTTTCAGTAGAAAGCCACTCAGGGAGACGAGCAATGTGGATAACTGAAACCCCCAGCATCTACCCATCTCCCTCCTACTTACTTCTTCGGAGCGAGCAGCATCATCATATTCCGCCCTTCTTTTTTGGGCGCTTGCTGCACTTCTGCCAATTCTTGCAAATCTCCGGCTAAACGGTTAAGCAAATCTTCGGCAATATCGCTATGTTGAATTTCGCGACCGCGAAACATGATCGTGGCTTTGACTTTATCACCATCTTTCAAAAAGCGCTTGGCTTGGTTCAGGCGCACGTTATAGTCATGCTCCTCAATTTTGTAGCGCATTTTGACTTCTTTAACGTCAACGGTATGCTGCTTCTTCTTCGCTTCTCGAGCTTTTTTCTCTTGCTCAAATTTATATTTGCCGTAGTCGATAATGCGACAAACCGGGGGGTCTGCCTTATCGCTGACTAAAACCAGATCTAATTCTTTTTCCTCAGCTAGCTGGAGGGCTTCACGCGGACTCATGATCCCCAACTGGGTATTGTCAGCGTCGATGACTCGAATTTTAGGAAACCGAATACGTTCGTTAATGGTTGGTAAGTCGCGGTTTGGTCTTTTGTCAGTCACAGGCAGTAAATAGTTTACAGAGTAAAGTTGACAACGAATAGCCAGTCCTTAGCAAGGCTTGAACCCACACCAGAATAGGGGATACAGAAAGACTGCGGAACATGTCGTCAATCGTCAAAGAACAACTTCAGAAGGTAAATAGTATAGATCCAAAGTGTTCATATCAGGTGTACCTGTCATTCTACCCACTCTCTTTCGATTTCTGCCGGATTGTTTACGGAAATTCCAAGTTTGGCAAGGACGGGTGGGAAAACCAGGTGAGGAAGATAGGGGAGAGTGAGCCAGCCTAGAATAGAAAGGATAGATCAGTATGGCTGAATTTTTGAGGTAATGGTGACGAACAGCATTCCCTGGCAGCAGCGGGTTGGTAGTCAGCGTGATTGGGTATGGCGGGGTTGGCAAACTCGGTATACCTATGTGCGATCGCCCAATTCCAGCAGTTCTACGCCGTTAATTTTGTTGCATGGCTTTGGGGCATCGATCGGGCATTGGCGGCACAATATTAGCGATCTGGCGCAGCACCATACAGTTTATGCCCTGGATATGTTGGGCTTTGGAGCTTCGGAAAAGGCAGCGGCTCCCTATGATGCAGCATTTTGGGTAGAACAAGTTTATGATTTCTGGCGAACCTTTATTCGGCAACCTGTCGTATTAGTTGGGAACTCGATCGGCTCCCTCATTTGTTTAGCGGCGGCGGCTAAGTATCCCGAAATGGTGCAGGGTGTGGTGATGCTGAGTTTACCTGATCCATCGGTGCGGGAAGAAATGATTCCCAAAGCGTTGCGTCCAGTTGTTGCCACGATCGAAGGATTTTTCACCTCCCCTTGGCTATTAAAACCCCTATTTCGGATTGTGCGCCGACCGGGAGTAGTGCGTCCTTGGGCTGCGATCGCCTACGCTAGCCGGGATGTTGTCACGGATGAACTGATTGAGATTTTGGTTGGTCCTGCTCAGGATCGGGGATCAGCTCAGGCCTTTTGTGCCATTCTCAAATCGATGACCAGTGTAAAATTTGGTCCTCCCGTCAAAACGCTGCTACCGCAGTTGCAAATTCCTCTGTTGCTAGTCTGGGGGCAGCTAGACCGGATGATTCCTACTTACCTGGCACAAGAGTTTGCTGCTTATAACCCCAATTTGCAATTGGTCGAGTTAGCCAATGCGGGACACTGCCCCCATGATGAACGTCCGGAGGAAGTCAATCAGTTGATTCTAGAGTGGATCGAGTCCTGGAAAGGACAGGTGAAGCCACTGGACGTTGCTGACACGCCAGATGCCCAGATATTATCTACCCCACTTGATAAGCAAAGCGTAGGGTTGCCCAAACATTGACATCTAACGCCACATTGTCGGGAGGCACAGTTAGTTGGGCTGATGAGCCATTCGCCTGGTGCAGATCCTGAAATACGGCTTGAGCAACTTCTAACGGGTTAGTTACAGCATTTAGGGTTGGAGACTGACTGATGAGTCGAATGCCTGTTGCTAGAGTGGCCAACGTTTGGGTAAAAGGTGCCTGGCTGAAAATCAGATAATTCTCACTCACTCCGGCGGGATGCCGTAACATCCATTGAACTGGGGAAGTAGTCGCTGGCAAAATTAGGGTTGTTCCCGGAGCAATGTGTTCTGCCGTTGCTGGATCGACGACTTGAGTGTCAAAGGGATTGAGATAGAAAAATGTGCCGCTGTTATCGAGTCCTAACAGTAGCATATAGAGCGGCGAAGTACTAAAGTTTTCTACCCGATATTGAATCTGGCTACCGATCGCCAACTTTGTGTGTCCTGCATTTGTGGATGAAACACGCCCTAACAGCCTTTCTTTGCTGCTAGATGAAATATTAGGAGCACGAGAGGTTTCCTGTTGCCACAAGAAATGGGAGTCAGGAGAAAGGGTTTCCAATGTTACCCGCACTCCTAACTGCGAAGTGGCTTGATTCTCCGTTAAATTTAATAGCTTCGCCGCTAATAAAGTTTGGAGGGTGGGAATCAAGCGTTTAATGGCAACTTTAACCGCTTCTCCACGTTCCCCGGCTGTACTTGAGATTGTGTCTCGCCCGGAGGAGAACAAGCCATACCCATTGGCATTGATGCTGGTCGGAGTATTCGTACTGGCGATCGCGGCTGAGGGGATAGCGGCTACCTGGGTCAGCTCCTGATTTTGCAGCTTACTAAATAGATAGTCAGCGGGCTGTTCTCCAGCGATAGCAGATGATACACGGGGAATGGCGGATAAGGCACTAATGGCATCGACGCGCTCAATTCGTTCTAAGGTATTGTCGATCGCGACGGTTAAGCCAACATTACGAGGTAACACTCGGACTTGTTCTCGTACCCATTGTCCAGGTTGTAGCCGCGATGAACTTTCTGCTTCTAGCTCGTTCCCAGAGCAGCAAATTCGGGCTTTAGCGGTTAATCCTTCGCGGCTAGTGATTTGTAGCAAAACTGGGGTGGGCGGTTGATCTCCTGGTTCCGTCACTAGTTGCAATAACGAATTAATGCCATATTGTTCCAAAACCGCCGCTGGTAATCCGCCTAACCACAGGCGAGCGACCTTCCCCCCTTCTTCGACAGCTTCTATAACGCCATCAGCTGCTGGTGTCGCTAGAAGGCTGGTTTGGTAGGGTAATAAGGAGGAATCCTGGCTTTTTTGACCTTTCAGTTCGGGCTGTTGCTGGCTAACTCGACGACAGATCTGCTCGGAGGTCTGCCGAAACGTGGTTTGCAACGTTGTAGCGGGAGTTGCTTGCCACAATGTTTGGGTCAGAGTGTGGGTAAATAGTCCAGCACTAAATCCTTGCCATTTGGCTTCCAAGGCAACTTGTCCAGCTCCGGTTGCTGCCAGAATGACCCCAGGAGGCTGGGTTGCTAGCTCGGGACGGGTGGCGATCGTCCGGCGGGTGGCGATTAATTGATTTCGTAGCTGTTCCTGGAGGGCTAATTCTTCCGCGGTGGGTTGTGCCGTAGACGGATTTTGTCGTGTCCGAACCCGAAGATTACCTTGTAACGACGTGCCCGGATAAGTGTAGCCAGTATCTAAAACTGCCACAACTTTATCAGTGGGTAACGATCGTAGAAGTAACCAGACCGTTTCTTCCAACAAGTCATTGACTAACGGAACCTCTCCCCCTACTACCAGATCATCGGCAACGACCAGGCTATTCTGTAGCGTCTTAGTGGCATCACCCAGGGATAACGTACTGCCATAGCCGCTAAAGTGAAACACGACGACATCATTCGGTTGAGCTTGTTGGATTAAATGCTCGGTAAATGCCGCGACGATCGCCTGTCGAGTCGCTTTCTGATCGGTTAGCAGCAAAATATCTGCTGGCTGGAAACCAAACCGTGCCACCAGCAATTCTTGCTGCAACTCAGTATCGGTCACACAGCCGGTTAAATGATCACTGCCAGCATATTGATTGATGCCAACCAGTAACGCCAGTTTGCGCCCAACTGGAGCCGCTAATGCCTGTTGGTAGCGATCGCTGTATTGCCATAGAAGAGAGCCACTCGCACTCCAGGTTGCCAGTGCTAATCCAGTCCGCTGTAAAAACGCCCGTCGCCTCATGGGTAAGCCGTCTGCTATCAGCCTCAGCTATCAGCCTAGCAGGTATAGGGGATAGGGGTTTGGCGTTGCGATCGAAATTTTGCTGAGAATCGGCGATCAGTCATGGAAAATTTCTGCTTCCATGACTGATTCCAGCACGATTAGATTGCGTAATCTTGGAACAGATCTTCGTAAGCTGCCCGCATGGCTCGTGCCAACTCTGCGGCAACCTCAGGACGGGAGAATTCTGGCGGTGGCAGTTCGCCCCGACGCAACATTTCGCGGACCTTGGTGCCGGACAGGTGAATCCGTTCTTCACGCGTACTGGGGCTAGTTTTGGTAGTTGCCATTTGCTGGGTTCGAGTGCAGTAGAAGGCGTGCTCGAACTTCATCGGCGTAATGCCCAGTTCTTCGGGATTGAATTCGTCAAAAATATGCTGGGCATCATAGGTGCCGTAGTAATCGCCCACTCCGGCATGATCCCGACCCACGATGAAGTGAGTGCAACCATAGTTTTTGCGAATCAGGGCGTGAAAAATGGCTTCGCGAGGACCGGCATACCGCATCGCTGCCGGATTAATGGCCAGAATCACCCGTTCTCTAGGGAAGTAGTGATCCAACATAATTTCGTAACAGCGCATCCGGACATCAGCAGGGACATCGTCCTCTTTGGTGGCGCCCACAAGCGGATGTAAAAACAAGCCATCAACTACTTCCAGTGCACACTTAATAATGTATTCGTGTGCCCGGTGGATCGGGTTGCGGGTTTGGAAGCCGACGATCGTTTTCCAACCTTTATCCCGGAATAGCGCCCGAGATTCTGCTGGATCAATCTGATAGGTGGGGAACAGGGGATGAGGGTGCCGTTCCATTAACCAAATTGGACCTGCCAGGTTTACGTCCCCTTGCTTGTACACCACCGCCACACCAGGATGCTTGTCTTCATTGGTGCGGTAGACTGACAGCGCTTCATGGCGTTTGTCGTAGTGATATTTCTCGGTTAGCTCTAAGACGCCAACAAACCGTCCTTCCGGATCATCAAGCCGGATCAGAGTGCCTTCTTTTAACGGAGCGGCGACCTCTTCGGTGACAGACAAGGTAATCGGAATTGACCAGGGCAACCCATTGGCCAGGTGCATTTCATTCACAACCCGGATATAGTCTGCCTGCCCCATAAATCCGATCAATGGACTAAAGCCACCGATCGCGATCAATTCCAAATCAGAGACCGCTCGTTGATCGATCTGTACAACAGGCAGATAAGCTGCCTTGTCCAAAAATTCTTGCCGTTGGGCGCTAGACGCTAAACGATTAATGAGCTGCCCACCGTGGGGAGCGATTCTGTCTGGGTGTTGACTCATGGTTACTGTTAGGGTGTGGGATGGCTATATCAAGAGCGATCGTATCAAAGCCTGGGTATTATTTCCTATCTAAGAACCGCGCAAGTCAGCTTCCTGACAAAACTTTGGTAAATCTTTAAACTAACTTCAAAGCGGCTATTTTCTTGAGCAGAGAAATGGCACTATCGCCGCTTCTTGTTGGTTTTGGGTGGCTGACCCCGGTTTTCCCGCTTTTCCCGCTTTTCTTGATCTTGACGACGCCGATCGCGCCACTCAGCCAGTGTCAGGTAGCCAATCCCGCCGGTGACCAGCACCAACATGCCAAAAGCAGCAATGACCAAAACACTAAAAACCGACGAACTTTCCACAGTACCGTTTGAACCTTAAAACTGCAAAATAGGCTCCAGACGATAGACCATTGATGAGATGGGCATGATTTGTCTATCGTCCAAAGTCCAGCAATATCTAAATTGGCGAAAACTAGCGGTCTGTCAAATTCCTTTGACGAAACCCTAAGTTTAGAAGCCGTTGCGTGCCCAGACTACCAATGAAATAGAGAAGGTAAATACAACTAGCAGCGAAACCCAACCCAAGGTGAGAATATCCATGACAGTTTGTGAAATAGCCGTTACAGAATGACTTCATCGTTGATCATAATCCAAAGTGGTGACGGTGAATCGCTGCTGCCGCAATGGAGCGAAAACCGATGAAATGCACCGATTACAGATTAGACTATCGATCGCGAACGGCATAACAACAAAGCACTGACGATACTGCACGACGATGCAACGACCAGAGGATATGAATTTAACCAGAAACGCTGTCAGGATTGATCTAACGGAACGGATCGAGTCCCTGAAAGTCGGTATTTTGGGAGCTGTAGCCGCGGCAATGGCGTTTGGGATGTTTGTCCTGCTGAACACCTATGGACTAGACCACCAACTTCCTGTGACAGGGTTGCCAACTGCCCAGGATGTAACCAGTCTGGTGATCAGTGGAGCGATCGCCAAGCTATCAGGGTTTCTGTTTGGCGTAACCTATCGCTATATTATCCGACAGGATAAAAATATCCATCTAAGATCTGGGGCGGTATTGGCGTTTGGCTTAGTGCGGGGACTGGCACAAGTAGATGTTGCCTATCCCCAAACTGCCTGGTTGCCGCTAGTGCTGATGGTGGGAGAAAGTATGCTGCTGTTTGCGATCGTCCGGATAGTGCTGGATTGGGCACTTGCGCAACAATGGGTTAAGCCGTTTCAGTCACTTTAAACTCTGCAAATTCCGGCTGTCCGTAGAACATATTGCGATCGACGGCAGATAGGACTTTCCCGTTAGCCCGATCAGACAGCAGACACCGACAGACTAAATCCGCCACATCGGCGCGATGAATCGTTCCAGCCACCCGGTAGTCTTCGGTTAACACGCCATTGCCTGTCGCCGGTTCGGATTTCAGTCCACCTGGTCGAACGATCGTATACGTCAGCCCACTGGCAATTAGATGTTGTTCTGCCTGTTCCTTTTCTTTCAGCACAGCCGCTAGAGTTTGTAGGGCTGGGGGTGGTAATGCTACAACACTGTCTCCACTGCCGATCGAGGACACCAGAATAAACTTTGACACTCCTACTTTAACGGCGGCATCAATTAAATGCTTGTTGCCTTTGAAGTCAGACCGCTCGCCATCCTGGGGTAACCCACCGATCGTGCTGATTACCGCTTGAATTGGTTCTCCCTGCATTGCCTGTTCTACGGCACTAGGATCGAGCGCATCGCCTAAAACTACCCGTATTCCCATCGCTTCTAACTCAGCTTGGGCAGCCGTCGATCGCAATAGTGCGGTTACCTGAATCTGGTGTGCTGCTAGACAATGGGCAATTTCCCGTCCCACACCCCGGCTTGCTCCAGCTAAAAACACATGCATGATCATCAAAATCAGTTCCTTTCGAGCGGTTACTCACGAATTTATCGTTAATCGGGGACGGTTGATTCGGGAATCGCTGTGATTAGCGCTGTATCTGGTTGGCAATTCCCCTTTTCAAGGAGTGCTCACCCGATGTCTTTGCTTCAGCGCTCATTGGTTAGCAGCATGGCTCTGTTTAGTCTGCTATCGATCGTCCCGTTGGCTGCCCCAGCTCAAGCAATAGGCGGATCACAACTGAAAGCCACAGCTGCTACTGCCGAGGCAATTCCGTGGGTACAAGCGAAGTCGGACCGCAAAGCTGAAGCCGATCGGTTAGTGCAGCAGGCAATCAAGCAATCAGACGAGCAAAATTATGGGGGGGCGCTACAAACGCTGCAATTAGCGATCTTGATCTATCAAGAGATTGGCGATCGGGAAGGGGAAATTGAAGCATTGGGTAATTTGGGTGATGTCTATGGAGCTTTACAAAGTTTTCCCAAAGCGATCGAGTCTTACCAAAAAATTGTCACGATTGCCCACTCCATTGCCAAGCCAGAACTAGAAGTGAAGGGATTAATTGTTCTGGGTCAAACTTATAGCGATTTAGAAAATCGAAGTCGGGCTGTAGAGACGTTAGAAACAGCAGTTACGCTAGCCCAAAAGATTAACGATCGAGATTGGCAGGCGCGAGCCCTCGATGCTTTAGCAGATGCTTATTTCGCTCAGCAAGATTATGCCAAAGCGTTAGAACTTTACCCACAATTATTGACCATTGCCCGTAAGCAAAAAGACTTGAAACTTGAGACTACAACGTTAGTTGCGATCGGAGCGGCATACTACAATCAGCAGCAACCCGCAAAGGCAGTTGAGTTTTACCAACAAGCGATCGCATTAGCAAAAACGGCAAAGGATCAGGATTTAGAAATTAAGGCAACCCACTACTTAAGTGATGCCTATTGGCAGTTAGGTGATTACCCAAAATCGATCGAGATTTTGCAACAAGCTGCTACCGAACGCTTTCATCATAATCCCGAAGTGGCTGCGTTGTTCTTGGTAGAAGCGGGACAACACCACGAATATTTAGGGGATAAAACGAAAGCAACTGAAGCTTATAAACAAGCTTTGGCGATCGTGCAAAAAGCCGGAATTGCTAAAGGTGAAGCATATATTCAGGAATTGATTGATTCGATCGATGGCACACCGACGAAATTCGAGAATCAACCAGACTACACAGCACTTTAATCAGCAGCGTGAAAAGAGCCAGAAATTAATTTAGCCATTCAGGATTAATTCCTAGTGACGACAATTGCTCTACAGACAGCGATCGTAACTGTTCCATTAATTTCTGTTGATTCTGTTGCCTGTTCTCCCGTAATTGGATAAGAGTTTGATCCGTTTTCTGAATCAACTCCTTGAAACTTTGGTAATGATGCTCAGTTAACCTTGCCAGAACACCAGCTTTTCTCATATCGCTTGGATCAAAAGCAAGTATTTCTAAAAAACAGTCGTTATCAGGTACAAAGGTAACTTGAAATCTTAAATGCCAATATCTATCTGCGATCGATCCGACTTTAACTGTCATAGACTCTTTATCCAAGTGGTTGCTCCTAATTCGGCTTAGAGGTCAAGAGATAGTTTCTTTAAATTTCTCTCTTAAAGTTCCCTAACATAAATCCGTAATATCACTACTAGCCAAGGTTTATGGATACCCGAATTGCGCTAATAATAGAGGGATGAGCTTTCGGAATCTGACTTGATGCAAACCAGCGATCGACCTTTGAATTTAACCTCAACCCTGAATGCACCGCACCGCACCGCCTCTGTCAGTCGCAAAACAGGTGAAACGGATGTGCAAGTCACGATCGATCTAGATGGTAGCGGGCAGTGTATTGCTAACACTGGCATTCCATTCTTGGATCACATGCTGCACCAAATTGCTTCTCACGGCTTGATCGACTTAGATATCCAGGCAACCGGTGACATAGAAATTGATGACCACCATACCAATGAAGATGTGGGAATTACGTTAGGCATGGCACTTGGTCAGGCGTTGGGCGATCGCAAAGGAATTGTCCGCTTTGGTCATTTTTTGGCTCCACTAGATGAAGCTTTGATTCAGGTCGCATTGGACTTTTCTGGTCGTCCCCATTTGAGTTATGGCTTAGACATCCCAACCCAGCGAGTTGGTACATACGATACCCAATTGGTCCGCGAATTTTTTGTGGCACTCGTGAACCATTCCCAGATGACCTTACATATTCGGCAACTGGATGGCATTAACTCCCACCATATTATTGAAGCCACGTTTAAAGCCTTTGCGCGATCGCTCCGGATGGCAACTGAGGTTGACCCCCGTCGTGCCCATACCATTCCTAGTTCTAAAGGGGTGATTTAACCGTATGGTGCTTAATCCTGGTGATCCAGCGCCGGATTTTAGTTTGCCGGATGGTAAAGGCAATCTGGTGCGCTTATCCGACTTGAAGGGACAGCGAGTCATACTTTACTTCTACCCTCGTGACAACACCCCTGGTTGTACTAAAGAAGCCTGTGGGTTTCGAGATGCCTATGCCCAGTTTCAAGCTCAAGGCATTGTAATTTTGGGAATTAGTACGGATGATGCCAAATCCCATGAGAAGTTTACTAACAAGTTTCAGTTACCATTTCCGCTGTTGTCTGATGCTGAAGGGCAGGTGGCAACAACTTATGGGTGCTATGGCTTGAAAAAGTTTATGGGTAAGGAATACATGGGCATTACTCGGACCACCTTCATCATTGATTCAGATGGTAGGATCGAAAAAGTATACAAAAAGGTGAAACCCGAATCCCATGCGGAAGAGGTGTTGGCGGAACTTGCTTGAATTGAGCGATCGGTGGCTCATATCACCGTGTATCTACCTTGTTGAGATGGCATCAACAGTTGCATGATGGATACTTAGTTGCATTACCTCATTTAAATGACACTTCAAGAAGAGATCATGCAACTGAGCTTTGTATTAGTACCATGTTGTTTGGTTTTTGTGGTAGACCTCTAGCCTATGCGTCGGTTGTGGCATTTTGCACAAACTGTCTTGGGTATCCTGTTTCGCCATCCGGTGACGGGAACCAGTATTATTCCGATCTTGCCCGATGGTCGGATTGTCCTGATTCAACGACGGGATAATGGTAAGTGGGGGTTGCCAGGTGGGATGGTGAATTGGGGAGAAGATATTGCTACCACGATTCAGCGAGAGTTGGAGGAAGAAACTGGCTTAGAAGTCTCTAAAATTCGTCGTTTAGTGGGCATCTATTCCTCTCCAGAACGCGATCGCCGGATTCACTCTATCTGTGTGGTGGTAGAAGTGGAAGCTCAAGGGATTATGCGGGTTAAAGACGAGATGGAAGTGACGGACGTTCAGGCATTTTCCCCAAGTATGTTGCCGATCGGAACACTGTCCCATGACCACGATCAGCAGTTACAGGATTATTTTGATGGCTTGACCACCTTAGCCTAGTCGCACTGCTCGCATTCCCCAAAAAATTAAATTCGGCTCAACGGTTAAGTGCGCTGCCCAATCTGGGGTTTGGGTGATGAGGCAGTGGTGGAGTAGCTCGCTATCTCCTCCAGTCATAACCACAGCACTAGCCGGAAATTTTTCCCACCACATATTAACAAAATCCCGTAAGCCTGCCAATACAGTATGTAAAATGCCACTGGCGATGGCGTCTGGAGTGTTCATTGCCCATCGAGAGGGTAAACCCACAGGTTCTTGCCAATCGACTAATGGTAAAGCTGCCGTTGATTGCTCCAGACTCTGAAATTGTAACCGCAGTCCTGGCAGAATTGCTCCACCGATCAGTCGGTGCTGGGCATCTGTGCCGGTTAAGGTTAAGGCTGTACCCGCGTCAATGACCAGCACTGGGCTACCAAAGGTGACGATCGCACCCCAAGCGGCGAGTGCGCGATCGATGCCGAAGGTGGGATACATCCCTAACAGAGGGAGGTGATCTAGCGTGATCAGTCGAACCTCCGGATAGTTCTGCCAGAGTTGGGTTTGCTGAGGGACAACAGAGGCAATCCAGAGGTCTGAGGGACTAGGTAGAGAAGAAAACGGGACAGGTGGGGGAGTGGCATGGGTGATCGGAGGGTGGAGATCGGAGATCGTGGTTAGGTGAGGCGTATCCCAGGTTTGGAGGAGAGTGCGATCGGCGAACTGTGCCCAATGTAAGCGAGAGTTGCCAATCATTAATGCTAGCCAAGGGGAAGGATGCATGGGGAGCAACTATGGAGAAATCAGCGTTTTGAAGTGATTTAGAAGTGCAGTATAGTACGCTGTTAGCTATTAGTTATCCAGCCATGAGCTCGTTATCAACCGTAGGTGATCCTGTGCAAAGTCTCACCAATCCTCATCCCGCTATCACTACTCCCAAGCCTGATGATTCGCCAATTTGGTCTAGCTTGTTGCAGCAGTTGCTCGATCGCCAGTCGCTGACCTCTGAACAAGCCGCTGACTTGATGCAGGGTTGGTTAGCAGAAAGTATTTCTCCCGTCCTTTCTGGAGCGATTCTAGCGGCGATCCAGGCGAAGGGGGTTTCGGCCTCAGAACTGGCAGGGATGGCGCAAGTTCTCCAATCTCAAGCAGTGGCTTCTGAAACGATGGATGGACTGGCGACTCAACCTCTAATCGATACCTGTGGAACGGGGGGGGATGGAGCAGGCACCTTTAATATTTCGACGGCTGTAGCGTTTGTGGCGGCAGCGGCCGGCGTCCGAGTGGCAAAACATGGCAATCGATCGGCATCTAGTCGAGTGGGTTCCGCTGATGTGCTGGAAGCATTGGGGATCAAACTGGATGCGGCACCAGAAAAAATTCAGGCAGCCGTAGAGGAAGTGGGCATTACCTTTTTGTTTGCCCCCGGTTGGCATCCCGCCATGAAGAGCGTGGCTCCGCTGCGCCGCATATTGAAGGTACGCACTGTGTTTAACCTGATTGGACCGTTAGTGAATCCTCTACGTCCGACCGGACAAGTTATCGGGGTGTTTGATCGCCAACTGATTGAAACGGTGGCTCAGGCATTGCATCTGTTAGGGACTCGGCGAGCGATCGTGGTGCATGGACGAGAACGATTGGATGAAGCAGGCTTGGGTGATCTCACTGATCTAGCGGTGTTGGCAGACCAACGGGTGCATGTCACCAGCCTTAACCCAGCCGATTTAGGAATTACCTTAGCCCCACTCAGTGAAATCGCCGGCGGTGATGTGCAGCAAAATGCTGAGATTCTCAAAGCGGTTTTACAGGGAGGAGGGACTCCGGCTCAACGGGATGTTGTGGCATTGAATGCGGCGTTGGCTCTTCAAGTGGGTGAAGCGATCGCCGCGTCAGACGACGCGTATCAGACTGGCTTGGCTCAAGCTCAGGCTATCCTCAAGAGTGGAGCTGCTTGGGACAAACTCGAACAGTTAGTCAAGTTTTTGGGTTAGCGCTTTCTAAACTCCACGACTTCTTCTCTGACGGTGACATCAAAATCCCCGAAGAAGTCGTGTCCCAGTAGTCCGACATCACCTAGAGTAGAGTTGATTGACACAACGACGTCTTTGATGGTGGCTCCGCCAACATTAATCGAATCGACATACCCCAAGGGGACTTCGGCTACCCCATTTGCCGTACTGAACTTAGCCGAACCAATCACTTTCACGCCTAGCTCTGATGCCATCGTGTCAGTAATCACTGTGGCGCTGGCTCCAGTATCTACAATCATTTCGTAGGTTTTGGAACCATTAAAGGTAACATCAATCACTGGAGTTCCCCCTGCCCGCCGTTTAATCGGAACTTGAAAGGCGCGTCCTGCCCCCGCAGAAGGAACGCTGCGGACTTCCATGTTGGGTAAACCGGGATTGAAAGCGATCGCTCCTGAACCTGCTTTTGCCACGCGCTGTTTGGCATACTTTAGGTTCCGTTGATACTCAGCTAATTTCGTCTTTGCCATCGCGCGGTAGGGACTAGAGGCTGGCACAGTTTGGATCAAATCAACGGCTTTTTGCCAGCGATCGACTACTAGAGTCCAGTCGTCTTTAGACTGAGCGGCTTGACTAATATTCACGGCACTTTCCGCTTTATCCAGTGCCATCCGATAAGGGTCGTGGGCAGGTGCTGTGGTGCTCGGGACAGCCGCAATCGGAGATGGACTGGCAACCGCAGACGCGGGAGAACTAGCCACAACTGGCTGAACTGCGGTTGTTGAGGTAGATGAAGAATTGGACTGGCTGCAAGCGATCGTCCCGCTGAGCAGCATACCGGACAAAAACAGTAGAGCAACACCGGAGTGAGGAGGCTTAAACATAGGGCAATGGCGGGGAACTGATGAGCGCAGATCAGTTAAGCATGAATTCAGGTTGTTTTATTAGGATTCCGCACTTCGGTGGGTCACTAACTGAATGTGAGCAAAATTTCATCAACTCTTGCAAAAGGTTTACATCTGACGCTTTGCGAGTAATCCTGCATGTCATAATCGATGGGTTTGTGTCTTGACAAAGGTGGTTATGGCTCTCTCTAATGCTCAACCAGCTCTTTTAGTTTTAGCGGATGGTAGTTCCTATCAGGGCTGGTCGTTTGGGGCGACGGGAACTGCGCTCGGCGAAGTGGTGTTCAATACCGGGATGACAGGTTATCAGGAGGTGTTGACCGATCCGAGCTATCGGGGGCAAATCGTCACATTTACTTATCCAGAATTGGGTAATACGGGGGTTAATTCGGACGATGAAGAATCGAGCCAGCCCCAAATTAAAGGCACGATCGCCCGCAATATTTGTCCAAAGCCCAGTAATTGGCGCTCAACCCAATCCCTTCCCGACTACTTAAAACAGCATAATATTCTTGCCATTTATGGGATTGATACCCGCGCTTTAACCCGGAAACTGCGATCGGTTGGAGCCATGAATGGCGCCATTTCCACTGAGATTCTAGATCCAATGGAATTGCTCCTGCACGTTCAGCAAGCTCCCAGCATGGCAGGGCTAAATTTAGTCCGGGAAGTGACTACTTCAACGGTGTATGAATGGTCAGATACAACTGACCCTGACTGGCAATATGGTTCAGCAGTGACTACGGCAGATGGTGAGCCATTCACGGTAGTAGCGATCGACTTCGGCATTAAACGGAATATCTTACGCCGACTTGCCAGCTATGGTTGCCGCGTGATTGTCGTCCCTGCCAACACCCCTGCTGATGAAATTTTGCAATACAACCCAGATGGCATCTTTCTGTCAAATGGTCCGGGTGATCCAGCAACGGTCAAAGAAGGGATTACCACAACTAAAGCTTTACTAGAAGCCCAAAAACCGATGTTTGGGATTTGTATGGGGCATCAGATTCTCGGGTTGTCTTTAGGGGGAGAAACGTTCAAGCTGAAATTTGGTCATCGGGGGCTCAATCAACCCTGTGGTCTGAGTCAACAAGTAGAAATCACCAGCCAGAATCACGGATTTGCTATTACCGCTGAATCCTTAGCCAATGTTGATGTCGAAATTACGCACTTGAACCTAAACGATCGTACTGTGGCTGGCTTGCGGCATAAATCGCTGCCATTGTTCTCTGTCCAGTATCACCCCGAAGCTAGCCCTGGTCCCCATGATGCGGACTACTTGTTTGAGCAATTTATCCAAGCGATGCACCAACATCGACAAACTAAGGCATAGCTTCAAAGTTTCCACATTTTCCCACTATTCGTTATGATATTGGAGCTTCAACGTTAACCCATTAGCGTTGGTTTAATGTGAAAAATGCACCCATGAGGGTGTATACTGAAGCGTCGAATTGAGGACTACGAATCTAGGAGGGTTCTATTCCTGAGCCACTAACCCTGACTGTCAGCTTAAGAGGCACGCGAGAAGTTAGGGATAACTACCAGTTATTTCGCCTCACAGGTCTATTGGATGCCTTCTCAGAGCCTACCTTTCGGAAGGTATTGACTAAGTGTGTTGAAGAGGGTCCCAAGCATATCATTCTGGATCTGTCCAAAATCGACTTTGTGGACAGTTCTGGCTTGGGCGCATTAGTACAATTGGTCAAAAAAGCTCAGTCCTTTGAGGGCACCCTACAAATTGTCACGAATCCTCGTGTCACCCAAACGGTTAAGCTGGTTCGCTTAGAGCAGTTTCTTTCTCTGCAAACCTCAGTTGAAACCGCGATCGAAAACGTTAAGCCTAGTAGTTAAAGTCAGTTCTTTGCCTGGTTGCTGAGACTGTTGGCGGTAGGATGCTGCTATTGGCAATCTATCTGTTCAGCAGTAGGTTTGCCCTGAGTCATCTCCAACCGCCGGTTTATCTACTTTCTAGGAAACCCTACCCGTGAGTGCCCCCACCCTATCCCCTGATCAAGTCAATACGGCCTTAAGCCAGCTCCCCGGTTGGAGTGTCAAGGAGGGTAAGCTGCACCGACAATTTCAATTTGGCTCCTTTGTTGAAGCCTTTGGGTTTATGTCTAGTGTGGCGTTAGTCGCGGAAGCGATGGGACATCACCCAGAGTGGTTTAACGTGTATAACCGAGTCACGATCGATCTAACCACTCATGACTCTGGTGGTATCACCGCTAAAGACATAGCACTAGCAACCAAAGCCAATGAATTAGCCCGATAGCTGGCAAGACAATCGAGCGTGATATTTCTCCAAAGTCTCCTATAATGCCAGCCTGCGGCTGATCGTACTGTTCACTGGTCATTGTTTACGGCTTCATGTTACCCAGTGACCTCCTCATGCATCGCTATAGTGGTGAAACCGTCATTCCCAAACGGTTACCCCTAAACTCGGACAATTTAGCGATTGCCACAGAATTAATTACCTTATTTCAAGCCGCCAAAGGCGGAACTCGGGGAGAACTAAACCGCCAGCTGCAAGAGCTGGAAGGTGAAAGCACCGATTATCGGATCAAGCGAGGACTGGCGCATCTCCTCAGTAGCGATGCTTTCAGCACGTTTGAAACGGTGAGTCCTCTGGATCCACCGATGCTGCGACAACGGGTATTTGCGCTATCGGCTCAGACGGCTCCTCACCCCCAAGCGACCCAAACCACTCTACAGACCTTAGCTGATCGCCTAACCGAAGAACTGGGGCGTGAAGTGTTACCGACTCAGATTCAAGCTGGACTCTATGCTGACTTAGCGGATAACCAGATTCTGATCGAGTTTGACGCCCCCAGCCCAGAAGCCTTACTCCACCGTTACAACTTATCTCAGGTGCAAGGGGTATTTTACCGTGCTAGCCAGGTGATCCTGAATGCTCACCGCAATGATCCGGGAGAGTACAAACTGTTATTCCGCTATCTCAAGCTGTTTGGACTGATGACCTACATCGAAGGCGATGCCGATCATGGGTTTACGCTGACGATCGATGGACCAACCAGTCTGTTCAAACCGAACACGCACTATGGGCTGAAACTAGCCATGATGTTGCCAGCTTTACTCCATGTGACGAAATGGAGTCTAGCTGCCACCCTACAACTCAAAGATAGTTACTCAGGTACGGTGCGATCGGGACGCTTTACCCTGGAGTCTGACAATGGCTTAGTCAGTCATTACCCGCCCGGAAAAACCTACGACAGCATGTTAGAAGCGGGATTTGTAGAACGGTGGGCAAAGGCAAAAACGGAGTGGAAACTGGAACGAGAAGTGGATCTGATCCCAATTCCGGGCAGTGTAATGATTCCCGATTTTCGGTTGGTTCATCCTGATGGTCGGGTTTTACTATTGGAAATTGTCGGTTACTGGCGACCCGAATACCTGAAGAAAAAATTTTCTCAAGTTCGGCAGGCAGGGCGCAATGATTTGATTCTGGCGATTTCAGAGCGTCTGAATTTGGACAATGCGGGTATCAAGCTCGACAATACCCCAGCAACGATCGTTTGGTTTAAAGACCAACTGGCTCCTAAAGCGGTTTTAGCCGCGATCGAGACTTAAATGATTGATGCAACAGAGCCGATCGGGGCTATACCGCCGTACACCCCGATCAATCCAGGAATCACATTACTGACTTGCCCATTGTCGTTTTGCTGGCTTCGATTCTGGGGGAGCCACTTGGGTAGGAGCTGATAATTCGCGCTGATCCCTAGCTCCGACCTTGGTACTGAGGTTCGGTTGGGCAGATGCTTCTACCTCTGGAACAAAGGGTTCAGTTTCTGGAGACGAGTTCGTTGGTAGGGTTTGTCGGGAAACCCAGGCTAATCCGGCTGCCATCAAAGCGGCATAGCCCAAAAATAAATAGGTTGAGGGTAGTTTGGACTTGACTCGCGGTTTATACCAAGTTGGAATGACGGCTTTGGTGGGATCAAGATGGGGGATCGATTCTGATAGCTCTATTCCATTCAGACCCAAGGCATCCCCTAACCGTCGAATGAACCCCCGAATGTAAATGTCCTCTGGCAAGCGATCGACCTGTCCAGCTTCTAAAGCTTCGAGTTGATGGATGGGAATTAAGGTTTTGCTATGCAGTTGATACAACGACATGCTTTTGGCTTGCCGGATTTGCCGAATTTCCTCACCCAACTCCTGTAACCGAGCTTCCCGAGCCTGTAACAGTGCTTGCGCGGCTTGTTCTGCTTTACTTAAGCGTTTGGTTGGCTGGGCAGGTTTAGTTGCTGTTGGTCGAGATGAATGAGAACCGTTGGGGTGCGAGTTGGCAAGGCAAGCTTGGGGTGCTGCTTCTAACGCTAACGATGCCTCCAAGTGGATGGCAGATAGGGACGGTTCATGAGTAGATTCAGTCATCAGCAAACTTTCAGGGTGGGGATTTTGGGGGGGTGGCGGGGGTGGCACAATTGGTGTTGCCGTAAAGTGAGTGACCGCAGATAGATTCATGGCTGGCTGTTCTTCAGACTGAACCTCGATCGCTTCTTTGCGCCGAATCAGTTTACGAAAGACTAGGCGAATAGCTTCGCGTCCCACCGATCGCACCATCACTTGAACTTGTTTGCTTAACTCACTGGGCATGGTTTCCAACTCTGTCAGCACCCGTTCATAGGCTTCGCTCCGACAAAGTTCGGTTTCAATTTGCCTGAAGATGCTCCGTAATCCTTCTACAGAAACCTCGATCGCTCCATCGGGAACACCCAGAACATAAACGGAGTCCTGCGTTACCATGCTCACCTCCATGCAATCCAATAACGTCATCGACAACCCAAAATTCTCTCAGAACTAACTATCAAGGAATTGTGAAGTCGCCTCTGTCAACTGAATTCGCTGGGCTGAGCGCTGCTCCGGATCATTACTTGGAAAACAGCAGAATTGATGCGAATATTCACAGCTATCCGCATCATTACCTCACCTAATGTGTAGAACTAGAAATATTGCTGAAATAAAAAGCGATCGCAGTTATACAACCGCGATCGCCACTTGATCAATGGGTACGTCAGCAAGAACTACTTAGAGATAAAGTCTTGACCTTGCTTCAGCGCTTGTTGTCCAATATTCTTTGCCACCCAACCTAATGCCAATGCTAAGGGCAAAACTACAATCAGTAACCGCCAGTCCATATCGAGTACCTCTCACTTGATTAATAAAGATTCTTGAATGGCTCTCATATTTAATTTTTATCGTATGTGAGCCAGTTTTCCTAGTCCCTTTGCGAGAAGATTAGGGAGATGGAGCAGATCGGGAAGTAATTGATGCTCTATCTCCTTGCATGTTCTGGTTTAGAGCCGTAATAGGTCGCGATCGGACTCTACAGCCGTTGGTTGTAGTAGACCATTGAGCAACGAAGCCGGACGCTGACTATAGGGCCAGGCAAAGGCATGACGGAATGCGGCATCCTGACAAGCCTGCAATTCCTTAAAGCCAATGATATCGTAAGTTAACAAATTCTCATACTCAAATGGCAACCGGACGTTGTGTAGTCCAGCATTGTCCGTACAGATCGCAATGTCTACCCCAGCGTCAAAGCAGCGATCGAAGACTGTTTTTAGTTGGGTAATTTCTTCCAAAGTGCCAGTCTTCAGGTAAGTGGTGGGGCAGACTTCTAGACATTGCTGTTGGTCAGCTACCTGTTTGAGTAGCTCAGGATAGCGGAGCGGAATCTGAATGCCATGACCAATTCGCATCAGGTAAGGCAACAATTCGGCATAGCAACCTTCTCGGGTTTCATACAGATGCCCGGTGGTATTCAGTCCTAGCGATCGGGCGTAGGCATATAACTCCACAAATTCAGCTAACCGCTCACCATAGTGATTGTCGCCCCCCGCGACATCGATCCCACAAACATACTCCCGATGGTGGGCAGCTAAATCCACGATCGCCCGGTTGACCTCATAGGGCAAGCGAGAATGCATACATAAAATTTGGCTGGTGACGATCGGGTATTCATTTAGCCGACTGGCTTTGCCTACGACATCGACAATTTCTGCCATGCGATCGATTCGCTGTGCCTGGGGTAAATGCTCTGGAGTCCGGAGATACGGCGTATAGCGTAATTCTAGATACGCTAAATTTTCGAAAATATATGCTCCTCGCATCAACCGATAAATAAAATACGGCAAGGCTTCTGCCGTCTGCACACCTTCTACCAGCGTATGGAGTTCTAAATACTCATCCAAAGTGTTACGGGGACGGGTATAAAAGTCCTCGAATTCGGAATAATCGGGAAACCGTTGAATTAGCTCAGAATCATTGCGTTGCAAGTAGCGCCACAACACCCGAGGGACAACAGAGCCACCTAAATGGCGATGTAATTCAGCATAAAGAGCCACAACAACCTCTTGCAATCAAAATAAAGGGTTCACGGGGATAGCAGTCATCAACCATTTGCTCATATCTATACGGAACAGTCATCCTGCTTAGCAGGACTGTATTCTGGAACCACTGCCATTGGCAGATTGGCTCAGTTGTCAAAATTTCCCGTAGGAGAAAGCCTTCTACAACCCATGTTTGTTAGGGCTGCGATCGCCGGATCAGGGATCCATTTAAGAATGGCTAAATGGTTGATTGCTAATCGAGCAATGAATGAACAAATTGGACCAGAGCTACCAAGCGAAGTTTGCCTTTGCGTTAACAGCACCAACTGGCATGATTTAGATCAATGCCCAGTAATAGAAATTGCCTCAATAAACAATTGCCATCACTCATTAACAGCCTGGGGGCAACTTGGCATCAGTTTTATTGGATTAAAATGACTTCTCTCCATCATAAATAAGGATTTCTCGATCTGTCCTTGTACAACCCAAAAATTTCTGGCTCGTTAGTTCCCTAGAGGGAGAGCAACCGATCGTGATGCAGCATTACCTCATTACCTAACTATCCGTCCTGAGACAGTTGTAGCCGTTATGGCAATGACGTAAAACCATCTGAAATAGAGTTTGCCATCGCCTAACTGTCACAAAATCCGCTCTATAAACCGTAAATCAATTAGCTGACAGAACCATTTGGTTACTGCGTCATCGCAGATCTCAAGAGCAAACCTTAGGATGCATCTTTATCGGGAGATAATCATGGTTGGGAGAAACTTGCGGGAAGAGTTTGATCAAACTGGTTTTTGTGTCTGTAAAGGAGTTTTTTCAGAAGCCGAAGTGAATCGGCTCTTAGAGGATATTAAAGCTGCAACTCTCCGTTATGAAAAAGATGCCCTGACTAGGGGAGCCATGACCTTTCATAGCAGTATCTTTTTTCACAGTCCCGCCCTGCAAAGGTTTATCTCCCAACAAAAAATTATTGACCTGTTGCAAGACCTAATTGGTCCTGATATTTGGGTGCGCTGGGATCAAGCCGTGGCTAAAGCTCCTGGAGCAGATCTATTTCCCTGGCACCAAGACAACAGCTATAGCCGGCTAAAAGATCCGCATTATCAGCTTTGGATTGCTTTAACGGAAATGACGGCGGACAATGGTGGACTTTGGCTGCAACCAGGTAGCCACAAAGATATTTTGCCCCATCACCGAGTTGGGCATGAAGCGGTTTATGAGGGAGTCCCGGAAAGCCCAATTCTAATCGAAGCACAGCCTGGAGATGTGGTGATCTTCTCCTCGTTTACGCTCCATTGCACCACTCCGAATACCACCCAAACTACCCGCTGGGCTTATGTAACCGAGTATATGGCACTGGAGCATTACGATCCTTATATAGAACCCCCTTATTTTGTAGTGGCACGTCATGGTCAATCCTGTCCAGAGTTTGTTGAAACTTATCCGGGTAAAACCAATCCTCTGAATCAACTCAAGTATTTAGGAGCCAACTGGTCGCCTAGACAAATGATTCCTGGTTGGATGAAACGTGCCAAACGGGCATTACTAGTCGGGAGCCGGAGTAGTTGATCCAAATAGCCACATCTCACCCAGTTTTGAAGAATTGCTAATTCCCAAAACTGCGGAAACAGATTACTGTGCTGTACAGGACAACACAATCAGGAGTTGAAGCGGATGGAATACCGTACCTTGGGGCGTACCGGTCTGAAGGTTTCCGTGATCGGAGTTGGCACCTGGCAACTGAGCGGTCCTCTCAGCCTGGATGGTCAGGCGGATGGCTATGCTGAAGTGGGACGAGAGCAAGCTATCCGATTAATTCATGCTTGTGAAGAGTTCGGCATCAACTATATCGACTCGGCGGAACTGTATGGCGCCGGTGAAGGGGAACACCGTATAGGAGCAGCGTTACAAGGTCGGCGCGATCGCTGGGTGATCAGTACCAAATTTGGTTATCGCCAGGGTTCTCAGGGAGAGCGCATTACTGATTGCCGTCCCGATACAATCCGCACCAGTTTGGAGGGTAGCCTCAAACGATTACAAACGGACTATATTGACGTTTACCTCTATCACCATGCCCCTGATCCCAACCTGATTGCTGAAAGCAAAACAGTTTTAGACAGTCTGAAGCAGGAGGGAAAGATCCGGGCGTATGGCATTTCGACCGATCATCCCGAAACGCTAACCCAACTTGTCCAGCAAGATGCAGTTGAGGTCGTGATGTTTGCTCGATCGCTACTCGTCGAACCAGAGAGTATCCTGAAGCAGGTGAAAGACCATCGCTTAGGGGCGATCGTCCGAGGGGCTTTTGCTAGTGGTCTACTGTCTGGTAAGTATTTTCATCAACGCCCTCAACTGTCCGAGCAGGATATTCGCAGTCATTGGCTAAATGCTGTGAAGACCGAACGCTACCGGATCTATGAGCAATTTGTCCCACCCGGTGTGCCGATGAGTGCCTTTGCCCTCCGCTACCTGCTAGACTTTGATACTACTCATACGATCGTGCTAGGCAGCAAAACCATTACCGAATACCAGGATGCCCTGAAAGCATTCGATCTGCCGCCTCTAGAGGCGAATACCCGTACTACTTTGGCAAAAATCCAGCGCCAGTTTGCCAATCCCTCCCTGAAACAACGGGTGGTGAATAAACTAAAAACATTTTTGGGGCGATGAGCGTCGGCAATCGTCCGCTAGATCTGGCGTTAAGCTACCTTGAGCAAATTTGTAATGAATAGTTGACACCAAGCGCAAATGCTCCTGATAATGGATGTTTGTGCAAACTCTAGCGCTTATAAAAAACCTTGGCTAACGTCGTTGTGATTGGCGCCCAATGGGGCGATGAAGGGAAAGGAAAGATAACAGATTTGCTCAGCAAATCAGCGGATGTCGTGGTTCGCTACCAAGGAGGGGTGAACGCTGGACATACCGTTGTCGTTAAGGATCAGACCTTTAAATTGCATTTGATCCCATCAGGAATTTTGTATCCTGATACCGAATGTATCATTGGCTGTGGCACGGTTATTGATCCTAATGTGCTGATTGGTGAGCTGGATCAACTGGAGCAGTTGGGCATTTCCACCGCAAATCTCTTGATTTCTGAAACCGCTCACGTCACCATGCCGTACCATCGCCTGATTGACCAGGCGTCAGAAGAACGGCGCGGCGATCACAAAATTGGCACAACGGGACGAGGGATTGGTCCCACTTATGCCGATAAATCGGAGCGCACTGGCATTCGGATGATTGACCTGATGGATCCGGACTTGCTGCGTAAGAAGCTGCGCTGGACAGTTGAGTACAAGAATGTCATTCTGGAAAAACTCTATAATCTGCCACCCCTCGATCCCCAGGCAATTATTGATGAGTATCTAGTCTATGCCGATCGCCTGCGTCCCCATGTGATCGATAGCTCTCTCCGGATCTACGATGCCATCCAACGCAAACGCAATATTCTGTTTGAAGGAGCACAGGGGACGCTCCTGGATCTTGATCATGGCACGTATCCTTATGTCACCTCATCGAATCCGGTGGCAGGGGGGGCTTGTGTAGGGACTGGTGTTGGTCCGACCATGATCGATCGCGTGATTGGCGTTGCCAAAGCTTACACCACTCGCGTGGGAGAAGGACCGTTCCCAACAGAATTGCATGGCACAATGGGAGAGTTGCTGTGCGATCGCGGCGCTGAGTTCGGCACAACTACCGGACGGAAGCGACGGTGTGGTTGGTTTGATGCGGTCATCGGTCGTTATGCGGTGCGGATCAATGGGTTAGATTGTCTCGCCATCACTAAACTGGATGTGCTGGATGAACTCGATGAAATTAAGGTCTGTGTCGCTTACGATATTGACGGTGAACATTGTCGGGATTTTCCGAGTAACTCTCGACAGTTTGCTCATTGCCAGCCCGTGTATAAAACTGTCCCTGGTTGGAAGCAGTCCACGGCAGATTGCCGGACGCTAGACGACTTGCCAAGTCAAGCCCTGGACTACCTGAAGCTTTTGGCAGAGTTGATGGAGGTGCCGATCGCGATCGTCTCTTTGGGCGCTAGTCGTGATCAAACCATCATCGTGGAAGACCCGATTCACGGTCCGAAGCGAGCTTTGCTGTATACCAACGGCACCACTCCGGCAACGGCTCAAAGCCAAACGTTAGAAGTTTAGACGTTAAGAGCCAACCGTCAAACGATTGTTTGATCGGTGTTGTTGACTGTCTGATTGATCCTTTATCCTTCGCCCTGAGCATTATGGAACTTACGATCGAATGTCAAACTCGTCCCGCAGGCAGTAAACCCAATGCCTTGCGTCGTTCTGGCTTAACTCCTGCTGTGATCTATGGTCACAATGGCACTGAGTCTCTGGAGCTGGCAGTCAATACCAAGACCGCAGAAATGCTGATTCGCAGTGCGGCTGTGAACAGCAGTTTGATTGACGTTACCATCCCAGATTTGTCTTGGAATGGTAAAGCCCTATTACGGGAAGTCCAGGCGCACCCCTGGAAGAAATCGCTATATCATCTCAGCTTCTTTGCAGTTGGTAGTCATGCCAGCCTGGAAGTGGATATTCCCCTGCGGTTAGTGGGAGAGCCGAAAGGGGTGAGATTGTCTGGTGGCACCCTGGATCAAGTCCTGACCTCTCTGCATGTGCGGTGCGCTCCTGACAATATACCTGACACGATCGATATTGATGTCTCTGGTTTGGATGTGGGCGACGGGCTGCATGTGAGTGAGTTAACCTTGCCGGATGGAGTTGTGGCTACAGGTGAATCCGAGCGCATTGTGGCTAGCGTCTTAGCCGGTCGTGGTGGCGGTGAAGGCGCCAGTGAGTCCGATTAATTGAATTACAGATCATAAAAGCCAGGGGGATAACCGTATGCCCCTGGCTTTGGTTTTGGGAAATTCGCATTGCCCAAGCCTGATCAAGCTGTTATTCCACGGCTAGCGGAGCTGAAACCGAATTTCGGTCTAGATGATGGTTATCTGAGTCATCATCAGTTTCTAGCTCATCCAGTCTAGGTTCAGTAAACCGACTTTCATGCTCAGCGCGCATATTACAGCGTTCGGCACTGTAAACGATGATGCCACCCGTTTCAATCTTATAGACCCAGGCATGGATATTCAGTTGCCCCCCGTAAAGTTTGGCATGAACTGAAGGATAGGTCCGAAGATTTTCAATTTGGATCAAGACATGTTCTTCGATCGCAGCACTTAATAGCTCTTCACCCTTGAGTTCCTGATAGTTTTCTAAAACTACCCGACGAGTAGATTCGGCATAGCGTAACCAGGCGTGAACAGAGGGTAAGTGGTCGGACAATCGATTACCCTTCAGTAGCCCACTGATTGCGCCACAATGCGAGTGACCGCAAACGACAATTTCTTTGATATCCAGGACATCGATCGCATACTCGATCGCCGCCGCTTCAGCATTAGCGTGAACCCCAAAGGGCGGCACAATATTACCAACATTTCGAATAATAAATAGTTCCCCTGGCTCCGTTTGGGTAATTAGATTGGGATCAATCCGGGAGTCACAACAGGTAATGAATAAAATGCGGGGATGCTGCCCTTGAGATAATTGCTCGAAAAACTCTCGGTGGCTACTGAAATAGTTCATCTGAAACTGATGAACGCCTTTAAGGAGTTTCCGCATAGAGATAAATTGATTAAGCTGAGTAAAATTCTATGGTTAAGAATATATACTTTTCTGGAGCCATCTAGAGCATTTGAGAAATTGAAAGTAACACCAGTACAAAGAGGTAGGCAGATTGGCTTCTTTGGGCTGGTATTTAACGAATAAATATTAAATATTGTCCAAGTCTTGCTATTTAAGCTCAACTTGTCACGGTTTGTTGTAGCAAATACGACAGAGGGATGTGACCACTCACATCCCTCCCACCAGCCTGGTAATCATAACCTGACATAAACGGTAAGCGCATTACTCCTCGCCGCCAATGCCAATGCCACTGCCGTAAATATCGGCTCCAGAAATATTAATGTTGCTTAATGTTGCACCAAAAGTTTGGGCATTGATCATCTCGGCATTAGTTAAGTTAGCCGCTGTGAGATTGGCTTCATTCAGCACCGCATTGGTAACAAAAGCTCCAGTCAAATTAGCGCCTTGTAAATTAGCTCCAGTTAAATCGGCTCCTTCCAAGTTGGCGTCCACTAAGACGGCATCGCGCAAATTGGCATTTCTCAAATCTGCTCCAATTAAGTGCGCTGCTGTTAAATTAGCTCCAGCCAAATCACAGCCAGCACAGGCGCCCGTTTCTAGCAGTTGCTGAACGTGAACTGGATTGTCAGCTCGGGCCGTAAGAGGCAGCGTTAAGGTGGCGAGCAGGGTAACGATCGGAAGAATGGTAGCTTTCATGGGTTTTGCCTCCTGGAGGAATGACACGCTCAGTAGGCTTCTACAAGCGCTCTTTAACAAAATTCGGATTAATGTTTAGTTTGATGCCAAAAATATGACATTGATTTAGTAGGAGTTCAGCCAAACTTTGTAAAAGTCCTACTAATAGGATCGCATAAATTTCCTTGATCAACTTCATCCCATCGAATGAAGTCGATTGCAGAAAGGAAACCCGGAATCCATCAACCAAACGTTAATAAATACTGATTTATTGTGCCCCTGCTGACACTTCTACTCTCAATTATTGAGGCAAATCTGTAATGATCTGTGACACTTATGTTGATTTCTGGGGTAAGCATTGCAGAATAGCCCTAAAGCCCAGTCACCTAGAGGCGATTTCTTGGCTATGCGTACCTTCAACCACTTATCTCCGCCGGAATCTGTCACCCGCAATCGCATTTTGAAATCAGCCCTAAGGCTGTTTGCTCAACAAGGTTATGACGGTACAACTACCCGAGATTTGGCAGAAGCAGCGGAGGTCGCAGAAGGCACTTTATTTCGCCATTTCCCCAACAAGAAAGCGATTTTAATTGAAGTTGCCAGCCAGGGCTGGGTAGAACTATTAACCGATCTGTTAACAGAATTGAGTGGGATGGGCAGCTATAAAGCAGTTGCTCAGGTGATGCGACGGCGGATGTTACATTTGCATCAAAATGCTGATGTCCTCAAAGTTTGCTTTATGGAAGCGCAATTCCATGCTGATTTGCGCGATCGCATTCAATCCGAAGTCATCACTAAAATGACAGATGTTGCCGAAGCCTTTTTCCAAACGGCAATGGATCAAGGGATTTATCGACCCATGAATCCCAAGATTGTGGCACAGGTGTTTTTGGGCATGTTTGCTGTGGCAGGATTTAGTCAGAGCACAATCATGCCGCCCGGAACCGCAATTACCGAAATGCAGGAAATGGCAGAAGGACTAGCCGATATCTTCCTCAACGGTGTTTTAGCCAAAGATCCTGATTAGAAGGCTGACTATTCACCTGTTAGCGCATCTTGTGGTGGGCACACTCAGGTATGATGACCCTAATCCCATTAAAATAGAGCCTTAATCCCCTATCTGTTGTGGTAGCGATCGATGTGATTGATTGCGCTTGATTGCAGTTCTTTTCGGGGGTAGGAGTGTTTGTGGCGATAGTGGATTTATGGAAGCACCGCTAGACATCACTCTGCAAGTGATCCTCACGGTCATTGCAGGGATTGGCGCTCAGGTGTTGGCGGAGTTTCTCAAAGCTCCCGGTATCGTCTTTTTGCTGATCTTAGGGATTCTGCTAGGACCCAGTGGTTTAGGCTGGCTCCATCCCGATCGACTGGGCGTTGGTCTAGAAGTGATGGTCGCCTTAATGGTGGCTCTAATTCTGTTTGAAGGTGGTTTTAACCTGCAATTACGCGATTTAGGGCGAGTTTCTGGCAGTCTAAGAAATTTAGTCACGATCGGGACGTTGATCACATTGCTAGGGGGTGGCATGGCGGCCCACTGGTTGAGTGAATTTCCCTGGTCGATCGCCTTTCTGTATGCCTCTCTAGTGGTTGTCACTGGCCCCACGGTAATTAATCCCTTGATGAAACAGGTCAAGGTCGATCGGCAGGTCTCAACGTTATTGGAAGGCGAAGGGGTCTTGATTGATCCGGTGGGCGCTATCCTCGCTGTTGTGGTACTAGGAATCCTATTAAACGGGGATGCTGAACCGCTGCGAGTCATTAGTGGGCTAATGCTGCGGTTGGGGATTGGTGGCGGTATTGGTGTCTTGGGTGGCTGGTTATTAGGCTGGTTACTGAAACGGGCCCAATTTCTGTCTGACGATCTAAAAACCCTGGTGGTCCTGGCTGGGTTATGGGGATGGTTTGGGCTAGCCCAGACGATCGTCAGTGAATCGGGACTGATGGCAACCGTAGCCGCCGGGATTGTCTTGCGCGCCTCCTCTCTACCTGAAGAACGCTTACTGAAACGGTTTAAGGGACAACTGAGTATTCTGGCTGTTTCAGTCTTGTTTATTTTGTTAGCAGCCGACTTGTCGATCGCGGGGGTAGCGGCGCTTGGCTGGGGTGGTGTGCTGGCGGTATTAGCCCTGATGTTCCTGGTGCGTCCGATTAATATCTGGGTCTGCACCTGGAATAGTGGGTTGAACTGGCGACAAAAATTATTTCTCTGCTGGGTCGCGCCACGGGGGATTGTGTCGGCTTCGGTGGCGTCGCTATTTGCGATCGTCCTGACTCAGCGGGGGATCAATGGCGGCGACTCGATTAAGAATCTAGTCTTCCTGACCATTATTCTGACTGTCTGTTTGCAGGCGTTGACTGCCCAATGGATGGCTAATTTACTGCAAATTACGTCTCGGCAAGCGACTGGAGCGGTGATTGTTGGTTGTCATCCTTTGAGCTTGTTGATTGCTCGGTTATTTAGTGAGCAGGGAGAATCGGTCACCCTGATTGATACTGCATCGGAAGCCCGGGAACAGGCAGAACGGGAACAAATTCGGATTTTTATTAGCAGTGCCTTGGATGCTGATGTACTGGAGCGGGCAGGACTGGGAGCGATCGGCACATTTCTGGCAATGACCAGCAATGGGGAAGTGAATCGAGTGATTGCCCAACGAGCGATCGAGGAATTTGAGCCGCCGCGAGTGCTAGCCCTGTTCCCGCGTGATCCCGAAGCGATCGCCGAAAGTAATTCGATTAAAATTCAGCAGGCCTTCATCCCGCAAATGTCGCTGAAAACCTGGAATCAATATTTGACCGATCAAGCCGTGAAGTTAGGGGAAACAGTCTTACAAGAGGCGGAGTTCACTGCCCAACAAACGCACTTGCAAACCCTGATCCAGGAGGGGGAACTGCTACCTCTACTGGTGGAACGGGATGGTCGCTTGCAAGTTGTACCAGCGGAGGAATTATGGCAGGTGGGCGATCGCTTGATTTATTTATTACATAATCCCAAACCCAAATTATTAAAAGTGTTATCGGGTTCTAGTCAGGCACGGCTAACCCCCGAGAAACTACCCGAAGTGGAAAATATTCCGGTTCCAGAACCGATTCCTGAACTCGTGTCTGCTGCAGAGGTGCTTGCCTCAGTGCCAGAAGCGGCGAGTGCCGCTGTACCCCCTCAGGAAGCATCAGCCCAGGTAGAACCAACATTATGACTGTGACTTACTCCATCGTCATTCCGGTTTATAACGAAGCGGACTCGCTCATGGAGTTATATCGTCGTCTGTGTCAGGTGATCGATCACCTGGATGGTTCAGTCGAGGTGATTCTCGTGAATGATGGTAGCCACGATCGCTCTCTGGCGATCATCCGAGACTTACGGCAACACGATCGCCGGATCTGTTACCTGAGCTTGGCGCGAAATTTTGGTCATCAGGTTGCTGTGACTGCCGGATTGAACTTTGCGCAGGGCCAGGCTGTTGTGGTCATGGATGCTGATTTACAAGATCCACCAGAATTAATCCCGGAGCTGATCAAGCCGTGGCAGCAAGGGTATGACGTGGTTTATGCCCAACGTAGCCAACGCCACCGAGAACATTGGTTTAAACGTAGCACTGCCTACCTGTTTTATCGTTTATTGAAACAATTAGCCGATGTAGAGATTCCAACCGACACCGGGGACTTCTGCTTAATGGATCGGCGGGTGGTTGATGTGCTGAATGCGATCCCGGAACGGAATCGCTATATTCGGGGTTTGCGATCGTGGGTGGGCTTTCGCCAAACGGCAGTGATGTTTGAGCGGGATCCTCGGTTTGCTGGAGCGGTGAAGTACACCTTTGGGAAATCGCTATCCCTGGCGGTAAATGGACTGGTTTCCTTCTCTAAAGTCCCGTTGCGGATTTCGACTTACATTGGTCTGTTCTCATCCGTCCTGGCGATCGTCATGGCAGGGTTAGTGATTTACTGGCGCGTGTTTTATCCCACCTCTCCTTTAACGGGCTATGCCGCGATCGCGGTTGCCATCTTTTTTATTGGGGCGGTGCAACTATTCAGCATTGGCATTTTGGGAGAGTACATTGGGCGGATTTATGAAGAGGTCAAAAACCGTCCGCTTTATACCCTCAACGAGCTAGATGGCTTCACGGTCGTAAACCAGACCACCGTTCCCAAGGGAAACTCAGTCCAGATCGGTGCAGATTTGTTGCCACACCCAGATCACCATTCCTTATCGAGCGATCGTCATCGGATATAGATTCACAGGTCGTAAACAACTTTCTACCCGTACAATGAGGGATAAACCGTTCCAGTAGCACGGTTCTTGTGAAGCTTGATTGCCAGGAGTAGAAGTGTGCCAGAGTCCGCAAAGTGCTTATTGATTGGGTCAACGGAAGCTTACAGTGGTAAGTCAGCGACAGTATTAGGCGTTGCCCATCAATTAAGGGAACGAGGGGTCAATGTTGCCTATGGCAAACCGTTGGGTAGTTTCTGGAGTGGAACGCCGGGGGCTGGAGTAGAAGAAGATGTCCAGTTTGTCGCACAAACTCTGAATCTACCGTCCGATCGAGTGCTGCCAACTATTTTGTCGCTAGATGATCACACCATTCAGCAACGGATTCTGGGACAAAACCAAATTAATTATCAGCAAGTCCTGACAGAGCATTACAAAATTAAGAATGCTGATTTGGTATTGCTGGAGGGTACAGCGAATCTAGAGGAAGGCAGTATTTTTAATCTGTCGTTGCAGCAAGTTGCCGAAACCCTGGATGCCCAAACTCTGTTAGTGGCTCGGTTTCACTCGTTACTGGTAGCTGGGGCAATTATGTCGGCGCATCGACGGTTAGGCGATCGCTTGCTAGGAGCAGTGATTAATGATGTCCCCGAAGATCGGTTGGAAGAAGTGACCACCACTGTGAAACCGTTTTTGGAACGGCAAGGGATTCGGATTTTGGGCATTATGCCGCGCAGTGATTTGCTGCGGAGTGTCAGCGTCGGGCAATTAGCCCAACAGCTTCATGCCGAAGTATTATGTCGGGCCGATCGCCTGGATTTGATGGTCGAAAGCCTGAGTATTGGCGCGATGAATGTGAATTCGGCGTTGAAATATTTCCGCAAAGGGCGCAACATGGCGGTGATTACCGGGGGCGATCGGACGGATATTCAACTGGCGGCTCTGGAAACTTCGACGCAATGTTTGATTCTGACTGGACAAATGCCTCCGTCTAAGGATGTGCTGAATCGAGCGGAGGATTTGGAAATTCCGATTTTGTCGGTTGATCTGGATACTTTAACCACAGTGGAAATTGTCGATCGCGCCATTGGTCAGGTGCGGATCCAGGAACCTGTGAAAGTCCGGCATTTGCATCAACTGATGACACAACACTTTGACCTCGATCGCTTAATGAAGGAACTGGGATTAGAACCCGCGATTCCAGTCTAGTTATCCCAGTTGAATTAGTCTCTTGTCTTACTATCATCAACAGCCACAAGCATTTCCTCCGACTTACCTGAGTGAACTGCAAGGACAGATCTTGGCTTGCCCTTATTTTGCCGTCAACAATCTCAATCGGGATTTTGTCGGCACGAAGGGCTTCTCGATCGTGTTTCGCCGTTCCCATTTAGCGGAAGTGGAGCGGCGATTTCCTTACCTGAAACTATATTTGCAGCAAGCATTGCAAGCCGACTGTAATGCGTTTTACCTGAATCCCTTATTACTGCAACAAGGGTCACGGGTCGATCCGCATATCGATCGCTCTTTGCGGTCGTATTGCGAAACAATTGAGCCTCCTGCTGTCGTCAGTGTTCTGTATGTTCAAGTTCCACCCGATTTAAAAGGAGGAGAACTGGTATTGCGATCGCACAAACGCCAGGTCGGACAAGTTCGACCCCAACCGAATACGTTACTAATCTTTCAAGGGGATTTAATGCATTCGGTGAATCCGGTGACGAGTGCCGGAATGCGGCTGAGCTTGGTCTGTGAACAATACAATTTAGAGGATAAACAACTGCAAGACATTCCAGAATTGCGATTAGAGTCTAGAGCGATCAAATCGGCTAAGGAAAAACCACTGCGCCGCAAGAAAGTTGCCATGAACCGTTAGCCGCAGAACTAGCATGATGGCTAGTTTTGCCCTATTGCCAGCAGCCAGAAATTAATGATCCGTAAGGAAATTCATAGCCTAATGGTTGATGTGCTTTCGGGAGTTTTCAGACAAAATCTGATCTGGGCGATCGAGCAATTTAGGTTGCAGACCATCTGGCTCAATCAGCAGCGCTTACGGCAAAGCCAACGTTAAACTTGAAAGAATGGCGAGTTCAAAATAGAAAACTAAGATTCTTGTCAATCACCCGTCAAAGTTGTAGCCATCCAATTTTTACTATGCAGAAGTTCCCCATAAATTGAGGATTAAGGGAACAATGCGGCTGATTGCGTTGAAGTTGTTTAGAAAAGACCTTACTGAATGGAAAGTACGATCAAAAAGTCAGATTTTGTCCTAGCTCCCTACATGAAGAGCAATAACTTGTGGGCAACTTATCAAATTTTCAATACCCTTGTTCCCTATATCTTTCTATGGTTCTTAGCTTTTAAAGCAGCGGCTATTTCCTATTGGTTATTGCCGCCAATCATCATTTTGCTGACGCTCTTTTCAGGGCGGTGTTTTTCCTTAATGCATGATTGCGGACACTATTCGCTATTTAGCTCAAAAAGGGTGAATCGGGTCATTGGTTTTATGCTGGGTGTAATCAATGCGATTCCCCAATACCCCTGGTCTAGAGGTCATGCCTATCATCACAAGACCAACGGGGATTGGGAGCGCTATCGGGGACCTGCGGCATTAATCTCAACAGCGGAGTTTGCCAAACTTAGCCCATCGGCTCAATGGTGGTATGAGTTTCTACGACATCCATTGATGCTCTTCCCCGGAGGTTTTTTCTACCTTGCGATTAAGCCAAGATTGGCTTTACTTGCCGGAACCTATGATTTTATTCGGCATGGATTGACTTGCCTTAAGCAAGATCCGGGGATTGGGTTAGCTAAGATTATTTCCTCTCATAAATCCAGAAATTGGTACACAGCGGGTGAGTTTTGGGATTTGCTGTTTAACAACATTTGCGTCATCAGCAGTTGGATTCTATTCGGTTACTTACTAGGATTTGGATTTTTCTTCAGCGTTTACTCAATTACGCTTACCTGCTCTGCGGCACTATTCATCTGTGTCTTCTTTGTGCAGCATAATTTTGATGGCTCTTATGCTCATAAAACAGAGGGTTGGGATTATCTGCTGGGAGCCATTCAGGGTAGTAGTTACTTAAAATTACCGGCAATTTTCAACTGGTTTACCGCAGATATTGGCTATCACAATATCCACCATCTGTCTGAACGAATTCCTAACTACAATCTTGCTGCGTGTCACCAGAGAAATATGCATCTACTTGCGGATGCTAAAATCTTGCGAATAACCGATATTCCTGATTGTTTCAAGTTTATTCTGTGGGATGCTGACTCAGATCAACTCATGTCGATCGCCGCATTTCGACAAATGACCCAATCCAGGAGCCAGCATCCAGCCCCAAGTTTCCTGACTCCGGCTGAACCAGCAGAGGTGCTTGCCAACAAGGTTGAAGTTTAACTAGTCGGGGTGACGCTCGATCGCCTTTTAGCCAGTGGCTGATTCGGCAGAACTCTCAGTATCCTTGGCTTGAATTTGCTGCAAGATTGCCTGGGTGATGGGATGGTCGAATTCGTTGGCTCGACCGGCCTGATACGCCTGAATGATCAAATTACCCAGATTTTTAAGGGTTGTCTTTGTGTAAGGATGTTCAGTTCCCAGACGGGTATGGAACACTTGCAACGCCTGGAAATACAACCGCTCGGCTTCGGCATACTGCTCCAGAATGGTGTAGAGTCCTGCCAGGTTGCCAATAGAGATCGCGGTATCTGGATGATCTGCACCTAAAGCCTTAAGATCAATCTGGAATGCTTGTTGATACAGCAGTTCGGCTTCGCTATAGCGATCTTGCGATTCATACAGTCCTGCCAGGTTGTTGTAGCTTATGGCGACATTGGGATGCTTCTCGCCGAACAGCCGTTGCTGCAGCTCCAGCGCTTGTCTATACAGCGGTTCGGCTTCGTTATGGCGACCTTGCAAGGCATACAATAGCGCCAGGTTGTTGTAGCTTATGGCGACATCGGGATGCTCCTCGCCGAACAGCCGTTGCCGCAGCTCCAGCGCTTGTCGATACAGTGGTTCGGCTTCGCCATAGCGACCTTGCGAATGGTACAGTGCCGCCAGGTTGTTGTAGCTTATGGCGACATCGGGATGCTCCTCGCCGAACAGCCGTTGCCGCAGTTCCAGCGCTTGTCTATACAGCGGTTCGGCTTCGCCATAGCGACCTTGCGAACGGTACAGTACTGCTAGGTTGTTGTAACTTGTGGCGACATCGGGATGTTCCTCGCCGAACAGCCGTTGCCGCAGCTCCAGTGCTTGTCTATACAGCGGTTCGGCTTCGCTATAGTGACCTTGCGAATAATACAGTGCCGCCAAGTTGTTGTAACTCGTGGCGATATCGGGATGCTCATTGCCGTAAGCATCCAGCTTGATCTGGAGCGCTCTCTGATAGAAGGGTTTCACCTCTCCATAACGTCCCTGCTGATTCAGGTAATAGCCTGCTTCATTCAGCAGTTTTGCCCAGTCAGGTGTTACAATCTCAGTTGCTTCTGGTCGGGTGGCGATTGCTTGTACATGAGGGACTAACTGCCCACAGACTGCCCAGTTTTCAAACTTTGTTACATCCGGAAATACAGCATTCAGTCCAGTAATGGCTCGCTGCATCCACTCCTGTTGTTCGGTTGAGGTTAAGCGCTGCCAGATCACCGTCTGCACCATCTGATGAATGCTGTAGCTGGCGGTTTCCCGTTCGCGTTGAATCAAAGAGAAATCTGCCAGGACGGCTAACTGCTCCGCCAGAGCTAACTGATCGGTAGACTCTACCAGTCCAAATTCCTCAGCACAAACCAGCAACAATTGTTCTGGGATGTCATCTGCTGCCAGTACCGCACTCAACTGCAAAATCGGCACAGAGGCAGGCGATCGCTGGGCAATCTCCTCAAAGTTCAACAACCAGGTCGTCGCTACCGATTGAGGATAATCTCCAGTTTCCGGCAAGCCTTTCTCCAATAATTGCAATTGTTGCTGCTGGTAATATTTCCAGTACACCTGAAAGGATACCCCTACTCGCCGGATATATGCAGCTGCTTGCTCCAGTGCCAAAGGTAATCCCGCCAATTCCTTTGCTAATGCCGTTGCGGCAATAAATTCTGGGTCATTGGTTTTCGTGACGACTGAAGCTGCTGGAATCGGTAGACGATCGGTGCGCTCAAACAAAAACCACAGCGAATCTTCTAGAGACAACGCTTGCACCACGATCGGTTTAGGAATGCCTAATTTGACAAATCCCTGTGCTCGTGAGGTCAACAACACCCGTCCCTCTGGGTGACGTGGCATCCAGGGTTTTACCAGTTCCGGGCGATCGGCATTATCAAAAATCAGTAACCAACCCGGATGGGTTTGTAACCAGTGACAGGTCTGTTGTGCCAACTCCTCTAAATTGCCTTCTCCCAAATGCAGCGATCGTCCGATTTCTGCCAAATCCGTCACTAGATTCAACTCGGTATCTGCCCTGACCCAAAACACCCACTCATAAATCGGTGTGTCATAGAAATAGCGATAGGCATACTCGATCGCCGTTTGGGTTTTCCCAATCCCACCCAATCCCGCGATCGCTGCTGCCTGACTCAATGCCGCCACTCCTGACCCCATCAAGGCGCTGTGCAGATCTTGGAGTACCTGCGATCGACCCGTGAAATAGAGATTACGCTCATAACGAACCTGGAATGGTGGGGTACTTTTCTTTGCCCGTGCCTCTCCGGGCGGCTCCAGTCAATCGTTCGGTTTGTCCCCGTAGTAGTTATTGTTCGTTGTGAAAGTAATCGGTGAATCTTTAATCCCTTGCAGAATTGGGCCTTGAGTTCCAATATTTTGAAACCCGTCCCCTGCATTCTGCTGCACATTCTCGGCAGTTACATCATCCATGCGCACAAATACCTGATGGATTTCCTCAGCGATCGGCTTCACCATTGCCACAAACTCAGGATTTTCCATCTCCTTCAGCAAATAGTTCTGCACTTGCTTTAGCTCAGGTTCTGAACCTTTTGCCGCCTGATCCAGCAGTTTATCCGTCCCTGGCTTGCCCTTAAAGCAGCGATCCCACACCACCTGTCCTAACTTCTGAATCGGTGCAGCCGCTGCTTCCACCACCTTTTCGCCTAATTTACTTCCCACACCCTCGTACAGCTTATCCAGAATGATTTTAGCGATCGGGGTTGCTAAAGCCAGCGTAATCGTTTCCAGCATAGGTTTAAGGTGAAGTTGAGCGTCAGGCTATATCTTTCTTACCAAAAGAATTCCCTATATAGCCGGAAACTTTACCATTCCTTTTGCTAGAGCCTTAAAGTTCTAAACCTGATGAACCATATAGAGAGCGATCGCTCATTTCTGCCCCGCGATCGACGGGTGATCGACCGATACATATTCAGCCCAGGATGCCAACCAAAAAATTGTGATCTTTACTGGAGCTTTAACGTAAGTAACTACAGCTTTAACGTAAGTAACTACAGCTTCATCGTAAGTAAGGACGGCTTGAGCATAAGTAAGGACAGCTTGAACGTAAGTAAGGACAGCTTGAACGTAAGTAACTACAACTTGCGCGTAAGTCACTACAGCTTGAACGTAAGTAACTACAACTTGCGCGTAAGTCACGATCGCAGTTACAGAAGTCACAAACCTGGAAGTAACAGGATGAAGCAATAGCTATGACAACAGATAGAGGGTAGCCGCGCTGGGGTTTGATAACGTTGGGTTGAGCTACCCCGGCTACCGCGAGACAGGCGCCCTGTCTGGCTTAGTTCCGTTTGGCTACAAACCGTTGCTGGCGATCGTGCCAGCGGAACCCAGTAAAACCTGTAGATCATTGCATCTAATGAGGCTTGAACTCATCACTAAAACCATGATTTTTTGGCAGCGAATGCTTGATCAGAGTTGGAGAGATGGATCGTCATGGACAATCAGCATCAATTCTTAACGCCGTTTCAGCGCAAATTGTTGCTGAAACAGATGCAGACAGAGATGCGACCAGAACATCGGCGGCGGATGGAAATTATGCTGTTAGCTGACACTGGAGTATCCCAAACGCAAATTTGTACTCAGCTCGGTTGTTCGCAGGATACCGCGCGTTACTGGATCAGAATGGCTCAGGAAGGAAAGGCGCACCACTGGCAGGAGCATCCGATCGGGCGACCTCAAACCATCAATCAGCATTATCTGGAGCGGCTAAAAGAGTTAGTTAGCCACAGTCCCCAAATCTATGGATATCCCTTTAAGCGGTGGACGGCTGGCTGGTTAAGCAAACATTTGGCGAGTGAATTTGAGATTGAGGTCAGCGATCGCCATATCAATCGCTTGCTGAAAAAAATGGGGCTATCGACGCGATCGCAACCAACTCCAGTCGCAGAAGGTGCGGTGGCACCGAAAGCGGTTGAGATTGAAATTCGGGACTTGCAACCGATGGCATTGCCGGATCTGCTGCTAATTAATCCGATCGAGGTTCGTCCCTAATCTCCTATGGCTCAATCCCCCTCTGTATTGTCTGAAGATGATGTGGCTCAGCGGTTGGCTGAGGTGTTAGGGCAATCGCTGTCGACTACAGACCTATCTGAGTGTGTTCAAGCACTGGAAATTTTAGAACCTCCGGTGGGTCAGGCGTTTTGGCAATCTGATCACGCCGTACCAGGACTTTGGCTGGTGCTGGAGGGCAAGGTACGACTGCTACATCTTAACGATGATCTGATTGCCTCCTTCGCTTCCGGACAAGCCTTTGGAGCATTAACGCTGTTTCCAGACACCCAGTTTCAACCTTACAAAGCCAGAGCCTCGCTGCATCTCCAGCTCGCTTTCTTGCCCGATCGCTGCCTGCAATCCCTGATCCAGCGCCATCCCCAAATCCGATCGCACCTGTATCAGCAAGCCCAGCGTTGGGAGGCTCAATTAACCGCACCAGCCAGCGTTGAGGATGTTACTACTCCTGCTGCCAGCCCCCGTGATCAGCCAGATTTAGGTCGGCGATCACGATCGCACCCTATCCATTCGAGTTCGACCACCTTACCCTCTAACCCGCCCCGTTCTACTCAAAAGCCACGGCAGAAACCCTACTTTCCCAGTCCTCAGGTGAAAGTGGGTCAGTGGTGGCAGCAAATTGTCCAGCGTTATCCCGCCTATGCGCAGCAAAGTGCCTCTGACTGTGGCGCGGCTTGCTTGGTGATGATCGGGCGTTACTGGGGTAAACGTTTTAGTATCAACCGCTTGCGGGATCTGGCGAACGTCGATCGCAATGGTTCTTCCCTACGGGGGTTAGCGACAGCGGCGGAAAGTATGGGGTTTTCTACCCGTCCGATTAAAGCGGATTTGCAGAGTTTAGCTAGACAAACGTTACCGGCGATCGTGCATTGGCAGGGCAACCATTACATCGTGGTTTACAAGATTACCGGCGATCGGGTGATTGTCGTTGATCCGGCAATTGGGCAGCGATCGCTCACCCATGCAGCGTTTAATGCCGATTGGACAGGCTATGCGTTACTGCTCCAACCGACGGTGTTCCTGAAGGATGCCGAGGAAGCCGATAGTAACTTTTGGCGGTTCTTTGAATTAGTTAAACCGCATAGTGTGGTGCTATTTGAGGTGGTGCTGGCATCACTCTTGATTCAGGTGTTTGGGTTAGTTACTCCGTTACTGACACAACTCCTGTTAGATCGAGTCGTGGTGCAGCGTAGTGGACTGACACTGATGACGATCGGCTTAGGATTGCTGATCTTTGGGTTGTTCCGGGTCGCCATGACTGGATTGCGGCAGTATCTCTTGTTCCATACGGCGAATCGAATTGATCTGGCGTTGATTGTCGGCTTTATCAATCATGCCTTTCGCTTGCCGTTGAACTTTTTTGAATCCCGCTATGTGGGAGATATTATTTCGCGGGTGCAGGAGAATCATAAAATTCAGCGGTTTCTGGCCGGACAATCATTGTCGATCGGGCTGGATTTGCTGACCTCGTTTGTCTACCTGGGCTTAATGTTCTGGTATAGCTGGCAGATGGGGTTGCTGGTGTTAGTGGTGATTCCGCCGTTTGTGCTGCTGGCACTGGTGGCCACGCCCTTTCTGCAACGGATTTCTCGCAAGATTTTTAATACCTATGCCGTTGAAAGTAGTTACTTGATCGAATCGTTTACTGGCATTCGGACGATTAAATCAATGGCGATCGAACGGACAGTGCGGTGGCATTGGGAGGAACTGTTCAACAAGTCGCTGAAGATGACCTTTTCTGGACAGGTGATCAATACCCTGTTGTTAGTCTTCAGTTCCACGATCGAAGCCGTAGCAACAGCCGCTTTACTGTGGTTTGGCGCTTGGCAAGTCATTAACAACCAACTGACGATCGGTCAACTGGTGGCGTTCAACATGCTGCTGGCGTATGTAATTCAGCCGTTTCAACGCTTGATCGAGTTATGGAATCAGTTGCAAGAAGTAATTATTTCGGTTGAACGCATTGATGATGTGATGGAAGCTGAACCAGAGGAAGATCTAAAACATCAATCCCGCCAAATTTTGCCACCAATTCGGGGTCAGATTCGGTTTGAGCAGGTTACCTTTCGCTACCATCCCGAAAGTGAAACCAACACTCTAGAAAATGTCAGCTTTGAGGTGGCACCGGGTCAGACCGTGGCGCTGGTGGGACGAAGCGGTTCTGGCAAAACGACGATTTCTAAATTACTCCTGGGTCTGTATCCGCCCACTGAAGGCAAAATCCTGATTGATGGCTATGACATCACCTGCGTTTCCTTGCCATCCTTACGGCAGCAAATTGGTGTAGTCGATCAAGATACGTTTTTGTTTGGTGGCACCATTCGCGACAACATGAGCATGGCTCATCCCACGGCTAAATTAGCAGACGTGATGGAAGCGGCTCGGCAGGCCGGAGCAGATAGCTTCATCCAAGACCTGCCAATGGGTTATGAAACTCAGATCGGGGAAGCGGGAGGCATGCTGTCTGGGGGACAACGGCAGCGGTTGGCGATCGCCCGTGCTCTATTAGGCAATCCACGCTTACTGATTCTGGATGAAGCCACGAGTAACCTGGATGCGGAATCGGAACGGATTATTCAAACGAATATGGGCACGATCGCCAAAAATCGCACGACGGTCATTATTGCCCATCGCCTTTCCACTGTTCGTAACGCGGATTTGATTCTGGTGCTCGATCGGGGGGTGCTGGTAGAACAGGGCACACACGAGCAACTGATGGCAAAACGAGGTCATTACTTTTACTTAAACCAGCAACAGTTAACCACCCTGAGTTAAGTCAACCAATATCATCTCTGTACTACCGTGAATACTCATCTTCTTTACAACCTGAAACTTCGGCATGCTGCTCCTCTAGCCCCTCAATGCTTGGCTACCGTGTACACACAAGTGCTTGACGCATGCGTTCAACACTCTAGATCCCCCTAAATCCCCCTTAAAAAGGGGGACTTTGAAAGCTGAAGCCCCCTTTTTAAGGGGGTTGGGGGATCGAATGCAGCGTTTCAACGTTTCTCAGACTTGTGTTTACACCATAAGTACTCAGAGTGAGGGAGATCACAATGCCAAATGCCACAAATTCATCGAATCAGTTTCCCCACAATGGTCATCATCACCATAGTGCTGACCACGATGGGCACAGTGGCACAACCATGTTAGAAACCGATCTAGAGCCGCGATCGCCCTCATCCAGTCCAGCGGATGTTAGGGATGAGTGGTCTTCCTTGACGCGAGAAACGATGGATACGATGCCGCGCCTCTGGACGCGGGGATTGCTGTATTTGCTAGTGGTATTTGCCGCGATCGTGTTGCCGTGGGCGATGCTGTCGAAGGTGGATGAAGTGGGCAGTGCCCGAGGGCAGTTAGAACCGAAAGGGAAAACGTATAAATTAGATGCGCCAGTGGCGGGAGAAGTGTCTGACATTAAAGTTAAAGAAGGTCAAACGCTGAAGGCTGGACAGGTGTTGGTTGAACTGGAATCTCAATTGACCACAACTGACTTACAACAGGCGCAAGCAAAACTGGAAGGAGAATTGAATCGGCTGACTCAATTGCAGTTGATGAAAACTCAGCTGCAAGGTGTGACGATTCAGGCGCAACGCCAGCAGGGGCAGGCTGAATCAGCAGCGCAATTGGCGGAAGTAAATGAGATCCAGCAGCGATTGAGTCATGGTAAAACCATGCGTCAGCTAGCCCAGGAGCGGTTAGCAAGGGAACTGAAAGAAGTCGAGCGCTATCAGGGATTAGTGAATGAAGGTGTGGTTTCCGAGGTGCAGCTTGTAGCCGTTAAGCGGGCCGTGGATGATGCCAGACGCGATTTGACCCAAGCAGATTCGGAAGTGCAACAGGCGGAAGCTCAGATTCAAGCTCGACAGAATCAATATCAAGGAGCGGTGCGTAACCAGGAATTGACGCTGCTAGAGACTAACCGACAAGCGAGGGAAATTGAGTCGCAAATGGCGGCTGTGCAAGGTGACATTAATCAAACCAAGAAACAAATTGAGGCACTGAAGTTTCAACTAAAACAACGGGCGATTCGATCGCCGATCGCGGGCACTTTATTTCAATTACCCATTGACCGACCGGGAGCCGTAGTGCAGCCGGGGCAACTGGTGGCTCAAATTGCGCCTGAGCATGTGCCCCTGGTGCTACGAGCTACCATGAGTAGTCGAGAGAGTGGGTTTCTCAAGGTGGGAATGCCCGTCAAGCTGAAGTTTGATGCCTACCCGTTTCAAGACTATGGCATTGTTGAAGGTCGGGTTGCCTGGATTGCGCCCAATTCTAAATCGACGGAAACACCCCAAGGAAATATCCAAACCTTTGACATAGAAGTGCAGTTAAATCAGCCTTATCTGCAAACGGGAGATAAACGGATTGCTTTAACGCCCGGTCAGACGGCAACGGCTGAGGTGATTGTGCGACAACGCCGGATTATTGACTTCCTGCTCGATCCCTTTAAGGAAGTCTGTAAAAATAAGTTGAACAATTAAGCGGTTTTTCTAGGGCTAATTTGATAGTTCCAATCCCCATGAAATCGCTGCCGTCGAATGGCAATCGTGTTGAATTGTTCATCTATCACTTTG
>VRZD01000040.1 GCA_016743235.1 Pantanalinema sp. GBBB05 | reverse complement strand
CAACAGTTGCTGAGTGCGGTGAGGGTACTTGTGAATATAATGAAGTGGATTTTTCATCGTTGGTAGAGCGGTAAAAACTCCGTTCTACCACCTTTTTTCTCACCCTTTTATATTTCGGACAGGTCTACAGGGGTGAGGTTTGCCGCTACCACTTCCGCCACTCAGTTATTCGATCGTTTTACCCGCAGGCAGATGTGCTAGTTTTGGCTTTCTTTTGGCAGGTTAGAGGCGATATTGGCGTTCAGGCAGTTGGTGTTGTCAACAGCGATCGCAAGGATTGGCGAAACTCTAACGACAGGTAACGCTGCTGCAACGGTTGCCAGTTTTGCCAAAATGTGGCTTGATCCTGCTGCATCGCTCGATCGACACTAGGAAGCACTTTCCCTAAATCAGTGCCCAAAGTAGACTCCAAAAACTGCCTGCCATGGTTCAGGGTCTTTATCTTTCAGGACAGCCACTTCCTGAGCCATAATTTTCTTAACAGTTTGCTGAATAATTTGGTGAGCATGCTCAGCTAGCGTGATTGCAGGATCTAAAGTCTGCACATTCATAAATATTTCCCTGGCATTTCCCCTTGCTTAACGAAAGGTTGATTAGCCGGAATATTCGTACTTAACAATGCCATTGTCCCATTTTCGGTCAGATCAATCATAGTAGTAATCATAAATAGAGCATTGCGTAACAAATAATCCAGGTATCCTGCGCCGCCATAATCTTTGTAGATCCGTTGAAAAATTCGTTGAATTTCTAGCTTTTCTAGTTCCTCTAATACTTGCCTGATGACAACTTCATATTTCAAATCTGCATCCGATAAGGTCATGCCAATCCCACACCTGAAACTAACGTTTTCTCTCAAGGGACGAATGCTTGCTTTTAGCCGATCGATTTACTAACTATCAATCAACAATCCTAGCCATCCAGTCTATGCGATCGATCGGGTGGCGTCCCAATGCTTGAGCAATCGCCCCCAGTTCTTGCCCGCCAATCGACTAAGCTGAAACTCCTGTAGAGTTGCTCTACCCCCCGTTCGGATCGTCACTTCAATTCCGATTAACCAGAAACAGCCTTATCAGGATAAATCTTCGGTAAAAACATTTAAGCCCTTAGAGGGAGAGACACTCCCTAGATCAAGTGATATAGCTAACTAGAATGCTGTCATTGTGTCTTATGCCTGACATCAACCATCTTCTTACTGCATCAGATGGGCGAGGTGGGTCAAGATTTGCTCGTCAAATACTTTTCAGAGTGAGACTGGAGACCCTATGACCTATCCCCGCGATCGCTCTACTTCCTCAGACAGACCTAAGAGCATGGCTACTCCCCCTGACCAAGCCACAGCCGAGGCAGCAGATTGTCCCGCTCAGCAGCCCAATTTATCTTTGGAAATCCAGGCGCTACAAATTCTTGATAGTAGCGATGACTGTATCAAGGTGTTGGATTTAGAGGGAAACATCCTGTTCATGAATCGGGGAGGGCAGGCGTTGCTGGACATCGAGGACATCACGCTCTTTCTCTACACATCCTGGGTGAATTTTTGGCAGTCACCGGAGCAACCAGCCGTCATTGATGCGATCGCCCAAGCTAGGGCAGGCAAAGTTTGTACTTTTCAGGGATACTGCCCAACCCTGAGTGGCGAACCGAAGTGGTGGGAAAGCAAAATCAGTCCCATGCAAGGAATAGAGGGGCAAGTAGAACAACTGCTGTGCATCTCGCGCGACATTACTGAACGCAGGCAGATTGAAGCCAAACGCCAACAAGCCGAGGAAAAATCACGGGAGTCAGAAGAGCGGTATCAAGCGATTATTAATCAGGCTGTGACCGGCGTAGTTTGTGCTGATCTCGACGGCAGACTGACACTGGTCAATCAAAAGTACTGTGATATCACCGGATACTCAGCCCATGAACTAACCCAGTTACGGATGCAGGATATTACCCATCCTGAAGATCTACCCCATAATATCGAACTATTTGATCAAATGCGCAGCGAAGGTATACCGTTTGAAATTGAGAAGCGCTATATCCGGAAGGACGGCTCAGTTGTCTGGGTGAACAATAGTGTATCGGTACTCCGCGATCGCAATGGTCAACCGGAATCTGCCGTCGCGATCGTGCTAGACATTACCGATCGCAAGCAGGCAGAGTTGAGTGCTGAACTGCTCGCGATCGTCACTCAAACCTTGGCTGAAGCCACCTGTATCGAAGAGATTATCCAAACCGTCGGTGAACAGTTAAACCGTTATCTTCATATATCCAATTGTGCGTTTGTCGAAATTAACGAGAACACCGAGCAAGCGACGATCGCTCACAGTTGGCATCGAGAAGATGTGCCTAGCTTAGTTGGCATTTATCACCTACCAGAATTTGTTGCAGGCGAGTTTTTTCAGATTGCCAAAATTGGACAACCCATTATTGTTCAAGATGTCGCAACGGATTCACGCATCACTGATTCACAACGATTTATCGCACTCAAAATTGGTTCGTTTATCAACATTCCTTTGATTCGAGATCATCAATGGAAGTTTACGCTTGGAATTTATCATCCAACCCCTTACAACTGGAGCAGCGATGAAATTGAGTTGATGCACGAACTGGCAAACCGCGTCTGGACAAAGCTGGAACGCACTCGGGTCGAAATTGCCCTCCGGCAAAATCAGGAAATGTTCTCAGCTTTGGTTGCAGATGCCCCCTTTGGGGTATACATGATTGATGCTGAGTTTTGCGTCCAGCAGGCGAATCAAACCGCGATCGCCACCTTTAACATTGATCCGTTAATTGGGCGAGACTTAGCCGAGGCTTTGCGCATCATCTGGCAAGAGCCATTTGCAACTGAGGCGATCGATCGCTTTTGCCACACCCTAATCTCGGGAGAGTCTTACTACTCGCCGCCGATGGTTGAACCTAGAGCGGATATTACAGAAATTCAGTCTTATGATTGGCAAATTCATCGCATCACCTTGTCGAATGGCTGCTATGGTGTGGTCTGTTATTTTTATGACCTCTCCGAAATCAAACGCGCCGAAACGCTCATTCGTCAGGCTGGCGATCGCGATGCACTCCGCGTCGCCCTGAATGATGCCCTACGTCCGTTAACGGATGCGATCGCCATTCAGGCAACTGCTAATCGGGTTCTGGGCGAATATCTGGGAGCCAACCGGGTAACGTACTTTGAGGTGCGCGGTGCTGAGTATGTCGTGGAGCAGGATTACGTCAACGGCGTCCCGTCCTTGCGGGGAGGCTACCCAATTGAGTCCTTTGGGGCGGAATTACTGGCAGTTTATCGTAGCGGTCAGACGGCTATGTCAACGGATGTGGCGATCGACTCCTATTTATCCCCAGATCAGCGATCGGCTTACGCTGGCATTCAGATTGCCGCTTATATCGGTGTCCCACTGGTGAAACAGGGCAAGTTTGTCGCCGGATTGGCAGTCCACTCCGATCATCCCCGCCAGTGGACACCCCATGAAATTGCTCTGGCGGAAGAAGTGGCTGAACGCACCTGGGCAGCCGTCGAACGCGCCCGTGCTGAAGCGGCACTACGCGCATCGGAAGCGAAATATCGATCGCTGTTTGAGTCGATCGACGAAGGGTTTTGCTTGATCGAAGTTCTGTTTGATCCATGGGGACAAGCTGTTGATTACCGCTTCTTGGAGGCGAATCCAGCCTTTGCCAAACACACTGGACTGGCGGATGTAATTGGCAAAACAGTACGCGAATTAGTGCCGCAGCATGAGGCTTACTGGTTTGAAATTTATGGCAGAATCGCGCTCACAGGAATACCAGAGCGGTTTGAAAACGCGGCCCAGGGTCTGGGGCGGTTTTACGATGTTTACGCCTTCCGGATGGGTGAACCGCAAGAGTGCAAAGTAGCGGTTCTCTTCAACGACATTAGCCAACGCAAACAAGTCGAAGCGGCCCTGCGAGACAGTGAATCTCGGTTCCGCATGATGGTTGAGAGTGCAACCGATTTTGCGATTTTTGCCATGGACTTGGAAGGGGTCATCACAAGCTGGAATTCCGGTGCAAAGAGACTTCTGGGCTATGAAGAATCCGAAATTCTGGGGCAGTCTGGCAGCATCATTTTCACAGCGGCAGATCTTGCCCACCAAGAGGATATTCAAGAAAGGCAAACTGTCCTTCAGCAAGGACGGGCAAAAGATGTTCGCTGGCATATTCGCAAAAATGGCAGTCAGTTTTGGGCAAGCGGACTCATGATGCCACTACGCGATGATGCGGAAGAAATTTGCGGCTTCCTCAAAATTTTGCAAGATATGACGACCCAGCAGCAGGCAGAAGCCGTTCGTGTGCGACTAGCAGAGGAGCGAGAGCAACTCCTCCAACAAGAACAGACGGCACGAGCTGAGGCTGAACAAGCGAACCGGATTAAGGATGAATTTTTAGCGGTATTGTCCCATGAACTCCGATCGCCGCTCAACCCCATTCTGGGTTGGACCCGCTTACTCCAAAATGGCAAACTCGATGCCGTTCGGCAACGAGAAGCATTAGCAACCATTGAACGCAATGCCAAACTCCAGACCCAATTAATCGACGATTTACTCGATATCTCCCGCATTATGCGAGGCAAGTTGTCGTTAACCGTCGCTTCTGTGAGTTTGCCCTATGTCATTGCTGCGGCCCTAGAAACAGTGCGGTTAGCCGCAGAAGCCAAGCATATTCAGATCAGGCTGGATTTGGCTCCAGCCGTTACTCTGATCTCCGGTGATGCCGCTCGCTTGCAGCAGGTGATCTGGAATTTGCTCACCAATGCCGTCAAATTTACGCCCAACGGTGGGCAAGTAACCGTCGAGCTGCGGCAACTGCATCAACTCGCTCAGATTCGTGTTATTGACACTGGTAAAGGCATTAATCCTCAGTTCTTACCGTACGTGTTTGAGTATTTCCGGCAAGAGGATGGTTCAACTACTCGCAAGTTTGGCGGATTAGGATTGGGATTGGCGATCGTGCGGCAAATTGTCGAGATGCACGGGGGAACCGTATGGGTCGAGAGCCAGGGGGAAGGACAAGGGGCAACCTTCATTGTGCAATTGCCAATGCTGCCACAGAAAGCCATTGTGTCTGAACCCATCCAAGCTCAAAGTAATCCTGGCATGCCTCTGGTGGGCATCCACATTTTACTAGTCGATGATGAGCCAGATACCCGCAAGTTTCAAGCATTTCTGTTAGAACAAAGTGGGGCAAGAGTCACCGCTGTGGCGTCTGGTTTAGCTGCATTGCAGGCCTTAGAACAATTGATTCCTGATGTGATTGTCAGTGACATTGGCATGGCTGAGATGGATGGTTACATGTTGCTCCAGCACATTCGCTCACGCCCCTCTAAGCAAGGTGGTATGATTCCAGCGATTGCGCTCACTGCCTATGCGACAGAAATGGATCAGCAACGTGCCATTCAGGTGGGGTTCCAAAGGCATATTACCAAACCGGTCGAGCCGACGGCACTCATAGCGGCGATCGTAGGATTACTCGATCGCTCCTAGAACGTTAGTAGAGGAGCCCAGCAACCGTAGCTGATGATGATTGAGCAGAGCCGCCGCACCATTCAACACCTTGGATTCAATCACTGGCACCCAAAACCATTTGCTTTTCCCAGTCAATCTTGATGCATGATGTGGTGATTAGGCGAGTCAGCCATCGATTTAAGTTGGGATTGCCGATTTAGCAGCAAGAACAGATTGATAGCACTACCTTACAGATAGCGGGGGCCGCGATGACGTTTACACATAAAACAGTAATACTTACGGGAGCCTCAGTCGGAATTGGACAGGCGCTTGCCATCGCGTTAGCCCAACAAGGCGCCAATTTGGTGTTAGCGGCTCGCGATCAAACAGCATTGGCTAGCGTTGTCGTAGCCTGCACTGAGGCAGGAGGTAGGGCGATCGCTGTACCGACTGATGTGACCCAACCTGAAGCCTGCCAACAGTTGATTGCACAGGCGATCGCCACCTTTGGGCAGATTGATGCACTAGTGAACAATGCGGGAATTTCTATGCTGACTCGGTTTGATCAGGTTACCGATCTTGCCATTTTTGAGCAGGTTATGCGGGTCAACTACCTCGGCGCAGTTTACTGCACTCACTATGCCTTACCTTATCTCAAAGCGAGTCGCGGTTTGTTAGTGGCGATCTCGTCTTTATGTGGCAAAACAGCTGTGCCTACTCGTACAGGTTATGTAGCGAGCAAACACGCCATGCAGGGCTTCTTTGACACCCTCCGCATTGAATTACGGGGTAGTGGTGTGGATGTACTGGTTGTGTCACCCGGCTTTGTCGCTACCGACATTCGGCAACGAGCGTTAGGAGGTAATGGGCTACCTTTGGGACAAAGTCCTCGGGATGAAAGCCAGGGCAATATGTCCGTGGCAGAATGTGTGCGGCAAATTGTTCGAGCCATGGAACGCCGCCAGCGTGACCATGCAATGACTTGGAAAGGCAGAGTTATCCCTTGGGCAAAATTACTCGTACCAGACCTCGTCGATCGCATGGCTGCCAATACAGTCAAAAACTGATTTCTGGACATTCATGATGCTTCGTTTCCCAGAGAGCATTGCTGCCTCCTGATTGTGGCATCGTTAATTTGCATCCACCTGTTGCCCGGATCGCTGGGTGATTGGTCGATACGCCATCTGATGCTCACCCGTATAAATTTGGGTCGGACGGAAGATGCGGTTTGCCTCCAGTTGTTCTTTCCAATGGGCTAACCATCCAGCCACCCGCGCGATCGCGAACATCGGTGTAAATAAATCTTTGGGGATACCCAAACGGTGATAGACCAAGCCAGAATAAAAATCGACATTCGCATAAATGCCTTTACTACCTAATCGATCTTCAATGACTCGTTCCAACTCCAGAGCAATATCGTAATACGGGTCATACCCTAGTTCAGCAAAGAGTTGTTCTGCCAAATTTTGCAGAATGCTGGCACGCGGATCCTTAACTTTATACACCCGATGCCCAAAGCCCATAATCTTCTGGTGATTTTCGATGCACTGATCAACATAGGCACTCACTTTTTCGACTGACCCGATCGTTTCCAGCATTTCCAGCGCATCTTCGGCGGCTCCCCCATGCAATGGTCCCGCTAATGTCCCAACGGCTGAAGCAATCACACCATAGGGATCGGTCAAGGTTGAGGCCGTGACTAATGCCGAAAAGGTGGATGTATTCATCGTATGTTCGGCATGAAGAATTAAGCACCGATCGAACACTTGTGCCGCTAAGGGAGACGGAACCTGCTCCGTTAACATATACAAAAAGTTAGCCGCATAATCCAAATCATCATTGGGCATGACTGGATCATTCCCATGCCGGATTAACTCAAAGGCTGCCACCATAGTCGGGATTTGAGCCAGCAACTGCACCACTGCCTGCCGAATGTAGTCCGGATTATTCAAATCTCGTTGCGCATAAAATAGACCTAGTGCTGCCGCTGACGTTTGCAAAGCATCCATCGGATGTCCCGTTTCCGGAAAACACTTCAGCATGTCACGAATGCGGTACTTAATTCGTCGATGCTGTTGAATTTCTTGATTGAAGGCTTCTAGCTCCGATCTAGTCGGCAGCTCTCCCCAAATTAATAAGTAAGCTGTTTCAATAAAGCTACTTTTCTCAGCCAGTTCGGTAATGGGGATACCCCGGTATTCTAGTCGTCCCCGCTGACCATCTACATGACTAATACTAGACTGGGCGACTGGGACATTACTTAATCCTGGGATATAGTCGCATTGATAAGAGCTATCCGGCATATCACCTCTCTTGTCGTCCGTAATCTCTGACGAGCCGCTATTGATCTTGAGCCATCTGCCTCCCAATCCAACATATCGCATCCTCTATGATTCAGCTTAACTTTTGCACTAACCTTAACGGCGCTAGAGAGTAATCGGGCAGATTCCCGGTACAATCTACTGGCATAGCGCCTGAAGCATCAAGCATGCCGTATTTATGTGTCAACTGTTAGGAATGAATTGTAATGTCCCAACAGACATCTGTTTTTCGTTTGAAGGCTTCTCGGCTAGAGGCGGAAAAACAGACGAACACCAGGATGGTTGGGGAATTGCCTTTTTTGAAGGCTTGGGCTGTCGGTTATTTCTAGATGTAAAACCCTCGATCGCGTCTCCCGTGGCAGAGCTAGTGCGGCAATATCCGATTAAATCCATGCAGGTTATTGCCCATATCCGCAAAGCAACCTTTGGCGCCGTAGCCTTAGAAAATTGTCATCCTTTCCAGCGGGAACTCTGGGGACGTTATTGGGTGTTTGCCCATAATGGCGACCTCCCCAACTTTGCGCCAGATCTGAATGGAGTGTATCGTCCGGTTGGACAAACCGATAGTGAGCAAGCCTTTTGCTTAATTCTGACGACATTGCGGCAAAGATTCCCTGAGGGCAAACCCCCGTTGGCACAGCTATATACAACGCTGAGCGAGATTACCCGAACTATTACGGGTTATGGCAGCTTTAACTACCTGCTATCGGACGGAGAACACTTTTTTGCGCATTGCTCAACTAAACTGTGTTACATCGTGCGCCAGGCTCCCTTTGCGGCAGCCCATTTAATTGATGAGGATATCATGGTTGATTTTCAAGAATTGACCACGCCCCGCGATCGGGTTGCCATTATTGCCACTACCCCTTTAACCGACAATGAAACCTGGACAATCATGTCCCCTGGAGAATTGCTAGTCTTCCAGGATGGTCTGCCTCATCAGGTTCATAACTGACAGGCGGCGATGCAGCTATTTCTGACGAACCAATGCCCGATCGCCAACACAGACTCTCACAATTTGATCCGCACGATCGAACACGACTGTCGTAGTTAACTTCTTAGCGATTCCAGGAATGGCAATGCTACCTGCTAGCGTTGATTCAGATTGCCATTGGGCAGCATATCGAGCGGATGCCAATCGCGGCTCAAAAGAACTACTAAATTGATAAATCAAACGCCGTAATCCTGTAGTCACGGTGCTAATGGGTAGATAATCCCACCAGAGATAGCCGACCTGGCGTAGCAGTGGTAGTTTCGGTAGGGCAATCATGAGCAGGGCAAGGGCTGGATCGTGCCCTTCTAGCCGATGACATCTAAAGCCATCCTGATTGCAGCTATAGAACAGCTTGGCTTTGCGGGAATCCAGATAAAAGCTGCCATCGATCGCCATCCGACTCGTGGCTGTGAGGGAGCCGATCACCCGCTCTTGATGCAGCACTTGAAAGTGCAATTGCGTATCGAGGGGAAAAGTCAGGGATTGCGCTAAGGATTGATCAAGCGCGATCGCTTCCAGTACCGCATTTTCGGTCGGAGTCGCTTCGTCATAAACCCGATCATCGACTCGCAGGTTCGCGAAGCTAAAGGGAACCGTTGCCGATCCGACCTCTGGTGTGAGTTGTACCTGGATATGAATATGGGGCTGAGGCGAATAGCCAGAGTTACCACAGCGACCAATCAAGGTTCCCTGATCGACACGATCGCCTTGCTGCACCACAATACTGCTTTGGGCAAAGTGGGAAATTTCTACATAAAAGCCGCGCTCATCGTATAGGACGACATAGTTACCCCAGTTATTATGAGTATCGACTGTTCCGATCGCACAATCTGGTAAATCATTGACTACACGCACCACCCAACCGCGAATTGGCGATAGTACTGGCTTGTGAAACGCATAGTAATCCGTTAGTTGGGTTCCTGTGCCCCAATAGGTTTGAGACTGTTGATCCCGAATCACAAAATCGTAGGCATAGCGCCACAGTCCTTGATGGGTCCATTGACCATCACACCCTTGCCATACCGACCACTGACCCACACAGGGTAACGCGATCGCTCGTCCACTGCCCTGGTAGCGTCGTCGAGCCGTCAGTTCAACGTCCAACGTTTTTTCTGGGGAGGCTTGGGGAATCCGAATTAGCGATCGACTCCCTGCCAGCCCGAGCAAATACAACAGTAACAATGTCACCAGGTTGTAAGGTAAAGCATGAACAGGTAGCCCCACCGCCGCCCAAAATACACTCACCGCTTCACTAATCAAAGCCGTGAGAGAAACGGCAACGGCTGCCAGGAGATAGCTGCGAGGAGAAGGGAGTAGATAAAAGCCCCCGATCGCTAACGCTACCAGAATAAAGTTCAAGGCGGCTGGGTCATGATAAACATAGGCAAACGTGCCTGTTAACATACCGCGCAACGAGGTGCCTAACAGGTAACTGACTATTGCCAGCAAAAACTGAATCCGCGAGTTCAATAGCAGCAGTAGCGCCACTACAATCCCGACCCAAACATTGGGCAGAAAAAAGATTAATCCCAAAGTACGGAGCCACCCTTCTAAGGGCAACGGTAACCCGATCGTATACACATGTTCAGGTAAAACAGCCGGTTGCAATCCGGCATAACGAAAGGCGGCTAGATGAACAATCCAACTGACTAAAATAAACGGCAGACTTAGTACAGGTAGCCATAAGAAGGTTTTCAGAATATGCGCGATCGTCCAGGTTAGTAGAAATGCCAATACTCCCGCGGCAGCTGCCAGGAACAACGCTGGGACGCTTAATTGGAACAAATACCCTACACTCAACCCCGCCAGCAAAGGATTAAACAGTAATGATCCTCGGTCTAAATAACTAGGGTCAAGCTGCAGCGATCGAGCAAACAACATCGCTGCCACCACTCCAACGATCCCCAATAGCAAGACTGATGGTTGCAACAGCATGGCTGCCAGTAACAAAGCCCCCGTGACCACTCCCCGGAGAAACAGGATTTCGGCAGTCGCCGCACAAACAGCGCTGACCAAGCGCCAGATAGCTTGGAATCCAGCGATCGACGTAATCCAGGGTTGCTTCACGGATGGGTGAGTTGAGGGTGACAATCGCAAACGATTCCAGGGTGAGGATAGATCACGCAAATCCAGCATGAATAGTACCAATGACAACAACTACACCAGCTCATCAAGAATCTCTGGAGGGGCACACAGGCGGCACCCCTACCCAAAACCTGCGACTACGAAGCGATACTAGAAGGGCTATAGCTGGTACAAACAGGTCGGCGGGCATCAATTGCGACATTACTTCTGAATCGCGCCGGTAACTGTTCCCGTCGTTCCAAATCAGTAATATCTTCCGCTGCCCGAATTAATTCGACATCACCAGATTCGGAGATCAACACGATATTCGGACGATATTCAATAAACTGCATCCATTGGGTATTGTTGTAGGCACCAACGGTGGAAATCACTAAGCGATCGCCTCGTGATAAGGGGGGTAAGGCAATTTGATCATCAATTACATCAATGTTCATACAGAGCGGACCATAGATCACTGAAGGCTCCGCCGCCCCAGAAACAGCCTGCGCCAACGCAATATTAAAGCGATACCAAAAACTAGTGAATAACAGGTTCACCCCAGCATCCACGACATAGGCGCGAGTACCATCTGGCAGGCGCTTCGTGCCGCAAACACTAGTGATCAGCGTTCCCGCTTCGTCGATCATGGCTCGCCCCGATTCAATAATCAGTTTCGGGGTATGCCCAGGCTTGAGCGTTGTCCAGAGGGCATCACAAATGGCATCAGCATATTCATCGATCGTAGGCAATAGCACGTCCGCTGCATGATAAGCGCCCTTCAGCCGACTACGGGATGGAAACCCACCGCCAATATCGATGTAGTCCATCCGCCAGCCCTGCTGCGCCTCAATCTCATAGCCAAATTGCACCATCTTTTTCACTTGGCAAGCATAGGCATTGGGGTCAAGAATATAAGTGCCGATGTGACAATGTAAGCCATTAACTCGCAATTTACCCCCACGGGCAATGCGCTCGATCGCGGTCTTTGCCTGACCTGATTCTAGGTTAAAGCCAAAACGCGACCAGCAAGGTTGAATGCCTGCATCTAAATTTAGCCGCAACCCTACAGTAATTGGGTGACCTAACCGAGTGGCGATCACTTCTAGATCCTCAATTTCATCCAGATGATCAACGTTAATGGTCACACCGTCCCGAACCGCCGCTTCCAACGTCTCAAACGGTTTATGGGGACCATTCAAAATGATCTGGTGACCCGGAATTCCCAGTGCTTTTGCTTTGTCATATTCCATTTTGGAAACGAGTTCTGCCATGGCTCCTTCCTGGTGGAAAATGGCGCAAATCGCTTTCAAATAATTGGTTTTATATGACCAGCCAAACGTTACGTCAGGATAGCGGGTCGCAAAGGCATTCCGCATGTGGCGAAACTGCTGCCGAATAGTCCGTTCCGAATACACAAATAGAGGGGAGCCATACTGTGCCACCAGGTCATCTACAGCAACTCCTGCGATCGCTCGCTTCACCTGATGTTGAGGCGACTTGGCGCCCGCAAACTTGTTGATTAAACCACTATGCAATGGCTGAATTACCGGGCTTTCGTAGGGTTGCATTACCGTTCTCCTTGAATTACGAGGGTTTGTAGGGGAGTCGCGTCTGTCACCAGTTCGTAGGTGTAGCGCATAAAGAGTTTGCCAGCATCATAGGTTGGGAGTGGTGGTACAGGCAGTCCTAGTGCCGCTTGCACCAGTCGGCTCGGTAAATTGATCCCAACGCCAGTGGCAAAGTAAGTCCAAGCAGGGAAACGGGGATTAATTTCAATCAGATAAATCGTGCCATCACTCGCTGCAATACACTCCAGTTCAAAGGGTCCTTTCCACTGGGTTTGAGCCAGAAACGCCTCGGCAGCCCGGAGCAAACCAGGATGATGAATCGTTAAACCACTCCAAATTTTCCCCAGTTCCGTCACGCCCATTTTTTTGATCGCCACTAGCCCTAAATGGCTACCTGCACCATCTCCCACACCCACCAGATTTAATTCAATCCCTTTGACAATCTGCTGGACCAAAATGGGATACCCCCACTCCGCCACTAGTTGGTGAAAGCGCGATCGCGCTTCTTCCAGACTAGTCACTCGGTAAGCCTTGTAGTAAGCCCCTTTGATCATGACGGGAAAACTCAGTTCAGCGATCGCTTGGTGTAATTCCTCCATGGAGGTAACAGCAAAAGTTTGGGGAGTTTGTAAGCCCCAACGGGAAGCAACCAATGCCAGTTGGGCTTTATTACGGAGAGCAAATTGAGCTTTTGTGGGTAGGAAAGTGCGAATACCAAGGGCATCTAGTTCCTGAGCACACCGAATATACAGCGGTAGTTCAACATCAAAGTTGGGAATGATGCAATCTAAACCAAATTCCTGTTGGATCTGTTGTAATCGGGCTAGTAATACGTCTGGTTCAGACGAGGGATAGGGCATGATATAGCAGCGATCAAACAACCAATCCATATACAACCCTGGTTCAGTGGCATCATAGGCTAATCCAACTAGCCGCAGTGGCTGCTGATCCGCTTCACGTAGGCTACGGGCAACTCCTGTGCCGGGTCCAGGATTATCAATCGCATTAATCCCAGTTACCGCGATCGTGACACTACTCATGAATTGCCTCCACTCAGTCCCAGGATGTGAAGCTGCTGCAAGAAATCTGTAACATCATGTTCTACCCGACTTTGGGCAATGCCAAATTCACGAGAGAGCGCATCAACAATTTGCTCTTGAGTTTCGCCAGAACGGAGACGATTGAGAATCAGCCTGGCACAACAATTGAGTATATAACTTTCACCTGTTGCAGTATTAAAAGCAAAACCATCATTGCTGACATTAAGAGATAATAATGGGGACATGGACTACTCCAAGTTCAATGCTGAGAAAAGTTCTGTAGTTGCTCGATCGAGTGAAAATTAATTCCTTAACGCAAGCTCTGTAAGAGGCTTACCATTTAGGGGGCGATCGGTGGTTGGCAAAGGCGTTGAATTAAGGTTGCCAACTGGTTAGAGGTTAAAACCTGACGTTCTGCTAGTAGGGCATCAAAATGGTTATCCGCCAATTGCTGGCGTAGTGCTTGAACGGTTTGATAGTGTTGGCGTAGTTCTTGAATAGAAGCTTGGCTGTGCAGCCGCGATCGCAGTTGTGTTTCTGCCTCCAGCAGCTGTTGATGTAATCGTTCCCTTTTTTGCAAGGCTTGTTGTTGGATCGCCTGAAGTTGCGATCGCTGCTCAGCATTCAGTTGGAGATCCCTTGCCCACGGAGGAACAGGGATCTGAGCAGCTTGGTCAGACTCCATTGCTGACACGGCAGGAGTTATAGACCGAGATTGAGCCATCGCGATCGTACTGCCAACATGAACTAGTAATCCGGCTAAGGGAAATAGGATTAAACATCGTCCTTGCATGAATGACATCTCCGTAAGTTGGGTAGAGACTAACCTGATCCGCCCAGGTTGAGACATCCTAGTAGCTTGGTGACTCCAGCCATGGGGGATATTTAGGTGATTCAGTCAGTACCAGGGAACCTATCGATACATTCATTAAGCAGGGAAAAAATGACGGTTGAAGCAACTTCTTGATTACAGTTTTGTAATTTTGAGGCAACGGAGAACAGGCATAAAATAGAGAGAAGATTTATTGTCTGCCTATGCACGTTCTGTACGTTGAAGATGAAGCCAAAATTGCTGACTTTGTCTGCGCCGGATTAAAGGAGCAAGGCTTTGTTGTGGACTATTGCGATAACGGTAACGATGGTCATTTGCGGGCAATAGAGCATGAATATGATGTGATTGTGTTGGATATTATGGTGCCCGGTAAGGATGGACTAGCGATTCTCAAAAGTCTGCGGCGATCGGGTCGCAATACACCAGTCCTGTTACTCACAGCCCGTAACGAGCTAGACGATTGCTTAGAAGGACTCAATCTCGGAGCAGATGACTATTTAGCCAAACCATTTTTTGTAGAAGAACTGGTGGCTCGACTGCATGCAGTGGTCAGGCGATCAGCCGGAGAACGACAGAATTTTGTTAGTGTCGGAGCGATTAAACTCGATCGCATCTCTCGGACTGTCACTTGCAATCAGCAGGTTGTAGAACTGACAACTCGTGAGTTTAACTTACTGGAATACTTGATGCGATCGCCGGGTCGAGTGTTGACTCGCACTCAAATTTTGGAGCATGTTTGGGGCTATGACTTTAATCCCAATACCAATCTTGTCGATGTCTGCGTCCAACGGGTGCGCAAAAAGATTGAGCCTTTAGGTGGCACAGGCTATATCAACAGTGTGCGAGGAGTCGGCTATTGTTTTCGCCAACCCGATCCTAATTCGTGAATAGACCTTCCTTCCGGCTGCGCATTGCCCTGTTATCATCGCTACTCGCGGGTAGCGCTCTGGTTGGGTTTGGGATCTTCTCCTGGTGGCTAATTTATCAAACCAAGCTGAAACGGGTCGATGATAGTATCAAAACCCAATTGTTACGAGAATCAGATCGACCCCGCCCGATCGAGCATTGGCAATCCTATACTGACTCCCTCCCCGTCACGTTGGGAACGAATACTCTCGCCGACCAAGCATTACTGATCAAAAATGCCGCTGGCGAGATTGTGTATCAGTCTGCTACCTGGAAGATCGATCTTACTCATATCGTCATCTTTCCGCCGCTGCCCCTACCAGTACAGCGGCAAGCCAACTTACCGCCGCCGCCTTTCCCTCCTCAGCAACCACCTCCAGGTCAAAGACCACCACCACCTTTAGAGCAACCTGGAGAACTTGACCTGCCACCTAACCGCCCACCGGGCGATGCGATCGGAATGCCTCCACCACCACGCCAAGTCTCCGATCTGGTCACTCGCTCAACCCAGACGGAGACTTGGCGGTTAGGTACTGTGAGTGCGCCCTACGTTCGCATTGCGATCGCGGTAAATCTGCACTCCCTGTATAGCGAAATGGAAGCGATCCGAAATGCATTTCTCGTGGCAATTCCTTTAGTGCTGGTGTTGATCGCCATTGGAGCCTGGTGGCTATCGGGAACGGCTCTCCAACCCATCCGAGAAGTAACCGCAACCCTACGCCAAGTGACAGCAAAAGGGCTAGATCAACGGGTGTCAATCAACAAAACAGATAGCGAGTTTGCCGAACTCTTGCAAGTTTTTAATCAAATGATGGAACGCTTAGAGCGCAGCTTTACGCAAGCATCTCGCTTCAGTGCTGATGCTGCCCATGAACTCAAGACCCCTTTAGCCATCTTGCAAGGGGAATTAGAGCGGACTCTGCAAGCTGCCCAACCTGGCTCTACCTTACAGCAACGTCTGAGTAACTTGTTGGATGAAGTACATCACCTGGGAGCGATCGTCCGTAAGCTATTGTTACTCTCTCTAGCCGATGCTGGACAAATGCGCTTACACACCACTGAAGTAGATGTGTCTAAGCTATTAGTCGATCTAGTGGATGATATTGACATGCTAGCCCCTGATCTAGATGTTCAAGTACAGATGCAACCAGCTTTAAAGGTTACTGGTGATCAAGCTCTACTCACTCAGGTGTTACAAAACCTGATCAGCAATGCAACTAAGTACAATTTACCGAGCGGATGGATACGCATTGAAGCTGGACAGCGTCATCAGCGGGTGTTCATCACCATTAGTAATGCCTCTAAAGAGATTGCGGCTAGTGAGCGATCGCGGATTTTCGATCGCTTCCATCGTGGGGATCCCGCCCGCACTCAACATGTGGAAGGTTTAGGTTTGGGGCTAAGTTTATCGCGGGAGATTGCCTATGCCCACGGAGGTAATTTAACTCTCGATCACAGTCCCCGAGGAGCAACGGCATTTACATTAACGCTACCTATTTGAAGATTAGGTAGTTGCAGCCAGAAAGTAACAGCGTTATCATTACCCTCAACTTGGATAGAACCCTGGAGTTGTTCAACTAGTCGTTTGACTAATGCTAATCCTAGCCCTGTCCCACCATGTTTCCAAGGATCATGGTTGGGAATACGATAAAATTTGTCAAAGATCCGCTCTTGTTCTGTTGGAGAAATCGTTACGCCTGTATTAGTGATCCGAATTTCAAAACAAGAGTCGGAATCAAGATCCATACCTAGATGGCATTCAACTGCAAGACTAATAGTTTCTCCCCGTGGAGTATACTTACAGGCGTTATTAAGTAGTTCAATCAGGATGCGCTGTAAATACGAGAAGTCAGTCGTTAGACTGGGTAGATTAGAGGGTAGGTTAAAGACCAAAGATTGTTGCTGATTGTGAGTTCTGACAATAAAGGCTTCAGTAATATGCATGATCCACATGGATAAATTCATCGTTGTCAGTTGCAGTGGCTCTGTCCTGGCATCTAAACGACACAGATCTAGCAGGTCATTAATTAAATGGGTTTCTCGATCGCACTCATCCTGAAGAATCTGCAAATAGCGTTGGATCGGAGTGCTATCAACGCTCGGTAGCACTAATCGTTGGAAGCTAATTTCTAACAGTTGAGTTGCCATTTTAATGCTTGCCATTGGTGTGCGTAACTCATGGGAAACAGTACTGAGAAAATCATCTTTTAACTGATTCAAATGCTCTAAAGTTTCCACTTGACGTTGTACGGCTTGATATAACCGTGCCTGTCGGAGCGCGATCGCGCACTGGTTTGCTACCTGTTGGACTAAACGGATTTCCAAGGAGTCAAACGTTCTTTCCTTACTTCTAAATAACCAGAGATCGCCTAATACTCCTTGGTCGTCCCAGATTGGACACGTTAAGATAGCAAACTCATGCTGTAAGGGTCGTACTAGACTGGGAACAATTTGACAAAACTGGCAGTATTGCCCCTGTAATAATTGCTCGTAGATCACAGGATTTGAGGCTGATGCCATCTGGATTACTTTGCCCATTAATGGCGGCAACGATGTAGTATATTCTGCACAAACTGTTGACGTCTTTTGTTCCAGGTCATAGAGATTGGTATCGCAACAGCTTACCTCTAAGCCCATGGCTAACTCTGTTACCACCGTTTGCAGAATTTGTTGCTCGTCCAAGCTATCACGCACTTTGTCAGTAATTCGTTTTAACATTGCCTCAAAGTCGAGGGCTTGTTGCAGTTGAGTGGTGCGCTCTTGAACCTGGACTTCTAAAGTGGCATTGAGTTGCTGCACCTGTTGATAAAGCGCGGCCAAATGGGTTTCTACCGCCTTACGATCGGTAACATTAGTAATATAACCATGCCAAAGCACACTGCCATCCGGTTCTTTCTGGGGGGTTGCCTGTCCATACAGCCAATGAATTTGTCCATCCTGCAATTGCACCCGGTATTCACACTGCCACACCGTTAACAGCTCAGCCGATGCCATAATTGACTGGCTCACCCGTTCAACATCGTCGGGATGCAGGACTGCAAATACAGGCGTTGCATCGTTGGCTACCTCGCTGGGAGCAATCCCATAAATTTCCCGGATGCCCTCGCTGGCATAAGGAAAATGGGACGTTCCATCGGTGCGCAAGCGGTACTGATAGATCACACCAGGAACATGACGAGAAATTTGCTCTAGTCGGCGATCGGATTCTACTTGGGCAGTGACATTGGCAAACGCACCGACTAACTGAATCACCTCACCCGATTGATCGCGGACAGCAGTTAATTGGTCATAGACCCAAATCCAGGAGCCATCCGCATTCTGAAATCGATAGTGAGCACTGGTAAAACCTTCAGCCCCAGCATTCAGCCAGGCTTGAGCTTGCTGGAATAACACCTCGCGATCGCCAGGATGCACACAGTCGAAAAACCAACCTGGTTGACGTATCACGGATTCCGGGTCGTAGCCCGTTACTGTTCGCAGATTATCGCTAATATATCGCGGGTGGTCTAAAGCGTCAGGGTGGAGAGCATATATCACCGCAGGGCTAGCCGACAGCAGCATATTCAACCGGCTTTGAGTCGCCAAAAGTTCTAGTTCAATGTGTTTACGATCGCTAACGTCCTGTTTAATCGCAATGAAATGGCTAATTTCACCCTGTTGATCCCGAATAGGGGTAATCGTCATTTCTTCATCATACAAACTGCCATCCTTACGACGATTGATCAGTTCCCCGCGCCAAACTTGTCCAGACAAGATCGTGTTCCACAGATGATCATAAAATTTTTGTTGATGGTGACCAGACTTCACCAAGACACTGGGATTTTTACCTCTGGCTTCCGCTGCTGTATAACCCGTTAAGGTAGTGAAAGCTGGATTCACCCATTGAATGATCCCATGACGATCGGTAATTACAATCCCATTAGCACAAGCTTCTAGAGTCTTGCCTTGCAAGCGCAATAACTGGGTTACCTGCTGGTGTTCAGCTTCAATCCGTTTACGTTCACTAATATCAATTAATACTCCTCGTAGTTGCACCGCTTGATCGTGTTCAACCACAACACTCACCACATCTTGAATCCAGACAATGCGCTGGTCAGCCGCTAACATGCGATATTCAAACAGGCTATCTTGCTTTAACGCCGCTGCTGTTTTACACGCCTTGATAACCCATTCTCGATCGGCCGGATGAATATGGTTTTCCCAAAATTCCGGTTCTGCTAGCCATTGCATAATTGGATAACCCAAAATCGCTTCTGCTTTTTGGCTAACAAAAGAAAACTGCTGGGTCAACAAATCGTATTCCCACACAATGCCATCGATCGACTGCACTAGCGCTTGATATTGCTGCTGCGATCGTTTGAGCGCCATATCGGCTTGCTGGTGTTCCATCAACAACGTAATATAGCTAGCTAAACTGGTCAGCCACTGTAGTAACGCCTCATCTATCGTCACTGCTTCGGGATGGGCTAACCCTAATGTGCCAATCGCGTGTTCATTCACCAGTAGGGGAATACAAATCAACGTTTGAATCGCTAGCTGGTTCAGGATGACGTTAGCCTCACAGGCATCGAATTCTCCCGGTATACAAGTTCTGATCACGGGTTGTTTAAGCCGCACCACGCTACCAGAGTAGGTCTGGTCAACTGGAACCTCGAAAATCGGTGAGTCAGGCGGTAGGGGGATGCCCTTGCTGCCCTCAAACACCATCACTTGCCGAATCGCGTCATACCGTTCGATCGTGACGATCGGAAATCCTGTAGCAAGGCTAATTTCCTCAACCGTAGTTTGAAATGCCGTTTGTAGCGATCGAGGATGAAGATGAATCGTGGAAATGCGATGGAAGGTTTCTAATTCCCGATTGCGACGGTTTAGCTCTTGTGCCACTGGGTCACATGGTTGAGATCCTGCAACTCGAGTTTGGGCTGGAGTATCTACCGCACTAGATTGCCGCGATCGGAATGACTTCTTTTTCTTAATTAACCTTTTATTAAACATGATAGGTGGATAGCAAAATAGACATAGATAGTTCTATAGTCAAACCGCCAGAACCAAATTGATTGAAAGTTGAACCTAAATTAGGGTCTGAACAATCAGTCGTACCTAGCCCAACCCTCGACGGCAGCTAGACTTATCTGGTTAGAATTCCACTGTTAGTCCTTTAGAACTGCACTTAGAGATAAAATGCAACTATATGTTACATTTTACTTATCTTTTCCTCGACAGAGAATAATTATCGTTGACCTGTAGCTACCATTTCAATTCCACCAACGGGAGCCAGCGTAAATCCCCGTCGTTGCGATGAGATCGGCTGGTTGGTCACTAGAGCTAACTCATACTTCGATAGAATGGTGGCAAGCACAAGTTTCATTTCTAACTGCGCTAAGGCATAGCCTAAACACCGACGGCTGCCGCCCCCAAAGGGTAAATATTCATGCGGGGCGAATTGGCGTTCTAGAAACCGTTCTGGGCGAAATTCCTGGGCATGAGGATACAAATCTTCCCGGTAATGGACTAGATAACCGCTGGGCATCAATGTAGTTTCTGCCTCTAGGGAATAGCCTGCGATCGTCATAGCTGATTTGGTCAGGCGGGGAAACAGGACAGGAATCACAGGATACATGCGCAGAGTTTCTTGGCAAACAGCCGTCAAGTAGGGCAGTTGGGCAATTTCTAGCGGTGCGGCTCCTGTCCCTAAACTATCGAGTTCTTGCCCCAACTTCTCCCGAATTTGGGGCTGGCGATGAATTTGATAAAATGCCCAGGCAAGGGTAGTCGCAGTCGTTTCGTGACCCGCAAATAAGAGCGTGAGCAGTTCATCTCGTAACTCGGCATCGCTCAAAGCTTGCCCGGCTTCATCCCGCACTGCCATCATTAAGCTAAGGATATCTGTGCAGTCTGGAGCCGGCTGCGATCGCCGTTGAGCAATTTCTGCTTGCAACAAATCGTGAATTTGGCGCTGACGGTGTTTCATCTGTGCCCAAGGAGTCCAGCCTCCCCAGGTTTGTTGGAGAAACGGCAGAAATAACATGCTAGAGCGGAGCGGAGAATCGGTCATATCCAGCCATGCTGTTAATAATGGCTTCAGTTGCTGATAGCGGTCTCCTTCGCTGATACCAAAGACAATCTGTAAAATTACTTCCAGGCTAACTTGCTGCATGGCTGACCGCATAATAAACGGCTGATTCACTTGCCACTGGTCAGCCACCTGACTTGCAATCAAACAGATTTGATTGGCATAGGTCTGTAACCGTTCCCCATGAAATGACGGCATCAGCAATTTACGCTCACGGCGATGGCGATCGCCATCCATTAACAGCAAGGAATTCTTCCCAATCAGCGGCTCAGCTAAATGATTCGCTCGACCCACATCAAACCGAGAGTCTTGAGCAAAAATCTCTTGAATTGCCTGAGGCTGACCCACAATGACAAATGGTCCCAATCCACTCAGATGCATGGTAAAGATGTCACCGTACTCTCGGCTGTATTTGGCTTGAAACCCTAGAGGATCAGCAATCCAGTGGATCAGTTGTTGCCAAGCAGGTTGGGCGATCGAGTTAGGTAGTTGGCTCACCATCTCTTATCAGGCAATGATTTTGCCTTTACTTTAGCTCAAGATGAAGCATTTAATCCGCGTCGCTCCCCTGTCAGCACAGTTCAGGATGATATGGCCTTTTATCGTTCAACCAAGTTTTTAGACTGGACTCACTAAACTAATAATTTCTTGAATCAATTCTTCTAGAGTCACAGGTTTGGCAATGTGGCGTTGGAATCCAGCCGCAAGAGCTTGCTGTTGATTGATTTCACCGGCATAGGCGGTTAGCGCGATCGCCAAAATCGATTTTTTGGGAGCCACTTCCAAGGCCCGGATTTGGCGTAATAAAGTATAACCATCCATCTCTGGCATACCAATATCACTAAGCAGTAAGTCAAATTCTGATTGGGTCACTAGTTGTAGAGCCGCTTGGGCAGAGTCAACGGCGGTGACGATCGCGCCGTATTGTTCCAGTGCATAAGCAAAAAAGTTGCGACTGTCAGAATCATCATCAACCACGAGAATCTGTAGGTTTGTCAATGGTGATACTGGAGTTGTCGGCGGCGTTGTTGGGGGTATCAGTTCGGCTTGTGGTTTAGGTGTATCCTCAATCAGTGGAAAGCTTACCGTAAATGTAGCGCCCTGATCTTCTCCTAAACTTTCTGCCCAAACCGTGCCACCATGAAGTTCGACCAAGTACCGCACGATCGCTAACCCTAGTCCCAACCCCCCAAACTTACGGGTCGTGGTGCTGTCTGCCTGCCGAAAATAATCAAATACATGGGGAAGAAAGTCTGGGTTAATGCCTTTGCCAGTATCACTCACAATAAGGCGAGCGTGGGAATCAATTCGTTCTAAGTAAACATCTACTCGTCGCCCTTCGGGCGTAAATTTGACGGCATTTGATAAAAGGTTCCAAACAATTTGCTGTAACCGCGCCGCATCACCTAACACTCGTCCGATCGCCGAGTCGAGATTCGTATCAATTTGAATCGATTTTGCTTCAGCGGCCAACCGCACAGTTTCTAAGGCTGCTGTGATCGTGGCAGCTAAGTCAACGGGAACCATATTCAGGCTGAGTTTACCCCGCATGATGCGCGAGACATCCAGTAAATCTTCAATCAACTGGGCTTGCAAACTGGCATTCCGCTCGATCGTTTCCAACGCTTTTTTTAATGCCGCCTCATCAAAATGACGGCTCTGTAATAGCTTTGCCCAACCTAGAATCGGATTCAGCGGCGATCGTAACTCATGGGATAACACCGCTAGAAATTCATCCTTGATCCGATTAGCTGCTTCTGCCTGCTCACGGGCTGTTTGCTCTAGAGCCAGTAATTGCTCCCGTTCGGCTTCTGCTTGCTTGCGTTCGGTAATGTCGCGCACTGTAGCGGAAATCCCAACTAAGCGTTCATCACTGCTTTTAATGGGTGAAACGGTGATAGAAACCTCAATCGGCTGACCATCCTGACGGAAACAAACTGTTTCTAGATTGGTAATACTTTCGCCACGCCGGATCGTATCGAGAATTTGTAATGCTTCTCCAGGGCGATCGGGAGAAGCTAGGAAGGAAATGGACTGCCCTTTAATTTCAGCGGCTGTATAGCCAAAAATCTTTTCGGCTCCCGTATTCCAACTGACGATCGTGCCGTATAACGTAAAGCCGATAATGGCATCCTGCGAGGACTCAACGATCGCCGACAGTAGTAAGCGATTTTCTTCAGCCCGTCGGCGATCGGTAATATCGTTGAGAATGTAGACTGCTCCAGCCAAACGCTCCTGTTGATTTAACACTGGTTCAATAATCACCGTATACCAGTGCCCTCGGGCTTGGATTTCCAAACTTTCTCGCCGTAGGGTTTCTTGTACTTTGGGAAATGGCGTATCATTCGTACCCAAGTGAGCAACCATCACTTGTTGATGGGACTCTCCCAGAATGGCATTCATGGATTGGTTAAATAGCTTCAGTAACGCCTGATTACAGCGTAAAAAGCACCCTTCTTGATCCAATAATCCCATACCATCACTAATGGAATCGAAGGTCGTTTGCCATTGTCTAGCTAAGGCTAAAGCCGCATCCTCCGCTTGACGAATCCGTAGGAGAGAGCGAATAGTTGCCAGTAATTCGATCGCGGCTACAGGTTGGGCTAAATAAGCATCAGCTCCACTATCTAGACCATGAGCTTTATCTTGGCTCTCAATCAATGAAGCCGATAGCATTAAAACTGGGATGGGCGTTGTCGCAGGATTTGCTTTAATTTGACGGCAAACTTCGAAGCCGTTGGTGTCAGGAAGCTTAACATCCAGAATCACTAAATCAGGGATATGTTCAGTCACTAACTGTAATCCTGCAGCTCCTGTTGCAGCTCCCAAGACTTCAAATCCCACATTTTGCAGCATTCTCTGGACAACATAACGATTAGTGTCATTGTCATCAACATGCAGGATTTTGACTGAAGGTGCATCAGCCATGATCATCTCCTTCAGTGTTCAGTGCTAAACCAGCCTTCACTAAAGCTTCTTGCAGTTCTACCATTGTTGTATTCTCAGGGGAACTGTCTTTAGAAATAATTGCCACCACTTGCTGTTCTAAAGCTTGACGATCACTGGAGTCCAGTGAATGCGACGTATGAATGATTACGGGAATATGTTGTGTGGCTGGATTGGTTTTCAGCCGTTCTAGCACCTCAATGCCATTTAGATCTGGCATCACTAAATCTAAAATAATCGCTTGAGGTTGAGCTTGCTGCGCTAGATGCACTCCTTCATTGCCATTCGCCGCTTCGAGAATCGTCAGTGCTGCTGTAAAGAACTGTTGCTTCAGCAAATAGCGGACGACTAAATCATCATCAATCAGGAGCAACGTTTGTTGATGATCAGGATTGAGCAGTGTATTGAGTTGGTTTAATAAGGTCAGGCGATCAACGGGTTTGACCAGAAAAGCATCCGCCCCTAATGCCTTTGCCTGTTTTTCATTATCAACCACCGTGACAACCAAAATCGGAATCGATCGAGTGGCAATATTTTCTTTCATTTGGGTCAGGAATGACCAGGTATTTTCCCCCTCTAATAACACATCTAGCACGATCGCCAATGGTTGAATTTGAGCTAAGGCCTGATACGCCTGCTCCAGAGTCTGAGCTGCAATCAGTTGATAACTTGACCCTGCCAAATACTTCTCATAGGTAAATAGGGTTTCGGGCTGGTCTTCAATCACCAAAATTGGTAATCGCTGGGGGTCTAGCTGGAGTGGCATCGGCACGATCGCAGCTTGATCTCCAGGACTGGCATACACGATCGGAATTGCCACTGAAAAGGTAGAACCGACTCCAACCCTACTGTTAAGCTGAATCGTCCCACCTAACAACTCAGCTAATTTACGAGATAGGGGCAGCCCCAATCCCGTTCCTTTGACTCGCCTTTGTAAGGGCGACTCCACCTGAACGAAGTCCTCAAAAACTCGCTCTTGATGCTCAGGGGCAATGCCGATTCCCGTATCGGCTACTGACAACACAATCTGATCCTCAACCTGAGTTGCCGAAACCCGGACTTCTCCCTGTTCAGTATATTTCAAGGCATTAGAAATGAAATTTCTCAAAATCTGAGCTACTTTGCCTTCATCCGTACAAAGCGGCGGAATGTTCGTTGGTTCTTCGATCAATAAGTTAACTGCCGTATTATGCATCAGCAAGGGACGCAACATCCCCCGCAACGTCGCAAAGAGTTCACTGACTTCAAATGTGGTGGGATGCACCACAATTTTCCCAGCCTCCACTTTTGCCAGATCCAGCAGATCATTGACTAGTTCTGATAATCCTTCGGCAGCTTTCCGGATGAAAACTACTTGCTTCTCTTGCTCTACGGTCAAATCACCATCCAGGCGATCAAGCAGCAGGCGGGTCAATGACATAATGGAATTGAGGGGAGTGCGGAATTCATGACTCATATTCGACAGAAACCGCGTTTTCAGCTCATTTGCCCGCTTTAAGGAATCTGCTTTTTCATCAAGTTCGGCATATAAGGCGACAACCCCTCGATTCGTATCTTCCAGTTCTCGATTCAGTTGAGTGAGTTGGTCTTCCCGTTGTCGCAAGGCTTCTAAGGCTTGCAACAATTCCTGATTTTGTCGCTGGATTTCTTCATAGGCATTTTGAGGCGATCGTCGGGCTAACTCATCGACAATTTGACCCATGCGATCGGGGGTTAATAGACCAAGCCGTTGTGGCAGATATTTACCCATTAAGACACTGGTCCCATGTCCTGGGGAAGACTCAATTTGAAACTGATCCATCAATCGCCGTGAGCCTAGAATGCCTACCCCCATCCCCGTTTGAGAGGTATAACGTCCAGCTAAAATATCTTGCAGATGCGCAATTCCAACCCCTCTATCTTGCACACTAATTAACAGGATTTGCGGCGATTTCCCCTCTATCCGAAATTCTACCCTGCCAGTCTTAGCATATTGGAACGCATTCCGCGCAATTTCCGAAACAGCTGTCGCAATCCGGACTTGATCTTGGGTGTCAAAACCAATTAATTCGGCAATTTGGCGGGCTCGTTGGCGGATCAGAACCACATCCTGTTCATAGTAAACTTCTAGAGTTAATAAGGGAGCCTTCATAGTCAGTTCACCTCCCGTGCAACTAAAACTGTGACATCATCCCGTCCCCGATTGAAGTCGCGGTAAAGTACTCCAGCGATTAAACTCGGATGTTGATTACATAAGCCCGGATAGTGATCTAACCGCCACTGGGTTCGTAATCCGTCGGAGTGCATGATCAGGAGTTTGTCGCTTGACCAAGAATAGTTAAAAGCCTGAATTTTACGCAATTCATGACCAATCGTGCCATTGTGGGAAACCATGCTAGTGCTCTGTTCCGCTGTACAGAGACAGCCAGCAATATTACCAATTCCGGCATAAACTACAGTTTGTTGGTCTATATCAATGGCCGCGATCGCGATCGCGGCTCCACGGGTACTCCGGAGAGCCTGATGTGCCGTTGCCAGAATATCAGCCGGGGGACAATGCGACTGTTCCTGAAAAACTCGTACGGCTTCTAACGAAGCATGGGCAGCTAAAGTTCCATGCCCTAAGCCATCGGCGACCAAAATCAAGTAACGATGCTGATCCAGAGCACAGATGGACCAGCTATCGCCCGAGATCTCTTCCCCTGATTTGGGTAAACACACCGCTCCCAGCTCTAATCCGGCTGACGATCGTGGCAGGGTTGAGCCAACCCAAATTTGGCACAAAATGGCAGTTCCCTGTTCGGGTAGCGAATAAATCTCAAATAAATCAGATAAACGTTGCATCGCCCCCAAACCATTGCCGGGAGTACCCGCCGTCGAAAAGCCATCTTGCAGACATAGACCAATATCCCGGATGCCAGGACCGCGATCGAGGGCAAGAATCTGCAAACCCGCTTGCCCCTGCTGCTCTAAAGCACACAGTAATAGTTGCCCTTCTACGGCATGATTTGCCAAGTTATTCGCGACTTCAGTCACAACCAGGCCAACTTTTCCCTGCTCAACTTCACTAAAGCCCAGTCGGCGACTAAGGGCGATCGCTTTACGTCGAGCCTCCCCCGCTTGACTTGAATCGACGATCGCCAGGGCAATTGGTTCGGTCATACTTAACTCACTTCCATTTGATAATTGTCACGACCGTTCCTTCTCCCACTTTAGAGACAATATCGAACTCATTGACTAATCGCTTTGTGCCACTTAACCCCATCCCCAGCCCACCTCCTGTGGTGTAGCCGTCCTTGAGCGCCAGTTCAAGATTTGGAATTCCTGGTCCTTGATCGGCAAAGGTTAATCGCACCCCACGACGATCGCCAGTATCTACCGTTTCGATCGTCACCGTACCCCCTCCGCCGTAATCTAACGTGTTTCGGGCAAGTTCACTAGCGGCCGTCACCAACTTCGTTTGATCCACCAAGCTAAATTTCAGGTCTACTGCACATTGACGAACCGCTTGTCGCACCAAGACAACGTCAGCAGAGGACTGAATACTCATCACCTCAGGTCTCTCCATACAGGTCTGCACGCTCCCTTGGCAGAACGGATAATTCTATCGCAGTCCCATCTTGATTGAAGGTTGAGGTCAGAAGTGCCATCCCTTTTTCCACATTTAAGGCAGTCCGAATTCCGGTTAGCGATAACCCTAGCTCAACCAAAGTGATGGCAACAGCTGGTTGCATACCAACAACAACCGTTTGAGCATCCAGTACCTGTGCCATTTTGGCAATATTACCTAAAATCCTGCCAATAAACGAGTCAACAATTTCTAAAGCTGAAATATCAATCAAGACGCCCCGAGCCTTGACTTGGCTAATGCGATTGGTTAAATCATCCTGCAAGGTCATTGCCAAGCGATCGTGCATATCAACCTGAATTGTGACCAGCAGAAATTCACCCATCTGGAGAATTGGAATACGTTCCATAGCCCCCTCTACTGGTTCTAAGGTTGAGTTCTTTGCACAATTTTAAGTCCAACTCGTTGCAGCGCCAAAGCAAAGGCATCTGCCAGACTGGATTTAGTAATCACATTGGCTAGATCGACGCCTAAGTAAACAATTGTTTGGGCAATTTGGGGACGAATCCCGCTAATGATACAGTCAGCCCCCATGAGTCGAGCCGCCGTAATCGTCTTCAACAAATGCTGTGCGGTCAGGGTGTCTACCGTTGGAACTCCGGTAATATCAATAATGGCAACTTCTGAGCCAGTTTCGACAATCTTCTGAAGTAAGGACTCCATCACGACCTGGGTGCGGGCACTATCCAGAGTTCCGATAATAGGTAGCGCTAAAACACCATCCCATAACTTCACGACCGGAGTAGATAACTCCATTAATTCCTCTTGTTGACGACGGATCACCTCTTCCCGAGTTTTTTGATAAATCTCCGTGGTAAATAGCCCTAACTTATCCAACAGGTGAGTAGCCATCCAGATATTGTCTACTAAAGCTTGCCCATCCTGCGCCAACTCTCGCTGGAGTTGCTCGAACAATGGTTGCTTAAACGAGAACACAAAACTCGCCGTTTCGGAGGGACTAAAGCCTTTTTGCGATCGACTCCGAGAAATGGCAGTCAGCAGGTTTCGCATCTCTTGCCAAGCAATCCCTTGAATGTCAGAAGTACTAGTACTATTTTGACGCACTGCCTCTCGAAACAGGCTTAGGAACTCCCGGCATTCCTCGCGCAACTCAACCTCTTTCAGCAGTCCCCGGCGATTACTGGTAGCGGTAATTTCTTGCAACCACGCAGACAAAAGCTCTGCTTCATGGTGCTGAAGGATTTCGGGAATTTTGCTGGTGCTGCCCATTTTCACACTCGCATAGAAATTAGATCGAACTCATCAGGAACATCAGGCTTTAAGTAACTAGCTAACTGCTAAGACCACTGGTGTTGATCGATCGCGCTGAATTGAGTACCTCAACATTCGACATATTTCTATCTAAAGGCAGTCAACTGGCAACACGAGACGAGGTAGGTTCTTAAAGGCTTCATATTCATGCATTATAGGAGGAAAGTGGGTCAAAGCAAAATACGTGTCACAATTATAGAAAGTGTCACATAACACATCTATGAGTGGTTCTCTAGTTCCGCAAAAACCTGAGATCTATATGTTGCAATTAGGCGCTAAAGGACGCGTTGTGATTCCAGCTACGTTACGAAAGCAACTGAACCTCCAGGAGGGCGATAATCTGGTGATCAAACTAGAGTCAGACGGCAGTCTACGTTTAGTCAGTTTACGCAGCCAAATCAAGAAAATGCGCGGCATCCTGAAATCAATCACTTCGCCCTGTAGTCTTGCCACAGAACTAATCCAAGAACGGCACGAGGAAGCCCAACGTGAGTAAGGTCGTGCTAGATGCTTCTGCCCTGTTAGCTTACTTATGCGATGAGCCGGGAGCAGAGGTCGTTGAAGAGTTGCTAACTCAAGGTGCTTATATTAGTGCCTTAAATTGGGCTGAGGTACTGTCTAAAGTGATCAAGTTAGGTGAGGATCCAGCTGTGGTTGCGACCCTACTAGAAGAGCAGGGGTTGTTTAGCCAAGGTTTAACCATTATGCCGCTGACTGAAGTCGATGCCTTAGCGATCGCCAGTATTTATGCGCTGACGAAAGAAAGAAACTTAGGCTTAGGCGATCGGGCTTGTTTAGGGTTAGCTCAACGCTTGGCATTACCGGTATTAACGATGGATCCTGCCTGGAACAATTTAAATTTAGATATAGATATTCGCTTGATTTAGTGAGCGATCGTTAAAGAATCAAAATTTTGCTGGCTCAGCTTTCTAGTCCTTAAGGTTCACCACCAAACCCAATTAAAATCCCCCGATTTGGGGGATTTAGGAGCAAAGCCTAACTTGGCTAGCTAATGGTTTTAAGCCAGAAGCGAGTTGTTATTGAGCATTTTGTTGCGCTGGAGCCACTCTCGCCTCTACCGTAACGGTTTTAACCCCATAAATTTCTTTGGCTAACGGTTCAATGCGAGCCAGTTGAGGTTGAGTGGGTACGGTTCCAGCGATCTTAACGGCTCCATCTTTCGCTTCAACTGTTAGTTGGCTAGCAGGTAAATTGGCTTCTAACTTACTACGGACTTCACTTTGCAAATCGTCGTCTGTACGGTTAGCTGTACTTCCTGCCATTTTATTTCGCTGCTCACGGGCGCGAATATCTGAATTTAATTGATCTTTCCGGACTTCGCTAGTACCGTCTTTCTGAATATTCTGAGCTTTTTCTACGTCAGGAGCTTGGGTTGTTTGGTTAGCATTCTCTGGAGCCTGACTACTAGTTCTTGCAGCATTGTCACAAGCTCCTGCACTAACCAATAGCAGGCTACCAATCAGAATGGCAGTGATCTTATTCATACTTTAATTCCTCTGGAATACAACTTGTTAAAAGCCTGGGTCGGAGTGAATCGTTGAGCGATTCACTCCAAACTGATTTCCCTAACGGCGAGTTTCATCACGTCGATCGATAATCGTCACATCGGGAGTGGAATGCCCAATGCTGGTATCCGACTCGCGCCGAGTTGACTCTACATCAGGTGCAGTATGACGATACTCACTGGTGTCATGGGCAGAATGGTGTCTATTCCCATCCGATGCATCAAAAATGTTCCACTCATGAATATGATGACGACGCAAGATGGCTTCAGCTTGATTGGCTTCCGTATCGCTACCGTCGATCATGACCAGATAATCCCCTTTCGCCAGGCGATCGTTGTAAACCTTCGCCCGCTCCTCAGGGATACCCAAGCCCACCAAAGCCCCTGTGATGCCCCCAGCCACTGCGCCAATGGCTCCACCGGAAAGTGCCGTTGCTAAGGCTGTTGCCGTTGCGCCACCCAGCAGGACAGGTCCTACCCCAGGAATGGCTAATGTCCCCAAGCCAATTAGCAAACCACCTAGACCACCCAGAGCACCACCTGTCACTGCCCCAGCTTTCGCTCCTTCATCGGCTTTATTGCCGGTAGTAGATTGCATTCCTACCCCAGCAATCTGATCATTGGTCCCAGTATGCTTAGCGATCAGAGAGACTCGATCCATAGGGAAGCCGGAATCTCGCAGGTCGGTCAATGCAGCTTCCGCCTCTCGACGATGGGAGAATACGCCGATCGCCCGTTTGTGTTGATAGCCAACAGGATGCGATGTGCCAGTAGTCGAGGTCACAGGCAGAGGTGTGGATGATGTCAATGGAGTCGCTGACGAACTGACCGACTCACGATCAAATGTAGCCACTCCCGGAGTTGTGAATGTACTTGTTTGAGTGGTGCTACTGACATCAGTGGGATCATAAATTCGCCAATCCTGAATGCCGCGATGGTGCAGAATAGACTCTGCTCGTCCCAGTTCAGCTTCAGTGCCATTCACAATCACCATATAGTCCCCGCGATCGAGGCGATCATGGTAAAGACGCGCTTGTTCGGCTGGAATCCCAAACCGCATCGCTTCAAAGCGATCGCGGAGATCGATACCAGAGAAGCGATCGCGGCGCTGGAAATTGTTGGCAACCAACGAAATTTGACTGAGCGGCAACCCACTATTTCTGAGATCATCAACGGCAAATTCAGCATCCTGTAAGTGGGGAAAGACACCCACAGCATAGCGTCTACCAAAGGGCGTTCCTGTCACTTCGCGGGTAGTTGGAGTGGCAACTCCTGTAGTAGCGACAGGGGAAGCATGAGTGGCATGAACAGGAGCATCATAAACACCATACTCTTCAATGCCACCACGATGCAAAATGGCTTCTGCGCGGCGAATCTCGGCATCGCTACCATCAACAATCACCAGATATTCACCTCGGGCGACTCGATCGTGATACACCCTGGCTCGCTCCTCCGGAATGCCCAGACCGATCAACGCTCCTAGTAGCCCACCGGTAACAGCACCGATCGCACCACCGGCCAACGTCGTAGCTAGAGCCGTCGCTGTAGCACCAGCCAGCATAATGGGTCCAATTCCCGGAATTGCTAATGTTCCTAGTCCAACTAATAGACCTGTCAGCCCACCTAAAGCTCCACCAGACAATGCACCTACAGTGGCGCCTTCGTCGGCTTTATTGCCTGTGCGATCGCGCACATCTGCACCCGCAATTTGATCGGGTTGATCCCGATCCTGCGTAATCACAGAAACTCGATCCATAGGAAAGCCAGAATCTCGCAGTTCATGGAGGGCGCGTTCTGCGGCTCGACGGGTAGGAAACACACCCACTGACCGTTGATGCTTACCTGTGACTGGATTTGTCTGAACCATATTCTTACCTCTTTAATGAAACTTGCAATTTGCGATCGAAGGAGGAGGATGGAACGGCTGCCTCCAGGCAAGCACTCGCTCCACCCTTCATTCCCCCAATCTGGTTATTGATTTAGATCCGCTCACCTGGAGTTTGGTTAGGTCGCTCCATGACTGGACGACCCTGAGTATCCAAATCCAGTTCTTCGCGACGGATTTCGTCTTCTGTAGTCACCGTATCGTGATCGACGACTTTACGCACATTCACCTGTTCCCGCACGAATGCTTCTTTACGAACGTCAGGAGTTTCCTCATAAACTTCCATACGGACAACCTCCCCTTCGTTGAAAGCGGCAGCACCAGGAGTAACCTGACCAGCATCGGTGGGGGTGCTGCGTTCAATCACGACTCGTTCTTTTTCTAACGGAATTTCTACATGGGCTCGTTCCGTTTCTACCCGTTTGCCAACAACCACTTCACCTGTTTTCTGCCGCTGCTTGTTAGCGATTAAGCGTTCTTCATACAAGCGGAGATTTTGGTGATCGCGATCGTTCATGCCATATAAATCAGCATCGCGATCATAGTGATAGCTATGGCGATCAGAGGTATCCGCTGTCATAGGCTGACTCACACCCCGGTTCGCTACCGTAGAACGGTAAGAATTCCTGACCCGTTCCTCATAGTCATAATCAACCGCATTCTCATTGGTAAACTCGGGTAATGCCTCAACCTGCTCACGCGTTAACCCATTCACAAAAACCCGTTCAGCATTGTAATCAATCCGAGATTGCCCGATCGGGAGCAGCACTTTCTTACCAAAAATCCACGCTCCGGTATTGATGACTAGATACCGAAAGCGTCCTTCATCATCAACCAGTAAATCGTCTACAGAACCAATCTTGTCATTGCCACTATAGAGGCTATAGCCCACTACATCTCGATGGTCAAAATGATTTTGATAATCTGGATCAAAGTCTTTGATTCGATGAAAAGCCATGAAATAATCCTCCTAAATTACAAAACTATAAACCGGTAAGATACCAGCATTAATACCAACAGTAATCAAAAAAATGTTTATGTTAGAAAACATGAGTACAACAAATCTGCACATCTAACAAACACTAGTCTTGTTGTTAGACTAGCAACAGGAAAAAATCGCTCCCTCTACCTATTGCTATATTTTGCCGGGTATCCAGCAAACCAACTAGAAAAATAAAAAGATTCCCATCAATCCGTATAGGAGACAGGAATCCCAGGGAAATCAACCAAGCTAAATTCAAACTGACTGACAATTAGTGGCGATTACCCATCCACTTGGCAGCGATCGCACCAAGAGCCGCACCAATTAGAGGATTACTCAGAAATTTAAGGATTGCCGGTTGATCAGCCATCACATCCCGAAAAAGATCGGGGTGGTTGTGATAAGCATAAGCGGCTAACTTACTCACATCATCAGCTGACATCCGGCTAGCATGGTGAGTAGATAGCCCTAACTGGCGCTCTAAATCCCGATCGCTCATCCCCCGCTGCTTAAATTCTTTGAGGAACTCTTTAGCAACATCATCGCGCTCATTCGGTTGAATTTGAGCAACCGCCTTTTGTAGTTCGGGTTCCATTTGGCTAGAGGGTACCCGCTCCGGATGGAAGGAACGACCAAAGAGGTGGCGGCGTTCTTCTTTTGTCGATCGCTGGGCAAAATCATCGAAGTTTTCGTAATTATTGGCAGCTGGAAAATCATCGATCGAGTCAGTATCTCCCCGTGCCAAATCATTCATAATTTCGCGCTTGTATTGATCGCTACTAGACATGAAAAATTCTCCTAATTTCAAACTGACATGAACAGATTGGTTAAGTAACTACCAGTGATTACTGGTATTCAATTTGTTTGGTCGTATCGTTGTATTTCGCCGTCAAAATTAGCTTTTTATCCGGAGCATACATCAGTACTGTGAGATCTCGCTTAGGAGCATTTTGATGGAATCCTTGAATTAAGGATTTTGCTAAAGGTCGCACTTCATTAGGACGAACTTGAGAAGAAATTACAGCCCCTAACTTATCGTCTCCACGAACATAAGCATCTTGAACTAATCCCCGGCTAGTTTTCACGACCCAATCACCCAGCTCTTGCCCAGTGCGAGTATTGCCGCGCTCAACTTGACCATACCCAATGGGAGAATTGCTTCCTGGTAAGGCTACAGGCTCTCTAGCTTGGGTTACTGTGCCACAGGCAGTAGTCGTTACTAACACCAAAACTAGCGATAGAGCAATGAAGAGTTGACGAAATTGTTTGATTAGCTTCACATGAACCTCCTGCAATAATACATACATTCAATCAGTAGTATTGGGTTAGAACTCAAAAAGACAAATCCAGGCAGGAAGCTTTTGCCTGGATAGATTGAGTCAGAGCCACTAGATAGATACACAATCTTCTTAGGATTAACACTGGCTCTTACTGCTAAATCCATACGTTGCCTCCAGACTAATTTCAGCAATAGGAAATTCGGCAGAAAACCCATCCTACCTCTACCTTTTACGTTAAGAGGATTTCTGAAGCTTTTCCTCTAACCTAAGCCATACCATCCGCTTTAGTTAATGTAACGTTTCATATAGCAATTCAGATCAGTTAAAGATTAGTAGGGATTAAAATTTCCTATCAGAAAAAGTTTTTTCTGATTTATCGTTAAAGACCAGAGAAGGTGACAGTTAGCCAGTTGTAGTCGTCTTCACAGCCATTAATTGAGCGATCGTGCAGCTTTCCCAACGCCGATTCGATGTGAGAGTAGCTAAAATATTAAGACTCTCCGTACCCAGCTTTACAAAGCTACCCTATGGTAGAGATGCTGCTGATAAATTTTGGTCTATTGTAAGTAGATCAAAAATAGCTATAGGCATGCCATTAGTAATGCAGTTTAGTAAAGGAATTTAGCCATGAATTCAGAAGAATTAATGCAACGCTATGTTGCTGGTGAGCGTGATTTTACTGCTATCAATTTAAATGAAGCTATTCTGCCAGGCGCTGATCTAAGTGGGGCTGTCCTAGCCGGTGCCTTTCTAGGTGGTGCCAATTTACGGCAGGCAAATCTACGTCAAACTGACTTAAGTGGGGCTGACTTAAATGGCGCTGATTTAACTCAGGCAGATTTAAGTGGGGCTAATTTAAGTGATGCGATTTTAGATGGTGCAGTATTAGAAGGCGCAATTTTAGACAATGCTGATCTCAGTCAAGCCGATCTAAAGATTGCTAATCTGGCACAAGCCACCCTAAGTAGTGCGGAATTGTATCAAGCCGATTTAAGCGGAGCCAATTTAGAAGCAGCAGACTTAAGTGGAGCCGACTTATCAATTTCCGATTTACAGCAAGCTAACTTGAGTGATGCGGCTCTAGAGAAGGCTAATTTAAGTGGGGCAAATCTAGAGGGCACAAATCTGCAAGGCACCATTCTAGAAGGAGGAGACAGTTCATTAGCAACTTGACCCTGGCTATCAATCGCTAAGCAGGCGATCGTAGAACGATTCTATCTCCACCTAGAAAAAAGGTTTGTGAGATTGATTAACATCGAACTATGGATTTAGCCTGTAGCTGTTGATAGATTTCATGATTATTATCCAGTCCCATCAATCCACTTGGCGTAACGAGTTCTTGGCTTTGGGTAGCAACCTCCGTCAGGTGCTGGGGGAGCTAGCGCTGAGAATTGATCATATCGGCTCAACCTCTGTGCCTGGGTTAGCTGCAAAAGACATCATTGATATTCAGATTACCGTCCCAACGCTTGAGCCCACAATTGTCTCTTTATTAGCAAAAATTGGTTATCACCAAATTCAGCAGATTACTCAAGATCATTTGCCACCAGGGGCAAGCCAAACAAGTGGGTGGGTAAAGTGGTTGTTTAAACCGAGCAGTTCCCACCGTCCTGTGAATGTTCATGTGCGGGTGGCAGGACAACCGAACCAACGCTATGCCCTCCTGTTTCGCGATTATTTGCGAACGCATCCCACCAGCGTCCAAGCCTATGCTCACGTGAAACTCGCATTAGCTAAATACCATGCTGACAATGTCGAAGCTTATTATGATGTCAAAGATCCGGTCTGTGACCTAATTATGGGGGGAGCAGAAATCTGGGCTGTCGCAACGCTATGGCAACCTAGCCCTACAGATTGTTAGCAGCCTATTTTGCCCAAGTATGATAACTGTAGGCGAGCGATTGTTCTCCTGGAGAACCGTAGACTTTGGCAGTCCATTAATGGATCCATAGGGTGCTTTCGGCTTACTTCGCCTTTACCAAAGGACAAACAAGCTTTGAGAAGAAACAAACCAAAGAAGTAGTTAAGCCAGAACACTTGGGTCAGATCAGATCTTAATCTAGAGAAGAAGTATTGCAGTGCTTATAGATTTATTACCCTCACGACTGAGGATAATGCATAGGTTGCCGCATTTTTACCGGGATTACGATCGGTTATGAAGCAGATACTGGCTGGCTACACGCTTCAACAAGTGGTTTATGAGGGTAACTACACCAGGGTCTATAGCGGCGTTAAGCAGCCAGAGCAACAACCGGTGATTGTCAAAGTTCTTAAAGCCGAGTATCCCTCACTGGAAGAAATTACTCGCTTGAGGCAAGAGTTTAAACTGCTTGAAAGTTTAAATATTTCGGGAGTTATTCGACCTTTAGCTTTAGAAACTTATCAAAATTCTCTAGCACTAGTATTAGAAAACTTTGGTGGGATCTCATTACAGCAATTTCTTGGCTCCTCTTCTCTATCATTAGAACCGTTTCTCAACATTGCCATTCAACTCACCTCAGCACTAGCAGACCTACACCGAAACCAAATTATTCATAAAGATCTGAATCCCAGCAATATCCTGATTCATCCCCAAACTGGGCAGGTCAAAATTATTGATTTCAGTATTGCATCTTGCCTATCTTGTGAACCTGTGGCACTAGAACATCCTGACTGGTTAGAAGGGACGCTCGCTTACATGTCACCAGAACAAACTGGGCGAATGAACCGGACGATCGACTATGGTACCGATTTTTACTCGTTAGGCATTACCTTCTACCAACTATTGACCGGTCAACTGCCTTATCAAGCGACTGATTCATTAGCACTGATTCACTGCCATATTGCTCAAGCTCCGATCGCGCCAACTCAACTCAATCCGGTGATTCCACAGCCTCTCTCAGATCTAGTCATGAAATTACTAGCGAAGACGGCAGAGGAACGTTATCACAGTATGTTAGGACTCAGGGCAGATTTAATTCAGTGCCAGCAGTTATTTCAGCAATCTGGAGCGATCGCCCCGTTTCCAATCGGTCAGTTAGATCGTTCTAGCCAATTTCTGATTCCCCAGAAACTCTACGGTCGAGAACAGGAAACTGCCATTTTACTAGCAACCTTTGAGCAGGTCTGTGCTGGCGCGATCGCATTAATATTTGTCAGTGGTTATTCAGGCATTGGTAAAACGGCTCTGATCAACGAACTCCAGCAAGTCATCACTCGGCAACGAGGCTATTTCTTGTCTGGAAAGTTTGAGCAATTCAAGCGCAATATGCCTTATGCATCACTGATTCAAGCATTTCAGGAATTGATGCGCCAGCTATTGACAGAGAATGATGAGAAAATTGCTATTTGGCGAAGCAAATTACTACAAGCCTTGGGAGCTAACAGTGGAGTCATCATTGAAGTGATTCCCGAAGTAGAGCAGATTGTTGGTTGTCAACCAATAGTTGCGACACTGAATTCATTAGAATCTCAAAATCGATTCCATCGAGTATTTCAACAATTTATTCAGGTCTTTAGCCAGCCTGAGCATCCGTTAGTGATTTTTCTTGATGACTTACAATGGGCAGATCTCTCCTCGCTGAAGCTGATTGAGCTAATAATTACGAATCCCGAAAATCGATATTTGCTGATGATTGGAACATATCGGGATCAAGAGGTTAGCCTTGACCATCCCTTAAGGCATATTTTGGAGCGGGTTCAGCCAACTAAAGCGATCGTCCAGCAGATCATTCTTCACCCTTTACAAGTTAGTCATGTCACTCAGCTTGTTGCTGACACGCTGCATACCGATCTGGCTAGAACCGAATCACTCGCGAAACTAGTATTTCAAAAAACTCAAGGCAATCCTTTCTTCTTAACCCAACTGCTGAAATCGCTGTATCAAGATCAGTGGCTCTGGTTCAACTTTGAGCAAGGTGCTTGGCAATGGGATATGGATATGTTGCAGAAGATCGAGATTACAGAGAATGTAGTTGAATTGATGGTAAATCAAATTCAAAAACTTTCTTTGAAAACACAGAGTATTCTTCAGATCGCTGCCTGCATTGGTGATAAATTCACCCTAGATGTGTTAGCGATCGCCAATCAAACGTCGCAATCGAAGACTGCTAAAGAGTTATGGGAAGCTTTGCAAGCAGGATTTGTGGTGCCATTTAGTTATTCCGATCAACTTCCATTGGTTCTTGCTCCTAAAACTATTGCTATCAGAGATTCTACTCAGTTATTTCCATCCAATCCCTTGGTGCAAATCACCTATAAGTTTTCCCACGATCGCATCCAGCAAGCTGCGTATAGTTTAATTCCAGAGCCAAAACGAGCAATCATTCATCTCAATATTGGCAGGCTATTACGGCAGCACCTCTCATTAGAAGTCGCTAAAGAAGCTATTTTTACTTTGGTTAATCAATTGAATTTTGGTGTTCATTTATTAACAATGGAAGCTGAAAAAATTGACATTGCTAAACTCAATTTACTGGCTGCTCAAACAGCAAAATCAGTCATGGCGTATGAAGTAGTAATGCGCTATCTCCAAGTGGGCTTAGATTTATTACCTGCAAGTAGCTGGCAGCAGTATTATCACCTGACCCTAGTGCTCCATCAAGAAGCCGCAGAAGCAGCTTTTCTAAGTGGTGATTTTACCGAGATGCAGCGACTCACGGCATTGATATTGCAACAGGCAAAAACACCTTTAGATCAAGTTAAAGCTTACGAGTTGCGAATTAAAGCCTGTGAAGTGCAGAGACAGCTTTTAGCCGCAGTAAAATTAGGACTAGAAGCATTAACAATTCTAGGAGTGACGTTGAGTGAGTCGCCATCGTCATTGGAGGTTCAACAGGCGATCGCTGAAACAACTACACTCTTAGCAGGGAAAACAGTGAACGATTTGATGAATCTACCTGCGATCGGCGATGCGAGCAAACTTGCTGCCCTCCGACTATTGGCAAGTTTAGTACCAGCGGCATATCAGGCGGCACCGGCATTATTTATTTTGATGGCATGTCAGCAAGTCAACTTAACCATTCAATACGGCATTACTTCTGCATCTGCTAGTGGCTTTGCAGATTATGGCATCATTTTCAGCGGCTTATTGCAGGATATTGAAACTGGATATCAGTTTGGGCAGCTTGCCTTAAATCTCCTAGAACGCCTCCAGACCAGGGAAACCCGCAGTCAAACATTGTTTAAGGTTTCAACGTTTATCCTACCGTGGAAGCACCCAATCCACCAGACCTTGCCATTCTTGGAAGATGCCTATGCCAGTGGCTTGGAAAATGGGGATTTGGCTCATGCCGGTTATGCCGCCACCTACAAATGTCAATACTCTTACTGGAGCGGTCTGGAGCTAAGAGGACTAGAACGGGAAATGGCACAGTATAGCCAAGCGATCGCCCAAATTAATCAAGCAACAGCCTTAAAGTGGAATCAAATTTTTCACCAAACAGTGTTGAACTTACTTGGAGATGCGGATGATTCGTGCCAATTAATTGGTGATGCATATGATGAAGCAAAGTTTTTGTCATTTCATATTCAATTGAATGAGCGACCAGTCATTCATTATATATTCTTGAATAAATTAATTTTGGCTTATCTGTTTGGTCAGCTACCCCAAGCGATAGACCATGCCATGACTGCTGAACAGTATTTAGATGGTAACAGAGGCTGGTTTACCGTCCCAGTCTTCCACTTTTATGATTCGTTAGCCCATTTAGCTATCTATGCCTCCACACGCCAACCGGAATCTATTCTCAGTCGGGTGTCAGCTAATCAAAGCAAGATGCGGAACTGGGCTGATCATGCTCCCGCGAATTTTCAGCATAAGTTTGAGCTCGTAGAAGCAGAGAAGGCAAGGGTTTTAGGGAATTATTGGCAAGCCATGGAGTGGTATGATCGGGCGATCGTAGGCGCTCGAGAGCATGGCTACATTCAGGAAGAAGCCCTTGCTAACGAGTTAGCCGCTGCATTTTATTTAGCTCAAGGGCGCGAAAAAATAGCACAGACCTATTTACTGGAAGCGCATCATGGCTATCTCCGTTGGGGAGCTACTGCAAAAGTGCAAGCTCTGGTCACAAAATATTCCAGTATTCTGTTCCAACCATTGCAGCAGCGAACGATCGCTGGGCAAGCCACACCGACAACAGGGCATCGAAGCACAGGAGGAACAACAGCATTCGATTTTGCCACCGTGATGAAAGCATCCCAAGCGCTGTCAAGTGAAATTATCTTGGGTGAATTGCTTACCAAACTCATGCAGATTGTTTTAGAAAGTGCTGGTGCCGAAAAGGGCTATTTACTCCTGGAAACAGCAGGGCAACTCTTGATTGAAGCATCGGGAACGATTGGTATAAACACTATTATTGTGCAACAATCACTCCCTTTACAGACACAAGCCGTTAATTCAGTTTTGCCAATTTCCGTCATTAATTATGTCACTAGGACAAAGGAATCCTTAGTTCTAAATAATGCCAATACTGAATTCATCTTTGCTGCTGATCCTTACATTGTTGCTGAAAAGCCAAAATCTATCTTATGTGCCCCAATTCTGCACCAGGGAAAACTGACTGGGGTGCTTTACTTAGAAAACACTCTTACCACAGAAGTCTTTACTCAAGATCGCCTGGAGGTTCTGCAATTACTGGCAGCCCAAGCAGCCATCTCGATCGAGAATGCGCGGCTTTACTCGGATTTGGAAGAAGCCAATCGTACGCTGGAAGCAAAGGTGGCTGCCCGGACCTTGGAGCTTCAGGAGAAAAACCAACACTTGCAGCAGGAAATTCAAGAACGACAACGAGCCGAGCAAACCGCCCAAGTTGCCAATCGTGCCAAGAGTGAGTTTCTAGCCAATATGAGCCATGAGTTACGTACCCCACTGAATGGCATTTTAGGATACAGTCAAATCCTCAAGAAGAACAATGGGTTAACTGAACAGCAAAAAAATGGCTTAAATGTGATTCATCAATGTGGCGAGTACCTGCTAACGCTCATCAATGATGTATTAGATTTGTCCAAGATTGAAGCACAGAAAATGGAGTTACATCCCAGCACAGTTCATCTGCCGCAATTGTTAGCAAATGTGCTAGAAATTTGTCGGGTTCGTGCCGATCAAAAGCAGATTCCATTAAACTACCAAGCGTTATCTCCTTTACCACAATTGGTGAATGCCGATGAAAAACGACTGCGACAGGTGCTATTGAACTTACTCGGTAATGCCATTAAGTTTACTCAAGTCGGGAGCGTTACCTTGAGAGTGGGCTATCTTAAGCACTGGTCATTAGCCCCTGAACTAACGGCTCCCAGACACGAACTTAGTGAAACCATCATGGGTGACAAAATTCGATTTGAAATTGCCGATACTGGCATTGGGATTGCCCCAGAACAATTAGAGCCGATCTTTCAACCGTTCCATTGTGCCAGTGAACCCCATCATCGCACTGAGGGAACGGGGTTGGGACTTGCAATTTGTCGCCAGCTTGTGCAACTCATGGGTGGAAATCTTCAAGTCAGCAGTACGTTAGGACAAGGCAGTATTTTCTGGTTGGATCTGGAATTGCCTGAAGTACCACAATCGCCTAGTACTGTGCAGTCAACCGCTTCGAGATTGATCGCTGGTTACACGGGCGATCGGCGATCGGTGCTGATTGTAGATGATAAGGAATTTAATCGTACGGTGATCGCAGGTCTGTTACAACCGCTAGGATTTAATGTTATTGAGGCGAGCAATGGGCAGGAAGGATTAGAGCAAGCACGAGAGCATCACCCGGATGTCGTCCTGGTTGATTTAGTCATGCCTAAAATGGATGGATTCGAAATGACCCGGCAGTTAAGGCAAATCCCAGATTTGCAAAACCTGATTGTGATTGCCATTTCAGCCAGTGTGTTTGAATTTGATCAGCGTATGAGCCAGGAAGCCTGCTGCAATGCATTCTTGCCTAAACCGGTTCAAGAATCTGCTTTGTTAGACCAATTACAGGTACATTTAGCGCTGGAATGGGTTGATGCGGTTGAATCTCAGGAGATGCCCCCCTCCCTAAACGGAGACATTCCCCATCGCGCCCTGCCCTCCTTCGCTCCTCTTCCTCCCGCCGCTATTCCAACGACCCAGAAGCTCAACATATTGCTAGATCTAGCTTTAATGGGCGATCTAAAGGGTGTTGTGGAGTACACGCAGCGCTTAGAACAGTTAGAACCGCAATGGGCTACTTTTGCAACTCAGCTGCGACAACTGGCAAAAAGCTTTAAGGGAAAACAAGTGATTGAATTGATTAAATATTATCAGGTTCAGGTATGAATCAGCCTATGCTGGAAACAGGAACTATTCTTGTTGTCGATGACACACCCACAAATCTAGAAGTATTATTCGATTTTTTGAATGAGGCTGGTTTCAAAGTTTTATTTGCTGAAGATGGAGAAAGTGCGATAGAAAAAGCTAGCTATGCTACTCCTGACTTAATTTTGCTGGACATTCTTATGCCAGGAATGGATGGCTTTGAAACGTGCCGACGGCTGAAAGAACGTGAGGTCACCCAGTCAATTCCAGTCATTTTTTTAACTGCTTTGAGCGAAACCGTCGATAAAGTGAAAGGGTTCACGTTGGGTGCAGTTGATTTTATTACCAAGCCACTTCAGTATGAAGAAGTCGTTGCCCGGGTCAAAACCCATCTGCGTGTTCAGACTTTGGCGAGGCAACTTCAGGCGCAAAATGCCCGTTTAGCCCATGAAATTCAGGAACGCCAGCAGGCAGAAGCAGCCATCCAACGGCAGAATCAGCGATCGCAGCTGTTCGCTGAAGTCACCCTTAAAATCCGGCAATCCCTGCATTTAGATGACATTTTGCAGACCGCAGTGACTGAAGTGCAGAAAATTTTACAGGCCGATCGGGTTCTAATTTATCGGCTCTGGTCAGATGGCACCGGTAGCGGCGTCGCTGAGGCGGTACAACCTGGTTTTCCTGCCGTTATGGGGCAGGTCTTTTTGGAAGAGGTATTTCCAGTCACCATCAGACAACAGTATCGCCAGGGGCAGGTTCGAAAAATCAATGATATCGAGCATAGTCGGGAAACTTCCCCTTGCTTAGTAGAATTTTTGCGGCAGTTTCAGGTGAAAGCCAAACTGGTCATTCCTATTCTCGCCAAAGAGGATTTATGGGGGTTGTTGATTGCTCATCAATGTTCTGATTCTCGGCAGTGGACTGATTTTGAAATAGAATTACTTCAGCAACTGGCGAATCAAATTGGGATTGCGCTCACCCAAGCCCAATTGCTAGAACAAGAAGTCCTCCAGCGTCAGGAATTAGCCCGCTCCAATGCTGAACTGCAACAGTTTGCCTATATTGCGTCCCATGATTTGCAAGAACCTCTACGTATGGTGACTAGCTATCTACAATTGCTAGAACGACGCTATAAGGGCAAACTTGACGCGGATGCCGATGATTTTATTCAGTATGCCGTTGATGGGGCGCTGCGGATGCGTACCCTGATCAATGACTTACTCGCCTATTCCCGCATTGGGACGCGAGGGCAAGCATTTGAGTTCACAAGCTGTATGGAAGCGGTAGCTTGTGCGATCGCGAATCTGGAAGTTGCGATCGCGGAGCGGGGAGCCGTGGTTATGTACAAAGATTTACCGAATGTTCAGGCGGATCCAACTCAGCTCACCCAACTATTCCAAAATTTAATCAGCAATGCTATCAAGTTTGCGGATGAAGTGGCTCCCCAGGTATGGATTCAAGCCAGTCATCAAGAACAGTCATGGTTATTTTCTGTGCAAGATAATGGCATTGGCATTGATCCTCAGTATGCTGAGCGAATTTTTGTAATCTTTCAACGTTTACATAATCGGATCGATTACCCTGGTACTGGGATTGGACTAGCGATTTGCAAAAAAATTGTCGAGCGTCATAATGGACGAATCTGGGTACAGTCGGAATTGGGTCAAGGCGCAACATTCTATTTCACAATTCCAGATAGAGGAGAATGTTGATTGTGAATTCCAGGAATGTTGCCAAACCAATTGAGATTTTGCTAGTAGAAGATAATCCAGGAGACATCCGCCTAACCCAAGAAGTGCTGAAGGAAGGCAAGATTCGGAATCATCTGAATGTGGTTGAAGATGGGGAAAAGGCAATTGCCTTTTTGCAGCGCACACCACCTTATGAGCAAGCACCCCACCCAGATTTAATTTTACTGGATTTAAATTTACCCCGACGCAATGGCTTAGAAGTATTGAAAATCATTAAAACCGATGAATTTCTGAAAGCCATTCCAGTGATTGTGTTCACCACATCTCAATCCGAGGAAGACATCATTAGTGCTTACAACCTGTATGCAAACTGCTACATCACCAAACCAATTGATTTAGGGCAGTTTATTAGAAGTATTAAATCGATTGAAGACTTTTGGTTAACCATCGTCAAGTTGCCATCGGAGTAAAAGATGGAAAACCAAGCACCGATTCATGTTCTATTAATTGAAGATAATCCTGGCGATCGGCGATTACTTCAAGAGCTACTGCGGGATGTTACCTCTGTGCCGATTAAGCTGGACTATAGTGATTGTTTAAGGCATGGGCTAGAACGCCTCAGTAGCGAGCATTTTGATGTCATTCTGTTAGACCTATTTCTACCCGATAGCCAGGGGTTTACGACATTTACTCAACTGTATCAGCGGGAGCGCGAGGTGCCGATCGTCGTTACCACAGGTCTAAATGATGAAACACTCGCTCTCAAAGCGGTCCAAGAGGGAGCGCAGGATTACTTAGTTAAGGGGCAAATTACCGGGGAATTGCTGGTGCGATCGATTCGGTATGCGATCGAGCGGAAGCGAGCCGAACAAAAAATTCGCGAACAAGCCGCATTGCTCGATATTGCCACCGATGCCATTTTAGTTCGAGATGCACAAAATCAAATTTTATTTTGGAATAAAGGGGCAGAAAAACTGTATGGCTGGAAAGCTGAGGACGTTATTGGCAAACCCGTGTCGGAGTTACTGTACCAGGATCCCCAACACCAATTTCAAGCTGCTCAGCAAGAGCTAATCCTCAATAATGAATGGCAAGGAGAATTAAATCAAATTACTAAAACAGGTCAAGAGATTATTGTCGAAAGCCGATGGACACTGGTTCGTGATGATGAAGGTCAGCCTAAATTTATTCTCGTTGTTAGCACCGATGTGACTGGGAAGAAGCAGCTTGAGGCTCAGTTTTTTCGGGCTCAACGCTTAGAAAGTATCGGGACTTTAGCCAGTGGCATTGCACATGATTTGAACAATATCTTGACTCCCGTTTTAGCAACTGCCCAACTGTTGCAAATGAAGCTGGTTGATCTGGATCAGCGCAGTTTGCAAATGTTACAGGTTTTAGAAACGAATGCCAAACGGGGAGCAGAACTCGTTAAGCAAGTGTTGTCATTTGCCCGAGGAGTTGAAGGCAAAGTGACGATCCTTCAGATTAAACATCTCATTCGAGAAATTCAACAAATTGTTCGCGAAACCTTTCCTAAGTCGATCGAGTTACAGGTAGAAACAGCCGCTCATTTATGGCCAGTCACGGGCAATGCCACGCAACTGCATCAGGTACTCATGAATCTATGTGTTAATGCTCGGGATGCCATGCCAGAAGGAGGAAAGCTAAACATTAAAGCTGAAAATTTAACGATCGACGAAAGTTATGCTCGCCTGAATTTTGATGCCAAGCCAGGTAACTATATTGCCATCACAGTTGCAGATAGTGGTATGGGAATTTCCAAAGAGCTGTTTGAGCGCATTTTTGAACCTTTTTTTACGACCAAGGAGTTAGGAAAGGGTACCGGATTAGGGTTATCAACAGCACTGGGCATCATTAAAAGCCATCGAGGGTTTATTACAGTCTGTAGTTCGCTCGGTAAAGGCACTCAGTTTAAGGTATTTTTACCTGCAGTCATTGCAGATAGTGATTCAGAAATCAGCGTTTCAGATGTCTGCCTTGGGCACCAGGAACTCATATTGGTCGTTGATGATGAAGCCCCTATTCGAGAAGTCACAAAAGCATCTCTAGAAACCTATCATTATCGCGTTCTGACAGCGTGTGATGGGGTTGAAGCGATCGCTCTTTATGCGCAAAATCAGGACGATATTCGCTTAGTTATTGTGGATATGATGATGCCATCGATTGATGGACCAACGACAATCCGCACCTTAAAAGAGATCAATCCACATATCAAAATTATTGCGGTGAGTGGGTTACTATACAATTACCAATCTACACCAGCAGATTATTTGGGCATTCACAGTTTTTTACCCAAACCGTACGCCTTGAGGGAATTACTCCAAGCAGTGCATGAAGCGCTAACCCTAGTTGACTGATCGTGCTCCTAACAACTCAATTATCCTCTCTAGGAGGAGATCAGGCTCAACAGGTTTGGCGAGATGGACTTGAAACCCAGCGGCTAAAGCTTTTTCGCGATCGCTGCCCCTGGTGTAAGCAGTCAAGGCGATCGCTGGAATCTTACCCCCTTGATCCGCTTGTAAAGTGCGTAAGTGCTGGAGTAAGGCATAACCATCCATGACAGGCATACCAATATCAGCCACTAGGACATCAAGTTTCATCTGACTTAATTTCTCCAGGGCAGCGGTGGCTGAGGTGGCAGACACTACGGTGGCGCCGGATTGCTCTAGGATAAACTGCACCAGCTCCAAACTATCGATCTCGTCATCCACGACCAAGATTTTTAAACCGGCTAAGGGCACATTTAAGCCTGAACCTGGGCAGTGATCGACATTCAGGGGAGCTAAACCCGGAGCCGCTTGATTGATCTGCTCAAGCTGGTTAATTAATGGGAGTTGTACAGTAAATGTTGAGCCTTGATGTTCCCCTGGGCTAGCCGCCTGGACGCTACCCCCATGTAACTCCACAATGTACCGTACGATCGCCAATCCTAGTCCTAAACCACCAAACGATCGCGTGATACTACTATCAGCTTGACGAAAGGTGTCAAAAACATAAGGTAAAAACTCCGGTTCAATCCCTTTACCCGTATCCTGAATTTGCAGCTGAATGATGTCATCAACCTGCTCTAAGGCAATTGTGATCCGACCTTGCGCTGGGGTAAATTTCACCGCATTGGTGAGCAGATTCCAGATCACTTGTTGTAAGCGCGTCGGATCGCCTAGAACATAGCCGACAGGAGACTGAATTTGGGTACAAATCTGAATCGCTTTCGCTTCAGCCGCTAACCGTACTGTTTCGATCGCGGATCGAATAATCGTCGCTAAATCAACGGCATGACTATTTAAACTAAGTTTGCCTCGGAGAATGCGAGAAATATCTAATAGATCTTCAATCAGTTGCACTTGTAATTTAGCATTACGTTCGATCGTTTCTATGGCTACCGCCGTTTTATCAGGCGTTAATCGTCCGGTTTGCAGTAGCTTTGCCCAGCCCAGAATCGGATTCATCGGAGTCCGGAGTTCATGGGATAGTACCGCTAGAAATTCATCTTTCATCCGATTAGCGGCTTCTGCCTCAGCTCTTGCCTGTTGCTCTGCCTCATAAAGTTGAGCCCGCACGATCGCCTGCGCACATTGTTGAGCCAGTGCCAGCATAAACGCACGATCGTCATCGCTTAAAGTGGGAAATTGCGTGAAACTGAGAGACATACCCCCGATCGCCCGCCCCTCGACAATCAGAGGGAGAGAAATCCAACCAGCATAATTGGACTGGGCATAAATTTGGCGCATCTGGGGATAACGATCGCTGCGGGCAGCCCAACTCTCCTCCCAAATCGGAGTTTTGGTGCGGACAGCCTCCGCTAACGCCATTGGCTCGGTGATCGCAAATCGTTGCCATTCCCGCGTTAAGTCGGCTGGATGACCAACGGAGTGAACAATTTCTAGATCAGTACGATTCTCCCTTAAAACCGCGACGATTGCGGCAGTTGCCTTCAGGGCTGCCTGACTTTGCTCCACAATTACAGCGCCGACTTGGGCTGGCGTTAACGACTCTGATAAAGCAGCCGTGACCAATTGTAGCCGCGCATTTCGATCGGCAGTTTGTTCGGCTCGCTGTCGTGCCTGTTCTGCCTGTTGGTAAAGGCGAGCATTGGCAATTGCCATTGCCGCTCGATCTGCTAAATCCTGAAATAAACTAATATCATTGGGCTGATGGGGTTCGGCTGGATGATGTCGCGTCAGACTCAAGACACCGATCGTTTCTCCCCGGATATTTAACGGCACAATTAAGGTACTGCATAGATTGAATTGATCGAGATAACACTGATACTCGGGATTTAATAGCGTCCGGTATTCTGCCTCATCATTCGCCAGACAGAATAACAGCGGTTCACCCGTTTGCATCACTCGTCCGCCTAAACCTTCATCAGCGCGGCGGGGACAAGTTTCCAGCAAATTGCCAACAAATTGCCGCACATTGGCATCAGGATGATAGAACGAGGCATGAGTCAGCCATTGGCGATCGGGAGACAGCAAGTTCAGTACACAAACATCGTTAGTAAACTCACTGACTAAATGAGTAATCGTGTCTAACACAATCTGAAGATCTAAATGAGCGGCAGCAAATGTGCGCGAAGCCTGTGCCAAAAACCGTTGGGTTTGTTCGGTGCGTTTCTGCTCATCAATGTCAGTTGCTGTGCCTAACCAACCAATGACTTGATTACTACTGGTACGAATAGGCGTAATGCGGCTCAAATGCCAGCGATACACGCCATCCGATCGTTGAATCCGACATTCTAGCGAGTAACTCCTACCCTGGCGTAAGGCTTGCAGCCAACGGCGAAACACGATCGGCAGATCCGCTGGGTGAAAGGCTTGTTGCCACCCATTCCCCATGGTTTGCTCCAGCGTTAGCCCGGTAAAGTCAATCCAAGTTTGGTTACAGTAGTAGGTGCTCCCTTCGGCATCTGTCAGACAAACCAGTTGGGGCAGAGATGCGACTAGGGAACGATATAGCTCCTCACTACGACGTAATGCCTGCTCAACCTGTTTATATTCGGTAATATCGCGAGTCAGCCCTAATAGCGACTCCACTGAGCCATCAGCCGCTAATTCGGTCACCATCTGGGTTTGATAGTAACGAACTCCCCTAGGAGTCATAAAATTAAATTCAAATCGACAACCTGTGGCATTCAGGAAACACTCTTGCATCCGGTCTTGCCATAATTGACAGAGGTCGGCAGGTACCCCTAACTCGGCATGAGTTTTGCCGCAATATTGGCTAGCTAGTAATCCTGTCGCTTGCTCGATCGCCCGGCTAACATAAACATGACGTAAATTCTGATCGAAGCGAGCAATAATATCGGGGGCATTGTCGGCTAGAGTCTTAAATTGTTGCTCTCGTCGTTGTAGTTCTACTTCCAGGTGCTTGCGATCGCTGATATTTTGAAATACGACAACTGCCGCAACAATTTGCCCCTGAGTATCTAAAATAGGGGCTGAGTTGACCGTGATGAATACTTTGCCACCGCTGTGTTGATGTAATTCAATCTCTTCATTGGTAATTACTTCGCCTCGTCGCAGCGATCGAGCCAGCGGGTAATCCTCAGGAGCATAAGGCTGACCTGTGGGAGTAAAAGCGGTAAAGGGAGTAATACCGTTGTATTCCTCAAGTTCCCGTGGGCGCTCAACGTCAAAGTCATAACCGATGATCTGTTTCGCCTGCTCGTTGGCCAGGACTAGTGTCCCCGAGGCGGCATCCGCAATCATCACGCCAGCAGGCATTTGTTGCAACACAGCTTCAAAGCGGGTTCGTTCAGTCTCTAGCGCTTGCAGTAACCGCTCTCGCTCAACCTCTGCTTGTTTGCGCTCAGTAATATTTCGAAAGTAAACAGCTATACCTTCACTGGCAGGATAAGCACTTACCTCTATCCAACACTGCAAGGGTTCACCAAATTCCTCCCAGGAAATCGGAACTTGCTCAGCTACAGCTTGATGCATTGCCTGATAAGCAATGCCGCCGACTAACTCAGGAAATACTTCTTCCCAGAGCTGTTTGCCAATTAACTCCTCTGGAGACCGCTGTAATAGTTGAGCGGCTGCCCAATTCACATAGGTATAGCGCCAGTTGCGATCGAAGGCAACAAAGGCATCTGTGATACTTTCCAGCACAGTCGCTACCTTTTGCTCAACTACTGTAGTGATGGCTGGATGCCCATCCTGCTGGGGTTCTACCAAATTTTTCGCAGGGGCTAAACTACGGGCAAAGTGTTCAATTACCTCCGATCGGGAAATTCCCCGGTTGTGCGCTTCCTGATCTAGAGCCTGCCAAGCTGTTTTAGTCAAACTAATACTGACTCGTTGTTTTGTCTCTGATTGCCAATTTTGCACAAATTTGCCAGTCCCATCCCGCTTCATGAGGCTTTATCCGTATACACACACGGTCACTCCTTATTGAATCTAAGTTTTTTGCAGATGCAAATCTGTCCTAGGACAGACGCTCAAACGAAATAGAGACAATCCGGTTGGCAAGGTTGTCTCTCCTCAACAAAATGCAATGCGCATGTGCCGCGTGACCTCGATCGCTTAACCCTAACTGAGACAACCCGATTGCTGCTATTTGAGTAACTGCACGATTCCGAGGGTAGATGGTTGAGCCTGGATCAGCGATCGAACTTACCCAAGTAAATCAGTTTCTAAGCATTGTCCTTCTAGAGAAGCAAGCCAGACTAGGGTTGTAGCTCTCAATTTGCTCCCTGTATTCGTGTTACTTTTTTGGGATGTTAAAAGTAACACGAATACAGGCTAATTTAGCCTGTAAGTCTACAGTTGAGTAATTTCAGAATTGATACCAACAGATTGGAACTAGTATTTCTTGTTCCAGAGTACTGGAGGTAGATCAATGAAGGTAGTCTTATTCATCTGCTTTGGTAGTGCTGGCATATTGCAGCTACCGATCGCTAGCGAGATCGACAATCCAACCTGAGTGAACAATTCAGCACGACAGACTAAAGTTCTTTCAGGAGACAATTTTCCACTAATCGCAGGTTTTGATTTAGCTAGGGGCAGAAATTGGCGATCGCATCACTCGTTTCCAGCTTGGCAATGGCATTGATGCTCAATTAGATCAACCCAGTTGTAAAGCTTATGCTCAATTTGCTGCCATTTCGAATGGGTAGCTACACTTAAGCTAAAACACTTAGTTAAATTAATCGCCTAGCCCTAGAAGCAAATCTAGATGAGTAAGAACGGACTTACTCATCAACTAGCTGTTTTAATTTCTCAAGCAATGCCTGAGCAGCTTTGGCTTTCCTTGGGTCTTTTAAGGCTTTAGGCAGTGCCTTAATCACTTGCTTAAATTCCTCCTGTAAAGAAGGGATTCGACTAGGTTTAATTTCTTTCGCCCGGAGTTTAACTTCTGACAACGACAGATTATTTGCGATCGTATCCTGTAACAGTTGTAGCCGGGGCTGCTCATCTTTCACTCGGGCAATAATGGTGGCTTTGGTATATTCAATCTGCCCTTGCTGCAACGCATCCAAAATTTCCTGAGGAAAATTAAGTAGGGGTAGCCGCATGGTAATAAAAGACATCCAGCTAATTCGTCCAATTGTCTCAAACACCTGATTAATCGTTGCAAAAGCTTGTGATTCCTCTAAGGTAGGTTCTTCCTGCCGCTGCTGCTGATTCTTCATTCGGTAGAGCAACGAAGTGACTTCTGCCACTGAGCATTGCAGCCGCCGCGAGAGTAATCTGAGAATGCCCTGAGTTTCTTCAATAGGATTGAGATCAACCCGTTGTAAGTTCTCCAGTAGAGACAGGACGATCGCTAAATCATCATCAATATCCAGGATTTCGACTGGAACTTCAGTAAATTCTGCGGCGAGTGCCGATCTCAGACGACGTTCTCCAGCAACTAATTGATACTTACTATCTGGTAGCGCCCGGACCCAGAGTCGCCCGCGAAAGCCAAACTCCCGCATAGCCGCTGTCAGTTTGGCTTGTTCCTCTGGATCAAACCAACGACGTGCCTGCTCAGGATCACGCACAATACTGGTAATTGGCACTGTAATAGCATTTTTAGCATGCGAGGATACTTGGGTGCCGACAAGTGTCTGGAGTTGCTGATTGAAGGCTTCCAATTCAGCAATGCGTTCCTGGGCAGACTCTAACTCGGCAGTTTGTTGGCTCAGCGAGAAAAAGTCAGCATTTCTGGTTGCTTTCCCCATTTAATTGTCCCTCAATGATGCAATTAAATCGTTACAGATTGGTAAAAAGTCTTGGCAGGCTTTGTGAGATTTACGATGCAATGGTAGCGGAATGCCACGCTCGCTGGCATTAATAAATTCACGGCTATAACGGATGAACGGATAGCAATGAATATTTTGTCCCCCTAACATCTGTGGCAATAATTTTAGGTAGTCTCGCTGAATCGACTCCTCTTGGTTATAGCGAGCTGGTACAACACCCAGAATTTGTGGGGGTGGATTCAAGCGCATTTCCTTACAGCTCAGCCGATACCACGTCAGCAGAGCATCACATCCGGATAGGGATTTGGGCGTTAATTCAACTGGAATCAATAAGTGGGTTGAAACTGCCAGAGCTACGTCGTTTAAGCTCCCTAAGGTTGCTGGACAGTCCAGAATCACTAACTGGTGAGGTAAGGGAAAGTCCGTGAGTCGGTCTTGAAGAATATATTCTCTCCGCTTCTTCAATGCCAGTTCTAGACCAGTTTGTACCATCACTGGACCACCTCGACAGATTTCGACTTTGCCATTTGGATTCCCCCAACTGGGTGTTACCAACGGCCAATTCCCCGAGAACTCATCCGAAAGTACATAAGATATGGTTTCTTCCCAAGGCGGGTTTTTGGATAATCCAGAGAATTGCGCCATGCTGACATTAGTGTCTAGATCTAGGATCGCGACATCAAGACCATGACATGCCATTTCATAAGCAATATGAATAGCTAGAGTGGTTTTACTAACGCCGCCCGAATTAGCCCCAATCCAGAGAACAATTTGTTTCGTTTTTGTCGCTATTGGGGCAGGTTTGGCCATTGAATTTGCAAGAGGAGACATAGGATTTAAGGTGCGAAATGAGTTGTCACCGAGAAGAAGATACTCAGAAATTTTGAGTTGAAAACTAAGTAGAGTCGATCGAGTTACAATCTAGGCTTTTCACTAGCAGCACGGAACCGATTTAGAGACATGTTGCGGATTTTTTAAGTGCGTCAATCGCAGAAAGGGGATTGCATTGGTTTGAGTAAGATCGGTCTTACTCAAGATTTTCAACCTTATACTTTGAGTAAGATCGATCTTACTCAGGTAGAACGAGTCACGATGTGAGTAAGATCGATCTTACTCAAGAGCAGCAGTGCGATGATAATATACCACTGTAATTAGCAGATGAAACTTTTTTTCATAGCTATATAGTACAAGATTACCAAACAGGCTCGATCGTGATTAAAGCAGCGGCAGCATTACTATTCAGCGGTTTAGCAAAAAAATAGCCTTGCCCGTATTCACAGCGCAGTTCGCGTAGTTGCTGAAGTTGCTCATCGGTTTCAACTCCTTCAGCAACAACTTCCATCTCCAGGTTTTGGGAGAGTGTCAGAATTGCCTGCACAATTTCAGCATTTTCCCCTTCCGAGGTCATCGTCCGAATAAAGGAGCGATCGATCTTCAGGGTATCGATCGGAAATTGGTGCAACCGGCTCAGCGAAGAATAACCAGTCCCAAAATCATCAATACAGAGTTGAACTCCCAACGCCTTTAATTGCTGGAGCAAGGTGGCAGCGGAACTCGCGTTTTCCATAATGCCACTCTCAGTAATCTCCAGCTTTAAGCATTCCGGCGCTAGCTCAGTTTGGTATAGCACTTGAGCGATCTGATGGATCAGTTCCGGTTGCGAAAATTGCTTACTAGATAGGTTCACATTCACATGCAGGGATACCGCGCTCGGAAAGGCAAGTTGCCATTGTCGTAGTTGCTGGCAGGACTCCCATAAAACCCACTGTCCGATCGCAACAATTAATCCCGTTTCTTCCGCGATCGGAATGAAATCAGCCGGAGAAATTAAGCCCTTTTCAGGATGTTGCCAGCGAACTAGCGCCTCAAATCCGCTCAGTTTACCAGTTGCTAAGCTAATAATGGGCTGATAGAACACACGCAATTCTTGCCGTTCGATCGCTCGACGCAGATCTGTTTCTAGTTGCAACAATGCCACAGCTCGGTTGTGCATCTCAGCATTAAAGATGGCATAGCAGGCTCGACCCTGAGCTTTTGCTCGATACAGCGCAGTATCAGCATTCCGCAAAACCTCGTCCGGCTGAGCATAGCAGGCATCGTTTAAAGCGATCCCAATACTGACACTCGTATAAATTTCATGCCCATCTAAACTAAAGGGCAGCTGAATTGCTTGATGGATGCGTTCCGCAACATGGGTAGCATCCCCCGCACCTTTAATTGGATCCAGCAGAATGGTAAACTCGTCACCGCCTAAGCGGGCAACAGTATCACCGGGACGTAAACAGGCTTGTAAGCGTTGAGAAATCGCTACCAGCAGTTGATCACCGACCAAGTGACCTAAACTGTCATTAACCACCTTAAATCGATCGAGATCAAGAAAAAGGACGGCAAAGTGTTGATTACATGCACGTTGGTTACGGACCAGGACATGCCGTAACCGATCCATAAATAGCAACCGATTCGGTAAGCCTGTCAACGCATCGTGAAAAGCGTCATATGCTAACTGGTCTTCCATGCGCTTGCGATCGGTGATATCAACGACTTGGGCGATCGTATGGAGCGGATTTCCGGCTGCATCTCGAATTAAGGTCGCTTGGAGCAAGGCAATGACCACCTTGCCATCCTTAGCCAGATAGCGTTTCTCAATTTGGAAATGAGTTAACTTCCCCCAGATCAATTGGTGGGTAAAGGTTAAGTCAGTCCCGAGATCATCTGGGTGGGTAATATCTGCAAAGGACAAATTGAGGAGTTCTTCAACGGTGTACCCCATCACCTCACAAAAGGCCTGATTGACTCGCAGAAAACGACCATCCAGAGTGTTAAGGGCAATCCCGATCGGGGCTAGTTCAAAAATCAGGCGAAACTGCTCTTCGCTTTTGCGTAAGGCATCTTCTGCCTGTCGGCGTTTGGTAATGTCAGTCGCAATGCCATCTAGGCGACAGGTCTTGCTACTAATATCACAAATACTCTGGCAGCGATCTCTCAACCACCGAATTTCACCATCAGGACGAATAATGCGATATTCCAGATCCTTGCTACCCGTTTCTAGCATGGCTTGGGACTCGGTCAACACCCGATCGCGATCGTCGGGATGCACAACCTCTAACCAAAGATTCGGATTCTGGAGAAATTCAGCAACCGATCGACCATAAATCTTTTCAGCCGCAGAATTAAGGTAAAACAATTCAAATCCAGTATCGGAGGTAGACCAAACCACATCTTCCAAGGAATGCAGAATGCTATTCAGTCGCTGTTCGCTATCTTGCAAAGCCGCTTCAGCTTGTTTACGCTCCGTGATATCCGTAATCATGCCTAACACTCCAGCATACTGCCCCTGCGGATCAAAGAAGGGGGCTGTCGAGACGATCGCCCACAGTTCTGTACCATCTTTGCGGCGAAATTTGAAGTCATGAGCTTCTACAATGCCCTGGCGACGACGGTCTAAATGGGCATTGGCAATCCCAATGCCTTCTTTATCCATAAAGGAGAAGAGTGGTTCACTCATCATTTCTGTGATCGAGTACCCCAGCATTTTTGCCATTTGGTGATTGACAAAACTGGTCTGATGATCGCGATCCAATACCCAAATCCCTTCGGTTGCTGTTTCCACAATCCGGCGATATTGGTCTTCCTGCTCGCGCAAGGCTTCTTCAGCCTGCTTGCGTTGAGTAATATCGGTCTGAATCCCCACGAAGTGAGTCAGATAGCCCTCCGCATCAAACACGGGCGCTACATATAACTCATTCCAAAACAACGTCCCGTCTTTACGATAGTTGCGTAGAATGACATGACACTCCCGGTGTTCTTGCAGTGCCGATCGCAATTCTGCTAAAGCAGGTTGATGAACATCCGCCCCCTGTAAAAAGCGACAGTTATAACCAATTACCTCATGGGCTTGGTAGCCAGTCATCACTTCAAAGGCAGGGTTAACGTAGATAATAGGATTATCTGGTTGGTTAGCATCTGTTAAGACAATACCGTTACTACTTGCCGCGATCGCCCGTTCCATCAACCGTAAGCGAGCCTCGGTTTGTTTCCGCTCAATCGCAGTCGCTAGCACATTGGCGATCGCTTGCAGAAAGTAGACATCATCTTGGGTAAATGTTCGGCTTTGTTGGGTATAGCCACCCAAAACGCCAAACGGTTCAGTTTGACCAGGAATGATGATATTGATGCCACTGACCACTTGATGATTGTGCAGTAAAGGAGGTCCACCAAAACGTGGATCAATGCGGAAGTCTTCTAAAATCACCGGAGTTTGCGTCAGCAGCGTATACCCAATTTGAGAATTCGCTTGGGCAGCCACCCGCGCCACACCGACTAATCCTGGCTGCCAACCAACTCCCATTTGTAGTTGTAAGGCATTCCCCTCAGGCGATCGTTCAAAAATGCCACAAAGTTCGACTTGTAGCACCTCAGCCACCTGGTTTACCGCTTCTTGCATTAAGACCGTGAGATCAATTCCAGCTAAGGCTCGTTGCCCTAAGGTCGCTACCGCAGCTTGCTGAAGTGCCTGAACTTTAAATCGCTCCTCACTCTCGCGTAGGGCTTGTTCAGCTTGTTTCTGAGCGGTGATATTACGTTGAATCGTCGCTAAACACAAAACTTCACCCGTTTGGGGATGCTTGACCGTAAAGCAACTACGATGCATATCCAAGCATTCGCCCGTTTTAAAGTGCTGCAATTTGCCATCCCCTTCATGTTTCCCTGTAGTTTGTAGGGTAGGAAGAGTGATCTGACAAAAATGGGCTAAATCAGACTCGGGTAGGTATTCCGCGATCGATTTGGTCAACGCTTCATCCAGGCTATCTAAGCCCACCAGCTCACGCCCTGCCTGATTCACATATAAAATGTCCCCGCTTAAAGAAGACATCGCAATAAAGTCATTGCTGTTTTCTACCAATGCCACAAATTTTTGCCATTCCGACTCAAGATGTTCACTACCCATAGCCCTTGGCAGCGGGGGAACTGACGGCGGATGAGGTCGTGGATCACTGGACTCTACCCACATCAATACGATGGCTGGTGCATCTTGATAATCCACAACTTTGGCAGAAATGAGGGCACGGAATGACTCACCACTCCGCCGTTGTAGAGTTACAGGATAATTTGTCAGCACCGTTGTAGTTTGCAACTGGGCAATCAATTGGACATGCTCTGTGAAATTGACATAGTAATCTGGAGCAATGTATTCCAGACTTTCGTCACTAGAGATGCCAAACAACGGATTGACCAAAGAGTTCTTGACCAGAATGCGATCGCCGTCCAAAGTCACAATCGCGATCGGTATTGGCATCAGGTCTAAAAAGGCATGCAGTAGGTCTGACTGTTGAGTTCTAGACGGAGAGACGGAGAGAGGCGATGGTTGAAATTCTTGACAATTTGCTTGGCAGGAATCGGTATCCCCTTGAACCGATACAGGCACAGGCTTAGGTAAATTGAAAGCTGACTTTTGAGAGTTTTTTTGATCAGGATGGTGACGAATAAATGTCATTTGCCGGAGTCCTAAACATCGTGAAAAAATCAGCTACAGCACTGAATAATTTCTAGAAGAACTGACCAGCTATGGGGCAGATAGCTCAAAGTAGTTAAAGAAGTTTCAGTAGAATTACGGTAGCCATACAGCCAATGAACTGAAAAGGTTGCCTGAACGGCTGTGTAGATACCCTGGAATCAAAGAGCCAACGGTCATAATTCAATAAGATAGATGTTAAGAAAAAGCCAGCTTTTACCTTTTTGCAATGAAAAATTTTTCAACAGGTTTAGGGGGTTTAAGGTATTCTTAATCTTGCACATTTCGAGAAATAACGTAACTTTTTTTACAAATTTTTTACAGCAATAACTTAGCCTATAGCTTAGCCTTGGCTATTCTCTCTTAATTCAGAATGATTAGAAGCGCCACAGATGGCTCTACCGGTAGCTCCCCGCTCCCTGAGCAATCGCTCAAGCTGTAATGACATTAACCATGATTATTGTTCACACCCGAAACTACCTGATTTACAGTCAGTCTCCTTTATGTCGATCGCTTCGCCGGAGTTAAATCAATCCCAATTTTTTGGTAAACCGGGCGGAGTAACTGCCGAATCCGGGGTAATTCTCGCCGAAAGATTAGAGAGCCGAGAATACAAAAGCTACCGCCGATCAGGAGCGTATGAGGCGCACCAATCCAGTCCGCCAAAATCCCTGCGGCTAAACTACCGATCGGTAACATGCCCATAAATGCCATCGTATAAAAACTCATGACTCGACCCCGTTTATCATCTTCAACGATGGTCTGAATGATGGTATTGCTAGAAGCAAATTGAATCAGAAAACCATACCCCACGATCGCCATCATCAATGCCGACAGCCATAGCGTTCTGGAATAGGAAAAGATAATTAAGCCAATACCCATCATGGCAGGAGCCAGAGCAATCCATTTGCCCAAGCCTAAAATACTTTTTCGCAAGCTCAGAAAAATGCCAGCTGTCAGGGCACCAATGCCAGAAGCAGCGGTGAGAATACCTAATGTATCCGCACCACCTTTCAAGATATCAGTCGCAAAAACCGGCAGTAGTACCGTGTAGGGCATGCCCATAAAGCTAACCAATGCCAAAAGCAGCAAAATGGCACGAATCGGCTTAAAGCCAAACGCATACTGCAATCCTTCCCAAAGCCGTTCCCAAATCTGCTGGAATGAAATCGGAGATTGAGCTGGCACAAGTTTGGCAGTAAATTGCATCGCCAGTAATGCCCCAATCACTGCAATGTAACTCAACCCATCAATCAAGAAACAGTAGCCTGCCCCGATCGACGCCACTAGAATCCCGGCAATCGATGGACCAATTAATCGCGCCCCATTAAACACTGAGGAATTTAGAGCGATCGCGTTCGCTAAAGCGGTACGATCATGCACCAGTTCAGGAACAAAAGCCTGCCGAGTGGGCGCATCCACCGCATTAATCAATCCCTGAAATAAAGCCAGCGCCACAATATGCCAGACCTGAATCACCCCGGTTAATGCCAGTACAGCCAGGGCTAACGACTGTAGCATTGCCAGCGCTTGGGTGATCACTAAAACCCGATGGCGGTTCCAGCGATCGACTAATACGCCACCAAAAGGAACTAAGACAAAACTGGGGATTTGGCTAGCAAACCCTACCATTCCTAATAAAAAAGGGGAATTACTCAATTGATAGACCAACCAAACGGTAGCAATTTGGGTCATCCAGGTGCCCGTCAACGACAACGCCTGTCCCAGAAAAAACAGGCGATAGTTGCGCGATCGTAATGCTGGTAGATTCAGAGCTTGGCTGATGGGAGTCCGATTCATCACAATCCTCATGGGCAGAACTATAATCACTAGCGTGACGGATGATTTCGGGGAAAGACTCCAACTCCAGGTAGATTCAACCTACTAGTCCCTAGCCGCATCGCCGCTGTCAGCACCATCAGTAGGAGTAGAACAAATGCGATTTTGGCGTTCTATGCCGATCGTAACCGCAGAGAATTGCGCCAGGACTGAGGTGGATTGCCGTGCAATTGCCGAAATTGGCGGGTGAAGTAACCAACATCTGGATAACCAATCATTTCCGAGATCTGACGTACAGACTGATCCGTTTCGCGTAATAGCTGCCGTGCTTGTGCCATACGTCGTTCAGTAATCCAGCGCTTGATGCTGTACCCTGTTAGTTCCTGAACTAAGTTCGTTAAATAGGCAGGAGAATAGCCAACAGCTTTCGCTACATCATTCAGACTAATCGATTGGTGATAATTCGCTTCAATGAAGGCAAACACGGGCGACAGGCGAGGACAGTGGGGAAAAATCCCGACCTCTGGTTGACTACAAAACGAGGGGACTTTGAAATGTTCTTGTAGTTGGGCTTGGCGTTCTAGTCGAGTGGTAATGGCAGCCAGAAACTGCTCGACACTACAGGGTTTGGTCAGGTAATCATCTGCACCCATCTCCATCCCCTGACGCAGGTCAGTCATGGTAACTTTGGCAGTCAGAAAGATGAATGGAATCGTTGCCGTAGCTCGGTGATGGCGTAAAGCTGATAGAACATTGTACCCATCCATATCAGGCATCATGATGTCGCAAAGGATTAAGTCAGGTAAGTGCATTTGAGCCAACTTGACCCCGATCGCGCCATTCTCTGCTTCGATCGCACAAAACCCTTCAAACGCTAAACACCGCATGAACATACTGCGGGTGGTCACCTCATCTTCTATCACTAAAACTTTTGTCATCGCTGCCTGATTCACAGAATGCCCTGAGTGATGTAGCGTAGTGTCTAATTCATGTTTTTAGCTGTACCGAGCGAACTCGATCGTGTAGTAGGCTACAAACCTACAGCGATTGCGCCATTCGCCAGCCTATTAGACTTCATGCGGCAGTATTACTGGTCAAAACCCTTAACGAACTCGATCGAACCTTCCATAACAGGCTCGCTTCAGCCGCCTGAAACTGATTTAGACATCCTGCGCCGGCAGCATGAATTGATTCTGAATGCCGTGGGAGAAGGCGTTTATGGACTAGATGTGAATGGCAAAGTCACTTTTGTCAACCCAGCCGCCGCGAAAATGATTGGTTGGGAGATTGGCGAACTCATTGGTCAGTCGATGCATACGGTGTTACACCACTCCAAGCCGGATGGTAACCCTTATCCTGTGCATGAA
>VRZD01000039.1 GCA_016743235.1 Pantanalinema sp. GBBB05 | reverse complement strand
CCAACAGTTGCTGAGTGCGGTGAGGGTACTTGTGAATATAATGAAGTGGATTTTTCATCGTTGGTAGAGCGGTAAAAACTCCGTTCTACCACCTTTTTTCTCACCCTTTTATATTTCGGACAGGTCTTATGAACAACTCCCCCAACGGAGTTCGCTTGATAGTCACGGTCTTGACTATCCCTTCAATCTCTCTGGACTTCCAGAACTGAAATACCCGTTTCCCAATCTTTACCCGATTGCCACCGAGAAACTTATAACCAGCCTGCTTCAAAGTGAAGGACTTATATTTCCTCACCTTCTTGAACCCAGGAGGTTTCACACCCTTTTTATGGTGACTGAAAAACAACTGGTAGGCTTTCTCAATTCGCTGGCAGATGTCCTGCACGGCTTGAGAGCCTACCTGCTGCCACAATGGTTTACGGTTCCGCAACTGGGCAATATGAGCCTGAAGTTTGGCGCAATTCAGATGCTTTTTGAACATCCGATAGTAGCGCTTATGCAGTGCAATACAGTGGTTGTAGATGATCCCAGCGACATTAATCGTGCGCTTGAGATACCTGTTCCGCTTGTGATTGTAGAGCTTGAACTTCAGCGTTTTCATAAATGCAATTGTACTATAAACTCTGCCTGCTTCCGCAGGCGCGGGAACCGTTCTGTATCCCACGACTGAAGCCAGTGGGCTTTATCCGGTTCCCGAACCCTCCAACCCTGTAATCACTCGGGTAATTGTATAACGGGGAGCACCCGTTATTTAACTCCCTTAGTCTTTAAGTCAATCGCGTATAAGGCATGTCCTGCGGCAATGAAGAGACGATTACCTGTTTTACCGCCGAAAGTGATATTAGCACAAACTTCAGGGACTAAAATTTTACCAAGCAGAGTCCCCTCTGAAGTGTAAATCTGCACTCCATCTTGGGCAGTTGCAAATACATGACCTGGCTCATCAACACATAATCCATCTGGTTGCCCTGGATCGATAACAGCAAAGACACGACCATTGGCAACTTGGCGATCGCTGACGACATCATAGGCACGAATATAGTGATAGCCATCGGGAAGATTAAATGCTGAAGAGTCTGATACATATAAAGTGCATTCATCTGGGCTAAACGTCAGCCCATTGGGACGCAACATATCTGTGACGATGGCATTAATCACACCTGTTGCTGGATCAAAGCGATATACATAGCTGCCTGGTTGTTCCTGTTCACCCCCATACCCCTGGTTCGGTTCCGTAATCCCATAAGGTGGATCAGTAAACCAAATGCTGCCATCCCGTTTTACGACTAGATCATTAGGGCTATTGAGCCGTTTACCCTGGTAGCGATCGACCAGCACTATCCATTCTCCGTTCGGTTCCTGCCGAATAATGGCACGTAGACCACCCGAACAGGAAACCAGCCGATTATCAAGATCGAGGCAATTGCCATTTTGATAATCTGATGGGTGTCGCAGGACAGTAACTCCGTCCTTCGCGCTCCAACGCAGTAGGCGATTATCGTGGGCATCACTATAAACGACACTTTCATCCTTGGGAAGATAAACTGAACCTTCCGTATGAACCGCTCCATCCGCTAGCTTTTGCAGCGTTGCATCAGGATCAACAATCGCAGTCATACGGTCGTCATAGATGGCGATCGTGTTAGATGCTTGTGTCTCATTACTGGTCATTTGAGTTCCTGATTACTCCTCAATCAACAGCAGTGCGTGTCCAGTGGGATCGTTGACACGACATCCGCGTTTATTTGGCAGGTAATTCGCTAGCTCGATTATGGATGATAGTGTTAGAGCGATGTTGTAGCTGTGCAGGCGATTAACCACGGGTTGTAAATCATTGACCACTAATTCCACCTGAACATGGGCAATATCTGTCCGATCCCAATCTGGTGGAATCGGGCGACCATCCGTTGGCTCAACGTATTCCAGCAGCTCAATTCCCAAGCCTCCCTGCACTGGACGTAGAGCGGTCACCCGGACTTTGGCATTAGGTAAGTCATCCATTCGTGCTTGGGTCTCTCCCCAGTTAAAGCTGCCTCCCTCAACAGTCATGCCCAACGAGTCACGGTAAAAATCAAGACTCTGAGCCGTATCAGTAACCACGATCGCCGTATGATCAATGCCTAAAAATAACTGGTTGGTCGGTTGATGCCATTTCGTCTGCCCTTTATCTGGCGGAAACCCAATGAGTTCAACATTATGACGATCGAGGTCTTTGAATTTGAAAGCTTGAATATAGGCAGCTTCTTTGTTATCCGGTGGAATCGTTTGAGGTGAAGTTGAAATCGGTTCAATAGGAAAGGACGCAAGATGAGCATAGGCACGATCCATATCGCTGACTACAATTGCAATATGTTGAAACCAGCGATCGTTACTGCGAGAATCGGCTGGAATTGGCTTCCCTAGACGATCGAGATACTGTATCAACCGTATGATTTCTGCTCCCAAGCATAACGTCATGGTCCGAATTCTGCTATCTTCCACTCCTTCTAACTGGCAATAGTTTGGCTTGTTGATGGTGATGTCAGACACCACTTTAAACCCTAATGCCTGAGTGTAGAAAGCTCTGGAACAATCAACATCGGAAACTGTGAGTGCGATTGCTCCAATCCGTTGCGTCTGAAGGCATCGTTGCGGAGGTATTGGCATAATCAATCAAGGAGCGAAAAGGGCAGCATCCAATGAAAACAAACCAGGACCGAGAACCGCGATCGTCATCAACATCAAACAGTACATGAAGGCTTTCTCCCAACTAGGTGGCTCCCCCTTCCCTTTAGGTCCTTCATACTGTCCTTCAGGAATGAGATAGGGATCACGAGCCACAAAGGGTAATCCTTGCGAAATTTCCAGCACCATGGCAAATAGCATCGACCCGAGGATAGCAATACTGGCAAGCGGTGTCAGCAATCCCAAAACCAGGCATACTCCTCCTGCAATCATTGAGAATGCTGAAAGAAAACATAAAAAGACAGGCAGCTTTAAAGCATTTGCCCACGTTCTTAAGTGAGTTAACTTGGGGTAGCCGTGCAACATGAACAATACCCCTGTACCAGCCCTAAAAAGCAGCAGGACAAGTCCGGCAATCCCTGCTGGAAATCCAAGATAGAGAGACTTTAACTCATGAGTTAGAAATATCTCGCCTGGAATGTTGACCAATAAGATAGCGATCGCAGTATTCATACATTGAAATTATTGAAGACGTAAGCAATGTCTCTAAGCCTATATCAGCTGTTACCTACATTGTAAAAACGAAAATCAAAATAAAAATGAAACTAGAGTCAACCCATTGGCAGAAAACAGTTTTAAGCCATTCGGTAGACGTAATTACTAACAAATGAATTTAGCCTGAGGTAGATTCTGTTTAGCGATCGATTGACTTTAGCAGAAGATTATGAGCTATTCCCCTGATTTACTCAAAGGTCAAAAAGCTCTGGTGACAGGCTCCAGTTCTGGCATCGGTGAAGCTGTTGCCCGTCATTTAGCACAAGCAGGTGCATCGGTCGTAATTAACTATCACTCAGAAAAGGATGAAGCCGAAAACATTGTCAGTGCCATTACTTCAGACGGTGGAGAGGCGATCGCCATTGGTGCCAATGTTGCCCAAGAAGATGAAGTCAAAGCGATGTTTGAACAGATGTTTCAGCACTTTGGCACGATCGATATTTTGGTGAACAATGCTGGAATTCAGAAGGATGCGGCGTTTGTCGATATGACCCTCGATCAGTGGAATCTAGTATTGAGCATTAACCTGACTGGGCAGTTTCTCTGTGCCCGTGAAGCTGCCAAAGAGTTTTTACGCCGTGGTGTTAAACCCGATGTGTCTTGTGCGGCTGGAAAAATTATTTGCATCAGTTCCGTCCATGAAGTGATTCCTTGGGCAGGGCATGTTAATTACGCCAGTAGCAAAGGGGGGATTGATATGTTCATGAAAAGCATTGCTCAAGAGCTGGCGCCACAAAAAATTCGGGTTAACAGCATTGCGCCAGGAGCAATTAAAACAAGCATCAATACAGCCGCATGGAGTACACCGGAAGCCGAGGCACAATTGCTGAAACTTATTCCCTATCATCGAGTTGGCATACCTGACGATATTGGTAAAGCGGCAGTATGGCTTGCGTCTGATGATTCGGATTATGTACATGGAGCGACCCTGTTTGTCGATGGTGGGATGACGCTGTACCCAGGATTTGCCCATGGGGGCTAGATCAAGGCAGAGCCGTAACGCCTAGCCAAGAACTGATCACTCACTGGCGCATGACATTCTATGGCAACCCGTTCAGGACACAAAACTATCTTTGCTGCGATCGCAGCGAATTTAGCGATCGCGATTACCAAATTCATTGCTGCCTCCATTACGGGAAGCTCTGCCATGCTGTCTGAAGCCATTCACTCGGTTGTGGACACAGGTAATGAATTAGTACTGCTTTATGGCATTCATCGCAGCAAACGTCCTGCTGATGAAAACCATCCCTTTGGATATGGACAAGAACTTTACTTTTGGACCCTGATCGTTGCCATTTTGATCTTTGCTATTGGTGGTGGGATGTCCGTTTACGAAGGCATCTCGCACATCCAGCACCCCAGCCCAATTGAAGATCCCACCTGGAACTATGTCGTCTTAGGGCTTGCTATTGTTTTTGAAGGATTTTCTTGGACAGTGGCGCTGAAAGAGTTTCTGCCATCCAAGGGAACACAAAGTTTTTGGCAAGCCGTGCGCATCAGTAAAGATCCGACTATCTTTACAGTGTTATTTGAGGATTCTGCCGCACTTTTGGGGCTGGTTGTGGCGTTATTTGGTGTATTTCTGGGACATTGGTTGAATAACCCATATCTTGATGGTACAGCTTCCATTATCATTGGAGTGATTCTCGCCATAGTAGCTATACTATTAGCCCGAGAAGCAAGAGGACTATTGGTGGGCGAAGGAGCCAGTTCGACTACAATCAAACAGATTCGATCGCTCGTTTGCACCGATCCGGCTGTTAAAGGGGTATTACGAGTGCTAACGCTGTACTTTGGTCCTGAGGAAATATTATTGAATCTTGAACTTCAGTTTGACCAAGCTCTCACTGCTGAAGAAGTTGCAGGGACGATCGAGCGACTAGAAGCTACTATTTTCGGTCATTATCCTAGGATTAAGCATATTTTTATTGAGGCGAAATCACTGTTTAGTCATCGCCAACCAAAGAAATAACTTAATGATTATTGTAGTACGGGTTTAAATATATTTAACTGTTCCTTTATTGATACATCATATTTTCGCACGAACGGTTAATTCACCATCCAGATGCGTTACATTCCAGTGGGTTTGTTCATTCTCACGCCAAAATTGAAGTGTGACTGTTGCACTCCCAACACTTAAATTGACGAGTTCTAAATCGGGTAACCAGTCAGGTAAAACAGGTTGCACAGTTAACAATCGCGCGGATGCATTGGCTTCCAATCCCAACATGGCGCGAATGAGTAGAAAGATTGATCCAGCTGCCCAGGCTTGAGGTACATTTGCATCAGGATACGGAACTGGAAAACGACCCAACTGACGCTCAATTCCACCAAACAATTCCGGCATTCGACCTGCTTCAAAATAGCTAGCTGCCGCAAAAATCCCCTCTGCAATCTGGTTGACTTCCCGGTGATAGCCATATCGCTTGCAACCCATTGCGATCGCTGAGTTATCATGCGGCCACACACTACCTAATTGATAACTCATGGGATGATAAGCAGGATTTTGGCTAGACAAAGTGCGAATCCCCCAACCACACCAGAGATCCGGTTGGAAGAGCCGTTTCACCAGGCGATTGGCTCTTTCTGGGGGGACAATCCCTGACCACAATAAATGTCCTGGATTAGACGCGATCGCGCGAATTTGCTGCTTTTTGTGGTCCAGACCAAGACAGTAAAAACCTTTGTCTTCCATCCAGAAGCGATCGTTGAATTTCTGGTAAAGGTCGTTCGCCTTCTGGCGTAGTTCTTTGGCTCGTTGTGTCTCTCCTAAAATCTCATAAATTACTGCCGCATCATTCCAGGCGTTGTAAACATATCCCTGCACTTCGCAGAGGGCGATCGGTGGTTCAACCTGAGAGCCATCTGGATAGACGATCGCATCCCCGGAATCCTTCCAACCCTGGTTTCGCAATCCCATCGATGAGCGGGTTTGATACTCAACAAAGCCATCCTGGTCAAAGTCACCATACGTCTCGATCCAAGCCAGCGCTTTTTCTAACGGTTCACGGCATTGGTGCAGCAACGTTTGGTTATGACTCCACTGATAGGCTTCCAGCAAGGTAACAATCCAGAGAATCGTGGTATCGATCGTGCCATAGTAAGGGGTGTAGGGCAATTGCTGGAGTTGAGTCAATTCATCACGACGCAGCTCATGCAGCATCTTTCCGGGCTGAGCATCGCGCCAGTCGTCCACTTCGGTTGCTTGTAGTTGTGCCAATCGCAGCAGCGTACCATAGGCAAACTCATGATACACAGCCATCGTCTGCATACTCACCACAACCGAATCCCGCCCAAACACCGCTACAAACCAGGGAATTCCCGCCGCAGGCATCCAGAAGTCATGACCATGATCTTCAACTTTAATGCGCAAAGCTGCCATATCTACCAGAGCTTGCTGGTAATATGCGACAACCTCTGCATTAGACGATCGCAGTTTGGTTGCCTGAGCCAAGAAATCATTGCTGACCCGTTTTGCTTCCGTATCATGCTCGACTGCACAGGTTTTTTGGGGATAAAATACGTCTTCACCCACGATCGCGGCAAAGTTAACGCAGGTATGCCAGGTTTGACCCGGTTCCAGCCGCACATCAAAGAATAAACGACCATTGGCATAGCGCGGTTGAGAACTGACACATTCTGGCTGGGTCATTAACCCACGATAAAAAGAACCATTGCGATACGTCGTTGTCAGTGTTCCGTTTTGCCAGATAGTTTCTGTTTCACCTCGCGTCAAAATTTGTTGCGATTTCACTTCAAAGATATCGGCAAAATCAGAACGGATTGCCAGCATTAATTGAAACTCAACTGGTTTAGAATAGTAGTTTGTTATATCGATGTCTTCGTGTATTCCTCCCACAATATCGCGACGAATACTAATCATTAACTGACCATTGGGAATGATGCCTTTGACAGTTCGAAACTCAGAATTGGTAAATTGATACAGAGCACTGTGATGATTGATTGGACTGGATGCAAGTAGAAGGAGGCGATCGCGATTAAGAGATACCTCATAATAGGAAATCAAGCGTGTATCTGCTACGAAAAATCCTTGGGCAACGTTGTCATTAATCCAACCATAAGAGTCTGTGACTAAAAATGTAGAACCATCATTAATCACAATTTGCCCTGAATTTACCGATACTTTAGTTGGCATGGTCTATCCACCTTTGATAAACCCTAGAAAAAAGTCATTCCACCACTGACAAATAAACTATGCAACAGCTCCTCTCACCAAAATAACAGTGCAATCAGAATTTCGGGCAATTTCTTCAGGCACATTGCCATTCATAACCTGTTGTAACAGCCGCTCACGACTAGCTCCTACCATAATCACATCACTATCCTCCTGCTGAGAGAATTGAATGATTGCTTCAGACACAGAAGTGGCAGAAACTGGAGCAATCTTTACTGTCCCATGTAATTGCGGCTCCAAATATTTTGCCGTTTTTTCCAATAACTCCGTATTCGGCGTTTGTTCAGGTTGAAAGACTTGACACAGTTTGACTTCAGGTTTTCGGCTTAACACACTTAAAGCTGGTAGCAGCTGAATCGCTTGTTGAGCATTCGGTCCACCTGCCATTGGCACTAACCAGCGATCGAACCGAGTTTCATTGGGTAATTTTGCCAGCACCACTTCACAGGGTGACTGCCGAATTACCGTATCTACGACTTGACTAAACACGCGACCCGGTGTTGCTGTACTGCCTTTCCAGCCCATTAAAACTAAATCAATATGACGGTCTTTGATCGTTTCTAAAATCGCTCCTGAAACCGTGTGTGCAACCCGAATTTGGGTGTGAACGGGAACTCGCCATGCTTGTCCTAACACCACGGCTTGCTGTAGAAGTTTCTGACTATTTTGAGTCCGAACGACTGTTTCTGATGGCAGTTGATTCGGTGAGATCAAAATGACCTGCAAACATTCAATTTCGTAGTTACGATCATGAGCGATCGCGACCGCCATCTTTAACAAAGCTGGTATTGTTTTGGGATTACAAATCGGAACCAGTAACCGTCCTCGTCCGATCTGCGGTGACTGAGTTCGATACACCAGATAGGAGGGATCAGATTTAGCCGCAGGTTGCCCAGTGCGACCATTCAGGTGTTCTGCTTCGATCCGGATGATATCGCTACGAGTAATAATGCCAAGTAGCTTCGTCCCTTCTGCCACTGGGAGGGCGCTGAAGCGGTAATAATTCAACAAATGCAGAACATGTGCCAGTGTATCGTTCGGTCTAGTCGTCACTGGCTCAGGAGTCATCATTTGAGCCACGGTAATCGACTGTTCTGAGCGCCGTTGCGTCCAGGCTGCAATATCCTTCTGCGTCAAAATTCCTACCAGTTTTCCGTGGTCAATGACTGGAAAATTACGGTGGGATGAGTCAGAAAAAGCCTGGATTGCTTCGTCTAAACTGATTTGGCTAGATAAAGTTTCAACTTTAGGCTGCATAACTTCAGCCGCCGTAAACAACGTCCAGAGGCGATCGTCCCCCAATTGTTTCTCTAAATGAATCCCTTTCCATGCCAGTAGACGATCGTATAGAGAGCCAGTTGCCACCTTATCAGCGACTAAATATGCAACCACTGATACAATCATCAACGGCAGTACTAGATTAAAATCCGTCGTCATCTCAAATACAATAATGACGGCAGTAATCGGGACTCTCGCAACCGCACAAAAGAATGCAGCCATACCGACACGGGAGTAGGTCGTTACCGTTCCTAGACCCAGTAGAGTGTGCTCGCAGGTTCCGACTAGATAGCCTAATGCTGCCCCTAGAACGAGACTGGGAACCAGCAAACCTCCCGGTGCACCAGAACCATAGGTGAACAGAATTAACAGAATTTGGACGACGAAGATCATCGCCACAAGCTGCCAGTTTGCGTCTCCAGTCAGTAACAATTCACGCAATCCAGCATTATCTCGAAATTCTGGCAAAAGTACTAAAACAACGCCTGTCGCTAAACCAGCCACACCCACTCGCCAAGGCAACCCAATATTAAGAAAACGACGATAGAAGTTAAGGCTGGTGAGAATCCCTTGATTGAACAGCACCCCAAAACTACCGGCAATGATGCCTAACAATAGGTAAAACGGAATTTCTGGAGCCGAAAAGCTAGTATTGGGGGTGACTAAGTGGAGATTCAGATCAAGACTATGAGTGCCATAAATTCGAGAAACCACAGCCGCGATAAACGATGCCAGAATCGCTGTTCCCAGCGTAATCCCTGAAACATCTTGCAACAACTCTTCAATTACAAACAACACTCCCGCGATCGGAGCATTGAATGCTGCCGCTAAACCCGCTCCCGCTCCCGCTGCCAAGAGCTGACGACGATGATCCGGTGACGTAGGAACCCAACGACTGAGTTGGGCAGCCAGCGCCGCACCAATCTGTACGGTGGGACCTTCCCGACCTAACGGCATTCCTGCCCCTAGTACCAGTATGGAACCGATTAATTTAACGATCGCGATTCTCAAATTGAGTGGCATTGGCACTCGCGCTAACACCGCTTTGACCTCAGACATCCCACTCCCAGAAGCAGTGGGCGCAAAGTGTTCGACAATCCACCCAGCCAAGTATCCTCCCCCAAACCCAAATAACGGTAGTACCATTGGCAGCGGCAAGATATGCGCGAGATGTTGCCGCCATCCACCTAACCAACTGACTCCCTGCCCTAACAAGACAGCCGCTAAGCCAGAGACTAAGCCAATCAAACCCGCCTCTGCGATCGCCAGCCGTTTAGGTTGTAACAGTTGTCGTGACAACAGAGCTAAAATCCATTTTTTTGTAGCGATCATCCTGATTAAACGTCACACTCAGCGATTAGCAGTACTGAAACCCGTCTGAACTCAGACTTGCACCAGAAAATGAAAATCGAGTGAAATATCTGTTACTCCAGTGATCAAGACATTCCTCCTACTCGTAGAGAAATGTTTCTAACTTCTCAAAGCCTTATAGTGAGTCATAAAAGTGTCCCTGCAATCAACGTGTAAATGCCCAAAATGCCACTAACCCTAGGCTAAGGACTAAGGCTGTCAGTAAAGCATGTTCAACCCGACGGCTGAAAAAACCAACGATCGCGACAATTCCTATAATAATTAAGCTAGCTCCGATATAAATCGTTAACTGCCCACCCTGATCAATTAACGGATCAGGTTGTCCGTTGATCGGGGAGGATAAGGTTGTTGGATCAGGTAAAGGTGTATCTGCAAGTAAAGCTTTAAAATGGATCATTGGAAGATCGCCTTAATCACTACAAGAACAGGTTTTGAATTTGTTAGTAAAGTTACTTCAACAGTCTTTCATTAGGATTTTCTCCCCGCCTCAACAGATGAGTAGCTGTATTGTGAATCCCAAATTTATCCCCTAAGTGTGCCCCTAGAGTTCCATGCAGATATAAAAGACCTAGTAGAACAAGCCCAATGATCAGATAAATCCATTGCACCTTTCTAGGATGATTTTTACGCCAGCGATACTGTTGGAAACCTCGCCATACAGCCATTCCCACGATCGCGGCTAGCAATAAAATGCCACCTAAACCATGTAATATCATCGTTGTTTTGGCACTCAGCCCCCAATCACTCAGTTGATCAGTGGGTGGCGTTGCCAGCATTAACTCGAAAAAACCTACAGCAACGGTGAAGAAGGTTACGATCGCTGCGGCTAAAAGGTTATACCAACCAACATCATAAAAACCTGAACGGATCGTAGGAAGACCTAAAAATTTGAGCATAGGTTTTCCTAGAGGGAAAAATGTTCCAGCCAGATCAAAGGCGATCGCAATAATCACCAGTCCTAACGTAAGATGAACTAGCTGGGGATGAATGGGAATTGAGTAGGGCAGCTCGTTAGCGCCCAAGGGTAGCTCTGGTAAATTCAATAGTAAGGCAATCATTTCAAAATTCCTTGTCTGGTGGCTTCGACAACAGGTTCTACATGCAAGCCGTATACCCAGACGAGTTGACTACCTAATACCATCTGAAAAAAGACCAAACAACTTAAAAGCGTTGCTACCCCTAAATAAACAGGCGAAATCCTTAAAGGATTTTGACGACGCATGACAAAGCGCCAAGCAGTAATCGTAACAATTAGTGTAGCTAGCAACCAACCCGTAATCGTGTGTAAATTGAGCGTAGATTTCGCTGCTTCATAGGGTTGTGATAAACCTGCCTCAAATTGACCAAAAATGATTGCTAGAAAAATAGAAATGGCGGCGATGGTTAAATTCCAGAAACTCACTTCAAATAAGTGATATTTGCGAGTGAAATAACCGAAAATATCGCAAAAGTAAGAGAAAAACACCATTGCAATGACAAAGTGGACAATGATGGGATGAATTGGATCGGGATAAGGAAGCCCTGCATGATTAAGCCGTAGACTGAGCATTGCTCTAATAAAGTTTCAACTGTAATGCTTATCCTACTGGTCCAGCCAAACTTCAATCATCCAATAGGATAATGAAAATATCGTGAAACGTATTTAGTCCTTTAGATAGAGAATCGCTGTCTCCCGGCAATTGCTTCCTATGCCTTAAATGATACCCAGGGTAGCTGTACCGTAAAGGTACTGCCTTTGCCGATCTGACTTTGAACATGAATACTTCCTTGATGTGCCTGCACAATTGCCAGGGCGATCGCCAGACCTAGCCCTGCCCCGCCCGTTTGACGCGATCGATCGACCTGAGTCCGATAAAACCGATCGAAAATATGACGCTGCGCTTCAGGATCAATGCCAATTCCAGTATCGTGAACCTGTATGATCGCATAACTTTCGCTTCTATCCAGTGACACTACCACTTCACCATTGATCGGTGTAGCTTTAATGGCGTTATCAATTAGGTTACTGACTAGACGATAAAGCTGTTCTTCATTCCCTGTTAGTGAGATCGGTTCACAGACATGAAGTTGAGCTGTCAGTTTTACTTGAGCCGCGATCGCCAACGATGCAAGTTCTTCCACCAAATCATGAATTAAATCGTTCAAGCAACAAACTGTGTGTTTGGGTGGTTCTTGTCGTTCTAATCGAGCCAGCAACAGCAGGTCTCGTACCAATTGAGATAAACGCAGATTTTGACGTTTGAGAGTCGTGAGTAGCGTATTTTCGGAAATTACATCAGCTGTGGCGGCTTGAGCTTGTAATAAAGCAGATTCAATAGTGGATTGCATTGCAGCTAGCGGAGTGCGGAGTTCATGAGCCGCATCGGCAGTAAACTGATGCATTTGTTCATAAGAATGGTAGATGGGACGCATGGCTAGCCCCGCTAGCCACCAACTTGAAAGGCTGATTAAAACCAGCGCCACTGGACATCCTAACAATAACGTCAACCGCAATGCTGCCAGATGCTGATCGAGGTCGGCTAATGATCGCCCTATCTGGAGATATCCCCATTGCTGATCTTTCACCTGAAGCGGCAAAGAAATCTGCCGAAAGTGTTTTCCTGAAACAGTTGTGAGAGTGAGCCAGCGAGGGGAAGCAGTGGTCAGCGGCAACTGATCCAAAGACAACCCAGCGATCGCAATCGGGGTATTTGATAAGCTTGATAATCGTAGATAGTAGCTGACGGGTGCAACCGCAGACGTAACAGGATGATTGGCTAAGGAACGTGGAGTTAAGCAATTAGCTTGAGTCTGACAGAATTCTAGCGAAAGTTGCTGTGCCAGTTGCCGTAGTTGCCCTGGTTGTTGCAAGGTTGGTTCAATACTGCCATGAATCGCGTGAGCTACCGATTCTAATCCTTGATCGATGGTTTCTCGATAGGCATGGGCAACCACTTGATACACTCCCAACCCACACAAGCCAAGGATACAACCCATAACTCCTGCATACCAGGTAGCTAGTTGCAGGCGTGTTTGGTGAAACAAGCGATTTTGATCCATCTTCACGCACTTGAATTCAGTCGGTAGCCTACACCATAAATATTTTCAATTAAGGGATTGCTATTATCATCCCCTAACTTACGGCGTAAGAGCCTGACCTGAGCAGCAACCACATTACTAACAGGTTCTTCTCCAATTTCCCAGAGCTGGTTGAGGATTTGATCACGAGTCAGAATTTGGTTGGGATGCTGCATCAAATATTCCAGAAGTTGAAATTCTTTAGCGGTCAGAGCGATCGTGCGCTTTTCTGCCTGAGGATGAATCCGAGTTGCAGAGTGAGTGGCATAATCCAACATCAGCGAACCAACCTGTAATTGTTGAGGTTGAAAGTGAGGCGATCGCCGCTGTAATGCCCGCAATCTTGCCAATAGTTCAGGCATACGAAACGGTTTAATCAGGTAATCATCCGCTCCACTATCTAATCCAATAATTTTTTCTTCCATGCGATCTTTTGCGGTCAGCATTAGCACCGGAAGTGGGCTTTTCTTTCCTCGCAAGCGCCTACATAATTCGATCCCAGACAGTCCCGGCAACATCCAGTCGAAAATTGCCAGCGTGTACTGCGTCCAGTGGTCTTCTAGGTAGCTCCATGCTTGGGTGCCATCCAGAAACCAATCCACAATATAGGCTTGATGAGACAGGGCTTGTTTGACCGCAACCCCTAAGTCTGGTTCATCTTCTACCAATATCAACCGCATTGCTACAAACGTGCCTTGTCGGATACTGAAAATGGTAGCGTACTCTAGCGATCGTCGGATAACGATCTTGCCACTCGTCGAGCGATCGCAGCGCCAACCAACACGCCACCAACGACTCCTGCTGCCTGAATCATCTGCTTTAAGCCATTGGGGTGATAGCGCTCAATCACTTCATCCTTCAGCCATTCCGTTGTTGCCTTAAAATTATGAATTGGCGTCGGTAGCAACTCTAAATAGGTGCCTTGACGGAGCAAATGTCCGGCTTCTCCGGTGACTTCAATCCTGTCAAAAATATTTGCAGCACTGTTATGCAATCCCAATTTGAGGAGTGTGCCACGCAAATCAACCTTAGCGGGTTTAAGCGCATATCCCAGGGCTAATGCCCTCAAGTTGTAGGCGATCGCAGCTCCTTGTTGATAGGCAACTTGGGCAGTAGGTGGCAACGGTTTTGGGTTTGGATGATGCGCTTCAGCACTAGTAGACTGCCCGGATTGGTGCTCCGCAGGCTCATACTCGTCACCGATACCGGATTCTGGTTGTAAATCCATGGCACAATCTCCACCTGCAAATACCTCTGGAAAGTCTGGTAGTTGCAACGTTGGAGTAACGCTCAATCGTCCATGTTTGTCTCGATGCGCATCTAGAATCGGTAGAGACTTGATCAGGGGATGGGTATTAGTTCCAGTGGTCCAGATAATAGTTCCAGCCTTCAAGGTTGCTATTTGCCCATTCTGCTGATATTCCAAATAATCGGGTTGAATTGCAGTGACCTTAGCACCAATCATCACCTCAACTGGAACTGTGCGCTCTTGTAATGCTTGTGTAGCGATCGTTCGCAGCTGACTATTGACATCCCCTTCCAGCAACTCTCCGTGATTCACCAGCACCACTCGGATTTCTGCTGCATTGCCTCCCAATTCGGTATACCATTGCGGTAAAAAATCTGCCAGCGTTGCTGCCATTTCCACTCCAGAGGGTCCGCCACCAACAACGACTGTCGTTAGTAGATGACGACGGCTTTCTAAGTCTTGCAGTTGAATGGCTCGTTGTAGGCGATCGCGGAGATGCCGATCAATCGCGATCGCGTCTTCTTGTGTCCGAAACGGTAGAGCATGTTCTCTAGCACCATCTACCCCAAAATATCCTGTAACACTACCTAACGCGAGAACCAGATTACTGTAGCTATAGCAATCTCCGCCCATCAGGTAGATTTGCCGCTGCTGCAAATTAATTGACTCGGCGCGTCCTTTGACAAAAATGACTCCACTACGGTGCAGCAACTCTTCATAGCGGGGCACAACCTGTTGGGCATCCATTTCACCACTGAAGTATTCATACAGCAGTGGCTTAAAGCAAAAGCGATCGTTTTGGTCAATCAGAATGACAGAACGTGGATAATACTGATGGCTAAGATGCAGAGCAGTAAATAATCCTGTGAAACCGCCACCTAAAATTACAGTTTGATAAATCGGAGTTGCCATAGTCAACCTAGAGCGAGATTAGCCACAGAGCCATTTCTGTGTTTTTAGTGTTTCATTGTCTAACTCAGACGATTGTCCTCAGCATAAACCAAATTTAGACAGACCTCATCTTTCATGTGTATGAGAAACAGGTTAACCATAAGAATTTTCGAATACAAAATCGACCTGTAAATCATACGATTATGAAAATGCAATGAAACTGAACTATAACTTTAGAATAATCAATGACTATACCGACAATAGGAATTTTCTTGAAGCACCTAAAACCAGTGCAACCTCACTTCCTTCCAGTGTCCTATTGGGTTTTCCTTTCGCTACTGCTTGTAGTACCAATAAACTGTTGAGTAGGGCGGTAAGGCTTCGGACAAGTCCTCCCCATGGCAACCATTCTTGATGGATTCTATAAAAAGTTTAAGAAATCTAACCTCTAGAGGAAGATGAGCCTATTCCATAAATTTGATAAGGTGCAATCACTATGTCAGCAATTAGCAAGGCTAACAGCCAGTAGAAGCTAGGGAGGCAAAAGGTAGGATAATGGGATTAGGCAAATGGATCGGCTTAGTCATCTTTATTGCCGCCCTTTATATCGTTTGGCAAATTCGGCAGATTCTCCTATTAATTTTTGCTGCCGTTGTTCTAGCAACTGCCCTAGAGCGGCTGGTTCACTTATTCCAACGGTTGGGTGTTAAGAAGCGGGGGATTGCGATCGCTCTCACTGTTGGGCTTTTACTGGGAGTCGCTGCTGGCTTTCTGTTTGTGATTGTGCCGCCCTTTATGGATCAACTCCAGCAACTTGCCAATCTCATTCCTACAGGATTTGATCGGATACAAAGTGGAATTGAGTGGCTACAGGACTTTGTCACCCAGCAGGATGCTTTTAAGATTGACAGCTTGAGTGGGTTGACAGAGCAACTACAATCCTTTGTTTCCAGGCAATTTGGCAACCTCTTCACGCTATTCTCAAACTCGATTGGTATTCTTCTGAACACGCTATTTGTATTAGTTTTGAGCATCATGCTCCTGGCAAATCCGTCTGCCTATCAAAAAGGTTTTATTCTTTTATTTCCTTCCTTTTATCGCCGTCGAGCCAGGCATGTTTTGCAGCGATGTAACACGGCCTTAGGAGGATGGGCGATTGGCATTCTCTTTAATATGACGGTGATCGCAGGTTTCAGTGGCATTGGTTTATGGATTCTCCACGTGCCCCTGGTGTTAGCAAACGCGATTTTGGCAGGTATCCTAACCTTTATTCCCAATGTTGGACCAACGCTAAGTGTCATTCCACCCGCCGCACTCGCACTACTTGATGCACCCTGGAAAGCGCTATTAGTCGTGATTCTGTACATTGCAATTCAACAATTAGAGAGTAATATCCTCACCCCCTTAGTGATGGAAAAGCAAGTTTCTTTGCTACCTGCTGTTACGCTAGCTTCACAGGTGATCTTTGCTAGTTTTTTTGGTTTCCTGGGGCTATTTTTAGCATTGCCTTTAGTTGTTGTTCTGCAAGTCTGGATCAAAGAGATCCTCGTTAAGGATATATTGAATCACTGGAAAGAACCAAAATCAGATCGTTCTATAACAAGATGGACTATAAATGAGGATAGGAATAAAACTGCCCAGTACTGACGGAACAAGTTCGAGCTCTTGCCCCCAATAACAGGACGAGCGTTAGAAAATTTAGGATTTGTGGAGCATAAGCAGCAAAACTACTGCACTTCCCAAAACATAAGAAACTGATGCTAGCAAAACAATGATTAACGCAGTACGATTACCTGAGGGAATACTCTCAACCGTTTCATAGAAGTGTTTATTTTGGCAATAGTCCATCTAAGTCAATTGATGAGTGAAGATAACCTAATATCTATCTAAGAATGATGAGCTACGTTTTAACTATCTTGCCAATGCAACCCATACTCGATCGAGCAGACAGTTTAGATCCAATATCTGGATTCCATCAAGCCCGTTGCTGATAAAGTCGTAATGGAGCTAAAACTTGCCCCAAAAGTATGGCTAAACATAAGTTACACTACGATCGCTCAAGCTGGGCTGGGCTAGTCAGCGTGATCCTACTGGCATTCTGTCCTATGGCTACGCTGGCACAAGTTGTTGGAGATGGCAGCTTAGGAACACAAGTGAATGGGTCAGCGATCGCGCCCTGTACTGGAACTTGCGTGATCACCAATGGCACAACCAGGGGCAGCAATCTCTTTCATAGCTTTCGCCAGTTTTCTTTACCGAATGGGGATTTTGCTGGGTTTATCACCACTCCAGCGATTCAGAATGTGATTGTCCGCGTGACGGGCGTGGGGCAGCCCTTTATCTCCACCATCAACGGCACGATCGCCACCAGCAACCCAGCCAACTTTTTCTTGCTTAATCCCAACGGCATCCTCTTTGGTCCCGGTGCAGCTTTAAATATTGGGGGTTCCTTTCTGGCAACCACCGCTAACCGGATGCAATTTGCAGATAGCACCGAGTTTCGCACAGACGTCCCTGCTCCATTGCTGACCATTAGTGTGCCGCTCGGCTTGCAGTTTGGCACAACATCAGGAACCATTCAAGCCAGGGACGCTCGGTTAGCGGCAGGACAAACCGATGCCTTTAGAGATTTTGCTCTCGTAGGTGGCGATGTGACGCTGGATGCTGCTGCAATTCAGACACCAGGACGACAAATAGCGTTAGGCGGAGTGGACAAAAATGGCACGGTGGGGTTGCAACTGACGGACGATCGCCTGAGCTTGAGCATTGCCGCAGACACGCCACACCGCGATGTTACCTTGATGAATGGGTCGTTTATCAACACATTCGCCAGCACTGGAGGAGGTGGGATAACTATCACGGGGCGCAATTTACTTGTGAGCGATAGTATCGTCGCGACGGGAGTCATTCCTGGCACTGACAATGCCACAACCAATCAAGCCGGCGATATCATCCTGGATGCAACCGCGGCTTTACAACTGCTTGCAGGTAGTATTATTGGCAGTGGGGTAGCCCCAAGAGCGATCGGGCAAGGTGGCAACATTTACATCACGGCCGCTACGGTTCAAGCGATCGATGGCAGCGCCATTACTGCCAGCACTCAGGGAAATGGGCGAGCGGGGAATGTGCAGGTGACTGCTAACATGATTACGCTGGATGGCACTATCCCCAGTGGTCAAGCATCCAGTGGCATTAGTAGCCTCGTTGGCAATACCGCCAACGGTGATGGTGGCAATGTCATCATTCAGGCTGACCTACTGACCATCACCAATGGAGCAGTGGTTTCTGCTAGCACGTTTGGCAATGGCAACGCTGGGAATGTACAAATTCATGCCCAGACCATTGCCGTAGATGGCACCACCCCTGGAGGAGAAGCACCCAGTGGGATTGTGAGTCAGGTTGGACCGATCGCCAGTGGTCACGGAGGAGCGGTAACAGTGGCCGCTCACTTACTCACGATTACCAATGGAGCAACGGTTTCTGCCAGTACTTTTGGCAATGGTAATGCCGGAAATGTGCAAGTCACTGCCGATACCATTGCTGTGGATGGTGCAGCACCCGATGAGCGGTTTATTAGTACGATCGCGAGTCAAGTAAGAGGCAATGGTATTGGCAATGGCGGTGATGTGACGGTTAAAACAGGTTCACTCACGATTACCAACGGGGCAACGGTTTCTGCCAGTACCTTTGCTAACGGCAATGCTGGAACCGTGAAAGTCATCGCCAATACTGTTGCTGTAGATGGCACCTCAGCCAGCGGCAACCTGGGCAGTGGTATTAGCAGTCGAGTCAACCGCACTGCCACTGGGCGGGGGGGCGATGTCATCGTCGAGACGGACTTGCTGGCTGTAACCAATGGGGCTGGAGTAGCTGCCAGTACCTTTGGCAATGGCAATGGTGGAAACGTGCGGGTGGCTGCCAATACCATTACCCTGGATGGCAGCACTCCTGATGGGCGATCGACCAGTGGGATTGGGAGTATCGTTGGCGGTACGGGCAGCGGGCGCGGAGGAAATGTCACTATTGCAACGGACTCACTGACAGTGACGAATGGTGCAGGAGTCAGTTCTAGTGCTTTCGGTAATGGCAGTGCCGGCAATCTCGATATCACTGCCCGTACACTTCGGCTCGATTTTGGGGGGATTACTGCTGTCGCAATTTCCGGTGACGGTGCCAACATTACTCTAAATGTGCGTGACCTTCTCCTGATGCGACACGCCAGCGAAATTTCTACAAGCGCTGGTCTAGCGGGGGCAGGAGGCAACGGGGGTAACATTACCATTAATGCACCCCGTGGCTTCCTCGTCGCCGCACCAAATGAAAACAATGACATCACTGCCAATGCTTTTAATGGTAGTGGTGGCAACGTCACGATCGCGGCGGCGGGAGTTTACTGGTTTACTCCCCGCAGTCGCGCCGAACTTGCCCAACGTCTCGGCACTAATGACCCTGCCCAGCTTGATCCAAGACGCTTACCCACCAACGATATTACTGCTATCTCTCAGGGCAACCCCAACCTTAGCGGTACAGTTGCGATCAACATTCTCAATCTTGACCCTAGTCGGGGACTGGTGACATTACCGGTCAACCTCACTGACCCCTCACAACAGATTTCCCAGAGTTGTACTCCAGGCAGCAACACCTCGGCAAGTTCCTTTGTTGCCACTGGGCGCGGCGGCATTCCTCTCAACCCAGACGAACCGCTGGAGAGCCGAGCGGTAGTCACAACCAAGTGGGTACCATTGCCGGAGGAGAGAGGAGACGCGGGGAGTGGGAGAGTGGGGGAGCGTACGAGCGGAGCAGTCAAGACAGCGAGGGAAGCCAGGAGACAACTCTCTAAAAGCCAAACTCGTTTGCGTGAGGCTGACAAACGTTCAGTAGCCAAAATCCCTCCACCGATCGTTGAGTTCCAAGATTGGATCGTAGGGGAAAATGGCGTAGTGGAACTGGTTGCTAATGTTTCCAGCTCAAATTCTGCTCGCTTTTGGAGCGACTCTGTTGCCTGTCCGTCTTCTCAAAAGCACTAATACCTGACTGTGACGCAAGTGATCTTTGAGTCAGTTGTATACCGGGTCAATTCCGCCCGATCGCAAAGGCTACGGCTGTGATCGGCAGCAAGCAATCAGGGATTTCGTTGTCAAGGGTTCTAAGCCGATGGAGCGTAGCAGAGTCTGCCAATCAGCTATCAGATGAGCCTCTTGAGGATGGGTAAGACGCTGTTCTGCCAGGGTCGTCAGGGCATCAAACCAGATGCCATTTTGGGCGTAGAGAGCTGCCTGTTGTTGCGGTGTGGCTTGCTGGAGTTGGTGCGTGAGAGTCGGGCTGGGACTCACTCGCTGTACCCAGCCATTCAGGTCTGCCTTTTGAATTTGCGGTTTTGCTGCTGTCAGGTCAGAGCCACACTGCAAGCGAACTTTGAAAAACCATTGGTACAACTTTCCACCTTCCAGCGGCGGCACTGATGCAGGCAATCGGATGCTGATTACGCCTGGCGCCATGGGAGGCACGATCGCACTGCGATAAATCTCCCTGGCTGGACTGGAATTGTCTTGCAGCACAAATTCCATTGCCGCGATCGCGCCATTTTCATAGGGAATATCAAACCAAAATGTGGGTCGTTCAGTGGTGGTTGTACCCCACACTTTAGTAATGGTTCCACGTTCCAGTGCTTGCTGATATTCTGGCATCAGCGCTGTGATGGATTGGTTCCCTGCTCCACAGCCCCGTCCTGCCCCACCGCCTCTACGCCCTGGGGCATCGCGATCGGGCGGTGGCGGGGGGAGCTTAAAGCCAATTGCATTCACCTGAGCAACTAGAGTGGCTTCAGTAGGTGAAATAAGAATGCAAATGACCCAAGTTGGTATGGTCAAAACACTGACTATCGCAGTGGCGATCGCGCGTTTCAACGAGATTTTTTGAAATTGTCTTTTCATAGTTCGATCGGAGTCATTCTTGCCTAAAACCGGGATTCGCCTTTTGGGGTTTCAACGTTCGATTGCTGACTTCACTTCCTTTCATCCCCATTCCGCCCGTGATCAGAGCAACTGCGGCAGGCACAAGCGGCACCCAAGCACCTGTTTGGATGAGCAACAGCAGGCAAATCCCCCATAGGGCAGCGATCGCACCGATCATTGTCAGTCCCCAGGTAGTCGATTTGTGGCAAACTAATGTGAGCAATCCACCCAATAACGCCCAACCCGCTACCCACAGAACCTCCGCCCCCAGTGCCCAGGTCCAGAGCAAGGGTCGTCCATCCAATACTGCACTCAACAATTGGCTAGTCATTTGGGCTTGTAGCATCACACCCGGAATGGATTGGCGATCGCCATAGGCAGTGTAATAGGGAGTCAGCCAGTAATCATGTGTGCCTTCGGCGCTCGTACCGATTAAGACAATCCGATTTTTAACCGCTTCAGGATTAATTTGCCCCTTCAGCACTTGACCTAACGTGACTTGTCGCACTCCCTGGTCTGGAGAACGGTAATTGAGCAAGAGTTGGTGTCCGCGATCGTCAATTTGATACCCACCCCGGTTTGTTCTGAGTGGTTGCAGCCGGAGTTGACCCAATTGCCAGGTATCTGGATCGGGATACTGCAACGAAATACCTTTCACTGCCAAATAGCGCAATGCCAGTTGCACACTTAAGGCATAGGGAGCGGTACAGCGGGAGGAGGGTGGCGGTGTCATTGCTAATAAATGACGCCGCACAATCTGATCTGAATCCATCACCAAATCACTAAACCCAATCTGGGCAGCGGTTAATTCGGGTGGGGGTGCTACACCACTTTCATGCTGTTCCCCATCACCGACTTTGCACACTGCCACCAGGCGATCCTGCTGTTGCAAACGCTTAATCAGGTTTGGATGGTTCTTGCCAACCGGAAAATCTCGATAAATATCCAGTCCGATCGTTTGCGGTTGATAGGCTTCCAGTTGCTTTAGCAATTGCTCAAAGGTTTGATCCGACAGCGAACCGCGTCGTTCCTCCTGCGGCTGTGCCTGGACATCTTCATCGGTGACTAGAACCACCAGCAATCGAGGATCGGGAGGTTCAGCAGGACGCATCCGCATCAGGTGATCAAACGCTGCCAGTTCTAAGGATTGAAAAATCCCAACATATCTTGCCCCTAAAACCAATCCCGTAACCGCAAGGCTAGTGAACAGAAGGCGTTGCAACAAGTGAGACAGCAAGCTTGGCGTTTGGCAATTGACTCGGTGTACCCTTGCTTCCTCCACTCCTCTTGCTTCCCCTCTCCCCGTCTTCCCGCCTGCTTCCCATCCTTGTAAGCTCTGCCAACTGGGTGGCACAACTGCCGGATTTTGAACCAGTATGGGCAACCAGGTCGCACAGGGATACTGGTTCTCCAACCCCTGGAGGCGTTCACGGGCTTCCCGCATAGCTTGATGCAATGCCTCACCCCGGGCAAAGGCGGTCAGAAAGTGTTTCAAAAACTCTTGAGCGACCACATCGGGCACGGGTTCCCGCATAACGATCAGTTGTGGCAGGTGGAGTTGCTCCAGTTCATAAGCTAACCCCAAGCCGTCACAAGAGTTGAAAATCGCCAGTCGGAGTCCACAGGAAACGGCCTGCCGCAGTCCATATTTCAACTCCGCGATCGTCAGGCTGTCATCAGGATTGATGCGGACATAACCTTGTCTAGCTTCAGTATGGCTATGTCCGGCAAAGAAGAGAATATCCCAGGCTTGCTCCCACAGGTGATGGGTTAACTGCTGCCGGGATGGCTCGACCAGAACCAAGACCTCGGCATGGGGTAAGTTGGTTAAGAGTTGGCGATCGCGCTCGATATCAATGCCCTGACGATCGCCCAAAATTGCCAGAATCCGAACGCTGTCACCTGAACTGATTGGCTTAACCTCAGAGGTTGGAGGAGTGCTGAGTGCCAGTTCTGCATGAGGGTAGCGCTCGATAAACTCCCAATAGTGCCAGGGCAATCGATGCAAGCGCAAATCGGTGGTTCGCAGCAAGACCCGCACGGGTTCAGTGAGATCGATAGACTCGCGTAGTTGTTTCTCCACACTTTGAAAGGAGGGGGATGCTAGCCAGGTATTCAGGTGTTGTTGCAAGGTTTGAGCGCTGTGCCGGCAGGCTTGCAGGCGGGCGGTTATGTCCGTCCGAACGGTGATCTGCTGGAGCGTAATCCGAGTAGAGGCTGAGAGCTGGCGATAATGATGCTGCCAATCGGCTAAACCGGATGCTAATTCAGGTGCTGGGGGTAATGCTCCTGTGGTCTCTGAAAACGACAGCGTCCGCTCCGCTCCAATCTCCAGGATGACTTGGAACCCTTGCTCCAAATCGCCATCGAATCGCAAAACCGCTCGCTTCGTCATTGCAACGGATCCTAGACTTCAAAGAATTCAGTCAGCGTCCGATCGCCCATAGCAACTTCCACACTGAACTGCTCGCCGACTTGACCACTAAACTGAAATTGAATGGTTTCGGGCATTGTCGCGCTTGCTTGTCCCACTTCAGTCCCAGCTCCGTCCAGTAGCCGCACCCGGATCTCTGGCAAGAACGTCGCCTGCTGCCCCACCGGACAAACGTGCAGCCCCAGGTTCATTTGAGTTGAGTCGATCGGTGTGATGCCAATGAGCAAAGCGAACCCGTCTTTGCCCTCCGTTGGAGCCAATGCCAACACCTTAGCGCGGTTAATCGCATAGACTGGGACATCCTCTGACCCGCTCTCACTGCTGCGCCAAGCCATGACAACCTGGGTAGGCAAAACGGCATCCACTGTTTGCCACACTTCAGTGAACTGTCCCTGGAGCCAATCACTCAGCCGCACAATGGCTGGTCGCGTCCGCTCGATACCACAGCGCTGCAAATACAGGGCTTGCAGCCAGCCCGATCGCGACAGCAGAGCACCCCAGAGGCTAAAAGGCACTGCCAAACGAGGAAACACGATCGCGGGATCTCCCAATCGCTGAATCAGATGATCTGCCTGCATGTCAGAGAGTTCCGGTAGGGGCGCGATCGCTTGGCGCGTTTGTGCTGTACCACAGAGCTGATAGGTTGCCCAAAAGGCATTCAGGTCTAGAGTTAACTGTTCCGCCGCCAGGGAATAGGTGCGATCGATGGAATCATAATGCCCGATCGCCTTCAGTTCCTGATGAGTTGTGTATCCCCAAACTCTTACCCAGCTAGCCTCTGGGTTAACTTGCGCTGCCAGGTAATAGTCCCCTGCCCAACTGGGACAATCCACCCATTCCTGCGGCACCTCTAACTCACTGGCATCGATCGCGTCGGTCGGCAGCAACACTAATCGTATCGCTCCCAGCATCATGGTGGTACCGTTCACGACGTCCCAAATCGCTGGTAACAGTGAAGTCAGCCAGGGGGCGGCTGCCGTCACATCAGCTCGAATCCACTCTAATACCGCTTGCAAACATAGAGCATTCAAATAAGCCCGCTGCCGACTAGCAATTGAGCGACACAACTGACTTTGCTGGACTGCCTCTGCCTGCATGGATGGCGATACCTCTAACCACCACTCTTTTGGATCTGCAAAGATCACCATCATTCCGCTCCCTGCCCAGCAATTTGCTTGCCAAAGGCAGCATTTGGTACACCATATTGAACCCCAAGCCATTCTTCTAAAGCCGCACTCATCTCTTTTATTAGGTTGGGATTGGGCGAACTATTCAACGTCTGCTGGCTCCACTCAATCAATGCCAGCAGCAATACTTCCCTGGCTTTGGTGAGCCGGCGTGACACGGTTGCTTGACTCATCTGCAATTGCTGCATGATTTCCTGCTGGGTTAACCCCTGCTGGTAATAGAGCCGCAACAGTTCCTGAGACTCAGCACTCAACTGTTCCAGGGCAGTCACGATCGCGCCGCGAATTTGAGCCTGCTGCACCTGACGCGCCTGATCATCGTCCTGCCTGATCCACTCAGTCAATAATGAGTCCTGAAGTGGATCGGATAAATCATCCTGCCGCTCACCACCCGCTTCTAATCCCAGCTTTGGCACGTTCAACGACTCAACGGTTGGATAGAGATACGCCCGCGCCCAAGTAGCACACTGGCTTAGCCACCGTTCCATCACCTGCGGGGTGCAGTCTAATTCGTCGGGCACCAGATGGTTATAGCGCTGGGTATTGTAAAGCTCTGCAATGGCAATCCACAAGGAACGATCGACTAGAGGAAGCTGCTTTGTACCAGTTTGGGTTGGCACATACAGGGCATTGAAACACATCCACGCTAACTGGTATTGGGCGATCGTTGCCGCAGATAAGCCTGCCTGCCTCAATGCCTCCAGGAACCGTTTTTTGCTGATTCTCCGTAACAATCCCCAACTTGAGCAAAGATTCGCCGCCTGTCGCTGGCGCAATTGATCCTTCAATAGGCTGGGAAAGACAATACTAGCAAAGGTCTTTAAACTAGCCCCGCGATCGGGCTTAAACCCCTTCAACACCGTGCGAAGCTCTGCCATTGCCATTTGGCAATAATCCGAGACGCCAAACTGAATGTTGGTAAATCTTCTGGCTATTCGTTGGGCTGACCAGTAACAAGGTTCTTGTAAGTAAGCAGCTAAATGTCCCTCCGCTAGAGTATTGCTCTGGGTTTGCCAGCTGCGATACCAGTAGAGCACCCAAAATTTCTCTAATGATTGACCTGCTGCAATGAGGGTAGGTTTATGGCTAGAGCCGTCCTCCAATCGTCTCTGCATACTGCGACGTAATCGGAGGTCAGTCACCCAGCCGCTAAACTGGTCTGCCTCAAATTGCAAGAAGGTCGAGAACAGTTCAATAATTTCCTGACGGGGGGAAGTGTCCATCTATTCTCAGATAACAGGAGATAGTCAGCCCTAGGGCGTACTTTAAAACTATAACTACATCATGCATAAGGGTGATTGCAGGAGTGCGATGTAGAAAGTCGGGTGTTTGAGGATTAAAGTCAATATAAGTAAGGGAAAAATGAGAAGATTGCCATGTTCAGTGCCTCTAGAATGACTTCAGCCGTAACGAGGGGTTCTGACTGAGTACCCAAACGGAAGACACCTTAAATCGTTCAGCAGTGGGAGGACAGGTTGGCTGATGTCGTAATTGGTTTAGATTTGGGGACAGGAGGAGTGCGAGCGATCGCCGTGGATCGACAGGGTCAACTCATAGCTCAATCGACAAAAAGTTACCCACTCCTAACGCCCCAGCCCGGTTGGACAGAACAAGACCCCACAGACTGGGTAGCAGCCAGCTTGAACGCTTTAGCCAGTGTGAGTGAGCAACTGAGGGAGCATCAAGTCATTGCTCTCGGTTTGTCTGGACAGATGCATGGTATGGTGACCCTGGATGCGTCAGGTCGTGTGATCAGACCAGCTATTTTGTGGAATGACCAGCGCACTGGAACAGCCGTGATTGAGATCGAAACACTCATTCCTCGATCGGAGTTAATTCAGCGCACAGGTAATCCTGCCATTACTGGATTTCAGCTTCCGAAGCTGGTTTGGTTAAGAGCAGCCGAACCCCAAGCGTATGCCCAGGTACAACAGGTGCTTTTGCCCAAGGATTACTTAGGCTATGTGTTAACAGGGGAGTTTGCCACGGAACCATCCGATGCCTCAGGAATTGGATGTTTAAATCTGGTCAGTCGGCAGTGGGATGTGGATATTCTCAGTACTCTCGGTATTGACCCAGCATTGTTTCCGAAAGTCATTGAGTCAACGGCGATCGTCGGTCAATTAAAGCCAGAGATTGCGTCTCGGACTGGCTTACCCGTTGGAATACCTGTGATTGCGGGGGGTGGAGATAATGCCACTGCCGCGATCGGCTTGGGAATTTCATCGACTCATCTCAATCGGGGCAGCTTGAGTATTGGGACATCTGGAGTGATTTTTGCGCCCTGCGATCGTCCGACTCCCGATCCAGACGGTCGAGTGCATTTATTTTGTCATGTGGATGGGGGTTATCATCTCCTGGGAGTGACCTTGGCGGCGGGTGGCTCTTTGCGCTGGTATCGAGACACATTTGCCTCTCAAACGTCTTATACCGATTTAATGGAGATGGCAGCAACTTCACCGCCTGGGGCACGGGGTGTTCTATTTCTGCCCCATTTAGCCGGGGAACGCAGTCCTTACCTTGACTCGGAGACTCGTGGTGCCTGGGCAAATCTGTCTTTATCTCATACTCAGGCTGATGTTGTTCGAGCCGTATTGGAAGGGGTGGCATTCAGTCTACGAGCAGCATTGGATGTGATTAGCGAGATTGCCCCTGTGCAACAATTGCTGGCGACGGGAGGAGGAGCACGATCGCAGACCTGGCTGCAAATTCTGGCAGATGCCCTGCAAACCGAACTCCTGGTGCCGCCAACGACAGAAGGGGCTGCCTATGGAGCCGCGATTCTGGCAATGGTTGGCGTGGGTGTTTATCCTGATTTAGAAGCTGCTCTCAAGATACTGCCACCCATTAGCAATGCAGTCCATCCTCAAGAAGTTGCTGTTTATGAATCTGCTGTTGATCAGTTTCAAAAATTGTACGAAGCTTTAAAGGCAGTTCGTTGAGTCATACTTCGGATTATGATGCAGCAACAGTAGATCCAGCATTTGGAAATAGGATTGGTAGACCACAAAATTTTTTGTCAATGCTACTACAGCTCTACTGTCCACCGGTAATATCCAGGTTGAATCCAGTGATATAGCTCGCTTCATCGCTCATTAAAAAGGCGACTCCATTGGCAACCTCTTCTAACCGTCCCAACCGACGCATCGGGACTGAATTGATCATTTGCTGTTCGACCACTTTTGGATCAGCATCAAAGTATTGAGAACTCACAGATGCCTGTAATTCGGTTTGTCGTGTCCACATGACACCGGGACCAATCAGAGAAGGAGACAGGGCGTTAACTCGAATGCCATAGGGCGCTAAATCTTTTGCGGCTGTTTGAGTCATACCAATTACAGCAAACTTAGAAGCCGCATAAGCCAGCATATTAGGAGGACCATCCACTCCAGCATGACTTGCCATATTGACGATCGCGCCTCCACCAGCATCCCGCAGATGTTGAGCGGCTACTTTTAATACATGAAAACCACCAATGACGTTAATATCAATGACCTTTTCAAAATCCTCAGCAGGATATTCATCCGTCTTCGCAAACACACCTTGATATCCGGCATTGTTAAAGATGTAATCGATGCGTTTAACTTCAGTTACTGCATTTGTAAATGCATTTCTCACACTCTCAGCCGATGTCACATCACAGTGAAATACATCTATAGGTACATTATATGTTTTCAATTCCTGTGCTACATCTGCCATTTTATCCTTGTTTAAATCTAATAAAATTACTCCTGCACCATTAGCCGCAAAGCGTTTTGCAGTCGCTTTTCCAATATCTCCTGCACCACCGGTAATCAGAATGTTTTTGCCCTTAAAATGATAGTTTGCATTCGCTATCATCTCTTAAACTCCTATTAATCAAGAATTGTTTCAATGCTTCAAGAAAAGATCAGTTCTATCAAGCATCTCAGTATGATTTCTATTATTGAGCTTTTGCTCAGTAGTGGAGCATAAATCAAAAATATTCGCTCGATTTTTAATAAAGGAGCTTAGCGATGGGTATTCCCCGCTTCGCCAAAATTATCGTTGCGTTCATCGTCGGAGCCTTGTTGACGCAACTGTTACACGCTTGCTCACCCAGTTCGCAAGCTGCCGAAAAAACTCGACTCACGATCGCTACTGTGAATAATGGCGATATGGTAGTCATGCAAGGACTGTCACACCAGTTTGAGCAAGCAAATCCCGATATTGCATTGAATTGGGTGGTGCTGGAAGAAAATGTATTGCGCCAGCGCACCACGACCGATGTTGCCAGTCAAGGAGGTCAATTTGATGTCTTAACGATCGGGTCTTATGAAACGCCCATATGGGCTAGACGAGATTGGTTAAGACCATTAAATTTACCGACTAGCTACGATGTGAATGATCTGTTGAAACCAGTTCGAGAGGGGCTTTCCAATGATGGCAAGCTGTATGCCGTGCCATTCTATGCTGAAAGCTCGATGCTGTATTACCGCAAGGATTTGTTTGAGAAAGCGGGAATTACCGTTCCCGAACAACCCACCTACCCGCAAATCAAAGCATGGGCAAGTAAAATCCATAATCCGCAGAATGGCATTTATGGGATGTGCCTCCGGGGAAAACCCGGTTGGGGAGAAAACATAGCATTCCTTTCGACCCTGGTAAATACCTATGGTGGTCAATGGTTTGACATGCAGTGGAATCCTACAATTAATACTCCTGCTTGGAAAGCAGCCATTGGTTATTACGTTGATCTGATGCAGAATTATGGTCCACCTGGAGCTAGCTCTAACGGATTCAACGAGAATCTTGCCCTGTTCTCAACGGGGAAATGTGGGATGTGGGTGGACGCAACGGTTGCCGCAGGATTGCTCTCTAATCCCAAAGAGTCAACTGTATATGATAAGGTCGGGTTTGCTCGCGCTCCGATCGAACAATATCCTAACGGTTCTAACTGGCTTTGGGCTTGGGCATTAGCGATTCCCAAAACCTCCAAATCACCGGAAGCCGCAGAACGGTTTATTGCCTGGGCGACTTCTAAAGAATATATCCAATTAGTTGCGAACGAGAACGGTTGGGTGGCTGTGCCACCGGGAACACGTATGTCCACCTATGAGAATCCCAACTATCAAACAGCGGCTCCCTTTGCCCCGATCGTGTTGCGGGCAATTCAATCTGCCGATGTCACCCGTCCGGCAGCCCAACCAACTCCCTACAAGGGAGTGCAATATGTTGATATTCCAGAGTTTCAGGCGATCGGCTCATCAGTTGGACAAACGATCGCGGCTGCATTAACGAGTAACACCTCCGTTGATCGAGCCTTACAACAATCGCAACAATCGACGGAACGGTTCATGAAACACACCGGTTATATCGAATAAGTCCCCCTGCACCCTCCTTATGAAGGGTGCTGAAGGCGGGGGCAAGGGCCATTTTGTTGCAATCAAACCTTTTGTATCTGCTTGAATTATGTCTTCTTCCCTCACTGTAGACCATCATCCTGAAAGCCGTCCCCCTCGCGAACAGGTCAGCAGTCGGGTGTCAACCTTGCCACTGGTTGCCCCTTCGGTGATTGCGCTATTGCTATGGATGATTGTGCCGTTGCTGATGACCTTATGGTTCTCATTTCAACGGTATAACCTGTTAAATCCAGATGCTCGTAAGTTCATCGGCATTGAAAATTTCACATTCATTTTAGGCGATCCAGGATTTTGGGTTTCGATTGTTACCACAATTATTTTAGTTGTTTCAGTTTTAGTCATTACCATTGGTTTAGGAACACTACTCGCCGTTTTGTTTGACCAGGACTTTCCCGGTCGAGGCATTGCGCGGGTACTGGCGATTTCTCCATTCTTCGTGATGCCGACAGTGAGTGCCTTGATTTGGAAGAATATGTTGATGCATCCGGTTAACGGACTTTTCGCCCAAATCACACGGGGTTTAGGCTTGGGCGCGATCGATTGGTTTGCCGATTTTCCATTGCTGGCGATCATCATTATCGTGTCGTGGGAATGGCTGCCTTTCGCGTTGCTGATTTTACTCACGGCGATTCAATCGCTCGACCACGAACAGCTGGAAGCCGCTCGAATGGATGGCGCGAAACCGATTGCTCTGTTCCGGTTTGTGATGCTGCCCCACCTGAGTCGGGCGATCGCAGTAGTGGCGATGATTGAAACCATCTTTTTCCTGACTATCTTTGCAGAAATTTTCGTCACGACTGGCGGTGGACCTGGTTTAGCCACAACTAACCTGGCTTACTACATCTTCCTCAAAGCTCTGCTGGAGTTTGATGTCGGTGGCGCATCAGCAGGGGGATTGATTGCAGTCATTTTGGCTAACATTGTAGCGATCTTTTTGCTACGGAGTGTTGCCCGGAACGTGGATACTTGATGAGGGCAATGGAAATGGCACAAAAAAAATCACGTCGTTGGTTACTCACCTTCTTAGGCTGGTTTGTGGCTTGCCTATTATTTTTTCCCATCTTCTGGATGTTCATGACTAGTTTCAAAACTGAAGTTGCAGCCGTTGCAACACCGCCTCAGTTAATCTTCCAGCCCACCCTCGAAAACTATGTGGCAATTCAAGATCGGGCATCTTATTTGAATTATGCATTCAACAGTGTCGCGGTTTCGCTTGGCTCAACGATTCTGGCTCTGTTACTTGCGGTTCCAGCTGCCTATGCCATGGCGTTTTTTCCTACTAAACGCACCAAAGGCACCTTAATGTGGATGCTGTCTACCAAAATGTTGCCCTCCGTTGGTGTACTTGTGCCGATCTACATCTTGTGTCGTAATGCTGGGCTATTGGATACTCGAATTGCGCTGATCATCATCTACACCCTGATCAACCTGCCGATCGTCGTTTGGATGATTTACAGCTTTTTCAAGGAAGTGCCCAAAGAAATCTTAGAAGCCGATCGCATGGATGGTGCCAGTACCTCGCAAGAATTGCGCCATGTCTTACTACCCCTTGCTCTCCCTGGCATTGCGTCCACCGCCTTACTATCTATCATCCTGGCGTGGAACGAGGCATTCTGGAGTTTGAATTTAACCACTTTCAATGCTGCTCCCTTAACCGCCTTTATCGCCTCCTTCTCCAGTCCTCAAGGATTATTCTGGGCAAAGCTTTCTGCGGCATCCACCTTAGCGATCGCCCCAATTTTGATTTTTGGTTGGTTCAGCCAGCGACAACTCGTGCGAGGTCTCACGTTTGGTGCCGTGAAGTAGGAGATAGGCAATTAAAATTTTTTTTAGGAGTTGTTCATGTCTACCGTAAATTTAAGAGATGTCCACAAACGTTATACTGAGCTTGAAGTCATCAAAGGGGTCAATCTTGACATCAACGATCGTGAGTTTGTGGTGTTTGTCGGACCTTCCGGCTGTGGCAAATCAACCCTACTCCGCATGATTGCCGGACTTGAAGAAATCTCCTCGGGCGACTTGCTAATTGATGGCGAACGCATGAATCATGTCCCACCCGATAAACGCGGATTAGCCATGGTATTCCAAACCTATGCCCTCTATCCGCACATGACCGTGGCGGAGAATATGGCATTCAGTTTACGGCTGGCTGGGATGTCGAAACAGCAGCGATATGAAAAGGCAAAAGACGTTGCCCGGATTCTGCAATTAGAGCCGTTATTAAATCGCAAACCGAAAGAACTATCCGGTGGTCAACGTCAACGAGTGGCGATCGGTCGGGCGCTGGTGCGGAATCCTAAAGTGTTTTTGTTTGATGAGCCTTTGTCGAACTTAGATGCCGCTTTGCGGGTACAAATGCGGCTAGAACTCGCAAGCCTGCATGATAGTCTACAGTCCACCATGATTTATGTGACGCACGATCAGGTGGAAGCCATGACCCTTGCCGATAAGATCGTCGTGTTGCAGGGTGGCATTGTGGAGCAGGTGGGTTCACCGTTGGAACTGTATCACCATCCCAGCAACCTATTTGTTGCTGGATTCATTGGTTCACCACGCATGAACTTCCTCGCGGTCACGGTGACGGCAGTGAATGACTCTGGCACAACGGTTCGGCTTCCGGGGGATACCACTGTGACCATTCCCGTGAGACCAGGTAGCCTTTCGGTTGGTGATCGAGCTACGTTAGGAATTCGCCCCGAACATTTGAGACTAGACTCAACTAATCCCACCTTGACAGGGGAAGTCCTCGTTGTGGAGCGGTTGGGCGGCGAAACCTTCCTTTACGTCCGCATTACAGGTGGCGAAACGTTGATCGTGCAAACGGATGGGGACAATCCGAGCCGGATGCACGATCGTGCCCTCATTACGCTCAACGGCGACCTATGCCACTTGTTTGATCAAAACGGCGAAGCCGTTCCCAAAGTTCGTCGTCACCACCTCACCGATAATTCCCATGAACAACCTTACCCAAGCCGAGTCAGCCATCAAGCTGAATGAAGCCTCGCTCGCTCAGCTATCCAATCAAGTTCGCATCCCTGCTTACGATCGCCATCACATTACCAATGGTATTTTCCATATTGGTGTGGGTGGATTCCATCGTGCCCATCAAGCACTCTATCTAGATAATTACTTCCACGAAAATCCCAACAGTGATTGGGGAATTTGTGGAGTTGGTTTGCTGGAATTCGATCAACGCATGCGGGATGCCTTAAACTCTCAGGATTGCTTATATACTCTAGTTGAGCAATCGCCTGAACAAGATACTGCCAGAGTGATTGGGGCCATTACCCAATATCTGTTTGCGCCAGAGAATCGGCAAGCGGTGATTGATGCCATGGTCGATCCCCAATGCCGGATTGTGACCCTCACTATTACCGAAGGGGGATATTACTACCATGAAGGTAGCGGCGAATTTGACGCCAATCACCCTACCATCCAGCATGATTTGCAGCATCCAGATGCCCCGATCGGCGTGTATGGCTTTCTCACTGCCGCTCTTGAGCAACGGCGGAAACAGGGAATCGCACCATTCACCGTCCTCTCCTGCGATAACTTGCAGGGGAATGGCAATATCGTCAAAAAAATGCTGTCTACATTTGCAGAACTGCACGATCCAGAATTAGGTCAATGGATTCGAAATCACGTTGCCTTCCCCAACTGCATGGTCGATCGCATTACCCCTGCTACCACTCCCGCCGATATCGCCATGGTGAGGGAGCAATTTGGCATTGACGATGCTTGGCCTGTCGTAGCGGAACCCTTTTTGCAATGGGTCGTGGAAGATAAATTCAGTGCTGGCAGACCCGAATTGGAAACGGTGGGAGTTCAGTTTACCGATGATGTTCATCCTTACGAAATGATGAAAATTCGTCTGCTCAACGCCAGCCACCTCCTGATTGGTTATCTAGGGACGCTCATGGGCTATTCCTACTCCTACGAAACCATGGCTGATCCATTGATTCGGCAAGCGGTTGAACATTTGATGGAGGAAGTCACGCCCACCCTTCAACCGGTCTCCGGCATCAATCTCGACCAATACAAACAAACCTTAGTGGAGCGATTTGCTAATCCTAAAATTCGTGACCAACTGCCACGGCTTTGTCTCAATGGTTCTGCCAAACTGCCCAAATGGGTACTTGGCTCCTTACGGGAGAAAATGCAGCAGGGCAGCACGATCGACTACTTAAGCCTGACGATCGCGGTCTGGTTCCGTTACTTGAATGGTCAGGATGATCAAGGTAATGCCATTGCCATTGATGATCCAATGGCTGATATTCTACATCAACGGGCGCGATCGGGTGGTTCTGATCCAAACTCCCTACTTGAGTTATCGGAACTGTTTGGTGATCTGCCTCAGTCCACGCATTTTGTAGATTGTGTATCCCATCATCTCCAAAATTTATACCAACTAGGAGCTCAAGAAACAGTCACCCAATTACTACAACTCTAAAGGCATTGATGCCTACCTTAACAGTCCTAATTCAGTTGTGAGAAGCAGTCATAGGTAAAAGTGGGTGTTACCAACCCTTTTCCCAGTAGATGATTAGTTCATTTGCAATGAATTTTTACTGATTCGCGTTAAACCAGAGAAAAGCCAGGCGATCGCTCTCCAGCAAGAAGCTACTGAGCCGCGATCGCCCTCCTCATTAGCAAGCACTCAAGGACACAAATTTGACTTACACAAACACAGCATTACCGCTAAAGGTGAAACTAGTCGAGTCTTCAATGATACCAATCCGTTCCCAACTATTGTTGGAGTTGAAGAAGATTTCAGTATCTTGGGCACCATTGCCAATACCGCTGACGCTTCTAAATTCAATCTTGTATTGACTGGGTAGACCTGCAAATTGGACGCGATCGGCGAGTTCAAAATCTTTGAGCACGGCATAGCCATCGCCAGTTTCGTTGTAGAACACTTTGCCCGTTTCACCCAGCACAAAATAATCAGAGCCTGCGCCACCGGAGAGCCAGTCGTACTGGCTGTCGTTGGTGACGGTGGAACCATAGCCATTGAGATAGTCATTTCCGGCTCCACCCACCAGGGTGTCAAATCCCAGCCCCCCAGTCATTATGTCATTGCCACTACCGCCATCGAGAAAATCGTTACCATTGCCACCATCCAGAGTGTCGTTATAGTTGCCGCCAATAAGACTATCATTGCCATCGCCGCCGTAGAGTAAAGAAAAAACGTTGGGATCAGCCGTGAGTTGGTTAGCACTTGCATCTCCGGTGTAGACGTTATAGAATCCGCCATCTCCGAAACTGATTCGATCGATGCCATAGAGCAAGTCAGTGCCTTCATTCCCCGTAATTTGGATAGCCCCATTGCTGGTAAAAGTAGCCCGATAGTCGGTGTATCGTCCACTATAAGCGGCAGTGTCATAGCCATAGCCACCATCAAGGGTGTCGTTGCCAAGGAAGCCGGAGAGGTAATCATCCTCATTGCCACCAGCGAGATAGTCATTACCTCTGCCACCGTAGAGAGAGTCATTGCCCGCCTCACCATACAGCATGTGGGAGGATGTTCCTATGGCAGCGATGTGGTCATTGCCTGTGCCACCATAAGCAGTTCCGGTGATTCCTTCGAGATAGATAATGTCATCCCCTTCATTCCCCTCGATGTAGTCACTAGCACCATAACTGCGGAGTATATCGTTGCCAATACCACCGTACATGGCGTTGCTACCTTTTGAACCTTGAATAAAGTCGTTGCCTTCACCACCGTAGAGGTAGCGATTGCCATAGCTGAAGCCACCCGCATAAATGTTGCCACTAATAAAGTCGTCCCCCTCGCCGCCGTAGAGAGTATCGGCACCGTATTGAGAGGAATTGGTGTCCCCCGCAAACAGTTGATCATTGCCAGCACCGCCATCCAGGTAGTCATCGCCGTTACCGCCATTCAGGATATCATTGCCGTGGTAGCCATCCAGATAGTCATTGCCATCACCACCATCTAGAACATCATTGCCATACCAGCTGTTGAGGGTGTCGTTACCGCCGTTACCGGCAAGGGTATCGTTGCCATTACCAGAGCGTTGAGAATCGTTACCACTGCCGCCAATACCGATAATATTGTCATTGCCACCATATGTGAAGGAACCACGTTTTGTTTGTGTTGCCATGATGCTTGTCCTAATTGAATTTGTGTGCTTATAGAGAGTTTGATGGGTAGATGGAGGCTTTAGCCGCCATTGCATTCATCCATCTGATGATTTATTGGGTGGAAAATTTTGGTTTATTCACGCGGGCGTGATGCTGCTAAGAGTCTTATGGGATGGATACTCTGTCTGCCCGATTCAGAACAGGCGAGACACCCATTCCACAGAGGTTTAGTTTTGTGGATGAAAATTTGATATAAAGGCTTCAGCCGCGATCGCCCCTTTGCTCATGACTTTTTGTCCTTTCAAATTTCCCAAACTGATGACCTGGCTGTTATTGACGCTACTGACAGTCTGGCTATGTGTGGCGATCGCCCCCGCACGTTCAACATTTTCACTTACTCAACCTGTCTCTTGGGACACTGTTCTGACGGCAGATACCTCCTTCATGGAACAGGGCAAAGCACTCTATGATGCCGGAAGGTTTGCGGACGCGGTCATCCCCCTCAGCCAAGCCGCAGAGACTTACCGGGTGCAAAACGATCCATTACGGCAAGCGATCGCCCTCAGCAATTTAGCCTTGGCATATCAGCAACTAGGCAAATGGCAGGAGGCAAAAGCAGCAATCGCCGAGAGTTTGAGATTACTGGAAGGAGGGAAGTTAGGAGAGAATTTGACAATCCAAACATTAACAACCCCTTTGGTTCAGGCACTCAGGGTCGATAACAACAATCAAAAATTATCTATTCTGGCTCAAGCACTGACCATTCAAGGTGATTTGCAATTAGAAACCGGACAGGTAGAGCTGGCGATCTCCACCTGGCAACAGGCAGAATCCATCTACAAGCGACTGCATAATACCGATGGAATCGCGCAGAACCAGATCAATCAAGCTCAAGCATTGCGCGTCTTAGGGTACTATCGTCGTGCTTTGACAATGCTAACTGACTTGCACCAACGGTTACAGAATCAACCAGATTCCATCACAAAAGTCATTCAATTGCGATCGTTGGGCAATACCTTGCGTTTAGTCGGTGATTTAGACCAATCTCGCCTGGTATTACAGCAAGGTCTAGCAACCGTTAAAAAATTATCGCCTCAGGATACCTCTCCAGAACTTAGCGAAACTCTATTAAGTTTAGGAAATACCGCGAGAGCACAACGAGATATTCAAGCTGCCGTTACCTTCTATCAGGATGCCATTAACCTAGCTTCAACAGGCATTAGTAAAGTTCAAGCACAAATTAACTTATTCAGTCTGTTAATAGATACTGAAAAACAATCTACAGCACAAGCACTGTTGCCCGATATTCAAGCTCAATTGACAACCCTACCTGCTAGTCAGGCAAGTGTGTATGCCTACATTCATTTGGGTCAGGTATGGCTGCAAAGAGTCATAGCCAACACCGCACAACAGACAACACCAGAGAATGTAGAACTGCGATCGTCATTCTCCGTTTCATCCGTTGCCCAACTGCTTGCTACGGCTGTTCAACAGGCTCGTAGCCTTGGCGATCGCCAGGCTGAAGCGTATGCACTCGGAAGTCTGGGCAATGTCTATGAACACACTGGACAGTGGCGGGAAGCGCAGACGCTCACACAACAGGCGCTCAACCTGGCTCAGGAAATGAATACACCCGGTGTTGCTTACCGTTGGCACTGGCAACTGGGACGACTGTTAAAACAACAGCAAAGAATTCCAGAAGCGATCGTGGCTTACGATACTGCGGTGAATGAACTACGATCGCTCCGGAGCGATCTAGTTGCTATCAATCAAGACGTCCAATTCTCATTTAGAGAAAGTGTTGAACCCATTTATCGCGAGTCTGTTGAATTATTAGTACAAGCGCCAGAGAATCAAGCCATTGCTCAAAACTTAGACAAAGCTCGACAACGGATTGAAGCACTGCAATTAGCTGAACTAGACAACTTTTTTCGTGAAGCCTGCTTAGACGCTCGCACAGTTTTGTTAGATCAAGTTGTCGATCAAGACAATCCTACAACTGCTGTAGTTTATCCCATTCTCTTGTCTAATCAGTTAGAAGTCATTGTTAAAATTCCCCAACAACCCCTGCATCATCACACTATTCAGCTTCCTAAACAACAGATTGAAAGCGTTCTGCACCAGCTTCAACAAAACCTGACAGAACTCGATGCCACAGACAAGATTCAAACCCTGTCTCAGCAGGTTTATCACTGGCTGATCGAACCAATCGAACCCGATCTAAACCGTCAGCAAGTGCATACATTAGTATTCGTCCTGGATAACGCCTTGAGAAGTATTCCAATGGCTGGGCTGTATGATGGCAAGCAATATCTAGTAGAAAAGTATGCCGTGGCACTCAGCCTTGGACTGCAACTACTACCGCCCAAAGCCTTATCCACCAAACGCTTAAACGTTTTAGCCGCAGGACTCATCGAACCGCCCCTCAAGTTTCGGCAGCAATTTCCATCCCTTCCCGAAATCAAGTCCGAATTTGAACTGATCGCAAAAGCCGGTATCTCTACCCACCAACTGCTGGATCAGGCGTTTACCAGCCAAACGTTAGAGAGCCAGGTTGGTTCAGCCGGATTTAATGTAGTACATTTAGCAACCCACGGTCAGTTTAGCTCTCAAGCCAAGGACACCTTTATTCTGGCGGCGGACGGTCCGATCAACGTGACCCAGCTGGATGCGCTCTTACGGAGACGCAATCAGTCCCAGTCAGCCGCGATCGAGCTACTTGTTTTAAGCGCCTGTCAAACCGCAGAGGGAGATAATCGAGCTACCCTGGGACTTGCTGGTGTCGCTGTAAAAGCAGGAGCACACAGCACCCTGGCTTCTCTATGGCACATTGACGATCGCTCCACCGCCCTCTTGATGGGAGAGTTTTATCATGAATTAGTGAACTCCAAAGTTACAAAAGCAGAAGCACTGCGCCGCGCTCAATTAACTCTCCTGAAGCAGTACCCGAATTATAGCCATACCGGATTCTGGGCTGCTTATGTTTTAGTAGGTAATTGGTTATGATTGACGCACGATTAATTGAAAGAGAATTGAACTCAGTTGAAGAGATATGGTCGCTTTTCCAAACATCACTGTTGTCTTTATCGGCACAGATACCGTTGGCAAATTCATCAGAGAAAAATCTACACAATTTTAGGCTTCATACCCATAGTCCAACGATCGTAAAGGTCAGCCCAGATTTCCAACTCATTCTAGTCGATGGCATCATCGGAGGCTGAAACAGTCGCAATCGTATAATTACTAACTCCAGCTAAATAAGAAGATCGCACTCCGCATCCAGGCTAAGTAAGTACGTTCATTTAGTCTTTATTGTCCAATGCATCACTGGAGGTAATGAACGGTAGGAGTTAATCTGAGAGCATGGATGTCAAACGATTCAGGTCAAAGCTCTGAACCGATTGAATCGCCACTTGAGGCAAATGACCAATTTCTCCCCACAGTTGACCGGGGCTAATGCCAAACCCATATTGCAATACTAAAACGATCGCCAGAATGGTCAATATCAACCCGAAGCTGGCTTTCAAGATTCTCACCAGCAGTGTACCTAAGAAGATCGCAACAGCGATCGCGGCAATCACCAGTACCGCTTGGGCATTAACTGAACTAATCAACGTTTCCATAATTCAAATGCTTGTTTGAGTAAATTGATAGTCTAGAACGATTGCCTGTCACCCTTTGTGGCAATGGGTTCCACTGCCATTGTGATACTTGTGCGCTTTGAAAAGCCCCAGGTGAATAGAATTCCAACCATTGCCAGTACCGTCCAATCCGGTGGGACGATGTCGGGCTGTAACGCTTTGCAAAGTAACCGCAGCCCCACTCCCAATACTGTCAAATAGGCTGCATCTTGCAGGTAAACGAACTGTTCTAACCAGCACACAAATAAACCGGCTAAACAGCGGAGAGTGACTACACCATGACGCAACCGGTTAAAACAAGCCAGAGGCGATCAGAAAGGGCGACAGCAGTGGTGACGCTATCGAGAGAGAATGCCAGGTCTGTCAACGCAATTAACGGAATGATGCGCCAAAAGGTGGGTGGTGTTTCGCATGATTCATCGAGATTCTCCTCACATTCAGCTGTTTGATACTGCTGCCAGAAATGCTTGCCTGCTAACCCAAGCAAATAGAGTGCCCCAATGAATTCAAACTGCCAGAACTGAATAATCCAGGTTGCCATCAGCAGGAGGGCGATTCGCAGAATGAAGGCAAGGGCGAGTCCCCAGTTTAACGCCTGTTGCTGTTGCTGGCGATCGGGTAACGGTTGCACAAAGGCGGCCAGAGCAACGGCATTGTCTGCCGAAAGTACCGTTTCTAAGGCAACCAGAGCCAGCAGAATTAATCCTGTGTTCAATGAAATTTCCATTCCTAAAAAATTCATACCATACTCCAACGCTATGCCGAACCCGTTCTACCCTTGTTCTCAATCATCAATTTCAACCGCTGTCAAAGTACTGGGAATGCGGGATTCAATTGACACTGAGGTTAGGTTTATGAATTTCATCATCAATAATCTCTGAATTGTTCTACCCAGTCGGAGGTACTCCTTTTTCTGTGCGAGAAAGGTCTTTTACGGCTTCCCTGCTGTTGGCATAGTTTTAACCTGTTCAGGAAGCCATACCAAATTATGGATTTATCTTATGAAGCTTGAATTAATAAGAGCAAACACTCTTTTTTACTAGATCAATAAATTGAGGTGATGATAGGGTGATGCGTCCCGAGGTGCCGTCTAGGAGGCTGGGTCAGTCTCGGATTGATAACTTAGCCAAAAGAATAACTTCAAGTAATTGATTTAACAAAAAAGAGTATTTGCTCTTATTGATTCGGCTGCTTAAAGTGAAACCATGACGAATGCAGTACAGGAAAACGAACAAAACAAGCCGTTAAACCACACTCGCAAAGCTATTGAATCTAATTACTCTTTGTAGCAGCTGAGAAAACTCATGAATTCGAATCGATCTCTTCAAACTAATTCAAATACTCAACAGCAGACACCTGCCATTCTAAAACAATCTGGATCGACAAAAATTCAACCCCCTGAGAGCAAGCCATTAACGTTTGGACAAAAGCTAGCAGACAAAATGGCTTCTAAAGTGGGTTCATGGGCGTTTCTGATTAGTCAATCCACTGTTTTAGTAGGGTGGATTACCTTCAATTCCATCCCTGGTCTGCCTCACTTCGATGGACAACCCTTCATCTTGCTAAACCTGATGTTCTCCTTTGCGTCTGCTTATACAGCTCCAGTCGTGTTGATGAGCCAGAACCGCCAGTCAGAAGAAGACCGAGAAAGTGCCCAGCACAATTACCAGGTGACCTTGCAAGCCGCTCAACAACTCGAATTACTCCATGAGAAATTAGATGCAGAGTATTCTAGAAAACTGGATGAGTTGACCGATCTGATCAAGCAACAACAAACGCAGAGCGAAGTCAAAGTTGTGTTTGTGCCCACTCAAGTTACGCATGAGTTTGATCATCAAGGTAATACATTCTCAAAAGCATCTGTGTTCAATACTCATGCCCAGGACACCGTGTTTGTGAATGTCGGGCATGATCAACAGCCCTCATCCGACATCAATTTCGAGGATGTGCAAGTTTTTGTTTGTAAATAATTTGGATGGTCAACTGTCATTTGCAAATCGTCATTCGCGATCGACAAATACCAATGACCAATAATCAGTAACCGCGAAGTCCGGACTCAACCCACCTCAGACGGCAGAAAAGCTTTGGAGAATCAATTGACATGAACGGACTTTTCACGGCAATTTCGACTGGCTTTACCGCATTCACAGCCACAAACCTGGATGACATCTTGATTTTGATGCTGTTCTTCTCCCAGGTGAATGCCCTCTTTCGCAAGCGCCACATCGTAGCCGGACAATATCTTGGATTTACCGCCCTGGTGCTAGCCAGTCTGCCCAGTTTCTTTGGCAGTTTGCTACTACCGCGTCCCTGTGTCGGCTTGTTAGGTCTGGTTCCGATTGCGATCGGCATTAGTCGTCTGGTGAATTCTGATGATGACGATGCAGATGTCGACGAAACCCAAATGCAACCAACCTGGTTTAGCAGTCTCATTTCACCCCAGGCTTACAGTGTCGCCGCTGTCACCTTTGCCAATGGCGGGGATAATATTGGCATTTACATACCGCTGTTTGCAAGTTGCACCTGGCAAACTCTCACCATAATTCTGGGTGTCTTTTTCTCCATGGTTGGAGTCTGGTGTTTTGCCGCCTATAAGCTGACTCAGGTGCCTGCGATCGCTGACAATTTGACTCGCTACGGCAATTACCTGGTTCCCTTTGTACTCATCAGTTTAGGTGTGTTGATTGTAATTGACAGCCGCACCTTAGAAACTCCTGGATTAGCCGTTCTATCTCTGGTGATGAGTGGGCTTTACCTGCTGAAATTAGTGAGAACAGTGAGTCAAACCTTGCAGCGTCAAGCACAAGCGTTAGTCGTTACCCCTGAATTAGATCAACAGTAGTGCGTGATTAATGGGCCGCCAACAGTCGGTGTTTCCCTTTGCCACCCCACCCCGAGTTGAGGTTTCCTTTTAGTGGCTGCCCTACAGTTTAGTTGAAATGTTCAATTTTCTCGCTTTAAGGAGTTTTCCATGAAATTTCTCAAACTTGTGATTGTTGCGATCGTGTTTCTAGTTAGCCTGACCATTGCTCCCCCCTCCTGGGCCGGTCAGGATCATCGTAAAGGAGCAGACTATGCTGAGGTAACCCAAGCCATTAACCAACTGCAGCAAGTGCAAAATGCGCCAGAACAAGCAGGGTACACACCCGAGCAGTATCACCAACAATTGGCGAAATTGCAGGCACAAAAAGCCGTCATGGAATCGACCACAACACGGGCGCAGTGCCACAATCAAACGATTGGCAACCTAGCCGTCTATGTGAATAAACCGAAGAAGCTACCCACTCAACTCTATTATTTGGCAGCCGGACAAGAGACTGATGATGACTGGGATTGTGATGGTTACTATCTCCCTGCTGGCACTCAAGTAGTCCTTGATCCCACTACTCAAGCTCAAGCATTAACGGAACCCCTGGCAGTTAAGTTTGTTGATGGCACTCAATCCATTGTCAGAACAAATCCCGCAGGTGCCCTGGAATTCAACATTGCTCCCGCGAATGTATTCAAAGCAGGTGAAACCGCCTGGAGCATTCCCACTCTGTCTCAAGTTGACATTAATGCTCAGGCACCCAGTCCACAAATCATTGACTAATAAGTGAACTCAAGGGGCAAGGCGAAAACATAGTCTTGCTCATATTTTTTATAGCTAGGAGTGCTCTACTACGTCTTTAGCAGTCCTTTGAAATATACAAGTACAGTACTCATTAAATAAGGTTAACAAATCATGTCTCGTCCTCACCTTCAAGTAGCTTCTCATTTGAGCTATACGGAAATCACTCGGCAATACGAAACCTGCTGCAACGATCAGATCAAAACTTATTGGCAAATGATTCGCTTGTTGAGTCAACAAGACCCCTGTTTAAGCGTTAAAGAGGTGGCGGATAGAGTACAGTTCTCTACCGATTGGGTGCGTAAATTAGTGAATCGCTACAATCGTTTAGGTCCCATAGGTTTGACTGGCAAACGTTTGTCTCAGCATCAGCCGCGATCGTAACTTTAAGCTGGAGAATCTCCAGCTCCTAATGGGTGTTTGCTGCTTCAAGAGTATTTTGATCAACAAAACAATAAACTTGATCGCCTAGTGTTGTCACTAATAATTTTAGGGTCAACCCAAAAGTGTCTCTCGCCGCTACAGGCGTTTATTTGGGTAGCTTCCATTCAAGAAGTTTATTGGAAAATACAAAAAGTCTATAGGTAAACCGGAGTTTTATCTTGCTTTCGGTATTGGACTGTGGCATTCTTTCAAAATAGTTCGGTATTCCGACTGACTAACTGGGAATTAATGTTTAATCAATGGCTGCTCCTGCATAGCTTAAGTGAAATGGGGGCAGTAGATTTAGGGCGGGAATGGAGTTGTATGACTATCAAACAATTATCTTTTGGGAATACTATTTTCCCTCTACTGGTGGCTTGCTTAACTTTTACCAGTGGATGCTCTGGAGATACCTCTGCAACGAATGCGGGTGGAACGACGGGTAAACGGGTGATTCGGATTGCGATCGGGACTCAAGATCAGACCATCAATACTGTGACAGGTGGGGCAGTGATTCGGGAAGAAAAACTCCTGGAGAAGTATCTGCCTAAAACTGGGAAGTACCAGAATGTTGAGTACCAGATTGAGTGGTCTAGCTACACCTCTGCTCCACCCATTACCAACAAAATGCTGGCTAATCAGATTGATATTGGCAATATGGCGGATTTCCCCGCCACGATTAACCTGACGACATTTCAGAAAAAAGGTAATGGGGTAAAAACGATTTTGATCTCATCCCTTGCCTACAGTCCGAATGGAGCCGGAAACGCGGTGGTTGTACCAACCGATACGCCTTATAAAAAATTGGTTGATTTGAAAGGAAAAACAATTTCGGTGCCCTTTGGCACCTCGGCGCATGGCATGTTGCTCACCGCATTAAAGAATGAGGGAATTGATGCTGAGAAAGATGTGACGTTAGTGAGTCAATCGCCCGAGGTGGGAGGTACCAGCCTAAGAAGCCGTCAGATTGATGCTCATGCAGATTTCGTGCCCTACGGTGAATTGTTTCCCTTTAGAGGCTTTGCTCGCAAAATCTATGATGGGGCACAAACGGGAAATCCCACTTTTCATGGGGTGACGGTGCGATCGGACTTTGCCAAAGAAAATCCCGAAATTGTGGTGGCGTATCTCAGGGCGATGCTAGAGGCAAACCAGCAGTTCCGGGAGCAGCCAGAAGCCTTGTCTGCCAAGCTAGAAAAGTGGACCGGGGTTGAGAAAGAAATCTTTTATATGTTCCTGGGTCCATCCGGAATTCAGAAGCTTGATCCCAGAATTCAGCCCTACCAAATTACAGCCCTTAAAAATAGTGTCATCACGTTGAAGCGAATTGGCAAACTAGATGCCAGTGCGAATCCTGATGATGTTGCCAGTTGGACCGATGATAGTTACCTGCAACAGGCGATGAAGGAGAGCAATATCAGTGAACAAGATGTCGCAAACCTCGCAGATACAGTGATTGGGGGTAAGGACGCACTGACTCAAGAAGCAATTCAAGAGCCGAAATTAGCGGCTCAAATTTGGGTGGCAGGAGACGATAACGTGCTCAGTTTTGCCTCAATCAAGAATATGCTGACAAAGTTACAACAGCTGAAGTCTGAAGGCAAAACAGTAAGTGTCGCTTTTGTGCACGATCGGGACAAAGGTTGGAAACTGTTCGCTCAAAACTCGTTTTATGTCCGGAGTGGCGAGCAAGTGTCGGCATTCCTGCTGGAAAAGGATGCTCAAGCCGCTGCTAGTAAAGCGGGAGCCACGGTTGCTAGTTTCCAGGAGTTGCAGCAGCTTTATGCCCTAAAATCGCCGTCGCAAGCCTTAGCCGTTACGCGCTGAAGCCGTTCGCGATCGCACCGTTAACCTTACCTGATTTCATAAGAGGTCTGTGATGGCTGTATCTGCAAAAGCAGCAAGAAAGGCGAAACGCAAGAAGCCCAGGGCAACCAGTGAAACCCACTTCGACCAACATGCCCCATCAAAATTAGGAGCTGCAAGTTTGGCACTGCTTAAAAGTCGCAACTTGAAGCGATCGCTCTCACTTGTCCTATTTTTTGGGATTTGGCAGCTTCTTTGTGTGACTCAGTTCAATTTTTTGATCAATTTCGCCTTTCTCCCCTCTCCAATTGATGTTTGGAGTGCAACAATTACCTTTTTCTCTGGCAATGCAGTGGTGCATATTGCTGCCAGTATTCAACGAGTGCTGTTGGGATTTGGCATTGCTGCTGTTCTGGGAGTGGGCTTAGGCATTTTGATTGGTTGGTTTCGCCCCATTGAAGATCTGGTCTTTATTCCGCTGGAGCTACTGCGCCCCATTCCGGCTGTGGCCTGGATACCACTGGCGATTCTGATGTTTCCCAATGCGGAGGCAGGCATGGTATACATCACTTTTCTAGGTGCATTCTTTCCCATTCTGATCAGCACCATTCGGGGAGTAGAGAGTACCGATATTGTCTTGCTGCGGGTAGGTCAGTGTTTGGGAGCGAAGCAATGGCACATTTTCAAAGATATTGTCGTGCCAGGAGCCATGCCTAACATTGCCAGTGGTTTGGTTATTGGTATGGGAAATTCCTGGTTTTGTCTGGTGACGGCTGAAATTTTGGCGGGTCGGTTTGGGGTGGGGTATCTCACTTGGGAGTCCTACGTCACATCGAATTATCCCCCCATTGTGATGGGAATGTTGCTAATCGGCTTGATGGGTTTGCTCAGTACACTGGTGGTCGATCGCTTGACGAAATTACTGATGCCGTGGCGAGTGACGAAGAAGCAGGAGTTCTAGTCAGTCTAATCATGATTGAATTTGCTAATTTCTGGAGATTTAGCTGTTGTGGCAACCCTGATTGAAAAACCAATTGACACTTTAATGAAAGGGTCGGTTGATGTTGAAGATTTATCCGTTGTGTTTAAGCGACGTGACCAATATGGACCTTTGCTAGTTCTAGAATCGACTAGTTTTAGGATTCATCCGGGTGAATTCGTTTGTTTGTTAGGTCCATCAGGCTGTGGTAAATCAACAATTCTGAATTTGATTGCGGGTTTTCTCAAGCCGACAAAGGGACGAGTGTTAGTAGATGGCTATACGGTTGAAAGCCCTGGAGCCGATCGCGGATTTGTGTTTCAGCAATACTCACTGCTCCCCTGGAAGACGACGTTTCAAAATGTGGAATTTGGTTTAAAGATTCGTGGTGTTTCTAGAGCCGAGCGGACTGATTTGGTCAACGATTATTTAAACCGAGTTGGACTGTACAACCATCGGCATTCTTATCCGCATCAACTATCGGGAGGGATGCAGCAACGAGCCAGTATTGTTCGAGCATTAGTGAACTCGCCTTCTGTGTTGTTGATGGATGAACCGTTTGCGGCATTGGATGCTCAAACCCGTCACATGATGCAGGAGTTGCTGTTGAATATTTGGAGCGATTTGAAATCCACTGTTATTTTCGTCACCCACGACATTGAGGAAGCTGTTTTCCTCAGCGATCGCATCCTGGTTATGGGAGTTCGTCCAGGACGGATCAAGGAAACAGTTGAGGTCAATCTCGATCGACCTCGCCATTTAGACATCATGCTTTCATCTGAATTTCTGAATCTCAATCGGCAAGTGTTTGAATTGATTCGCGAAGAAACCCTCAAGAGTATGGAGTTAGGTTGATTAAAGATGAATTTTTTGAATGAATTCTGGTTGAATCCAGTGATTCAAATTAATTGTCTGTAATTGCTCATTTCCAGGGATCTGACTAAGCTGCTGAATATGTACATTCAACCAATCTGGTCGAATGATTGTTTCCGAAAAGAAGCGCCCAGACTGTTGTTGATAGGTAGTGCTGAGAATTTGAGTGATGATTTCAGGATCTACTTGTGTCCATTGACTCACAAGTTTAAGCGCCGCAGGTGTTTTGTCGTACCACTGTTGAGCAGCGGTTAAAGCTTTCAAATAACCAATCACAACTTCGGGATAACGCTTTGCCAACTCAGCTCGCACCACCACGCCATAAAACACTGGCAAACTCTCCAAACGCTGGTCAGACAGATAGCGAAATTTTCCCTGACGGCAAGCAACCTCGTGGAAGGGGGCAAAGTGAGCGTAGCTATCGGCTAGATGAATTGGAAATTCAAACGTTTCAGCTGAATTTGGGTGTTCAAGAGCGGCAAGGTATACATCACTCAGAAGATTTGCTGCCTGGAGCGATCGCATCACCATACTGTGAGCCGAAGAGTTGAAAGGAACGGCAATCACTCGTCCGCGTAAGTCTTCAATGCTGTGCAGACTTGATTGGTTAGGCACAATCACGGCATTACAGGAGCCATCAGGATTTGATGAAACAAAGCTGACCAAACGAGTTTTTTGAGCCTCTGGATGCTCTAGTTGCACCGCACTCAGTAAGAGCGGATAATCTCCCAGAATGCCAATATCTAACTGTCCAGAATGTAGTCCCTCAACGATCGGCGCTCCTGTTGAAAAGTCTGACCAGCGAATTTGATACTGAGTCCCACTGTAGCGCCCATCTTTTGGTAAAAAATGCTCCAACAACCTCAACCGTTGCATAATCAATCCTGCGGCGATCGCGGGAATGGTACGATTTTGTATTCCAATCGATAACGTAAGTATTTCTGGCTTGCGGGAATTAGTTTCGTGGAGAAAACTTGGCGATCGCAACCGTATTGCTGGAGCAATGTCATCAGCGTGATCAGGTTTTTGAATTAAAGCCATGAATTTTTGAGCTGGGTTGAGATGAGCAGCCTTGCGTCTCTTCCACGTCGTTTCATGCACTACATGAAGTTGCTTGGTTGTGAGTAAATAGATATTTCCTGGTAAAGCAAATTCTTGCAACGGAATTGCTACTAAGCTTCCAGACTGACAATCCAATTTAAAGTCAAACTCAGAAGCGAAACCGACATAATTTCCTTGGGTAATATAAGTCCGCATTAGGCTAATTGTATCCACCGTTTCGAGCTGGGGAAAATCTCCTAATGTCAGCCCCAATTCTGCTAATCGAGACTCAAACACCAGGCGGCTGGGAAAACCTGCTGGTAGGATTACCCAAGGCTCATTTCTCAATTCCTGAATACTTAACCAATTCTGGTTTGCGAACGAATGATTGGAGCTAACAAAAACAGAATAACGAATCGTGGCAATACAGGTAGTTGTAATATCTGCCAGTCCATCAAAGCTAACATCAGAAATTCCGATATCCACCTGACCACTAGTCATGGCTCGATATAAATATTCAACGGACTCGAAGACAAGGCAACGTGTTTGGATGTCGGGATATTGTTGGCGATAGTTGAATAAAAGCTGAGATAGCCAACCTTCTGCGATCGCGGTTGTACAACCAATCTTGAGATTACCAATCTTACCCTTTTTGATTTCCTCAATTGTTTGTAGAAGTTGATTCTCAACCTCAATTAACTTCGGGGCTTCCCTTAACAAAAAACGACCTACTTCCGTCAGCTCAACTTTTCTTCCTAGCCGACAAAATACAGGGGTGCCTAATTCAGATTCCAGTGATTTAATTTTGGCACTCACCGCAGGTTGTGTCAGATTCAAAGCATCTGCTGCATCCGTAAAACTCAGATGTCGAGCTACTTCTAAAAACACTTTAATTTGATAAATTTCCATTTGCTTGTGAGCCGCGATCGCCTAAGTTTAACTAACTCGATTTATGCATTGCATTATTTTATTAGATTATAGAAGGTATGAATATATAATCGGTCACATTTGCCGCAAAATAGAATCATGTTGAGCCAAATTACAACGGGCTGCGGCTAATCAGTCAGCTCATCAATTGTAGCCAGACCCGATAGCCAGATAAGCTGCCAAAATATTGCCCTTAGAGGGTGTTTGAAAAGGTGTTAACTGTGATGTTGAGCACTCAAAGATCCCCCCTACCCCCCCTTAAGAAGGGGGGAATTAGTCTTAGAGTCCCCCTTTTTTTTAGCGTTAGCGGCGCGGAGCGCAGGGATTTAGGGGGATCGTATCTGCTGCTACTTGCAAAAGGACTTTTAAAGCATCCTCTTAGGTTTTCAACCTGGATATTCAATCAGAAGTTTTTCTAAATTCAAGCAAGGAGTTCTACGTGAGTACTCAAGTGAATACTCAGTGGATGAGGACAGATGTCCTTATCATTGGTGGCGGTACTGCCGGAACAATGGCTGCCATTAAAGCCAGACAAGCAAATCCGGAAGCAGATGTACTGATTTTAGAGAAGGCAAATATTCGTCGCAGCGGTGCGATCGCAATGGGCATGGATGGTGTCAATACGGCGGTGATTCCCGGTCATTCCACTCCGGAGCAGTACACCCGTGAGGTGACGATCGCCAACGACGGCATTGTTAACCAGGCAGCCGTTTACCAAACTGGCAAGCTGGGATTTGACGTGATTCAAGAACTGGAAAGCTGGGGCGTTAAATTTCAGAAAGATCCGCAGGGCAACTATGACCTGAAACAGGTGCATCGGGTGGGCAAATATGTGCTGCCGATGCCGGAAGGCAAAGACCTGAAAACGATTCTGACCCGACAGGTAAAGCGGCATAAAGCGAGAGTCACCAATCGGGTCATGGCAACTCGTGTTTTAGTGCGGAATGGACGGGCGATCGGTGCAGTGGGTTTTGATGTCCGGAATGGTGATTTCATTGTGATTCAAGCCAAAGCGGTAATTCTCTGCACCGGAGCCTGCGGACGATTGGGGCTTCCGGCATCGGGTTATCTCTATGGCACGTATGAAAATCCCACTAATGCTGGGGATGGTTACTCAATGGCGTATCACGCTGGCGCTGAACTGAGCAATATTGAATGTTTTCAGATCAATCCGCTGATTAAAGACTATAACGGTCCTGCCTGTGCCTATGTTGCGGGTCCGCTCGGTGCTCAAACGGTGAATGCCGAAGGCTACCGCTTCATTAACTGCGACTACTGGAGTGGTCAGATGATGCTGGAAGTTTGGAAGGAACTGAATTCTGGCAAGGGACCCGTTCAGCTCAAAATGACCCATTTAGATAACGACACGATCGCCGAAATTGAATCCGTTTTATGGGCAAACGAACGTCCCAGCCGCGAACGCTTTCATGCGGGCAGAGGTGAAAACTACCGCACTCACGGTGTGGAAATGAATATCTCTGAGATTGGGTTGTGCAGTGGTCATAGCGCCTCTGGAGTGTGGGTGAATGAAAAGGCTGAAACCACTGTGCCTGGGCTGTATGCCGCCGGAGATATGGCAAGTGTTCCGCACAATTACATGATTGGAGCATTTGTGTTTGGTCGTTTAGCCGGAGAGAATGCGATCGACTATATCCAAGACTTAGATTACCTTGAGCCAGATCCAGACTTTTTAGAAGCCGAAAAAGCCCGAATCTATGCTCCGCTCAACCAACCCAATGGCATTCCCCATACTCAGGTGGAATATAAGCTGCGGCGATTAGTGAATGACTATCTGCAACCCCCCAAAGTCAGCCACAAGATGGAAATTGGCTTGCAGAACTTTGTCCGCTATCAGGAAACCCTCCAGTTGATGGGTGCCCGCGATCCGCATGAACTCATGCGTTGTCTGGAAGTTCATTTCATTCGTGATTGCGCCGAAATGGCAGCTCGTGCTTCTCTATACCGCCGTGAAAGCCGCTGGGGGCTTTATCACTACTGTGTAGATTATCCTGAAAAGAACAATCAAGAATGGTTTTGTCATGTCAATTTGAAAAAGACCGAAGTGGGTGAAATGGTGTTGTTCAAGCGTCCGATCGATCCTTACATTATCGATGTAGATGTCAATCGAGAAGTCTACGACGTTGCAGTTCGGTAAACCATTAACTGATTCATCTAAATCAATCTCAACGACCTCTTACAACAGGAGCTTTTGAGTCAATGGCATTAATCAATCAACGCGTCGATGTTCCTGTCATCGTCGATGAATCTAAATGTTTAGAGAAATGTACAGCCTGTATCGAAGTTTGCCCACTGGATGTACTCGCTAAAAATCCAGACACCGGCAAAGCCTACATGAAATACGACGAATGCTGGTTCTGCCTGCCCTGCGAAAAGGAATGTCCCACAGGGGCGATCACTGTCCAAATTCCATTCCTACTGCGCTAGAGGAGTGTTCATGTCTACCAATATCGACTCTGAGTTGAACCAATGGCTAGAACTGCTGCGATCGCCGAATGAAAGTGATCGTTTGGTTGCGGTCAAAACCTTGCAGCATCTCGGTGACGAAGATGCCCTAGACCCTCTGATCATCGCCTTAACAGATCAAAGTACAACCGTACAAAAGCTAGCGGTGATTGCTTTGTGGGAATTGGCAAATCCTGCTGCTGTTCCGGCGTTAATTTCCTGCTTGGCTTCCCCCGATGGAGAAGTTCGAGCGGAATCCCGATCGGCTTTAGGAGAATTAGTGTCTCCTGATCACCTACTGTTATTGCTGGATGCCTTGCAGCAAAAGAACGTTGAGCTACAGCTAGGGGTGCTGTTTCTGCTGCGAAAAATTCATGATGTGCAGTGCTTACCCTATATTCTGCCCTTGTTTAAATCGGATCAGGCAGAATTACGAGAAGCGGCTGTCACTACGTTGCGCTATCTAAATCAGGTCAAACAATGTCCGGCAGCGATCGCGCTCCTATCTGATCCAGACGAAACAGTCAGACGGTCAGCGACATTAACGTTGGGACATTTAGCTGATGCCGATGTTGTGGCGGCTCTTTGTCATGCTTTAACGAGCGATGTAGATTGGCAAGTGCGACGCAATGCGGCTAAATCCTTAGCACTCCACGCCGATCCATCGGCAGTATCTGCTTTAGCAACGGCATTAGCGGATGATCACTGGCAAGTACGCAAGTTTACTCTGCAAGCCCTGCAAACAACACCCGACGATCGCACCTTACCTGTGTTAATTCAAGCCCTCACGGATGAGTATTCGGATGTACGTCGAGATGCTGCGATCGCCCTCGGTGCCCTAAAAAATCCAGCGGCTTTGAATGCACTTCAACAGGCGTTGGATGACCCCGATCGAGATGTTTGTATCTACACGCAACATGCAATCAACTCCATTCAGGAAGCCTTACAAGAACCCTCTAATGCCTAATTTGCCAGTGCTCTCTCAACCCAACCACCCATCTGCTGCCGCCGTTTCTGATTCCCTTACAGAAACTCGCAAACAAGAGGTGATTCAACGGTTAAAGCAGGTGATTGAACCCACTCTTAAGCACGATATTGTTAGCTTAGGCATGGTGCGTAACCTGCGCGTTGTCGATGACTACGTTTACTTGCGTCTTTACATTGGTCAGCATCAGCACCCATTGCCAGCACAGATTCAAGCCATCTTATCTAGCCTATCCTGGTGCAAGAAGACTTATATTCAGCTTTGCACCATTCCAGGTGTACGGACAACCTTAGCAATTTCCAGCGGTAAGGGCGGTGTCGGAAAGTCAACGGTTGCTGTGAACTTGGCAGCCGCTCTCAGTCAGCAAGGGGCAAAAGTTGGCTTGCTTGATGCCGATGTCTATGGTCCGAATGTGCCACACATGCTGGGATTAGGGCAGGCGGATGTCCAAGTGATTGATACGCCCAATGGTCAGCGGTTTCTTCCCTTAGAGGCACATGGCATGAAAGTCATGTCTGTTGGACTGCTTGCCGAACCCGATCATCCTCTGGCATGGCGGGGTCCGGTGCTGCACAAAATTGTGACTCAGTTTATCCAGCAGGTTGATTGGGGCGATTTGGATTATCTGCTGATCGACCTGCCTCCCGGCACTGGAGATGCTCAGATTACCATCATTCAAGAAAGCCCCATCTGTGGTGTGATTTTAGTGACTACGCCTCAGCAAGTCGCGATCGCTGATGTCCGTCGCAGTGTCCACATGTTTCGCCAAGTTGGCGTTCCGGTTCTCGGCATGATTGAGAACATGAGTTACTTGGTTGATCACAGTGGTGCAGCCGTTCCGATTTTTGGTAACGGCGGGGGAACTCAGTTATCCGTTGAACTTCAGGCTCCCTTGCTGGGTCAGATTCCGATCGATGCCCGCATTTGTACCGGAGGAGATGCCGGACAACCGTTAGCACTCACTGATCCTACCTCTGCGATCGGTCAAGTATTGAATCAGATGGCAGCCACACTCAAAGCGACGTTTTGTTCCAAGCCTAGCCTTAGTTGATGCCCCAAAAGATCCGTCGGAGAACCTATCATCTCTTCAACTTCAGCACCAAGATTGTTCTCCAGGGGGATTGTGCAGTAACTCGCGAATATTCGCTTCAATCACCCGATACCCCACATTACCATTTAGACGCTGTCGCCCTTCATTAAAAATCAGGGTAGGGCTGACAGAGACAGTATGCTCCTTCACCAAATCGAAATCCTTTGAGAGTTGGGCATATGCCTCACCACTGCCAATTTGAGCTTGAATCGCCGCGATCGGCAGTCCTAACTCTTCAGCAATAGCAAACTGTACTTGGCGATCGGCAATATTAGCGAGCTGGCTAAAAAATTGTTCTCGGCATCTCCAGGTCGCTTTTTCAAACACCTGTTCTGAGGCGGGAACAATCCCCTTAATTTCCAGTAATTGAATAGCATGGAGAAACAAATGGCAGGATGTAGAAGATAGCGGCACTACTTCCGCCCAGATATCTGGATGAATTGTGATGTGGTTAAACTTTTGCGCCACCTCCTGGATATGGTTACTATAGCCCTTGAGTCCCCCCCGATCGCGCCAACGGGACTCTAGTTTTTCCCGAGCATTACCAAAGACAGCAACAAAATGCGGTTCGATCGCAATCTTGTTTTGAAAGGTCGTTTTCAACTCATCTAACCGAATCTGAGCAATGTATGCCCAGACACCGCGTATCCATGGTGGTCGCAATCCCCGCTAGTTGCCGATTCTGGCGTTGTCAGTAACTGCGATCGCAGACAGGATATCAAGTAAAAATTTGTGAAAAACGTCATACGTGATGGATTTGAGTAGAATTGATGCAGCGATCGCTCACTAGTGGCAAGCCGCGCCGAAGTCTGAGTTGAGCAGCTAAACAAACATAAGATGCTGATAGGCTGACTGGGTATCGAGTTTTGCAGGCATGGAACCGGACTGCTAGCGTCTGATCAACCTGTAGTGGCAACGATGCAGCAGCGATCGCGCCCCATCACAATCTACAAACATGGCTTTGTTAATTAATTCGGTCAAAAAGGGACAGTGCTACCGCAACGTTAGGAGTCATGCTGTGGTGCAAGTGCTGCCAATGTCTTGTGATGTAGGGTCAAAAAATAGTGTCACACCTGGAGAGCAAGGGCATATCTATCTGCCACTTGAGCGATCGTGGCGACATCGGTTAGCTGTCTGGCTAATTGGTGTAGCGGTTAAAGTGTTGTCAGGGTACGGTCATCGCCCACTCTTTTTGGTTAGCTCTGCAAGTGAGTTTGAGGAGAACTTTGAAGAGATAGAATAAAGCAGCGATCGATTGCGACCGTAGGACTGTTGAGGCAGTTGGCGGGAGTAGCTACCCGTCCTGAGTTGTGCCAGTAGCCGCGATCGCTGACAGAATTTTTCTCCATTCATACAGGGGCGTGAAAGCGTCCTTTTTTGCTGGATATTTGGGACACCTTCAACCTCCCGCTCCGCTTCAGTTCTGACCGTTTGATCGCTAGGTTTGGAACACCCCTCCTAATTACAAGAATTCCTGTAATTAGAATTTCGGTCACCCTCTAGCCCACTCTGGGTAACGGTTTCAAGCGCTGAACCCTCAGATTTCGGTCACCCTATTTCACGGCTTACCAAAACAGACTAATATCGCCTGCACCTGCCACCCTTAAAGGGTTTCACAGCTTACCTTTTTTGGGGCTAAGTAACTACGGGACAATGTGTCCCCTAGTTAAGCCAGGGTAAGAGACACAATGTCTCTTACCTGTTTGAGGGAACGATCGTGCCTTCACTTGTGGGGCAAAATTGGGACATGGACAGAACCCCGCAGCAAGCCGCACAAGACCTTCTAGAAATCCTCTCCAATGCCGTCACTGTTGTTGATGGCAGCACCGGGGCAGGAGTTAAAGTCGGGACTAGTATCACCTTCCGTTATCGTGACCCTGTGACCGGACAGACTAAGACAGCAACGGGCATCGCGTGGACAGATTGCCCACCTGGACAAGTGACCGGAGTAAGAACTGGCAATGGCTGGATTGTGTTCAGTCCGAATGCTTCCAGAATTGTCAGAGATACGGTCACGGAATATCGGCGGAGACGGCAAACCAGCACCTCTAAGAAATTCAGAGTAGGTGTTTTGTACCGTCAACGCCTGAACAAAACAACCCCGATGGTTTGTTATTCGGAAGATGCGCCAGACGACCTCCCGCCCCCCGAGCCACCGAAAGACCCCGACCATCCCAAGCCAGGACAGGCTTACCTGCATACTTACGTTTCGGCAGTTGCGAGTGTCTATCCTGAGCGGCTGAACGCTTGGCTGTTTGAGCCTCCGAATCACTGCGGTTTGGGGCTGGGAACCCCCGGCAGCTTAACATGGCTCCCCAGTTTTCCGGCAGGAGATAGCTGGTTTGGTGGCGTGTATGTATCCACCTTCAGCACTTTCGATGCCATTCTGCGGTACACCCCAGATAACGCCAGTGCCACATTTCGAAACTACTATCAAATCATCTATCACTATGACCCGGCAACCGGCGATCGCATTCCGTTTTGCACCATTAAAGGTGTAATCACTTCGAGTAACGGCGATGAACCCGCGCCTATCCCCGATCGCGGCTGGATATTGCTTGGTGGGGTATGGACTAGTGTGGAAATTCAGGAGTTGCCAGGGGTGCCATTCGTCTCGATCGGGAACGACTCAGCAGAAGAATGCGCTCCACCACTACCGGATTATCCATTGCCCAATGTGCCCCCGCGCGACCCACCGGATGGACCCGAGGCGACTTGGGCGATTTACTACAAGGATGATTTGCTGCAATCTGCTTTAAAGCTCAAAGAGATTAGCACCAAAGACCCCGTCAGTAAGGGTGAGATTGTGTTCGTCAACAATGCCCGTCGAATTGTTGTTTTAAAGTACGGGGATTCCCGCTATGACAACGCCCCAACGGATTCAATGTTTTTGGGTTATTGCCGCCTGAGTATTTTTGTCATCCCTGGACTAGATGGAGCCGACTTTACGGAGCGAACTTTTACCTGGGATGAAGCGGGTGAAGGATTGCCGTCAGTACTCGCGATCGATACATATCTGAGAAGCGAAGTCGGGTTAACCTGGAACCGATTCACGAAGATATTAGCTGCTCACTCCTGGTTTACCGACGACCAATCAGGCTGGTTTGCCGAGAAGCGTAATCCTCTCTATGCGGAACTGCTAGAGAGTGCCGAGGAACAGCAAGTTCGTAACTTTGTTAGCCGTCATCTGCGCCACTTGAGAGTGGATGGAGCCAGGCTAACCGCCTATCTCCTGGACCCGTCTAGCCCGCCCTATCTCAGCGTGGAAGATTTTAGCGGGACAGCGACCGACGAAGCGCCGCCATTTGCCTGCTATCTCACGGAGCAAACCTATCAAACAGCTAAGGTTCTGGCACTCAAAACCACGGATGCTGGCGTAAAAATCAAGCGGTTTGAAGTGTTTAGTAATCCTGCTCCCCCTGTGACTGAGAGCTATGCTAATCCGGCGTATATTCTGGTTGCCAAGGATAGACAGGGTATCCCGTTCAAGGCGCGGAGCCTAGGTATTCCCGAGGCTCAGGCAACCCTGCCAATAACTGATTACAACAGTTGGCAGATTATGACTATTGTTTGTGCCCCGGTCTAAGATGGATGCAGCGATCGTACCTTTCAGGGCTTTTGGCGATGCATGTATCAAACAAATTTAAGCCGTGCAAAAAATGTGGCTGTCGAGCCTGTCGGCGGCATAGCGCTTTCAAGCAGGACTCGATTCGTGCAGGTAACCGCAAATTTAGAAAATCTGGACGGATAAACTTGGGCGTGTTACGTGCTTCAGATTTTGAAGATTTGATAGTAGAGATGGGAGACCCTTCGGATTCTACGGATAGCGATGAGTGGTTTGTAGACCCTCTCGTTCCTGGAGTGTTTGAGATTGAACACGAAAAATTAGGTATCGGTTACACCGATTGACTTGTCCCTAAGCCCTCGCGATCGCGGCTTCCAATTTCCGACGACCCAACGCAATATCTTCGTCATACTGCCCCGGATAATCCTCACTCAGCCACGCTTCCATCTCGCCCAATAAAGCTGCCCGTCCCTGCAATCGAGCTGCCAGTTTTTGGGCAGTAATCTGCCCGTCGTGCCAACCGCGTCGATAGGTGTAGCCAATGATGGGAGTGTGTTTGAATGTTGCTCCTGCCTTGAGTAAGTCTAGGCAGAGCTTATGCTCATGATGCCCTGGTTCGTAGGTGGGTGAAATATTCCACTGCGCCAATTCCAACGCCTCACGACGGAACAAAAAGGCGTTGGTCTGGCACAGGTTTTCCCACCGTGCCAAGTTCCTTAAAAATGGCTGTGTGCCTGTGTACCAAGTATCAATTTTGATGGTATCTATCAGCCATCGCTCGATCGTGAAGTCGCAATACAACACATCATCGGCATCGGTAGCGAGGTCAATCTGGTGCCTAATTTTGCCCTCGTTCAAAGCGTCATCGGCATCTAGATATTGAATCCACGGTTGAGTGGACAGGCTGAATAATTCGTTTCGACAGCGCTGAACTCCCTGGTTGGTGGAGTGAGTTTTGATTGTGACCTCGGGGAAGGACCGCGCGATCGCCAGAGAATCATCCGTGCTGGCGTCATCCAGCAGGATAATCTCTGCGGCATCCTGCTTAACCGCACTGTAGAGGCAGTCTGCCAGATGGGGGCTGGCGTTAAAACAGGGAATCAGAATTGACACTGGTAAGGACATGGTTAAAACCGTCATCATGACGGATTTCAAAGTGGGCAGAACGCATAGACGGTCAATGGGGCATCAACAACAAAGGCAAGTGTCCCGCCATATAGTGGAACGACTGTCTCCTCTGTGCCATCGCAGGCGGTAAAGACAAAAGTACCTCCCACTTCTGGGTCAACGTCTTCCCGCCAGATGTGAAAACCCCTAGACACGATAATTGTGTCCTTCCCATCCACATAAGTCTCATTGATTTCCGCCCTGAGCAGTCGTTTTCGACCTCGGTAAGACGGCTCAATTAGTCCCAAGTCTTTCACTATGCCACCTCGGTTAGTCGAGTGCTGCCCGGTCCCGTGAACACATTCAGCACATTTGCAACGCTCGCGTAAGCGCGAATAGCAACCCCGTTAAACACAGGCTGAGGCAGTGTCACCCGCTTAAGTCCATCTTGGAACTCGATCGGGACGGTAATCAAATCAGATGCGCTGGTCCCACCCCACAGCAAATAGAGCATCACCAAGGCGGTGTGATTATTGGCTACCAGCAGTTCAGGGTAATCAATCACTCCTGCTGTACTACTAGCCGTATGAATCAATGCTCCTGGTGAGGTGGTCACGTTGATCGCAATCCCCCTGCCGTTGGTGGATTCAGACAAGATTAACAGTTCATCGGTATAGCTCAACTCATCATCCTCCACGCTTTTAAGACATTAAATCCGCTGCCACTACCACCCCCGATCGCGCTCCAAGTCGTCCCAGTCCATCGGTACAAATTTCCGGTATCAAGCGTCATGCACACCGCCCCAGCCGTGTTTCCAGTCATCGGTAAGGCGGCAAAATTAGCGACGGGAGGTCGCCAGTAGCGCTGTGTGGTGATTGCGCTCCAAGCCGTTCCATTCCAGCGGTAAATCGTGCCATCGTCTATTGTTTGCCGCGCCTGTCCCAACAAATTGCCCGTGGTAGGGAGTGCAGCATAGTTGGCAACAGGAGGTGCCCAATACGCGATCGCATCCTCAACTTCCGCCAAAGTCAGGCTGCTCGTATGCAGGCAGCCATAAGCAGTGCTGTGGCTGATGGATGACGGAATGCTGCCATCGTACTCGAAAGCATAGGCAACGCTGATGTCATTCGGAGCGCTGGGAAGATTGCCGCTGCCAATCTCACCTCCCACGAATGAGGCGCTAATTGCTTGGAATGGGCAAAAGTCAGCAGATGGAGCGCCGGGAACGGACGCGATCGTCACTCCCTCATCCCAGTCTGAGATTTCAAAAATTTGGGTTGCCCCATCAACAATAGGCAGACCGGAGTACTTCTTGATGGTCGTCAGGTCAATCACGGAGTTGTATGCCCTGACGTAAATCGTGACGTACAACGGATTCAACTCCGCCTTGCCTGTCAGTCCTGCCAGCAGTGGATCAGGATAGTTGCTCCGAATCGTGGCATTTGTCCCATTGCTGGGATAGGTGAGAGTGACGGTAATCCCAGCACTCCCCACTAGCCCTGTTGCCGCGCTCCACGGAGAGGGGTTAGATACCCCAGCAACACAATCGACTCTGGCTCGTCTAGCTTCGGTGTCGAGCTGAGTGTCTGTCCCCCGATAAACCGCACCTGAGCCATTGATTCTCACGGATTGGTCAGAAGTGTTCGCCAAGAACCCAGAAACAATGGTTTCCGGTTGAGCCAAAAAACTGCGTGAGTTGACCAACCCGCTACGCTTCAATACCTTCACGGCAGCCGCGCCTTTTTTGGGAACGACCAATCCCCGATCGTACTGGGGATAGATTCTGTCTCCCAACGCATCCCCTGCCTCGGTGTAGGCTCCCGCTTGGCTGGCAATAGTGGGGAACACCTTGATCAGCGCTCCCTTGACAATTTCGTTGTTCAGGTAGGCAGGGATAAAGTTCGGGTAGATGTCGAGAACGTAGGCTTCCCCAGCGGCTAACTCATCCTCAAAAATGAGGTCTGTTTTGGTGTTCTCAAATAACACCTCTTGATTGATGCCCCGCATGGGTGAGCCGTCGCCTGCCAGGGTTCTGAGTGCCCCGGTCGTCGTGTTGGCATAGCCCCGGAACACGCAGCGTAGAAGCCCTTCAAAGGTGGCACTTCTGGGGATGTCGTTCAAGGTGATGGCAACCATGACCCGTTGACCACTAGCGATCGCATCCGTCCCAGCATTCGTGAGCCAAAACGTTCTTTTCCGACCGTTGGAGCCATCACAGGCATAGCGACGGGTTGAGATGACAGCTTCACTAATACCTCGGATATCCTGAGCGCATCCACCCGGAGAACCGACAGAGATTGGCACACGGCTAAATCCTCCCACCCGAATCCATCGACCTGGGTTTGGACTAGCAGAGAGGACAACCGGACTATCAATTGGTTCCGTTGATAGCGGGTCATACTCGAACACGTAAGATAGTGAACTCACACCCCGTCTCATGCCTGGAATTAAACCAGTAGCGGGCAATGCGGCGGGGCTAGCGACGGACTCGGATAGCTTAAAGTGGTCGTCGCTTGAAAGGGTGAGGGTGACAGGCAAGGGAACGACAGAATCATCCGTATCCAGTGCCTCAACCCGCGCCAGTTGCACCAGAGTTGAGGAATCATTGGTCAGACTGGCTGAGATTACATACCCTGTCCACGCCTCCCCTGCGCCTCGGATGGCAGTGGGTAGCTCGATTTCAAGCTGTTGCCCTGCGTTAATCGTCTTCTGAATGAGCGTGGATGGAAGGTTGCAACCTGCGGGGTTTTCCCCTTGGAGGGCAAAGAATAGGGTCCGGTTGGGGGT
>VRZD01000038.1 GCA_016743235.1 Pantanalinema sp. GBBB05 | reverse complement strand
CGACATGTTGTTTTTTCTCCTACGGTTTTGCTCATCAGCCACCGTGGGAGTTACTTTACGCCTGGAACGCTCAAAGCTGTGCGAGTCGCACTGGTAGAACCAGTGGCTTACCCCAAAGATTCAGTTATTTACACTGCGATTAGAATTAACCAATTCAGGTCAACCTCTGATTGATTACAGCTTTAGCAGTCCACTGGATAGCATCTCATCGATGATTGATCTCCGGATTCACGTATTTGAGATGGAACATGAAATTCAAGCCCTGCAACCTACTTTTTTGCCACTTGCCTGCACTCAATACTGAGAAGATTCAACATCGACAGGCGACGATCACCCACAAGCTGACACCTGCTCAGTGGACCTACTCATCCGACGTTTTGGAACAAGAAGCGCTACTCAAACAACTCAAACTGCGCTTCCAGCAAAAACATGAACCAACCAGGAGCAGAGATATTACCTAGGTGATCACAAATTGCTATTGGAAGCGAGGCACTGACAATCGCACTACAATATTGCATTCAGGGTTTAGTCATGTGCATTTGACTAAATGGCAACTGGCACGTCTCACATCGATCGTCATCCCATAAGACCGACCTTCGAAAATTCGTTTTACAAATCGGACAAGTGGACAGCAGGCGAAGATAATGGTGAATCGGGGCTTCCTAGGCTGGACATAAGCGAGTTTGCAGATGCAAATCAGGCGGTGGCAGCATTGTCGTCAGTTATTCATATTCAACGTCAACCAGTTTGGAAAGGGCAAGCAGTTGGAGGCTCGTGGGATTGCGCCTGAGCTGAGCGAAGGAGATTCCCAGACTTTCACCCACTCGCCCCGAACACCTAAATGCTGAGCGATTGCTTTGTGGCTCAACTCATTCGCTCAGCGAAATCGTCCCAGGAAGTGTCCAAGGGTTTCACCATCGTAAGCTTTCACCCGGAACACCCAACTGTCGCATACCATTACTAATACTCCGCTACCGCTTGGGTAACTAGGTGGATGTCAATGTGCGATCGCTTCAACAATAAGGCGCAACGGGCAGCATTTCGCAGAATTTCATCCAGTAAACCCAGATACCCACGAGTGACCGTCCCTAAGATTTTTGCATGGGGGCACTGGTTAAGTTTGAGGGGTGAGGCAATTTCAAGACGCACTCTTCCCAAATGGCAGTTGTCGCTTCTAACGCTCGGCGGACGACGGCATCTAGACGATCGGTTCCTACCAAAACCACGGAAATATTCAGCAGGTCAAAAATGTCTCGAATCTCAGAAAATGTCTTGGGGCGGAAGCGATGGGCTTCGTCTAGGATGATCATCTCCACTTGGCAAGTTTTGAGTAATCGGTAGGTTGCAATCGCTCAAGCTGTCTTGACCCTCTGTCGCGATTAGAATATCTTGCGAAGCGGGCACAATCAGGTCCACCTTAGGATTCTCTTGCTTCATTGCGATCTCCACTCCCGCTCGAGAGTCGCAAACTGCAAACGCTCAGCTCCAATTTCTTGGCGGCTTGCCGTTGTGCCTTGACATACTGCTCAGTGGCTCGCACTGCCATTCCTTGCTGAATCACTTCGATTCGTTGTTACACTGCGATCGAGACGTCGGCGATCTCATTAGAGATGATTACTTATCCTTTAAACACCAACCCAGATTTATCTTATCCTTATCGTTTCTACTCACTATCTTTTCCGCTTTCGTTTTCTCACACTGTTAACCGTTTCTATACTCTTGTCTCAAATATTGCAATGTTGTTACGCATCCCGGCTATCCTCTACCGAATCATCTTCAGCCCTAGTCTCGATATCCCTTGCTCAGAACAACTTCTGGACTTTTTCGATCTTGTTAAGAAAGATGCGGCTAAACATAGCATCCCTTGATCTGCATATAGTATGGGGTTAAAAAACTGATCTGTGGTATGGATTGCCCCAGCCAGTCACATTGCTTAACTATGTCTAAACAGCGGTCTCAGCCTAAACACTTGCGTGATGATCTGGTTTCAGTCGATGCTGAAGCTTTGAACCAAGCTGCAACAATGCCTCCCGCCGAGGTGATCTATGCTTCTGCCTGGGATGTTGAGGTAGCTAGTGTGGAGCCCGCTCCAGAGCCCGTCGCTAAGGGTACTCCTCGTGCTGCGATCGCTAGAGAGGTTTTAACCTCCGAGTACTTGGCAACGTTAATTGAAAAACTTCGAGACCAATCTTCCTTACCAGAGTTAGTCACTGCCCAGTTATTTCAACACCTGATCGAAACCTATCAACAAAAAGTTGAACTCGTGGTTCAAGAGCAGGGAATTGACGCGATCGATACTAGTCTGCCGCACTTTAAAGTGGTGACGAATCGCAAGCAGGGGACAAAACGGTTGGAATTAGGGTTTGATAGCGACAAAATTCGAGATTATTTGAAAAATTCCTTATCTGAGTTCTTTACACACACAGGGATTTGGCAGGAATTTGCTAAAGCAGTTGGAGCAAATTTGGTGGTTTGGGCGCTAGCTGATTTGGAGGCAACAACCTCTGCCCAAGCAGTCCCCCCAGAAGCAAAGCTTAGCCAAGCTATTCGTAAACGGCTCCAAGCGATTAACTCATCATTTTTGATTGAGCGGAGTGAAGTTTTGGGACAGATTCACTGCCAAGATATCGCTAAAAAAATTATTGAAGGCTTCAATTTAGCCAACTGTTCGCTTCAGGATATGGAGAAATTGTTGGGCTTAAAACAACGACCTCCATCTAGTACTAAAACAAATTTAGATTTGGATCCGATCGCCGTTTTACCAACCTCTATTCCGATTGCCAGTAGTATTCGAGCTCAATTGCGTCCTGATCTCTGGCAACAGAGTGATGACCAAACAGCTGTATTTCATTATCGCAGTAGAGCCAATCCACATAACTATATTGAACATTACATTACCAATCCAGGTGATATTGAAATGTTGCCTTGGGAAGCCGCAGAACAAATTATTAACAAATTTGGTTTTGATACTGTCAAGCTACAACTGATCTTTGCAGCTCGCACTATGGAAGAAGATGAACCCTGGAAAAGTGCATTCACCTTAAAAGCAACCGATATTATTCAGTTACTTGGTTGGGATAAAAATCATAATACTAGCCTGTCAGAAAAGCGTAATGCTGTTGCTAGTACCGCTTATGCTCTGTCTTGCTTATTGGTGAAATCAGTCTGGATTGAAGGTCATGGACGTCGAAAGGTAGATGCCAGTACCCCGATCGGTCGCATGTGGGATGTCTTAATTGATCTCCACGGTCAGTTTGATTGGGTGACTGGCAAAATCGATCGCCCAGAGGAAGTTTATATCACTGTTAGTCCAGGCTTATGGACAAAACACTTTCTCAATCGGGCGGGAAGTCGAGCCAAAGAAGCACTGCACCAATTTGGCTATCTAGCCCGGGATATCCTGAAAATCGATCCTTATCACAATGAGTTAGCACTGCGGTTAGCCATTCAATTAACCCTCGACGCTCGCATTCGAGTTCGGAATCAACATCCCTATGATTATCGCGTTGGGAGTTTGCTAGAAGAGGTGTTAGCCAAAACTGAAATTGATAGAGCACTCCAGGATAAGCATAAAGCCCGTGACCTTAAAAATCGCTGGAATAATGCCTTGAATTTGTTAATGAGCCTCGGTTGGCAAATTGAATTTGATCCTGAAACGTATCCAGATTGGCTCAGACCAGGCACTAATGCCCCTAAACCTGATGACTGGCGCAAACTTCGCGTCATCGATCGACTCCTGCAAGCTAAACTCACCATTAAGCCTCCTCATCCCATTCCTGCCTTGCTCTCTAAAATTAAGGAACCAAAAAAGCCAAAATCTCTCGACGCCACTCCCTTAAATGAACTAACCGGCGAACAAGTTCGCCAAGCCCGCCACCACCAAGGTTGGACTCGCAAAGAACTCGGCGGTTTCTTGAATCTTACAGCTGACTATATTGGCAAGCTAGAACGCGGCGACCGCGCCATCACACCAGAACTCGAATCTAAACTCCGTAAACTCCTCCTCTTATCCTCCTAACTCCTCCTCCCTTGTCTCCATCCGGGGCTGGTGCAATAAGAGGTACTTTAAAGACCTTCCCAATAACCTAGCAATTACAGTCTAATTCTCTACATTTGAATATTTGACTAGATATTAAAAGCCATTCTGGTGTATAAGTTTTTGCTTGCTTGTAACTTCCCATTTATCTCTTGAATAATATGGGATTAATCACTTATTCCGGCAGTGAAGTTGTTGTCAGTTGTGAATTGTATCGCCGTTATTTTCAAGCAAACCTATTTACCTACCTATCACCCATATAAGCGAGATAGTCTTGTTATCACTTCCGGCTAACCCAATGCTGACTCGATCGCACCAGCATTACATTGTCATCTGACCTTTACCTGACCTTTGCCCGACTGACAAATCTGATTGCAGGCAGTTAGTTTATTTGTAGATAAAACTGAACACGATCCCACTATCCTCTAAAAGGAATTGAATTCATGTCAGACCTGATTATTGCTATTCGGACAGGTGATGTTAAAAAGGCTGGAACTGATTTAGATGTCGATGTCAAGCTAACGTATTCCGATGGTTCACAGTCTACTTGGAACCGGTTGGACACCCCAGGAGACGATCACGAAAGAAACACGGTGACAACTCATCGGATCAATGCTGGTTCAGGTAAGGTTTCTGGAATCACAATGCGGGTGAAGCATGAAGCAGCTCATTTAAACGACGATGTCAGCTATGACGCTTGGTTCTTATCTTGGATCGCTATCTCTAGAACGGATCTATCAGGCAACCAACTTTTTTACAGACCCAATAAGTGGGTTGAGGTTCCTCAAGGCGATGCGAACTGGCATAACGTGGATTTAGGTGCACCGACCTTATCTATTCCTGCGGATGAGATCGCAGAGATCGCTAAATTCGTCGGGAAAGTCTTCTCCTGGCTATAAATCAGCAGCCAACTAGGAATCTTAGATTAGAGAACTATTAATCAAACATTGCTAAAGTTGTCTAAATCAGCTTCTTAGTTGGCTTGTGTAACCCACATTTCGTATTTCCGACAGGCACATTGAGAATTGACGACGGAGCGATCGCACTGAGAGAGACTCTGTACTATAGAGCTGCTTTGAATTTTCCCTAGAAGCCTATCATTAAGGATGAGCAAGCTAACACCCGAAGGGCAGAAGAGGACAATAATTGAATCTGAGTTCTCGTTTCAACGATCTGAGTTTGCATTTCAAGAATCTGCCTGCTCATTTCAGTGTTTCGTGCATTGGTTTCAACGATTTGGGTTCACATTTCAAGGATCTGAGTTCACATTTCGGTATTTTACGCACTTATTTTAAGGCTTTGCCTTCACGTTTCAGTGTTTCGCGCACTCGTCTCAACGATCTGAGTTCTCGTTTCAGTAAATCCCGCACTCATTTTCATTGATGTTGTAGATCAAAAATATGCCCATAATCAAAGTCGGCGAAATCAATGTTAATTACCAAATCCAGGGTAAAGGCGAACCTCTATTACTCATTATCGGTCTAAGTTTTAGTCTGCTGGATTGGGGTACAGTCTTCCCTGACCTACTTGCCCAACACTATAAAGTCATTCTATTTGACAACCGAGATGCAGGAGAAACCAGTCAATCGACCCAGCCCTATACGATCGCTCAAATGGCAGCTGATGCCGCAGGTTTGCTCAATGCTTTAGGTGAACCCAAAGCCCATGTGTTTGGGGTCAGCATGGGCGGTATGATCGCCCAGCACTTTGCCCTCAACCATGCCGACAAACTGAAGCAACTGATTCTCGGTTGTACCGCAGCAGGTGGCGACTGTAGCGAGTTTGGTGATGTCAGTGGATTACTGTCAGGCAACCTCATTGATCTACTTTTCACACCCAAGTTTATTCAAAGTCATCAACCCGATCTGACCAATTTCCTTCAGACAACTGCACCGTTACATAGCCATGGGACTGCCCTCCAACGGCAACTCCAGGCAATGAGTACCCACGATACTTGTGATCTGCTGGGCAACATTACAGCCCCCACACTGGTCATTACCGGCGATCAAGACCCGGTCATTCCGCCGCAGAATAGCGATCGGCTAGCTCAAAAAATTCCCGGTGCTCAGCAAGTAACGATCGCAGATGCCAGTCACGGTTTTTGCTTTAGTCACCCTGACATTACAGCTACTACGGTTATTAACTTTCTCAACTAATCACTCCAGGATAGACCAATGAAAGAGACTTTCACTGACCCCAAAGCCATTGCTGCCGACCCGCTCATCTTGAAAACCTTTGAAGATTATGCCCAAGCCTTTGAAACCCTTACCCCTTCGACTGTCTTGCCGTTTTACCAATATCCTGCCATTCTAATCGCTGAACAAAAGCCAGTTACAATCAATAAAATCACTGGCTGGGCAGCATTCAAAATTATCATGATGCCGCTGAAATGGCGGGGCTATGATCATAGTGTGACCGGACCTCTGGCAGTCAAACAGCTGAGGGATGATCTGGCGATCGTCACTGGAACCGTAATCCGATATAAGAAAGATGATTCCGAATTGGAACGCTTTGACTTAAATTACACCCTGCGTAAAGTCAAGAATGACTGGAAGATTATTATTGGTTCATTGATAACGATCACTAAAAAGTCAGCGTCAATATCGTAATTATTCACCGTTTGAGAATTGCGGCTGTTTAAACAATGGATTGAGTCTGATGACGGATTCAAGTACAGTAATGCGAACAGCAATCAATTCCGTTGAGCAGCCCTCAATTGCTTTCTCTATGAATAGATGTCATTTGGGAGGTGAGGTTAGTTGTCCTCAAGCCATCATTCAACCGCTTATTTCTGGTGGCTGGTGGCTTGGTAGCCTATGTATGAGCTTAGCCGTGCATGCTCCTGCCCCAGCCCAGATCATTCCTGACACGACGCTCCCAGCCAATTCCCGTGTCATCCCTGGATGTATTCGCTGTGTGATTGAAGGTGGCACAACACGCGGAACTTATCTCTTTCACAGTTTTCGGGAGTTCTCCATCCCCACGGGCGGCGAAGCGTGGTTTAACCATGGCGTGACGGTTCAAACTATTTTGGCGCGAGTGACAGGCACTGCAATTTCCCATCTTGATGGACTGCTGAAAACTAATGGCACTGCCAATTTATTTCTATTGAATCCAAATGGTATTGTCTTTGGTGCGAATGCTCGCTTGGAGATTGCTGGGTCATTCGTGGCTAGTACTGCTCAGCGCTTGATCTTTCCGGATGGCAGCGACTTTAGTGCCATCACTCCACAAGCCCCGCCATTATTGACGATGAGCATAACGCCAGGATTGCAATATGGCACGAGTTTCCCTGGAGCCACGATCGTTAACCAAGGGAATTTACAGGCTGGGCAGAATTTGAGCTTGATCAGCGATCGCCTCGACTTACGCGGACAGCTCCAAGCCGGGAGCAACTTAACCTTACAGGCGCAAGATCGGGTGCAGATACGGGATAGTACCACGATGCCCTTCTTGGCTCAAGCGGGGGCAAACTTGCTGATCCAGGGCGATCGCAGCGTTGATATTTTCGCCTTGCATCATCCCAGTAGCCAGTTGAGTTCCGGAGGCGATTTGATGCTCCGGAGTGCAAATCCCGTGCTGGGTGATGCCCATTTTGGGAGTGGCGGCAGCTTTCGGACAGAACAACCGGATGGCAGTTTAGGCACCCTGTATAGCCCCCATGATCCAGTGATTCGCAGTCTAGGGAATGTTTCCATCAATGCCTATGAGGGAGCTTCTCTGCATATTCTGGCTGGGGGCAGTGTGGAAATTCCTAATGGGATTGTGATTACCAATGCAGACCCGGTAAATGGTTTAGTTGAAACCGTGACGTTATCCAATGGTTCCTCTCAACTGATAGATGGTCGAACCGTGCCAACCGTGGATATCCGAGCCGGTGTCAACCCAGGCACTATTGGCAGTCCCGCTTTGAGTGGTACAGGCATATTTTCACCGCCGACATTGACCACAGCAACCCCTACCAGCGCCAACATCCGAGTGGGGAATATTGTGAATCGGGGCGGCACCGTTTTTCTGACTAATCGCTATCAGCCGAATGGATCACTGGCGGGGGAAATTGTGGCGGGGGCGATCGACACCCGGCGGGTAACTGGCGATATTGGTAATAGCGGAGCCGTCACGCTCGATTCTCGGTCAGACATACGATTTAGCACCACCTCCTTTGCCATCAATACCTCAGCGGAGGCAGGTAGTAGTGGAGCAATTCAGTTGATTGCCGATCGCAACTTGATCCTAGACGGGGCAACGCACCGGATCTTTGGGGTTTCTCACAGCACTACTCCAGGGGGAGAAATTCAGCTGATTGCCCGCAATGTTGTGGTCAGAAATGGGGGCATACTCGGAACCGCGACGTTCGGGTCAGGTGATGCTGGGAACATCACAATTGCTGCGATCGATGCGGTAACGCTGGATGGGGTAGGCACTGATGAATCCTCCAGTAGCGTCCTCAGCCAAGTTGGCAATACGGGAACAGGCAATAGCGGTACGATAACAATTCGCGCTCGGACAGTATCACTCACCAATGGGGCTTATGTCAGTACTGACACCCGAGGCAGAGGTAATGCGGGAGATGTGACGATCGCAGCCACTGATGCTGCGATTCTGGATGGAGAGGATGCCTCTCAATTCACGAGTCAAGTGACCAGTGAGGTCAAACCTGGAGCGATCGGCAATACAGGCAATGTTCTAATTCGCACAGCTAGACTATCGGTGACCAATGGCGCTCGACTCAGTACTGGTGTCCTGAGCAATGACCAACTCAAGAGTAGAGGAAATGCGGGCAACGTCATCATTGACGCTACAGATGCGGTCTCCTTTGCTGGAAGCGCTAGTAATGGAGCTCCCAGTGCTGGCGGTAGCCAGGTTGACCCTGGAGTAATCGGCAATAGTGGAAATTTAACCATTCGCACCCGCACATTGTCGGTCACAAATGGGGCGGTGCTCAGTGCGAGTACCTTGGGCAACGGGAGTGCCGGCAATGTGACGATCCAAGCGACAGACAAAGTCTCCCTGGATGGTGTGGGTCGCAACGGACTACCGAGCGCTGTCGGGAGCCAGGTCGGACCGGGAGCGAGTGGAGATAGCGGTGATGTCACGATTACCGCAGAAACCCTGTCAGTCACGAACGGGGCTTTACTCAGTACCAACAGCTTGAGCACGGGGAATGCGGGCAATGTCACTCTCCGGGTAACGGCGGCTATCTTGGTGGATGGCACTGGGAGCAATGGCGTCCCTAGTGCGGTAGTCAGTCAGATCGTGCCTGGGGCGATCGGGGAAGGCGGCAATATCGATATTCAGGCTGGAACCTTATCCGTAACTAACGGTGCTCTGGTCAGTACCAGTACGGCCGGTCAGGGCAACGCTGGGAACGTCTCTATTCATGCCACCGATACAGTCGCCCTTAATGGGGTGGGTCAGACTGGACTGTCTAGCAGTATCGTCAGCCAGGTTGCCGCTGGAGCGATCGGAAATGGGGGGAATGTGACGATCGCCACTGACCATCTATTAGTCACCCACGGAGCGGGATTAGATACTAGTACGATGGGCACGGGAGATGCCGGAAATATCACTATTGACGCCAGCAAGTCCGTTGTCTTTGATGGGGTGGGGCGCAATGGCTTCCTCAGTGGAGCTGGCAGCAAGGTGGGGGCTGGAGCCACGGGTGATGGTGGGAATCTAAGCATCACAACCCGTCGGCTATCCGTGACGAATGGGGCACAACTGAGCGTCGGCACCCTCGGCACCGGGGATGCGGGTAATATTTCCATTCATGCCACCGATGCGATCGACTTAGATGGTGTTGCTCAAACTGGACCATCCAGTGGGATTGGCAGCCAGGTGGGGGCTGGAGCCACTGGCAATGGTGGTCATCTCACGATCGCCACACGCCGACTGTCGGCAACCAATGGAGCGCAACTTGATGTCAGCACCCTGGGCACAGGCAATGCCGGAAATATTACCATCCAGGCGATCGAGTTAGTGAACTTTGATGGTGTTGGTCGGAATGGACGTGCGAGCGGAGCGGGTAGCCAAGTTGCACCGGGAGCCACTGGAGCCGGAGGTAATATCGCTATCCATACACGATCGCTCTCCTTAGCGAACCAAGCCGTGTTAACCGCTAGCAGCCTGGGCGATGGACCCGCTGGAGATGTTGAGGTTCAGGCACAATCCTTACAGCTAGAGGATGGAGCAGCGATCGCCGCTATTACAGCAGCAGGTAGCGGTGGTAACATCACGCTAACCCTGGGAGACTGGTTACTCTTACGTCGTGGTAGCTTGATTTCCACCACAGCGGGTACAGCCGCAGCCGGGGGCGATGGCGGCAATATTACGATTACCGCTCCCTTCATTCTGGGGGTGTTGCCAGAAAACAGTGACATTACCGCTAATGCGTTTACCGGACGCGGGGGCAATATCACGATCACCACCAATGGCATTTTTGGCTTACGGTTTCAACCTCAGTTAACGCCGAATAGTGACATTACTGCCAGTTCCCAATTTGGCATCAGTGGCACTGTTACCCTCAACCTCCTGGACCTTGATCCCAGCCAAGGATTAGTCGCACTCCCTGTGGAGGTCGTCGATCCATCCAGTCAGATCCAGACTCGCTGTGCTGGAGAAACCAACCGCTCTAGTTCGTTTACAGAAACAGGACGGGGTGGGATGCCAGCCAGCCCAGACGACCCCTTGCAGGATGCCACGATTATGGTCAATTGGATCTTTCCCCAAGACGGCGTTGAACGGACAACCCAGCGTCCTTCCAGGCAGCCAAGCGTGATAGAGGCAGCGACACCACCAGCTCAACTCATCGAAGCTCAGGGGTGGGTTATGAGTCGTGATGGCTCGGTGTATTTAGTGGCTCAGGTACCCAACGGGTTATCTCGGGTAAATCAGTATGTTCCGGTTGGCTGCATCAAGTAACCCTAAGCATCCCGAACAATTCAGCAGTATTCTTGTTTGACAGCGGTTTGTCAGGCAGATGTTAGGTAGCTCTCACATCAGTTTTTATATCATTCCCGATTCTCAAAATTCACTAGACTGGGAGTAACGCCGTCGTCCACTGATATTTCTCTCAGCATCTCTTAATCGATAGAAATATTTGAAATCATCGCTGAACTTGGATTCAGTGGATAGCAACCCTCAGGTACCTTTATGAGTAACGATCCAGTTAGCCTCCATTTTCAAGCCATTCGGCAACACTTTGCCAGATTGCAGCAGGAAGACGCCGTAGCTTGGACAGAAATCGAGGTGGTGCTTGAAGATCTGCATACCATTTATGAGGAGATGCAGACGAATTTAGAAACCGCGATCGTGATTGAGCAGCAGCTTCAGCATTATTATGATTTGTTTCAGGCTGCCCCGATCGCCTATCTAGTCACCGATGCCAATGGGGGCATTTTGGAAGCGAACCAAGCGATCGCCCACCTGCTGAATGTGCCCCACCCCTATCTGCCGGGGAAGCCGCTAGTTCTGTATGTAGCAGCAGGCGATCGCTCCAAGTTCCGCACTAAGCTTAATCAATTGGCTCAGCACGGTGATCAACACGTTTGGCAACTCAATCTTTGTCCTAGAGGTGGGGAAACGTTTGCGGCTCACTTACAAGTGGCAGTCAGTCGGACCCGTGAAGGGCAGATTGAGCGCCTGAAAATTGGCATATTCGACTTGAGTCAAGCTAGGGGGTTGATTTCTAGTGCCTCTGAGGTAGCATCACCTGGGGAGTTGTCTGAAGCGCCCGAGCACGCTCTCGTTGCCCCGCCCCTGGCAGACAGCGCTCAAGCCCAAGCGATGCCGGTATCGCCATTGCCTTACTCGCTAGATGGCTTACGGGTGCTAGTGGTGGATGATGAAGCTGGAATTTGCAAATTTATCACAGCGCTTCTGGAATCGCATGGCATTGGGGTCAAGGCAGTAACGAATTCCGCGGCGGCACTTGAGGAAATCGAACGATTTCAACCGAATGTATTACTGAGCGACATTCGGATGCCGGGCGGGGATGGGTATGACCTGATTCGGCAGATTCGAGCTTTAGAAGTGAAACAGGGGCGGCATATTCCTGCGGCTGCCATCACCGCTTATTTGGATGAGGATCGGGAAAAAGCTTTGAGCGCTGGGTACGAAGCCTATTGGTACAAGCTGTCTCAGCCGACTGAATTGGTTGAGATGGTGGTTCAACTGGCTGAACGGGCAACGAAAGATCAATCCTGATGAATTCGATGCTATGCAACCAGAATACGCTAACCAAAACGACGAACCGACACAACTCCTAGCCCTGCAAGCGGCAGAGAAACGACTAGAGTTGTGTTTAGCAAGCGCCGGTCTTGGCATTTGGACGTATAACGTGGCGACGGATGAATTTTGGGCAAATGAGCGCGCCAAGTACCTACATGGACATGAGCCGCACGAAGTCCAGACCTTAAAAGTAGCTGGAGCCAATCTTCACCCCGAAGACCGCGATCGCGCTCAAGCTACCCTTACCGAGGCAATCCAAACCGGCTCCCAACTGCAACTTGAATATCGCGTTGTCTGGCGAGATGGCAGTATTCATTGGCTGGCGTCCCAGGCTGAGTTTGTGCCATTGGGTCAGTCGGGTGGCGGGATGTTTTACGGTAGTGTGCAAGATATCAGCGATCGCCTTCTACTCGAAGGCGATCGTAAACGCCACGCCGCAAATCTCGCCTTCTTAGCCGAAATCAGCCAAGACCTGGCGCATCTAACCAACATTGCCGAAACAGTGAATGCGATCGCTGCCAAAATTGGTGCCTATTTCAACGCGTCGCTCTGCGCCTTCTCCAGCGTTGGCGAGGGGGCAGAAACAATTACAACGGCATACGCCTGGCATCGAGCGGACGTACCTAGCCCGATCGGCAATCAGCGCCGCCGTGATTATTACACTGAGGACTTCTGGCAGGCATGTCACACTGGCAAGACTTACGTTGTATGCGACGTTGCCACTGATCCGCGAGTAAACGCCCCAAATATTGCCGCTCTCAAAATCGGTGCGTTCGTCAACGTCCCCCAAGTGCGCGAGAACAAGTGGGAGTTTAGTTTGTTCATGGCTGACACGGAGCCGCGGGTTTGGCGCGAAGACGAAATTGAGTTGATGCAGGAACTGGCCGCCCGCATCTGGACCCGCCTCGAACGCGCCCACACTGAAGCAGCCCTGCATATTTCAGAGGAGAAGTATCGCACCCTGTTCAACTCGATGGATGAAGCCTATGCGGTCGTTGAGGTGATCTCCAACCCGGAGGGCGGATGGAGCGACTTCCGCTTCCTAGAGGTGAACGCCGCCTTCGTCAAACACACCAGTATGGAACACCCGGTTGGTCGAACAGCAACCCAGATCCTCAACACACCTAATCCGCAATGGGCAGAAATTTACGGTCAGGTGGTTGAGACGGGCGAGGCGGTACGCCTTGAAATAACAGAGCCTATCCTCAACCGAATCTTCGACCTCAACATCTTTCGGCTAGGCGATCCAAACAACTGCCGCGTCGCGGTCCTGTTTACTGATATCACGAAACGAAAGCGCGCTGAAGCCGATCGCATCCAGGCTCAAGCCGCCATGCAAGCATTTTTTAGCAATGTGAGTCATGAGTTTCGCACTCCCCTAACCTTGTTGCTGAGTTCGATTCAAGATACCTTGAGCGATTCGGCACATCCTCCCAGTTCGGCACAACGATCGCACCTAGAACTGGCCCATCGAAACGCGATGAGGCTACTGAAACTCGTCAATACGCTACTGGATGTTTCCCGCATCCAAGCGGGTCACATTCAAGCCGTGTATGAGCCGACCGATCTAGCTACCTTAACCACAGAATTGGCAAGTTCATTTGACTCAGCGAGTGTGCAGGCAGGCTTGCAACTAGTGATTGATTGCCCACCGCTACCAGAGTTGGTCTATGTCGATCGCTCGATGTGGGAAAAGATTGTGCTCAATTTGCTCTCAAACGCGTTTAAGTTTACGTTTTCGGGCGAGATTCGAGTGAGTTTACGGTGGAGAGATGAAGGAGATCAGGGAGATCAGGAGAAAATTCCTGCTACATCTTCCTTACCCTCCCCATCCTCCTTACCTTCCCCATCCTCTCCACACATTACGCTCGAAGTCAGCGACACGGGCATCGGCATTGCTGCCGCAGAACTGCCTCATTTATTTGAACGGTTCTATCAGGTAAAAAGAGCGCCAGGGCGAAGCTTTGAAGGATCGGGGATTGGTTTATCTCTGGTGCAGGAGTTAGTCAAACTGCATGGTGGCACGATTCAAGTCAGCAGCCTTGAAGGAGAAGGCAGTTGCTTTCAGGTATCGATTCCCACCGGGTCTGCTCATCTTCCCCCAGACCAAATTAGCTCACTTCGTCCGGGCAGGTTGAGTCAAGCGACGTCTGGGCAAGGGGAGGGGAGTTTACCAAACCCACCCCTCTCCTCGGCAGCAACAGGAGCCAATGCTTATCTAGAGGAAGCCTGGGGATGGCTATCTGAGCCAAGCTGGGAGACTCAAGAGCTAAACTCAGACATGCAAGCTCACAGCTCACAGCCTCGCCCTGGTAGCTCTCACCTCCAGGCTCCAGGTTTTAAGACTGCGCGCATTCTTTTAGTAGATGACAATGCTGATATGCGCGCCTACCTGAAGCGATTGTTAGAAGAACGATGGCAGGTAGACACCGCTGCCAACGGCGCGATCGCCCTCACCCAAATCCAACACCATCCACCTGATTTGGTACTCACCGATATCATGATGCCCGAGATGGACGGGCTGCAACTGCTGCAAGCGCTGCGGGCTGACCCTCAAACCAGAAGTATTCCCGTCATTTTGCTATCCGCCCGAGCGGGAGAAGCCGCCACGATCGCTGGATTAGAAACAGGAGCCGATGATTACTTAGTCAAACCCATCTCAGCGCGGGAACTGATGGCACGGGTGGAAACCCATCTGCAATTAACCTTGCTGCGGCAGGCACGATCGGCAAGTCAGTTCAAAACGAATTTTCTCCTGACTGTTACCCATGAGTTGCAAGCACCGCTGGCATTAATCCTCGGATGGGTTCGGTTATTGCAAACCCGCTCCTTCGATGCGGATACAACAGCGCAGGCACTCGCCACGATCGAGCGCAATGCGACGATAGAAGCCAAACTAATCAGGGATTTGCTGGATGTTTCGAGTCTGCTCTCTGGCAAGGTGCAGTTAAAGTCGCAATTCGTTGAGCTGGCTCCGCTACTCCGCAGCGTAACTGCCCAATTTCAGGCAGCGGCAGCAGCCAAGCAGATTCAATTGATTGAGACACTATCGCATGTGCCACAGCGGAATGTGATTGCAGACGGCGATCGCCTCAAACAAATTCTGACCAATCTGCTAGACAATGCCATCAAATTTACCCCACCGGGGGGACAAGTTACGGTTGGACTATCTTTGCACCCCGCGAGATTGGAGCCTGAGGGAGATCGGGGAGAGCAGGGAGAAGTAGGGCTGACTGCCTTATCCTCATCCTCCTCACCTGCTCCATCCTCCCCACCTTCATCCATCGAAATCCGTGTGACTGACACAGGCATTGGCATCCGTCCTGACTTTCTCCCCTATGTGTTCGATCGCTTCACTCAAGCAGAAGTACCCAGCCGTCATTCCCCCGGAGGTGTAGGCATTGGCTTAGCAATTGTTCGTCTCTTAGTCGAATTACACCAAGGGACGATCGAAGCTGCCAGCGCCGGAGAGGGGGAAGGCGCAACATTTACGGTTCGATTACCCTTAGTCAATGCAGACCTCAACCCGAATCTGACTCCACCAGTGCCATAAGCTCCATGCAATTCAAACCAAACATTAGCCCAAACGCCTCTCAGCCGATGAGTGAAGCCCTGCAAGCCTTACAGGAAGGCAACGGACTTTTACCTGCTCTGATTGAGAATTTGCCGGGTGGAGCAGTGTTTGTCGTCGATCGCGATTTGCACTATGTGCTGGCTCAAGGAGAAGCCTTGTCTGCTGCCGGATTCAAACCTGAAGATTTTGTCGGACAAACCATTTTTGAGGTGCTACCACCTGAACTCGCCACGCAGTACGAGGGGCATTACCGGCGGGCGCTGGCTGGCAAGCCATTTGAAACAGAGCACAATGCTCACAATCACTGGTATGTGACACGCGGAACACCGCTACGATCGCCTGATGGTGACGTTTATGCAGTGCTTGCCGTATCATTTGACATCACTGAGCGCAAGCGTAGCGAAGACGAACGCCAACGCCGCGAAGAACAACAGAACTACCTCCTTAAATTAAGTGATGCCTTGCGATGCCTTGCCAATCCAGTTGAGATTCAGGAGGCGGTCACCCGAACCGCGATGGCTCATTTTGGGTCAGACCGATGCTACTACTGCGAAATTGAGGATGGCAATGCCATTATTCGGCGAGACGCTGCCCGTGAAGATTTGCCTTCGGTGGCTGGGGTGTATCCGCTGAGCAGCTTTGCCATCTTGCAATCTGTCATAGAAGCAGGGCATCCGTTTGTGGTTCAGGATGTGTCTACCACTGATACGGTGGACGAAGATCTTAGGCAGCTTTGTATTCAGTTGCAGGTCATTTCGTATATTGATGTGCCTGTGATCAAAGATGGTCAGCCAGTGGGTGTGCTGTGTCTGGTTCAAGACACGCCTAGAGACTGGAATGATCTGGAAGTAGAACTGGCAATAGAAACTGCTGAACGGATCTGGGCAGCGGTAGAACGCGCGAAAGCCGAACAGCGTTTACGCACATCGGAAGCCAAATATCGATCGCTGTTTGAGTCGATCTACGATGGCTTCGCACTGCTCCAAGTGCTGTATGACGATGACGATAGACCGATCGATTCCCGCTTCTTAGAAGTCAGTCCCTCGTTTGAGACCCAAACCGGATTGCTTCAAGCCGTGGGCAAAACGTTGAAAGAACTAATCCCGTCGATTGAGGCAGGTTGGTTTGAGCACTATCACCAGGCTCTAGTCACCAACGCCCCGGTTCACTTTGAAGGGTGGCAGGACTATCTCAAGACCTGGTTTGAAGTGAATGCAGTTCCTTACGGCAATCCCCAAGATCGGCAAGTGACGATCGTCTTCCGCAATATCAACGATCGCAAACAGGCTGAAGCCAATCAAATCCAACTGATTCGAGAACAAGCTGCCCGTGAACAAGAACGCCAACGCGCCGAGACTCTGGCAGACCTCGATCGTTCTAAAACAACGTTCTTCAGTAACGTCAGCCATGAATTCCGCACACCGCTGACGCTATCATTGGCTCCGCTACAAGATGCGTTGAGGAGTTTGGAAAGAGATGGGGGAGATGGAGGAGATGAGGGAGATAGGGGAGACCCCCTGATTACTGCCCCATCCGCCTCACCTTCCTCACCTTCTCCACCCTGCCTACCTCTCTTAAGAGAAAATCTCCAACTCGTTTACCGCAACAATCTCCGCTTACTGAAACTGGTCAATACCCTGCTTGACTTCTCCCGCATTGAAGCCGGACGACTGGAAGCGGTGTATGAACCGACTGATCTAGCTGCATATACCGCAGAACTCGCCAGTGTGTTTCGCTCTGCGATCGAGCAAGCAGGACTCCAACTAATCGTCGATTGCCCACCGTTACCCGAACCGGTTTATATCGATCGAGGGATGTGGGAGAAAATTATTCTCAATCTGCTCTCCAACGCCTGCAAATTCACTTTTGCTGGAGAAATCATGGTGTCTTTGAGCGTAGAATCCAGCCCACATCCTCAAGCTTCGACTGTAAATTCTCATGATTTGACTTCAGAACGTCAACATTCAAGCTCTGAAGTCAAAACTTTTACCTCCGAGCTTAAAACTTCCACATCTGAAGTCAAAACTTCCACTTCCGAACTTGAAACTTTCACCTCTGAAGTCAAAACGTCCAGCTTAAAGCTGCAAACTTTGACCTCCGAACTCAAATCGTCAAGCTTTGAACTTCAACCTTCGACCTCCGACCTCAACGCTTCCACCTCTAACCCTGAAATTTTGCCTTTTGAGCTTGAAACGTCCCATCGCCCCCCTCACCTCCTCACCCCCACATCCCCTCACCCCCACGTCATTCTTCAAATTCGCGACACCGGAACTGGAATTGCCGCCGAACACTTACCCCACTTATTTGAGCGGTTTTATCAAATCCGAGAGTCACAAGCCCGAACCTATGAAGGCTCAGGCATTGGTTTGGCTCTGGTGCATGAATTGGTGCAATTGCAAGGAGGTACGATCGCGGTCAGCAGCACCTTAGGGCAGGGAACCTGCTTTACCATCACCCTCCCCTTGGGAACAGCTCACCTGCCTACTGAACGCATTCAGGCAACTCGCACCCTCCCATCTACCACATTGAATGCCAAGCTCTATGGGCAAGAGGCAGAGCAATGGCTACCTGAAGAAGGAGACGGTCGGGAAGATAGGGAAGTAATACCTCCCTCATCCCCCCTATCCTCCTCATCTCCCTTATCACCCCCATCTCCCTTATTTCCCTCATCGTCCCGCTCCCCCTCATCTCCCCTACCTCGCGTTCTGATCGTCGATGACAACACCGACATGCGCCAGTATCTCACCCGCCTTCTGCGTCAACACGTTCACGTCGAAGCGGTTGCCGACGGAACTGCTGCCTTGGCAGTCATCCAAACGCACCCTCCTGATCTGGTCTTGAGTGATGTGATGATGCCGAGACTCGATGGCTTCGGCTTACTGCAAACCTTACGGGCTGACCCTCGTACCCGCGAAATTCCGGTAATCCTGCTTTCGGCTCGGGCAGGAGCAGCCGCGATCGCTGAAGGGCTACATGCTGGAGCCGACGATTACCTGATCAAACCTTTCTCAGCTCAAGAACTAGTCTCTCGCGTGAACACCCATCTTCAGATATCCTCCTGGCGGGGAGAAGCCTTACACGAAGCCAGAAGCACCATTCGCAGAAAGGATGAACTGCTTTCCGTCGTTTCCCATGAACTGAACACCCCCCTAGCCGCAATCTTAGGCTGGACTCGCCTACTCCGTGCCAATCTGCCACATCCAGCCATGTTAAGCGCTGCCTTAGACACGATCGAGCACAGTGCAACCATGCAAGCCAAATTAGTGCGAGACTTACTAGATATATCGCGGATTACCGTAGGCAAATTACGGTTGCATCTGCAACCGACCAAACTGGAATCTGTGATTGAAAGAGCGATCGCAGCAGTTACTCAAGATGCCACCGCAGCCGGGATTGATTTAACTTGGACAGCAACCACTACGGCAGTCGTCATGGGCGATCAAGAGCGGCTTCAGCAAGTCGTCTGTAACCTGCTCACGAACGCCATTAAATTCACATCAGAAGGTGGCAATATCAACGTCAGTCTAATAACAGCAGGGGGCAGAGCAGATGGGGGAGATCAGGGAGATGGGGGAGCAATGGCTTCCTCACCTTCTCTGGATAATTACGCCGAAATCCGTGTGACCGATACAGGTGTAGGCATCGCCCCTGACCTCCTTCCTCATGTGTTTGAGCAGTTCTGGCAAGCAGGAGAAACCAGTTCAGGCAAGGGGCTAGGATTAGGATTGGCGATCGCCCACCACATTGTCGAGCTTCACCAGGGAACTATTCAGGCTCAAAGTGTAGGGATCGGGCAAGGGGCAACATTCCTGGTCAGACTACCGCTGTTACAGGTCGAAATTAACAACTCATAACGGTTCATTAAATTAAATGCTTGCCCCTAATTGCTAAACACTTTTATGCCTCTTCCTAATTCCAGTCCAGAGTTTGAAGCATTACTCAATTATCTTAAACACAATCGAGAATGTGACTTAACAGGCTATAAGCGCTCAACGTTAATGCGACGATTTGAGCATCGAATGCAAAGAGTTGGCATAGAGAGCTATCAAAACTATCTCCACTACTTACAGTGCCATGTAGAAGAATCAAATATGCTTCTACAGGATGTTCTGATTAACTTCACAGGCTTTTTTCGCGATCGAGAGGCTTGGATTTATTTAGCAACTGAAATTGTTCCTGAACTCATTGCCAACAAACCCGCTAATGCACCGATTCGAGTTTGGAGTGCAGGCTGTTCTACAGGACAAGAAATTTATAGTTTCCTGATTTTAATGTCGGAAGTTTTAGGCATAGAGTTTTGCCAACAGCACATCCAATGTTATGCAACCGATGCTGATGAAGCGGCTCTCCAGCAGGCACAAACAGCAATTTATAGCGATCTAGAAATTATCGGCATTTCTGCTGAACTGCTGGAAAAGTACTTTCAGAAAACGGAACAGGGCTACGTTTTTTATCCAGACCTACGTTGCTTGGTTCAGTTTCAGCCGCATAATGTGATGCAGCCTGCTCCTGTTAGCACAATTGACTTACTGATATGCCGTAATGTGTTGATGTACTTCACCGGAGAAGCTCAAGCCTCTATCCTTGATCGATTTCATCAGGCTCTGGGAAACACAGGCTTTCTCTTCCTGGGGCAAGCAGAAGCATTGATGCACCGCAAGGAATTTTTTAGCTCAGTTGATATACAGCATCGAATCTATACCAAGAGCATAGATCCATACTGCGAAGATCATGGCTCTATTTCCTCTCAACATCATCAAAAGCAAGCGATCGAGCCACCTATCTCCCAAAATTACTTTTGGCAAACTGCTTTTGAGAGCAGCCCGGTTGCCCAAGTTGCGATCGACGATCGGGGTTACATGGCTGAAGCTAATGAACAGGCAACTCTGATATTTGGTCTCACCCTTGATGATTGGAAACGTCCCGTTCAAGACCTGAAACTCGGAGAACTACTTAAGCCATACACTTCAATTGATAGCCTGCTTTGCCAGCGCCATTCTACGATTTTGAAGGACGTTGAGTGGGTCACGGCAGAAACCACAAGATATTTTGATGTTGCGATCGCTCCAGTCTTTGATGCTACAAAGCAATTTAGGGGAATCACGCTCACATTTCTGGATAAAACGGATTACCAGCAGCTCACAAACCAGCTGGAGCACATAACTGCCGAGTTAAAACAAGTATCTGCAACCTGTGAAACCACACAACCAGAGTTAGAAGCTACCAATCAAGAAACTCAACTTTTGACTGAAAACATCCTTGATAGAAATTGAAGGCTAACAGCAACGCACCCAGGCATTGCGTAACCACACGAATGCCCATTAGCAAAACAGCACAGGAATTTGGGTGAGGGCAATGTGAATGTCTACATCTACTTAACCGTTAGAAGCATACCCTCCGGGCAGAATCGTTCGGTTGAGATGAGCTTGGCTGAGATCAAGATCTGAAGGAGTAGCATCAGTCAAAGCTGCCCAACGGAGGTCTGCTCGATCGAGTTTTGCCCCACTAAGATTTGCTCTCAGTAGAAACGCCCCTCTTAAATCAGCTCCAGTTAAATCAGCATCACTTAAGTTTGCATAGCAAAGGTCTGCTCCATGTAAATTTGTCTGACTCAAATTTGCGCTTCTAAGATCAGAACGACTGAGATTTGCCCGACTTAAATTGCTATTGGATAAATCGGCTTGGGCAAAACTGGTATGGCTTAACCCTGCTTCAGCCAAATTAAGTTCCCTAAAATTTCGTTCACCTGCTGCGTATTGTCGAATCAGTTGGTTAGAGTTCATTAGCCACTCAGTTGTTCGATATTAAAGTAAACAGGAAATTAAGAACTAACAATAAGCTCTGTGAGATTATATACCTACCTAAACATCATTAAAATAGGACATCATCAACATTACGAAAATATTAATTGTTTACATTTCAGATTACTGCGATTCCCGAAGCAAATAGCGAATTCAACCTCTTATATCCTTGCTAATCAACAATTTAGCAATGGGTAAATTGCGGCAACTTCCAGCAATAGGGTAATGATAGTACAAAGTTTTTGTGTATTATCAAATACGGATCTAGTCAACTCAGCTATCATCAGCATTTTGAACAATGGAGACAAATGAGTTATAAGCTTATTTAATTAAAAAATTGTTGGGGTGGTTGTTTGAGGATTTTCCTAAGATAAACCTTTGATAAAAACAGATTATACTACCGTCAATCCGCATTCATGGCTACCAAATTCTCTTCAGTCTAGTAGATCATTAAGTTTTACAATTACGCTGCATCATTATTATCTAATTTGCTACATGCAGTAGCCGTTGCAATAAAAGGAATTTAGAACAATGTCTGTTTGAAACTATGTTTTGAGCAGGCGATTGTCATTACAGGGCTATATCCATCACTTACTGAGCATCTTTTTTACCTTACCCTCACAGCTCGCAGCCCAGTCGAGCCAATATCCCATCCTGCCTTTAGTTATCTTGTTGCCACAAAAAAAGAGGCTGGATAAGGACTGTCAATTTAATAAACAACTGCGAAAATAGATCTATAGGATGCAGAGACTGGGCATCCTAGTAAAGATACAGTTTGGTTTGAGTTCCCAATGAAATCCTTCGGTAAAAGCTTTGTAGAACGAGATTCCTACAGTTTAGCTACGACCAGTTCACAGCTTCAATTAGCTTATCCTCGCCCCCAATTACAGCGCTCCCAATGGACTTCCTTGAATGGCACATGGAAGTTCACTTATGACGATGAAGGGCAGTATATAAGACCTACTGACGTTTTAAGTTGGAATGAGTGTATCGAAGTTCCCTTTGCTCCTGAATCTATCCGAAGTGGGATTCAGGATACGGGATTCCATCCCAACTGCTGGTACGAACGGGAGTTTGAAGTTCTACCCAGCCACAACCGTGTATTGCTACACTTTGGCGCGGTTGATTATCGAGCGCGGGTTTGGGTGAACGGACAATTCATGATCGACCATGAAGGGGGGCACACTCCTTTCTCAATGGATATTACCTCCGTTTTGCGTCCAGAGGGATGTCAGACCGTGACTGTTTGGGCAGAAGATGACCCCTACGATCTGGCAAAACCGAGAGGGAAGCAAGACTGGCAGTTGGAACCACATAGCATCTGGTATCCCCGCACCAGTGGGATTTGGCAAACTGTCTGGCTAGAGCAAGTGCCGCAGACCTACATCGATCGCCTCAAATGGACACCCCATTTTGAACGGTGGGAAATTGGCTTCGAAGGATTTGTAGCCGGGAAGTGCCAAACCAATATGCAGCTGAAGGTGCGGCTGACGGTTGGTAACCAACTGCTGGTGAACGATACGTATGAAGTTCTAAATGGAGAGATTCATCGGCGGATTGCGTTGTCCGACCCTGGTATTGATGACTACCGGAATGAGTTGCTGTGGAGTCCTGAAAAGCCAACTCTGATCGACGCTCAGGTTGAACTCTGGTGTCAGGGACAGTTAATCGATGAGGTGAAATCTTATACGGCGATGCGGACGGTCAGTATCCAGCGCGATCGCTTCATGCTCAATGGGCAACCCTACTACCTGCGCCTCGTCCTTGATCAGGGCTACTGGGAAGACACACTCATGACGGCTCCTTCGGATGAAGCGCTGCGGCGGGATGTGGAACTGGTGAAGCAAATGGGCTTCAACGGGGTACGGAAACACCAGAAGATTGAAGACCCACGCTTTTTATATTGGGCTGATGTCTTGGGGCTGATGGTATGGGAAGAAATGCCCAGTGCCTACCGCTTCACGCCGAAAGCTGTAGAACGGCTGACCAAAGAATGGACTGAGGTGATCGAGCGCGATGCCAGCCATCCCTGTGTGGTAGTTTGGGTGCCCTTCAACGAATCCTGGGGTGTGCCTGACCTCACGGCAACTCCAGCCCACCAGCACTGTGTTCAAGCCCTTTATCACCTGACAAAAACGCTGGATCCCACCCGACCTGTCATTGGTAACGATGGCTGGGAAAGTACAGCAACGGATATTTTGGCGATTCACGACTACGACACCAAACCCCACAGTTTGGCAAAGCGGTATGGACCGGAAGTGAAGCTGTCTGATTTGCTCGATCGCCAGCGTCCCGGTGGACGGGTGTTAACCCTCGATGGCTACCCGCATCAGGGGCAACCAATTATGCTGACTGAGTTTGGTGGCATTGCCTACACGAAACCCGAAGAATCTACGCATACCTGGGGGTATGCCCGTTCCAACAACGTTTCCGAGTTTCAACTGCAATACACCGCTTTGTTACAAACGGTGAATCGGGTAGAGATGTTTAGTGGCTTCTGTTATACGCAGTTAACGGACACCTTCCAGGAAGCGAACGGCTTGTTGTATATCGATCGCACACCCAAGTTTTCGCTCGAAGCGATCGCATCTGCCACTTTGGGCAGGGGCAACACTGAGGACGACCAGACTATGCTTCTAGAATCGGTAAAGATCGCGTGGGCACAGATGGAACATGTATTCTCAGACACTCTTAAAGCCGGACGGACGCAATCTTACCCTGTACAGCCGACACCCCATTGCGGCGGGGATCGTTGCTCCTAGTCCCAGCCACGATCCAGTTCGAGCCAACCCTCACCTGCGCTGGCATCCCCTTCGGGGTGAGTGGGTGGCTTATGCCAGTCACCGTCAAGCACGGACATTTATGCCGCCGCCAGAGTACAATCCGCTGGCTCCCACCAAAGACCCGCAGTTCCCAACTGAATTGCCTCAGGGCAACTATGATATAGCGGTATTCGACAATCGGTTTCCGTCATTAATTCCGTCCGTGACGGAGGCTCCCCCCGCGATCGTGGATACCGTTCCCGCAAACGGAGCCTGTGAGGTGGTGGTATTTACCCAAGACCCACAGGCGGCATTAAGTTCGTTGCCGTTGGATCATTTGGAGTTGCTATTTCAAGTCTGGGGCGATCGCACCCACGTTATCAGTCAACATCCCCAAATCCAGTACGTCCTGCCGTTTGAAAATAAGGGGGTCGAGGTTGGGGTAACATTGCACCATCCGCATGGGCAAATTTACGCTTACCCCTTCGTGCCCCCCGTTCCCGCCCGTATGGGAATGTGTCAGCTGGACTATTATCAACAGCAACAACGGGGACTGTTACAAGATTTAATTCAGCAAGAAATTGCCGATAATCAACGAATTTTGTATCAGGATGAATGGGCGATCGCCTTTGTGCCGGTGTGTGCCCGCTACCCCTACGAAGTTTGGATTGCCCCGATTCAGCCTGTCGCCACATTTTTGGATTTGACGGCAGAGCAGCGAGGTGGATTAGCCAGGGCACTGAAAACCGTAACGCTGAAATACGACGGCTTGTGGAACCGTCCGTTTCCTTACCTGATGGCTTGGTTCCAAGCGCCTATAAACGGCGAACCGCATCCTGAATGGCATCTCCACGCGCAGTTTTATCCCCCCTATCGCACATCCGATAAGCTGAAGTACCTGGCGGGAACCGAACTGGCGGCTGGTATGTTTGCCAATGATGCCTTGCCAGAGGAAAAAGCCAAAGAATTACAGGCGATCGCCGTTAATCTTGCCAGTCCGGTGCATTTATGAACGCATCTAAAGAAATTAAGCACAAACTGAACTTAATCCGGCGGTCACTGTTAGAAAGCGAGGCGGCAGGGGTTCGCTTACGCGGAACAGATTGGTTTGCCTGGGCAACCGCAGGGGGGTCTAACACAGTTCTGCTGGCGGCTGAAACTGGCGTGGCGGAAGTGCTGGTAACCGCAACCGATGCCTGGATCCTCACTGATGAGATTGAAGCCCAGCGGCTCACAGACGAACAACTACCCCAGGAAGGTAATCCTTATTCACTCTCGATTAATCCCTGGGCAGAGAGTGCTAAACGGGAGGCTTTCGTGCGGGAGGTCACAAGCGGCGGCAAAGTTTTGAGCGATCGTCCCACGGTCAGCGAATCTGCTCTGCCAGCATCCCTGATTCACGCTCGACGAGTGCTGCTGCCCAGTGAACTGGAACGTTATCGCCAAGTGGGGCAGTTAGCCAGTGAAGCCATGACTGAGGTGCTAACGCAAGCCCAACCAACCTGGAGCGAATACCAACTGGCTGGAGCTGGAGCAGCTGCCTTGTGGGCAAGAGGGTTACATCCAGCCCTGACGTTAGCCGCTGGCGATCGTCGTTTACCGCTCTACCGTCATCCTTTGCCAAGTGGAGAAATCCTGGGACGACAGGCCATGCTGGTGTTTTGTGCGCGGGGATCTGGGCTGATCGTCAGTCTGACCCGCTTCGTATGCTTTGGTGGTTTATCCAATGCAGATCAACAGCGACATCGTACCATTGCTGAAATTGAGGCAGTGGCGCTCAATCACTCCCAGGTAAACACTCCGTTGAATGCGATCTACACCGCTCTGGCAACGGCCTATGCGCAGCAGGGCTACCCCAACGCCATTCGGGAGCATCACCAGGGTGGAACAGCTGGCTACGGCGCCCGCGAAGTTGTAGCCACTCCAGAAACGAGCGATCGCCTCGCTGCCCATATGGTGATTGCCTGGAATCCCAGTATTCCGGGAGCCAAGATCGAAGACACCTTTGTGGTAAATCCAGATCATAGCCTGGAAAATCTAAGTCTGGATCGCCAGTTTCCCTATACAGAAATTGCCGGGCGGCTGCGTGCTGTCCCCTTGGAGCGGTAACGATGGATTTTCAGCAGATTTTTCACACTGTTCCCGATGTGCAAGCCAGTGCGCCTGGACGAGTTAATTTATTAGGCGAACACACAGACTACAATGATGGTTTTGTGTTACCCACAGCGATTCCTCAACAAACAACGGTCTATATCGGATATAGCCCCGACCAATATCATCATTTTTACTCGGTTGAATTAGCCGAATTGATCGCAGTGCATCCGACTGAATCAATTCCTCAAGGCTTTGCCAGTTACATTAATGGTTGCATTCGAGTATTAGAACAAACAGGATATATTATTCCTCCTGTGAATTTATTGGTGACATCTTCCGTGCCGATCGGGGCTGGTTTATCCAGTAGTGCCGCCTTGGAAGTGGCAACATTACGGGGATTGCGATCGCTGCTTCAGCTCGATTTAGATGATGTAAAAGTTGCTCAACTGGGACAACAGGCGGAGATTCAATACGCTGGTGTGAGCTGCGGCATTTTGGATCAAATGGCTTGTAGCCTTGCTGATACCGAACATATGCTGTTTCTCGATACGCGTACCCTCGATCGCCAGATTCTCCCCTTTCCAACCGGCGCCGAAATTGTGGTGATTGATAGCGGCGTCACGCGATCGCTGGCGAGCAGTGGTTACAATCAGCGGCGGGCGGAATGTGAATCAGCAGCACAGCAACTTGGTGTGAAAGCATTGCGGGATGTTAGTGATCCTGAAACCGCAAATTCCCTACCCGAGCCACTGAGCAAACGTGCCCGTCATGTGATTACTGAAAATAATCGAGTATTGCAGGTCTTAAAGGGCGTTACAGCGCCAGAATTTGGTAAGTTAATGAATGCCTCCCATACCAGCCTGCGAGATAACTACGAAGTTTCGGTTCCCGCTTTAGATACATTAGTCAACCTCTTGCAAAAGACCCCTGGTGTGTTTGGGGCTCGCTTAACCGGAGCCGGATTTGGCGGTGCCTGTGTGGCGTTAGTTCAGGTAGGAGCAGGGAACGCGATCGCTGAAACAGTGCTTAACCAGTACAACAACATGGGCTACCTGGGACATATTTTAATTAGTTGAAGATTAATTAGTCTGCCATGTAGGCATGAATACAATCTAGCCCCCTTAGCTGTCATTTCAAAACCAGGCACAAATGAATTGTGATTCATCTTATTAAAGCCTGTGCGGATTGATTCACACCAGCGGGGGCATCGGCTCTAGCTACTGAAGCCACAAAGCTACGGATAGGAAGAAATTGAGATTTTTGAAGAATTGAGTGTCCTAGTGCTATTCCGCTTGTAGCGATGGGGAGAATAGGGATCATATAGAGGGTGACATTTCGCTTTATCAGCCAACCAGCCAAGAAGCAAGCGTTAGCCCCAAAGTTAAGCAGACAGCAAAATGGTTCAAAGCATTAATCCAGCCAGCCTGAGTACAACAGATTTAGATCAGTTAGCTGCCGATCTGAATCGAGATGGAATTTGTATTATTCGCGGATTATTTGACCGGCAGTTGATTGCAGCATGGGCAATTGCCTTTAATGCCTTATTGGCAGAGCGGCAACAGCGATCGGGCGGAGTAGCTCCCAGAGGAAAAGCTCGTGGTTATGTTACCTTACCCTGGGTCACTCCCTTTGCCGACCCTACGGTATTTGCCAATTCCACCATTCTAGGGGTGCTCGATCGCGTCTTTTACCAGGAGTATAAACTGGTGCAATTAGCGGCAGATATTCCAATGCAGGGATCTGAGTATCAAGAAATTCATCGTGATTTTCGCCCCCTGTTTTCTGACCAGATCGTAACGCCACTTTACGCCCTAGCCGTAAATTTTCCCTTAGTCGAAGTCAACGCTGATAATGGTCCGTTTGAGATGGCACGGGGAACCCATGTGATGCCTCGGGAAGAAGCATTAGTTAAAGTGCAGGCAGGTGAAATTTCAATGGAGCAGTTTTACATGCAGCCCGGAGATGTGATGATTCGATCGCCCCTAGCGTTGCATCGTGGCACTCCGAATTGCACTCCCCAACCGCGACCTATGATTGTGATGGGTTACGTCATGCACTGGCTCCATACTCACATCGTCGATTTAACCCTACCACGCGATTATTACAAGAGCTTGCCAGCCCAACTGCAACAGATGCTTCGCTGCAATATTGTCGATCGCCTCCCTGAAAATGGAGTTGAAACGTATATCGACTTCGAATATTAGAGTTCATTCACCAATACAGCAGCAAGTTTGTGCAAAGTATTTTGTAGTAAAAATTTCATAAACTTGCTGCTGTATTAACTTAAAATCATTCAAACGAAGATTATTGCAATTCGTAGCTTTGTAGAATACCAACAAACTTAATATCAAAATAGCTCTAAAGTGCAGATGAGACGAGCTGTAGGTATGAAGACCATCACTCCCAGGATCAGCGATGATGAGGAAGTTTAAGAGCTCAGGATATTGACTATCCTCTAAAGCAATATCCAAACAAGTTAATACCCGCAAATTGTAGGGATGTAGAAGTTTGCCGCTGGCATCTGTACAGGGATAATCTCTTGCTCAGCAACCTCCTAAACGTTCTAACAGTTATATCTCAGCTAAACCGTGAAGATTATGTTTAACGTCGGCGAATACGTCCTCAATCAGAACACAGGAAACATTGGTAAAGTCATTGGGTATGGGCATCAAATTCTTAAGGAGGGGTATACGACAACCCTGAAAGTATTAGTGGATCAGGCGCTCACTTCTGGTAGACGGGGCATTGTTGAAGAAGATGTATATTCATCCTGGACAAGCTGGGTAAAATCCTAACGCTGTCATGAGCACATATACTAATCCAGTTTACCCAGAATATTTTGCCGATCCCTTTGTGTGGCAACACCAAGATACTTATTATGCGATCGGCACAGGTCCCGCAGAAGCCACAGGACAGGTAGATGAGATTCACCAACAGCGCGTCTTTCCCCTGCTGCAATCAAATGACTTGGTAAACTGGCAATTTGCCGGAAACGCTTTGCAACGTCCCAATCCGGCGTGGGGAGATAATTTTTGGGCACCGGAAATTGCCTACTCTAATGGGATTTTTTACCTTTACTACTCGGTTGGGCATGGGGATAAAAATCATCAGTTGCGAGTTGCTACCAGTTCCGATCCGCTCGGACCTTATCAAGATGCAGGGCAATCCCTAGTTGACCCTAAAAACTGTGCCTTTGCGATCGACCCCAGCCCGTTTCAGGATGATGACGGACAGTGGTATCTCTTCTATGCTCAGGATTTTTTAGACACCGAGAATGGGGTACGGGCAGGAACTGCGCTAGTCGTCGATCGCCTGCTGACGATGACGCAATTAGCCGGAGACGCAAAGGTTGTTTTACGTGCCCGTCATGATTGGCAACGATTTTTAGCCGATCGACCTATGTATGGTAGTGTTTATGATTGGCATACCTTGGAAGGTCCCTGCGTCCGCAAATATCAGCATCGCTACTACTGTTTTTACAGCGGTGGACGATGGGAAACCGCCAGTTATGGCGTTGATTATGGCATTGCCGACCAGGTGATGGGACCTTACTCCGACGATGGCAACGAATTGGGACCGCGAGTATTGCGATCAAGTCCAGGTAAAATACTCGGTCCGGGTCATAATTCGATCGCAATCAGTCCTGCTGGGCAAGACTATATCGTCTATCACGCTTGGGACATGGAAATGAAAGCACGTCGGATGTGTATCGATCGACTGGTCTGGACAACAGCAGGTCCGCGTTGTCAGGGTCCTACCTGGACACAGCAAATGATGTAGTACTTGAGGATTAACGCAAGCATCAATTCGTGGTGCAATTTGTGATGCAATCTCATGTGATTACTGGTAACGCGGCAATTGATGCAGCCGAACGACGAGGCTGGTTTGTGGGAGAGTTCATCACCCCTACCGACGATCCTCGCTCTACTTCAGCGCTGGAAGTGAAGTGGGGGATCCATGTTGCTGGCGATCGTCGCGCTCAATGGGCAGGTCCCTCGGACTCAGCAACCCTTTCAGTCTTGATTAGCGGACGCTTCTGGCTTCAGTTTCCAGATAGAGAAGTGCTACTGGCAGATCTAGGAGATTATGTACTGTGGTTACCGGAAGTTTCCCATTCCTGGTGGGCTGAGGCAGATTCTGTAGTTTTAACTGTGAGATGGGTTGCTGAAAGCCGCGAGAGGTTCAACCGCTCTTTCAACCACGGATGTGAATTAGCGGATAATCCTGAGTTTGGACAAAATCCATAACTCATTCACCAGGTTTGACGTGCTTGAGCACATAATCTAACCTTCTTAAGAAGACCAATAAGTAGGTAGCCCAAATTAAACATAGGATGGGTTAGGCGTAACCGTAACGCATCAAATCCTTTGACAGAATGGGTTACGCGATCGCTAACCTAGCCTACGAAAAGCCATGTTGATTTATGATCATCTACTTACACAAAACGAAATTATAAAGTCTATGTATCTTTCTATAGAGCTAAATTTGTTAATTTCTTAAAGACAAGGAGTAGAGAAGCACTCATTCTAAAGTGTTTAAGCATCATTCCGAACATATTTGCTTAACATAAACTCATACCCATAGCAAAGCAGTTCTTTACTTCTGAAAGATGACTAAAGTAGATTGAAGCAATTATTTTTTAAGAAGTTCCATCATTAAACGATAGGATTCTATGTGCCCTGGTAACAAATATGTGTATTTATCGATTTTATCGATCAAGCAGGTTACTTTTAGGCATAACTTTGTTTAGAGAACTCGTGTAATCTCATCTTTCATCTAAAAGACTGAGTATTTAGCTTCTAATTCACGCTCTAAATTCACTCATTACAGGGTCAAAATGTCTACAAACTATGGGTTTCATACTCTAGGTAGCTATCCTTTTGAGAAGACTACTCAAGGGCATAAATCTCAAGCCAATGAATTGGAGATAGGCATATTGGATAATCGGTTTCAACAGCAAACTTGTACAGAGGAAAATGCATCAACTCGGTTAAAGTGGACTGATGTTCCAGAGTTAGGCGTGGTTTCATCTGCTCCCGATCTCATTTGTTTTTCTCATCTACGATGGGATTTTGTCTATCAGCGTCCCCAGCATTTATTGAGCCGTTGCGCTCAGATGCGCCGAGTTTTTGTTGTAGAGGAGCCGATCGCCAGTCCAGATGATTCCTGGTGGCTAGAGCTGAGCAGGCGTGAGGGTGGCATTTGGATCGCAGTGCCGTATTTACCTCAGAATATTAGTGAAGAAGACGCGATCGTTCTACAAAAACATTTGTTGGATTGCCTGTTTGCTGAGGCGCAAATTCAGTTTCCTATTCTCTGGTACTATACACCGATGGTACTGCCGTTCACACATCATCTCGCGGCACAAGCATCGGCAATAGTGTATGACTGCATGGATGAGCTATCGGCTTTTCAGGGGGCACACCCACAGATCCAAGCGCGAGAAGCGCATTTATTTAAGCTGGCTGATTTAGTATTTACCGGTGGACGCAGTCTCTATGAGGCAAAGCAACATCAGCATTCACAGGTTCATGCTTTTCCCAGTAGCATTGACGCAGCCCACTTTGCCCAAGCCAGAAAATTAACAGAAGAACCATCCGATCAAGCGGCAATTCCTCATCCTCGACTCGGATTCTACGGTGTGGTTGATGAACGGATGGATTTAGCTCTATTGGAGGGAATTGCCAAGGCAAAACCTGATTGGCATCTAGTGATTATTGGTCCAGTGGTCAAAATTGCTCCAAGCACACTGCCCAATCACGCTAATATTCATTATTTGGGGAGTAAATCTTACCAGGAGTTGCCAAGTTATTTGGCTGGCTGGGATGTGGCATTGCTACCCTTTGCTCACAACGAATCTACTCGTTTCATTAGCCCAACTAAAACACCCGAATATCTGGCAGCCGGAAAACCCGTTGTTTCTACATCGATCCGAGATGTCGTGCGTCCCTATGGTGAAGCAAGATTGGTGCAAATTGCCGATACAGTTTCAGAGTTTGTAGCGGCGATCGCCACAGCCCTAGAGCACAACCTAACTCAGGCAGAGTGGTTACATCAGGTTGATACCTTTCTAGCCCAAACTTCCTGGGATCGCACTTGGCAAGCGATGAACGAATTAATCGAAGCGGTGATCGATGTTAAAGCTTCAAAGAATTCCACCACTAAGTTAGCGGTTTAAATTATTCACTTCAAGGAATGACCCCATGTTCGACTATTTAATCGTCGGTGCAGGATTCGCTGGCAGCGTTTTGGCAGAGCGTTTAGCAACCCAGAGCAACAAGAAAATATTGATTGTAGATACTCGGAACCATATTGGTGGTAATGCCTATGATCACTACAACGAATCCGGTATTTTGATCCATAAATATGGTCCTCATATTTTTCATACCAATTCACGTGATGTATTTGAATATTTGTCGCGCTTTACAGAGTGGCGACGTTATGAACACCGAGTGCTTGCTAGTGTAGATGGTCAACTTGTGCCTATTCCAATTAATTTAGATACGATTAATAAACTATATGGACTCAATCTAACGTTCTTTGAATTAACCGACTTTTTTGCTTCGGTGGCTGAACCTAAAGAACAAATCCGCACCTCTGAAGATGTAGTTGTCAGCAAAGTGGGGCGAGAACTGTATGAGAAGTTTTTCCGCAACTACACTCGGAAACAATGGGGAATCGATCCCTCAGAATTAGATAAATCCGTGACGGCTCGCGTTCCTACTCGCACCAATCGAGACGATCGCTATTTCACTGACACCTATCAATCCATGCCGTTGCATGGTTACACCCGCATGTTTGAGACGATGTTGGCACATCCCAACATTAAAATCATGCTTAATACCGATTACCGCGAGATCCAAAATATCATTCCTTATCAAGAGATGATTTACACCGGACCTGTGGATGGTTTCTTTGACTATCGCTATGGCAAGTTACCCTATCGATCACTCGATTTCAAACATGAGACGTTAAACGAACAAGTTCATCAGCCGCAAGCCGTGATCAACTACCCCAACGAACATCTCTACACGCGTGTCACCGAATTCAAATACTTAACTGGGCAAGAGCATCCCAAGACGAGCATTGTTTACGAATATCCCCAAGCTGAGGGTGATCCTTACTATCCTGTACCACGCCCTGAAAATGCTGAATTGTACAAAAAATACAAAGCCTTAGCCGATGCCACTCCCAAGGTTCACTTCGTTGGACGGCTTGCCACTTACAAGTATTACAACATGGATCAGGTCGTGGCTCAGGCCTTGGCACTCTATGCTCAACTGGCTGAACGCCCAAGCTGGCATCCCGAAACAGAGAGCAGTTTGCCGAAAAAAGCGATCGCGACCGATGTGGGCGATCGTGCCGTCAATCCTCCCAACAGTAAGCCTGCAAGTGTGCCGGTTTCAGCGTCCTTAAGTAAATCAGAATCACAAAATGGCAAGGGTCGATTATTAACTTAGATTAGGGATTTAAGAGCCACGATTTTGGATTGATCGCACGAGCCAAGAGCAGCATGTCATCGTCGTGAAATAGTCGCTTAAATTAATGTTACTGAACCTGCCCTTACTCGATTACAAAAGGTGAGAGAGTGAAAGATTCAAACCAAATTTCATCCAAGCTGGAATTATGGGGCGGCGTCGAATGCACCGTCAACCGAATTGGTAACCAATATTTTGACCAGCTTGAATGGAATGGACACGCCACTCGCATCGATGACCTCAAGCAGTTTGCCTCATTAGGGATAGACGCGATTCGCTACCCCATTCTCTGGGAACGTACTGCCCCTGATGGCTTGGAGCAGGCAGCTTGGCAGTGGTCCGACCAACGTTTGACAGAATTGGATGATTTAGGCATTCGTCCGATCGTGGGATTAATCCATCACGGCAGTGGACCACGGCATACCAGCTTGATTGATCCGGAGTTTCAAGAGAATTTAGCTAACTTTGCCTACGCCGTTGCCCAGCGATATCCCTGGGTCAACCACTACACTCCTATCAATGAACCGCTAACAACGGCCCGATTTAGTGCGCTGTATGGTCACTGGTACCCCCATGTTCGGGATGACTTGATGTTTGCTAAAGCCTTAATTCACCAGTGCCGGGCAACCGTGCTGGCAATGCAGGCAATTCGGCAGATTAACCCACAGGCACAGCTCATCCAAACTGAAGATTTAGGGAAAACTTTCAGCACCCCTTTACTAACCTATCAAGCTCAGTTTGAGAACGATCGCCGCTGGCTGTCACTCGATCTACTCTGCGGTCGGGTTAATCCAGACCATCCTTTATGGCACTATCTGCTATGGGTTGGTGTAGCGGCAGAAGAACTGCTCTGGTTTCAAGATCATCCCTGCTCACCCGATATCATTGGGATTAATCGGTATGTGTGTGGTGATCGGTTTATTGATGAACGGCTCGATCGGTATCCAAGCCATACTCATGGCGGTAATGGGAAGCACCAATATGCTGATGTCGAAGCTGTTTGGGTGTGTGCCGATGGGATCTATGACCATGTGGCATTGTTGAAGGAAGCTTGGTCACGCTATCAACGACCACTTGCAATTACCGAAGCCCATCTTGGCTGCACCCGTGAAGAACAGTTACGCTGGCTCAAAGAGATTTGGCAGGTAGCCCACACATTACGACAGGACGGTGTGGATTTTCGAGCCGTCACGGTCTGGTCACTGCTGGGCACCTACGACTGGAATAGTCTAGTCACTCGTGCCGATGGCTTTTACGAACCGGGTGTATTTGATGTCCGCTCTGCGACTCCTCGACCAACGGCGATCGCAACGATAGTGCAAGCCTTTGCCGCAGGGCAAGACTATTCTCATCCAGTGGTGGATTTGCCGGGATGGTGGCAACGATCGCCGCGCCTCCTCTATCCACCAGTACGGTATTCACAGGAATCTAGTGGCTGGATTGATGCCGAGCCAGATACAGTTTGCCCAGCGGTCACAATGCGGCGCTTTGGCAATACGGCGGTTACCTCTGCTCCACCTCCCCTCCTCATTGCGGGTGCGACGGGGACGTTGGGACAAGCCTTTGCTCGGATTTGCGAGATTCGCGGTCTTCCTTACCATCTCCTATCTCGGCAGGACATGGATATTACGGATTCACACTCCGTACAACAGACCCTCACCCAGTTAAACCCCTGGGCTGTGATTAATGCGGCTGGCTATGTGCGGGTCGATGATGCCGAGCGAGAACCCCATCTATGTCATCGCATTAATACCGAAGGAGCCACAATTCTGGCAACAGCCTGTCGAGATCAGGACATTGCAATGGTGAAATTCTCCTCGGATTTAGTGTTTGATGGCAATCGAACTGCTCCCTACACCGAAAGTCATACCGTCGCTCCCCTAAGTGTTTATGGACGTAGTAAAGCGATCGCAGAACAACAAGTCTTATCGGCTCATCCGGATGCGTTAGTGATTCGCACCAGTGCCTTCTTTAGCCCCTGGGATGACTACAACTTTCTCACGATCGCCCTTCGCACCTTAGCCAATGGACAACCCTTCATCGCGGCATCAGATGCGATCGTCTCTCCAACCTATGTCCCTGATTTGGTCAATGCCACATTGGATTTATTAATCGATAGAGAGTCGGGATTATGGCATTTAGCCAATGCTGGTGCGATCGCTTGGGCAGATTTGGCCAAGGAAGTTGCCACCTTAGCTGGACTGAACCACACTCACATTCAGGCTCGTCCAACCAAAGAACTTAACTGGGTAGCACCGCGTCCTGCCTACAGTGCGCTCACCAGTGAACGGGGCATACTCTTGCCATCGTTAGACGGGGCAATTGTTCGTTATTTGCATGAGCGTATTCCAGCATAACGGTCCGGGTAGGGGATCATTGATTTAACCTGTTGTGAGCAGCATAGTCATTCACTACTTGCAACCGTAGCTGTCCAGCCCAATTTAATGAGAATGACTACTTTATGCTCTGGCGGTTCTTATGCAGAAGGCGTCAATATAGCCAGTGTGCCCCCATCTGCGGCACTAACTGCGGATTGAAATGGTATTCTTATTCTTATTGAGATTTTATCTAATGGCAATACAATAGAATAAGTTTACTTGTTCTACTATGGATGTCTCCCTCCTTCATCAAGCCGCCGCCCAAGCGAAAACAGGCTGGCTGGAACAGGCGCTCATAGACCTGTTGCCTCAAGTTTGGGATCTGACAGCAACATCTCTGGGATGGCTGGAGACAGCTTCAAGTTGGGCAGCCCAAATCGATCGTCTATTTGAACAGAAGAAATTAATCACTCCTAGCCAGCAGAAAAATCGGCGCACCGATATCGCCAATGCGCTCAGAACCATTAACCCCAATCACCCAGTCATTCCGTTTGTCTTGCTGCCTTCTGAGGTCTACACCCAGTTGAACAATGAGCAGGCGAACCGCCTCAATGCTCGTGAAAATAAGTTCTTTTCCATCCAACAAGCCAATGAATTGGTCGATCGGGCGATCGCACTCTTAGAGAGTGACAAGCCCGATGCAGTAGCAGCTGGACTAGCAGTGTTAGTCGGTCGGCGCATTAGTGAAATTCTGATTTCTGGGTTTAAACCCAAGACGGCTTACAGTTTGCTGTTTTCAGAGGCAGTGAAGCGTCGCGGGGAAGTAGGGATGGAGTTTGAAATCCCGACGCTGGCTCCAGCTGACCAGGTGTTAAGGGCGATCGAGCACCTCAAGCAAGTTTGGAGCATTGAGGACCTTAAGGCGCTTGATCTACCCAATAACTATCTCAAACGTCGCATTAATGCCCGATATTCTGGGGTACCTCATGCCTGCCGTCAACACTTTGCTGATCTAGTACCGGGGCGCGAGGCAGAAAATGATCCTGGCGAACGGCTTTATACCCATCTGTTTCGAGCGGTGTATGCCGAAATTGCCACTTATTACTACAAGCCAGAGTGGGTGCCCGATCATCGCTTTAAGGCGGAAATTCAAGGACATTTCAAACTAACCGAGGATGGGCAGAAGATTCCCAATTACTCAGCTCGACAGAACTATGACGACTATCTCATTCGCGATCGCTCGTCTGGAAGACCAGGGGTGAAACTGGGTTTGCCAGGGGTAGAGATTCTGGAGATATTTCAGAGAGGGAAGGGGGGTGACACTAAAGCAATGGTCAGGCAGCCGTTAGAAACAGGAACCATTCATGCACTAATTTATCGCGCTGTCGATCGCCTCCTGTTCTCCAAGCAGTGGGCAGAGGCAGTGACAGGTTTAGTGCTGGTAACAGGTCGAACCATCCAGATGCTGATGGAAAAGCATTTAGCCGCAAAATCAGGGTTCTCGATTTTGATTGATGGGCTGGAAGTACCAACGCTTACAGGGGCAAGTCAGGTTGTGTCTGCTTGGCAGGAGTGGAAGCAATTAGAACTATTGCCGGGGGTACAGGTGGAGACGGCAGTCAGGGAGGTGTGCGAGCTTACCTTTGAAAATTTAGTCACCCTGCAATCAATACAGGATTTGAGAGCTGTTTATAGTGCAATTGCCATCCACTGGTTCTGTCCACCAGAAGTTGAGGCAGCATGGTTTTTAAAGGAGATCGCAGCCAGTGAAACGGCTGGGTTTGAGACCGCTAGAAGCGATCGCGGAATCAAGCTGGGGCAACACAATGTTCATATATTAAAGGCGTTTAAGCCGGGAGAGACGGAGATGACGGATGACCAACCGATTAAGGCAATCGCAGCAAGGTCAGAATCCAAGTCGAAGGTGCGTCATCGTCGTAAAGCCTTGTCAGTCGATCCGGAACTCCTCAGAACAGTCGCAACCGCATTCGGGATCGAAATTCGGGGTAGGGGTGGGGCAGGTGGACTCAGTTATGAGGCGGCTCTGGGGGAGGTTTTGGAGCAACTGGCGCAGGGGCGATCGCTGCCTGTCCCACAGGCTACGCCAACACCTCCTCAAGATGAGAGCGCCATCGCAGCGATCAAAGCCCAAGCAAAAACCCTCGCGTGGCTTACAAGTAGGATGGAGGCACTGGAGCAGCAGGTAGAACAGTTAAAACAGGAGCGCGATGAGGCCATCCACCAGCTACAACACCAGGAAAACTCTGCCCAATCAGCCCATCTACAACTCGAAAATCAGCGGCTTAAACAAGAACGAGATGAGGCAACCAATAAGCTTCAGGCATTTCGCAATCTGCTTATGGGGTCTGGTATGCACCAGGAACAACAGGTGGAGCAGCATAAGACCAGTCAACCAATTGAGCCTGCAACCGTTCCTCTTTCCACTCAGCCCCCGATCGAACCCTCTGAGCCATCAAAACCATCCAGAAAACGCATTCCAGAAGATGATGCGCTGGCAAATATTCGGCGGGCAATCCACGCTATTATGGCTTTCAATAACCAGGACGATCGAACCTTGGATGATAAGTGGTACATCTCTTTCCCAGTTGTGCAAACTCTCTTGAGAGCCAACGGACTAAGCGCCAATCAGAAGAATGTTGCAGCCGTTTTTGATGAATTGAAACATGAATTAGACCAACATCATGACGAACATGCAATCCGGTCGCGGCATAATCGGAGGCATCCTGACATCGCCAAAATCGTTGAGGTAGCGGCATTGGACTAACGGGTGATTGGGGAAGACATCACAGAGTCTGACCGCCAGAAATTCGTCCTCAAATCCTCAAGGTTTAATAGCTACATAGACATATACTTGTTTTGTTACTAACTACCATGTAGTATAGACATATCAACTAAATACGGTAATTCTACCGACAAACCGTTATTTAGGTCGAGGTCGGTGAAGGCTGACTGGCTAGTTGATGCTGTTAATGTTGAACCTTCAAGTTTAGTTATGACAATTGCGGTTTGGAAAACTGAGTATCTTACAGGTGATCTACACGTTGATCAAGAGCACCAAGAGTTGTTTGAAATGGTCAACTCTTTACATGACGCAATTCTCCGGGCAGCACCGTACTCAGTCGTGCAGGAAATTTTCGCTGATCTAGCTAGTCATACCGTTAAGCATTTTCAGACAGAAGAACGTTTGATGCAGGTAAGTAACTATCCTGGCTGCGATCGACATAAACAGAGTCATGATGGACTTGTTAGCAAAGTTAAAACTTTGTCTCAGCAATTAGACAATCAAACCCTACCGCTATCTATCAGGCTGACTGAATTTTTGGCGGAGTGGTTAGCTCACCACATCCAAGGTGAAGATCAGAACATGATTCGATTCTTCCGAGAGCAGACAAAGCTATACCATTCAGCAGGAGTACGTAGTTCATTGTGAAATCACCTTTTTAGTTAAAGAGCGGATCACATTCTCTTTAACCATTAGCAAATGAGATGTTGTTAGTAGTAGACTTTTAAGTTTCTCCTGACTCATCATTGCCACTTCTTTCTCAATTAACTGCATCTGAAACTGTTGTTCTAGAGTCAAGTCAAAATCTAGCTTAGGCAGCATAAGTTCTCTACAAGAAGATTATTCAGTAGTAACACTCAATCAAATTCATCTTTCCTATCCAAACGCTAACACGCTAGAGCTAAATACCCTAGTACAAAAGATACATTTCTAAGGTACATCGGATACAAACAACGTACTAATCAATTCCACTGTCATGATAGTGCGGTACAGAATTATGGCTGCACAACTTAAATGAGCAATACCAGTTTGCTATGCTGATTCAAACGAAGTCCGAAGAATTTTTTAAGCGTTTTTTGAGCTGCTAAGTGTCCCAGAGCGGAGTTTCACGGGATGCAATATAGATTAATTCATGGGTTAGCAAGCCAAGGTCTTCTAAAGCAGTCATAACCTCTTCAACATTCTGTCAGATCAATTTCAGTCTTGGCTAATCATCCGCCAAGACTTTCCAGAGATGTCTTGACTAAATTGATCAATTTATTAGAAAATCCTATTTTAGTTAGATTCTCTAACAGTTCGTCTTTCACCGTATGAAAAAGTTTGAGTCAGTAGCTCGTTAAGCAATAACAGTATTTACCATGCAGCACGGGTACGGGCAATGGAGCGATCGAGTCAGCAAAACTGTTTATCGACGTTTACCTGCATTCAAATGGCGCAACTTCCGTCTGTTCTTTGGCGGACAGATGCTATCAATGTCGGGTACATTCATGACCCAACAGTTAACTATCCCCTGGTTAGTTTATGACCTAACCAAATCTGCCTGGTTACTGGGGGTAGTCGGATTTTTGCAATTCCTGCCGACTCTATTGTTAATCCCGTTTTCTGGGGTGTTAGCCGATCGCTGGAGCCGCCGCGATTTACTCATGCTAGTCCAAGTGCTGGGCATCAGCGTTTCCATCACTCTCACCGTTCTGACATTTCTGGACAGCATTACCTTTGGCTCATTACTCATCCTTAGTATTCTGAATGGTATGTTGAAAGGGTTAGATATGCCCGTGCGGCATACGATTGTGACAGAAACTGTAAACGATCGTACTGATTGGAGTAACGCGATTGCACTCAACTCAGTCATGCTGAGTTCATCGCTGGTGTTAGGTCCAGCTATTGGTGGCATTCTCATTGCCACGGTAGGGGTGAAATATTGTTTTCTCTACGATAGCCTCAGTTACATTGCCGCGATCGTGACGCTAAAAGCGATGCGAGTACGACCAAAGATACCAACAGATACAGCTCATATCAGCAATACCTGGCAGAAATTACGCGAGGGATTTCAATATGTCAGCAAGATGCAACCGATTCGCGTCATTCTCCTCATGTTGGCATTGCAAGGGTTAGTCGGTATCTCTTACATTGCTTTACTACCCGTCTTTGCCGCAGAGGTATTACGTGGTAATGCGACGACAATGGCAGCACTTGGCACAGCGGCTCCCATTGGTTCATTGTGCGCTTGTTGCTACCTCAGTTTGCGGCGCAGCATTTTAGGTTTAGAACGGCTAATTATGCTAGCTCAGGCGGCGATCGGCTTTAGTCTCATTTCATTTTCCTTATCTCGCCAACTCTGGTCATAGTTGATCATTCTGGTATTAGTGGGTGGGTTCGGGATTCTGCAAATTACCAGCAGCAATACGATTATTCAAACACTGGTTGCGGATGATAAGCGGGGTCGCGTCATGAGTTTCTATGCGCTGGCTATGGTGGGTATGATGCCCTTTGGGAATCTCCTAGCGGGTAGCCTAGCTCAATTAATGGGTGCACCTACAGCACTGCTAATCTGTGGCAGTACCTGCATCTTGGGCTCACTGTGGTTTTCATCTCAGGTGACCCAGGTAAGTCATTGGATTCAGCGGGAAATTGATGCTTCTGTGATCGGGGGATAATCAGATTGATTTGCTAGCAGACGACTCATGTCACAGCTAATCTGCACTAATCCTGCCATACGTGGGCAGCAGCGCAGGTATAGGCAGGGGAGCGATCGCGTTGCGGTTAGGATACATGACGATACTTCCACTGCATATAGGCATCAACCGAAGGAAAATATTGCACCACTCCATCTAGCCCTTGGGGTCTGCCTTTCAGGTAGCCTTCCAGATAAATGGAACTTTCCATTCTAGGCAATAATCCTGCATCGCGATCGCGCTGACCTTGGTGATAATGATGCTCTCGTAAATGCTCCAGCATAGGACATCACGGTTTAGGGTGTGGATCGATAACTTCCACTTCCAGCCTAAACATTCCGTTCGATTGCAGCAAATAGTCTTGTTGTTTGAATTGATAAACAAAAATAATCAAAAGCCGCTTTCATCCCGGAAGACTGAGTTACAGGGTATTCTTCCAAGCATTGCGGCTAACAATGGGTCAATTTTCCAGAAGTTTCTATGATTTTTGATAGCTAGGATGCCAACGTAACCAGGAATGTTCCAATGCTCTAGCAATCACATCGGCTAATTTCCCAAATAGCGCATACAGCACGATCGCCAACACAACAACATCGGTTTGCATAAACTCTCTCGCATTGGTTGCCATATAACCAATCCCCGAATCGGCAGCAATAGTTTCAGCAACGATCAATGTCAACCACATAATCCCTAATGAAAAGCGGACACCGACCAGGATAGATGACATGGCACCGGGCAGAATAATTTTCCAGAACAACTGCCAGGGATTCAAACCATACACTTGCCCCATTTCAATTAACCCCGGATCAATATTCCGAATGCCATGAAAGGTATTTAAGTAGATGGGGAACATCACTCCTAAGGAGATCAGGAATAAGCGAGCTTCATCACCAATTCCAAACCAGAGAATCACCAGCGGTAAAAGCGCTAGATTCGGAATGGTACGCAACATTTGCACAGTAGTGTCTAAAAGGGTTTCGGAGAGGCGAGACAGTCCATTCAAAACTCCCAAAGCAAACCCAATACTGCCACCCACAATGAATCCAGTAATGGCTCGGAGAGCACTAATTCCGATATTGATAAACAGCTCACCTGTTCGGGACAGATTAATGCCAGCTATCACCACACTTAACGGTGCTGGGAGAATTTGTGGTGGAATCACCCCCCATGTTGATAGTAATTGCCAAATTGTGATGACACCAATTGGAAATGCCCAAGGTAAAAAGGTTTTGACCACAGGGTGGTTTATATTGATCGCGAACCGAGGGAAACGACGATGTCGCCAATTGGTTTTAGCTCGGAATGTACTCATAGAATTTGGTCAGAATAAATCAAACACGATAATTAGGGAAAAGATTACTTTCCAAAGTCAAGAAACTGTAGGATGTCCTACTGCATCCTACAGATAAGGTAAGGAGTCACAATTACAAGCAATAATCTGACAACACTCGAAGCTGGCTCTAGAAAGGCTTAGACGCTATAAGTGGAATAGGCATGAGCGATCGCTAAAGTACTGGCTGATTCAGCTTTCTTCAGCATGACTCGCTGTAAAATAGTTTCCACCGTTTTGGCGAAGATGGAATCACCTCGTTGTCTCGGACGTGGCAAAGAAATCGCAATATCCATCGCAATCTGACCGTGCTCAATTAAGATGACGCGATCGGCCAGCACAACCGCTTCTTCAACATCATGAGTAATTAGCAGAGACGTAAATCGCTTTTCCTGCCACAGGTCTTCTAACAATTGTTGCATCTCAATCCGCGTTAACGCATCCAGGGCCCCTAGCGGTTCATCCAACAGTAATAAGCGGGGTTGGCTGGCAAGAGCACGCGCTAAAGCAATGCGCTGACGCTGTCCGCCTGAGAGCATTGCAGGCCAGTCGTCTGCTTTGTCAGCAAGTCCTACGGAATGGAGAACTTGCAATGCTGTAGAGCGGTTGCCGGTTGAGCCAAGTAACCCTAGTTCAACATTTGCCAACACCCGTTGCCAAGGTAGGAGTCGAGCATCCTGAAACATCATCCGAACTGTAGAGCTGAGCCGTTGGGATAAATGACCATCGAGAAAAACACCACCTGCACTTGGTGTTTCCAAACCCGCAATGAGGCGTAGTAGGGTACTTTTACCACACCCACTGCGACCAACGATCGCAACAAATTCTCCTGGCATCACCTCCAAATTTAGCTCTTGTAAAACGACATTTGTCCCAAAGGACTTCTGCAACCCTTCAACCGCTAGATGTGTTCCCCGGAGTTCCAATCCCATACCAAGACCTCTAGTGATAACCTCTAAGCACCGCAGCCATCTACGGTAATTCGGTAGTAAAGAGATAACGACAGTTCTGGCTTCTAACAATGACCTAGCGAAAGCATGACAGGCTGGTTAGAATCCACGTTTTCATCCACTCTATCCAGAAAATCTACATCGAGCGAATGTATTTACAGTAAATCTATCGACTTACCGTATTTTTAGTTAGTTTGACATATCACCTGCAAGACAACAAGTACATTTTTGACAATTTTTTATTACGATAAATAAAAAAGTAATTTATTTAACTCAGGTAAAAACTACATGTTTCAATGAGTGTTTTTAGAGTACAAACTAATATTTAGAAGACAAGCTTTATCGACTATGATCTCAAATGAAAAATCTCCGACTTTTGTGAAAAGCCGGAGAGCTGATAGCCAAACCGTTAGTTCTGAATGTCTTTTTTACTGGGAGGTTGCACCAGCCACTACAGGCGAGGCAGAAAACCGGGCATACCGTTCTAGATAAAAACTGACTGGAATTCTCGATCGCGCTGCCGGTCGATCGCGGATAGTCTGCCACCATTGCCGGAGCCGAATTGCCTTGGGGCGTAAAAATTGACGTAGAGATTCCAAGGCTGGGAAGCGTTCAAACCAGGGATAAAATGTCAAATTCACTAGTGTTTGCTAATCCCCTAACCAATAGGGTTCTGCTACCGATAACTGATTCAATGCTTTTGCCTCAAGATCAAGCAGTGCTGCTGTTAGCTCCAATCGACCCTGTTGCTGCTCTGGGAATGCCGTTCCCCACACCTCTCCTGAATGATCTGTAGTGATGATTGAGAAAAGTGGAATAAATCTATTCCTGCTCAAACCTCTATTACTGCCCTGAATGAATGGGAATAGTGATAATGAAGGTTGCTCCTTGGTTGGGCTGAGAAATGCACTGCAAGGTTCCCTGATGTCGCTCTGTCACGATCTGATAGCTAATCGCCAAACCCATCCCAGTACCTTTGCCAATCATCTTGGTTGTAAAAAATGGATCAAATAACTGCGATCGCACTTGCGGTGAGATGCCAATGCCATTATCGGTGATGGAAATGCTGACGTGCTTGGGGTTGTGACTAAAGCGGGTGGAAATCTGAATCTCAGGCTGAGCAGACAGAGTGGCACACCCCAGACGCTCCTCGATCGCATCAATAGCATTCACCAAAAGATTCATGAAAACTTGGTTCAATTGCCCGGCATAGCATTGCACCAGGGGCAACTGACCATAGTCTTTGGATATGACAATTTCAGATCGATCCGGCTGGGATCTCAGTCGATGTTCCAAAATCGTCAAAGTACTCTCAAGCCCCTCGTGCAGATCAACCTCCTTATGTTCTGCCTCATCCTTGCGGGCAAACGTGCGTAATGAGAGCACAATTTGCTTGATCCGCTCTGCTCCCAATTGCATCGAATTCAGCAGTTTTGGTAAATCTCGCTGCAAAAAATCAAACTCGATCGCCTCCAATGTTGCTTGCACCGCAGGGATCGGCTGCGGAGAATGAATTTCATACTGATGAATGAGTTCCAATAAATCCTGAATGTACTGTCGGGCTGGGGTGAGATTGCCATAAATGAAACTGATTGGGTTGTTAATTTCATGGGCCACACCGGCCACAAGCTGCCCCAAGGATGACATTTTTTCGCTCTGAATCATCCAGGATTGCGTCTGATTCAGTTCGCTCAGGGTGTCTTCCAGTTCTTGCGCTTTGTGACGGAGTTGGGCTTCTACACCTTGTCGCTCCTGAATTTGCTCCTTCAATTGAGCGATCGCCACTTGTAATTCCTGGGTGCGCTGCTCAACTTGAATTTCTAGGGAGTTCTTGGCTTGTTTCAACGCAGCTTCATTGAGATGCCGCTCAATGGCAATCCGCGCCAAATAAGTCGCCTTGATCAACAATTCGCGATCGTGGGGGACAGGCTTGTAGGGGAAAGGATGATACATCGCAAAGGTCGCCAAGACTTGCCCATCACACGATAGAATCGGCGTTGACCAGCAGGCCCGTAACCCGTAACTCAATGCCAACTCTCGAAATGCGGCCCATAATGGATCAATGCTGATGTCTTCGACAATCACCGATGCCACATGATAAACTGCCGTACCGCAAGAACCAACTTCTGGACCGATTTCAATTCCATCAATTAAATGGTTATACTCATTCGGTAAGCTGGGGGCAGCCCCATGTCGTAACCGTTGGCCATCTTGATCGACGAGCAAAAATGAACAGTAGGTCGGTTCTAGGGTTTGAGACTCAATTAAACGAGCTAGAGTATCTAAAATTGCGGGCAATGGTTTTCCCTGAGCAATCAGCTCTAGAACATGATTTTGTCCCTCCATCAGTGCGATCACAGAGGGAGAATTTGCTGTTGACAGTAAAGATTGAGGAGCTAGATGGCTACCGACAAGGATATTTGTTTGAGCTACGTCGAGAAGGGTCATGCTGACTTTCAACTGCTAACAGGTCTGGCGATGAAAGCTAATTTAGCCTGTAATTGTGAAAATTTTGTGGCAGTACCAAAATATCAGTGAAAGTTCAAGGAGCAATGAGCTGTAGCATTTACAATGTTCAACTGCTAGGATTTCCTAGCAGTCAGTTTCTGCAATTAGAACAAGAATTGGGGGTAAGTCTAGACTCTGATGAAGAGCAAGAGCTTCAGTGGGCCAGCCCAAGCGCAAAAGCAGACTTCAACCAGGGGTAGTGATGAATGGTAATGGCAGATTCCCAGACCCGGCGATCACCATGCTTAAACACGAGTACCTTGCTATAGGGAGAAATACCGCGGAGTTACTAGATGTGTGCAATCTCGTTAATTTAAGCTTGACAACAGGTGCTGATAGGATGGCTTCAGAAGGACACACATAAATCTTCATCCACACGCAGCACTGATTGTTGCTGAAACTGAGACTTATAGACCTGCCGAATTTCTTCGATTTTCTCGCTGCTTTTCTTGTCAAAGGGATAGAGCAAAATCAGCAACCGGGATGGCTCCCGAATAATCATACCATCGGAGTTCCTAAACTGACCTGTGCCAGCAAGGAGTGTGAATCCACTGGGAAATCGTGGTGTAACTTGAGCATTGACAAAATCCTCAAATGCTTCGTCGCTCACTCCTGAACCATCTAGTTTAGATAAACCAAAAAATAGCTCCGTTCTGGCAAAGGACTTACCAAATGGTGGTTTTTGACACTGCCGATTTCCATCTTGAGTGTCGAACTCCGCACTGGTTCGTTGAGACGAGATATTGGTATTTTGTTGTGGGTAAGTAGGTAGGGATAGCGGGCAACTCAAAACAAAACTGATAACCACAAGTTGCCGTATCCATCTTTGGACAAGGGTTGTTTTCATCGGTTATTTCCTGAAGCATCAATCTCGCTCTGGAAGATCCAGCGCCCCATACAAACTTTAACGGGCTGATCACTGATCTCTGTCTCAACTCATCAGAGGGGCGACGCAAGGTGAAAATTAAATCGAAATGGTCACTTTAGTGCTAGAGAAAGCCAATGAATGTCCTTTTGCATGATCAAGAAGTTCATGTGTCCAGGCTTCAAATAATCCGAAGACTTCATCAACCAGATAGAGACAACGCGCTTGAGTTACCTCATCTAATGGAATTCCAGCAATCTCAGCGTGATCGCTGCCGACTGAATGCCCAGACTCTAGACCGAAGTGAAATTCTCCACAGTAACGCAGTTCGATCCCACGTCGAGTTTCAATTGCCTTCGCTAAATCAAGCATCGTACTAAAGAGCACATTTCCGGTCTCCTCAATTGCTTCAATAATGGCAATCCGTTCTACTGCACTTGCCTCTGCAATTAGCACTGCCAGTCGGTAGGTCAGAATCCGGTTTTGGCGCGTTTCATCGCTCCACAGAAAACGCATCCATGAGGTTGGGCTACACAGATGATCAAAGCCGAGCTTAGTGAAATCTTCCAGATACCAGGGCCAATGATGATCATCCTCATACGTATGGTTATTTACTTGCTGTTGGTATAGATTAATTGCGGGTTCTTCTCGCAGCATGTACTTATTAATGTCGCCAAAGCTCAGGATGAAGTGCGCCATGCAAGGGTAAAAACCCAGTCTCTCTTCTTCAGTTAAACTGGAGTCGCGCATATATTGGAATAAAGGCAACTTGGCGTAGCTTCGCTTATTCTCTAAGATTTTTTTCAGCACACATTTCATGATTGTCTTTCCCGTTTCAACTCAATTGTGGTATTGGGTATGGATTATCTCTCTGGGTAAATTCATGGCGGGCGATCGATCGCTGCAAAACTGCATCTAGCGATCGCCCTTGAGCCTTAGAAGCCTAACTGTTGCGCTCTAGATAATAAAGTCGCGATTGATGACGACATTTGTGTTATCTTGCACAATAGCAATCAGCTCATTGTTGTGGAAGATTTGGGTGTCAATTGCTGCACTACCAATTCCATTCACACTTTGTTTAACGAGACTGTATTCAGATAGGCCGTTGCCGCCAACTCGAATCTTATCGCCTTCGCCAGCACTGAAATCCGTAATGGTGGCAAAGTCCAAGACGCCAAAGTCGCTGTAGCCAACCCGATTCAGACTACTGACTCTAAATCCAAGGACGAAGATGTCAAGTCCGCTACCACCTGATAATGTATCCCGTTCGCTCGTCACTGCTGCATCATTAAAACCATTCAGGATATCGCGACCATCTCCTCCAGAAAGGAAATCGCTGCCGCTACCACCACCCAGCGTATCGTTACCACCACCCCCGAAGAAACTGACTGACCCGCTGAATCCTGAAGCCGCCATGTTATTGCCGCCATCCCCACCGAACAGGGTCGCCTTCTCGATCGAGCTAAGGGTATCCGTCTCTGTCAGGCTGGCATTTTTGATCTCTAGCTTCGTGTCGCTCAGGGTGAAGTTAGCATCGATCGCATCAACCAAAATTGAGTCGGAGCCGTTTCCTCCATTGATAGTGTCGTTGCCATTTTCCCCACGCAGATCGTCGTTTCCTTCACCTCCGTTCAGGGTATCGTTGCCGTCTCCACCTTTTAGCGCGTCATTTCCACCTCCGCCTTGGAGTTGGTCGTCCCCAGCTTCCCCAAAGAGATTATCAACCCCAGCGCCACCGATCAGCGTATCTTCTCCAGATCCGCCAAACAGACTACTACCATTCGTCCCAGCTTTAAGCTGATCGTTACCAAAACCACCATCGAGTTGGACAAAGTTATTGAAGGCAGACGCATCAATAATGTTATTACTTGCACCACCTGTCAGGGAAACACTTTCGATCGAGCTGAGTGTATCGGTGCCATTGCCTGTCAACTGGGTATTGGTCAGCGTAAAGTTGACATCGCCGATCTCAGTCAGTCGGTCAATGCCAGTGCCGCCATTGATGGAGTCGTTGCCAAGCCCGCCGATCAGAGAATCGTTACCAGCCTCACCATTGAGAGTATCGTTGCCATCTCCACCGATCAGGGTATCGTTGCCATCTCCGCCTCTGACAGAATCGTTGCCTGTTAGAGCATCGATCGAATCGTTCTCTGTATCAGCAACAATAACGTCGTTGCCGATAGTAATAGATCCTGAAATAATCGCCATCTGTTTTCCTTATCGTGTGTTCTGAAATCGATCTACTCGATTGAAATAAATCGTTCCAATTAACTTCACGTATGACTTGAGATAGTTATGCAATCTAAATTATTTTCTAGTTCTTAAGTAATTAAAGTTTCCTTTTGCGTACATCCCAATCGGCAGGGCTGTTTCAAACTTGAGTTTGGACTAATGCTGAGGAAGAAAGGCAGTCAATGAGAGCCACCGACTGCCGTAAGGTCAATGAAGTAACAAGCAACATTGACCCTATGATTTTCAACGAACTTCAGCAATTTCGCCAAACGTTGTATGACAATCTGGGCAACGCCAGGGATGCCCTGTTTGACCTGATGGATGCAGTGTTAACAAGTGCGTGCATCGTGTCGTTTGTCAGTCTGTCCCAGAGTCCACTCTTTCGCCGCCAGTGGTCGAGTACCTATGAAGCGCTGCGGGATAGTCGGTTGCCCCGCTCAAAAGTGCTGAAGTTGGGTTCAGTGTAACTTTTGGTGATCCAGCTGATTGCTGCGATTGCAGAAGAAGCAAACCAGTTTAACTTGCCAGCAAGAATCGACGACTTAATAACGCTAACCCTGCCCGACCATACATTTGCCGCTTAATCATCTTGAGTCGATTAACTTGTCCTTCTACTTGACCATTACTGATTTCTAAGGTAACTCCAGCTTTGACGGCTTCATAGTCCTCTTGCAAACTCTTAGCAAAGTTCTGGAACTGTTTGATAGAGCTACTACTCGCTCGCTCCAACCAAGGGTCGAGTTGCCCCGGTTGCCGTTGTCGAACCAGGTCTGCAAATTGTTGAGCCAGTTGAATTGCTGGTGCAAGATTAGGGTGCTGTTGCAACTTCAGGAGCAATCCTTCATCCTCGACAGATAGCGGCTTCGCCCCTTTGAGAAGGAGCCAGACAGCACGACGGGCCGTGAGAGGTGCTTGCCCAGCGGTGATATTGCTAGGAGCAGGTCCTCGTCCCTCCAGACTGTCTAACTGCTGTCTGTAGGATTGACGCAGTCGATGAGTGTAACGAGCCACTGTCACGTAACTGCCTTGATATCCCTGCTGTACAATCTCCTCAAACAAGCGTTTGGCTTGACGTACCCCCCCCATTCCATTGCTTGAGTAAGTAGGGTTGGTAGGGAGTTAGCAAGCTTTGGGGTTGGGAACTCCGGTGGGAGGGTTGCCATTCGGGGAATTCTGGACTGGCCAGATAGGTAAACACGGTCCGCTTTCCCATCCCTAAATGGTGAGCAATATCTTGCACCTTAAAGCCTTGTTGCCGCAATTGGTGCACCTGCTCATAATTGGCTAACCGTCGCTGCCGCCGTTGCTCAGCTTTTTGCTGTTGTGCTGTTGGTGGTTTCGGTGGTGCAATCTGAGTGTTCCCTGACGCTTGATCATGAGCCACGTCAATAGCTTTGAGGGCTGGGCTTTGGGTGGCTAGAAAACGCTCCAAAACTTCGGTCAAATTTTGTAGGAGATGGAAGCGGTCTGCCACTTGCACCGCTTGAGGAGCACCCTCGCTCATCCCCTGCTTGTACGCTTTAGAGCGGTCCCGCGAGAGCACTTGAATCTCTGGATGCTGCTTTCCACCCAGCCAGTGTGGCGGCTTCTCGGTTCGGTAACAAGGCAAGGGGACGATGCTGGTCTCGGTCAACCAGAATCGTGCCGTAACGTTGTCCTTTCCGAAAGGCGAAGTCATCCACACCCAGGGTCGTCACTGATGGGATAGGAGGCAGCGATTGCTTTGCCAGCAAGTTTAATAAGGTCTTTCGGCTGAGGTGATAACCCAACTGCCGACCGAATCGGACTCCTGCTGCACCACCCAGAGCCAGGCCAATTGCTAGCAGTTGTTTGGCTAATCGGCAGGTGCGACGAGACCACGGTAGGGTAAGTTGCGGCAACCGCTCGGTGAAGATGCGGCGAGGACAAGCAGAGTTTGTGCAGAAGAACTTTCGCACCTGAAGCAGCAACGTCATAGGAAAGTCCACACAAGTGATATCTTTTAGCGTCCGTTCATACCGGCTATGCACCTTTCGGCTTGGAGCTTGACATACTGGGCAGAATGCTGTGACTTGAGTCGAGCAAACCGTCAGCTCAAGCTGTTCGGTTGATGGGTCGAGACTCCAACTATCGAGGCGAAGGTGTTTTTGATCTGGTAGAAGGTATTGAAGGAATTCCAAGTGCTGATCAGTTCCTGAAGGGTAGATGTCTTGATCCTGCCATCGGATCACCAAAAGTTACACTGAACCCCGAGCATTCGTGAAATTTTGCAGAAAGTACTCAAATTAAAAACCGTCCTCGTAACTGGTTGAAACTTTGGCTCAAGGCAATCATTGTGATTAAACCTACTGTTTTAATTCAGGAGAAGTTAGGAGCCGTTCGATCACCTAATTCAAAACAAAAATCTGACTCTCTGTCCCTGTCGGTAGATGATCTAGAACGGACCAAAGCAATTACAGGAGAGATGCTGCTCACAGCTATCAATGCCAAAGGCTGGTCAAAAGCACAGCTTGCCAAAAGCTTAGGAGTAGATCGATCTCTGATTACCCGATGGATTAATGGAGAACGAACAATTCAACCGAAGCACCAACATCAAATTCAGGCTCTCTTGGATCTATGAGGGCCAGTCACTTCTACATCTCAGTCCAAAGTTCAACAGCTGATCTGCCGCATAAACACAAATCGATTTCCTGTGACCCCTTGCCCAATGCGTAGCTCTGAGTCAAGATAAGTGGTTTGCCAGCTAGCTTCGCGTCTCATCCATTCCAGTATGGGGATATGTAGAGCAGGAAACTGCCAATTGGGTTGGTGAAATAGTCCAGTAGCTTGTAGTGAGAAAGCATCAAAGGTAACCCTAGCCGTCTGCATGTTATCCTGCTGTTGCCATAGACCTTGTGCCTGCATTTGCAGCTTTCCCAACAGTGGTAATTCCAACTCCATACCATTGGTAACAGCAATCGTCTCTTCTTGAAATATGTTGAGGATTTGCCAGATTTCGTTAATACTAATACCCCCTGCTAACTGACGAGTTACGACTGTCCCGTTAGACGCATAAATTAATTTCCATCTGCCTAGCAGCAGCGATCGATTGACAGGAGAAAGTGGCAAACGTGTTGGATTGAGCAGCTCTAACTGTTGCACAACTGCATCCAGTTCGCCCTTTTCAGCAGGTAATAGGGCTTGTTGCTTCAACGCGGCTACTTGATACAAGAGATCGCGCTTGAGTTGTTGTATTTCTGATGAATCCATTGAATGACAAGGTTGATTTCCCCTCTGCGGGGACTGAAAGAATAACATCCCCAGTAGCAAAATCCTTGGCTTCTCATAGAAGCCAAGGATTTTGCTACTTTATTAATTTTGGGACTGCGATTGCTTTAGTCCCTCGAGTTCTGCTTGGAGCTTCGCAATCTGATTCTTGAGTTGCGCGAAGCTTTGCAGATGCTCATAGCCTTCCAGGGTAGTCGCCTCATAGTCAAAAAACTGTGCTAGCGCTAGTTCAACCACTTGATTAGGCTGAAGCTGGTTCGCTTTGGCATAATCCTCGATTGCCAACTGAGCAGGAGGCGGCAGTAAATCCGTTAATTGGATATCATTAGGGATTGTAAAGTAACGTACTGCAACCATCGCCGCAATCTCCGTGAACGAATACAGCTTCTTGTTGAATTTAGGCGTCAGGGTAAAAATCACCATCGCCTCGATTACTTCTAAGTATGGCAGATAATCCCCGATTAAGGGCACGATCACGATTCGTATCTCAGTAGAGGTATATCCTGCGAAGAATAGTTCTACAAAGACGCTATGTCCGTCGCGAAAGCGGTTGCGAATATTATTGCTTCTGCCAATATATAGAGTTCGTCCATCTCGATGTTTAAAGGCATACAGTCCGGGAACACGCGGCAGAGTTCGTCCATCTGGACTGCCCTCGTAGCATTCCTCAAAGGGAATGCGATTGAGGAGTTGAACAATTCGTTTAACCTGTTTACGGGCAATTGTCAAAGCACCAGAAAGCTTGTCAGGGAAAGAGGATTCAGACACAGTGCTTCATACTCATGACTTCTATACTTCAGTTGCATTGCTAAGGCTTGCTACTAGACTCAACGATCGCTAAAAGCTGTTGGAGCAGCTTTTCTGCTTCCACATATTTTTTAGGTGAAAGCTTTGCTTTTTTGAGTTTGTTCACCGTTGTTTGTAGTGTTGCTCGAAAGTGTATGGCTGGATCTAAATCTGATTTTGGGTCAGGTGATTGTGATGTAATCTGCGATCGAACAGCCTCCGCAATCTGCTCCCTTGTCCAACCTGCGGCAACAGCTTCCTCCAAGAGGGTCTGTCGCTGATGCTCATCAGTAATTCGAGCTATTAGTTTGCCTGCACTGTAAGGAACTTGACCAGCTCGAATGGCATTTTGTACATCCAGAGGTAAATTTAGAAGGGGTAGCCGATGTTGAACAAATGACTGCCAGCTAAAGCGTCCTAATCCTTCAAAAGCGTATTCAACTTCCCATAAAACTCGCTCAAACATGACAGCATCATCATTATTATTCATCCATTGAGATAACTGCTCATTCAGTGAGCCGATTACGGTTATTCCCACACCCGTGTGGGAAGCTGTGCTCTCATCATTTCTACGTTTACGGTGCTGTTGGTGAAGTCGATACAGCATGCGAGGTACTTCTGCTGCTGGAATTTGTAGTTGAAGGGACAGTAGTTCCACAATTGCATGGGTCTCTTCAACCGCATTTAGGTCTTCTCGATTCAAATTTTCGATCAGTCTGATTTGAGCAATATCAACTTCTTTCCACTGTTGGATTTCCTCAGGGGTCAGAACGCGAGCACGAATTTCCTTTAATCCTGCTGCCTCGGCAGCTAAATAACGCCGCTCGCCGAACACCAACTCGTAGCGTACAGTCTCTTTTACAGATGCAAGCGGTTTTAGGAGTATGGGCTCCAGCACCCCATATTTCTGCACTGATGCTGTGAGCTGTGCCATTTTTACAGCGTTAAAGGATTTACGTGGGTTCTTGTTACTACGCTGGATTTGCTCAAGCGGAACTAAGTACTCATCCGCTGGCACAGTCTGAACAGAAGTGAGTGCGGGAGAAACATCGTACAGCGAAGACAACCCACCAAGTGATCGAAGCTCTCGATAAGGGCGTTCTGATTTTGAAGCTTTAACCATTACGACTTCACTTTTGCTTTGCTGGAATTACGAGATGTAGATTGTTTGACATCTGTAGCTGCAACTAATTCACCCACACCCGTGTGGGTAGAGAGCAGCGTACTTGCTAAAGACTGAAGTGCTTGCAAGGCAACGTGACGGCGATCGTAGAGCATCAGAGGTTGCCCTGCTTCAGAGGCATCTGCAAAAGCAGTTGCGTTTGGGATTGGATCAAATACCATACCAACACTGGCAAGCTGTTCTCGCATTGCCTTGAGAACTCGCTGATGCTGACTTTTAGTCCTGGTATGTTTCGTGGGAATAAAACCAAAAATGCTTAGGCCTGGATTGATCTCACGTCGAACCAAAGTAATCGTCTCTAGTAATAGGTCGGTACCGACCCAAGATTTATACTCCGTTTCTACAGGAACAAGGACACCATTAGACGCTGTGAGGGCTGATACACTCAATAGTCCTAAGCTTGGTGGACAATCAATCAGAATCCAATCGTATCGATCCTTTAGTGGATCTAACATCGCGGCTAGTTTCCGCTCTCGATTCATTGCTGTAAATAATTCAAGTTCTGCTTTGCCTAACCGGCGGTTAGCAGGTAAAAGATCCATCTGATGTGCAGAAACGATTGCTTGCTCTAGCACTGAAATAAGAGACTCTTTAGTAGAGTAGTTTCCCATCAACGTGTCATATACAGTGACGGGTAGGTCCCAGGGTTCAAAACCGAGAAAAACAGTGAGGCTGCCCTGAGGATCAAAATCTACTAGTAGAACTCTTTGACCTGCTTGAGATAGGGTATAGCCTAAATTCAGTGTCAGCGTAGATTTAGCTACGCCTCCTGCTTGATTGAAAATTGAAGTGACTACTGCCATGTTAAAGATTGGCGAGTGAATGTCCTCAATCCTACTGCATTTTGCAATATTTAGATCAAGATTTTCGATCTTCCCACACAAGTATTTGGAATTATATTCAATCCTTCCCACACTCGTGTGGGAAATGAGATCTGAGAGCATGTATTGAGAGCCACGAGAAATTTTCTAGGCTCTGGATGGTTCCATGCTTTAGCCAAGGGCTGCTGATCTCCTGTCTGACTCTTCTATCTTTGCTCAGACTCTAGCTGGTCAGTTGCCTTGAGAAAAGCTCGTTTCGCGGCTAACTTATTCTTGCGATTGGTGTAGCGTTTGAAGCTGCGAATATCGCGATGGCGGGATAACTCCATTGCTAATGCTGTATCCATCTCCAGCTTCACAATTAGATTTGTACAGAAGGTATGCCGTCCACGATGGGCATGTAAGTTGATGCCAGTATGATCCGCCAGTTGGTTCATCACCTCTTGCACTCCCCAGTAGGTGAGGCGCTTGCCTCGACTGCGATTAGAGTTGGAGATAAATAGTGGGCTTTCAGGTAATAGTTCTTGTTCGCTGGTTTCTTGCCGCTGCTGAATGTAGTTGTCTAAGTCATTTCGAGCTGAGCGAGCTAAGGGAACTTCCCCCACGCTGTTATGCTTCGCTTCCCGAATGATTACTTGCTGTCCATCGTAATCCTCAATATTGAGGTTGATCGCTTCCTCTGCTCGTAACCCATGCAGCAACACAGAGAACAAGGCACGATCGCGGATGGGATCTCGACTAACCTCTGCGATCGCGGCATAGATTCGTTCAACCTCTTCATCCTCCAATTCCTGGGATTGAGCGTCTGGGACTTTCTCCTGCTTCACCCCAGTAGTCGGGTCACTGGTGACATATTCAGACTCTAATAGCCATTTGTAAAAAGTCTTGAGTGTCCGCAAAATGCGGTTGACAGAGTTGGGCGCTAACTGGCGCTCTTGCACCAGGAATTGCTTGAACTGGGCGATCTGCCGTCTGGTGACATTGCCCCAGGCTTGAGATGTCCAGTCCATGAAATACTGCAAGTCACGGCGATAGGCTTGCTCACTTTTAGGTTTGAGCGATCGCGCGGCGATAAACTCATCCACCTTCGTCTGTCGTAAATCTGTTGGAGCGATCGCTTTAACGACAGCAACTGGAGGAGTGGTTTTACCCCCAGTTAATGACACAATGACTGGCTCTGGAATGGCTGGACGTTTCATCGCGCTTAATCTCAATACACAGCAATAGAACCCAGCTCTGTCGATTAAAGCATGAGACTAAAGAAACGAGAACAGCATCAGTGCCCTAACAGTGATGGTGAACAAAATAGGTTGGAAAGGTTCCATACCCTTTAGCATAAGGTACCCTGCCTACGTACTCACAGGTGAAGTCTGTAATGCCTTCTGCAATCACCAGAGCGGCAAACGCCTGACTAGCATAAACCTGACCAGGGGGAGTCACAGGTTCAATTCGAGCTGCATGATTGACATGAGACCCGACATAATTCATCCGCCTGGTCACCGGATCGACACAGCGGTAAACGGGACCTGCATGCAGGGCAATGCGAAGACTGAGATGCTCTGGTAAACCTTTACTTGCCCATGCAGTCTCTTGCATCAGTTTCTGTAGCTGTAATGCAAAACAACCTGCTTCACGAACGGATGCAAAGACAAAGTAGATGGCATCTCCCCAAGTATTCTGATGAACGGGTTGATAGGATGTTACGCTCAGTTGAGCGATTGCCCCCAGAAAATACTGCACGTAGGCGGCCATTTGATTTTCTCCTAAATGGGAGAACTGGACGACATCAGCAAATAGCATTGCCCTAATCTCCCGGGTCAACTCTACGGTCAGAGCGGAATCGGTTGTGTTGAGGGTTGAGGGCGCTTTGGGAGTGAAGGGCGGCGGCACGTTTACCTGCACCTGATGCAGCAAAGCTTCAAGATGAATAATCTGCACCGGATGCCCCTGATTTTGCCAGTACTGTACCATTGTCGCTGTCCCCCCCGGTCCATCGCCTGGTTTACCGTTCCAAACCGCTAGGGGAGTCAGGGTTGTCTCCAGCTGGTTTGCCCGCATTTGAGCCAACCCGTATAGGATCTGATTGGAGTATTCATAAGCGAGACTGCGATCCCCCTGCTGACGCTGAGAAACAACGATGACTTCGGTGGCCTGTTCAATCACCCGATCAAATCGCTTGATCCACTCTGCTCCGGCTGGTGCCACTGAATCTTGAATGAATTCTTCGCGCTCAAAGGGTAGGATGATGCGGACTTCCCCCCCTCTCGCCAGCAACGATTCTGCAAACAAAATATCAGACCCACTGGCGGCGGAGCAATAGCCCAATCGGGCATCTAAGCCCTCCAGTTGTACCTGAATCGCCTCATTGACTAGAGATTCAAGTTGAGCTGGAAATCGGAGCTGCGATCGCTGAGGACGATCAATCATATGTCCAGCGAACACCACGACTGATGGAATTTGGAAGCATTGCAGAATGCCATGCTGGTCATTGCCCAGAAATTCCAGTAACAAGCGGGCGTTCCGATAGGTATTACTCAAAATCCCCAGTCGTCCCTGTCCAGCTTGATTGGCTTGGGAGTACCATCGACGGGCTTTGTCCCAATCTTGCTGAATTAATGCAACTTCCCCCAACGTTGCATAGCACCAGTAAGGATCTTGATTTTCGGTTTGAACGGTTTCCAGTTCTTGTAGGCAGGCACTCTCAACCTCTCGTGCCAGTTGATCAGCCTGTTGATGGCTACCCAAAATGAGAACTAACGTTGCTGCCTCAATTCCGGCTGACAATTGTTGTCCCAGCACATAAGCTCGCTGATAGTGTTCATAGGACAGGCGATAGTAAGTTTGTTTCTCTTCGGGTAATTGGGTTTGCCTTGCCATGTCTTTATAAATACGACCCAGCAGGGCGATTGTTTTGGTATTTTGGTGATCCTCCTGCTGAAGTTGCAATAGTAATTGATATGCCCGTTGTACTGCACCGCTATTCAGCAACGCCAGCGCCATATATTGCCGTAATTTGTAATCCTTGGGCCATTGTTGTAACCCTTCGACCACTAAATCACAGGCAATCAAGGGTTCTCCCATCTGTAAAATCCAGTCTGCCAGGATTTGATAAATCTCTAGTGAGTGTGGCTTGATGGATAGTACCTGGCGGCGTAAGGCGATCACCAATTCTGGCTGTGGACTAATACGATTTTGTAGGGTTTGTAAAATAACTGATAAATCTACGGGTTCTCCTGTGAAGCAAGATAGTACACCTAAATCTATGGGTTCCATGCCTATAACCAGGTTTGATAAGAGGTTGAAGCACTCATATGGATTGAAGAGCGCTCAGAGCCAGACATTCATCCTATTGTGCGATTCACACTAACGGTGAAACGGAGTGGCGATCTCTAGACTCGTTTCTATTCAGGCTCCGTCCCAACTCCAGATCCCTGGTTTAAGATAAGGGAAAAGCTAGGATTTCGCCAGATTTTAATGCCTCCTTCCAGATTCAATTTGGCATAGCTGTTCAGTTCCAGACGTTTTCATCCAGATTCAACACACTCGTCAATCTCCAGCTCAATCTTCTCAGGTGCTTGCTGATGTTGGGCGCTCGTGAGGTCCGTTTGACTGAAGGAATTAGTTGCAGCCGTTAACTTGAGAATAATGTGATGTCGTAGCTCTTTTGGCATGTAGTCTGTTTTGCCGCCTAATTTTCGATACAGGGTCATGGAATCCCCTCCATGTCGATTAAAGCGTGAGACGAGGGAAACGAGAACAGGGAATGGCAGCTAATTTTGCATGAGTATTTACACTTGGTCTATAAACCTCTATCCCTGATATTGGTCAAATATCGGGGATAAGACGAGCCTAAGACAATATGAGATAATAGCCCAAGCCTGTATTCTGGATCTCCACTGTTAAAGGATTTGGTGAGCTATCCGATGCCCAGACTTATCCACCCTAATCCTATCCACACTCCTAAAAAGCGATCGCTGCCTGAGAAGTGCCGCAAGTGTGCCATGCTGTCAGCTGAGCAAGCGCAAGCGTTGCATGGGGCAGAAGGCGATGGCTGCTGGAATCCAGCGGTCTGCTACAGCCGCCGCTCTTACGCCAGAAACCGCGATCGCATTAATCAAACACGCAGGCGTAAACGTAAAGAGGGCGAACTAGAACAGATTCCAGTTGAGTTTGAACCCTTGAGCCAATTGGTGTTTGGAGTCTTAGTGGTCTACCGTAAAGCAGGAGCGGATACACCCGTGCATGCGATCGCCGCTGAAATTTGGCAGGGGCAGGAGAAGATTGCGATCGTCCCCCCTGTGCATTGCTTGGGCATGTTACCCAGCCAGGTGCATCAGTATGTGGGGAAGTTGCTGAATGTGTTGGAAGACCGCTATGGGATCAAGAAGTTTGCGAGCCAAACTCGACTCGATCCAGAGCTATGTGGACTGCGACCCTGTCCCCTACATCATTGAGGAGAGGGCATGAGACAAGTAGAGCAGTTAGAGCTGCCACTATGGGACGTATTGCAGGAAGCGACGATCTCTCCCGATGACGCCGATGTCAGGCAACTCCTAGATGTGTTGGAGGATTCATTAACTGACCTCAATACCGTCGAGCAATTGCAAGTGGCGGCTGAAGCGATCGCCCAAATTGTTCAGGTGTTTCAGGCGCGATCGGCATTGGCATTTGAGGAACTAGAAGCGACAACCAGTTCTGAAGGCCCAGTCATGCCCAGCGATGCCTTCGATCGTTATGTGCGGCAAACAATGGAGCTGGACTTAGATCAGTTTATTGGACCCCTAGAGAGCTTACCTAGAAAGTCGCCAGAGCGTTCTGCTTTACAAGTTGGATCAGTAGTGGGTGAACTGGATCAGTCAGCCTTATTGCAGGTGCTAGACGAGCAGATGAGTCAGTACCCAGGCTTAACCGAGGTGGAAGCGTTTAATGCTGCCCTGAGTTTGGCCCATGATGAAGATGTCTCAACGTGGGACCAGACGATAGCCCTTTGGATGACAGAGCAGCGCATTTCAACAATTCCGTTAATGCAGTTGCAGCGATCTATAGGAATGCCGTTGGTGCAATTATGGCTAGCTCTACTATTGAGTGGATATGCGATCGAGCAGCGGGGTGAGTTTTATGATGCTCAGCAGATTTGGGTAGGAAACCCATTCGTGTAATTGTTTTGCATCAGCAGAGTATAACGTATACCTATAGCGAAAGAGTAAAAAACTTAAAACGTTGTTTAACTCCATTACTAAACAAAAGCGTTTCCTGATTACACCCCTAATCAGGATCAAGCTCCAATCGCTTCATAAAGCCTCAGCTTCAAGCCGGTAGAAATGGGTAGCCACTTAATTTCCCAAAATAAGTGGCGTCTTCGTTCTCCGTTTCGGTGTCGTTGGTGATAAATTTCAACCAGTAACTTTTCTAAGCCATAGGTTGCAACCAGGCTAGCAATGGTCCCTGTCAAGCCCAAAAGCACGGCACCCGGAATTAATCCTCCCATTTTTTCTAAAGCTGCTTTTGCTCCTTCAGGTCCGGTTTTTCCAGTTGTTGTCATTGCAATTAACAATAGAACAGCCGGTAAACCAAACCCAGCCGCTTTCTTTACAAAATCATCCATAGCTCTGTCCCTTTACCAATTTGGGTCCTTTTCGAATTCCTGGCGGAGTTGCTCTGGGTAAATCAGCTCAACGGGGTTCTCAATGTTCGAGCAGGTGTAGAAAAACTTAAGTGCTCCCTGGGTTAAGTGGGAATATCGGATGGTTCCTTTCCCCTGAGGGCAGCGATCGTAAATGGCTTTCAGTGCTGGATATTTTTGGCAGTAATAACGCTTTTGAGCAGGAGTCAGTTTTGCGATTTCAGGAACATCATACTTGCAGAAATTTCCCACTAAATTGACGACAGAGACATATTGGCTATCGAGAATAGTTTTCCAGGGAGTTCGATTGGCGGCGGATGCTGAGGGTAAAAGCACAAGGTTGGCCAGCATGACCAAGGCACCGACACTCAAGAGCTTCTTCATACCTTTGTTCGAATGATGATGTCTTACTAATTCAGTGAAACAGATGCCCCTAGAATGCCCAACGTTAAGCAGTTGATCGCATGTTAATTTGAGTTTCTGCTATTGTCGTCTTTCTTGCCGCTTGCGGTAAATGTCTCGAATATCAACACGGCTCTCAGTGCCCGGAGTGGATCATCTGCAAGCGTCATCATCGGTGGCAACGGTGTTCTCAAGACCCGTGCTGCCAGGTCGGTCTGTCCGTTAAACAGGTCAATCAGTTCTCCCGTTTTGGACTTTGCCAGAGCATTCACCGTAAAGTCTCGCCGCTGCAAGTCATCTTCCAGGGTTCCTGGAACAACGATCGGCTTTCGAGTTCCCGATAAGTACTCCAACTCCCGCCGTGCTAACACAAAGTCAGTCACCAATGCCTGGTGAGGCGGTGGAAACTTGGCACGAATTGTCAAGCAGTCCTCTGTTTCCAGAAAGATTCTGAACCCTGCCTCCAGCATCCAGTCTTTCATGAACTGAAATGCTGCATGAATCGTTTTGTCCTGCGCCTCTTCAGGTGTGAGCACAAACGAGAAATCTGCATCCTTGCTCTGGATGCCCAGCAGTTCGTCACGAACTTTGCCACCGACTTCGAAGATTTGTGGCATGGGTCTTCACCTCCTCACCAATAGTCTGGGTTGGAAAGGGACTACCCACCCCAAAGAGATGTGGCAGTCCCGGCTTCCTACTTGTCCGATCGCACAGGTAACGGCATGTCTAGAATCTCCATCAACAGTTCCAGACGAGAAGGACGTGTCAGTAGTGGTACCAGGTTGGGCAAGCGGTAGTAATGCATAGTAATGGTGATTTGATAAGCTGGGAGAATCAAGCATTGCAGCTAAGTCGATGAACTGTCCCAAGTGCCAATCTCCTCAAATTATCAAATACGGGCATACCCATTACGGCAAA
>VRZD01000037.1 GCA_016743235.1 Pantanalinema sp. GBBB05 | reverse complement strand
ATCAAAGTGATAGATGAACAATTCAACACGATTGCCATTCGACGGCAGCGATTTCATGGGGATTGGAACTATCAAATTAGCCCTAGAAAAACCGCTTAATTGTTCAACTTATTTTTACAGACTTCCTTAGCAGAAATGCTCGCGTGATGACTCCTGGCATGACGGTTTCTGACTCCCGATCGCAGGCTCTTTCGAATCATGCCGATCCACAATCTTCAGAAGGGCTAAGTCTTCCGACACCGTCAGCACATGTGAAGTGTTGGCGAGTAATTTAATGGTCAACAAGAGATTTATTCTCTTGTTAAATGTTTAGCCTTTACGCTATTACCAACCAGGGTCAACAAACGAGATCGCAGCTCCTACAACATATCCAACCCGATAGTAACGACTTAGCGGAGCAAAGTTAGTGGTAAGAAGAAGGCTAGACACTAGCGATCGACAAGATTGCTGGAGTCTAGCTATTACCCATTTAATCAACCAGATTAGATTCAACTTAGTGCATAAGCGGCTACTTGCTCAGGAGGTAAAACCGTATCCTGAATGCGGATTGGTTTGGGAATCAATTTCAGTTGATAGTAGACATCGGCTACTTTTTGCTGTTCCGCAATCAATTCTTCTGTCACTGGCTTTAACCCAAATTGTCGGCGTTGAGTGGCGGTTTTAACGGCAGTGGCATCGAGCTTTAATGCGGTTGTTAATACTGCCGCTACCTGATCTCGATGTTGATCTGACCAGGCTTCCAAATCACGAACTTCCTCCAAAATTGCCTTCAAGATCTTGGGTCGCTCAGTGGCAAATTGCCGCGACGCAATATAGTAACCACCGAGCCTGTTCAGCCCTTCGCCATTCGCAATCACGCGAGATTTAATCCCAGTTTCCGCCGCTGCAAAAAATGGGTCCCAAATTACCCACGCATCGGCATTGCCCTGCACAAATGCCGCGCGGGCATCCGCTGGCGTGAGATAAACGGGCTGAATATCGCTATACTGTAATCCCGCTTGTTCGAGTAACTGTACAATCAAATAGTTGGCACTTGATCCTTTAGCAAAGGTGACCTTTTTACCTTTCAAATCTGCCACTGTTTGAATCGATGAATCTTGCAGAACTAACACACCCGATCCCTTCGGATTAGGCGCGACCGAGGCGGCATAAATTAAATCAGCTCCAGCCGCTTGGGCAAAAATGGGAGGTGATTCACCCACTGGACCAATATCGATCGCGCCTGCATTTAACGCTTCTAACAACGGGGGACCTGCCGGAAACTCTTTCCATTCCACCTGAACGCCTTCAGCATTCAATCGTTTTTCGAGGTTGCCTTGGCTTTTTAACAGAATGCTGGCTTTTTGATAGCCAAATCGCACTGTTCCACCACTAGACGTGGAACTGCTAGCGACTGGAGCGGCACTGGGTTGACCCGTTGTGGCACTGGTTGAAGTCCCTGAGTTGTTTGTGCAACTTGCGACCACAATCGGCACACTGAAACTCGTTAGCCCTAACAAAACATCTCTTCGTTTCATTGTTCAGTATTACTCGTTATCAACTACTTACGCCATGCTGTTTAAACCAGATTTGTAACTGTTCCCAGCCTGCCTTAGCATCGGTTTTACGATAAGACGGACGGTAATCGGCAAAAAAGGCATGGGGTGCTTCTGGATAGACAATAATTTTGGACTGGCTGCGGCTGGATTTGAGGCGATCGCGCATTTGCTCCACGGTATGTAACGGAATACCGGTATCCTGACCACCGTAAAGCCCCAGTACAGGGACTGGTAATGTCGCGGCTACATCAATCGGATGTTTGGGGGTAAGCTCAGTGGCATTGCCCACTAACCGCCCATACCAAGCCACTCCAGCTTTCACCGCAGGATTATGGGCAGCATATAACCAGGTAATCCGTCCACCCCAACAAAAGCCCGTAATCGCCAGTCGAGTGCTATCCCCAGAGGCTGATTGGACTGCCCATTCTACCGTCGCATCTAGATCAGATAACACCTGAGCATCGGGAATGGTGGCAACAATCTTGCGGATATCCTCAATCTGGTTGAGTTGGCTGACATCCCCCTGCCGAACAAATAGTTCTGGAGCGATCGCCAGGTAGCCTAATTTGGCAAACCGCCGCACCACATCCTGAAGATGCTCATGCACACCAAAAATCTCTTGAATCACCAGCACGATCGGAAAATTTTCTCCGCTGGCTGGGACGGCTCGGTAGGCTGGGATGGTTCCGTCTTTGACCGGAATTTTCACGGCTCCTGCTACTAATCCAGTCGCATCAGTTTTAATTACGGCAGTGGAAATGGGTTGCACCGCTAAGGTAAATCCGGTTGTCAATGCGGCTGTCACAATAAATTTGCGGCGAGTGAAAAGATGCTCTAAGACAGAATCATTTGAACTCATGCGTTGCGCCTCATTAATAGCAGTGATGACTCAATGCTACTGTTGAGCGGTGGCAATGGTAGAAGTTGCTCCCAGAATCTTCGTGAACCGCTCCAGATAAAAACGGGTGGGATTGGCAACCGCTTGGATCGATGGACGATCGCGCAATCCCTGCCACCAGGCGTATAAGCGCGGGGTTTCCGCAGGCAGGGTAAACTGGCGAAAATGCTCCAACACGGGTAACCGTTCAAACCAGGGATAGAAGCTGATATCCACTAGACTGAGCTGCTCTCCTAGCCAGTAGGGACCTTCACCGGATAATTTGCCTAAGCCTGCTTGTTCCAGGTACAGGAGCGATTCGAGAAATTCCCGATGTCCCTGCTCTTGCTCTTGTCCATCTTTACCCCGGAGGAATTTGTTAAAGGCTGGAGCTAAGCGAGTGTTGGCGTAATCAATCCAGATTCGAGCGATCGCTTTTTTCGCCGGGTCACTGGGTAACAACGGTGGCTCTGGAAAGACTTCTTCCAAATATTCATTGATGATAGCGGATTCATAGAGTTCCACATCACCATGTTTGATTGCAGGAACTTTCCCATAGCGAGAGATTTGCAAAAACTCCGGTGATTTATGTTGGAAATCAACTTCAATAGCTGTGAAGTCAATACCTTTTTCCAATAGAACCACTCGGGTGCGTTGAGCGAAAGTAGACGCTGGAGCGTAGTAAAGTTGAAGCGTTGTCATGATTACAATTGTTGATTAGGATTACGGATTCAGTACCGTCTCAGAACTAGATCAGACAATACTACTGTTTGTCGATAGGTTTACAGTAGATTAATTTGGAGTATTTCATAGTCTTGCAGCAAATACAAGTACTCTGGTAACAAACTGTCTGTATCTCTAACTGTTTGTTCGCCGAATCAAGCAAACAATCATCCTGGTAATCCCGTAAACTGAAGCTGAAAATCTCTACTCAACGACCCGGAATTACCATGAAATCTCTCCATCGTCCTGATCTCTATAGCTGGTCAACCTTTGATCCAGAACGCAACGTTGATTTTAATGGCATCGCCTGGATTCGTCCTACAGGCAACGTCTTAATTGATCCAGTGCCCCTGTCAGAGCATGATACTCACCATCTGCAAGAGCTGGGTGGAGCGAGTTGGATTGTGATCACCAATTCTGATCATATCCGCGATGCTCAGGCGATCGCCCAACAAACCGGGGCACAAATTGCCGCTCCCATTGGGGAACAGGCGACTTTTCCGCTGGTTACACCGCCGACTGGGACAAAGCCAATTCGCTGGCTAACGGATGGCGAAGAACTTGTGCCAGGATTGCAGGCGATCGAACTACACGGGTCTAAAACGTCTGGTGAACTGGCGCTACTGCTAGAGGAAACCACGTTAATCACCGGGGATTTAATTCGTGCCCATCGCGCGGGTAGTTTGATGCTGTTACCCGATGCCAAATTGCAAGACCGAACCGCCGCGATCGCTTCTGTACAACGGCTGGCAGCTATCCCCAGCATTACTGCTGTCCTTGTCGGCGATGGTTGGTCAGTGTTTCGAGATGGACACGATCGCCTGCAAGATTTGATTGCTACCCTGAAATAACCGCTCTTATCACTTTCTAAGTAGATGGTCATCAATAAACATGGCTTTTCGTAGGATGGGTTAGCGAGAGCGTAACCCATGCTGTCAAAGGATTTAATGCGTTACGGCTACGCCTAAGACATCCTACGTTTAATTTGGGCTACCTACTTATTTTTGCTTTGCTCGGTTTAAACAAGTAGAAGATCTATTTTTGAAAAATTAAGCGATCGGGGTAGGTTGCTTTTTTCGATCGCCTATGAGATTCTCAGATACAGGGATAATACGCTTCATCGATAGGTTTGCCGTAGATTTTGTATGATCAATTGAGCGACTACCCGACCTTGAGATGAATGGGAGATAGCGGTGGCTTGAGGGAATAGCTAACTCCCAACTCATAACCCTCTGCATGTCGATCAAGTTGACTCTAATCTGAGTCATCGTCTGACCTTTAAGTTAGACCCTCTAACAGTTTGTTTTTGATTCAATAAGGAGATTGATTATGGGACAGGCACTAGCCCTAGAAATTCATCCCGTTTCTGGTCGAATTGGCGCTAAAATCGTCGGCGTTGACCTGAGTGCCAATCTCAGTGACGAGTTGATTCAGCAGATTCGTCAAGCCTTGGTGCAGTACAAAGTCATTTTCTTTCGAGGGCAACATCTGGATGCGGCTGGGCAGGTAGCGTTTGCTCGCCGCTTTGGGGAAGTAACCACCGCTCACCCCACTGTACCGTCCTTGCCAGGACACCCCGAAATCCTGGATCTGGACTATGGTAGAACCGCTACCCGTGCCAATAACTGGCATACAGATGTCACCTTTGTCGATCGCCCACCTTTGGGGTCTATTTTGCGGGCAATTACTATTCCTCCGGCGGGTGGTGACACCATCTGGGCAAACACTGTAACGGCCTATCAAGATCTGCCCTCGTACCTGCGCTATCTTGCCGATCAACTCTGGGCCGTTCACAGTAATGCCTACGACTACGCAGAAGCCGCTGTCAGTTTATCTGAAGCTATCAAAGCCTATCGCCAGGTCTTTACGTCAACGGTGTATGAAACGCTGCATCCTGTGGTGCGAGTTCATCCAGAGTCGGGCGAACGGGGGTTGTTTATCGGTGGTTTTGTGCGGCAAATTCAAGGACTTTCCACCACTGAGTCGGATGACATTATCCGGCTGTTGCAATCCTACGTTACCCGTCCTGAAAATACCGTGCGTTGGCGCTGGCAGGTCGGGGATGTCGCCTTCTGGGATAATCGGGCGACTCAACACTATGCCGTTTACGATTATGGGGATCAACCTCGTCATGTCCAACGGGTGACGATCGTCGGCGATCGTCCGGTGAGTATTGATGGTCGTTATAGCGAAGCCATCAAAGGTGATGCGGCAACCTATAACCGGAGTGTGCAGCCGGAACAGAGTGCAGTCGCCGTTTGAAGCCAATCTTGTGACGATTGAATGAACTTTCTGGGTAGTAGGATTCAGACACTCCATCTGAATCCTATTTCGTGTCAAGGGCTTGCTACAGTTATGCCCTTTTACCGGGTTCCAGGTTGTTGTTCAAACACCTGCTTTAATAGCGTCATGCCTTGCTCAATTTGGTTAATTTCGTCATCGGTCAGGGAACCGAGTAAATTAGCAATATACTTACGAGTTTGGGCGCGGTTGGTCTGTAAGTGTTCCTTACCCGTTTCAGTCAGCTTCAATACCACCCGACGACGTTCTTCAGGATGATCACAGCGATCGATAAATTGGCGTTGCACCAATCGTTCTGTATTCGCTGAAGCCGTGGCTCGGGTCACTCCCAGGTGTTCTGCTAGTTCAGAAAGCGAGGCTCCCGGATTGCGATCGAGAAAGGCTAGAGTCCGAAACTGGGGGACAGACAGTTCTTCATAGGTGCCTCGCGCTCGCATATCCGCCCGGATAAAACGCATGATCATGGGGACAGCTTCCATGACTCGCGCCGCACAATTGTCTGACACTTTTTTCCGGGTAAGTTTTCGCGATCCCATTGGCTAACAACGACTCTACAAAGGAATAGAAAGACGGTTTAGCCACTACTCTACTGTAATCGCCGTTACACCGCTATCTTTCTATTCTCGTAGACTTTAGCCAGTTTTTAATCGGAGGATGCCTGGAACACTCAGCCAACCTCATCCTGCTCGGCGATCGCTACATCCCCACATTCGGATATAGTCGGGCACAGATCGCGGTGAGGACTGTCACGGTCAGCAGCAGAATGGCACAATCCAACCCAAACCCATACGTAGTCTGACTATTTGCCAGCATCACTCCCCTCAGCGCATCCACTTGGTAGGTGAGCGGATTGAGGTGAGACAGGACTTGCAACCAGGCTGGCATCAGGGCGATCGGATAGATGGCATTACTGGCAAAAAATAGTGGCATGGTCATCAGTTGCCCGAAGCCATTAAACCGTTCCCGTGATTTGACCAGACAGGCAACAATCAGGGAAAAGATGGAAAAACAAGCGGCGCCCAGAAGCACCACGAAAATCACTCCCGTAATCGCGAAGGGATGCAGATTTAGCTTCACCCCCAGTAGCCAGGACAGCAGGTAAACAATAGCGACTTGGGACAGACTGCGAATGCCGGATGATAGCGCTTTCCCCAGTACCATTGCGGCTCGTGGCGTTGGGCTGACCAGAAACTTATGGACAATCCCCAAATCTCGTTCCCAGATGATCGACATACCGCCACTAAAAATCGCCACAAACAGTACACTTTGCGCCAGGATGCCCGCTGCCATAAAGTCCAGGTAGGGCAGATTCCCCGTGGGAATGCCACGTAGGCGAGTAAACACCTGCCCAAAAATCAGTAACCAAAGCGTTGGTTGAGCGGCGCGCAGGAAGAGATCACTGGGGTCATGGCGGAGTTTGCGCACTTCCAACTCGGTGATCACTAAGGTTTTGCGGATTAGTTCGGCGATCGCCGCCAGCCAGTGACTTGGCTCAGTAGGTGGACGATCAGCCCAACCGTTGAGCCGTCCGCCGAGTGCTTGCAGTCTCACGATAGCTTGCTCCTGAATTAAGTTGGTCTCCGGTGTAGTGGATGAAGACATCATCCAGAGTGGCATTTTCCTGGTTGAGGGAGGCTTTCAATTCCGTGGGGGTTCCGGTGACGATCACTTGCCCCCGATGCATAATTGCCACCCGTTGACACAGGTTGTCGGCTTCCTCCAAAAAGTGCGTCGTCAGGACGATCGTGGTGCCATAATCCGCACAGAGCTGTTTCACTAACGTCCATACATAGGTGCGGGCCAGAGGATCAAGTCCAACCGTTGGTTCATCTAGAAACAGGAGTTGGGGACGATGGAGCATCGACTGTGCCACTTCCAAACGGCGAATCATGCCGCCAGAATAGGTGCGAACTAACCGCTGGGCGGCTTCCTGTAAACCCATAAAAGCCAGAACATCTTGAATGCGCTGGTGTCGCTGTTTGGCAGGAATATCGTAGAGTTTGGCAAAGATCAACAGGTTTTCATACCCGGTGAGTGTGCCATCCGCAGATAGCGCTTGCGGGACATAGCCAATGACTCGCCGCACTGCTGAGGCTTGTCGGGCAATATCTAACCCCGCGATTGTGGCACTGCCTGTACTGGGTGGCAATAGTGTCGTCAACATCTTAATCGCCGTACTTTTGCCCGCCCCGTTCGGTCCCAGTAGCCCAAATACTTCACCCGGAGCCACGGTGATATTTAAGTCATCGACCGCAGTCAATTGACCGAACTGTCGCGTGAGGTGATGGGTTGCCAGGATGGTGGCGTTCAAGCCAGGTTCTAACGGTGACGGTTGGGGCGATCGCTCATTTGCTTTGATCCATTTACTCAATCCAGGTTCTCCTTGATTTTGCTTCTCTAACTATTACTACCATATAGTTAGATTATCTAACTATATGAATTTCACACAATTCGCTGTCAAATCAACTTGAATTTTTCGCTTGCCTATGCAATACTGCAAAGCAATCTACGGTAAATCAATCGACAAATAGGATAATTCCTGGTTAGTGTAACTATGCCTTCTCTCTGGGTGAGTCACGACCGGGGTGATTCACTCAGTTTCTTAACCCGCTCAATTCAGCTGGATTGATCCGGCTGACAGCCTATGATGTGTCAGCCCGAAATTATTTCACCATTAGCAATTTGGCTCAGACTGAGGATAAAACTGACATTGATCATCCTCTTGTGTATAGAGGTAATTGGATAGGTTACTTCTGTGTAATGAGAGTAGTTCGGTCTATTGCTTCACTCTCAACGCTTAATCCTTATGACTCTGATAGAAGATATTTCCCTTACCCAAGCGAAGTTACTCCACCAGCGATATGGCACTGCCTTTGACTTTGCTTTTGATAATGCTTGGAACACTAGCTTGACAACGCTCCTATCCCATCGATCGATTCGGGCTTACCTGACTAAACCTTTACCAACAGGCACTCTGGAACTCCTGATTGCCGCTGCCCAATCGGCATCAACTTCTTCTAATCTTCAGACCTGGAGTGTAGTCGCTGTAGAGGATGCTAGACGCAAACAACGGCTTGCGGATCTTGCAAATGGACAGCTCCATATTCGGCAGGCACCTCTACTACTCGTTTGGCTTGCGGATTTAGCCCGGTTAGCCCAGATTGCTCAACAGCAGGGATTACCTGCCGCCGGATTGGATTACCTGGAGATGTTTTTGATGGCAGCGATCGATGCCAGTTTAGCGGCCCAAAATGTGGCGATCGCGGCTGAATCTTTGGGGCTAGGCACGGTCTACATTGGTGCCCTGCGGAATCAACCAGAGGAGGTCGCCGCAGAATTAGGCTTACCACCCCATGTGTTTGCAGTATTTGGTTTATGCATTGGGTATCCTGATTCCGCTAAACCAGCCGCCATTAAGCCCCGCCTCCCTCAGTCGGTAGTACTCCATCGGGAACAGTACAGCCTGGAATCCCAGACCGCTGCGATCGCAGACTACAACGAGATAATGCAGGCATTTTACACGCAGCAAAATATGGACGTAGTCGGTGATTGGTCGCAGCACTCCAGCGATCGCATTGCTTCGCCTGAGGCGCTGCGTAACCGTTCTCGCTTGCGGAGCATCCTCAACAACTTGGGATTTGCATTACGCTAGATCGATTTTTCTGGTTCATCGGATGCACTTATGACTATTGCAGTTCAACCAACTGATCAACCCACTATTCGTCGATCCAATACAGGATTGCGGGTCATTGATCACTTGAAGTTATTTCCCGGATATACCCTGTTGGCTCCACTCACTGGACAAGAAAAAGTCTATTTGCTCAATTTGAAAGGCTTGGTGGTGCATGAGTGGCAATTACCTTACCCACTGGCTGCCTCTGGCTATTTGCTCCCCAATGGCAATCTACTCTACAACGGCAAATTGCCTGATGCTTCTATCTACTGGTCTGCGGGGGGATTAGTCAAAGGAGGTGTAGTGGTTGAAGTCAATTGTCAGGGCAAAATTGTCTGGGAATATCGTCATCCTGATCATCATCAGGATGCTTGCCGCTTACAGAATGGGAATACCTTAATCCTCTGTTTAGAAAAGCTGCCGCGATCGCTAATTCCCCAAATCCAGGGTGGGGTTGCCGGAACTGAACTGGATGGCGAAATGTATGCTGATGTAATTCACGAAGTGACACCTAGCGGTGAGATTGTTTGGAGTTGGCATGCTTACAAATATCTCGATCCAGCTACAGATGTGATTAATTCTCAAAACCATCGCTGTGAATGGACTCATGGTAACTCTGTCCAAGAGTTAGCGAATGGTGAGATTATTCTGAGCTTTCAGAATATTTCTACTGTTGTCATCATCGATCGCCGCACTGGCAAGATCATGTGGAAGCTGGGTCGTGATGTTCTAGCCCAACCAGATTTTCCTCATGAATTACCCAATGGCAATATTTTGATCGTTGATCACGGTGTTGGTTTTCGGCATAATACCCTCAACTATTCCCGTATAATTGAAGTCGATCGTGACACTAAAGAAGTTGTTTGGGAATACACTGATCATTCACCTCAAAATTTCTCTAGTCTGGATCTCTCTAGTGCCCAACGCTTACCGAATGGCAACACTCTAATTACTCAAGGTTCCTTAGGACGCTTGTTTGAAATTACGCCGGAGGGTGAGTTGGTTTGGGAATATATCAATCCTCAGTTTGGGGAATCATCTTCAATTTCAGGGACACAAAATAGTGTTGCTCGGGCTTTCCGTTATACCAGAGCAGAAATTCCCTGGTTATAAATCTCTCTGCTACTTCCTGATCTATATCACTTGAGCTATGAAATACAATCAATTGGGAGATAGTGATCTCCACGTTTCGGAAATTTGTCTGGGGACGATGACGTTCGGACAGCAGAATACGATCGGTGAAGCGCATCAACAGCTAGATTATGCCATTGCGCAAGGGGTCAACTTTATTGATACCGCCGAAATGTACCCCGTGCCCGTTCAGGAACATACCCAAGGATTGACGGAGACGTACATTGGCGAATGGCTAACTCGCCAGCAGCGTGATCAACTGATTGTTGCGACCAAAATTGCTGGACCTGGACGTGATTTTCATTGGTTAAGAGCCGGACAACAGCAGGTCGATCGCAAAAATATTACCCAAGCCGTCGAAGATAGTCTCAGGCGCTTGAAAACAGACTACATTGACTTGTACCAAATTCACTGGCCCGGTCGCTCTGTGCCCCAATTTGGCGAAACCATTTTTGATCCTAGCCGAGAGCGAGAAACCGTCCCGATCGCGGAACAACTCACCGTGTTTGCCGAATTGATTCAGGCTGGTAAAATCCGCTATTTGGGATTAAGCAACGAAACCCCCTGGGGCGTGACGCAGTTCAGTCAAATTGCTAACCAGTTAGGCTTACCTAAAGTTGTCTCAATTCAAAATGCCTATAGTTTGGTGAACCGCATTTTTGACTCTGCCCTAGCAGAAGCCAGCTATCGGGAAAATGTTGGGTTACTGGCATACAGTCCGCTTGCCTTTGGGCTACTCTCCGGGAAGTACCTGAATGGAACTCCTGGTAAAGCTCGCCTGAGCCTGTTTGAAGGTTTTGGTGGACGTTACCGCAAACCTAACGTAGAGGCTGCCGTTGCCGCTTATGTCGAGATTGCCCGAGCCCATAATCTCAAGCCTGCGGTATTTGCCCTGGCATTTGTTCGCAGTCGTTGGTTTGTCACCAGTACGATCATTGGTGCGACAACGTTGGAACAATTACAAGAGAACCTGGAAAGTCTGAAAGTTGAACTTGATGCCACGATTCTGGCGGAAATTGAAGCTGTCAACCTGCGCTATCCTAGCCCTGCACCTTAAGCCCTAATAGTGATTGCCTCCTGAGCAATCCATTAGTTCACAACTGGAGACGATTCCGATGACCAAAGTTCAGATTTATAGCGCTACAGCCTGCCCCTATGCATACAGAAGCCGGTTGGTATTGCTCATTGATTGCGTACCTGAGCCGCCTCGAACCCGGCTACCTGCTTGCAAAACTCATGAAAGATCTCGCAAGCCCAATGGTAACTCCACGTTTGAATCACTCGTACACTTTCCCAATGCAAGGCATCGGTCAACAGAAACCGGGGCAGGTCACTTAAATCCTCCTGTTCATACACAATGATCAATCGTTTGCGTCCATAGCGCTTGAGCCGAACCGTCTTGGTAAACGCCCAGCACTGTTTCACCTCTCCATTGCGGCAGCAGACTTGCAGAGGACGAAAGCTCTCTGGATGGTCAGCCCGCAATTGCGCCTCCACGCGATCCACACGGCACCACTGCCCATTCCACAAAATCAAGCGGGAACACTCAATCTCGCTCACCCAGTGCTTACCCGATTCCTCAATCAGCTGCGTCAACTCTAGAGTTAACACACCATTGGAATGAATCACCAAGCATCCCCAAATCATACTTTGGTGCATCATTGGCACCAGCAACCAGGCTCCTGGTAGTGTCTGAGCCACGGTGTGATTAATGTTCCTCACTCAACCGCAGATTCGCTTCTGCCTGTTTGCGCTCGGTAATGTCGGTGATCAAGGCAAAGGAATCCTGCACGTCTCCCCGATCGTTCCGGATGGTGGTGGCGTACACACTGGTATGGAGTTTGTTCCCCTGACTAGTGATCAGAACCAGTTCGTAGTGGTGATGGTTGGTCACGGAAGCGTGCGCCACCTGCTCCAGAAACATTGAGCGATCCGCTTCATCCACGAGGTCGATCAGGGATTTAGCCAGCAGTTCTGTCTGGATATAGCCCAGCATGGTGCAGAGGGCTTGATTCACTTCGCGCAGGTTCATCTCGGCATCTAACAGCTAGAAGCCCTCGGAGGTGGTGACCAGCAGGTTGCGATATTTTTCTTCACTGGCTCTTAAGGCCGTTTCCAGAACCTCCCGCCGGGCAATTTCGGCACTCAGCAGGCTGATGCGTTCCTACACCCGCTGCTCCAAGTGGTTTAAAACTTCCGTCAGGCGGTTGTTGGTGGTTTGCAGGTCCTGCATGAACGCCCGATTCTCCAACACCGTAGCGACAATGTTGGCGATGTTGCAGACATACGGCTCGTACAGGATGAACTGATCGAGGTCATCAATGACCAGGATCAGGTCGCCGTAGTGCTGACGATTGGTCGCCAACCGAATGCGGCGGCGGGAGGTAGGGCGACCTGCTTGGGAGGTAGGGACACGGGATGGATGCAGCGGGGGCTGAGGAATCGAGGGTATGGCATCCACCAAGCTGGCAGGATAGCATATCCCCTCAATATCGATGCCCAGATCGTTGATGCCAGGGACTTCCCGCAGCGCACTTTGCAGGAACAGGGCGATCGCAGGGCTACGAAAATACCAATGACAGCTATTACCTGCGGCATGAGAGGTGACAAGCCAAAGCCATGTTACTTGCTTCACCATGTGACTACCTATTCGTTGTCATAACTTATAGCAGTGAGCTAAATGCTGTGGACTCAGCACTTTGCTTTACTAATGTGAAATTTATTGGGCTGAATCAATCTCAACCTGCTTTCCGTTGACGTTTTAAAGCTTCTCGATTGGTTGATGAAGCTATCATCTTAATCCTGAACAGCTAGGATTTGCGCGCGATCGTAACTTTGATTACAACGAGAGATGAAACGTAAGCGGTATACCAATACACGGAACATCAACTGACAGCCATTGTTGCTGTTGTATTGGACAAACGCGTATGTCTACCCTGGATCGTACCTCTGCTGCTGCCTTACCGGAATCTTCTGAAACTACGGAGGTCTGGCATGTCAAACTGAGTGCCGTGTTGTCTGTATCAGAACTGACAAAATTGAATCAGCGATCGAGCCGTAAAGGCTGGCAGCAGTTAGCAACCCATCTGATAATCATGGGAGTCAGTGGAGCGATCTGGGGCTGGAATTTGGGAAACTGGTGGATCGCCATTCCGGCATTCGTAGTGTATGGATTTAGTCTGGCATCAATGTTTGCACCCATGCATGAATGTGTGCATCGAACGGCTTTTGTCAATCAGCGGGTAAATGACGCGATCGCATGGTTAGCGGGAGTTTTGTCGTTTTACAACAGTACATTTTATCGGCGGTATCACAAGTGGCATCACCGCTATACCCAGATTCCCGGCAAAGACCCAGAGTTAGAAGATCCGATGCCAACAAACTGGGGGATGTATCTCTGGCAAATGAGCGGGATGCCCTGGTGGTTCGGGAAGATACGGGGACATACTCGCATGGCATTCGGGCAGTTTGAGGGATGTCCGTATATTTCAGAATCGGCAAAAAGTGAGGTGATGCGATCGACGCGGTGGCAGTTAGGCGTTTATGGAGCCGCGATCGCCCTTTCCATTGTTATTCAACAACCCTGGTTTATTACCTACTGGCTGTTGCCGCTGGCCGTGGGTCAACCCATTCTCCGCTTCATTTTGATTGCCGAGCATCGCGGTTGCACCGAGGATGACAATCCCTTGACCAATACCCGCACGACTCTTACCCTGTTGCCCATGCGGGTGCTGATGTGGAATATGCCTTTCCATGCCGAGCATCATCTTTATGCGTCGATTCCGTTTCATGCTCTGCCTCAAGCCCATGACCTGTTAGCCGAGAAGCTGACGCAAGTCGCCCCCGGTTATATTGCCGCGAATCGTCAGATTAGTGCTCACTTTGGCAGCGTTGCATGAGTGAGCAAGCCATCTGCTGGACAGCCACCCACTTCCCGTTGCAATGTGGAACCATCCTTCCCCAGGCACGGGTGGTGTATCAAACCTATGGCACTCTGGCGAGCGATCGCAACAATGTCATTCTCTATCCCACATCCTATGGAGCCCAACACAGCGATATTGATTGGCTGATTGGTGAGGACGGCATTCTCGACCCTAATCGCTGGTTCATCATCATTCCCAATATGTTTGGAAACGGGCTATCCAGCTCTCCCAGTAATGGTGATATGGCTGGAGTTGCAGAACAGGGACTCTACTTCACCCACCTGGATAATGTCACCGCTCAGGCACGACTATTACGGGAGGTGTTTGGCATTGAGCAATTGGCACTGGTCTATGGCTGGTCAATGGGAGCGCAGCAAGCCTATCACTGGGGAGCCCTCTATCCCAACTATGTGCAGCGGATCATTGCGTTATGTGGAACAGCCCGTACTACGGATCACAACCGCATTTTTCTGCAAAGTTTGCGATCGGCGTTAACCGCTGATCCAACCTGGAATGGACAGACCTTTGAAAGCATGCCAGAGCGGGGGTTTCGCACCTTTGCTCAGATTTATGCCAGTTGGGCAGCTTCTCAGACGTTCTACCGTGAGGGTATCTATCTTCAACTGGGATATGAATCTCTGGAAGACTATCTCTGGCGGGGGTGGGAGCGCAACTATCGTCAACGAGATCCCCGCAATCTCATCGCCATGATTGACACCTGGTTACGCTGTGACATTAGCCACAATCCGATTTATCAGGGAGATTATCACCGGGCATTAGGGGCAATTCAAGCCAAAACTTTAGTGATGCCTGCCACCACCGATTTGTATTTCACCCCGGAAGACTGTGCCGCAGAAGCCGCACTGATTCCCCAGGCAGAATATCGTCCCATTCCGTCCATTTGGGGACATCGAGCTGGGAATCCTTATCAAAATCCTGAAGATGCAGCGTTTATTCGTCAGGCGGTGCAGAACTGGCTGCTGTGTTAACCATTCGTTGAAGGAATCCTACCGATGACCACCCTACTGTCTGAGCTGGCCCGTGAGCGAGGTATTCATTATTTTCTGATTTCATTTACCGATTTGTTTGGGACACAACGAGCGAAGTTGGTGCCCACCGCAGCGATCGACATGATGGCAGCGAGTGGGGCAGGGTTTGCCGGATTTGCGACCTGGCTGGATATGACTCCTGCCGATGCAGATATGTTTGCCCTCCCCGATGCCCATAGTCTGTTCCAACTGCCCTGGAAGCCAGAGGTTGCCTGGATGCCTGCGGATCTAGCCACACCAGCAGGTACGGCAATTCAGCAAACTCCCCGTCTGGTTCTGAAGCGAGTGTTGCAGCAGGCCTACGAACTGGGTTACAGCGTCAAAACGGGAGTGGAGTGTGAGTATTTTCTGCTGTCACCGGATGGAGAAGCCCTGTCAGACCCGCGCGATCGCCAAACCAAACCCTGCTATGACCAGCAAGCCTTAATGAGACGGTTTGATGTAATCGCTGAAATTTGCGATGCGATGCTGACGCTGGGTTGGGGAGCCTACCAGAACGATCATGAGGATGCAAACGGACAGTTTGAGATGAACTGGACCTATGCGGATGCACTGGTCACTGCCGATCGCCATGCTTTCTTCAAATACATGGTGAAAGCGATCGCGGAAAACCATGGGTTGCGTGCCACCTTCATGCCCAAACCCTTTGCCCACCTCACCGGCAATGGCTGCCATACCCATCTGTCTGTCTGGGATACAGCTGGCACAACGAACCTGTTTCATGATCCGGATGGTGAATTGGGACTGTCGTCGCTGGCCTATCACTTCATGGGTGGAGTACTCCATTCTGCCCAAGCACTCTGCGCCTTTACCAACCCCACCATCAATTCCTACAAACGCATTAATGCCCCTGTAACACTCTCCGGCGCAACCTGGTCGCCCAATACGGTCACCTACAGCGGCAATAACCGCACTCACGCTATCCGCATTCCCGACCCCGGACGATTTGAGCTGCGGTTAGCAGACGGCTCGGCGAACCCCTACCTGTTACCAGCGGCTCTGATTGCGGCGGGATTAGATGGGATGACCCAAAAACGAGATCCGGGTCCGCGCTTTGACAACAATAACTACACCGATCCGCTGCCCAGCAATCCCACAAAATCCTTGCCGACCAATCTGCTGGATGCGCTGCGTCAATTAGAAAACACCTCACTGCTCCATCAGTCTCTGGGAACCGAGTTTGTGCAGTCTTACCTGAAGCTCAAGTATCAAGAATGGCATGACTACAACACGCAAATTACGCTCTGGGAGCGGGAAACCACCCTAGATTGTTAGAACTATTGTCATTTACTTGCGAACGGTCTGAACACTGCAACCGAGGTAAGTGGCAATTTCTCTAGCTTGGGTGCGTCTAGCACTGGCAAGCAGAATTTGGCAACGACGTAGGGTAAAGGCATCTTTAGAACGAAGTCCCTGTTCGAGGATTGTTTATTCAGTCTCACTCAAGGGACGCACGTATAGGGGAGGAAGCATCAGGGCAAGCGAGAAGATAAACGGGACTCCTCCTAGCGTAACGATTGCCCTTCATGGTTGCACAGGAGGTTTGGTGAAGTCACATCAACAAGTTTTTGCGTTTTTAGTAGGAACACCCTGCACCTACCGATAAATGACCACCGGAACTCGCTTGTAAGCTGGCGTACCGGAGCGAACTTCTGTCTGTGCCTTAAAAATAACATTCACTTCTGGGTAGAACATCAGGGCTGCACCTTCCCGTACCGCACCATAGATGACTTCCACATTTTCCAGTTTGTCGGCATCGCCCTGGACTGTAACGCGATCGTGTTCCGACAGCCCCATCTTCTCGGCATCCAGGCGGTTCATTAAAACACAGTTCCGATGGGGGATTCCCCGGTACTGATCACCAATTTTGTAGACCACAGTATTGTGTTGGGAATAGCTGCGCCCAGTCATCAAAGCCAATACCAGACTGTTTGCGGTCGCTTCAACGCCAAATGCTTCGGCTTTCGGTAGGGTGAGGGTCGGCAGAGGGGTCGTGAACATTTTGGCTTTGCCGGATGACGTTTTAAAGTGGGGTTCGGTGACGATCCGACCGGAGATCGTAAACTCCTCCCTAGTGTCATCGATTTCGCCAATCTTTGCGTAACCGGGAATCGTTCTGGCAATCAGTTGCCGCACGTAGCGGGTATCTTGCAGTTGACGCCACTCTACTGGATCATCACCCAGCAAGCGATGCGCCAATTCCGTTAAAAATTCCACCTCCGAAATCAAATCCGCATCCTTGAGATGAGTGTTGCCTGCGTCATTGAGGCGGACGAAATTATTGCCCGATTCCACTGTCGTTTTATGGGGATTTTCAAACCGATTGAGCACAGGAATGACGATCGTGTTGGTTTTAGCCAGTCCGTTAAAGTGCCCGATATTCGGTTTCGTAGCCAGATAGATAATTGTGTCAATCTTGCCCAGTGCCCGTTTTGCCTGGGTAGAGTCCGGATTGGCTCCATACAGATTGCCACCCACACAGATCAGGCTATCCACTTTGCCCGCGTCTGCCGCTTCGATCAGATCACGGGTGTGGTAACCCTGAGGGAGATTGAGCGATCGCCCCAGCAACTGCTCCAACGCCTGCCGAATCTCCGCCTTTAGCTTCACTGTTACACCCATGGAGCCAAACCCCTGGACATTGGAATGCCCCCGCACAGGCATGACTCCGGCTCCCATTTTGGCAATCTGTCCACTGATCAGGGCAGTATTGGCAATGCTAAAAACGTTGTCCACCCCGTTCGTCTGCTGGGTAATGCCCATCGCCCAGCCAAAGACCACCCCCTTAGAGGTGCCAATCATTCTGGCGGCTGTTTCAATTTCAGGCCGAGACACGCCACAAGTGCCAGTAATCGTCTCCCAGTCGAGCGATCGTGCCTGTTCCACGACGGCTTCCCATCCTTCCGTGTGCGCTTGCAGGAAGTCATATTGCACCCATCCCTGTTCAACCAATGCTTTCTGGATCCCCATAAACAGGGCGACATCGCTGCCAGGAATGGGTTGGAGATAGAGAGAGGCAATCTCAGAACCAGGGATCAGCGATTTAACTGGAAAGGCAGGAGAACCAAACTTCACCAGACCAATTTCCATCACCGGGTTGACCACAATCACTGTGCCACCCCGATCTCGGAGCTTAATCAACTCATTCATTAACCGGGGATGGTTGTAAGCGGAGTTGGCTCCAGCCAGCACTACACAATCTGCCTGTTTCAGGCTTTCTAAACTGACGATCGAGGTGTTAGTGCCAAACATCTCTTTCAGTGCGGTGGTTGAAGGCGCGTGACAGAGGTCGGAGCAATCCGCTAGATTGTTTGACCCCAGGGTTCGCATCATCAATTGCAGGAGGAAGGCGGCTTCGTTGGAACCTCGTCCGGAACTGTAGGAAGCAATTCGCTCGGGTGGTTGATGAAACGCCGCCGTGGCGATCGCGTAGATTTCCTCCCAAGAAATGCGTTCATAATGGTTACTCCCAGCCCGTCGAATCACCGGGTAACTCCACCGCCCCAAACGATCGGCTTCCAAGGAAGAGAGTTGTTGGAGTTGGGCGATCGTGTGGGTTTCAAAGAACTGGGGGGGAACAGGAGGTTGGATTTCAGCTGAAATCGCTTCCACGCTTTTCATGCAGCGTTGTAGTTTTTCCCCGTCCTCATTGGTAAACCCGCCCTTTTGTCCCCCCGTCCCCCAGGAGCAGGACAAACAAGCACTGTGATGAAACAGCGTTTTCCAGAGTTTGGGTCCTTCCGGGGACAAGGTGTGCTTTGCCCAATAGCTAATTACGGGTAAGCCACCGCCAATATCAGGGGTGTCTTCGTTAGTCTCGTGAAAGGGTGGTTGAGGTTGGGGATCAGGACTCATGAGCGGCAGCGACGAAGTGGCTTACCAAAGCAGGCTATCACAACCTTACAATGGGTAAGAATTCCTCACAAGATAGATTTTTGTTTTTCCCCAATGCTACAAGCAATGGCGAGCCGAAGGGGGCATCGAAATTCTCCTGCATACTCTCCATGAGCAAGTGCGTCAACAAATACAAAACCGAAATGGACACGTTTAATCATCATTGACTCTCAAGCTGTGAAAAACACCTGTAATGCGAACGCTGTCTCATGCCAAAGTCAAAATGGACCTCTGCTTTGTCAGGCTCATGCTGAAGCGCCTTGTAGCCTCGCCTTGAGATCTCAAATGGACTTTATACAGCGGAATTTGCAGGTTAGCCGCATGGGTGATCATGAAGCTAGCGATCGCCACGATGAGGGCAGTCGTTTCATAGAGATTACTTTATAAAGAAAATTCTTTAATAAGGACTTTACAAAACTCCATCATGCTCGTCTTGCACATTCCCATACTGATGTGGAGCAAGCCCTGTAGATTGTTTGAACAAAGCAGAAAAATAGCTCGGACTCATGTGGGCGATCGCTCGTTATGAATTCCAGATATCGTTCTGTAACACAACTCGGTAGCCATCTGGGTCTTCAAAGGTTACGCCTTTGTTATCCCAGTAAGGATTGTAAGATTTAACTAGTTTATATCCAGCAGCATTCATTCGTTCGAGTGTTTGTTGCCACTTCAATTGTTCTGGAAGATAGAAGATGATGAGATGATCTTGAGTCGGAGCGCGTCCTACTGAGTGTCCTTGGTGATGGGTAAATTCAAAATGATAGGCTGATCCGGGCATTCCAACCATAACTCCATCGAAACCGTCATGGTTTTCAAACCGATAAAGGATGTGTAATCCTAGCCCTTCTGTGTAGAAACGAACCACTTGATCAAGCCGATCGGTTGGACGAGCAACACGCAAAATTTTTCCTTGCAACATCGATATTATCTCTCTATCTTCTTTGAAATTTAATGGGTTGTAAGCTCAGGAACCGGATATTGATCAAACCGCTGCATCAAGTCGAGGAGTTCTTCCTGGCTTGGCTGCCGTCCATCTTTCGTCAGTTCAGCCAATCCCTCAAAATACTGCTCACGCGAATCAGCAGGACAAAATAAAATCAGCAGCGTTGCCGGAGTCTGACCCGCGTTAGCAAATCCATGCGGTGTATTTTCTGGTACGAGGATGAAGGTTTTTGGTTCAGCAACAATGCGGCGATCGCCCACAAGCAATTCAACCTCACCGTCCACAACGTAAAATGTCTCGGTCAGTTCTTTGTGAATGTGAGGACTAGCACCGTTCGCACCTGGCTCTATCACAAACTCAAACAGCCCAAAATGTCCATTCGTTGCTTTGCCCGTTGCTTTGAACGTGCAAGTGCTGGTGCCAATTTGTACCGATCGCCCTTCACCGGGTTGCAGAATTAGAGGAAGTGACATGAATTACTCCTATGTTAGAGATTTAGGGTAGTCACAATCGCATTCATCTCAGACAATAACCCGTCTACGGTCAATTGGAATGCTGGAAGTACATATTTTCTAAAGCCGTCTACGGTCAATTGGAATGCTGGAAGTACATATTTTCTAAAGCTACTTCTTTATAAAGAGGATACGCGATCGCCGTTGACTTTGTAAAGATAATTCTTTACTTTGTAAATAGGTAGAGCGCAAACTATGGCAAGAAAAACTCAAACTCAAGAAACGGCAGTGTCCTGCGGAACGCTTCGCGAACGGACACGACGGGCAATCGTGCAGCTATTGAAGCAGGAAGGATGTTTAGATGCAGAAACCCTTGCCTCACATTTGGGGATTACGGCAATGGCAGTGCGGCAGCATCTCTATGCCCTGCGGGATGAACAGTTAATCACGTATCAGGAAGAATCGCGCCCCATGGGACGACCTGCTAAACTGTGGCAATTGACTGCCGCTGCCGATCGCTTCTTTCCCGATGGGTATGCAGAACTGACATTAAGCTTGCTAAACTCCGTTAAGCAAGCGTTTGGTGAAGCAGGGTTAGATCGTCTGCTCGAAGTTCGCTCCAAACAACAGCTTGAGAGTTACAACCAGCAGATGAAAGGCAAGCGGTCGCTCAAGCAACGCTTGAATAAGCTGGTTGAAATCCGCACCCATGAAGGTTACATGGCAGAGGTGCAAGCTCAGGCAGACGGGTCATTTTTATTGATTGAGAATCATTGCCCCATTTGTGCAGCTGCAACGGTTTGTACGGGTCTTTGTGCGAAAGAATTAGAAATTTTTCAGGCAGTATTGGGCGATGACACGCACATTCAGCGAGTCGAGCATATCATCGCCGGAGAACGACGTTGCGCCTATCAAATTATCCCGCATTAACGTCTGATTCTGTATCTTCAAATAAGCGATCGCCCCGATGCAGTCGATATGCCATCTGGTAAGTTTGCTCCTGCGATCGCATCGTGGGTGCATGAGCCGCCAGATATCGTGCGGTTGCGACCAGTACAGGGACTCCTTCCGTCGGATCAGCAAGTTGAGAATACAAGCGGAATGCCGCTTCCATCGATTGAATCACATGGAAATCTCGATTTTCACGCAGCATGAGTTTTGCCAGCATTGCCATTAAAGCTTTAGGATTGCCACCGCTGTAAAGATATTGCGCCACCAATCGTCCGGTTTCATTTACCTGTTGCTGGCGATCGAGCAGGTCAGGTAATTTCTCTAGTAGAGACTCAGGATCAGCAACAGTATCTTTCGCTTCCGGTAAGCGGGCCGGTGGCACGTTGAGAAATCGGTTCAAATAAACGCTCATGGCGGCATCAAATACACCCCGCAGTAGTTCGATGGTTGGAACCCGACGAATGCCTTGCTGCACTGCGTTGGCAAAGGTAAAAGGATGGTGGGCGCTGTTCCAATCTCCATGATCGTTATTCGTGTGGAATCGGGCGACTCGCAGGGCAGCCGCATAGGTGACGATTTGGGCTAACTGTGACTCAGTACAGCCCGATCGCAACGCCTCTAACAAGTGATTGGCGATCGCCTGAGCGTCTTCTCCCAACAACACTGACATGAATTCTGGAGGTTGTACCCACTCTCCTGAATGAGATTTTCCAGCTTCTAGCGCCGCAGGCAATTGCTCAAATGCACCTTCTAGAATTGCAACCAAATCCACGGGATATCGCCATGAACTGGCTTCTTCCATACGAGTTGCGTTGGCTAACCCTGCAACTAAACTTGCTAGAACAGATTCAGCGTCTTGCCAATCGATCGCATCTAACGCCTCCAACGCTTTGTTGATAAAATCCAGCACATGACCAACATCCAGATAACGGTGGTCGGTTGCTGCTGCAAATAGCATCTCAGCAATTTGAGTCCGACTGATCCCAAGTTCTATGGCTGTCACCAAACACCGTTCTGCCGCTTCGCGATCGCGCTGTTCAATGAACTGGCGAAACCAGGCTTTTAGGGTCGCAAAGTCCAGGTTCGTTGTGGGCAGGGGGTGGACTCGGAAATGTGGGGGCGCTTCTGCACTGTCACGAGCAACAGCAGAAAGTCCCTGATACATAGCGCGGGGGCGATCGCTCTCATCCAAATACGGCAACAGATTGATCATGCAGGTGAGCATGGTCAGCCCGATATCCCATCCAGTTTTGTTGTAGCGAGTGCCAAAGGACAACCCGACTTGAAAAGGCTCTGTTGGCACAACTCCCAGATCTAGCAGGGCAATCACTGATTTTGCGATGACCAAGGAAATTCCTTGTTCCAGTCCATCCTGTAATCGTTGCTGCTGGTGGGCTTTGAGGTTGCTTAACGGGGCAACATCCACCCAAATCTCCCCACTCTGGATCTGCACTGGAAACGATCGCACATCATCTGCCCAGGAATCGAACGTTCCACCGCTTGCCAGGTCAAAGCGGGCATAGTGCCAGGGGCAGGTGACAATTCCATCTTTACAAACACTGCCGTGTAGTGGAAACCCCATGTGTGGACAGCGGTTGTCGATCGCATAGACGCGATCGTTGCTGTAAAACAGTGCCACGGGTTGCTGGTTCAACCGCACAAGCAATTGTCCTTTTTCCTGAAGCTCTGCCAACGTTGCAGCACACACAAGTGATTGAGGTCGGTCTGAAGTGGATACCATATTTCTAAAGATAATTCTTTAGAAATATCCTAAGCAAGCCTGCCTAGTTTGTAAATAGTTTTCTTTAGTTTCTTAACGTCCTTGACTCAAAACACTGTGACAAGATCACAGTACACCGCAAAATTTTGATAAAACAGCGCAAGAATCGGGCTTCAGGTTTAAGGGAACTTTTTCTAATCTTGATTGAACTCGGCTTTCCCCAAGATTTCTGTAATCAGGAGATATCGCAGTCATCATTTTTGGTGGGCAATTTAAGGCGATCGATAATCACCGTTATTCCCAAATTCGTTGAGACTCAGGTCTTTTGAGAGGTGGATACTGATATGCCTGATGCGAAGCCAGAAATTTACCGAAATACCTCAATTGGTAGATGTGCTGGAGCCAATTAAATGTTAGTACGATTGTCTGATAGGCACGAAGGCGAGTTCACTGAAGCGGATGAGAACAACTTTATTAACTCTGCTAAACTCGTGTCAGAAACGCTAGAAGCCTTGTAGAGTGTGCATAGTTTTCGAAAAAGCACTCTGGCAAAATGACAGCATTGTGGAGCAGACATTTCAAGATGGCAAAACCTGTAATTTTGACGGTTGATGATGATCCCGATGTGCTGCAAGCGGTCTCCCGTGACCTGCGACACCAATATGGCGATCGGTTTCGGGTTGTTCGCGCCGACTCTGGACAAACTGCTCTCGATGCCTTGCAACAACTCAAACTACGCAATGAATTCGTTGCCCTGTTCCTGGTGGATCAGCGCATGCCGCTCATGAGCGGCGTCGAGTTTTTGGAGCAAGCATTAGAACTTTACCCTGATGCAAAACGGGCATTGCTCACGGCCTATGCTGATACCGATGCCGCGATTCGTGCCATTAATACGACTCGCATCGATTATTATTTGCTCAAACCCTGGGACCCGCCTGAGGAGCGGCTCTACCCTATTTTGGATGATTTACTCGATGATTGGTTCGCATCGTTCCGTCCGCCCTTTGAAGGGATTCGCGTGATTGGCAATCGCTGGTCGCCCTTCTCCCATCAGGTAAAAGACTTTCTAGCTCGCAACCAGGTTCCCTACCAATGGTTGGATGTTGAACTGGAATCAGCCGCCGCCCAACTGCTGGAATATGCCGAAGCGGATGGCAAACAACAGTTGCCGTTAGTCTTGTTTCCGGACGGTTCCCGGTTAGTTCAACCCTCTAACTTAGCGATCGCTGAAAAAGTTGGTCTGCAAACTCAAGCAGAACGCCCGTTCTATGATTTAGCGATTATTGGGGGAGGTCCCGCCGGACTGGCGGCGGCTGTGTATGGGGCATCCGAGGGGCTGAGTACCGTCATGATCGAGCGGGAAGCTCCCGGAGGACAGGCAGGTTCCAGTTCCCGCATCGAAAATTACCTGGGATTTCCTGTTGGCTTGAGTGGTGCCGATTTAGCCCGTCGAGCCGTCACACAAGCCCGACGCTTTGGGGTCGAAATTCTCACTCCCCAAGAAGTGACTGGCATTCGCATTACCGATCCCTATCGAATTCTGACTTTAACAGATGGCAGTGAGATCAGTTGCCATGCTTTGTTAGTTGCAACGGGAGTCTCTTACCGTAAGTTAGATGTGCCTGGAATGGATGAACTCTGTGGAGCAGGCGTTTACTACGGCGCTGCTATGACGGAAGCGATCGCCTGCCAGGGTGAAACGGTTTACATCGTGGGAGGTGCGAACTCCGCCGGACAAGCCGCCATGCACTTCTCTAAATACGCTCACGAAGTGGTGATGCTGGTGCGATCGCCCCTCTCTAAAAGTATGTCCCAATATTTAATTGACCAAATTGAAGCGACTGATAATATCAGAGTTTGCACTGGATGTGTCGTTGAAGAAGTCAAAGGTAATACCAATCTAGAAGCACTGGTGATAAAAAACATCTCCACAGGCGAAACTGAAACGGTGCATGCCACCTCGCTTTTCATCTTTATTGGGGCAATGCCTCGAACCGATTGGCTGGATGGCATTGTCGAGCGGGATGAAAAAGGCTTTATCTTGGCTGGACCTGATTTAATCCGTGATGGAAAACCGCCCAAGGGTTGGAATTTAGATCGCTCTCCGTTTTTGCTCGAAACGAGTGTTCCCGGTATCTTCGCGGCTGGCGATGTGCGGTACAACTCGGTTAAACGAGTGGCATCGGGTGTCGGTGAAGGCTCGATCGCAGTTCAGTTTATTCATCGGTATTTAAGTAAGGTGTAACTCATGGGAAACAAGCTATGCATCGACGACTTATTGATGCTGGAGCCCTTTCAGCAGTTACCCCAAACCCGGTTAGAATGGGTGTGCGATCGCGCTCAAACCGTGTCTCTTCAGGTGGGAGAGGTGCTAGTGCAGGAGGGTACGCCTCATCGAGGAGTATATATCCTGGTTCAAGGGGAAATGGTAATCACCCGCCGGAGTGATGGGATTGAGATTCCCCTCGGGCGACATCATGCACCTGCCTTTTTTGGTGAAATCCAAGTCCTGACGGATAACCTCATGTCAGTGACATTAACAGCATTGACCGATTGTAAACTTTACGAAGTCGAGGGGGATGATTTTCTCAAATTGCTCCATGAATGTCGTGAGTTTGAACGCATCATCTTTCGTCTGGTGGAGCAACGACTGCGAGGGCTTGAGTCTTTCATTCGTGGACGAGAGAAGATGGCAGCACTCGGTACTCTAGCCGCAGGGCTGGCCCATGAACTCAACAATCCGGCAGCGGCTCTAGTGCGATCGCTCAAAGAAATGCCCGACACGGTTCTCGAACTACAGCGCATGAACCTGGTTTATGGTCAGCGTCAAGTTGAGCCAGAACATACCCAGCAGTGGTTACAGGTTAGAGATGCAGGCTATGAGGCGATTCTCAACGATCGCTGCAATCTCGTGACATTGAGCGATCGAGAAGATGCGATACTGACCTGGTTAGAGGATTACGGCGTAGACCAAGCCTGGAAATTGGCTGAACCGTTAGCGACTGGAGGGGTTGAGACAAAAACTCTGGAACAACTGATGGAACGGTGGCGAGACGATCCAACCGAACTGCGAGAACTAGGACTGCATTGGTTAGCGCTTTCGTTTGAAATGATGTCCATGATCAAACATGGACTGCGCGGAGCCGAACGTATTTCTGAATTGGTGCAGGCGATGAAATCCTACTCCTACTTGGATCAGGGAGTGCAGCAGGAAGTTGATGTCCATCAAGGGTTAGAAGATACCTTGCGGTTATTCGGTCACAAGCTAAAACAGGGTATTCAAGTTCAACGCCATTATGATCCACAACTTCCCAAAGTTCTTGCCTATGGCAGTGAATTGAATCAGGTGTGGACAAACTTGATTGACAACGCGATCGATGCGATGGATGGCAAAGGGGTACTGGAAATCACTACCCATGACAAAGGGCGATCAATTCGAGTCGATATTGCTGACTCGGGGAGTGGCATTCCGGCTGAAATTCAGTCACGTATTTTTGAACCTTTTTTCACGACAAAACAGGTCGGTAAAGGCTCAGGGCTGGGTTTGGAAACTGTCCGACGGATTATTGAAAATCGCCATCAGGGTACAATCTTACTTGACTCGAAGCCGGGAGGGACTTGTTTTACCATTTGCCTCCCCCTGTCCAGATAGGATTTGTCTCTGTCATGTTATCTCCTCTTTCTTTTCTAGCTGACGAGCTGAAGCAAAATGGAATTGCAACCGATGTTCCTGAATTGGTCCAGTGCCCGGCTGCTCTAGCTGAGTTGAGTTATGCGTTGAGTCCAGTTTTGCATGAAGGGAAGCTCCAACCCTATGGCTTCATTGCCATCGAGGGCAGCAATACCGCTAGCATTAAAAGTTCCTACGAAAAACTATTCATCAGCTTGCCCGAAGCCAGACGGGTTGCAGATGGGTGTCATGGCTTTTCCATCTTTAAGTCTGGACAGTTTCGGGGTGTATTTATTCCTCAATATGCTGCCTATACCGAACTTCAATTGCTTCAACTTCAGCAGGAGTTGAATGCAACAATTTGTGTCACTGATACACAGGGGATAACCAAAATTTTTTGCAATGCAGGCTTATTTATTCACCAATATCGTAGTTGGCAGAAAAAGCCTTGCATCAATCGTGCTTTACATAATATTTGCCGCTGCGCACCTCAAGCTGATATAGAAACGCTGAAGGATTTGTTGGAATTTTGTTTTCACGACCTTAGTCCACGCAATATTGGCGCAACTCTCGTTTGGTGTTTAGCAGAACCAAGTGCGGAAGAATGGGACACGATGCGTCCTAATTTTGAGCTGAAGGATATTGAAACGCGAGTCGGGAGCGATCGCTCCGTTGCCGTTTTGCGACATCTGCTGGCTTATACCGATGGAGCCGTGATTTTAGATGCACAAGCACGCGCGATCGGGGTCGGAGCACAATTAAAGTACTCTGAGACCAGCAAGCGATTAATTGAAGCCCACTCCGGCACACGGCACACCTCTGCTCAACGGTTCTCCTACGACTTCCCTAAAGGAATTATTTTTGTTGTTTCCAGTGATGGTCCGGTGACTGTATTCTCGGATGGGATGAGTGTCACAGACTTAGAAACTCGCTTTGCGGATGAAACTCTGGCTGAGAGCAACGAAGATTCACTGACTCCAGAACCAGTGCAGTCTTCTTGCTCTACCGAGGTTACCTGTCAAGCCTGCGAAAAACAACTCAAGATTCAAGAGATCGAGGGTGACGATGTTAAAAAACAGGAGCGATCGCTACGGTGCCCTGTGTGTAATCATTTCCTTCACTCAGCTCGATGCAATAACTTAGACGTTTATGTGATCAAAGCACTACTTGGTCGTTCAATCCAGATTTTACTGTAATCGGTGGTTCTGTCGCAAAAACTATTGGGAACAAACATATGACTGAGTCTAGACTCCATTAAGCAGCCATTCCAAAAACTTGAGACACGAAGTCTACTTGGGTTCTTACCTCAACTTTTTCGACTCCCTCCACAGAAGTTCTTGCGACAGAATCTCTAGAGCTAGGGAAACATAAAAGTAACGTAATATGTAGCTCTGCCAGGAACCGAATTACCTCTGTCCTAAAATGACTTACAGTCCCGATGAGGTCGGTTCCTGATGGGATATGAGGAGATCAGAGCGTAATGACCAAACAGGGGCAAGCTAGCCGAAATCGGTTTCATCAAAGGTTTTGGAGCACCCTACTGATCCTAGTAGGATTGAATTTACCACAGCCAGTCTGGGCAGCCGCTAGCAAACAAGACTTAGAGGCGATCGCCCGTACCCGTGACATTGCCCTACAAGCGATTAATAGCCGCGATTTCTCTAAGATTGAACCTTTTTTGCATCCTGCCTTTACGATTACAACGGTTGATAACCGGATTTTTCATCGTCCTCAGGAATTTGAGCAGTACTGGAATCAACAATTTACCGCACCGATTAAAAACATTGCGCTCGAGTTGACCGGGGAAACCACCCGGACGTTTCTGTCGGCCGATACTGAGGTGGCCTACGGAGAAGCTACTTCAACGTTTTACTTCACGGATGGTAACGTCGGAGTAATGCCATTGCGGTGGACGGCAGTCCTACAAAAAGTTCAGGGAACATGGATGATTCAAACTCTGCATTTCTCCTCGAATCTGCTGGATAATCCAGTTCTACACGGTGCTCAAATGCAAGGACGCATTCTGGCGATCGCCTCGGGAGTCGGCGGTCTTCTGGTTGGGGCGATCGCCGTTTGGCTGTTGCGCCGTCGGTCAAACCCCGCTATTCAGCCATCATCTCCAGAATCGTGAGCAACCGCTTTGATCCCAAGCCTCCCCGCCGAGAATATCGCGATCGCCGCCTGAAAGCCGTCTGCGTTGTACTTCTAGTTTGGGTGAGCGTTAGTTTACTGCACTGGCGACCTGAAACCCAATGGTTGCTGATTGCCTTCACTGGAATTTTGCTGGTGCAAACCACCCGCATGCTACTGGCAAATCCGATCGCGCCATTTCATCCGGTAGACGAGAACTTGCCACTTGTGACTATTTTGGTTCCAGCCCAAAATGAACAAGCCGTTTTAGCCAACCTTGTCCATAGTTTATTTGATTTAGACTATCCCGCCAGCCACCTGGATATTTGGGTAATTGATGATGGCAGTACGGATGCAACCCCGCAACTATTAGCCGCCTTACAACGGCAATTTCCCAGGCTCCAGGTCTACCGTAGAGAGGCGGGTGGTGGCAAGTCGGGAGCGCTCAATGCTGTCTTACCTTACACTCGTGGCGACGTGGTGCTGATATGTGATGCGGATGCACAACTGCCCGCGGATTTCTTGCAGAGTACGGCTGCATTGTGCGATCGAGGAGCAGTGGGAGCGGTTCAAGTGAGAAAGAGCATCTCGAATCAGCAGACAAACTTCTTGACGCGATGTCAGCAGATGGAATTGAGTTGCGATAGTTGGCTGCAAATTCACCGCACGGAGATCGGGGGCATGTGTGAGTTGCGCGGCAACGGCATGTTCGTGCGGCGATCGCTGCTGGAAGCGTGTCAGGGTTGGCAGGAGGATACAGTCACCGATGACCTTGACCTGACATTTCGGCTGTATTTAGCCAAAACGGAAATTGCCTTTGTGAGCGCGATCGCCATTCAAGAAGAAGGCAGTACAACCTGGCGCAGCTTATGGCGGCAGCACTGTCGGTGGGCAGAAGGCGGCTATCAGCGTTATTTAGATTATTTCCCGCAGCTTCTGCGGTTGGGTTGGGCAAAAGAATTAGACTTGCTGCTATTTTTTGTCCTGCAATTTCTGCTGCCGATCGCCCTAATTCCTGATTTGCTTTGGACGCTCTTTTATAGCCATCGTCCTATCCTCGTCCCCTTGCAAATGCTATTCAGTCTCATTTTGACCGTCGCGTTTATTGGGGGCATAAGACGATACCAAAACATTCGCGGTGTCGCCCTCCTGTGGGCAACCGTTCTCGCCTCTGGCTACATGCTCCATTGGATCCCGATCATGATCATTACGACGCTACGATTATGTGGTCACCCACAGCGATTACAGTGGCATAAAACGGAGCATCACGGTTACAAGGTAGAAGAACCATGCTAGACACCCTGATCCAAAATGGGTTAGTCTTCGACGGGTTAGGCTCGGCTCCGGTTCGTGCCGATATTGGCATTCAAGCTGGGCAAATTGTGGCGATCGCCCCAATGCTGACAGCGCCGGCACGGCAGATTGTGGATGCCTCCGGTCTATGGGTGACGCCCGGCTTTATTGACATTCATACCCACTACGATCTGGAACTAGAGATTGCACCAGGGTTGAGTGAGTCGGTGCGGCATGGAGTTACCAGTGTGGTGATCGGCAATTGCAGTTTATCGATCGCGATTGGCAAGCCCCAAATGCTAGCAGATATGTTTCAGCGGGTGGAAACGCTGTCTCACTCATTAATCGCTAAATGGCTCCAGAGATCGGTGGATTGGCAAACTCCGGCTGAATACCTGGCTCATTTGCAGCAGTTGCCGCTGGGAGCCAACGTGTCACCCCTGTTTGGGCATAGCGCCCTGCGAGCGGAGGTGATGGGTTTGGAGCGCAGTCTCACAGTATCTCAACCCTCTGACTCAGAGCGTCAACGCATGCAGCAGATTGCCGCTGCCGCCCTGGACGCCGGATTCCTAGGGATTTCGATCGATATGTTTCCCTGGCATCGGATGAGTGGAGCCTGGCGAGGGCACACCATTCCTTCCCAACATGCCCAGTTTAGCGAGTACGCCATGCTGGCAGATCTATGTCGTCGCCGCGATCGCGTCTTTCAGGTCACCCCTAATTTGCAACGCCTCACCTCATTTTTCGATATTCTCCGCCTGGGCATCGGGATCGGGCGACGCCCCTTACGCCTCACGGTGCTCTCTGCCCTGGATGCCGTTCACGATCGCCGTCTATGGCGCGTTTTCTCTCCCCTCCTGTTTCTGTGGAATCGGCTGCTGGGCGGGAATGTCCGCTTCCAAACCCTCACCGAACCCTTCACGATCTACTCTGATGGCCCGATTACCCCCCTGTTTGAAGAGTTTCCGGCTGGAGCGGAATTGAATAGCTGCGCGTCGCGGCAGGAACGGCAGCAGTTGTGGGCCTCCGATCGCTTTTGTCGCCAATTTCGCCAACAGTGGCTGAACGACTGGCGCAAATCCTTCCATCGACGCTTGGACTGGATGCAGATTGTCCGGAGTCCCGAACCAAGCTGGCAAGGCTTGAGTTTTGCCCAGGTTGCCCAGCAGAAGCAACAAGACCCAGTGGCTTTCTGGATGCAGGCATTGCAGACCTACGACACCGATTTGCGCTGGGTGGCAACGGGAGCGAACGATCGACTGCAACCTCGGCTGGCGTTGATGCGGCATCCCGCTATCTTGCCCGGATTCACGGATGCGGGGGCACATGTGCGTAATCTCGGTTACTACGATGGTGCTTTATCATTGCTGAAGCAGGCTGTGACCACGCAGTTTTTGTCACCGGAAGCCGCGATCCACCGGGTGACGGGAGAACCCGCTGCCTGGTTTCGGTTAGACACGGGAGTACTAAAACCGGGTGCTCAGGCGGATCTGGTGCTCCTTGATCCGCAAGCCCTGTCCCAACCCCTCAGTTTGCCTGTCGAGATTGCGGATCCGCTGTTGGACGGAGAACCCCGCCTGGTGAAACGTGGCTCTGAAACGATCGTTCAATCGGTCTATATTAAGGGAGTGCGGGTAGTCAACCGGGGGCTAGTCAGCGATCGCTTAGGACGAGAACCACTGGGAATAGTCTTGTTGCCTCAGCCCAATGCTTAACTGAATTTGCTGCAACCACAAACTTGAAATCGGTATGAGTATTCACGATCGCCCGTCATCTAGAAATCGTATTAACGAGCAAATATTAGACCATCCGTTTACGGATTACTGGGATGTTTTTGTGCTGAAACATCAACACCCGATTAATGTGGGGCTGCATATTGTGGGGATTCTGTTGTTCTATGGTGTGCTGGCGGCGGTCTGGATATTCCACAATCCGTGGATCCTGCTGGGGCTGCCGCTGACGCAGTTGACTGGGCTGCTGGGGCATCGACTGTTTGAGCGCAGTCATATTGATCTTCAGGATGCGGTATTCTCCTGGCGCGCCTCTTACTGTTTAGGGCGCATGCTGTTGCGAGTACTGTTGGGCAAATATGCGGGGGATGTGCAACAGCGACGAGTGATTTTGCAGCAGTATCAGTCAACCAGAACTTGAACCCATGACGATGCAGACTTCTAACCAGCAGATCTTTAACAATTGGGGCATTGTGGCTAAAGGGTGGTACATCGCCTGTGCCAGTTCTGATCTGACCACCGGACAGGCGAAATCTGTCGTGATCTGTGGACAACGGATTGTGGTGTTTCGCGGTCAGGATGGACAGGTTCGCGCTTTAGATGCCTACTGCCCTCACCTGGGAACCGATCTGGGGATTGGTCGCGTCGAGGGTAACTGGATTCGCTGTACCTTTCATCACTGGGCGTTTAACCAGGCTGGAGAGTGCCAAGATATTCCCTGCCAAACCGCGATTCCAGCCAGCGCCAAAGTTCAAGCCTATGCCACAGAGGAGAAGTATGGCTTCATTTGGGTGTATCCCGATCGGGTAGCCCCCGAACCGATCGCCGAGTTTGACGAACTGCGCGGTAAGGCTCTGATCACCCGAGCGGACAAAGCCTTTGAACGGAGTTGCCACCATCACATCTGTATGATGAATGGCATTGATGCCCAACATCTGCGAACTGTCCATCATCTCGCGATCGTTATGGATCTGTCTCTCGAGCAGAATCAATCGGGCAGACAGATCGATTTCACCATGCAGGGGACATTCCCCAGTACCACCTGGCGAGAACGATTAGGGCAACGCTTTTTGGGGTCTACGTATACCTACTCCATGCGCTATGCCGACGGCTGCATCGGCTTGCTCACCATGATGAAGCATGTCCGACTGTTTCCGCCCCTGCACATGATTTTTGCCTATAACCCGATCGCCGCCTCAGATGCTAACCACCGCACCCAGATTCAACCCATTTATGTCACCGCCGATCGCCCCGGAATCCTCGGTTGGTGCCTGAGTCAGTGGCTGCTGCTATGTACTCGCCTGGCTTACTATCTGCTCCGGGATGAGGACGGCAAGATTTACGATAATATTCAGTTCAACCCCCATGTGCTCCTGGAAATTGACCAACCGTTGGTGCAGTATATGCAGTATGTGAACCGTCTGGAGCCATCCCGCTGGTCACCGTTCAGCTCTGGGTCAGGTTCTGCAACATCTGGACCAACGTGGTATCCAAAGGCGAAGTTACCAGAATCGCATGTTTAAGGCCTGCCCAGACACCGCCTGTTTTCGCTTTGAACATTGCCAGCAGTTCGGGAATTTGGCTAGAAATGATCACCTGCGGAGCCGCGAGTTGACCGAGTAGCCGCGCCTGCTGGTAGTGATGGGATTGGCACAGTGCCCGATCGAGGCGATCGCGGATGTCCGCTGGTGATGCCGTTGCCTGATCCAGCAGCAGCAGGTAGTGGGGCGGGTCAGCCACGGGCACCAGACTGGTAAATCGGGCTGACAGATGCAACTGATTCAGGGTCGTTTGCACAAACGCAGCATGAAGCTTTTCACCTACGAGATCGCTAACCGCTGGATCACGCCCTAAAAACTCTAAACAGGGAGTCTGTCGATACCAATGGGTGACTTGCACCCGATCGCCAATGCGGTAGCGGTATAGTCCCCCTAGTTGCGACAGAATCAGGCTATAGGACTGTCCCTGATGCAGTTCGTGTAACTGATGTAATGAGCCAGCCTCGTCCTCAAACTCAAACAGGACCTGATTCAGGACCGGAACGCAGCCCTGGGCAGGAATCAACGGAATCGTCATGGGGGCTTCCGTTGCCAGCAAGCCTTTGCCCTGCACCCACACCCCCGGAAACTGCGATCGCAGTCCATCAGCGCGATCGGCGGCTTGAGCACTGTCCCAGCAGGAGATCAGCTTCAAGTGTGACCAAAGTTGGCTCCAGGGAATCTCGGGTTCGGTGAGGAGTTGCCAGCGCTCCCGCGAAATTCGCGGCTGCAATGCCTGTCGTAATGAGTGTTGGTGAGTTTGGATATAATCCAACTGCACTTGCAGAAAGCTGGGACTCCAAATGGAAATGGTTTCCAGTCGTTCGGCTTGCACCAATGCCAGACCAAGCTGCTGCTGAAACTGTTGCGGCGTACAGATCTGATTTAGTCCAGTGGGCATAACCAGAAACGGACTGAGCAATCCGCGTAGCCAGCCGTCTAAATAGTCTGCATCATCCTGAAGGGCAGGGCGAGCCGCTGCCGCTTCAGAGGTTAGCTGGGGCGAAATACAGGCATACAGTCTACCCGTGGTAAACCGAGGTCCGTTTTGGATCAGGTCGTGTGCCCAGACACAAAACATTTGGCTAAACGATCGTTGCAGCGATCGGGTATAGGGAATCCGCTTCACCGCGCCACTGCTACCAGAGGTTTTTTGATAGGACAAAATTGGTTCGGGCGTGAGACCAGCTCGCAGAATCCAGGGTTCCAGATCCTCGTAGCTAACAATCGGCAGACGGTGCCAATCGGCGATCGACTGAATTCCCAGAAATTTTCCATAGTCACTCGCCACCAGGCGATCGCAAATTTTTTGCTGTATCTCGGATTGGGTACGTTCAGGGTGGTCAAGAGCCTGGTTAAATTGGCGGGCGGCTGGAGCGAGCAACTGCCCAAAGCCCTGGATCAGTCCGCGCATGACTTTACCCGTTGATTAGGATGCAGCTGGGTCAGGACAGGGAGATAACTCCCAGCGTAAATCACCACACCTGGAGCCATTTGGGAGCCAGCGCCCACAAAGACATCATCACCAATTCTCACCTTTTTGACGTACAGCATCAGGTTTTGCCGCCGGGGTTTGATCACATGGGCATAAATCCCCACCCGATGCCCAATTACCACCCGATCGCCAATCACCAGTAAGCCGCGATCGGCAATCTCTAGCCCCGGTGTCCAGTAGACATGATGCCCAATTTTGGCACCCCATAGGCGCAACCAACCCGAAAATGCCCCTGGAATCAACCGCAACACAGCTTCCAACACCGGAATGGCAATGTAGATCTGCTGAATTTGGTGACTGCCCCACCAAGGGTTATAGACCTGCTCTTGAAAGTAGCTAATGCCTTCTGGGATAGGATAGCGCCACTGGTGTAGGCGGTAGACTAGCACAGGAAATCCATACAAGACCCACAGGATCAGCAAGAAGCTGAACGGGGTGGGAGCGTGGGCGAAGTAAATCAACGCGGCTCCAGCCAACCCCAAAACCAGCGTCGGGAAAAATAAGAGAATTCGACTGAGAACGGTCATCGGCAGGGAAACAGCAGTTTTTGGGTCAGGGTTAAGGGGATAGACAGACCGATCGCTGGGGGAGAGCGATCGCAGGCATAGTAAGTGCCGTGGAGCCGATCCCATAGTTTGAGATTGGCTCCATAGTTACACTCGGCTACATCGGGAGAGTGATGCCAGGCATGATCCTGGGGCAGAATCAGCCAGCCAGCCAGGCAACGATACAGCCAGGTGTTGGGCGCGATCGTCCATTGGCTGTGTCGCCACAAATCCAGGGCAGCGGTGAGACTAACGCCCAACAGATACCCGATCGGATGCGCCAACAGATACAAACACAGGGGATGTATCCACAGGTACACAATCAACAGACTCGTCCACAGGGTGTTTCGGGATGTGCCCAAGACATCCATCTGCGTGACCGTGTGATGGACTTGATGCACCGACCACAACGCCCGATGCAACCAGCGGTGGTTCCAGTAGTAGGCATAATCTACAATTACGAAACTGAGCAATAAGGTAGGGAGAAGCGGCAACTGCCAACAGTGTTGTTGGGCCGGTAAAAGGAACTGCCACAGCGGCAGCATTAAACTCACTTGCAGGAATGGCACCAGAATTCCCTGAACCCACAAACCAGTAAGATCCAGTATCCAATCCTGACGCGACTTGGTTTGCAGTTGTCTACGGCTGGTGGCATCGGCGATCGTGCCGCCCAATAAGCCAATAAAGGTAGCTAGGATCGGCAGTTGGAGCAGGGTTTGAGTGAACACGGTTGGAGGAAGTGTGGTTGGAAGTACCATAGATTGCCCGACCCATCCTCAGACCCAAAAGGTGGTGCGAACTGATTGCATCGGCAGTTGGCGTGGATCTTTGCCTGCCGCGATCGCCTCGCGAATCGATTCGACAAAAATATGAATCGTATCCACCGGGGTATGAGCAAATTGGCTACCGTATTTAGCGATCGTCTCTGCTTGAATATCCAGAATTTTGACATCTTGGTGAATAATTCGTTGAGCGGTCCACCAGACGAACGGGCGGGCAAGCCAATTCCAGATGCCATAATTGTAAGTGACATCGGTGTAGACCAGGGTTGAAGCTGCGGTTTCAGGAATCGATTGGCTCGTAATGTAAAGCTGCCGCTGGGGTCCCAAGCGGTATTCCACACAGGTGATGTTCGGCATCTGAAAGCGATCGCGGTGCTTAATGGCGGCTCCTTTCTGATTCAAAAAGCGACTAAACCACCCCAGGTTATTCGTTTCGTTGCGATATTCGACCCACACCGAGCCATCCCGCCGTTCAACCAGCATCTCGATCGGCTGCTGCCGACGGGTCCGGAAAATGCCAGGATGAACCGAAACGGTATGGGGAATATCAATAAAGTTTTCCGCACAGTTCGTGACTGTATTGTGAAAGCGATTAATCACCCGCACCGTTTGCCAACCTGACTCCTGGTAGTGGGGCATGGGGAAGGGTGCAAACTCAGTTGGGGGAGCAGCCGCTAACCGAATATAGACATACCCATCCTGCTCTTTCGTCGCATACCATTTAGCACGTCGTTTTGAAGATGGCTGAAACGATTCCCCTTCTGCTGGTACTGCCACGACCTGCCCCTCGGAGTTATAGACCCAGCCGTGGTAAGGACAGTGTAATTGCCCCCGGCAAACCTTGCCTGGAGATAGGCGACTATGGCGATGCAGGCAGCGATCGCGCAGAGCCACGGGCTGTCCCGTTTGATCTCGAAAGATCACCAGCCATTCATCCAGTACCGTTCGAGCTAAAACGGTATGGGAATTCAACTGTTCACTTAAGGCAACAATGTACCAGAAATCCTCAAACTGCATTCGCTGCTGGCTACCTCTAACGACTGACTGTTCTATTGTTTGAGCGTTTTAACGCTCTCAGCACGAAACTTAATCCTTCGCTGGCACCGTGATCGCGATATCAGCCACTAAGTCAATTTGGCAAGCGAGGCGAACATTGACTGCGCCAGGAGCCAAGGCATCGAGCATTTCTTGCTCATCGGCATCGGGGGGAGGAAGATCACCCGTCACTTCTACCAAACAAGTGCCGCAAATTCCGGTACGACAGCCAAATAGAACGGGCGAGTTTTGCAGCGTCAGATGATGGGATAGGGGGACGTGGGCAGCTAGCGTTATGGCTGGATACCCAGTAGCGGGAAAGCGAATCGTACAAAGGTCAGACATGGCTCATTTCGCGATCGATCTGGTGCGCAAACCGTTTAAATGCCCGTTGCTGCGTGGCTAAATAACGCGGAATCGAGTTTGCTGCCATCAGTGTCATGTCGCGATTGCTGGACCAAAGGTACGCCAGTTTCTCAACATACACTCGGTAAGAGGCTAACGCTTCTTGATGGGTTTGATAGCTGCGGTGCAGACCTTCTGATTCTTCGGTAAAACAACGCTGCATCATGGTTTTGGCTGCTGCATGGCTCATCGCAAAGATGGGCGATCGCAGCACCTGATAGATCTTAGAGTACAAGGCGGGGTCATACCAAAAGATGCCATTGATCGCGACCGAAAAGTGATAATGATCGCGCTGACAACCGCGTAACCCCAAATTAGCCACATAGCGCTCAAACGCTGTCGGGGGAGCCAGGCAAGCGATCACTTCCTGGGATAATAGGGTTGAGCTATTGAAGTGGAAGCTTTCATCCAGGAAATGATAGTGGGAGATTTTTGCGGGAACTGGGGCGGTTTCTGGACGGGAATGCTGCTGATAAAGTTGACTCAGTTTATGCTGCACCAGTTTGCCGTTGAGCGTGCGAACGCCACGCACCGTAAAGTATTGACAGGCTAAGAACGCATTATTGGCAGAAATTAGTCCAAAATATTGGAGTTGCAACTGTTTCCACCAGGTTTTGAGGGCAGTAGTGTCGGCATACACCATCGTTTCGGTAAACGGACTGCGCATGGGATAAGTAAAAATCGATCGCCCAAATAAAGCCTGTTCGGTACGCTGGGAAATGGTGCGAAAGGCACTGATATGTGCCCGTTCCTGGGATGATTCCAGATCCAAGGTATCGCAAATTAAGCGAAAATCTTCTTGGGCATACAGTCCCGTAGCACTGGTTTGGTTAAAAAAGATAGTGGCAATTTCGGCAGAAATAATCTGGGAATAATACGCCACCCAATACAGGTGATTCAACACCAGGCGCTGCGGCTGACTGGACTGCTCCCACAGCGGTGTACCGTAGAACAGCGAAAATTCTTCAGGATTCCAATAGTCATGCTGACAGTCGGCATAGCAGAAAGTTTGGGCGACCTCATCCATCAGGGTGGTGTGGTCTTGCTGGCGGTTGCGCCGATAGTTAATCTCCAGTTTGCGATCTAGCAACGAGTTTTTCAGGTGAAGCTGCGTCATGGGGAAGGTGATAGAAGCACGACAAAGATTGGTTAGACACATTGATCCGGTGGCAATGGCTCAAAAGCCGCCTGGGCTTCCAGACTCGCCACGATCGCCCCTGTAGTGGCTCCGGTCATCAAAGATCGCAACAGTTGCAGCCGCGTTCCACTATGGGTAACGGCATCTAACTCGGCTAAAATCTGGATTTTTTGGGCACGGGATAGATGCCCCTTGACCTGCTCGATCGCTGTTAATACACTCTGCGGTCCCACCTGCACCATGCGCAGAAAGGTGGCTAGGACCTCGATAATATTGGTTCGGCTCCTGGCTGAAACAGCCGTTTGATCAAACAAAATCGTCCCGGTAGCATGGTGACGCGCTTCAGCTTGCAAAAAACTGGAGAATAATGCCGCCAGAGCGTGATCGCGACAGGTTTGACTCAATCGGCGATAGTGGCTTAACCCCCAACCTTCAAGTACCACTTGCAGCACAAACAGTAACAGCGCTTTGTCATCGCCTTCCACCACCCCTGCCAGCAAGCTCAAAAAGGGATTTTGTTCAGGAATGAATTCTGGATCGGGCAAAAACGGACAGAGTTGACTCAGGTGGAGCGTTTCGTCTGCTGTAAACAATCCATAAAGCATCCGCTCTTCCTGGGTTTCGGACAACAGCACCATCTTTGCCATATAGCCCACACCCGTTTTTTCAATCCAGTAGGCTTCTGCCAGCAGACTGTGACTGGCAAGATGGAGGATGTGGGCTTGTTCCTCAGCCGTCGCCGTCTGAAATACCTGCACCTGATCCAACTGAAAGTATGGGGCATCCCAGTAGGCTACTGGGCGATCGCCTCGATCGTCGCCCGCTGCTGGTAAGGCGGCGGCTAACACCCGATGCAGCAACGGATTAGGACTGTGGGGTAAATTCAATCCGGCAATAGAGTTCGCCAACATCATGTCACCTCGTTTGACTCAGGGGAATGCTTCAGTGGCATGGTTCTGTAGCAGCCGGAGCAACGGCGCTCGTGCTAGCACCAGAAGCAACCGCGATCGGCTCCCAGGTCTTCCAGGTCAGGGCGGGTTGCTGGTTGACATGCTGCATAAATTGCAGGATCGAGTGATCGGCTTTGATAGGAGTCTTCAAATCAAATTGAATCGTTTGGAACACCTGCGAATCTCCGGTGGCAAAGTAATGACTGACTTGCTGGGTCAGCCACAATAGCACTCGATTCACACCCCAACCTAAGTAGCCCGATCGCTTCCGAGTTAGCAGCACACTTTGTCCTTCAGTTTTCCCCCCCTCCCCTAGCCGCAGGGCAAACAGAATATAAAAATGCAGCTGATCGGGTCCCAGGGTAACCGTGCCTGTCGTGCCATACCAATAGCACATACTGTAGGTGACTTCCTGTCGGTACAAGGGTCGCAGCAGCCGAATCACCCAGGAATCATCGCCCCCTCGAGTCGTGTTGCTAAAGGCGATCGCGTTTTCGTGGAGAATTTGCTGATCAAACACAATCTCCAGAGGCAGATTGTGCACAGTATTGAAATGATGCGCATCGATCGCATTGATCAGTAATACATTGGGATGGCAGTTTTTGACAAAGTGATTCCCCAGGGCATAGTCATACGCTAGGTGTTCTAACTCTGGCACAAACGGCAGCGATCGGGCAGGTGCAGCTCCCACCCAAACCCAAATTAGCCCATAGTGTTCAGCCGTCTGCCAGGTTTTGATGCTGACGTTCAACGGTTGCCCTAACGATGGCACATCGACACAGGCTCCCATCGCGTCATACTTCCAATTGTGAAAGAAGCAGCGAATGCCGTCCCCTTCAACTTTGCCTTCCGCTAAGTGCGCTCCCATATGGGGGCAGTAAGCATCGATCGCGACGACCTGTCCACCCTTGCCCCGAAATATTGCCAGGTTTCGTCCCAATAGCGTTACCGCTTTGACCTTACCTAGCTTCAATGCTTGGGATGGCAACGCCCAGTACCAGCCCTGGATAAATTGTTGAGGATGGTTAAATACAGCCGAGCGGACAGTCATGAAGTTTACACGAGAACAGACGCTTGCACCCATTCTAACGGCAACTCTGCCTGCCACATCCGCTGCCCAGCGCGGGTTAGGTTATCGTAATAGATTTCGGTGAGGCAGACCAGTTCGTCTCCCTGTCGGTAGCCTGGATTCTGTGCCTGAAAGAACTGGACATGAGGGTTCGTTTGCCGCCCAACCGGAATCTCAATTAATCCGGGTCGCAATACCTGGGGTTGGTCGAACCGCACAATCCCAGTCGCCGCCTGATAGCGATCGCCATAGTAGGCTTGCGCCAACTGGGTCATGAGAGCTGCCATATCCGGTGGAGTGACTCGATCGTAACGGGGATAAAACGTTTGCCAAAATAGGGGCAGAAAGCGGTAAGTGCGGAAACCAGAGCAAATCAGCAACCAGAATAGCCGCTGGTGAGGATACTGCTGCCGCAAGATGTTGATTGCCCGAATCCAAACGCGGGGTAGCACCGCACTTGACCAAGCACTGGGGTCAATAATCGTATCGCCAGAGTAAACCACACTGACTAGCTCTCCCGCCCAAGTAGTCTGGTGCAACCATAAGGTAGAAAAGCCTTTCAGCGTTTGAGTCGATTCGTCCTTGAGCAACAAGACCCAGTTCTTGCGAGCTAAATCAGTCTGAAATCCCTGCCAGGTGATCTGCTCAAAGTGTTGGCTGAGGAGCTGATACATGACCTCGCGATCACTTAAGCTCAAGGCGGCAACCGGAATAAGCTGACTTCTCATCACTCAACCTGCAACCTTTGAAGGGATACTCTCGGTTGTACTACAAAACTATATCATCACAGGATGATATAGTTGAGCGGGTTCTGCCGCACGAATTTCTAATGATAACTGATCTACATCATTCACAGGGCTTTATCCAACAATTCCAAAGACTCATTCAATAAACCTGACTGAGGTAGATCACTCAACGATCAACCCCTGGGCTTTGAAGTATGTGCCAGAGCTAGACAAGCGGATACAAGGGCATCTTGTGAATATTTCACTGTTGATTGAGAGGTGTAAGGGTAACCGACCCGATCGCAACGCCTCGATCGCGCCTCTACCGCTATCCCCAAATCCACAACCGTTGTGGATTTGAATGATCAATGACGATGAACTGAATGCTCTAACCACTGCCCTCGAAGAGTTTGCTGACCGGATGACCCCGCCCCTTCAATACGTGGCGACCTACACCCAGGTTGAGCAGCCCCCCTTGCCCTTGCTGGTCGAGAAAGTCGAGGCTGACGAGTCGGCTGACTAACCCTACCGGGAGTGATCGCGCTAGTCACTCCTTCGTCTGACCAACGACCGCCAATTGCTAGAAACCTTGCTCTGGCTACCTCTAGCTGTCAAAAAAATCTCTGGAGCAGGCTCCATCACCCTAGTTACGCTGAACGGAGTCACATCTTATCGGTTAGTAATCGACCAAATATTACTGATTGAGTACTGCATAAACTAGGCATCATTCCCGCATAAAGCGTTAGCGGATGCATTGACATTTAGCCCCACGGTCATGTTTGCAAGTAAGGAATACTGCTATGAGTAGCTTTGAAATCTCCACTCCACTCTCTCAACCTGTATTATTCGAGAGTTCGATCGCTGCACTCAACAGTGATTTGGCGCTGTATTCCACCCAGGACTTACAAGATCCGCTAACTGCGATCATCTCTCCTAGAGGCTCCAGTAGCAGTGAGCCAGTGCTAATAAACTCGCTTGAGCATGGGATTGTGTCTACTCCAGGTGTTCCTCTGCTAACAGGTTCCATAGCGCTTACAGTCACCAGTACGGCTGACATCGTTAATCCCAACGATGGGGTGCTGACGTTACGAGAAGCGATCGCCCAAGCTAATATGTTTGCGGGAGCTGACGCTATTAACTTTGACCTGCCAGACGGTCCTCAAATCATTACGCTGACCTCTGGCGAACTTAGGATTACCGACAACCTCACGATGCATGGACTAGGGGCAAATCGTCTCACCATCAGTGGCAACAATAGCTCTCGCATTTTTAATGTAGATGATGGCAGTGACAGTACTCAAATTCAGGTTGCGATCGCGGGTCTAACGATCGCAGATGGCAAAGCATCTGAAGGAGCTGGAATCTACAACCGTGAACGTTTGACGGTCAGCCACAGTGCTATCAGCGGCAACTCAGCCAGCTTTGCTGGTGGCGGTATCTATAACTCTGGTAGTTTGACGGTAAGCCACAGTACCCTCCGTGGCAACTCAACAACTATCTTTGGCGGCGGTATTAAAAGCGATGGTGCCTTAACAGTAAGCAATAGTACCCTCAGCCATAACTCAGCTTACTATGGCGGTGGCATCGACAGCGGTCACACCTTAATAGTAAGCAACAGTACCCTCAGCCATAACTCAGCGACCTATGGCGGCGGCATTAACAGCGATGGTAGCGGCATCCTGACAGTAAGCGACAGTACCCTCACCCACAACTCAGCATCCTATGATGGCGGCGGTATCCTCAACCGTAGCACCGTGACGGTAAGTAACAGTACCCTCAGCCATAACTCAGCAGGCTCTGGCGGCGGTATCCAAAATTCTGGTACCTTGACAGTCAGCAATAGTACTCTTAGTGATAACTCGGCATTCTTCGATGGCGGCGGCATCACCAACAATAACATCCTGACAGTGCGTAGTAGTACCCTGAGTGGTAACTCAGTATCCTACGATGGTGGCGGTCTCTTCAACCGTGGCACTGTGACGATGAGCCACAGTACCCTCAGTGGTAACTCGGCATCCTACGATGGTGGCGGCATCGCTAATGGTGGCATGCTGACAATGAGCAACAGTACCCTGAGTAGTAATACCGCCACCTCTGGCGGCGGCATCTTCAACTCTAGCTATGGCAGCCTGGCGGTGAGCAACAGCATTGTGGGTGGAAATACTGCTTCAGGTGAAGCGAATGAAGTGACAAATCGGGGTAGCTTTATCTCCAACGGCTATAACCTAGTGGGGCAGAATGACAACGTTGGAGGATTTATTACCACTGCCACGGATCTTGTGTTGCAAGGAGGGATTGAAACTGCGATCGCTCCTCTTGCCAACAACGGAGGTTTAACGTTAACCCATGCTCTGGTTATGGGTAGCGCTGCCATCAATACTGGAGATCCTACTGCTGTTGCGGCGACCGATCAACGAGGCGTTTTTCAGGCAGGGCGGCGGGATATCGGAGCCTATGAAGTTCTACCCAACATTACCGTCGATACCCTAGTGGACGAGGATGATGGGAACTTGGGTCCAGGAGACATCTCGCTACGTGAGGCGATCGCTCGGGTTAGCTCAGGTGGCAGTATATACTTCTCCAATGCACTCAGCGGTGGCACCGTCCAACTGACGTTGGGAGAATTGTTAATCAACAAGAGCCTGACGCTTCAAGGCTTAGGCGCAGATCAACTCGCCATCAGTGGGAACAGTACATTCCGCGTCTTTAAGGTGGATGACGGCATTGATAGCAGTCAAATTCAGGTTGCAATCAATGGTCTGACGATCACAGATGGTAGAGCGATGGATGGTTTCACGACCACAAGTGGTGGAGCGAATCAAGGAGCGGGAATTTACAACCGCGAACGTTTGACAGTGACCCACAGTATCTTCAGTAGTAACTCGGCCTACTTTGGCAGCGGTATCTACAATAATGGCGACCTAACAGTGAAAAACAGCATCCTCAGCGGCAACTCAGCCTACTATGAGGGTGGCGGCATCAGCAATTATGGCACTCTAACGGTAAGTCACAGTACCCTCAGCGGTAACTTGGCAAACTCTGCTGGCGGTGGCATCAGCAATTATTATGGTACTCTGACGGTGATCAACAGTACCCTCAGCGGCAATTCGGTAGCCTACGAGGGCGGCGGTATCTACAGCTATAGTGGCGCTGTAACGGTGATCAACAGTACCCTCAGTGGCAATTCGGCAACTACAGGTGGCGGCATCAGCAACTCTGCGGGCACTCTAACGGTGAGCAGCAGCACCCTCAGTGGCAACTCGGCAGCCACAGGCGGTGGCATCTACAACTATGCCGCTTTGAGGGTGGGTAACAGTATCATTAGCGGGAATGTTGCTTCAGAGACAAGTGCTGAACTGGGTAATTCTGGGAACTTTATCTCTAACGGATATAACTTGGTGGGGCAGAATGGTCATACAGGAGGTTTTGTTACCACTACCACAGATATTGTGCTTCAACGAGGGATTGAGACCGCGATCGCGCCCCTTGCGAATAACGGGGGGTCAACGTTAACCCATGCTTTGGTGGCGGGGAGTCTTGCCCTCAATGCCGGGAATAATGCCCTGATTCCAGTCGAAATTACTACTGATCAGCGGGGTGCTGTGAGCCGCATCCTCAACGGCAGAGTGGATATTGGAGCATTTGAGTCATCCTGGCAACCATTGCCGCAACTGACTACTAGCGATGTCACCCTCGCAGAAGGTAATAACGGCAGCACCATTGCCACCTTCACCGTGAACCTTAATGCGGCTGCGAACCAACCGATATTAGTGGATTACACTACCATGGATGGAACTGCGACCGCAGGCAGTGATTACATCGCCACCAGTGGCACTCTTGCCTTCAAACCTGGAGAAACCAGCAAGACGATCAGCGTGGTTATCAATAGTGACACAACAGCTGAATCAGATGAAACGTTTTTTCTAACCTTGCATGATCCAATCAATGTAGGACTTGCAGTCAATCAAGTTGTGGCACGAATTCTCAACGATGATGCACCGATCACCCTACTCGAAGGAAGCAACGGGAATGATACGCTAACTGGGGATAACGTCGCCAATACAATCAATGGCAGGGCTGGTCATGACATCATTGAGGGTCTTAGTGGAAATGATACACTCAGTGGTGGATCTGGGCATGATGTTGTCTATGGTGGTGATGGTAACGACATCATCAACGGTAACTCAGAAAATGATACTCTTCATGGGGGTAACGGCAATGACCAAATGAATGGCGGTTCTGATGATGATGTCATTATAGGTGGAGCAGGAGCCGATACCTTAACAGGTGGAACGGGTAACGATCGCTATGTCTACAGCGCTCTCGATGAAGCAGGAGACACCATTACTGACTTTATCAACGGCAGTGATATTTTAGATTTGCGCGAACTGTTCCGCAACCTGAATTATCAGGGTACTGCTCCGATCGCCGATGGTTATTTGAGACTGGTGAGAGTTGGCGGTAGCACCCAAATCCAAATTGACGCGAAAAATGGGGCAGGTTTCATCACCCTGGTCACGCTGAATGGAGTCATACCTGATTGGTTAGTAATCGGTCAAACATTACTGTTTAGCCCTGCATAAACCAGCAACCATGACCGCACAAAGCCTTAGAGGTGTATTGACATCCTGCATATCATTACTTTCGCTCCAGAAAAGGATAAGCCCCCATGAATTGCTTTGACCCATCCAACCTAGTTTCTCAAACCTCACAATTAGAATCGATTACTCCAATCAATATCGGTCTAGCGTTATATCCTATAAATGGCTAAATAGCTTGCAAGATCCGCTGAATACCAAGCCAATAAGAGCCAACCATAAAGGAACTACCAATCGCCCACCGTTCCAAGGTGGTGGATGCCTGGAAACAGGACTTAGAACGCGAAATGGCGGAGGGGTGGACAGGATATGGGCAGACGGATCACCTGCTGAAAACGATCGCTTGTTATGGTGTTGTTTTCCAGGGCTTAACAGGAACCGCTTTAGTGGATTATGTGGAACAAACGGCGATCGCGAGTGCTGGATATGCCGAATAGTGTCGGCATCAGTCAGAGATTCGTCAACGCAGTCAGGATTGGGTCAAAGCCGCCGAAGGGTATTACTGGGAACTCGAGACGGATGGTGAGCGGGAGGAGAACGTTCATGCGGCAAACAATATCGTACCGATGCGGCGGCACCAGCGGAACAAAGAACGCTCGGTCGATGCCCAAACCCGGATTCGACAAGCGATCAACGTGTTAGCCGTTCAGGGGCAACTACCCGACGACCCTGGACAGCGGAGTGACGCGATCGTGATAACCGCCCGGTGTAGCAAGCAGACCTTGTACAAATACCAAGAACTCTGGCATCCCAAATATGACCCGCAAAATTTGGCTGTATCTCCTAATGTAGTGACCGCGCTCGCCCCCAGTGGAACTGGTGATATGTCGGGAAACAGTCAATCGGGTGTACAGGCAGACCCAGAGGTACCTCTAGTGCAATCAGGTTCTCCAGCGAGTGACATCAAAAAACCGCTGACGATCGGCTGTTGCTGCTATATTGGCTCCGAGAAATGGAGTAGCGGTATCATTGGAATAATGTCTGGCGAGGTAGCGGTTGAGCGAGGTGTCACTACTGACGATTGCCTACACTGAAGATTCCCTGCCTATCGCTTCTCTAGAACAGCGACTTGCTGCGATGAAGCAGTGGGGATTAGCACTGGAGATTGCCAATCGTGGTACTGTCTCGGTTGAATCCTATCAACAAGTGGAGGTGTCGATCGCAGCAGTACAAGCCTATCTCATGCACGATTTTCATCCTTTACATTATGATCCAGAGCATCGGCATCAAGCGATTTGTCATGTCGAAGAGACGCTCACGCTGGCAGCTCAACTGCATGCCCCTCGGATTGTCACAGTTTGTGGATTTGGTCATCATCTGGCAGATCGTCCGTTTGAGCGATCGCTCGAGTTTTTTGCGCGGGTAGCAGGTCGTGCGAAAGCACTCGGTGTCAGAATCCTAATTGAACCTCTTAGCCCCAAACGATTAGGGGCAATGGCTCATCCCGAGGAAATTGCCCAGTTAATGACCTGCCTGAATCAACCTGAAGTGTTTTCTCTGGTATTGGACACTGGACATTTGCTGGACAGTGGCTTCGTGTTGGCTGATTTTTTGTCTACTTGGCCCCATCCCGTTGAAGAATTGCAACTGAAAGGAAGAAACTCGGCTCCACCAGATATGACTATACTGAGTCCTGGCTGGTTAGCGGCACTGCGAACTCGACCGAGTGTGGTGTGTGTAGAGCATCGTCAACCGATTACTTGGGAAAGGTTTGAAGCGATCGCCAAGCGGCTACAGCAGGTGAGGATTGCTTGGAGTGAGATTAAGCCAGACAGTCACCTGTCGAATTGAGATGGTAATTCCTGCTTGCAGATTTCTGGTTTCTTTGGAGTGATCCTGTTAATCTAATGGGCGAACTAGTGCTGTAATCATGTGAGGTCACTGTGGTTCTCGCAGAAAGCATGGTGACGATGGTATTCACAGATTTAGTTGGCTCTACAGCTGTTAAACGGCATTTAGCCGGAGATGATGTTTCGGAACGGAATCAACGGTATTTTGATACCATTCTCCAACCCCATCGGCTCCGGATGGAGGCAGATTTAGCTCACTATGGGGGACGAGTGGTTAAGACTGAAGGAGATGCTTACTTTTTAGTCTTTACCAATGCTGTGAAAGCGGCTCGATGGGCAGTGACTGTACAGAAAAGCCATTTGCAAGACCCAATTCCTACTCCGTTAGGAGCTCTGCAAGTCAAGATTGGGATGCATACAGGCAGCCCCTTGTTGGACGGTGATGACTTCATTGGGCATGAGGTGGATTATGCGGCACGAGTTGCAGCAGTAGCGATGGGGGGCGAAATTCTGCTGTCAGAAGTGACGGCTGTTCTCGTTCGGAGTGCTCATGTGACAGGATTTGCTATTCTTCCCCGAGGAAACCGCGAATTGAAAGGGATTGGTGAGGTACCGATTTTTGAGTTGGTCTATGGTGGCAAGTCAGTGAAAGGACCAACTATTTTATCCGATTCGCCAGTCCTAGCAGATTCAATCTCTACTACCGCAAAGGGTGCTCAGGAAGCGACAACAGCTTTAGTGGAGACACCCACGCCCTTACCCCAACAATTTTCTGCTCGACAGGGGCTACGATCGCTGAGCAAGGTACTATTATGCAGTGTAGTAGTCTCTATAGCCGTGATCGTAGTGCGATCATTAGGAGGACTACAGTTTATAGAATTAAAAGCATTTGATGCGTTGATGCAACTGCGTCCAACGGAAGGGAAGGACGATCGTATTCTCATTGTCGCCTTTACTGAAGCAGATGTCCAAGCATTGCAACAGCCTGCTATCGCTGATCACACGCTCGTCAAGTTGCTCACAGCATTAGAGAAGCATCAACCAGCAGTGATTGGACTCGATCTATATCGAGACATTCCCATTGGTCAAGGACAGCAGGAATTATTGACTTACCTACAGCAGAGCGATCGCCTCATTGCAGCTTGTAAAGTAGCAGACGATACCGATAAAGTAGGAATTGCGCCTCCGCCTGGACTAACTGACGGCGTCGCTAGTCAGGATCATCATTTGGGATTCAGCAACGTTCTATTAGATGCTGATAATAGTGTACGGCGACATTATCTCCAACTCAATCCACCGGTTGCTGCTCGCTGTGCTACTCACTATGCTCTAAGTTTGCAAGTTGCCTTTCACTATTTACAAACGCTTCATGGCATTCAAGGTCAGTTTCTAAATGACTCACACTTGCAACTGGGTCAGGTTACGTTCAATCGTCTAAATGCCCCAATGGGAGGCTATCAACGGGTAGATGACCAGGGATTTCAAATTTTGCTCAACTATCGATCGCCGCTGCAAGTCGCCGAGCAAGTGACTGTGAGCGATGTTTTAGCGGGTAGAGTGCAACCTCAGGCGATCAAAAACAAGATCATATTTATTGGGGTGGATCGAGAGGATTTCGATCGAATTCTCACCCCGTATGGCAAAGAGATCACGGGTGTATCTATTCAAGCTCAGGGTACCAGTCAAATTGTGAGTGCTGTGCTGGATGGACGATCGGTGCTAACCGTTTGGTCGTTTTGGATGGAGGCAGGCTGGATTCTGGTCTGGTCACTATCCGGTGGACTCATTGCGTGGCACTGGCGTTCTACCCGTTTGCCTGGAATCACCGTAGCAATCATCATTCTTGCTGGATTCTGTTTTGGGTTTTTGGTTAAAGGAGTTTGGATACCTCTAGTTCCCCCCGCGTTAGCCATGGTAATTACAGCAGGCAGCATCTCCTATAATTTCTTGGGCTTGAAGCAGGTTCGAGACAACCATTAACTGAGGAAACCCTATGATCATCTGGAGACAATGGTTCTGGAAATGCAGTCAATTGATGGGGATAGGGACGATCGTCCTGATCGGAGTACAGTCACCGTTCCCTGGTGTTGCCCAAACTCCTAAGCCTGTAACCCGTCCAACTAAACCGCTGGTCCAACCTCGCCAAGCTCCCGCCCCTAAGCCACCGGTTCGGACTCCAAGCAACCGATCGCGACGACTGACGTTTATCCCACCTCTCCCGCCTCAAACCGGTAGAGCCAGCGTTACCCGAGGTGCTGCAACCCGAAGTGGTACGTGTTCTTCTGTGCCCCTGCCGTTGACCGCCTTAGTGCCAACGCATACGCTGACTACAGGTGAGGTTATGGGCATCCAACAGACCACCTCTGCTTACCCCACTCTCTGGGTTTATCTGCCCTACGAGTTAACCCCAGAACGTCCAGCCGAACTGCGCTTGGAAATACCCGCCACGGGTCAGTATGTGACTCAACGGACAGTATTGCGCCTAACGGCGGTCAAAGCTGGAATTATTGGCATTCAGATTCCAGCTACAGAAGCTCCGTTAAAGGTGGGTCAGAGAACGGATTGGACATTCGTGGTGCGGTGTGATCCCAATGATTTTTCTGCCAACAAATTTGTTAACTTGTCAGTGCAACGAATTGAAGTAGCGCGATCGCTGCAACAACAATTGGCGATCGCGACTCCTATTGATCGAGTTGCTCTCTATGCCGAGGCTGGCATCTGGGAAAATGCCTTAACCACACTGGCAAACCTGCGCCAGCAATTTCTCAAGCAGAGTGATCTGACCGCAGACTGGGCACAGTTGCTAGGCGCGATTAATTTCTCAGAAGACTTCAGCCAACAACCGATTAGCCATCCATCTACCAATGCTAAGAATCATTTCTTGAAAGCAGTAGATTAAAACTTTATGCCATAGTGGCTGCCATGCCCCCACTTGGTTGGATAAAAAGCTGATGATACAGCATGTATGCTTGACGCTCCAACCTTTCTTCCAGTTAAGACAACGTGTTGAGCGTCCTCACTGTCAATGGCTGATTGTTCCATTGATCTCGGTTGGCTTATCTGCATTTTTAGACATTCCTATCGGAACAGCACAGACGATCGCCCCGGCAGTAGATAGGACAGGAACAACGGTGATTCTCCATGGCGATCGCTATGACATTAGTGGCGGACAACGCTCCCAAGATGGCGCTAATCTATTCCACAGCTTTGAGCGGTTTGGGCTAAATTCCGGAGAAATTGCTAATTTTTTATCGACTCCAGCAATTCAAAATATTCTTGGGCGCGTCATCGGAGGCAATCCCTCTTACATCAATGGGCTAATTCAGGTGATTGGCGGCAATTCTAATCTCTTCTTGTTGAACCCAGCAGGAATTGTGTTTGGAGCTAATGCCAGCCTGAATGTTCCAGCCTCCTTTACCGCAACAACCGCCAATGGCATTGGGTTTGGTTCTAACTGGTTTCATGAGATCGGGAGCAATGATTACGCCAATTTAATTGGCAATCCCAACACCTTTGCCTTTACAACCCCTCAACCTGGCAGTATTGCTAACTTCGGCAATTTAGCTGTGCCAACAGGACAGAACTTGACGTTACTGGGGGGAACTGTCCTCAATCTGGGCAGGTTATCTGCCCCTGGTGGACAAATTACCGTGGCGGCTGTTCCCGGAGAAACGCTGGTACGGTTGAGTCAAGCAGGTACTATGCTCAATCTAGAATTTTCTCCCTGGACTGCCACCAACACTTCTAATTTTCCTAACTCTCTACCCATTAGCCCGTTAACCTTACCTCAACTGCTGACAGGGGGGAATTTAGGGAATGCCACAGGTGCGATCGCTCAACCCGATGGCACCATTCTACTCACCGGCTCAAATACTCGGATTTCAGCAACAACGGGAACCGCGATCGTTTCTGGTCGTTTAGCTACTACGAGTTCGATCGGGGGAAATGTGACGATTTTGGGCAATCAAATTGCCCTGTCATCTGCTGTTCTGGATGCCTCTGGGACAAATGGGGGGGGCCGCATCCATATTGGCGGAGATTACCAGGGACAAGGGCTAATTCCGAACGCTGATCAGACCTTTATCAGCCATGATTCAGTGCTCCGAGCCGATGCTACGACAACAGGCAATGGCGGTCAGGTGATTGTCTGGTCAGAGCAAGCCACTCGATTTGACGGCACGATCACAGCTCGGGGTGGAGCAATTTCCGGCAATGGTGGGTTTGTAGAAACCTCGGCTAAGGGCAATTTAACTGTCCTGGGTCATGTGGATGCCAGCGCCAGCAATGGGTTAGCAGGTAGCTGGCTCCTAGACCCTAATAACATCACCATTCAAGCGGCTGGGGTTGATACCAATGTCACAGGTAATCCCATTTTCACTTCTACTGCGGATGATGCGATCGTCACGACTGCCAGTATCCAAGCGGCTCTCAACTTAGGGACAGATGTCACGATAACCACTGCAACTGGAGGAACACAACTTGGCAATATTACCGTAGCTAATAATATTGATAAAACGGCTGGTGGAGATGCAACTCTCACTTTAAATGCAATTAACGACATCACTGTCAATGCAGCGATCGCCTCCACGAGTGGCAAACTCAATCTCAATCTGAATGCAGACAGTGATAGTAGTGGTGATGGCTTGGTGAGTATATTTGGTAATATTTCAACTTTGGGCGGAAATATTACTGCGAAAGGAGCGACTACTTCAACTGACGTTGCTGTTCGAGGAGTTCAAACTATAGGATTAATTAACTCTAGCGGTGGCGATATTACTCTGAGTGGAACAAGTAATACAGGAGCTGGTGTGATAACCTTTAACCCAATCAGCTCTGGCGGCGGAAAAATCACCTTTAACGGAACTTCTAGGGAAAACGCCGGAGCTATCATTCAAGGTGATATTACTTCTAACAGTGGGGAAATTCTTGTAGATGGAACAACTGCTGGAAGTGCTGGCATCATTACCTTTAGCACAATCAACTCCGGTGACGGAAATATCACCCTGAACGGAATTAGTACGGGAACGGATGCGTTGGCTAGAGGAATTCAAGTTCAAGGAAATATCCTTTCAGGCAGTGGGGATATTGTCTTGACTGGAAATAGCAAAACCAATGATGGAGTAGTAACCTTCAGCTCGATCACATCTAATAGTGGCAATATTACCCTCAACGGAACCAGTGCCGGAACGGATGACTCTGCGAGAGGAATTGCAGTTCAAGGAAATATTCTTTCAAGCAGTGGGGATATTGTCTTGACTGGAAATAGCAAAACCAGTGATGGAGTAGTAACCTTCAGCCCGATCACATCTAATAGTGGCAATATTACCCTGAACGGAACCAGTACCGGAACGGATGATTTCGCGAGAGGAATTGCAGTTCAAGGAAATATCCTTTCAGGCAGCGGAGATATTGTCTTGACTGGAAATAGCGAAAACAATATTGGAGTATTAACCCTCAGACCGATCACATCTAATAGTGGCAATATTACCCTGAACGGAACCAGTATGGGAACAGGTAAGTTCGCTAGGGCTAAGGGGATTGACATCGAAGCGTCTGTGACTTCTGGTGGAAGCAACATTACTCTTAATGCAGACAAGATTACGATTGGCTCAACGGGGGCATTGAATCCGGGTGGAGGGGCGATCGCTCTTGCTGTAAGTGATAGCCTGACCTTGAGCAATCCAATTAATACAACTGGTAGCTTTAGCCTCACTAGTACAACAGCATTAACGCTCTCACAAGCAGTGAATACCAATGGTGGGGCAATTACTTTACAAGGAACCTCGATCGATACTAGTGCTACAACATTAAATTCTGGTTCAACCACTGGTAATGGTGGAGCTATCTCGCTCACCGCAACACAAGGCGATTTAGTTACAGGTGATCTCAATAGTTCTGGAATCAAAGGCGGTGACATTACACTCATCTCACCCACGGCGATCACCACCGGCACAATCAATAGTAGCGGCATTTCAGGGGATGGAGGCAATGTCACAATCGACCCGATCGGGGATGTGCAAGTGACCGCAATCAATGCCCAAGGCGGAACCTCTGGTACAGGTGGCACAGTCGATATTACGGCTGGACAATTCTTTCGGGCAGTCGGCAGCTTTACCGACCAAAATGGCATTAATGCCAGCATCTCCACCGCAGGCGGTCAGGGGGGCGGTGATATCACCATTCGTCATGGGGGTGGCTTATTGGGGACAGCTTTTGAAATTGGCAATGCCACAACCAACGGGACAGCCGGAGCAATTACAACGGGGAATAGTAACCGGATTGAGCCAACTCAGAGCTTTTTAGGACCCTATATTCAAGGCAATATCCAGATTCTAACCCCGTTTAATTCCAGTGCGGTAGCCGTACTTCAACAGCCTGATCCAGCGACGTCGCTATCCGTAGCCACAACAATTCCGTTGGTTTCTCTAGATCAACTATTTACATTAATGGAAGAATCGTTAACGCATGAATTTGCGACTTATTTAGAGTTATCCAGTACACCACCGATTCGGACCCTAGCGGATGCCCAAAATGCTTTACAGAGTATTGAAGAAAAAACTGGAATTCGATCGGCACTGCTTTATGTGAGTTTTCGAGATGCCAACGATTTAGAGCGATCGCCCACTAGCAGCAACGCTAATTCATCGGCTAATAATGTTTTAGAGCTGCTGTTAGTCACAGGTAATGGCAAACCGATTTATAAGCGAATTTCAGAGGCAACGCAAGTGGCGGTTCTCAAAGTGGCGCAGACATTCCGGAATGAAGTTGCTGATCCCAGTAAAACCTTGACTCAGAGCTATTTACCCAGTGCCGAGCAACTTTATCGCTGGATCATTGCCCCGATCAAACCAGAGCTCCAGGCACAAGGAATTCAAAATTTAGCCTTGATTCTGGATAACGGTCTTCGGTTTATTCCGATCGCAGCACTCCACGACGGGCAATCCTTTCTCATGGAGCAGTATAGCCTGGGATTGATGCCAACCTTCAGCCTGACAGACACGCGGTATGGCAGTGCTCAGGATGAACCCTTGCTAGCGGCAGGAGCTTCTCTATTTCCAGATAGCGAAAATCCTTTACCTGCCGTTCCTATAGAGCTAGAAGCGATTACCCAAGGAAACCGATCTCTAGGGAGAATGCTGCTCAATCAAACCTTTACGCTACAAAATCTCAATCGTCAACGACAGCAAACATTACCTGGCATCGTGCATCTAGCGACTCACGGTAAATTTTTACCTGGAGACATCCGTCAATCCTACATCCGTTTCTGGGACATTAGCTTAGGACTGGATCAATTGAAGCAATTGGGCTGGAATCAACCCACTCTAGAGTTGGCAAGTTTAAGTGCTTGTCAGATGGCATTAGGCGATGCCAAAACTGAGTTAGGATTTGCTGGGCTTGCCGTCAAAACAGGGGCAAAATCTGCCCTCGCCAGCTTATGGAATATTAGTGATGAAGGCACAGCCGGTTTGATGGCAGAGTTCTATCAACAGTTACGCCGATCGTTGATTAAAGCTGGCGCTCTGCAACAAGCCCAGATTGCTCTGCTGCAAGAAAAAGTGCATTTGCAGCAAGGTAAGCTCGTTTGGTCTGGTGGAGCATTACCTTTACCGAAAGAACTGACCGAGAACGGTAATAGAAATTTTTCCCACCCCTATTACTGGGCGGCTTTTACCATGATTGGTAGCCCTTGGTAGGTATTGCAATGACTGAGGTGGTCCCCAAAAATTGGACAGGGGGTTAAGCTCTGAACGACTCAAGAAATGGTAGGAGTAGTTCATGAGTAACAAACGCAAGCAATACAGCCCTCAATTCAAAGCGAAAGTCGCCCTCGAAGCGATTCGAGGCGAGAAAACCGTCTATGAGTTGAGTTGTCTAGCCAGTACGAAGTGCATCCGACGATGATCAACAACTGGAAACGGCAGGTGTTGGAGGAAGCGAAATATGAATGGTGATTTGGTTTAAGTGAGAATTGAGCGCTTAAACTTTCTTCAAGATGAAAATTTGCAGATAGGGTAGAGTAAGATTCCAGCCCGCAATCATAAAGTTAAACAAACTTTCTGGAATTTGTTCAGGCTGTTTGTAGCTATTTCCATCTCCCCAGAGGTATATTTTTTACCCCAGTTCTAACCCTTGCTATGGTAATTGCATGGTTTAGAACACGGTAGAAGCTATATAAAGGGGTCATTTTTAACCTATACGGTGACTTATGAAATCTCAATTTCGGCTTGCTGGGTTGCGATCGCTACGGCAATCTCGGAAAGCGATGCAGATGGCAGCTTCAGTTACGCTTTCTACATTGGCGGCTGGGGCGATCGCGGCAATGCCCGTTAAGGCCGCTCCTCAGCCTGACTTAGCAACCGCAGGAACAATTTCCCTCTCAACCCAAAAGCCGATCGCCCCGAATCAGCAATTTTTAGACCCAGTGAATCCTAATCTGCCCGTGCAGCAAATGGGGATGCTGGATATGCTGCCCGGAGTAGTGATTGGTGGCATTATCCTAATTGGGGGGGCGCTCTTCTTCTCCTCCATTACTGGGTTAGTCATTATTGGTGAGCAAGAAGTTGGCATTGTGGTGAAGAAATTTGGGGGTAAGTTGCCACCAGGACGCTTGGTGGCGCTGAATGGTGAAGCTGGGTTTCAAGCCGATGCTCTGGTTCCCGGTTGGCATTGGGGCTTTTTCCCCTGGCAATATGGGGTGAAGAAGGAAGCCGTTGTTACTGTACCCCAAGGTGAAATTGCGCTGATTGTAGCCAATGACGGCGCCTCGATTCCATCGGAACGGATTCTGGCTAAAGTCGCTCCCTGTGATAACTTCCAGGATGCGCGCAAGTTCCTAGTGAATGGCGGGGAGAAAGGTCGGCAGATGGGCTTCCTCACCGCCGGAACTTATCGGATTAACACCGCCTTGTTCAAAGTAATCACCGCCGCTAACGCCAACCATTATGGGATGGCTCCAGAGAAGTTGCGGGTTTATACTGTGCAGCCTGATAAGGTTGGGATTGTGACCACACTCGACGGGATTTCGATCGAAGCGGGTGAGATGGCGGGTTCTACAGTGCCCGGACACAACAACTTCCAGAATGGCGAGAAATTCATTCATGCGGGTGGCCGTCGGGGTTTACAAGAACAGATTTTGTTGTCGGGGTCTTGGAACCTTAACCCCTGGTTTGTGCAGGTAGAACAGGTGGCTATGACGGAGATTCCGATCGGGTATGTCGGTGTCGTGATTTCCTATGTTGGCAAAGCTCACGAAGATGTGAGCGGGGCTTCTTTCACGCATGGCGATCTCGTGCATCCCGGTCATAAAGGGGTCTGGACAGAACCGCTTTATCCCGGCAAACATCCGATGAATACGCGGGTGATGAAGGTGGAGTTAGTGCCAACCACCAACATTGTCCTGAACTGGTCGGGTCGCACCGAACGCCACAATTACGATGAGAAGCTGGCCTCTCTGGGTGTGCGATCGCGCGATGGCTTTGCCTTTGCCTTAGAAATTGCCCAGATCATTCATGTGGGGGCATTAGATGCGCCGAAAGTGATCTCGCGGGTTGGCTCGATGCAAAATCTCGTGGATCATGTCCTGGAACCAACGATCGGGAACTACTTCCGCAACTCGGCTCAGGATTACACGGTGTTAGACTTCCTCAGTGCCCGGAGTGAACGGCAAGCCGAAGCCGCAGAATTTATTAAGCAGGCCCTTCGTAGCTACGATGTGCAGGCGATCGATACCTTAATCGGAGATATTCAACCGCCTGCTGAACTGATGCAGACTCAGACCGATCGTAAAATTGCGGAAGAACAACGTAAAACTTTTGAAGTGCAGCAGATGGCGCAAACGCAACGGCAAATGCTGGTTCGCGAGACGGCGCTCGCCGAGATTCAGCAGGAGATGGTGAAGTCGGAGCAGAATGTCAACATTGCCGAACTGCAAGCGAGAGCTGAAATCAAGCGGGCCGAAGGTGAAGCGGCCGCCACAAAATTAAATGCTAGTGCTGAGGCCGATGCGATTCGGGCGACAGGGACGGCGAGAGCGGATACCTATCGGGCTGGGGTCGAGGCGTTAGGTGCCCATAGCTATACAGCCATGCAATTGATGCAGATTATTGGCGATCGCCATGTCCGGTTAATTCCTGATGTGCTAGTCGGCAATAATGGTAATGGCAATGGTTTAGTCGATGGCCTGCTATCGTTAATTCTCTGGAACCAGTCGGGGAACCAACCAACCAACGGTCAAGCGACCTCAGCGATCGAGGAATTGCTACCCCCCAAACCCAAGAGCAATCAGGCAGAACCCGCGTTGCCAACAGATGTTGAGCTATTACCTGACTTAAGCAGCGAAATTGATGCGATCTTTAATCGCACGATCGACAAAAAACAATCTTAAGCCGGAATGACTGGTCAATCTTCCGGGTTGGGGTGATCCCCAAGCTTGGTAAAGCCACATAATCTGATGGGAGGGGCGATCGTCCCTCCTGTTTCGTCTGGCTACTGGTCACATGTCCTACTGCCTTAACCCGACCTGTGCTGCTCCGCAAAATCCTGATCAGGCCAGTCATTGTCAGAGTTGCGGTGCGGCTTTGCGACTGCACCATCGCTATCGAGCGATGCAACTCCTTGGTCAAGGTGGGTTTGGCAGAACCTTTCGGGCGATCGATGAACAAAATTCACTCAATCCCGATTGTGTGATCAAGTAATTTTTACCACTAGATCTAAGACCCGATCGCCGCCAACAAGCACTCGACCTCTTTCAGCAGGAAGCCCGACAACTCAAACAATTGGGGCAACATCCTCAGATTCCGGCGTTGCTGAATTAGGGTATGAATTAGGCAAGAACGGGTACATCCCAAAATTTGAGATAATGAAGTAACAAACGGATTGAGTATCTCAGCATTGGCTCGGACTTGGAATGGCACAGTGTCTTGCGGTGTAGACGTGCCAGATAGTGTCGTAAGCGTGTGTTCTCGGACTCAACTCGGGTCATGTAGGTTTTGCTCACAATTTGGTCTCCATCTGGAATAAATCCTGGACAACACGCCATCCTAATGCCTTCGGCAACGCTACGCGAGCGGTGACATAGAAGTCGCATTGCCATTGCGCCACCACTGCCCACAAGGGGCAAACGTTTCAGCGCTGTGGTCGCCTAGCACCCAACCTAATATTCCTGATGTGAAGTGGTCTACGGCTGTCCACAGCCAGATTTTGTTTTTTTAGCTCCTACAACCGTTTCGAGTTCGTCGAGTTCTCCGACTTCGGGAACAGTCTCAGGATCATAGGCATCTGGCAAATGCTCACCCACCTGTTTAAGCCAGTGAATAATCGTTGTATGATGCACACCCTCAACACGTTCAATGCCGCGAAATCCCATACCATTGGTGTACATCTTCAAGCATTCCCGCTTGATGTCTTCGCTGTAGCCCTGGCGTGGCTCATAGTGATCGATAAACTGTCGTCCACAATCAACACAGATGTGATTTTGCTTACCCTTCTTTTGCCGTTCTTACGGATGTGTGTGGACTGGCATTCGGGGCATTGCATCGATTCTCAACCTAATTCATACTTTCATTATGCAACGCCGAACAAACTGCATTAGACGCAGAGATACAGAGCATTATTGAGAAAGCTAGGCAATCCTCAAAGCGTAAGGATGGAGTAGAGTAGCCAGCATCCAAAATCTCCATTCCAAAAGTTTGCTCAGAAGGAGTTATTTTTGGCTGAACCCCTTAAAAACCAATTTGGCATTGAGATACCCCAGAAAATTGCTGCAATGATCGCTGGGGTCACTCCTACCTTTGCGACAGAAACCTTTTTGAACGAGGTACTCGATGGATATGATGACCTGAACCTGATGGTGCGAGGATGGAAAATCGCGGAGGCACTCCATCATCATTTGCCCAGCAACTACGAAGAAGCTGCCGATGTTCTGATCGCCTCATTGGGTCCGAAACTCGAAGAGACAAAACAGTCTGGCATGGCTCCTTTCCTCTACCTTCCTCATGTTCTGTTCGTTGCAAAATACGGGCTTGAGTATTTTGAGGCTTCGATGCAGGCTCAGTATGAGTTAACGCAGCGGTTTACCGCTGAACTTAGTATTCGCCCATTTCTAGAACGGTATCCCGAAGCGACCCTGGCACGGCTGAAAACATGGACACAAGACCCCAGCACCCATGTACGTCGCTTAGTCTCCGAAGGCACTCGCCCCCGCTTGCCTTGGGCACCTCGTTTACGAGAATTCCAGAAAAATCCCTACCCTGTCCTGGAATTGCTGGAACTACTCAAAGATGATCCTGAACTCTATGTCCGCCGTTCTGTTGCCAATAATCTGAATGACATCGGCAAGGATCATCCGTTATTACTGGTGGAAATTGCTCACCGCTGGTTAGTCAATGCCACCGATGAACGGCGCTGGTTGATTCGTCACGCACTGCGATCGGCTGTCAAACGAGCTGACCCCGGAGCGATCGCCGCTCTAGGCTTTAGTGATGGCGTCACGGTATCGATTGGCAACGTTAGCATTACCCCTCAACCAGCCATTATTGGGAATTCTCTCTCCATTGCCTTTACAATCACCAACACAGGTTCTCAGCCTCAGCGACTTTTGGTTGATCTGCGGATTCATTTTGTCAAATCAAATGGCAAAACCAGCCCCAAGGTTTTCAAGTTAAAGACCGTTGAACTGGCACCAAGGGAAACGATACAACTCGGTAAAGCCATTTCCCTGGCAGACATGACAACCCGTAAACATTACCCTGGAAGCCATTTGATAGAAATCCTGTTGAATGGACAAACGTTTCCCTTAGGCTCCTTTGAATTAATCAGGACACTGCCACCCAGCGATGCTCATATCCTTGACAACGTAGAGATTTGATGGGCTTGTTTGCCATTCATCACACTACCTTTACAGTCTTGCAACGTTCTGCAATCGAAGGAACAAAAGGATATTGCGGCACGACGTTACCACCAATCAAGGAGGAACCATGAACAACACGATGTATCGATTTGCCGCTGGTGTCGCGATCGTAGCAGCACTCATCTTGGTCTGGCTTAGTTTAGGCGTCGGCATTATCGGGAGAGATGGTGACCCTGCCAACCTGATGTACTTCGGGGTACTCGCTGTCGGGATCATTGGCTCCCTCATCGCACACTTTCGCCCCCGTGGAATGTCCCGTGCGCTGTTCGCCACGGCATTTGCTCAGACCTCTGTCGCTACGATCACGCTGACTGCTCAGTTGGGCTACCCCTGGAGTGGACCGCTAGAACTTATGCTTCTGAATGGATTTTTTATCGCTCTGTTTGCCGGATCGGCGTGGTTGTTCCGTCGTGCCGCGCATGGGTAATTCGACCAAGGCAAGACACGGGACAACTGCTGATTTGACGGTTAATTTTTCTCATCCTCATCCTCGCCGATCGCCTTCAAGTATGCCTCCGCTGCCGCCTGCTTGAAGACCCCCTTGGTATAACGTTGAAAGCCCCGATCGCTCTTGATCCCCATCAACTCTTTACCAAACAGCGGGTCTACCCCTCGCCGCGTCACCTCCGTCCCAAAGGTATGCCGGAACCGATGGGGGTTGAGATCTTCCACTCCAGCGATCGCCCCCAACTTCTTCACCATCCGGTGCAACCCTTTGTAGCCCAACCGGTTCCCAGCACTCTTCGGGTCTTGCGCCAAAAACATCGGACTTTCCGGCACTGGCTCAAACATTCCGCCCTGCTGCCGTCGCCACTCCAGATAAGCTTCCAGGTACTGTCTCGCATCCCGATTTAACGGTACCTCACTCACGTTCTGCCCTTTAGAACGATGTACTTTGAGGATTTTGCCGTTCCAGTGTTCCACATTCAGGTTTGATGCCTCTGACGCCCGTAACCCATGACTGAGGACTGCAATAATGGCGCGATCTCGCACTGCTGTTTTCTCCTCAAACTCCAGCACCTGCCAAATTTGGTCTAGATCATCTGCGTCAATGTGGTCCGCTTCCAGTTCTGGTTGCCGTTCCAAGTCGATCGCATCTGTCGGCAACGGCTGGTTCATAGGATAGCCATTGCTCCGCCGCAACCACCCATAAAATGCCTTCAACGTATTGAGCGCATGGTTGACCGAAGTTGCATTCAGTCCCTTGAGCTTCAACTCTCGTCGATATTTCCCAATATCACTGGACGTCACATCGAGCCAGGACTTACCGCCCCAGGTGGCAAACCTCACCAACTGTCCCCGGTAAACCCGTTGAGTGTTGTCTGATTTTCCCGTCTGCCGCAGGAATTCTTCAATTTGCCAGTGACGTAGATCTGGTGGTTCTTCGCGTCGAGGGTCTGGTTTCTTACCACCCTCGATCGGCACGATGATGATTTCCGGGAGAGAACGCGGTGCGATCGCTAAAACAGAATCAGAAGCGGATGAAGTCATTATCGAGGAAAAAGTGGGCTGGATTTCAGATAGAGATCATCTTACTTTCTGCATCTGATTATTCTCAGACCATTATCTGACAGTTCCCTGCATCCTGGACAGATACGATGCTAAAACGTCAAGTTCGGTCGCGCACCAGCAGGTAGTTCCGTGTCCCTGACGGATCATCCCATTCTCCTGGTGCGGCTTGAGACAGCCCACGTTGCTCGGACCGCTCACTCGAAGGACAATCCGTATATGACGTCATGTGATCAGCTGAACCTCATTTTCAGTGACCTCGATTTTGCTCAGTTTTCTCTTCTGCTAATGTCTTGCCTGGCAAAATCGTTTCGAGAAAGCTAAAGCAAGCAGGTGGCAGTGAATTAGCGTCATAGCGACCAATTTTATTCAAAACCACCAACCTGCTCTAATCCCTTAAATCCAAGCTATCTGTTTAAAGGGCTAGAAGGCACTGGCTGTCGGGCGAACAACGATTTCATTGACATCCACATCATCGGGCTGGGAGACGGCATATAAAACGGCTCTGGCGATCGCATCCGGTGTTAAGGCAGTTTTACGAAATTCTTTCAATGCTTCTTCTGCTGAATCGTCTGTGATATCAGAACCAAGTTCGGTCTCCACAACACCAGGAGAGATCGTGGTCACACGGATGTTTTTCGATTCCTGCCTCAGTCCTTCGGAGATTGCCCAAACCGCGTATTTGGTTGCACAGTAGACGGCGCCAGTTGGGACTACCACATGGGCGGCAATGGATGCGGTGTTGATAAATTGACCACCACCTTGCGCTTCCATAATCGGTAAACCGGCTGCAATCCCATTCAATACACCGTTGATATTGACGTTGATCATCGTGTCCCATTGTTCAACTTTGAGGGCACTCATTGGAGATAATGGCATGACACCGGCGTTGTTAAAAATCACATCAATCCGACCAAAGGTATCTTTGGCAAAATGAATGAACGCTTTCATATCCTCGCGATCGGCAACGTTCACCGGCTTGAATGCTGCTGAGCCACCCTGACGACGAATCTCTTCAACAATCGTTTCTAGCCTGTCTGTACGCCGTGCTCCCAAAACAACCTTGGCGCCATTTTCAGCCAGTAATTTGGCTGTGGCTTCACCAATGCCGCTACTCGCCCCAGTGATCGCAATGACTTTGTTCTCTACATTTAACATGGCGATTTTCCTGTTTGTTTTAGTTGGTTTGAATTAGAGAAACATGCCGCCGGAGACTTCAATTCTTTGGGCATTGACCCAGCGGTTATCTTCGGAAAGTAAGGATGCGATCGCTCCGCCAATATCATCTGGAAGACCCACGCGACCTAAAGCCGTCTGCGAGGCGATGAAGTTATTAATCTCTGGATTGTCACGCACTGCACCTTCAGCAAAATCGGTTTCGATCGCACCAGGAGCCACGACGTTTACTGCAATCTGTCGTTGTCCTAATTCCTTCGCCAGGTATCGGGTCAACACCTCGATCGCCCCCTTCATCGCGCCGTAAGCGGCATAGCCAGGTAGCGCAAACCGGGCAAGACCAGAGGAAAGATTGACAATTCGTCCACCATCCTTAATCAATGGCAGAAGTTTCTGGGTCAAGAAGAAAACCCCCTTTACATGAATGTTCATCAAGCGATCGAATTCTTCTTCAGTTGTTTCTGCAAATGGTGCATAAACGCCAATCCCAGCGTTGTTAACCAGGAAATCAAACTGTTCTGTTTGCCAAGTGTCCTGGAGTGATTGCTTGATTTGCACCACAAAATCGTCAAAGGTTTTGGTGTTAGACGTATCCAGTTGCAGTGCAACAGCTTTACCACCAATTTCTCCAATCGTAGAGACAACATTTTTTGCTTCTGCCTCGCTGCTACGATACGTCACAATGACATCGACCCCTTTGTTGGCAAGGGCTAAAGCCGTATTTCTGCCCAACCCTCGGCTTGATCCTGTGATTAAAGCAATCTTTGTTGCATTTTGTGCCATTGCCTCATCCTTTCATTGCTCTTTTGGCATGAGTTCAGCATAGGTTTAAGGAATGAGGTTTCAAATACACAAACCTCGCATGTTATTGCCTAATCCTCTCAGACAAAAGATTGACAAGGAAAAGCGTCCTCTATAATGAGCGAATGAGAATGCTTACATCAGCCAGGAAGCCAACATGATGATTGCAACACTGAAGCAGGGTACAGCCATTCATGCCTGTCAAGAACTGGCGGCATTAGTGGCACACTACACCGACACCCGGGGAAACGGTGCCCATCAGACGACGATCAGTCAGTTAGAATTCATGCGGGAATCGTCTGTTTCCACAGCAATCCACGATGTCTTTGAACCAGTTCTCGCGATCGTGATTCAGGGCAAAAAAGAAGCCTTGCTCGGTGAGGAAACGTATCAGTATGCTGCCGCTCAGTATCTTGTCATCTCGGTGGATTTGCCGCTGAGTGGATTTGTGACAGAAGCGACACCCGACCAGCCCTATTTAGGGTTTAAGTTGAACTTAGACCCAGTCCAACTCTGTGAGATTATTGCCCAAATTCAACCCCACATGGAGAAGAAAGAACACTCAGTTAGAGGCTTGTTTGTGAGCAACGCTGATGTCACGTTGATTGATTGCGCCATTAGACTCACACGGCTTCTGGATACGCCGCAGGATATTCCGTTTCTGGCACCGATGATGATTCGCGAAATCTATTACCGGCTGTTGATGGGCGAACAAAGCGAAGCAGTTCGCCAGATCGCGACATCTGGCAGTAACATGCAGCGCATTGCTGAGATTATTAAACGGCTCAAGGCTAATTTCACGAAGCCGTTACGAGTGGAGGATCTGGCTGAGCAAGCCAGTATGTCTGCTGCATCCTTCCACCGTCATTTCCGGAAAGTGACCTCAATGAGTCCGCTGCAATATCAGAAACAATTGAGGCTACTGGAAGCACGTCGGCTGATGCTGGTCGAACATGACGATGCGACTAGTGCCGCCTATCAAGTCGGGTATGAAAGCCCTTCACAGTTTAGCCGAGAATATTCCCGGATGTTTGGCGCACCACCCATCAAAGATATTGAGCGTTTACGGACAGCCTGACTATTCTCTGTCCAACCTGTTTTTAGATTAAATAGCGGCTGAATGCGATCGCCGCTATTTCCGCTAATCGGCGACCGTTGAATGGCACAGCCTATAATTGCTCAAGGTGCCGTCCAACAATTTTGTTGCCCATTGATCGGATCAGGTTCATTGATGGAGTCCGAAAACTGGCTAGCGACGGGTGAAGGGAATCGTTAGCAGTTCATCCGCAGTGACAACAGTATAGAAGCAGGGCGAATCACATGTCAGCCACCCGCCAGTCCTGGTCAAATCTTCAGCCTTTGCCCGTCCAACGCTCGACCCTTTCCCTTCAGCGAGAATTCACTGAGCCGGAGTATGAGCGTCTCTCTAAGGGTCTGATTCCAACCCAGATGGAAGATAAGTGGTTCATTTTTATGGAAGACAATATTCTCTATCTGCATCGCAGTTGGACGGGGTATTGCATCTATCAATTGAGCCTCACCAGAGCGGATTCAACCTATGCCATCAGGAATGCCTTGGTCAATCGTGATCCGAACCAATACACCTGGGTTGACGATCGCCATGATGAGAAACTGCTGATGTTTCTGATTGATTACCTGCTACTGGGTAAGCATTCCCCCTTACCAATGGCGACCAATGTGCCAGCCGGTATTGCCACAGAACTGCATCTGCAGCATGTCATCGGGACAGGGCGAAGTACAGAAACAACACCCAAGGAAATCACACTCCTAAAGATATTCAGGTGGCTATGGCATTGGCTGCTATTTCTCATCAGACGCTGAATCCAACGTTACGTTTCAACAAGATTTGAGTGGTCATGGAAAACGAATCTTTTAGTGCCCCTTTACGGGAGAAGTAGGCGAATGAAATGTTTAAGCATGGGCATATTCATGGTGTGATTTCTTTTGCGATTGTTGATCGGGTTGTGTACATGACTTGAGCGATCGCCACCTCTGACCGCTCTAACGCAGGGTTTCGCCTGCCGTTGGTGGCAAGAAAGGAGAGGAAGCGATAAAAACTCTCTACCGTTCGTCATGGTTGGTCTGCACTGTCTGGATCTCTGGCATCGCTCGCCTACAAGATCCAGCAAGGGGAGACAGCGGTATAACTCCCTGCCAGTACATTTTGAAATTGCTCAGCTTACCTAACGTAAGTCTCTGTTCTACGCACTACTCCTGTAATACAACTTGCTAAACTGCCTGTGGTAGCACAGGTTGAAACGTTACCTTATTCGTGCGTCAGACTGGACATTTCCAATCTTCCGGTAGCTCCTCAAATGCTGTTCCTGGAGCAATTTCAGGCTTTGGATCTCCGGCTTCCGCTGGATCGTAAATATGACCACAAACTGGACATCTAGATCGTTCCATCAGTTCCTCCTGAGTAGTATGAGAAAAACTTGAAAGATCTATCATTTGTTAATTCCGTCGCTCGTTCACCGACTTGTTTAACCAAATAGCTCCTCTTCTTTGTGCGTCTCCAACACACAGTCTGCTTTTGGATACGCAACGCAAATGAGTACATACCCTTCAGCCATCTGCTCGTCACTGAGAGAAGATCGTTCGGATTGGTCAACTGTGCCTTCAATCAGTTTGACAGTACAAGTAGGGTAGTAATGCATAGTAATGGTGATTTGATAAGCTGGGAGAATCAAGCATTGCAGCTAAGTCGATGAACTGTCCCAAGTGCCAATCTCCTCAAATTATCAAATACGGGCATACCCATTACGGCAA